>JBBRAD010000001.1:0-228549 GCA_038207175.1 Chitinophagales bacterium
AGACATTATAGAGACCATATAGAGACGGTACTTGTACGCTGCCTGCACGCTGCCCGCCGGTAACCTTATAGTAAACCCATAGTAATTACCTGTTGGCCCTATTTTATCTGTAATACAAATACCCCTGCCTGTAAAGTTGCAGGTCACAACTTTCCACCTCAACGCATTCAAAACAAAAATCAGCCTGGTGGTTTTGCACTAACTGTCGGAGCTATTGAAGCTGCTATGCAGGTGGTATTGTCTCACCCGCAACTTTTTCATGCAATAAGCAATTTATAAAATCATTTTTGGACAGCTTCTAAGCGCCATGAGCTGTGAGCATCCAAAGCCTGAAGCTCATAATTTTCTTTAGCACAAGTGTGCGACGCAACCAGTGGTGAGAAGGATTACAAATGCCCGGTACAAAATATTTGTGCGCAAATATTAGTGCTTTGTTGTATAAACAATTTTCCCTTCAAACATTGTCCATAACACTTTTGTTTGCTCCATTGCTTCGGGTGAAACCGTTAATACATCACGGTCAACCAATACAAGATCGGCATATTTCCCCGGCGCAACGGAACCGATGAAAGCCTGCTGCCGTAAGGCTTTCGCGGCGTTGATGGTATATGCGTACAGCATAGCTATGCGCGGCATGCATTGCGTGGAATCAAGCACACCCATTTCACCTTTCCTGGTTTCCGCTTCATAAATAGCTTCAAAAGGATTGGCGCTGCTTACATTCCAGTCGCTTGCGCCGCAGATGGTTGCGCCTGCCTGTAGTAAAGAACGTGCAGGATATTGCCATTTATATAAATCCGGTGCGATATATGGTTTTACAATATCAATAGTAGTAACATCACCCAGCGCCCAAAGCAATTGCATGGAAGCAAGCACGCCAAGCTGGCTGAATCTTGGAAAGTCGGAAGGTTTTACAATCTGCAGGTGCGTAATGGTATGCGGTATGCCGCTGTTGCCATTGGCTTTACGTGCAGCTTCAAAACCGTTCAGGGCTTCAGTTACAGCCAGGTCGCCAATAGCATGTACATGTACAAGCAAACCTGATTTATCTGCTACGGTTACAAAATGTGCAAATTTTTCAGGGTTAAACATCAATGCGCCTTTGCTGCCCGAATTAATATACGGCTCTGATATGGCTGCTGTTTGAGTGGGATATTCAATCACGCCGTCAGCAAAAATTTTAAACCCGATCACAGAAAAATCTTTTGTGCCGTTATATTTTTTCTGCAATAATTTTAATTTATTTACCTGTGTTTGCGCATCCGCATTTGCATCGGCAACCACAACAGCCGCTACATGTGCGGTAAGTTTATTTTGTAGCGAAAACCTTCTGTACGTTTCTAAGTAATCGTTTTTATCAGCGCTTATATCACCCGCGGCAGGATCAAGCCATGCCGTAATACCCAGGCTGTTATTATATTCCAGCGCTTTTTCACCGGCCATGTTCCAGTCAATATTTTCTTCCGGCATTACAGCGTCAATTTTATCAAAGCCGCTGTCAGCAACAAATCCGTTTGGCGAACCATCATCACCAGTACCATAATATTTTTTTTGCGATGGCAAAAGCTGCTGAATAAAATCTTTACTGAGGCCTGCTTTTTGTGCCACGGCATTGTTGCCCCATTCGGTATGCCCGTCTGAACCGCGCAGCAGCACGGGCTGGTTTGCATACACGCCGTTGTCAAAAACTTTTCTTAGTTCATCAATATGCAACCACGTGGATATGTTGATGCCGTCAATTACCAAAAAATTTCCAATCATCCCGGTGCCATTGTTCTTTACTTTTTGTGCATAACCTGCAAGTCCATCCGCAGTAAGTATGCTGTCAAACAGGTTGGCGCGTGTTAACCCGTAACCTCCATCCAGTGAATGGGAATGGCTGTCAATTAATCCCGGTAAAATAAACTGGCCCTGCATATCAATCATCACCGCGTTTTTACCAACTGATTTTTTAACTGTTTCAAAGTTTCCGACGGCAATAATTTTATCAGCACGTATGGCAACCGCTTCCGCATAAGGCTGCTGTACATCCGCGGTAAATATTTTTGCATTGAAGATGATTTTTTCATTGCTGTTGATAAGCGGAGTTTGCTGGGCATAAATTGCAGTTGAGAAAATAAGAAACCGGATCGCAAACATTAATCTGAAATATTTCATGCAGAATATTTTTTAAAATTAAGATGAAGCAGATACATACAAACAAAATAACAAGGTGTCTTCATTCCCCTTTAGGGGATAGGGGCTTCACCCCCATCTTCTCCCCCACAATTTTCAAATCTTCCATCACGCTCTCAACAATTGGAATGCCTTCTTTCATTCTTATGGTTTCCATTTCTCTTTCTGGATCGCCCGGAATCAAAACCTTCTCATAACCTTCAGCAGGTTTTGCTTTCCTGAAACGTTTAATCCAGTTATCCATATGCATTTTAAATTCTTCAGCCGGCCGAAAAGCATCAATACGCATGGCGCCGAAGAAATGCCCCAGACCCTTACCGGGCATATCTTCCGGCATGGGCACATACGCAGGGAAAGGTGGCGCCCACGGCCCATAAGATGCCCCGCTTAATACAGCGGAAAAAATATCTGCAATACTTCCCAATGCATAACCTTTATGCGAACCGTGTTCACGGTCACTGCCCAATGGCAGCAATGCGCCACCCTGTTTTAATTCATTTGCATTTACAGAAGGGCTCCCGTTTTTATCCTGCACCCAGCCCAATGGCGCATCTGCATTTTTTCTCTGCAATATTTCAAGCTTGCCATTGGCTGCGGTTGTGGTGGCAAAATCTGCCACAAATGGCGGCTGTTTATCTGCAGGAATGGCGACAGCAATGGGGTTTGTACCCAGCATCCTTTCAACAGAAAAAGTGGGCGCTACCAATGCGCTTGCATTTGTCATAGCAATGCCAATCATATCATACTCTAAAGCCATCATTGCATGATAGCCTGCAATACCAAAATGGTTACTGTTGCGCACGCTTACCCAACCGGTGCCGCATTGCTTTGCTTTGTGAATAGCCGCCTGCATAGCAAATGGCGCAACCACCAAACCCAATCCCGCATCACCATCCACCACTGCAGTAGAAGGCGTTTCATAAACTATTTTTATACCAGGATTTGCATTCACCCTTTTCGCTTCCCAAAGACGTATGTAGCCGCTAAGCCTTGCCACACCATGACTGTCAATTCCCCGCAAATCCGCAGCCAGCAAAGCTTTGGTGGCAGTGGCAGCATGTTCATCAGAGCAGCCGGTTGATCTAAAAACAGAAAAAGTAAACTGGTAAAGAGAATGATAAGAAATGATTTGCTCCATTACCGCAAGATAGGAAACTATAAAAATCAATTAGCTGCGTTATTAAAAAAAATAAAATACATTTATAGTGGTAAGAAATATTCCGTTTTCAAAAACCGGTTTTACCATTTGTATTGCAGCTTTTAAATTTCTTTGCAGTTGAATGATCAACGTCAAACGTCAAACATTTAAACATTTAAACAATGACTCTTCCCATTTACAAAGTAGATGCATTTACAAAAAATATTTTCGGTGGAAACCCTGCTGCAGTGTGCCCTTTGGAAAAATGGCTGCCTGATGAAACCATGCAGCAGCTCGCATCAGAAAACAATTTATCAGAAACTGTTTTTTTTGTACCTGAGGGTGAACATTTCCGCATACGCTGGTTTACCCCTGCAACAGAAGTAAAACTTTGCGGCCATGCCACGCTTGCCAGTGCGCATATTTTTTATACCGAACTCGGTTATAAAAAAGATGAAATTTTATTTGATTCTTTAAGCGGCATTCTCCGTGTAACAAAAAAAGAAAAAGGAAAATATACACTTGATTTTCCGGCAAACCCGCCCGAAGAAGTTATAGATATTCCCGCTGGAATGTTTGAAGGCCTCGGCATAAATGCTGCACCAGTTTTTAAAACATCGTTTGATTATATGGTGGTGCTGCCTGCGAAAAAAGATATTGAAGCATTGTCACCCGATTTTAAAACGCTTGCAAAAGTAAAAGCCCGCGGTGTAATCGCCACTGCAAAAGGTGATGAATCAGATTTTGTGTCACGTTGCTTCTATCCGCAAAGCGGCATTGATGAAGACCCTGTAACCGGCTCTGCGCATACCATTACCGTTGCATACTGGGCAAAACAGTTGAACAAAAATAAGCTCAGTGCCATACAACTTTCCAAGCGCCGCGGCTATCTCGATTGCGAATTAAAAGGCGACCGCGTACTCATGAGCGGCAATGCAGTTACCTATATGAAAGGAGAGTATTTTTTGTAGCCGGGCAATAGTAATTCTATTTGTCTTCGTTGCGTCGCACACTTGCGGTTGGAATATGAATCGTCATGCTGAACTTGTTTCAGCATCTCGCGGTACAATATAATTCGCAGCAATTTTATGTCTCTTGGGTAGCAAATAAAATCTTCTTATTTAGAAAATGATTTTTCCTCGCGAATTAGAAAAAATTTCTTTTCCGAAAATTACTCAATCCAATGATGAGATCATTATCTGGAACACGTCGTTTTGGGATGAAATTATTTTTTCCATTTTCTTTCCATAGATTCTTTTCATGTATCTCCGATCAACAGAAGGTATATTTATAATAAGTGAAATTATGATATGCTCAATACTGTTTTTATCTTTTTCCTGGATGTTTCTTTCCAATGATAAAGTGGTTATTAATTTCAACAACAAAACACTATCACGAAAAAATTATAATCCTCTGATAAACTATATAAGAAAAATCATTTTAAAATATCCCAAAGAAATAAGTTTTGATAATATTGAAGGAATTGAAACAAATAGAACTTATAATATAAAAGGGCAAACAAAATATTTTCTGACTATCTACACAAATGATCCTTACAAACTAAATATTGCTTTCTTTACGAGAGAAAATTATTCAACCACTTTAGCTGATTATTTAAGATTCAAAATGAACAAACACAAAGTTTCTTTTGATGATTAATGAACAAACCGTACAACTGAGCGACCCAACTTCAGCAAAATAGTTTTACTTTAGCCGGTAACATAAACTCCTCTTATTTTTACAATTACTAAATTTAATTTTTGTCACACCAGCTCATTATATATACCGATGGCTCATCACGCGGAAACCCCGGCCCCGGCGGGTTTGGCGCTATTCTTATGTTTGGTGACAAACGTAAAGAAATATCCGCAGGTTATCGCCTCACCACCAATAACCGTATGGAACTGATGGCCGTAATTGCCGCGTTAGAAACGCTTACCAAAAAAAATATTGCAGTAACCATTTATACTGACAGCCGGTACATAGTAAACAGCGTGGAAAAAAAATGGCTTGATGGCTGGGTAAAAAATAATTTTAAAGGCGGCAAAAAAAATAAAGATTTATGGCTTAGGTTTTATGAACTGTCAAAAGATTATACAATAAAATTCCATTGGGTAAAAGGCCACGCAGACAATGCATTTAACAACCGCTGCGATGAACTTGCTACCACAGCAGCAGATGGAAATAATTTATTAGTTGATGAATGGTACGAGAATGAAGGGAAATTATTTGAATAATTATTTACTACAGAGAACGCAGAATTTTTATTATAAAATTACACGGTGGAAACTCAGTGAAACTCTGTGGTTGAAAAACCGCTCAGCAAAGAATTGAAAGTACAAGTGAGTGACACATCAGGCGATGCCCAAAGCAATGCTGCCGGGTCAACAAAAAATATTCTTATCCAAAAATTGCTTTAGTAAAAGTTTTTCCGTTCACCATCCATTGATACAGCACCATAAACGACGGAAGGAAAATTATAGTGGATACTAAACTGTTTTTGTAAAAAGGTATGCCGGCAGTGTAGCATGCCAGCAATCCGCTGAAATCTTTGCTGTATGCAAGTTGTACGCCCTGGTTTGCCCACACAAAATAGTTGGAGATAAAAAAGAAAATCACCGGGCCAAGAATAATACTTAACACCATTCCACCGCTGCGCAAATTTTTAAGCAACATACCCAGCGCAGTTATTAAAATAAATAAACTGTAATTGATTATTTGCCCCTGGTAAAAACCTGCAAAGGGAAACCACCCGGCCTTATAAAATATTTCAACCAGCACATCGCTGATAAATAAGGTAAGCAGCGGTAAAAGAAAAGTCTGCTTTTTATCTTTTATCATCAATCCTGCAAACAATGAAACAGCAATCACGCTGCTAAACCCGCTCATGTTTATTTTTGGTGCGCAAATTAATTTTACACAGGTTGTAACCGCAATAAGCACTATACAAAAAAGCAGGCTCTGTTTATTCAGTTTCATAAAATAAAATCCTTTTTGCAAAAGTAGGTTTTTAAAAATACCCGGTGGATTAAATAAAAATCAATTTTCCTCAAACTGTGAACAACTTATTTTTTATACCTGCTGTCAGCCTTTGGGCGTCTTCGTTGCGTCGCAAGCACTTCATCATTCTGTTCAATGGGCGGCCATTCCGAACTGCAAACCGCTATGGCACAAAAGCCTTATACATCAGCACATGGCTATCCGTGGAAACAGTATAGCTTTCACCATACAAAACAGCCATTGCATTACCTTTTGCCGCAGGTAAAGTATTTGTTCCGCTTACCTGCATTGTGCCTTCAATAATCACAAATATCTCCATCGCATTTGCTTTGTGGTTGTACGTTTCACCGGCATGCAATTCAATTTTGCTGATGCCAAAATCTGTAACAGGACAGTTATACATTTTTTCGCCGCTGCCTGCATCTTTACCTTTCATTACATCGGGAACAATGCCCTCAAACAAAGTATGTTTCATCAGTTCGGGGATATCAATATGCTTGGGTGTAAGCCCGCCGCGCAAAACATTATCACTGTTTGCCATCAATTCCACATTTTGCCCTTCCAGGTATGCATGAGGGATGCCAGCGCCCTGAAACACTGCTTCACCGGGCTTTACCTTTACAATATTGAAAAAATAAATGGAAAAAATGCCGCGGTCAATATCGTGCATTTTATTTTCATCTGCGTATAATTTTGCTACCCACCAGCCGGGCTGTTCTTTTGTAAGCCTGTTATTTTTTTTGTGCTGCAGTACCCTTTTTATAAGCGGCGTTAATAGTTCATTCACCTGCTGTTGCGGCATTTCCATTACATGCCTGTACAATGCTTTATAACCGTCTTCTTCAAATAAGTTTACAAAATTTTTAAACTCAGGGACATCTTCCAGTATTTTTTTCAATGATTCCTTTTCACGAAACCCATGCAGCAACCAGAATTCACTTAAAGCCACCATCACTTCGGGTTTATGGTTTTTATCTTTGTAATTCCTGTGCGGTGCATTGATGGGTATGCCCGCCGCTTCTTCCGCCGAAAACCCTTTCTCCGCCTCAGTTTTAGAGGGGTGCACCTGTATAGAAAGCATATCGTTTACATCTAAAATTTTAAAAAGATATGGAAGTTCACCAAATTCATTAAGCGCTTTTGAACCGATAAATATTTCAGGTTGCTGCTGAATAACATCATATAAAATAATTTCTTTATCCCCATCAACTAACCGCGAAGAAGCGGATGGATGTGCACCCATCCAGTATTCAGCGAAGGGTTTATGTTCTGTATTTTTAATACCAAGCCAGTGCGGGATATACTCATAACCGCCCCATGCATAATGCTGCACTTTGCCTTTCAGTTTAAAAATTTTATCTTGTAACCCCATAATTCATCATTTAAAACTTTAGCAATATACTGTAATGAACAATAATAAAAATACGGGAGATAAAGGCGAAGAAATGGCCGCACAGTTTTTGGTTAAAATCGGCTTCACTATTGTAGAGCGCAACTGGCGCTTTAAGCACTGGGAAGTGGACATTATTGCCGGCAAAGGAAACCGGCTTCATTTTTTTGAGATCAAAACAAGAAGATCGGATAAATATGGAAAGCCCGAAGAAAGCATCAGCAAAGAAAAAATGAATAACCTTAAAAACGCCGCCGAAGAATACCAGTACCGGCATCCTGAATGGAAATATATACAATTTGATGCAGTAGCAATTACCCTGCTTTACAACCAGCCAGCAGAGTTTTTTTTAATTGAGGATATATATTTTTAAAAGCAGGGTATCAGGTATGAGGTTTCAGGTATGGGTTTCAGTAACCGGCCTTCAAGCTATTTGCTGCCAACAAACCAGAAACGAGAAACCAGAAATTTTAAACTTTTATCCGTTCCATCATCTTCTCCACCATCTTATAAGTGGCAGGGCAATATTCAATATTTTGCTGGTGCACATGCATATAATCAATCATCCGTTTTTTTGTAAGATGCGGAAAGCCTGCGCAATCCGCTGGGCGCACTTCGTATATGCCGCACATATTTGTTTTTAAATCTAAAAATTGACAGGGTGTGTTTTTATTTACCCAGTCCTTATCTTTTTTTTCATACACCAGCCATTTATCAATAAACTCCTGCCTGCCCATATTTAAATGCGATGATATGCGTTTAATATCTTTAGCCGTAAATGTTGGCGTCATGGTTTTGCAGCAGTTGGCGCAGGTAAGGCAATCCGTTTCTTTCCATATTTCTGCATTTATTTCCACTGCTGTTTTATCAAGGCCGCGGGGCTGCATTTTAAGTAACTTTCTTAAATAAGCTTTGAATGCTTTTTTATTATGCCTTACCTTTTGTTTAAACGAACGGAGATTAACAGGCTGCATGTATATGCCGGATTATGAATTTGAATATTTAATATTGGGTATTGGAAACGGCGAAAATAATGATAAACTCATTCAATCTGCAATCATTATGTGGGATGCTTATAAGAAAGGGTTCACTGCTTACCTTCAGTTAGAAAAATCACTGAGTGAGAATTCTGTGGAAGCTTACCTGCGCGATGTGGAAAAACTTACGCAATACCTGCAGGTTTCAGATACGCTGAAAACGCCGCAGGATATGGCTTTGAAAGACCTGCAGCAGTTTATAAAATGGATTGGTGAACTGGGCTTTACGGCTGCATCACAGGCGAGGATCATTTCCGGCATCAGAAGTTTTTATAAATATTGCTTAACAGAAAATATTGCTACCGCTGATCCTTCCACTTTGCTGGAATCGCCAAAACTAAAGAGGGCCTTGCCGGATTTTTTGAGTTTTGAAGAAATAGAAAAAATGATTGCAGCAATTGATTTAAGCAAACCGGAAGGTGGCCGCAACAAAGCCATTCTTGAAACCATGTACAGTTGCGGCCTGCGTGTAACAGAGCTGGTGAATTTAAAAATAAGCTGTCTCTATCTTGACATTGGTTTTATACGCGTAATCGGAAAAGGTGATAAAGAAAGATTAGTACCCATAGGCGGTGATGCAATAAAATATATAACCATTTATAAAGACAGCATACGCAATCATCAATACATACAAACCGGTTTCGAAGACATTTTATTTTTAAATAACCGGGGGCAAAAACTATCAAGGGTAATGATCTTTTATATTATAAAAAAACTGGCTAAGAAAGCGGGTATTACAAAAAGTATTTCACCGCATACCTTCCGCCATTCTTTTGCCACACATTTGGTGGAAGGCGGCGCCGACCTGCGCGCCGTGCAGGAAATGCTGGGCCACGAAAGCATTACCACCACTGAAATTTATACGCATTTAGACCGTGATTTTCTGCGCTCCACCCTGCACCAGTTTCACCCGGCTTTTAAAAAATAAAATACCCGGCAATCAGTATCAGGCATGAAGCAAGTGACATGGGTTTCTGCATAAATCGTGTGCTTCACATTGAACAATGGTTCTTCATATCCCGTTCAATCATTTAAGAAATGAAGCGCTCATTTTTAAAAAAATACCCCTTCATTGTTGTCCATCCAATAATGCCCCACGCATAAGCTCAAAGTTCTTATCTTCAATTTTTAAACAACTGCGCCACCATGCGCTCAATAACTGTTGGGTATTTTAAATTTAAAAATGAATAAATTATTTTCGGCTTTTGCTGCTTCTCTGTTTTTAATAACCTGTGCTGTTTTTTTCACTACCTGTGCAAAAGAATATAGTTATGAGGGCGGTTTTGTAAATGGTTCAGCATCCGGTACTGCAGTTTATACATTAAATGGTGAAGGCGGGGAATGTTTGGGCAGTTTGGTCATGGGCAATTATTATGCCGGTACTCCATTGAATACAGGCGATACCGTTCAATTGCAGGTAAACGTTACAACCGCGGGAACATATATACTTAGCACGGGTTCAGCGGATGGGATCAATTTTTCTGCCTCGGGTAATTTTACTGATACAGGTATGCAGACAATTATGCTTTCCGGCAATGGTACGCCGGTATCTGCGGGCAGCTTCAGTTTTACGCCTCCTGTTGGTTTGGGATGTTTTTTTGTGGTAAATGTTGACACAGCAAGTGTGCCCGTTGCCGCTTTTACTTTGGCAGGTGCACCAAATGAATGCGAAAATGCTGCTGTGCATGGAGATTACGTTGAGGGTATAGCCTTAATTGCTTCAAATATTGTAGTGGTAAATGTAAATGTAACTGCAATTGGTGCTTACAGGCTGAATACAGATACATTGGATGGGATAAGCTTTTCAACTTCGGGCACATTTACAGCTACGGGTATTCAAAGTGTTATACTTAGCGGATCGGGTACACCTCAGTTACCGGCAAACCTTGTATTTACCCCATTCACAGGCACTTCATCCTGTACTTTTCCAGTTACTGTTTTAAACACACAACCATTGGCTGTTTATGTTCTGGAATCAGGTTTCGGCGCTATATGCATAGATACAACATCGGGTAATTATATTTCAGGTATCCCGCTTTCTAATACCAATAATGTAAGTATGCATGTATATGTAGCTGCTCTTGGAAATTTTACTATCGCTACAAATACAGTTAATGGTATGATGTTTTATTATACCGGAACCTTTACAACTTTGGGTGCTCAGTATATAACATTAACCGGAAGCGGTACCCCCGCTGCACAAGGCATATATACCTTTACTCCGCAGATTGTAGGGCCGCACCCGCTTGGTGGTGAGTCCTGCTCTTTTAAAATAACAGTACAATAAATACCGGTTTGCCGAATTTATGCGGGGCTCCTGTTTTACAATGCTTTTCTTTCATTTATTTAATACCCCTGTATAAATTAATAAAGCCCCGCATGACTTGCGGGGCTTTATTTTATTCAATTAAAACCTTATAATTTTGGATCAAGCGCCCTTCTTATTCTTTCTGCCACATCCTGCAAATGATATTTGCTTAATTTATCCGTAGTGGAAGGGATAGCTGCAAGAATATCACTGCGCAAAGCAGTTAAATGCGCCCTTACAATGGAAGGCACATCGGTATTTTTTACATTGTTATTGAACAATGCTGCAAACTGCTGCGGCAGCCCCTGTATGGTTATTTGCGGCCCGGGGTTTAATATGCCAATCAGTGCTTCCACATAAGCCTTCTGCAAATTACGGCGGAAGTTATCAATGGGTTTTTTTGTTGTTAATTCGCTCCAAACACCTTTTTTTACATCATTCATCATATCATCCACCTGGTATGTATTGTCTGCGCCCCAGCGGTTACTGCTTAAAGACATACGGTTTAAACGGCTTGCCGAAAATAAACCATTCAAAATGCTTATTTGTATGCTGCCCACATTTTCAGTAGAAACAGGTTCGCTGAATTTATCAAGGATATTTTTATCAAACAGCCAGGATGGTGTGGCAAATAATTGTGCACTTAAAAAATCAATTGCCTGCTTTTGTATTTCCTTTGGTGTGGGTTCATAAACATCACCCGGTTGCTCCACACTTTTTGGTGTTTCATAAATGCCACCAACATTCTTCAGCACGTGCCCCATATAGCGGTTAAACTGGATGACAAGTTGCATATACATATCATTCAGGTTTACATATTTGTTTGCTTCTTCGCTTGTCCATGACGGCAGGTTTACAAGAATACGTTTTAAATTTTTTATTCCGTATTCACCTGCTTTCATATTGTTGTCGCCCAGGTCTTCTGTTTGTGAGCGGGGGTCAAACGGGTTTGTTTCTGTACCAAACCACAAACGCGGGTTGGCATTCAGGCTATCAATGATCCATTTGTTTGTAATTTTTTCATCTTCCTTTTCATCTTTTGCATTTGTAAGCGTATATCCCCATTTAATGGCCCACATATCATAATCGCCAATACGCGGAAACAACCCTGCTTCAGAAATATTATCTTCCGGCTGGGCCACATAATTAAAGCGTGCATAATCCATAATTGAAGCGGTGTGTCCATGTGCTTCCACCCAGGCTTTGTTTCTGAGTAATTCCACAGGTGTGCGGCTGCTGCTGCCCATGTTATGGCGAAGGCCAAGTGTATGGCCCACTTCGTGCGATGAAACAAAACGGATTAAATTCCCCATCAGTTCATCATCAAACTTCATTGTCCTTGCTTTAGGATCAACCGCTGCAGTTTGAATCATATACCAGTCGTGCAGCAACTGCATTACATTGTGGTACCAGCCTATATGGCTTTCAATAATTTCGCCGCTGCGCGGATCATGAACGTTTGGCCCGTAAGCATTTTCAATATCTGATGCAAAATAACGCAGCACGGAAAATCTTGCATCTTCCATACTCATGGTAGTATCATTCTCCGGCCATTCTTTTGCCATGATGGCATTTTTAAAACCTGCTTTTTCAAAAGCCTTCTCCCAGTCATTCAAGCCCTGAATCAAAAAAGGCCTCCATTTTTTTGGTGTGGCGGGATCTATATAATATATAATTGGCTTTTTAGGTTCTACCAGTTCACCGCGTTTCCACTTCTCAATGTCTTCGTCTTTAGGTTCCAGCCTCCAGCGTACAATAAATTCATCATCATCTACTTTTTGCTGGTCATCGCTATATACAGTATATTCATCTGCAAAAAAACCAACGCGGGGGTCAAACATTCTTTTTGTCATGGGCACTTTTGGTAAAAGAATAAATGAAGTATTTAATTCCATTGTTACCGCGCCGGAGGCATTTGCCGCAGGAAGTGTTACAGAAGGGAATGGGGAAAAACCGAAACCCGGGTTTGAGGTAAATGTTTTTACAGTTTTTACTTCTGTATTAATGGGATAAGTGTTGATGTTTTTAATATAACTCCTGTCAGGCGCCAGAGACATCAGGCTGAGGAATTTCTTTGTGCCGGGATCCACGCTCACTATCTGGTTATCCCCTTTAAAAAAATCGGTGACATCAATTACAGAACCGGAAGAATCTTTACTCCATGCTTTAATATCAAATGCCGCAGCTATCGGGTTTAAATTAGAATTGGTAACAGCTTTATAAATGTCATTGGTGGAATCAGCAACACTGATAGTGGTTACTACGCGGAGAAACATAGTATTAGACGGACCTTTCTCCCACTGAATAGTAACTTCATTAACTTCTTCGCCACCATACACTCCTCCGCCTCCTGCAACTTTGCTGTAACGGGTAATGGCCATTATTTCCCGGCTTAATATAGTGTCAGGTATTTCAAAATACCATTTATCGTCCAGGCTGTAAACATTGAACAAACCTTTTTTGCTGATGGCTTTATCTGTGATTAAATCAGAAAAAGCTTTTGGTCCGCTTTTTTGCGCCGTAGCTCCCGGTAGAGGTGCAGAAGTTGTGTCTTTTGGTGTTGCAGCTTTTCTTTTTTGTGAAAACACGGGTACAGCAAATACAACCACCATAATTAATAAATAAATCCTTTTCATAAGCAGGTATATTTTTTTGTGAATGGATGAAATTAAGCAAATGCAATTCTTAAATAATAAATTTTTATAAGCGGTTTTAAAATAAGAAGAGCCAACCCGCTATCACTAAATAACAGCAGGGAAAATGTTAAGCAAACACTTGTTCGCTCTGCAAAGTATAGAAACGGAAAATAAAAGGCAAAAAAATGCCGCAGGAATTAGTTCTTTAAATTATTTTTTTTTAAATTGTGCGCCCAACTAAAAAAATTTCAACGATTACTTGTTTTTTAAAATTAATTTTCCTTAGAATTGTAAATCAAATTTCAAACTTAAGTTTTAAACCTAAAAATCAATTGCGTCATGGCTGAAACTAAACCAACTGCAACCGCAGCTATCAAGAGTACAACATCAGTACAACCAAAGAAGAAAAGCAATGCTATTTCATGGATGGCTCCTTTATTTTGTGTTATCCTTGGGTATGTTATCTGGCGATTTGTTATCGGCGATCCTGCCAACTTTTCAAAAGGTAAAGAAAACGGTGGTTTCTGGCCCGACCGTGAAGGGGCTCTAAGCAATTTTGCACGTATGTATCTGGGTGGGATTATTGTACCCATCCTTATCGGTGCATTACTTACGGTAATTACATTTTGTATTGAAAGGCTGCTTACTGTTTCCAGGGCGTCCGGCACAGGAAGCATTGCAGAATTCATACGTAAAGTGCAGTACAACCTGGCCAACAAGGATGTGGACAAAGCTCTTGCCGAATGCGATAAGCAAAAAGGCTCTGTAGGCAATGTAATGAAAGCCGGTTTGCGCAAATACAAAGAAATGATCACCAACAATGAGCTTGCTACTGAGCAAAAGGTTTTGAATATCCAGAAAGAGGTGGAAGAAGCAACAGCGCTTGAGCTGCCCATGCTGGAGAAAAACCTTGTATTCCTTTCAACCATTGCATCAGTAGCCACTTTGATGGGTTTGCTGGGAACAGTAATGGGTATGATACGTTCTTTCTCCGCATTGGGCGACAGTGGTGGTGGTGAAGCCGCACAAAAACTTTCACAGGGTATTTCTGAAGCATTGTATAATACGGCATTGGGTATCGGTACTTCAGCCATAGCAATCGTTATGTACAATGTATTTACCACAAAGATTGATGCAATTACTTATGGTATTGATGAATCAGGCTTTACCTTAACACAGAGCTTTGCCGCTAACTATAAATAACCTGAAAAGTTATTTATGGAAATTTTTATTACATGCATCTTAATTGTGTTAAGCTTAAAAATTAATTATGGCCAGACCAAAAATACCACGAAAAAGTACGTCAGTAGATATGACTGCCATGTGTGATGTTGCTTTCCTGCTGCTCTCATTCTTTATCCTTACCACTAAGTTTAAACCTTCGGAGGCAGTTCCGGTTAATACTCCTACATCCGTGGCTTCAAAAATTGCCCCTGATAAAGATGTGGTGATGATATCTTTGAACAACCAGGGTAAAGTATTTTTGTCCACCGGGGATGGTACAGCCGATAAAGACACCAAGGAGCAAATTATACGTGAAATAAATACTACCAAGAACCTTGGTCTTTCTAATGCTGAGATCGGCGCTTTAAAAGCGGCTCCTTTTATTGGTGTATCATTTGCCCAGTTAAAACAGCAGGCGGCTTTAACAACAAGCCAGATGACCGGTGCCACATTACCCGGCATACCTGCACAGGATACAGCAAACAATGAATTGATTGACTGGATGCGTGCAGTAAATACTGTTTATACGGGTATGGATCGTATTCCTAATATACTGATGAAAGGTGATAATGTTGCTAAATACCCGGTTTTCAAAAATATCATCACAGCTTTTAAGAAAAATGATTTTTCCAAATTCCAGATGGTTACAAACCCTGAAAGCGTACCTGTTGGTTCTGAATTATGGAAAAATCCACCTAAAAAAGTTGATTAATTATTCATGGAAAACTATTTTAATTAAAATTAAATCTTTGTTTTATGGCAGAAATGGATACCTCGGGGGGTGGGCACCACAAGAAAGGCCCGGGAGTGAAGAAAGCGAAAAAAAATTCAACAAGGGTTGACCTTACGCCCATGGTTGATCTTGGTTTCCTGTTGATTACTTTCTTCATCTTTACCACCACAATGAGCCAGCCAACTGCATTTAAGCTGGTGCTCCCAAAAGATACAGACAAACCTGAAGAACAAACCAAGATTAAACAATCAGGTGCCCTTACCATTCTTTTGGGCAAAGACAATAACGTCTTTTATTATGAAGGCGCTTTGGTAGCTGATGCATCGGGAACCAATTTTAAAGCATCAAATTTTAAAGATATCAGGGATGTGATTATCCATAAAAAGCAAACCACAGATACGGCGGATTTTTTTATAGTGGTAAAGCCGGGTAATGAAAGCACTTACAAAAATTTTGTGGATATCTTTGATGAAATGAACATTAACTTAATAAGCCGTTATGCACTTGATAATGTAACAAGCGATGAAGAACAGTTAATAGAAAGGACTGAAGCTGCTCAGGGTGGTAAATAAAAAATTATGGAATTCCCTGAAATTTGAATCTTAATTAAAAACATTGTATAACAATGGAAACAAATAAAATTTTAAGTGCGGATATCCTCGATATTATATTCGAGGGTAAGAATAAGGAATATGGTGCTTACGAGCTACGCAAAACCTATAACAAGCGCATTACAATAGCACTAATTTCTATGACGGTAATTTGTGTGCTCCTGTTTCTGGGTGCTTTGCTGGCCAATTCGTCTGGCCCGGCAAAAGCAGCGCCAATCCTAGTAAACGATGTAAATCTTGCCGATTTAAAAAAAGAAGAAAAGAAGCCGGATTTACCACCGCCACCACCGCCAAAACCACCACCACCAAAAGTGGAGCTTACAAAATTTACTCCTCCTAAAATTGTAAAGGACGAGGAAGTAAAACAGCCGCCGCCACCCCAGGAAGAACTGGAGAATAAAAATATCGCCACCATTAACCAGGAAGGTGACAAAAGCGAAGTGATAGCGCCTCCCGTTGAAGACAAAGGTACTGGTGTGGTGGAAGCTCCAAAAGCTGAAGAAGATTACGACAAGGAATTTAAAACCGTACAAATAGAAGCTAAGTTTCCGGGCGGGCAGGACGCATGGACGAAATATTTAGAAAGAAACCTGAGGCAGGATGTACCTACCGATAATGGCGCACCTCCAGGTGATTACCGTGTAGTAGTTTCTTTTCTTGTAGATAAGGACGGAAATATTTCAGAAGTTAAGTCAGAGAATGATCCGGGATATGGCGTAGCAGATGAAGCTGTAAGGGTTATACAGCGCGGCCCCAAATGGATACCTGCAGTTCAGAACGGAAGAAATGTAATTTATCGGCAACGGCAGAGTGTTACTTTCCAGGTACAGGAACAATAATCATTTATCTAATGCTAAAATTTAAAAGCGGCTCCCGGTTTTCGGGAGCCGTTTTATTTTGAGGAAACTTATGATAAGGCCTTGCGCTATAGTCTCATTGTACGCTTTGACAGGTATCGTTTATTTTTGCAAAAAAAATTATGTCGGGGAAATTTTCAGGCTGGGATGATACCATAGCTGCTATCGCCACACCACAGGGTTCAGGTGCAATTGGTGTAATAAGGATAAGCGGTGATAAAACATTTCAAATCCTTGATATGCTTTTCCCCTCAAAAAAAATATCGCTGCAGCCTTCGCATACTTTACATGTTGGTTTTTTAAAGCATAAAAACACGGTGCTGGATGAAGTAGTTGTTTCCGTATTCAAATCCCCAAAATCATATACCGCGGAGGATGTGGCAGAAATTTCCTGTCACGGCTCTGTATACATACAGCAGCAAATTTTAAACGCGGTTATAGAGTGTGGCGCAAGAACTGCCAGGCCGGGTGAGTTTACACAGCGGTCTTTTTTAAACGGCAAAATGGATCTTGCACAGGCAGAGGCCGTAGCAGATATTATCGCCAGCAACAGTGAAATAAGTAAAAAAACCGCTTTGCAAAATATGCGGGGAGGTTTTTCCCATACTTTACAAACTGTACGTGATGAGTTATTGCAGTTCTCCGCACTGATTGAACTTGAACTTGATTTTTCGCAGGAAGATATAGAATTTGCAGACCGGGGAAAATTATATGAACTGCTTCACAGAGCGAACAAAAAAATACAGGACCTTATTGAATCATTTCAGCTGGGAAATGTAATAAAACATGGTGTACAGGTAGCAATTATTGGCAAACCCAATGCAGGGAAATCAACGCTGCTCAATACTTTGCTGAATGAGGAAAGAGCGATAGTAAGCGACATTGCCGGAACTACAAGGGATACTATTGAAGAAACGATAAATATAAACGGGATACTTTTCCGGTTAATTGATACAGCAGGCATAAGGGAGCATACAAATGATATAATTGAAAGTATGGGTGTGGAAAAAAGTTTTGAAAAAATGCGTAATGCAGATATTGTGTTATACATTTTTGATGTGAATGAAACCGGCAGCTACGAACTGCAAAAGATAGCGCAACAACTGAAACAGGAACAAATACATTTCATTCTGGCGGGAAACAAATCTGATATAGCATCAGCAGATATTAAAGATGCAATAAGCGAAAATGAACACCTGATATTTATTTCTGCAAAAAACCGGGTTAACATTGATATATTGAAAGAGCGTCTGTTTTCTGCCGCTGTAAATGAAAAAGCGTTACTGCAGGATACGATTGTAACTAATGCAAGACATACAGAGGCCCTGAAAAAAACCAGGGAGTCGCTTCTTGAAATTATAAAAGGTCTTGATGAAAAACTAACGGGTGACCTGCTTGCAACCGACATAAAACGCTGTCTTTATTATATAGGAGAAATTACAGGGGAAATTACCAATGAGGACCAGCTTGATTATATATTCAGTAAGTTTTGTATCGGAAAGTAGCCTTTACATAATTAACGCCCATTCTGCGCAGTTTACATTCATTTCCACCGTATTATTCTTGCCTTTTTGTATTTATTTGTCTTCTGAGATACAAACCGGTATTGAGTTTTTACAATAATTTTTTTTACCTGACATGCCATGAAGGGCACTCTTATACTTCATATAAGTATTCAAAAAAATGGAATAGACTCCTCTGATTCCCGTTGGTACAGCATTAATTCATACTTCACAAATTCCTGCTCAGCAAGTGATTTATCAAAGAGTTTTATCCACTAATTCACATTTCTATACTTTTGAGATGACTCTTACTAAGTTTTCTTTATGATGAAATATTTTTTTGTCACCGTAATTATAAGTTATACCTGCAGCAGTGCCTCAGCACAGTTTATTTTCACACCTAAGAAGCCGGTAGAAACCTTAAGGGAATCAATAGACAAATATGAAGGCATACTGCTTAAGGATTCCATTCCTTTTTCTGCTGTCCGAATTATTGATTCCAGGTATGATACAACAGGCATAGGTTTTTATATAGATGGTTTTCTCGCTTTAAAAGATTCAAGTCAGCCGCTTGGATTGCAGCACACCATTGATAAATATTACAATAATTTATACACACGGGGTAAAGACACATTACTTATTCAGATTGAAAAATTAAGTATACAGGATAAAATTATTGAGGATACGAATTTTATTTTAACCAACGGACACGCTTTATGCAGAGAATACATTGGCAGCAATAACCTTTACAGGTACGTTGGTTCTGTTGACACTTTTATGTGTGAAAAATACAGTTACGAACATTACAATACACATAAAAACGGAAAGCATTTTAACTTTGAATTCTGGGATTATTATCTACTTCGTTTATGTGAAGCAATGATTATTGGTACTGATGTAAATAAAAATATTATTACCGGCAGCGCTGATAAATATTATTCCGTCGAAACAATAAAAGAACAGGGCCTGCAAAAACGCGATAAACCCATTTTAACAACAGACAGTTTGAAGCCGGGCTTTTACACAAACTTTTCAGAATTTGTAAACAACAATCCAACCTTTCTTTATATAAACGATACAGCATTACATAAGTTATTGGAATTAATGCATTATCGTGTTGGCAAAACTATAAGCAACGAAATGCCGGATACCACTTACTGGGGTTATTGTGATGGCAAAAATTTATTCGTACGTTATGGCTACAATTTCTTCGGATTTGAAAGAAAAGATGCAGGCTTTTACATTGCACCAACATTAGATGCCAGGCGGCGAGATGTCAACCGCGCAGGCTGGAACCTGCTCACAGGGCTCGCAATGTTAACTGTCGGTATAATGAACAAGAGCGTGGAATTAGGCGGATTCAGCGCAATACAGCCACCTGAAATACCAATGATACCAATACCAAACCAGAAAGGATTTATTATAGGCTTACAGCTTGACTGGGATACAGGGAAAATAACTTATTAAACAATTCAGTTTATTAGCTTAAAGTTTATTATTTTTTGTGCCAGGCTCTAATATTTTGTGTTTCTGCTGTTGCGTCGCATACTTTCAATTATAAAACTGAATTGACGCAAACAGTGCAAACACCCTGGCTAAAATATGAAAAGGAGCCAGTAACAGTGTGATTTTCATTTAATGAAACCAACATAAAGTTTTTAATTGATAATAAGCCCTGCAGGGGTTAAAATAAATTCTTTGAAATCAGTTACTAATCAGATCGCTATTTCTCTGAAATCCACTAAAATCAGTACTTTTCATATTCTGTACACCTTGTGGGTTTATTATATTTTTTGTCTTATAAATTGAAAATCAATGAGAGATAAGACTGGTAAGCCTGGAGAAATTATTTCATGTTCCGGGATGGAATGTGAAATTCAAAATTATACTTTCAAAATTAGAGGCTTTCAAATACATATGTTTAACTGTATCAACTCTTATAATTTATTATAAAAGAAAAAGCCCTCAATTACAAGAGTTGAATTTCTTAAGTGTTCAGGATACAGGATGTTTTTTAGGGGCAACGGATTTTGTAAAAATAGAACCGTCAAGTTTCGTTTCACAAATAATATTACAAATAACTCCATCCTCACAAGACATCTTTATCTTGCCACAACCATTTGCTTCGTGGCAATCAATTTTCCATCAATCAACAGAGAATAGTTATAGGCCTCAGACGCCAGTACAGATGCATCCAAATTCAATTTTCCTTTCCCCACACCTGATACATCTTTAACCAGTAAGGTTTTACCATTCTTATCTGTTATTACAATCTGCGCCCTTGTATATTTCTGCGGCAGCACATAACCAATGCTGGTACCATTGGTGAAAGGATTTGGCACGTTCTGTTCCAAAGCAGCGCCGTTTGTGATAACTGCATTATTTATTTGTAACTGCGGGCTTGTACCAACTGCACATGGACTGCATTGCTCCTGCTTTTGCTCAATAGAGAGTACAAGGTTTTTTAAATCGTTAAAGTCCTTTCTTAATAAAGCATTTTCATTTTTCAGGGAATCATTTTGTGATGAAAGTTCCTGTACTGCCTTTACCAACGGCACCACAAAATCTCCGTACCGCAAACCATAAAATGATTGCTGGTCATCTTTTGGTTTATCTACCCCGCTAAAATTATAGTCAATACTTCCTGCAGCTTTTTCCACATCCTGAGCAATAAAGCCGGTATAAACAATTTTTGATTTTTCATCTATGTTTTGTTTTATTACAGGATCATCTTCCGGACGGGGAAGCGGGTTGCCATCTGCATCTTTTAAAGTTTTTTGGGTTGAATGAAGTTTGCTTTCAATAGCATTTATGTTAAGTGTGTAAGTAATTGGGTGCAGCCTGTTGATAAATTGTAAACCCGGAACATTTTGTTTGATGTTCTGTTTATATCTCCCATCACTGAAATTGCTCCAGTTTACATAGCCGCCCACACTTGTAATACTGCTGCTACCAACCAGCACTGTGTTACCAGCATTTACAATAGCGTCAAGACCTATTGCAGTAGAGTTACTTATTGCTGCAGATGAAACATCCGCGCTATAGCCTAAAGCTGTATTGCCATTCCCAAAACTTGAATAAAGACAAAACTCTCCCACTGCCGTGTTATAAAAGCCTGATGTATTTTGCGGTAGCGCATTAAATCCATCTGCTGTATTACCATATCCATTTGTATTAAAAATAAGTGAGCCATACCCGCTTGCGGTATTATCATGCCCGGTTGCATTAGAAATAAGAGATTGGTATCCGGTTGCCGTATTGTTATCGCCTGTATTGTTCCAGAGTGCAAAACTTCCAAAAGCCGAGTTACTGTTTCCTGCCGTATTTAAAGATAAAGCCTGGTTACCGGCAGCGGTATTATCAGTTCCTGTAATGTTAGAATATACCGCATTAAAACCGGTAGCAGTATTCCGAATGCCTGAAGTATTGGAATAAAGCGTTTTACTTCCTATTGCAGTATTTGTATAACTGTTAAGCATAGCTATTCCCTGGTTATATAATGCAGAGTCGCCAACAGCAACAAGGTTATGCCCAACAGTATTACCACGCAATGCTGCAACACCAATTGCAACATTACTGTACCCTGCAGTGTTTAAATAAAGCGAATATCCGCCAGCTGCAGTGTTATCGTTTCCGGAAATATCAGAATAAAGTGAAGCAAACCCGATCCCGGCATTATCACTGCCTGTATGGTTTGCCAGTAATGAACTCACTCCGGCTGCAGTATTGTAACTGCCGCTGATATTATTAAATAAAGCTCCCCATCCTGTTGCCGTATTTTCTATGCCTGTTGTATTGGCATTTAGCGTGAAACTTCCGCTGCCTGTATTAAAAACGCCCGAAGTATTTGCAGAAAGCGAATAAGCTCCGGTAGCTGTATTATTGGTCCCCGTAGTGTTGGATACAAATGCACTATTGCCCACCACAGTATTGGAAGAAACAGAGCCGGCGCCATTTCCAACAGTGAGACTGTTGATTATTGCATCACCTCCTGAAACCTGCAGCCTGGCTAACGGATTATTTGTTCCAATGCCCACATTTCCATTAGTATAAAAAACAGCACTCCCTTTCTTTTTCCAAAATGAGCCGGAAGAAGTTGTGCCATCGTCAAAATGTATACTGTCAACATAAATATTTTCCCATGCCTGTCTGCCATTGCCAAGACTGCGGGTATTATTGCTATCGGGCAGCAGATCAACATTTACGGCCGTTGGTTGTGTGAGATTTGATAATGACTGATCCGCATTTTTTCCCGAAACAGGGTTCCATTGCGAACCATCATAATAATAAAAGCCGGGTGAATTATTGGTTTGATAGATTATCAATCCCTGAGCAGGCAATGAAATATTATCCCGCTGATGTTGTGACATACGCGGAATCAATATTCCCTTTGCAGTGGATTTAATTTCCAGCAGGGATGAAGCATCAGGTGTGGTTGTTCCTATGCCTGCACTGCCAGTTGAAGGAAATGTGTTTTGGCCATTTGCAGTTTGCAAAAACAAAATTATGCCCATCGAGCAGGTAAATGCAAAACGGAAAAAGCATATCGTTTTCATGGTAAAAATTTTTACAGTGAAGAAATTATCCGAAGGGAAGAGGGAGGTTTGGAGTATCAAATTTAATATTAACAGCACACAAATGCAAATGATATAAAAGAAATAAAATGATATTTGCTTAAGTTATAAATTAGATACGTGGAAGAAAAAGAACTTAGAAGCAGCAACTGGTTTGGCCGTAAAGGTAAAGACGGATTTATTTATCGTGCATGGATGAAGAACCAGGGCATTCCGGCTGATACGTTTGAAGGAAAACCCGTGATCGGCATTTGTAATACATGGAGCGAACTAACGCCCTGCAATGCGCATTTCAGAGACCTTGCAGAGACGGTAAAAAAAGGCGTGCTCGAAGCAGGTGGCTTTCCTGTTGAATTTCCTGTGATGTCATTGGGTGAAACATTAATCAAACCTACGGCTATGCTTTACCGTAATTTGGTGAGCATGGATGTGGAAGAATCTATCCGCGCTAATCCGGTTGATGGGGTTGTGCTGCTTTGCGGCTGCGATAAAACAACCCCATCATTGGTGATGGGCGCATGCAGTGTGAATATCCCGACACTTGTTATTTCCGGGGGGCCGATGCTGAAAGGCCATTGGAAAGGAAAAGATATTGGCACTTCTGATGTGTGGCATTTTGATGCAGCATATAAGTTAGGGCAGATAACACCTGAAGAATTTTTGGAAGCAGAAGCCTGCATGGCGCGAACACAAGGGCATTGTGCGGTAATGGGAACCGCATCCACGATGGCCGCAATGGTTGAAGCATTAGGCCTTTCATTGCCAAACAATGCATCCATACCGGCTGCAGACGCGCGACGGAAAGTGCTTTCACAGCTATCAGGGCGGCGTATTGTGGAAATGGTAAAAGAAAACCTAACCTTATCAAAAATACTTACACGAAAAGCTTTTGAAAATGCTATCATGGTAAATGCCGCCATTGGTGGTTCTACCAATTTTGTGATTCATCTATTGGCGATTGCAGGCAGGCTTGGTGTTGAATTAAACATAGATGATTTTGATAAATACTCGCAGCATATTCCGCTGCTTGCCAACATACAGCCTTCCGGTGAGAACTATATGGAAGATCTTTATTATTCCGGAGGCTTGCCTGCGGTAATAAAAGAAATGTCTGCTATTATTCACAATGATGCGATTACTGTAAATGGAAAAACCATTGGAGAAAATTGTTTGTCTGCTGAAGTATATGACCGAAATATCATCAGCACAATGCAGAATCCATTTAAGCCCGAGTCAGGCATTCTGGTTGTGAAAGGAAACCTTGCGCCAAATGGTGCAGTAATAAAACCTTCTGCTGCAAGCCCCGCATTATTAAAACATTCGGGCAAGGCAGTTGTATTTGAAAACATAGAAGACTACCATGCACGTATTGATGATCCTGAATTAGACATTGATGCAAACAGTATTATGGTATTAAAAAATGTGGGTCCAAAAGGTTATCCGGGCATGGCTGAAGTTGGCAATATGGCTTTACCGAAAAAATTATTAGAACAGGGAATAACAGATGTGGTACGCATTTCTGATGGCAGGATGAGCGGCACCGGCTTTGGAACAGTTGTATTGCATGTATCGCCGGAAGCCGCTGTTGGCGGCACTTTAGCGCTTGTACAAAATGGAGACATCATTGCTTTGGATGCACATAAAAGAACATTACAATTGGAAATTTCGGATGAGGAACTTGCATTACGCAGAGCAGCATGGCGGCCAACAGAAAAAATTCATCCGCGTGGGTATGTTAATTTATATCAAACGCATGTTGAGCAAGCGCACCTGGGTGCTGATATGGATTTTTTGAAAGGAGGTTCAGGAAATGAAGTTGCAAGAGATTCGCATTAATAATTTGCGAATTTGCAAATGTACCGATATGCGGGTTTCGAATTGATTGAAGTTAAGTGTAATGAGGAATGTTGCATAATGCTCAATAGAAAAATAACAACACAAGAGTGCGACGCAAGAAAAGATTCATAGCAGCTATGCAGGTTGGTTCATTATAAAAAAATCATTTTACAAAAACGATTGTTATGTCATTCAAAAATAAAACAGCCGTAGTTACCGGAGCAGGCCAGGGCATTGGGTTTGAGATATGCAGTAATCTTGCAAAAGAAGGCGCAAATGTTATTTTAAACGATATTGACCAAAGGTTAGCAACAAATGCGGCAAAAAATATTTCAGACAAAACCAATGGAAATTGTATTGCAGTTGCCGGTGATTCAGGCGGAATTAATTTTATTCAGGAAATGGTAGATATAGCTGTAACACAATTTGGTCAATTAGATATTGTAATTGCCAATGCAGGCATTACTTTATTCGGGGATTTTTTTACCTATCCGCCTGAATCTTTTTTCAGAGTGATGCAGGTGAACCTTGGAGGTACATTTTTTTTAGCGCAGGCTGCAGCTAATCAAATGAAAAAACAATCATCCGGTGGTTCATTATTATTTACTTCGTCAGTAACCGGGCACCAGGCGCACAAAAATCTTGCAGCTTATGGCATGAGCAAAGCTGCTTTGGAAATGCTTGCAAAAAATCTGGTAATAGAATTATCGCAATATAAAATTAACGTGAACACGATTGCTCCAGGCGCAACTTTAACCGAACGAACATCGGATGATCCGGGATATTCAAAAATATGGTCGGAGATAACACCGATGAGGCGACCCGCAACTGTTTTAGATATTGCGGACACTGCTTTGTTTCTTGTTTCTGACAAAGCAAAACATATAACCGGGCAAAGCATTATTGTTGATGGCGGATGGACATGCATCAGTCCCTCTCCTTTTTAAATTGTAATCATTATGGCAAATACAACAGGTTTGCAAATGAATGTTGTTATTGAACATACATGTTTATTAGGCGAAGGCCCTGTATGGGATGCAGCCCGCAAAATAATTTGCTGGGTTGATATTTTAAATGGTGAAATTCATGAATATTCACCGGAGCAAAAAAAACATAAAACAATTCCGGTTCATCAAATGATTGGTTCGCTTGCAATTTGTACAGATGGAAAATTTATTGCAGCCCTGAAAAATGGATTTGCTTTTGTTGACAGAATAAGCGGCGAAATAAAAATGATTGCAGACCCTGAATCTCATTTGCCGGGTAATCGTTTTAATGAAGGCAAATGTGATCCAAAAGGAAGATTTTGGGCAGGCACGATGGCGCTTTCAGAAGAACATGGATTAGGCAATGTTTATACAATACAAAACGATTTTGCACCGGCAAAAAAAATTGAAAAGGTAACTATTTCAAATGGCATGGCCTGGAGCGCAGACCATCAAACATTTTATTATATAGACACACCAACATTCGAAATATCAGCTTACAATTATGATAAAAATACCGGGCATATCAGCAACAAAAAAACAATCATAAAAATCCCTGAAGCAGATGGAAGCCCCGACGGAATGACGATCGATAATGAAGGGATGCTCTGGGTTGCGCATTGGGGCGGATGGCAGGTAACAAGATGGAACCCTGACAATGGTGAAAAGCTGTTTCATATTAAATTGCCTGTAGCAAAAGTTACTTCCTGCACATTTGGTGGCGAAGAGCTGGAAGATTTATACATCACATCTGCAAAGGTTGGGCTTACAAAAGGCGAGTTAGAAAAGCAGCCTTTGGCCGGCTCACTTTTTGTGTTTCGCAATTGCGGTTTTAAAGGGATGCCCGCATTTGAATTTCAAGTGTAACCTTTTTTAGAACCACATATTATAAAAATATGTATTCATCAAATGAGGGCGCTTACTTTTAATTCTTTCTAAAACCTTCCCTTTTTAACCTTAGTGCAGATTTTTAGACAAAATCCTGATATTAAAAAAATAGCCGGGTTTCATACCCCGGTTACTAATCAGATCAATACCTTCACTGCAATCCGCTAAAATCAATACTTTTCGTATTCTGTACCGGAAAGTAAAAGTTTTACAAATACCTGGTATTAGCCTTATTTTTTCTAATTTATACCCTCACCTGTCAGAATCCTTGCTGCACTCATTTTTACCTATATCGTAAGCCTTTATATAATTCGCAGGCATCCGATTTGTTATATTTGCATATTTGGATAAGATATTTTATTTATTAATAAGTGAGTTATGATAACAGTATCAGAAAAAGCAAAAGAATATATCAGCCATTTAATTGCCGAACAAAATAAAGACACATCAACATTTGTACGTGTGGGCATAAAGGCAGGTGGTTGTTCCGGCCTTGAATATCAAATGAGTTTCGACACAGAATCAAAAGAAGGCGATCAGGTATTCGAAGACAAAGGCGTAAAAGTGGTGGTAGATATGAAAAGTTTATTGTACCTGTATGGCACTGAACTTGATTATACAGGCGGGCTTGATGGAAAAGGCCTTTTTTTCAATAACCCAAATGCCACGCGCACCTGTGGCTGCGGTGAAAGCTTTGCAGTGTAATTTTTTTATGATCTGAAAAAATAACAATGAATAATAATAATGACATACTGGAGCGGCTAACCACAGAAGCTTATGAATACGGGTTTGTAACAGACATTGAAATGGATATCGCTCCCATGGGGCTGAATGAAGATACCGTGCACTTTATTTCTGCAAAGAAAAATGAGCCGGAATGGTTACTGGAGTGGCGTTTGAAAGGCTTGCGCCATTTTCAGCAATGCAAAATGCCGCACTGGCAGAATTTTGAAATGCCGCACATAGACTTTCAGGCTATTTCTTATTATGCAGCACCAACAAAGAAAGCAAAATACAATAGCCTTGATGAAGTTGATCCTGAACTGCTGGCCACTTTTGCAAAACTGGGCATCCCTTTAAATGAACAAAAAGCATTATCGGGTGTGGCGGTTGATGTTGTATTCGACAGTGTTTCCGTAACTACAACTTTCAGGGAAAAATTAAGTGAGCTTGGTATTATTTTCTGCTCTTTCAGTGATGCCGTAAAAGAACATCCTGACCTTGTAAAAAAATATTTGGGAACCGTAGTGCCTTATACAGATAATGTTTTTGCATCGCTTAATGCAGCAGTAGTTTCAGATGGCTCTTTTGCTTATATTCCAAAAGGTGTGCGTTGCCCAATGGAATTGTCCACTTACTTCCGCATAAACGCGCAGAATACCGGGCAGTTTGAACGCACACTCATTATTGCTGATGAAGGCAGTTATGTAAGTTACCTGGAAGGCTGCACCGCTCCTATGCGTGATGAAAACCAGTTGCATGCTGCGGTAGTGGAATTGATTGCATTGGATAATGCAGAAATAAAATATTCTACTGTTCAAAACTGGTATCCCGGTGATAAAGACGGTAAAGGCGGCATTTATAATTTTGTAACCAAGCGCGGCATTTGCAAAGGCATCAATTCAAAAATTTCGTGGACTCAGGTGGAAACAGGTTCTGCTATTACCTGGAAATACCCCAGCGTTATTTTAAAAGGTGATAATGCTATTGGCGAATTTTATTCTGTTGCACTTACAAAAAATAAACAGATTGCAGACACCGGCACAAAAATGTATCATATTGGTAAAAATACACGCAGCAGGATTATTTCAAAAGGCATTTCTGCCGGTCATGGGCAAAACAGCTACCGTGGTTTGGTGCAGATAGGAACCGGTGCTGAAAATGCACGCAACTTTACACAGTGCGATTCATTGCTTATTGGCGATGAATGCGGCGCCCACACTTTTCCATACATTGAAACAAAAAACAGTTCAGCCATTGTTGAGCACGAAGCAACCACTTCAAAGATTGGCGAAGACCAGATATTTTATCTAAACCAGCGCGGTATTGATACAGAAAAAGCCGTGGCATTAATTGTAAACGGGTATGCCAAAGAAGTGCTGAATCAATTGCCCATGGAGTTTGCAGTGGAAGCACAGAAATTATTGGCAATATCACTTGAGGGAAGCGTTGGATAAGATGATCAATAATTTTTTATTATCCGGACAGCAGAATATTAATGAAGCTTTCGTTGCGTCGCACTCCTGTACTGCCGGAATTAATATCGTCAAAAGCGAAATGGCAAATGGGAAAGACCCCGTGTTTCACGAAAAGCTCAGAATTGTTCAGAACGTACAAGTGAGTGACACAATAGGCGGTGACAGGTATTACAAAAGCCGGTAACAAAGAACTATTTTAAATTATAACCAACAAAGCATAATAAAACAGCAACATGTTAAGTATAAAAAATTTACGGGCATCGGTAGAGGAAAAAGAAATTTTGAAAGGCTTAAACCTTGATGTAAAAGCAGGTGAAGTACATGCTATTATGGGTCCCAATGGATCCGGTAAAAGCACGCTGGCTGCGGCACTTACAGGAAAAGATAATTATGAAGTAACCGAAGGAGAAGTTTTGTTTGAAGGAAAAAACCTACTGGAACTGTCGCCGGAAGACCGGGCAAGAGAAGGTATATTTCTTGCATTTCAATACCCTGTTGAAATTCCCGGTGTATCAAACATAAATTTTTTAAGAACAGCTTTGAACGAGATAAGGAATTACAGGAACCTTCCGCAGTTGGCAGCAAAAGAATTTTTGAAACTGGTAAAAGAAAAACAAAAGCTTGTGGACTTTGATGCATCGCTTACAAACCGTTCCTTGAATGAAGGTTTCTCCGGCGGCGAGAAGAAAAGAAATGAAATTTTTCAACTCGCAATGCTCGAGCCTAAACTCGCAATACTTGATGAAACAGATTCGGGTTTGGATATTGATGCTTTGCGCATTGTTTCCAAAGGTGTAAATAAACTGCGCTCTGAAAAAAATGCATTCATTATTATCACGCACTACCAGCGCCTGCTGGAATATATTGTTCCCGATTATGTGCATGTTCTCTACAATGGCCAGATCGTAAAATCAGGCGGCAAGGAACTGGCGCTGGAACTGGAAGAAAAAGGATACGACTGGTTGAAAGAATCATCAAAGGAAAAAGAACTGGCATAAAAACGTGAAAAGTGAAACATCAATAATAAAAAAGTAAACTTGCTTTTCCCTGGTTAACATGATACCGGTTCAAAAAAATAATATTAATGATCACACAAATTACAAATCCATTATACGATCAGTTTATTGCAGATTTTGAAGTGCGTGCCATATTGTCGTCATCTTCAGAAACTAATGAACTGCAGGCACTGCGGGAAAATGCCTTTGAACAATTTAAGAAATCAGGGTTTCCAACTGCAAAAACGGAAGACTGGAAATACACCAATCTTACACCATTTCTGAAGCAGGAATTTATAACAGAACCGGAAGACGAATTGCTTAATATAAGTGATGAATTTATTGCAAAAGCAAAAATAAAATCACTGGATTGCTATAATATAGTGTTGGTGAATGGTAAATATCATCCTGAGCTTTCAGATATTATCCCGGATGAAAACATTTCAATTTTGGCACTCACTGAAGCTATGCACAGGAAAGCATTCACAGAGCATTTTGGAAAATATACAAACGTTGAAAAAAATCATTTTGCCGCACTGAACACCGCTTTATTCAGTGATGGCCTGTTTCTTGAAATAAAAAATAAAACGATTGCTGACAACCCTTTACACATTATTCATATCGTTTCCGCAGGCAATAATATTTTTCTTCAACCGAGATTGTTGTTTTTAATAGGTAAACATGCAGAAATTAATATTATTGAAAGTTTTGTAAGTGCTGAAAATAGCGGGGATATTTTTGTAAACAATGTTTCAGAAATAATGATTGCCCAGGATGCACATTTGCAGCATTACTATATACAAACCGGTAATGAGCATACAAGGTATGTGCATCATACAGAAGTTTACCAGCAGGCTTCAAGCGTTTATAATAATTACAAAGCTTCCTTTCCGGGAACAGCATTACTGCGCAACAACCTGAATATTACTTTGGATGGCGGGAATATTGAAAGCCATTTATACGGCATATACCTTGCCGGCGGCAAACAAGTGGTAGATAACCATACAACTGTTGATCACCGTAAACCGCATTGCCAGAGCAATGAGTTGTATAAAGGCGTTATGAAAGACGAAGCTGTTGGGGTCTTTAACGGCAAAATATTTGTACAAAAGAATGCACAGAAAACAAATGCATTTCAGCAGAATAATAATTTAATGCTTAGTCAGAAAGCCATAGTTGACTCCAAACCGCAATTAGAGATTTTTGCTGATGATGTTAAATGCAGTCATGGTTCTACAGTTGGCCAGTTTAATAAAGAGGCATTGTTTTATTTAAAATCAAGAGGCATTGGGGATGAAAAAGCAAAGGCCCTGCTCATTCATGCTTTTGCATTTGATGTAACCGAAAAAATACCTGTCATGGCGGTGCGGTTACATATTAATCATTTGCTTGAAGAAGGATTGAAATAGTGAATATTCAATAGTAAGAAATAAAATTTTATACTTACATAAATAAACCCCTTAAGGGCTATAAGTTTCCGGGTTATGAAAACAGAAACTGCAACAGTTGAAGAAATATTGGATGTTGAGAAGATAAGAAAAGATTTTCCTATACTTGATTTAAAAGTGAATGGAAAGCCATTGGTGTATTTTGATAATGCAGCCACATCTCAAAAACCATGGAGCGTTATTAAAGCAATTGAACATTATTATACAAACCTCAACAGTAATGTACACCGTGGGGTGCATCATTTAAGCCAGAAAGCTACAGATGCATTTGAAGCATCAAGAAAAAAAGTAGCTGCATTTATCAATGCTCAGCATGAATATGAAGTAATTTTTACAAAAGGGACTACAGAGAGCATCAATCTTGTTGCACAGAGTTATGGAAAACGTTTTGTAAAGGAAGGTGATACCATTATCATTTCTTCGTTAGAGCATCACTCGAATATCGTTCCCTGGCAAATGCTTTGTGAAGACCGGAAAGCAAATTTGAAAGTTATTCCCATCAATGAGAAAGGAGAATTATTGATGGATACATTTAAAGAAATGCTGGATGATAGCGTAAAGCTCGTATCAGTTAATTATGTTTCCAATTCATTGGGCACTATAAATCCGGTAAGAGAAATTATAGAGCTGTCGCATAGTAAAAATATTCCTGTGCTGCTTGATGCTGCACAGGCTGTACAGCATATCGCCATTGACGTACAGGAACTGGATGTTGATTTTCTTGCTTTCTCCGGTCATAAAATGTATGGGCCGACAGGCATTGGGATTTTATATGGAAAAGAAAAATGGCTGAATGAAATGCCGCCTTACCAGGGCGGTGGAGAGATGATAAAGACAGTAACATTTGAGAAAACAACCTATAATGAATTACCTTTTAAATTTGAAGCAGGCACACCACATATTGAAGCGGCAATTTGTTTAAGTGCAGCAATTGATTATATCACTAAACTGGGGTTAGAAAAGATTGAACAGTACGAACATGACCTGCTGGAATATGCTGTAGAAAAATTATCAGCAATTGACGGCTTGAAATTCATTGGTACCGCTGAACACAAAGCAAGTGTGGTTTCTTTTATATTAGAAAATATTCATCCTTATGATGTAGGTGTTATACTCGACCAATTGGGTATTGCTGTCCGCACCGGCCACCATTGCACACAACCTCTTATGGATATTTTTGGAATACCCGGTACAGTAAGGGCATCCTTTGCTTTTTACAATACCAAAGAAGAGATTGATGTATTAGCCGAAGGCGTTAAAAAAGCTGCAGGCATGCTGGGTTAAGTATTGGTTATAAAATTTTATGAGCCAAACAATAAAACATACATGAAGCTTCCATTGCGTCGCACTCTTCAGCGCTTTGTTCTCTGTTGAGCAATGTTCAGGATGTACAAGTGAGTGACACAACAGAAGCTTAATAGTAAGATACAGCCCGGTACAAAAATAAAATCATATAGTATAATAACGATGACGATTAACGAAATACAGGGTGAACTGATTGAAGAGTTTTCGCTGTTTGGTGACTGGATGGAGAAATATGAAAACATTATCCAGATGGGAAAGGAATTACCCGTTATGGATGAACAGTATAAAAAAGAGGAGAACCTTATAAAGGGATGCCAGGCAAAAGTGTGGCTGCATGCGGATTATAAAGATGGTAAAGTTTTTTTTTCTGCAGATAGTGATGCAATTATCACCAAAGGCCTGGTAAGTATGGTGATCCGTGTTTTATCGGGTCATACACCGGAAGAAATTGTACAGGCTGATCTGTACTTTGTTGATAAGATTGGCCTGCGTGAACATCTTTCCATGACACGCTCAAACGGTTTATTGTCTATGATAAAACAAATGAAAATGTATGCAATGGCAATACAATCAAAAGTGAATGCTGATTGATTAGTTATGATTGATAAACTAAATATGGAAATGAGGATTATTGAAGTGTTGATGACAGTTCATGATCCTGAAATACCGGCGAATATTTATGACCTTGGCCTTGTATATAATATTGATATAAGCAATACAGGTTATGTAAATATTAAGATGACGCTTACAGCACCCGGTTGCCCTGTTGCCGGAGAAATCATCATGGAAGTTGATAATAAAGTACGCCGGGTAGAAGATGTAACCGATGTGAATGTAATGCTCACTTTTGATCCTCCATGGAGCAGGGAAATGATGAGTGAGGAAGCAAAGCTGGAGCTTGGGTTTTTATAAACGATTAATCTGTTACACCCTTTCAATTTTGCAAATAAAACAGCAGGCTTCAGCGCTTCTCGCATGCAGGTATTCAATTTCAGGATGCTGCTCAAATATTTCAGGGATCAAAATATCCACATCATCATCACCAACCAGTCTTGTAAAAATCATTTGCTGTTTGTGGTTGTAGCCAATCAGTGTTAAATGAAAATGTACCTTGTCTGCTTTTATTTCCGGCGGAAAACTATAAATGTCTTTGTAGGCTTCCACTTTCTTTTTATGAATAAAAATTGGCCCCGGCTGGTTAAAAATATTGTCAATGCTGAAAGGGCTGTGGCTGATTAATAATCTACGTCCTCTCCCGGTATAAATGGTTTTAAAGAAACACGGCAGGGTCCTCGGCCGGTAGCAACCTGTTCAATTGCATCATGGCCAAAATCATCTTTCCCGTTTTACGGATTTTTTCTGCATATTCTTCCGTTAACGGAACGATCTTAAATTGTTTCATTACAATAATTTTTTATGATACAAAAATGAATAAGTATTCAGCTTGCAAAAACCCGAAACTTGCTGAATTAATTTTCAGAAGAAATTTTTGATGCCTCCCAACTGAGCATGGCTGTTTTACGGATACTGCCCCAATGATACTCCCCAATTATACCTGATGATTTTATAACACGGTGGCAGGGTATTAAAAATGCAACAGGGTTATTCCCGATAGCAGTACCCACAGCCCTTGATGCAAAAGGGTTTTGAATATTTTCCGCAACTGAGGAATACGTGGAAACATTTCCAAAAGGTATGCGCAGTAATGATTGCCATACTTTCAGTTGAAACGGTGTGCCCTTTAAATGCAGTTTTACTTTTTGTAAATCATTCCAGTCATCGGTAAAAAATTTTAATGCATGTTGCTGAATTAAATCCGTTTTGCGGATAAGGTTTGCGTTGGAAAAGAAATAATGCAGGTTTCCTGTTCCTTCTTTTTCTTCTTTTACAAATGCAAGGTGGCAAATACCCTTTTGCGTGGAAGCAATAATGATATCGCCAAAAACTGTTTCGGCAAAACTGTAATTTATTTGCAATGCTTCTCCCCCGTTTTTAAAATCACAGGGTGTCATACCTTCAATATTTATAAACAAATCATGCAGCCTGCCTGTTCCGGACAAACCTGTTTCAAAACTTACATCACTCAGTGAAAGGTTTTGTTTCAATAAGCCTTTTGCATATTCAATGCTTATAAACTGCAGAAATTTTTTTGGGCTTACTCCCGCCCATTTTTTAAAAAGGCGCTGAAAATGAAAAGGGCTGAGATGGATTTGTTTTGCCACCGCGTTCAGATCAGGCTGTTCTTTAAAGTTTTGCTTTAAATAAACAATCGCGTTTTCTATTTTTTCGTAATCTGTCATAATACAGCAAAAGTATAATGTCTTATCTGTGTAATAAACCCGAAACTTGCTAAGTTTTTGAAGAGGTGAATGGAACAATAAAATTAATATTGGTGATAATATAATCATTGCCGCATAAATAATTTGCATCATAGAATTTTCCCCAAACTGAAAATATTTTTTGTTTACAGGAATTATTAGTGTTCACAACATCAGAATTTTTTCTTTTCTTTATTGCAGTAAAAACCTCTTATCAACTTACTATCAAACCCATACTTTTGTTTATATGAAAAATAAGATTGCTTCCCTCATCCTGCTGTTAGGCACAACTTTTATTTCCTATGCGCAGCAAAACAACAGCATTGTTGGCCGGGGAAAAGAAGTGGATCCTTATCACTATACTTCAGTAAAATCAGCCACATTTAATACGGCTTGCGTGGCAAGCGCTAACCCAATTGCCAGCAAAGTGGGCGTGGCTATTATGAAACGCGGGGGCAATGCATTTGATGCTATGATTGCCACACAGCTTGCACTGGCTGTAGTTTACCCCGGCGCGGGAAATATTGGTGGAGGCGGTTTTTTAATGGCAAGAAAAAGCGACAGAGGGTTAATTGCGCTTGATTACCGCGAAGCCGCTCCGGGAAAGGCTTCTAGGGATATGTACCTTGAAAGTAACGGCGACCCTCAAAACAATCTTTCCGAAAGTGGCCACCTTTCATGCGGTGTACCGGGAACCGTTGCCGGATTATTTGCCACTGCCCGGTATGCAAAACTTCCTTTTAAAGATTTGATACAGCCCGCTATTGATCTGGCTGAAAAAGGCTTTGCTATTACTGAAGGCGAAGCAAATGATTTGAACGATACCCGCGAAGATTTTATAAAATACAATACAAAACCCACAGTATTTATAAAACAGCAGCCCTGGAAAGCCGGAGATATTTTGGTGCAGCCTGAATTGGCAGCTACATTAAAAAGAATAAGGGATAAAGGCGCAAAAGGGTTTTATGAAGGTGAAACTGCACGGTTAATTGTTGAAGAAATGCTGCGGGGCAAAGGACTTATTACCTATATGGATCTGAAAGATTATGTTGCCAAAGAGCGCACTCCCATTGAGTTTGATTACCGCAGTTATCACGTAGTAAGTTTTCCGCCGCCAAGCAGTGGAGGAATTTTACTGGCCCAAATGCTGAAGATGGTGGAAAAATATCCAATGGCTTCTTATGGTTTTCAATCGGTGCAGGCTGTGCAATTAATGATTGAAGCAGAACGCAGGGCGTATGCCGACAGGGCGCAGCACATGGGCGACCCTGATTACTGGAAAGAGCCGCAGCAAACTTTAATGAGTGATGCTTATTTAACTGAACGCATGAAAGATTATGATCCAAACCATGCTTCAAAAAGTGCAGATATAAAAGCAGGAGTGGTGCATGAAAGCGACCAGACCACGCATATAAGTATAATAGATGCCGAAGGAAATATGGTAGCCGTTACCACTACATTGAACGGTGGTTACGGCAGCCGCACAGTTGTTGGTGGCGCAGGTTTTTTACTGAATGATGAAATGGATGATTTCAGTATTAAGCCCGGTGTACCCAATATGTACGGCGCAACAGGCGGTGAAGCTAATGCAGTGGAAGCAGGCAAAAGAATGCTGAGTTCCATGACGCCCACGCTTGTATTAAAAGATGGAAAACCGTTTATGGTGTTGGGTACGCCGGGCGGTACAACCATTCCCACATCAGTGTTTCAGAGTATAGTAAATGTGGTGGATTTTAATATGAATGCAACAGATGCGGTAAACAAACCAAAGTTTCACCACCAGTGGCTGCCCGATGAAGTGCTTGTGGAGAAAGGGTTTTCAGCAGGCACAAAAACTGAACTCGAAAGAATGGGTTACAATTTAAAAGACCGCAGCGCAATAGGAAGAACAGAATTAATAAAAATTTTACCCGATGGTAGAAGAGAAGTTGCCGCTGATACAAGAGGCGATGATGATGCGGAAGGGTTTTAAAACCCCCTAACCCCTGAAGGGGTTTTATTTTTTTGTTCAGCATTTCAAAAGTTTGTACGTTCAAATACCCGCAAATAAAATACAATTTAAAAAATCAGCATTATGAATTTCGAAGAAGGTTTTTTAAAAGATACCATTAAACGGTTACGTTATTACAAAGAGCTTGGTGAAAAAACTTTTGAGCAACTGGAGGAAAAAAATTTTTTTTATCAGCCATCGAATGAGAGCAACAGCATTGCCGTTATTGTACAGCATTTATATGGAAATATGCTCAGCCGTTTTACAAATTTTTTAACTGAAGACGGTGAAAAATCCTGGCGTAAAAGAGATGCTGAATTTGAAACCATACTGTCAACAAAACAGGAAGTGCTTTCAGCCTGGAATACAGGCTGGCTCAATGTTTTCAACGCCATAGAAAATTTAAGTACCGCAGATTTAACAACAACAATTTACATAAGAACAGAAGCGATGCCTGCTTATGATGCGCTGCTGAGGCAATTGGCGCATTATGCATATCATGCAGGGCAGATTGTTTTTATTGGCAAACTGATTAAAGATGCAAACTGGAAAACTTTAAGTATTGCTAAAGGAGAAAGCAGGCAGTACAATGAACAAATAAACCCACTTAAATAATAACATGCATATACTGGATGAAAAACCAGGGAGAACGGCAATGGTAAATGGAAAAGGATATTTACTTTTTTCAGGATACTCTTATTTAGGCATGCAGCATGTACCGGAATTTATTGCATTGGTAAAGGAAGGTATTGATAAATATGGATGGATCTTCCCTTCATCAAGAATTTCAAATACAAGGCTGAAACTGTATGAAGAATGTGAAGCCCTGCTTTGCTCAATCACCGGAAAAGCCGGCACGGTAATAGTTTCATCTGGTTTTACTGCAGGCAGAATGGCAACGGAAAAATGTAAAGATAAACTTATTAATATTGAACCGTCACATCCCGCTATCCAGGGAAATATGCAAAAAATAATTACGCAGGGAAAAATATTTGCTGTTGATTCAGTCGATATTTTTAACGCTGCCATCACGGACTTTTCGTTTACCGGAAAAAGTAATCAAAAGAAAATTATCATTGTGGATGATTCACACGGCATAGGCGTCATTGGTAAAAACGGCGAAGGAATTGCTTCTGCCTTACCCCAAAAAGAAATTACAGAATATATCATCACTTATTCATTATCCAAAGCGTTCAATATTACTGCAGGGGCCATTAGCTGTTCAAAACCTTTTGCCAATGAGTTGCGCAGCATGCCTGCATATACAGCGGGCACGGCCCCTTCTCCTGCTTTGCTGTATGCGTTTATAAAAGGTGCAGGTTTGTATGCGCACCAGCGGGAAAAATTAAAAAGCAATATGCATTATTTTCAATCGCTTATCAGTCATATTGATAGTATTATTTTTCATAAGCAGCTGCCCGTTTTTATTTTGCCGGAAATGACTGATGAAAAAGCATTGTTTAAAAAAAATATTGTCATCTCTTCTTTTGCATATCCCTATGCATCAGGCAAAAAAATAAAGAGGGTTATAATTAATGCACTGCATACAAAAAATGACCTGGAACTGCTGGCACAGGTTTTAACTGAAACATTCCAGCAAAAAACTTAACAGAATGGAATATTTTAAAGGCACTGAATTTGCCTTTAACGCCTTATCTTTATTTTTGCCTGTATAAACGCCTGCAATTGGTAAAAAAATACCTGAAAATACTTTGCTTCATAATTATTGCCGCTCTTGCAGCATTATTGTATACAGCGCCTTTGGGAACTACCTGGACAATCGTTTCAATAATTGCCATAATCATATTACTGTTTTTTATTTCACCAAAATTTACAGGTCGGTTTCTTTTATCCATTATTGGCCTGCTCTTACTTGTATGGCTGTTGCTGCAAACAGAAACTGTTCAGAATTTTATTACAGGCAAAGTAACCGCAAGGCTTTCAAATGAACTGCACACAGAAGTAAGCATAAAAAATGTAAGCTTTTCTTTTTTTGATAAAATGGACCTGAATGGAACGCTTATACGCGATCTACAAAAGGATACATTATTATATGCCGGCTCAATAAAAGTGCGGATAACAGACTGGTTTTTTCTGAAGAATAAGGCAGACCTGACATACATTGGGCTTGAAGACGCTGTAATAAAACAACAGCGGAAAGACTCTGTATGGAACTCACAGTTTTTGATAGATTACTTTTCCGGGCCGCCTTCCAAAGATACTTCAAAAGGAATTAAACTTGATTTTAAAAAAGTGGATCTTAAAAATATTGTTTATATTCAGAACGATGAATGGAAAGGCCAGAAAATGATTATCAAAGCAGGGAGCCTGTTGCTGGATGCTGAAAAAATTGATCTTGCAAACAATGCATTTATCATTAACAGCATTGACCTTGATAAACCTTATTTCAGCTTAGAAAATTTTGACGGTAACCGTCCTGAACCGCAAAATAAAAACACAAAAGATACGGGCCTGTATTTTAATGCCGGGGATATTTTTGTAAAAATAGCTTCCATAAAAATAAAAAACGGGTATTTTGGAAATTTAAAACGCGGTGATATTCCTGATAAAGGTTTGTTTGACGGCGCCAACATACAGGCGGGTAAAATAAATGGCACCATTGAAAAATTAATTTTTAATAAAGATACCATCCAGGCGCATCTTGATCTTTCGGCTACTGAACGCTGCGGAGTTGAGTTAAAAAAATTGAAATCCGATTTTAAACTCACCCCGCAGCTAATGGAATTTGCTCACCTTGATTTGCGTACAAACAACAGTAGCCTTTCAGATTATTACGCCATGCATTATAAAGATTTTAATAATGACATGGGCGATTATATTAATAAAGTACTGATGGCTGCGCGCATAAAAAATGCAGAAATAAGCAGTGATGACATTGCTTATTTTGCACCGGCATTAAATTCCTGGAAAAAACAATTCCTGTTAAACGGAAAACTTGATGGCACCGTAAAAAACTTTGCTGTTAATGATCTTTTTTTACGCACAGGCAGCAATAGTTATGTAAGCGGCAACCTGGTAATGAAAGGCCTGCCCGACATTAATAAGACTTTAATTACGCTAACCAATGCCAATGTGCAAACAAACAGTTCAGAAGTAGCTTTTCTATATCCTTCTATCAAAACCATTACTGATCCAAACCTGGAAGCTTTGGGCAATATCCGTTTCCTGGGAAATTTAAATGGCACAGTACGCAGCTTTACCGCCACCGGGTCAGTAAGCAGCAACCTTGGCGGCTTATATACAAACCTTGCGATGAGTTTTCCTTCAAAAGCAGAGCCTGTGTATAAAGGCGCCATTGAAACACAGCAATTTGACCTTGGGAAATTTTTAAATATTTCATCACTGGGGAAAGTGAGCTTTAAAGGCACTATTGACGGATCCAGTTTTTTGCTTGATAAGATAAAAACCACTGTGGACGGTGATTTCAGCAGTTTTGAATTTAATGCGTATGCATACAGCAACCTGCATTTTGACGGTACAATAGAAAAGAAAAAATTCAATGGTGATTTCAAAGCATCCGATCCCAATTTTGAATTTACAAGTAATATTGAAGTGGATTTAAGCGGTGATGAGCCAAGGTTTAATGTTCTCGGTGATTTAGCAACTGCAAATTTTAAAGCCCTCAACTTTACCAACGACAATTTTCAGTTAGCAGGTTTATTCGACCTGAATTTTACCGGCCGTAATATTGATGAATTTCTAGGCTCTGCAAAAATTTTGAACGCCAGCCTGATGCACGACAGCACTAAATTAAGTTTTGATTCACTGGCCTTAAATTCTGTGGTGGAAGGCGGCAAAAAAGATCTTACCATAGAAAGTAACGAATTTGATATCCGCGTAAGCGGCAAATATAATATCCTTGATTTGCCAAACAGTTTCCAGTTATTTCTCAGCAAATATTATCCCTCTTATATCAACAGGCCATCACGCCAGCCGGTGGATCAGGATTTTGTGGTGTATATCACTACAAAGGATTTTGAAAAATATGCTTCGCTGATTAACCCCAGGTTATCAGGTTTAAACTACCTGCAGTTAGAAGGAGGCGTAAATACCTCTGATACCGCTTTTTATGTAAAGGCTAATGTGCCGTTGGCTCAATGGAAACACTATAAATTTGAAAACCTTAAACTTGACGGTAAAGGAAATTTGGATAACCTGAAATTAACAGGCGATATTGGAAATATTTTTCTAAGCGACAGCAGTTATTTTCCTGATACAAAATTAGATATTGAATCAGGTGATGACCATTCGGTTGTACATATTTCCACAAGGGCAAACAATACACTGGATGATGCTGATTTAAATGCAGATGTATATACGCTTGAAGACGGCGTGCGCATAAATTTCAGGCCATCTTCTTTTGTGCTGAATGACAAAAAATGGAACCTGGAAAAAGAAGGCGAGATTCTTATAAAAAAGGATTTTGCTTCCGCTGAAAACGTAAAATTCACGCAGGGTTTCCAGGAAATTTCTGTAGAAACGGAAAAGAATGATGCCAGCAATACAAGCAACCTGATAGTAAAACTTAAAAACATAAACATCGCTGATTTTACACCGCTGTTTTTAAGCAGGCCAAAGCTGGAAGGGCTTGCAAACGGTAATGTGTACCTTCATGATTTTTATGGCAACTTCACTGCTGATGCGGATTTGAAAGCAGAGCAGTTCAGGCTGGATGATGACTCTGTAGGTGTAGTGAATATTAAAGCAGGCTACAGCTTTCTTACAGGAAAAATACCTTATAATATAATTTCAGACAATGAAAAATACAACTTCACTGCAGAGGGCGTTTACAATATTAAAGATTCAACCGGTTCGCCTTTGTACAATATATTTCATTTGAATGGCACAAAGGTTACGCTGCTTAACGAATTTCTTGATGGCTTATTTGCAAACGTAACCGGCTATGCCACCGGTGATTTAATAATGAAAGGGCAATTAAATTCCCCTGATTTGCTTGGAAAAGTTTCTTTAAAAGATGCAGGGCTTACAGTAAAATACACGCAGGTGCGCTATACTATTGATTCCGCGATTTTTAATTTTAAAGATGGCGCTATAGATTTTGGTGAGTTTAATCTTGCAGACAGGTATAAAAATAAAGGCAGGGCAAAAGGTATTTTATATGAACGCGGTTTTAAAAACATGCGTTTTGATTTTGAACTTTCCACCAATAAACTTTTATTGCTTGATACCAAACAAAAAGATAACCCGCAATTTTACGGAAAAGCAATCGGCAAAGCATTTCTCAGTTTAAAAGGCCCGCAGGAAGACATGAAAATGTCAATCATTGGGGAAGTGAACGACACAACACATATTTACATTCCCACATCGAACAGCAGGGAAAGTTCCGATGCGGATTTTATTGTATTCAAGCAATACGGAACAGAAATAAAAACAGAACCAAATACCGATAAAACCAAGCTGAGCATTGACCTTGATCTTACAGCAAATAATAAAGCCCAGATAGATGTGATACTTGATGAACTTACCGGTGATATTATAAAAGCAACAGGCAACGGAAGGTTAAGGATAAAAGTTCCTGCAAACGGCGATATAAGCATGACAGGAAGATATAATATTGAGCAGGGGAAATATGATTTCAATTTTCAGTCGCTTGTAAAAAAGCCATTCCTCCTGCTCCCTGATGCAAATAATTATATTGAATGGAACGGGAGCCCTTACGATGCAAAACTGAATATAGATGCACAGTATAACGCAAAGAATGTAAGCCTCAGCGATCTTGTAAGCAATACAGGGTTTATTTTAGCCGGCACGGTGCAGGCATACAAAGGGGATGTGTATGTGATTGCACAATTGAGAAACAAATTAAGCCACCCGGATATCGGTTTCAAATTAGATTTTCCGCAGGGCAGCCCCGTAAAAAGCGATCCCAACTTTGCGCTTTTTTTAAGCAAACTCCAGAACGATGAAAATGAAATGCTGAAACAGGTTACCTGGCTGATTGTATTTGGCGCCTTTTCACCTTATGGCGAACTGGGCGGCGCAGGAAGTTTTGAAAAATCAGGCATTAACTCCATTTCACAAAAAATAAGCAGTGAAGTAAATAAAATGGTTTCAAACCTGCTTTCAAAAATTACCGGTGATAAAAGTCTGCAGTTTGATGTAAACGCTTCTACATACAGCAGCGCCCAGCTTTACGGAAGCGGGAGCTCCAGCACATTAGACAGGCAGCAGGTAAACCTTAAATTAAGCCAGAGTCTGCTGAATGGAAAAGTAATCATTGTATTTGGCGGGGGTTTCGATTTTAATATTGGCAGTGCATCTGCCGTACAGTCAAACAATTTCCAGTGGCTGCCGGATATTTCAGTGCAGATAATTCTTTCACAGAATTTTGAAAAAAGTACAAAAATAAAGGCAATCATTTTTAATAAAAGTAGCTTAGACGTAAGCAGCGGTGCTATTGGCCGCGAGAACAGGCAGGGTATAAGCCTTACCTATACAAAAGATTTTGACAAACTTTTTGGCGATAAACCCAAACAAACAGTTTTGCCTTCTAAACAGGATTCTACAAAACAAAATAAACAGTGATAACAGGTATATGATTTACTGCCCGGCTATTTTGAAAGAATATGCTGCACAATTTTATCAGCATGTTCACGTGAGTTTTCTATAAACCATTTATGCGTATCCATGCCCCCGCACACCACACCGGCTAAATAAATTCCCGGCTCATTTGTTTCCATTGTTTCAGTGTTATACTGCGGGCATTTTTTTTCATCATAAGATAAATGCACGCCAAAATTGCGCAGCATTTCAAAGTTTGGGCGATAGCCGGTCATAGCAAGTACAAAATCATTTTCAACAGTAACAGGCCCTTCCGGTGTTTCAATATCTATTTCATTTAGCCTGATAGCGGTAATATGCGAATTGAAATATGCCTTAATGCTCCCTTCAGCAATGCGGTTAATAATATCAGGCCGCACCCAGTATTTTACACGTTCTCCTATATCGCCATCCTTTACCACCATTGTTACCTGTGCACCCTTGCGCCATGTTTCCAAAGCCGCATCCACAGCGGAATTGCTGGCGCCCACAACTGCCACTTTCTGCATGCTGAAATAATGCGGGTCAGTATAATAGTGCATTACTTTTTTTAAATTTTCACCCGGCACATTCATGTAAATGGGTATATCATAAAAACCCGTGGAGATAATAATATTTTTGGCTGAATAAATATTTTTAGAAGTTTTTATTTCAAATTCACCGGCAGTAATTTTTGACACTGTTTCTGCTGTTTCAAATAAATGCACCTGTAAATTGTACACCTGTGCCACACGGCGGTAATATTCAATTGCTTCCTGCTTTTTTGGTTTGGCAAGTAAACTCATAAATGGTATGCCGCCAATTTCAAGCCGCTCCGCAGTGGAAAAGAAAGTCATGTTAAGCGGATAATTGTACAGGCTGTTTACAAGGCAGCCCTTGTCAATAATTATATAATTCAATCCCGCTTTTTTTGCTGCGATACCGCATGCAAGGCCAATAGGGCCTGCGCCAATCATTAAAACATCATACCTGCTCATCCGGCAAAACTACTGGAAAATAATAAAGGGCTGAATCGGCTTTTTTATTTGCTTTGCCCAAGCCAAAGCAAACCATCAATGATAAACCTGTTTTGAATTTCATTATCAAACTGGAAAGATAATTCTTTGTTTGTGCCATGATCATAATCAATATCATTATGCCCCATGTTTACATAAATCATTTTATATTTTGTATTTGTCCACGCCACTGGGTAGTAGCCGCTATGCCATATTTCATAAAGTTTTGGGCCGTTACCTAAAGGAAAACTTGAAGAATCAATGGACAATAATATTTTGATATCAGGGTTTTTACGCAAATCTTTTTCCCAGCTATACCATTCATTGGGCGATGATTTGAATGTTTGTGGTAAACGCCGCGTGGCCGGATGTGTGGAGTCTTCTACCCGCAAAATAGCGGATGTGGGATGCCATGTGTTTCCTTTGTATTGCCCCGCTCCTATAAATACATTGTGATACCAGTCCCAGTTTTGCGGAAAGTCAGAAGGGGTAAGTGCAAACCCTGCAAAATGAAAACCCATCCACGCGCCGCCATTGTCCATATATTTTTTAAACGCCTCCCTCTGCGCAGAATCATCTGCCCTTGTATCTAAAAAAAGCACTACCTGGTAATGAGAAAGAAATGCAGTGTTTAAATTATTCCAGTCATTGGTAGAATCGTAAACAAAATTATATTGAGCGGCTATTTTTGGAAACCACCTGTTTGCCTCATGTACATAACTGATATGCGCAAGATCATTTTTTGCAGTGTAAAAAGCAATTACTTTAAACAGGGGTTTGCTGTTTTGTGCATTTGCCTGCGCCAGGAAACAAATAAAAACTGCAAAAAATAAAATCATATATTTTACTCCCCGTTTCAGTGGAATAAGTGCATACATAAACTAAGAGTTTAATAATTAAAAATGATTTTTAAAGATAAGCCTTACAGTTCAATGTTTGGGTTATACAAAAAATATCAAATAGCATAACTTGCAGCCATGTTTACAGGTATTATTGAAAACACAGGCAGGGTGGAAAGCATTGAAACAAATGGTTCCAATAAAACTTTATGGATAAGTTCAGCACTTTCACCAGAATTAAAAATTGACCAGAGTGTAAGCCACAATGGTGTTTGTCTTACAGTGGAACAAGTAAAAAATAGAAGCCACCTTGTAACTGCCATTGAAGAAACTTTGCTGAAATCAAATTTAAACACACTCAACGCTGGCGATGAAGTAAACATAGAAAGATGTATACTGATGAATGGCAGGTTAGACGGGCATATTGTGCAGGGCCATGTGGACACGGTTGCTGTTTGCACAGATAAAAAAAATATGGATGGCAGTTGGCATTTGCGTTTCAGGTTCCCGGGTGATTTTGCGGCGCTTATAATTGAAAAAGGTTCTGTTGCCGTAAACGGAATAAGCCTAACAGTTTTTAATGTTTCGAATAATGAATTTTCAGTTGCCATTATTCCTTACACTTATCAGCATACAAATATCAAATCTGTTAAAACAGGCGCATCAGTAAATATTGAATTTGACATACTGGGCAAATATATTCAGCGGATGATGGAAGCGAGAAAATGAATGGTGAAAGATAAATAGATAAACAGTTAGATAAAAAAATTCAAAGAGTTTTATTGCCACGCAATTTTTTATACATGGTGTAAATGCCTACTGCTGCAGGCAGCATTAATAATGGTATGATGGGCATATTAAAACGGTTGTTCCAGTCATCGCAGGTAACCATTACGCTTAAGGAAAATATGATAAACATTCCTGCTGCAAACATCACAAAATATTTCTGTTCTCTACCCAGTTTCCAAATACCAACTGCCGCAAAAAAATAAAGCGGGTAAAAAAAACACATCAGCCAGGTATTGTGAAACGAAGAATAATACGGCCTCGTCATTCCCCAGTATGAAAGAAATTTAAGACCCGCGGGTTTTAAAAATTGTGCAGGGTTTTGCGCTATGTAAACCCATACATCCTGCAACGGGTTACCAGATGTATGGAAAACTGTTTGTGCTGAAGTCGTTTGTTCCGGGATATAGCAAAGCACGTTATTTTCTATCAGCGGTTTCATAAAATCGAAGCTGGAGCCACCCTGCATGGCATAATTTAAAATAATAATAAACACCGCAGCCATTAGTAAACCACTAAGCATGGCTTTTGCAAATTGTTTTTTTTCAAATAAATAATGCAGCAGCATAAAGCACAAAACAGGAATGATGAACATGCCTGTTGGCCTTGCAAATATTATGAGTATAAAAATTACAGATGCTAAAGTTTTTTGTGCTGAAGTTTTTTTATGTTGCCCGCACAGCAAATAAGTAATAATGATAATAAGGCTGCAAAAAAATGATTCAGTATAAAGAAATACCGTCCAGTATTGCCAGGAATAACAGATAAGCAAAAGAACCACAGTTAAAAAAGCTGTTTCTTTTTTCTTTACTAAATTTATGGCGGTTTTATACAAAAGATACATGGCAAGAAGGTTTACCAAAAGCTGCGTGAGATATACGCCAACAGTTTCAAAACCTAATTTTATAAAAAGAATATGCAGGAAAATATAAGCGGAATAAAAAATATATTTTGGTTCGCTGTACTGCCCGTACAGCAAAAGATTATGCGCTTCCCCATTGTATTTCAGGGCTTCATTATTGGTAACAATGCCAAGGCTTAATAACAAACTAAGTTGTACAGCCAGCCATACGCAAAAAAGGATAAGTAAAGGTTTTTGTTGAATTGCTGAACGTATATTATAAGCCATTTTGCATTATGCTGAATAGCGGTGAAAGCGCCGAAGAGTGCGACGCAACATAGTTTAATCATTATTCTGCTGCCGGGGCCAAAAAAAATTATTGTTTCTCTGTGTTTAAAATAATATCAATATCCTTTCTTTATCACATAATCCCTGCTGATGGCAAGGCTGTCAAAAGGATCGCCTTTGCAAACATCCTGTTCCACAAACCAATGCTGCAAACCGGCTGTTGAACGTGCGGCAAAAATCCTGTCGAAATCAATAGTGCCATTGCCTACTTCTGCAAAAACGCCGCTATTTTTTTCCATATCCTTTACATGCCACATGGGAAAACGTCCCGGATATTTTTGAAAGTATGCAACAGGATCCTGCCCGGCTTTTGTTATCCAGTACAAATCAACTTCCATTTTTACTTTAGCCGCATCCACATTCTGCAATATCATATCGTAGGGCATCGTTCCATTAATGGGTTGAAATTCAAAATCGTGGTTGTGATAGCAAAGTTGTATATGAGATTTGCTGCAGGCCTCACCGCAGGTATTTAATAAATCAGGCAATGTTTTAAAAAGCTCCGCAGTGCGTTCTGCAGGTGGCAGCCATGCGCAAACCATATATTTTGCTTTTGCTTCCGCAGCATCATCAATGGCTTTTTGCCATCCGTTTGATAAGGTTGCCGGCGCATTGGTGGTACGGCCTGTAACATAATGCGAACTGATAAGCTTAAGACCGCGGTCATCGCATATTTTACAAAATTCTTTTGGCGTTTTTCCAAAGAATGTACCATTGTAGCCAAATGCTTCCACCTGGTTATATCCCAATGCGGACAGTTTATCTAATGAACCTTCAAGGTCTTTTGCAATGGCATCACGTATGGTATAAAGCTGCACGCCAAGCGGGCGTTTTTTTGAAGCGGCAAACAGGTTTGAGGAGAAAGTTATTGCTGCGGTAGTTGCGGCAAGGGACTTTACAAAAGTTCTTCGTTGCATTGTTGGGGTTTTATAAAATGAAAGTATGTTATTCTTTTGAATATAATTTCAAATAACAATGGAAAATTATTATTGTCCGGGCTGTACACCATTACTTATCATTGTTGAACTTTGCCCCGTCAACGGTGGCGGTCGCACACTTTTACTTTCAAATCAGCGCCGGGCAGTGAGCGTATTAAAGCCAGTGGTTTGCTTTCATCCAGTTTGCACACCGTTCAAACCAGTTATCCGTTGTGGTTGTATTGTGCAACCCAAAACCGTGGCCCCCGTGTTCATACAAATGCAATTCGGCCTCCACTTTATTTTTTAATAAAGCTTCGTAAAATGTAATGCTGTTGGCGGGTTTTACGACATCATCATCTGATGCATGAACAAAGAATGTAGGCGGAGTTTGAGATGTTACCTGTTCTTCATTAGAGAAATAATGCACCAGGTTTTTATCAGGATTTTTACCAAGCAAATTATCACGCGAACCAATATGGCCAATACTGTCTGTGAAACTGATTACAGGATACCCTAATATCATAAAATCCGGGCGAAGGTTTTCACCGTCAAGTTCCTTACGAACCGGTTGAGAAAAATGCGTTCCCACAGATGCCGCCAAATGCCCGCCGGCGCTGAATCCTGCAATGCCCACTTTATTTACATCAATTCCATATTCCTTTGCATTCTTTCTTATAAAATACATTCCCTGTTGCGCGTCCATCAACGGTACAAAAGATTTATTAGTCATGCAGGCATCATTTGGCAGGCGGTATTTAAGCACAAAAGCGGTAACACCCATTTCATTAAATGCTTTGGCCACATCCGAGCCTTCATGGCCTGCCGCTAAAACTCCATAACCGCCGCCGGGGCAAATTAAAACCGCCGTTCCATTTCTTTTTTCTTTTGGTGGCTGGTAAACTGTAATAGTTGGCCTTGTAACATCCTGCACAATCAATATCCCGTTTTTATTCCAGCTTGAATCAATAAAAGAATGTTCGTTTAAACTGCACGGAACAAAATTTGGAACAGAATCATCATAAAGCGGAATTTCTTTTTGCGCCTTTGATAAAATTGACATAAGCATAATTCCGGTAAATAATGTTATTGGTTTAAGCATCGGGCTTGAATTTGAAGCGGTGCTAAATTTGCAACCTGAAATTATGCCCTAAGTTAAATGATAAATGCTTAATAAATATCCGCGTAATGAACAAAGCAGAAAATAAACCTTTACTTCGTTTTATGTATTGCGTCCTAACAATTGTAAGATACCCGAAATGGTTTGGCTTTGCAGGTTTTTTATCCATGGCTTTATTCCGTTTGCCTTTGTGGCTGAATAAGGATACAAGTTTCTGGAAACTGATGGGTTGCGGCAAAAACGGCACATTTGATAAAACGCCCGACTGGCGCCAATGGGCGGTGCTGCAGGTTACAGGTTGCAGTTTACAGGATGAACAAACAATAAACGATAAACTTTATGGAGCTTTTATAACAAATTGGTGGAAATTTTTCCGCACTGAAATATTTACACTGATACTTGAGCCCATTGAAGGGCATGGAACCTGGGACAAAAAAGAAATTTTTGGGTCATTGCCAAAAAATACAGGTTATGACGATATTATTTGCATATTAACCAGGGCAACTATCCGCGTAAAAAAACTTAAAAATTTCTGGAAAAATGTAAACAGTGTTGCCCTGCAAATGTCTGTAGCACCGGGTTTCATCACTTCGGTTGGCATTGGTGAAATGCCTTTTATAAAACAGGCAACCTTTAGTATATGGCAATCAAAAGCGCACATGAAACAGTTTGCCTACAATATGCAGCAGCATGCAGAAGTGATCCGCAAAACAAGAAAAGAAAACTGGTACAGTGAGGATATGTTTATACGGTTTAAACCACTTGCCGTTTATGGCAGTTTGCGCGGTATAAACCCATTAAAAGGAAAGTTGTAATTTAGCATTATGCAAATAAAAAGTTTCCCGGAATTGCAAACCTATTTCAGAAAAAAAATATTTTCGATCAGTATGGATTGAAAAGGATTGGTGTATTTGGTTCACTCTCAAGGGGCGAATCATTTACAGATATTGATTTAATGATTGATGAAAAAATTACTTTCGATAACTTACTTCAAATGAAAGAAGAGATCCAGCTTGATCTTAAAACACCCGTTGATATCCTTGTAAAAGAATTTGCAGAGCCTATCATTCTTCACAGGGCAATGAAAGACATGAGATATGCAACCCGCTATTAAAAATGATCTCACCTATCTTTTAAGGATACTTGAATCAATTAATAAAATACACCTGTACTCAGGCACCTACAATGAGGTGTCAGATTTCTTTTTTGCAAATGACAAGAAAGATTTTAACGCAAGCCTGATGCTGTTCATTAATATTGGTGAACAATGCGAAAAAATAAGTGAAACATTAAAACAAAAACATCCTGGAGTACCATGGAAAAAGGTAAAAGATTTCAGGAACCGCGTGGCTCATGATTACGCAGGGATAGAAACTTACGTTATATTCGATACAATTAAAAAACACCTGGTGCCGCTAAAGGAACAAATAGAAAATATTATCAACACAGAACTGGGCAATAAAAATTTTAATACAGAAGAATTTGAAACAGCAGAAGAAAGCCAGTATTATAAACACATTGATTTCGGCTTTGTAAAAGGGTAAAATTAAAATTGTATAGCTTTGCTGCATTGTTTGCGTATGAACCCACTGCATTTTAAATATCTGCCGGTTATTCCGTTTGCATTGCAACTGCTGCCGGTAAATTTTTATATCCCCGATTAATGATGATTTTAATTTATTCATTTCACCATCATTAATAAACCATTGCCATTATATGAAAAATATAAAGTTGATAGAAGTAGCTTCCGAAATTGGCGCCGGTACACGCGGCGCAAGCCTGGGTATTGAAGCCATGAAGATTGCCGCGCTTGATTTTATGAGCAATTTTTTTGTTCATTTTCCTTCTGAAAAAATACCCACAGAAAATAAGTTATTGTTTGAACCCATTGATTCGCCTTATGCCAAGCGTATGAAAGGCATTGTGAGCATGTACGATAAAGTAAGCAAAGCCATTTGCGAATCCATTAAAACACATTTTTTTCCTGTTATACTCAGCGGCGACCACAGCAATGCCGGCGCCACAATCGCAGGAATAAAAATGGCAAAGCCAAAAAGCAAACTCGGCGTTATATGGATTGATGCACATGCCGACCTGCACACGCCTTACACCACTCCCTCGGGTAATATGCATGGCACGCCGCTGGCTACCGCTATTGCAGAAGACAATGAAGATTGCGCCGTGCATGAACTGGATGCTGAAACAAAAAAGCAATGGGATTATTTAAAAACAATCGGAAAGATTTCTCCAAAAGTACTGCCCGAAGATGTAGTGTTTATTTCGCTCCGCGATTTTGAAAGGGAAGAAAAACACCTGATTGAAAAATACGGGATGAAAGTAATATCAACAAATGAAGTACGCCGCAAAGGCCCTGAAAACGTTGTCCGCTCTGTCTTGCGCTACTTAAGCGACTGCACGGATATTTATGTAAGCTTTGATGTGGACAGCCTGGATTCATCCATTTCAAAAGGCACGGGCACGCCGGTAAGCAACGGTTTAAAAGAAAGGGAAGCAGAAGACCTTATCAGTAAATTTATGCAGAACCGTAAAGTATGCTGTTTTGAAATTACAGAAGTAAACCCCACGCTTGATAAAGAAAACCTGATGGCGGAAATTGCATTCAATATTTTACAAAGGAGTGTAAATATATTAATGATGAATTAGGAATTTATTTATCCGGCTGTTGCATTTCATAGCATCGGTTATTGTGTCACACTCTTGTGCTTTCTGTTTTTATGGCAGCAGAAGTGTACAAGTTTAATTTCTTTTTAAACTGTCTCAAACCATCCTTAAGTAAGTTGTATTGCCTTAATAACATTACAAAAGTAATAACATTAAAAGGTTGACCACAGATAGTGAAAATTTATTTTTCATTGCATTTGATAAACAAATCTTTACATTAGTGTTAATAACATAATACTTCACAATTATGAAAGTCTCAATCATATTTTTAGTTACGTTTTGGTATTTGGTTTGACAAAATCTTTTCTCAGAATAATTCATTGGCGTCTTATAAAACTTACTTTTATAATAGCTTTAAAAACTGGACACTTTCCTTTAAAAATTTTCAGCTTTCGAAATTCAAAATTTCTGACACTATAAAATTGGGAGATTTCACATTTGGTGATACAGGAGATTTGAAAAAATTCTATGAGTTATATAAGCCGGCATTGACCTTCTCGAATGACAGTAGTCGATTCATTGATATTTACAGTTATTGGCTCAAAAAATAAATCAAGTTAATTTGAAATGTTCGATTTTTATATGAGCCAAAAATGTTTTCATTTTGTATAATTTGTGATAGCCCAAATGAATATTTGTTTCTAAATTAAACGCTTTAAATATTTCAAACCCAAGTCCACCTGCAATCGCTAAGTCGACCTCATTATAATTTTCAGAAACACTTTTATTAAAGCTATTATTTTTCATTTTCGCATTTATCAGGAAGTCAAACTCTGATCCAAGCTGAAAATAGATTTTTTTGTCGGTTGATATTCAAGTAAAACTGGAATAGATAAATAGGTCAATTTTGTTGCAGTTGTCCCACTTGGAATTAATAAACTATTGAAGCCTTTGTTTGATAAAAGAGCCTCTGCTTTTAGTAGAAATTTGTACTTTAATTTAAACTTGGCAGCAACTCATGTGTTAAAGTTTAAGAATGTTGTAAAGTCATTTCCATTCGAGTTTTTAACATTGGAAAGATTTAGTCCAAGTTTGAAACCTATATTGTCTTGTCCATAACTATATAGTCCAAGTGCAATAAAAAAGATTAAATAAAAAAATTTATTCATACTCATAAATATTTGAGTACTGCAAAAATTGCCACCAACTCGTAAATTGGCGCTATTATATAAGATTTCCAAAAAAATACTCCTTCGCTTTCAACGACTTAATGTTAGACTTTTTGTATTATCGCTTTTCCTGTAATCAATAGCTTTCAGCCAAACAATAGTAAATTACAGGCTCACAGGCATGAAATACAGATCAACAATGAAGAGTTACAGCGAAACAACCCCTGTTTACAAAGAAAAAAAACTTTTCAATTTCCCTGCATCATGCTTACAAACTCATCAAATAAATAACGGCTGTCATGAGGGCCCGGCGTGCTTTCGGGGTGGTACTGCACGCTGAATGCAGGCTTATCTTTCAGGCGTATGCCTTCAATACTTTCATCATTCAGGTTTATATGCGTTATCTCAACGTTCGGGTGATTGCGCACAGCATCGGGCTGCACACCAAAACCGTGGTTCTGCGTGGTTATTTCGCAGAGGCCTGAAATAATATTTTTTACAGGATGGTTCAGCCCGCGGTGGCCGTGGTGCATTTTAAATGTGGGGATATCATTGGCAAGTGCAAGTAACTGGTGCCCGAGACAGATGCCAAACAGGGGTTTATTTTCCTTTAAAATATCTTTCATGGTTTCCACTGCATAAGGCATTGCAGCAGGGTCGCCGGGCCCGTTGGAAATAAAATATCCGTCAGGGTTAAATTCTTTCAGCCTTTCTATGCCTGTTTTCGCAGGATACACTTTTACATGCACGCTGCGGTTTACCAGGCAGGTAAGTATATTTTGTTTTATTCCATAATCAAGCACTGCAACTTTAAGTTTGGAAGCGGCGTCACCCAGCTCGTATTCTTCTTTTGTGCTCACCATACTTGCCAGTTCAAGTCCATCCATATCAGGAACTTTGGCAAGCAAAGATTTTAATTCTTCCGCATCAAAAATTTCGGAAGAGATGATGCAGTTCATAGCGCCTTTTGTGCGGATATGCGTTACAAGCGCCCTTGTATCAATATTTTCTATGGAAACAATTCCATTCTGTTTTAAATATGCATCCAGGGAATCCGTTGCCTGGTAGCGTGAAAATTTTTCTTCCAGGTTCCTTCCAATAAGGCCCCTTATTTTTACGCTGCTGCTTTCTGTATCCGCATCCTTCACGCCATAATTACCTATATGCACATTATTCATAATAAGTATCTGCCCGTAATAACTGGGATCGGTAAATACTTCCTGGTAGCCTGTCATACCTGTATTGAAGCATATCTCACCGGTAGCAGTTCCAATTTTTCCAAAGGCTTTGCCATAGAAAATATTTCCATCGGCTAAAAGTAAAACGGCAGGTTGTTCTGTTTGGGGCATTTTACATTTGTATTTTCAGGTGCAAAAAAAGAATATGATTTTTAAATAAGGGTAAAAAGTTTCGCACAGTCTGTTTTAGCCGCAAAGACATGAAGCCTCAAATAAAAAATAAATCAACGCACGGCTTTATGTCTTCGCGCCTTTGTGGCAATCAATTTTACATTACACTTAGCAACATAAAAAAAGGCAAAACCACGAAATGGTTTTGCCTTTTATAATTTGTAGCTGCATTTTATCCTGCTGCTTTTTCTGTTTTTGTTTCTTCAATTACTTCCGCTTCGGAAACTGCATTTTCCGTAATTGCTTCAGCTTTCTTTGCCCCGCCACTGCTGCGTCCACGGCGCGTTTTTTTAGCGCCTTCTGTAGATTTAGCAATACCTTTTCCGTAAATCTCATTAAAGTCAACGAGTTCAATCATTGCCTTTTCTGCATTATCGCCGGGGCGTATGCCTAATTTTATAATGCGGGTATAACCACCGGGCCGGCTTGCAATTTTTGGCCCTACTACCGTGAACAATTCTTTCACCGCAGCTTTATCTTCTAAGTAGCTGAAAACTATCCTGTGCTGGTGGGTTATCTGCGATTCGTTTTCCGCTTTCTTTGTTTTTGTAATCAACGGCTCTACGTAAGTGCGCAGTGCCCTTGCTTTTGCAAGCGTGGTTACAATACGTTTATGAACAATCAACTGGCTTGCTAAGTTGCTCAGCAGCGCATCTCTATGGGCTTTTTTACGGCCCAGGTTTTTAATTTTGTCTCCGTGACGCATGGCTTTTAATTTTTATTCCCTCACACCGTGCCGGGAATTGTGAGGTACTGATTATAAAGAGTTCCGGAGTTTAAAAATTTCAATTAAACTATTGGAACCAAAGTTACTTGTCCAGATCATCCAGTCCCAGTTTGCTTAAATCCATTCCAAAATGCAAACCTCGTTCAGTTAACACCTGTTCAATTTCGCTCAAAGATTTCTGACCGAAATTCCTGAACTTCATCAGGTCTTCCTGCTCATACTGTACAAGCTCGCTGAGCGAATTTATTTTCGCAGCTTTTAAGCAATTGAATGCCCGTACAGAAAGATCCAGATCTTCCAGCGGTGTTTTCAATACTTTTCTTAATTGCAGCACCTGCTCGTCCACTACATCTTCTTTCTTATCTTCTTTATTATCAAAAGTGATGTTTTCATCCGTGATAATCATCAGGTGCTGTATCAAAATGCGTGAAGCCTGTTTTACAGCATCTTCAGGATGAATAGTACCGTCTGTGGCCACATCAAGAATCAGTTTTTCATAATCTGTCCTTTGCTCTACGCGGTAGTTTTCAATACCGTATTTTACATTTTTAATGGGCGTATGAATTGAATCAATCGGGATATGCCCAAACACAACATCTTTTAATTTATTTTCTTCCGCAGGCACATAACCACGACCTTTTGCAATCGTTAATTCAATATCAAGTTTTGCAGAATTGTCCAGTATGCAAATTACCAGTTCCGGGTTCATTACCTCAAAACTTTGTGTGGCTTCGCCAATATTTGCCGCAGTAAATTCTGTTTTATTTTTTATTGACAGGTTTATTTTTTCACTGGCAACATCATGATCAACATTTTTCTTAAACCTTACCTGCTTCAGGTTAAGGATAATTTCGGTTACATCTTCTGTAACGCCTTTAATCGTTGCAAACTCGTGGTCAACGCCTTCAATTTTAATGCCTGTAATGGCATATCCTTCAAGGCTGCTGAGCAGTACCCTGCGCAAAGCATTACCAATAGTCAAGCCGAAGCCGGGCTCCAGCGGACGAAATTCAAACTGACCTTCAAAATCGGTTGCTTTTTGTAAAACGATTTTGTCTGGTTTCTGAAAGTTTAATATGGCCATATTAAAACCTGTTTTTTTATTTTACTCAGCCAGGAAATTGGCTGAAATCTTTTTTCTTTTTATGTACCCGGCTTTTGTACTGCTATGATACTTCTGTTGCGTCGCACTCTTGTACTTTTTGGAATTCTATTCTGCGCTTGACGCTATTACTTAGAATACAATTCTACTATAAGCTGCTCCTTGATATTTTCAGGAACGCTTTCCCTTTCAGGATAAGTAATGAATGTACCTTTCTTCTCATTATCATTCCAGTCAAGCCAGCTGAACTTAGGGTTTTTACCGCGTATAAAACTGGTGAGCGAAATATTTGCACCGCTTTTTTCTTTCAACCCAATAACATCACCGGCTTTTAAACGGAAAGAAGGTATGTTTACCACTTCACCATTTACAGTTACGTGCTTATGGCTTACAAGCTGTCTTGCTGCCGGCCTTGAAGGGGCAATACCCAAACGGTAAATGGTATTATCCAGCCTTGCTTCTAAAAGTTTAATAAGGTTTTCACCGGTTACGCCTTTTAAGCGGGAAGCTTCTTCAAATGTATTGCGGAATTGTTTCTCCAAAAGGCCGTAAGTGTATTTGGCCTTTTGTTTTTCCTTTAACTGAAGGGCATATTCGCCGGGCGTTTTACGCTTCTTGGCGGCGCCATGCTGCCCGGGAGGATTGCTGTTTTTATCCAGCCATTTACCATTGCCTAAAATAGGTTCACCGAACCTTCTTGAAATTTTGGTTTTTGGACCTGTGTAACGTGCCATGAATTTTGTTTTTGATTTTTTGGTGACGGCGCATCATCAGTAAAAATCTAAAATGAATGATGCACCCTTTATAAATATTTACAATTTCAGATTTACGATTTTTTGATTTTCAAAATCGTAGATCATAAATTCATTAAACTCTTCTCTTTTTTGGCGGGCGGCAGCCATTGTGCGGCAAAGGTGTAACATCTTTTATAATGGAAACCTCTATACCAGACTGTGCAATGGCGCGTATTGCACCTTCGCGGCCTGCGCCTGGCCCTTTTACATATACATCTACACGCTTCAGACCTGCATCCATCGCTACTTTTGCAGCATCAGCAGCAGCCATCTGGGCAGCATAAGGAGTATTCTTTTTAGAGCCCCTGAAACCCATTTTTCCTGCTGAAGACCAACTGATAACCTGGCCGTTTTTGTTGGTTAATGAAACAATTACATTGTTGAAAGTCGCATTGATATGAACATCGCCGTATGCATCAACTTTTACAATCCTTTTTTTGGCAGCGGTTTTTCCACTTGCCTGCTGTACTTTTGCCATTGATCTTTTTTTGAGGTAATCGTGAGAATTTACTGCCCCTCCTTTCCCGAAAATTTTCAGGATTATCCGGTGGCTTTATTAAACCAAAAAACAATCCCGGTAAACAGGACTGCTTTTTGCAATTTCTTATTTCTTAGGCGCTTTCTTTTTACCGGCAACTGTTTTACGCTTTCCTTTTCTGGTGCGGCTGTTGGTGCGTGTGCGCTGGCCGCGAACCGGCAAACCCTTACGATGGCGCAACCCACGGTAACAGGCGATATCAAGCAAACGCTTGATGCTCATTTGCGTTTCGCTGCGGAGCGCACCCTCCACTTTAAATTCATTGGTAATAATATTACGGATGGCTGTTTGCTCGTCATCGTTCCATTCGCTCACTTTCTTATCATAGCTTATTCCTGCCTTGTTGAGGATATGCTGTGCAGTAGAACGGCCAATGCCGTAGATATAAGTTAAACCTATTTCTCCCCTTTTATTTTTTGGTATGTCAACACCGGCAATACGAGCCATATAAAATTTACAATTTAAAATTTACAATTTACAATTCCGTTATCCCTGGCGCTGCTTAAAGCGCGGGTTTTTTTTGTTGATTACATACAGCTTGCCTTTTCTTTTTACGATCTTGCAATCTGTACTGCGCTTTTTAATGGATGCTCTTACTTTCATAACTTTTTATTTAGCAAACAGCTTATTTATACCTGAAAATTATCCTGCCCCTTGATAAATCGTAAGGGCTCATTTCCACGCCCACTTTGTCGCCAGGTAAAATCCTGATATAATTCATCCGCATTTTTCCCGAGATGGTTGCCAGTATTTCATGACCATTTTCAAGTTTTACCCTGAACATAGCGTTGCTCAGGGCTTCGAGAATTACACCATCCTGTTTAATCAGCGGTTGTTTCGACATACAATTTTTGGGAGCGCAAAGATAGAAGAATGCAACTGAATAATGAAAATTTTACAAAAAAATTTAGCAGGTTTGTGGAAAACCATGCCGGATTCTGAATAAATTGAGGTTTTAAAGCAGCGCAAGACATGCAAAATATTGCTTTTTGCTGCAATATGCAATCCGATTAAGCCCCTCCCTTCGGTCAGGCGGGGCAAGGGGCGATGCTATCCCGATAGCTGTTATCGGGCAAAAGCTGGTATCCGGGTTTTTAATATAAACTCACGGGTAAAATAAATTCCCATTGGTTGGCATTCAGCCCCGCAATATCATTATCAAGCAGCCTGCTGTAGCGCACTCCAAAAGTTACGGGTTGCTGGTTCCACCATTTTGTATCAAAATAAATTTCGCTGCCAACAGCTCTGAAATTATAATTAGTTTGATAACGCAAACTTTTCCCCACGGTATAATCATAAAAAATATTTGCCCTGATGCGTTTAAAAAATACAATATTGCCAAAGCCCCAGTCAGGAAGCGCTAAAGGCAGGTGATAATTAATACCAAGTTTCCAGACACGTGGAAAATTAAGCGCATTATACCCGCGTGAAAAAGGAAAGCTGTTGGTAAAATAATACTGTTTTGCCGTATCCCTGCTCTGGTATGCAGCGCTTAAAACAATACTATGTGTTTTTGCGAAACCGGGAAGATAAAATGATGCGCTTGCCAAAAACTGGCGGGCAGTATGATTAGTAATGATGGTTCTGTACCGTACTAATAATGATTGCCCCCACCGCGGATAGATTTGTTGCGCCGCCGCCTGAATTTGTGCATTATAAGATAGCTGAAACTGGGCATAATTAAAATTAAGGTTTTTTAATAATTGCTTGCCCAGCCCTGTCCATCTTAATTGGTCAATATTATAAGTGGAAGTAAGTATAAGGTTTCGGTATCCTTTACCGCCCGATAAATTCAGCGGCAGGCGCAAACCTCCGGCAACATTCAGTTCGTTCCAGTAAATAGTTGTATCGCTGTTGAGTAGCTGGTTACGGTTCCATGTGTGGTTGATATCAAATAAGGGCTGCACATACCAGCCACCGTACAGGCCGGTATAACCGGCACGGCTGTATTTTTCGTTACTGTTGTAGGTATAATAAACCTGGCTTTGAAATGTGTTTAAAACATTTTGTCCGTAAATAATAAAAGAATAATCGGGCTGGCTGAAGTATGGGTTCCAGCTGTGAAAATGAAATGGCTGAAAAAACTTTGGATATTTTGTGATGGTGTATTGATGTACCGGAACAGACAGCAGAGTGCTGTTGCTTTTTTCATTAAAAGGTTTTGCAACGAATAAATTTTTCAAACTGTCCCCATTATTTACCGGTTGCCATTGCGGAACAATGGTTGCAAGGCGGTAGCCGTCCGCTGTAAATGCTGATGATACAAGCATTCCATTATCCTGTAAAAATGCCTGGTACAAACCGGTTGAATAAGAAGCCAAATGGTAATTTTTATTTTCAGAAGCAACAAATGCCCATATTTCATCAAGGCCATTACTGGAGCAACTGTATAATAAGGTATCACCTTTTACAACCGGGAAACCAAGAATACGGTTTTGAAAAGAAAGTATTGTATTTACATTTCCATCATCGATATTCTTTTTTTCAATGCCCATTTCGCCCCTGTTATTTCTAACAAACACATAAATGAATTTATTATCAGATGAAAATTTCGGGTACGAATAAATAATATTATCACTGTTACCCCATTTGTTTTTTACAGTACCATTGGCATCCATCAAAACCAAATCAGACTGCAATGCCTGCTTCATTTCAACAGCAGCAATCATTGTTCCGTCCGGCGAAATATCGGGTGAAAAATATTTTGTATGCGATGTTATCTTTTTTTCTATGCCGCTGTTTACGTCCAATATTTTTATCACACTGTAATCACGGTTGCCCCAGCGGAGATCAGGCTGAAATGCAGTATATACAATCCTTCCGTTACTGTATGAAAAATAATCATCATCACCCGGAAGGTCTTTTACGGCAATTTTTGTTTCAATTTTAGTTGCATTTATTTTATAAAATGCGGGTATATTACGATAAGTTTTTTTCAAAACAATCAAAGAGCTGTTTCCTGCAGGATACGGGTATTTATAATCAACAACATTATTTTTTCCCGTAGCCGTTATCCATTTCAATGCACCCCCTTTATCAGCCGCCCATTGCTGCTGATAATATTGTAAAGTATTATTTACAAATGTATCATAACTGATGCCTGTGAATTTTTTTACCGCCCCCTGCATGGGATAAAATAACTGCTTAAATGAAGCAGCATCCTGCGTTACTTTCAGCCAGAAATCAGCACCATATTTTTCCCTGCCATAAGCAACCAGTAAATAGCCTAACTGGTAATGATCAGGGATATAATTTTTAAAAGAGCCATTGCGCAATTGCATAAAATTGTAATGCTTACCGGTATTGTACAAACTGCGGTAGCCATTAAAAAAGAATGGCAGGCGGCCACGCCCCTGGTAGCTCAGCAATGTTTCATTATACACAGCATCGCCTTCAAAAAACCAATCAGGAATTGAAGCCCCGTTTGCAAGCGCCTGGCCGTTTTCACCAAATAATACTGACATGGTTTTAGACAGGCCAACCCTGAAATTACTGTACTGCTCCACATGCCTGAACTCATGTATCGCAAGGTTATCGCCCCAGTTTTGCGCACCAAGCTCAAATGCATTTTGTGGTGGCAGTAAATAAAATTCACTCCTGAAAGGCCCAAGCGCCACAAACCCGTTGGAACTGGTAACATCAGACTGCAACACGATATTCACCTTTCTTAAACCCGTTCCAATAGTGGAACTGTGGTTTTGCTGTATTTCTTTTACCACGGACGCGATGCGGCCTGCAACGGAATCCAAACCTGAAGGAAATATAATACGCACTGTATCTGTGCTTATTTGTTTCCATTTTATGGAAGAAGGTGTGCCGCCAAATTGCTGCGCTTGAGCAAAATGAAAAGTGAAAAGTGAAAAGCAAAAAAGGGTTGCACGGATTATATGGATTTTACGAATTACAGGAAAACGCATGGATTATTTTTTATGAAGATAACGGATAAACAAAAACCACCACGCTTAAGCATGATGGTTTTACAAAATATTGTATCAGCGGTTTTACACCATCACTTCCTTTGTTAAATGTATTTTGGTCATTTGCAGGTAATGGTTTTGCAGTTGATGTACATAATGCACATCGGGGTGAAAGCGGCGGTCTTCCCGGTACCACATTTCAAAAGAAGAAAAATCATCTTTTTTCAAAAGCAAAATGCGGAAAGAGCCTTTCATATATTTTACAGAGCCGTCTTCATTTTCATGCCTGGTGAAATTAAGTTTCATCAACTGTTCGTCAGTAATGGCAATAGGATAAAGCTGTTCCTGTTCAAACCAGAACTGCTGCACTCCCGTATCCACGCAAACCTGCTTTTCATTGCCGTTAAGGCGTGTAACTTCGCCCTCCCACCGGGCGCCTTCATAATCACCAATTACATAATCCCCCTGTTTTAGTTCATTGAATTTTATCATAGCGCAATCGTTTTATTTTAAAGTTCAATTTACAAATCATTTTAAAATGAACAAGAATTTTTTCAACAATAAATATTTATAACTTTTTTTTGCTGAACCCGGCTTTTGTATTGTATGGCTTCATCCGTTGCGTCGCACACTTGTAAAACATTACTTTATTCAACAAATAAAATTCAAGGGCCTGCACAATAACGCAGGGCGCTTTTGATTCTGCGGAAATAAAAAAAGCGTTGCAAAAAACAACGCTTTCATTTATAAAATCCGGGTTTATTTTTTTGGCACCTGTGCTTTAAACTGGCTCACATAAGCAATCTTTCCATCTTTGTTAAACATCCAGTTTTCATTGAGGTAAACAGAATCCATTTTGTTGTCTTTTCTTGTATCCACTTCTTTTCCCCAAACACAAACCCATGTTTCATCTTTATCTTTTGGTTTTAAAGAAACCACTACTTCTACTGCGCTAACCGAAGTGGGGAAGCTGTTGCGGTAGGCCTTTATGGAATTCATCACGGTATCCCTCGGGCCTTTAATCGTACTTCCGTCTGACAGGTCAAATGCAATACTGTCAGCAAATGCATCTTTGTGGTTATCTAAAGTGTTGTTATCATAATCCTTCCATATATCAAGCACCGTTTGTGCATACTTTGGGTCACCAATTGAAAAATCCGCCGAGTAAGCCGGTGTGTAAGCATAAGTAACGCTTGTGTTTGATGCAGCGGCGGCTGTTGTGTCTTTGGCATTACCTGCCGTTGTTGTTGCCGTGTTGCATGCTGCAAGCATGCACAAAGCAAATAATGGAAATGATATTTGTTTCATAAAGATGGTTTTGATGATGAAAAAGTTACGCTAACACATAAAGTTATAGTTTAATAACTTAATTGAAACCTTTAATATGCCTGCATAGTTTTTGCTTTAAAACTCCAGGTAAAATAAAACTCTGCCACCGTTTCGCCTTTTTCATTTTTACCGGTTGATAAGCAGGTTACTGTTTTACCTTCGCCGGTAGCGACAGCTTCTTCAACTGTTTTCTTTATTTCGTTTCCGTTATTACAGGTAAAAGAGATTTTACCGGCAGCTTTTTTGTAAAAGCTGCTTTCATTTTTTACTACCAGCATACTTAGCGGTGGTCTTTGTTTATAAATTGCACCCATACATAAAACGCCGGTACTTACTTCGGCGGCCATACTCAGGATGGCAAAATATATAGAATGAAAAGGGTTTTTATTAAACCATTTTTGCTTCACTGTAATGATGCACTTTTCTTCGCTGAGATACTGTACGCGCAGCCCTGCAAAAAATGCAGCCGGCAGCTTTGTAAACATAAATACCCGGAACTTTAAAGGATTTGTGATTTGCTTTTTGAATAAAGAAAAGTTATCTGTCATTGATTATATTTCAGTGTTCAATGATAGGGATTTTTTATTAAAAATAATGCTGATGGATGTTTGTGTAAAAAATGATGGCTGTTTTCAGGCAGGGCCTGTATCTGCAGGGTGCCCGGGATTTTATTATTGTTTCATTTAATTTTCTATCTTTCGATTATAAAAACCTTTACATGGATAAAATTTCTTTTGATGACTATGTAGCCAAAATATATTTAAAGCAAATGGAATATTACCATAAAGCTTCTTCAAAAAACCAGCAGAAATATAAGTTTTTTCAATGGGTGGTTATCGTCCTGTCAGCAATTACCCCTGTGCTTGCAGGGTTAAACGGTCTGAAGTGGGCACAGCAGGGCAATACGTATAGCCCTGCCGCACAGTTCATCCAGGTTTCGCTTATTATTGTATCCTCCATTGTGGCTATTTTAACTACTGCATTAAAAACTTTCCAGTTCCAGGAATTATGGATCAATTACAGAACAACCTACGAGCAGTTAAAACCCGAAATACATTATTATGAATTCAGTGTAGGCCCTTATGGGAGCTGGGTGTTGATAAAAGTGCGCTTTTTGTATCAAGGGTTGAAGCTATATTAAGTAAAGAGCGTGTGCTGTGGCCGCCTGCAAAAAAAACTCTTGAAACTGAGGAAACATCAAAAGAAGAATAATGGCGATAGAGGGTTTGAAAATATTTTTGCCTCTGGCCGTTATTCTTTCTTTTCGCTTCATCATGCTCCTACAAAAACAAAAAGTTCAAGTGAGTGACACAACAATCGCCGCCATGAAATACCAAAGCCAGTAACTATAAACCACAAACTTTCTCTACTCCGCCCAACTCATTGTATAACCCGGGTTTTCTATTTCAAGCGCTTCAACAGTTAATTGCAGCGGGTGAAACGTATCCACCATCACAGCCAGTTCTTTTGTTTCTTTTGCACCAATACTTTTTTCCACCGCGCCGGGATGCGGGCCATGCGGTATGCCGCCGGGGTGCAGCGTCATCATGCCGCGGGTAACATTTTTGCGGCTCATAAAATCTCCGTCAACATAATACAGTAATTCATCGCTGTCAATATTGCTGTGATTGTATGGCGCGGGAACGGACTGCGGGTGATAATCGTACATGCGTGGAACAAAACTGCACACAACAAAATTGTGCGCATCAAAAGTCTGGTGCACGGGCGGCGGCTGGTGCACACGCCCGGTAATGGGTTGAAAGTCGTGTATGCTGAATGCGAAAGGATAACAGCAGCCATCCCAGCCCGCCACATCAAACGGGTGATAGCCATAATGGATATGGTACATCCGTCCTTTCTTTTTTGTTTTGATAATAAAGTCGCCTTCTTCATCAATGGCAGCAAGGTTTTTCGGCGGGCGTATATCACGTTCGCAATAGGGTGAATGCTCCATTAGTTGACCGTATTTGCTTAAATATTTTTTTGGAAAAACAATGGGCGAAAAACTTTCAACAATAAACAACCGGTTATTGTCATTATCAAACCTGATCTGATAAATTGTTCCGCGCGGGATTACTAAGTAATCGCCATAAGCAAAAGGCAGTTCACCATATTGCGTAAGCAGTTTGCCGCTGCCTTCATGTACAAAAAGCATTTCATCCGCATCCGCATTTTTATAAAAATAATCTTCCATGCTATGCTGCGGCGCGGCGAGCACAATATGACAATCGCTGTTTACCAATATAGGTTTGCGGCTTTGCAGAAAATCTTTTTCCGGTTTTATATTAAAGCCTTCAAAGCTGCGGTGCTTCAGCATTTTTTCTTCAGCAATGCGCGGCATTACATCATAAGGTTTTTCTGTTTGCGTAATTATTGTAGGCGCATGGTTGTGATAGAGCAGGGAATAATCGCTGCTGAAACCTTCAGTGGAAAATAATTGCTCTGCGTATAAAGAACCATCGGGCCTGCGGAACTGCGTGTGGCGTGTATGCGGGATGCTCCCGAGTGTTTGATAGTGTGGCATAAAAATAATTTGGAGATTTGGAAATGAGGTAATTTGAAATTTTTTATGTCCCGGCTGCAGATTATATATGCAGCTTCTGTTGCGTCGCACTCTTGTACAACAGCAATTCTATTCAGCAATTAATGCGCAGACAATGCCAGCGAGGACAAAAGGAAAACATATTTCCATTTGCGCTTGTCAATGTAATAGGTGAAGTTGCGGTGAAAAAGCATTTTCAAATGTAAGGAGAATTTATATGCCTTTGCTTTAAACCTTATATCTTATACCTTCTATCTTTATGCCATGACAAAAATTGGGTTAATAGCTGATACGCACAGCTATTTAGATGAAGCTGTTTTTAAGTATTTTGAAAACTGTGATGAAATATGGCATGCCGGTGATTTTGGAAATATTGACATTGCGGAACAGCTAAAAAACATAAAACCGCTGAAAGCTGTGTATGGCAATATTGACGGTTATGATATACGCAGTGAATTTCCTGAGCAAATTATTTTTACCTGTGAAGAAGTAAAAGTGTTTATAAAACATATCGGCGGTTATCCCGGAAGATATGCGCCGGGTGTAAAAAATATTATTATAAAAGAAAAGCCGCAGATTTTTATCAGCGGGCATTCACATATTTTAAAAATCATGTACGATGATAAACTGCAATGCCTGCATATCAATCCCGGTGCGGCCGGAAAGCAGGGCTGGCAGAGGGTCAGGACCATTATCCGTTTTGTAATTGACGGAAAGGAAATAAAAAATTGCGAAGTGATTGAGTTGGGAAAAAAATAATGAAACGGTAAATAGCTTACAGCAGCCCATCATGCTGCACGTAATAATGCTGCGACCTTTTATCAAAATGTTTTAAAATCCGCTGTGCCTTTTCCGGCACCACTGCTGTTTCATAATCTTCACCTGCAAATAACTTTACTGCTTCAATTGAATCAAACCACATGATGGTGATAAACTCCGCTTCATCCTGCAAATCCCTTTTCAACAGTTGTATGCCTTTGTAGCCTTTTATATTTCTGCCGGCAATACCGGTAAAAATTTCATCTTTTAACAAATTTTCATAAGCACCGGCATTTTCAAGAGTTGTATAGCCATGTCATATTCTTGTTATCATAATACTTTATTTTTTAAAACCAGGGCCTGCCCACACCTTCACGGAAAGGCCAGGGAACAACTGCAAGAATTAATATCAAAGCAATGATATAAAAAACGCCTGTGCGTTTTGCATGGCCTGTTTTTTTTAATGATATATGCCCCACTGTAATAAATATAATGGCTGCAATCATACCTGTAATATGCTCCACCGCCCAGAAACGATAGACAGCGTTTTTCATTACCGCATCTGCGCCATACTGCTGAAAATAAGCAAAGCCGGAACCGCCAAAAAAATACTGGTATAACCCAAGCAGCAAAGTAATATGTGCGGCAATCAGCAGCATTTTACTTAATCCAATTTTATTGGGTGAAGCAGAAAACATCCTGAAAATATTCAGCAGCAATAAAATGATAATCACCCAGCGGAGCAGGCTGTGCAGGTATAAGAGTGCGGTGTACATTGTAATTGAAAATTTGAAGATGAGACGATTTGAAAATTATGTTCAGCCAAAACTACAATGGCAAAGTTGAAATCTGAAATATCATTTTCAAATTTCCAGGTTAACAAATCTCCAGATTATTCCACCCAATCCGCCATAAATAAATTAATATCCCTTCCTCCCCCGCTGTTCCTGTTGGAAGAAAAAATTATTTTTTTCCCATCAGGACTGAACATGGGAAAAGCATCAAAACCCTTGTCGCGGCTCACTTTCTCCAATCCATTGCCGTTAATATCCGTCAAGTACATATTAAAGGGAAAGCCATGCGGGTATTCATGGTTGCTGCAGAAAATAATATGCTTACTGTCCGGCGTAAAATTGGGCGCCCAGTTTGCCTGGCCGTAGTTTGTTATTTGTTTTGCATTGCCGCCATCGGCATTTGCCACAAACACTTCCATATGTGTGGGCATTACCAAACCCTGCGACAATAAATCTTTGTACTCCTTTATGGCAGAATCTCCCTGCGGCCGGCTTGCCCGCCAAACAATTTTTTTTCCGTCGGGGCTAAACCATGCGCCGCCATCATAACCCAAAGTATTGGTAATGCGTTTTACTTTATATGTTTTTAAATCCATCACATACAAGTCTAAATCGCCATCACGCACAGAAGTAAACAGCATTTTTTTTCCATCGGGTGAAAGCGTTGCTTCCGCATCGTAACCATTTGTTGTGGTAAGTTGTTTTATTATTTTGCCGCTGGTATCGGCAAGAAAAATATCATAAGTATTGTACACCGGCCATATATAGCGGTTGCCGTATTTATTGCGGTCGGGCACGGGCGGGCAACTGTCGCCACCCAAAAAAGTGGAAGCATAAATAATATGTTTCCCATCGGGTAAAAAATATCCGCAGGTACAGCGCCCCTTGCCGCTGCTTATCATCCTGCAGGTAAAACTGTCATTCGCGTCTTGCGGGATTTTTCCAATATACATCTGGTCGCAGGCAATGCCTTTTTTATCATCCTTATGCTGGAAAATAATATACCTGCCATCATAGCTCCAGTAAGCTTCTGCGTTGTCTCCGCCAAATGTGAGCTGCCGTATATTTTTAAAATGTTTTTCATCCGCATAGCGCAAACTGTCCTGCGCATGAGCATGCACACAAATCATCACAGCAAAAAATGTGATAATATTTTTTATGAACCCGGCTTTTATGCGCTGTGGCATCGCCTGTTGCGTCGCACACTTGCGCCACATAGCTCTATTCAACAAAAAATTTGCGGCATCCCTTAGTCGTTCGGGGTATTTCTTATTTTTTTCCTGCATAAAGTATCATTAACTAAAAAAAATATTTTGCCCCCTCCTCGAGGAGAGGGGTTGGGAAGAGCGTTTGCAAAAGTAAGTTCGCGCAGCATGGTTGTTGTCAGAAAAAAGTCATAAACCAAATACACCCTTTATTTTTGCAGCATGAAAATAATAAAGGTATCTGCCGCCACCGCTTTATTAATAATATATGCCTGCAATTCCTCCACCAGCAACAACAGCTCAATTGCAGGCTCCGGGGGAAACAAAAATGAAATGCCGGTGTTTGTTAAAAGCCTTGTGCAGCGTGTATCTCAATATCCTGACAGCGCTTCGCTGCGGCTGCAATTAGCCACAGCTCTTGACAGTATTGGTGCATTTAAAGAAGCAGTGGCGCAAATGGACAGCCTTACTTTAAACGACAGCACTAATTTCGGTCTGTGGTTTGCAAAAGGTGAAATTGCCGAAGATGCCAAAGACACTGCACTTGCCATCGGCAGTTATATAAAAGCGGTAAAAATTTATCCTTCACCCGACGCGCAGTTAAGCCTGGCGAATTTATATGCTGAAAAAAAGAAAGCTGAAAGCCTGCTCATTTGCAGCCGTGTAAAAAATATGGGGCTTGGCCGTGAAAAAGATGCCGACTGCGCATTTATTTCAGGCGTGTATTTTGCAAGAACAGGTAACAGGGAAGCGGCTTTAAAATCTTTTGATGAATGTATTGCAAACAATTACACTTATTTAGAAGCCTATATTGAAAAAGGCCTGTTGTATTTTGATAATAAACAATACAATGAAGCGCTGAATATATTTTCGCTCGCAGCAACTGTAAATAATTTATATGCCGATGCATATTATTACCAGGCGCGCTGTTATGAAATGATGAATAAAAAAGACAGTGCCATTCAAAAATTTCAGCAATCTTTGGGGCTTGATAAAACGCTGGAACAGGCGCATGACGGATTGAAAAGATTGGGAGCGGAATAAGCAGCGTGAGACATGAAAGGTGAAACGTGAAATGCTCAAGAAACAAAAAGCAAGAACCAAAAAAAGATAATAAAAATTAAAAATAGTAAGCTCAAATCGTAAATCGTACTTCTTAAATCTTAAACAGAATGCCAATCATTGCCCCTTCTTTTTTAGCATCGGATTTTTTGCATCTTGCAGACGAATGTGAAATGGTAAATAACAGCGCTGCTGAATGGTTTCATTTAGACGTAATGGATGGGCGCTTTGTTCCCAATATCAGTTTTGGTTTGCCCGTTATTGAGCATATACGCAAAACGACAAATAAAGTGTGTGATGTACACTTAATGATTGTGGAACCCGGCAATTATGCTGAAGCATTCAGAAAAGCAGGTGCGGATAATTTGTGCATACATATTGAAGCCTGCCCCAACCTGCACCGCAATATTCAGCAGATAAAAGAACTGGGCATGAAAGCAGGCGTAGCAGTAAACCCGCATACGCCGGTAAGTTTGCTCACCGATATTTTGGCAGACATAGACTTTGTAAACCTGATGAGCGTAAACCCGGGTTTTGGCGGGCAGAAATTTATTACCTATACAATTGAAAAAATAAAACAACTCCGCCTCATGATTGATGAACGCGGATTAAATGTTTTGATTGAAATTGACGGAGGTGTAACGCTTGAAAATGCCGGAGCTATTGTTGCAGCAGGTGCAAATGTACTTGTTGCGGGCAGTTCAGTGTTTAAAGCAAAAGATCCTTTGGCAGCAATTGCACAATTAAAGGAATCATAATTTTTTTCTTGTTGGCATTATGGATTTGTTGAACTTATTGCATCATAAAATAAAATTCAACCGCATGAAAAAAGTTTCAATCACATTCATCCTGGTATTTTTATTTGCTGCAACTTATGCTCAACAAATTGATACGGTGCAAACATTTGATTTTGGTAAAATGCCGCCCGTTTATTTTTCCAATAAGGTTTATTGGGAAAGAAATTTTGACAGCGCCAACCATCTTTTATTTGAAGCGCTGAAATACAATTCCTGTTTTATTGGCGCTTTTATCAACTACTGGAATAACGGCAAGGTAAAAACCAGGGGGCAATACAAAGAAAATACAACGGGCGACTGGAAAGGGCTTGAAAAGCGCGGCCTGTGCAGCATTCAAACGGGTGAGTGGAAAACATATAATGAATCTGGTGAGCCCGATAAAACAATTATATATGAAGAGGGAAAGATTGTGAAAGAGTATTAAAGGTTTAGAGAAATAGAATTCTTTCTAACCAGGAAGCTGCCAACAAAATGCTGCTGCTTGCAGCCACAGTATATAATCTTAAAAAATGGCTGAAGTTCACCGCACCCAAATCAAACATACAGGCAATGGCATTAGTTAAAGCAAAAGCAGGAAAAGCTTTTGTGGCTGTAAAAATACTGTTCATACAACTTATTACAGGGCAAAATGCCGCATTCATTCTTTGCCCTCCCTGCAGGCCTGTTTTTGAAACCAAAAAATAAAGCCCGCTAACGGGCTTTAAAAACGGTTCTGTCAAATAAATACTGCAGCTATAATTGAAAATTTATGTGTGCAACAGTGACCGCCTGTTAGCTGCTGGCATATTTTTCTGTACTAGTCTTATTCAATATTTTTTATTTTTTTAAACATTATTGTCAGAATTCGTGGAATTGTTTGATTATTATTATCGTCAAAATATTCATTCAAGTTTAAAATGTCAAAACCATACTTTTTTGCAGATTGAATAAATTCTGAGATATTATGATTAAAACAATTTACAATTTGTACTCCGTTTTCGGTGTCAAATCGTGCCTTTGAACCTGAATATTGTTTGAATGGGTGTAGTTCCCCAATGTAAACTTGTCCACCCACCGGAACAAAATTTGAGGCATTTCTAAAAATGTTATCTAAGTCTTCAATATGTTCAAGTACAAGACTAAAACCAATTAAATCAAATTGTTTATTTGCAAATGTCCATGGTTGGTTAATATCTGCCTGAACAAATGTTACAATTTCTGAGTTTACTTTCATTCTTGCTTTTAATAGCATTTCATTAGATAAATCCACAGCAGTAATCTCGTTTGCTTTTGTTAATAGCCACTCAGTATTTTTCCCTGTTCCACAACCAATTTCTAAAAAAGTCCTAAACGAAATGTTAGACAAATTGTCTCTTAATGCAATACCTTCAAGATCTCTAGTCTTATTAATATTTGTATCATATTGGTCAGCCCAATTATTGTATGCTTCTTTTACATTCATTTTATTTGTTTGTATTGTTTGTTGTGTCTCAAAATGCTTGCAGCTAACATACAGGGCTTGCTGCTGTGCTGGAATTTTATAACGTCCAGCCCGGCTGTAAACCTGGAACTACTGCTGATATTGATTTGTAGCCGATTTTTATTCCGTCAGCCAGCCTATTGCCAAACCTATTGTTGAATGCAGGCTTATTCCGCATAAACGTTTATCAAACTCCAATTTTGTTTTATTTGTTTGCCCTTTTTAAACTCCTCCAGCCAATACTTCTTAAACTTTAAGTCCATTTTTAAAGTGTCTGGAATATATGTCAATTTAAATTTGGGTGAAAGCCAGAAAATAAAAAAATCGCCTATATCGCTACTATATGAACTTCCAATAAAACCATACTTGTTTTTTATAGAAGTCAGTTCTGAAAAGGTTGTGAATGGGTTTTTATCTGGAAAGAATTGTTCGGACATTACGGATGTGTCTTTTATTAAAGTATTTCCTTTATTACTATCCAATTCAATTTTTCTAATTTTATCTTGAACCTTTGAAAATGCATATTGAGAATAAATTGAAGTGTCAAATTTGAAAATCGTTGAAAAGTCCTGAATGAAATTATTTGGTCGCCAAATTGAAAGCTTCGCTGTGTCATCTTCAAGTTTATAATTACAAGCATATAAACTTGTGTCGGCAGAAACTCTAAGCCAGAAATTATCGTCACCCCTTGCACTGTAACTAAATTCTCTCAAAAGATTTAATGAATTAGTATCAATATTATTTGCAAGATAAATAGCTTTTTGCTCAATGTCTTTGTCTGTCGGAATTGATGAAGTGCATTTAGTGAAAAATGTCAAACTTAAAAATGTTGATATGATAATTAGGGAGTTCCGCAAAGCTTGCATGCAACACGTAAATTGGCGCTATTACATGATATATCCAAATATTTTCTGTCATTGAAAATCAATCTTTTAGTGTTGCGCTTTTTGTATTGTCGTTAAGACAATCCAATCCGTTACACTTTTTGTATTGTCGCTGTTTACCAGTCTGTTTTACCCCCGGTGCTGGCAAATGGTTTTGTATCCGGGCTTCACCAGCAGCAGAGAAACATGAATTACTATTTGTTGGTGAAAAGCCGCCACACAGCATGCTGAGCACAACACCGGCAGCAGCGCAAATAATAATCAGCCCCCTATACTATACTGAACTTATACTGAAGTTATACTGAAGTTATACTGATGTTATACTGAAGTAAACCACAGGTAGAACCAGGGTATATCCCGTCTTCACCCGGGTTTCCTCCCTTCCTGAGGCTACCCTTCCCATCCCACCAGTATTTTTATAATCTACTAAAAATCAGCTTTTTATTGTATCCGTAGTGCCCTCGCTGCCATTGGCAGGCAACGCAGAATAGCGGGGAGACCTCCTTTTTCGCCTCTGTTGGTGTTGCGTTTAGCATTTGTGCAATTGCTTCCACAAACAGGAGGAGGCAGAAAAATCCTTTCTGAATTTAGGGCTTGCGGAATTAAGTTCCAAACGTACAAGTGAGTGACACAACAAAAGCCGCGTAAAAAGTTGCAGCCCGCTACAAAAACCTTCCCGTATAGCTTTCCTTTACTTTTTTTAAATCGGCGGGTTTGCCTGCAAAAACCAAATTGCCGCCTGCATCACCTGCTTCGGGGCCAAGGTCAATCAGCCAGTCGGCGCATTTAAGCACATCCGTATTGTGTTCAATTACAATAATGGAATGTCCCTGTTCTATCAATGCATTAAAAGAAGCGAGGAGTTTTTTTATATCGTGAAAATGCAGGCCGGTGGTGGGTTCATCAAAAATAAAAAGTATATGGCCATGCCCTTTTCCTTTACCCAGAAAGGAAGCGAGTTTTACACGCTGCGCTTCCCCGCCCGAAAGCGTATCAGACGACTGGCCGAGTTTGATATAGCCCAAACCCACGTCCTGCAAAGGTTGCAGCGCAGTCCCCACCCTGCCTCCCCCATCAGGGGAGGTGGAAGAAAAAAATTCAATGGATTCATCCACGCTCATTTCAAGTATATCAAAAATGGATTTGTTTTTGTACTGCACTTCCAGCACTTCTTCTTTAAATCTTTTGCCCCCGCATACTTCGCAGGTTAAATGCACATCTGCAAGAAACTGCATTTCCACCACCTGTTCGCCTTCGCCTTTGCAGGAATCGCACCTGCCGCCGTCCACGTTGAAAGAAAAATGTTTTGGCTGAAAGCCGCGTATTTTTGAAAGGTGCTGTTTGGAATATAAATCGCGTATTTCATCATACGCTTTTATATAGGTAACGGGGTTGCTGCGCGATGATTTGCCAATCGGGTTCTGGTCAATCAGTTCTATCTGGTTAATATATTCAACATCGCCTGTAATGCTTTTATGGAACCCGACCTTCTCAGCAAATTCTCCTTTTATTTTTTTTAGGGCAGGATATAAAATTTGTTTTACCAGTGTGGTTTTACCGCTTCCGCTTACGCCGCTCACCACGCACAGTATATTCAGCGGAAACTGTACATTAATATTCTGCAGGTTATTCTGTCTTGCACCTTCTACGGTGATACTCCTGTTCCATTTGCGTATTGATTTCGGGATTTCAATACTCAGTTCGCCTTTTAAGTATTTGCCGGTAAGGCTTTGCGGGTTTTGAATAATGGCATTGTAATTACCTTCTGCAATTACTTCACCACCAAGATGCGATGCCAGGGGGCCCATATCAATAATATGATCTGCTTCACGCATCATCATTTCATCATGCTCCACCACTACAACCGTATTACCCGAGTCACGTAATTGCTTCAGCACTTTTATCAACCGTTCGGTATCCCTTGAATGCAGCCCGATAGATGGTTCATCAAGTATATATAATGAACTTGTAAGGTTGCTACCCAAACTTCTTGTAAGCTGTATGCGCTGGCTTTCACCACCGCTTAAACTGTTGGCAAGACGGTTTAAGGTGAGATAGCCCAAACCAACGCCTATCAACGTTTCCAGCCGCTGATGCACTTCAATTAAAATACGTTTTGCAATCTGTTTATCGGTTTCTGATAACACAAGCTCATCAAACCATTGCTTTAAATCTTTTGTCTGCATCCGGCACAGTTCGCCAATATGTTTGCCATTTACTTTTACATACAATGCTTCTTTACGCAAACGGAAACCTTTACAATCAGTGCAAACAGTGCGGCCGCGGTACCGGCTTAGTAAAACGCGGTACTGCACTTTATATAAATTAGCTTCCACTTCTTTAAAAAAATGATGGATACCCAAAGTATTGCCCATGCCATCCCATAACTGCTGGTATTGTTCATCGGTTAAACCGGCAATGGCTTTATGTACGGGAAATGTTTTTGCATTTTTTATAAACTGTTCTCGCCACAAACCCAGCTTTTCCCCTTTCCAGGGGGCAACAGCGCCTTCATATACACTTAATCTCCTGTCGGGGATTACAAGGTCGGCATCAATACCAAGTATCTGGCTAAAACCTTCGCAGGTTGGGCATGCGCCAAAGGGGTTATTGAAAGAAAATAAATTGGGAACGGGTTCTTCAAACTGGATGCCATCCATCTCAAACTTGTTGCTGAAGTGAATGAGGCGGTCATTATTTATTTCAAGATACATTTCACCATCTCCTTCATAAAATGCTGTGCCGATGGAATCTGAAATGCGGTGGATATCATCTTCATCAAAATCTTTTGTTATGATGCGGTCAACCAATACAAATACCGAAAGCTTTGAGCTTTGAGCTTTGAGTTTTGAGCTGAGTTCTTTATCATTCAGTTCAAGTAATTCTTCAATACGCTCAATTTTTCCCGGCTCATTTCTTTCCATTTGCCATTCACCATTCACCCCGCCTGTCTGGCGGGCAGGCATTGCCCACTGGCTGAAATACATTCTCGAAAACCCTTTCTGCACAAGTATATTCAGCTCTTCACGTATATCGCGGTTAGCATGCTGTTTAAACGGAACAAGGATAATTGATTTGGAATTCTTTTCTGACTGCTGAATAATTTTTACAACATCTGTTATATCATCTTTCTTTACTTCCCTGCCGCTTACCGGGGAAATAGTTTTACCAATTCTTGCATACAGCAACCGCAGGTAATCATAAATTTCCGTCATACTGCCCACGGTACTGCGTGGTGTGCGTGTAATAACTTTCTGTTCTATTGCAATGGCGGGGCAAAGCCCTTTTATATAATCCACATCGGGTTTTACCATGCGTGCCATAAACTGCCTGGCATAAGCGCTCAGGCTTTCGGCGTAGCGGCGCTGGCCTTCTGCAAATAAGGTATCAATAGTAAGGGAAGATTTTCCGCTGCCTGAAACACCGGTAACTACAATAAACTTATTACGCGGAAATGCAACCGAAATATTTTTAAGGTTATGCACCCTCGCCCCTTTTATAAAGATGGCATCTTTTATTTCAGCCGTGGTTTCCTTTTTTGGGTTTGATTTTTTTGCTGCGGATACTGCCGTTTTTTTTTCCATACTATCAGATACACAAATATATTTTATAAAAAGGTGATGCTGCATGCTGTTTGAAAATTTGCAGGAAATGAATAAAAAATAAAAAGACTGCTTAATGCTTTATTATTCCTGTTCAGAAGTATTTTTTACTATCCTGTCTGTTTCGAACAACCACTTACCTTTTTAAATTTGATTTATTCACAAATATTTTACAATTTACAGGCGAAATGATGAATGAATAATATTAATTTCACTACCTGTTCACAAATCAGACGCCTATTCTTAAACTTTACTCATAGCCGCATACTTAATAAAAATAACCATTAAAGTGGTGGCAGTGCAATCACCCCAAATGCACGTATATGAGAAAATATAATCATTATTCCGATACCCAGTTAATCCTCGCATTCCAGGATGGACAAGGGTTTGCGCTTGAAGCACTTATCAACCGCCATAAGGAAAAGCTGTTCAGTTCTATCCTTTTTATTGTAAAGGATAAATACCTGGCAGAAGACCTTTTCCAGGAAACATTTGTGCGTATTATTGATACACTGCGCAACAAACGCTACAACGAGGAAGGGAAGTTCTTACCCTGGGCCATACGTATAGCGCATAATCTGTGTGTGGATCATTTCAGGAAAGTAAAACGCACTCCTCCTATTGTTACCAACGATAACCAGGATATTTTTGATGTAATTGTTGTAGTAAATGAAAATGCGGAACAAAAAGTAATACGAAATCAAACCCACGACCGGGTACACCGGATGCTGAATGATTTGCCTGAAGAGCAAAGGGAAGTAATTGTGTTGCGGCATTTTGGCGATATGAGTTTTAAGGAAATTGCAGAGGTTACCAACTGCAGTATAAATACAGCCCTTGGCAGGATGCGCTACGGCTTAATAAACCTGAGAAAAATGATGACAGAAAAACAGGTGAGCCTTTAAAAAATTTCTGAGAAATCTTAATGCCGAATCATGGTGGTCTTCTTATATAATTGTCATTCTGCAATATTACTGTGAAGCAGTTTCCCTATTGCTTGCCATAGCACATTATTCATTGCGGAATGACAACCAAATTTCAAATAGCTGCAAATAAAAAAACTTCCTTAACCGAAAAGGAAGTTTTTTATTTTGAGAAATAATTCCACAATATTTTATTTCTGGATGATAAAATTTGCTTTTCCGCACTTCAACCAGTTTAAATATTGTACAGCATCAGGTGTATAGCCAACAGGGTTGTTAATTAATTTCTCATCATTGCCAAGTATTACATACAGCGGCTGGGTTGATTGTTTAAAATTCTCTGTCTCAAATGTTGACCATTTATCGCCTTCAGTAATTATCTCTTTTGTAATATTTCCATTTGTGTAAGTAAACTGGTTTAGGATAGGAAGTTTTTGCCTGTCATCAACATATAAAGAAACAAGTATAAAATTTTGTTTGATATAATTATATACATCCGGTTGGGTCCATACGTTTTCTTCCATCTTTCGGCAGTTTACGCAGGCCCATCCTGTAAAGTCAATCAATAAAGGTTTATGCTGGTCTTTTGCCAGTTGCAATGCTTTATCGTAATCATTAACAGCATTGGCTTCAAGGCCTTTTCCTTTTACATTTTCTGGGCCGTAAATACTGTAATTAAAAGGCGGCGGGAAACCGCTGAGCAACTGCAGGTTTGCATATTTTGTTGATGTAACTCCGGGAATAAGATAAAGTGTAAACAAAATTGTTATTACACCAAGAATTTTGCGGCCGGTTGAAATCTTCATTCCTTTTACGTCATGCGGCAAATGCAGGATACCAAATAAATAAAGTGTAAGCCCAATGGCAATCAATATCCATACCCCTATAAAAACTTCACGTTTTAATAAACCCCAATGCATTACAAGATCAGCGTTTGATAAAAATTTAAATGCCAGCGCCAGTTCTACAAATGCCAAAATTTTTTTTACAGTATCCAGCCAGCCACCTGATTTTGGTAATGACTTAAGCCAGTGTGGAAATACGGCAAACAGGGCGAAAGGCAAACCTAATGCAGATCCAAAACCTGCCATTGCTGCGGTAAGCGGCCACGGGCCATTTGCAGCGGTAGTGCCAAGAATAGTGCCAAGGATAATCCCTGTACAGGAGAATGATACGATTACCAAAGTAAGCGCCATAAAAAAAATGCCACCTATATTTCCCAGGTTACTTTTTGCATCTGCTTTACCCGCAATGCCGGCAGGTAATGTAATTTCAAAATAGCCAAAAAAAGAGAGGGCAAAAACAAGGAAAATTATAAAGAATAAAATATTAAGTGTTGCACTGGTGGAAATACTGTTTAGTATTTGTGAATTTACACCATCAATTAAATGAAAAGGGGCGCTTGCCAGTATATAGATCAATAAAATACAAAGCCCGTATATTAAACCATTTTTAACCGCAGTTTTTTTATTTCCCGATTTTTTTATAAAGAAAGAAACGGTAACGGGTATCATAGGAAATACACATGGCGTAAGCAAAGCAATAAGGCCGCCTAAAAATCCCAGTAAAAACACAGACCATAAACTGCCTGTTGCAATATTATTTTTTGCACCGCAATCATTTAATGGATGATCGAAATCAACTGAAGGTATTTTTATGCGCTGCGCATTTGCGGAAGCATCAACGCCACCTTCAAGGGGCAAATCAAAATTTTGCACAGGCTGAAGAAATTCATCATTCTTTGCCAAAGAAGCGGAAATGGTTCCTTTTAAATGTGCGGGAATAATTCCCGTGATTTTTATCTGCTGCGTTACTTCAATTTCACCTGTAAAAATATTCGCTTTCTTTTTATCAAACAACGGGTCAGAAATTTCGGTTGCTGATTTGTTGAACTGAACTGTATCCTGCAGCTGAGCATTTTCATAATTCAATATAAATCTAACGGGTTGAAGTCCATCTATGGAAGAATTGGTTCCATAGATATGCCATCCCTGCGGCACATTAACTGAAGCGGTTAATTCATAAATATTATCCTGTAATTTTTTTGAACGCAGGTTCCATTTAAGCAAACTGTCCGTTTGCCCGAAAATAATACTGCTAAAAAAAATGACACAGCAAAGAAGCAGGGATTTTTTCATCAAACCGGTTTTATTGCAGCCTTATATCTATCGGGATTTTTTTAGGGGGGAGGCATTGACTGTCGTTGCAAACCATGTATTCTACAGTTCCGTTAATATTTGTTTTTACCGTTGTTTTCATCTTTACAGTTTGTATAAACACCACTTTATTTGAATAAAATTTTACATCCACACCAAAGTTTTTATCATGAACTATTTCTAACTTGCCCTGTTCATTTACAGAACCGTCAAGCATTAGAAGGGGGTTGGGGTTAAAAGAAAATTTTGTGGGTACCGGGCCGCCTTTTGGTGTGTACTGAGAATAAATATGCCAGGGCTGGGATACAATTGCCGTTACCGTAACAGTATAAACCTTATCGGCCTTTTTAGTTGCGGTATAAGTCCACTGCACGGGGTCTTTTGTTTGTGCATACAGGTTTATGCCGGTTATTAAGGCAAAAAACAAAAACGCTGTTTGTTTCATGTAATATCTTTTTTGGTAATTACGTGTAAAAAAGTTTTCCTTTCACGTGTTTTTGTTAATTAAGCCCCAATATATTAAATACCTGCAATCCATCTGTATTGCCCAATGCTGCAGAGCTTGCCCTTTCAGGATGGGGCATCATGCCAAAAACATTTTTTCCCCTGTTGCAGATACCTGCTATATTCCTTATTGCCCCGTTGGGGTTAGCCAATGGATTAATATTTCCGCTTTCATCACAATAACGGAATATTACCCGGTTATTTTTTTCAAGTTCATCTAAAATATTTTCTTCCGCGAAATAGCGGCCATCACCATGTGCCACCGGTATTTTTAGAGGCGCACTGCCATTATGTTTTATAAAAATATTTTTGCTTACAAATTGCTGCCCGCCATTGCCCAGCAAAATACCCGGCAACAGACCTGCTTCGCACAAAATCTGGAAACCATTGCAAACCCCAAGTACTTTGCCGCCACTGTTTGCAAATTCAATTACACTCTGCATCATAGGGCTAAACCGCGCTATTGCACCGCAACGGAGGTAGTCGCCAAAAGAAAATCCGCCCGGCAGTACGATGCAATCCTCTTTTGCAAACATGCCCAGATATTTATCTTTATGCCAGAGCATGATGACTTCTTTGTTCAAATCTTTGCTGAGCGCATCCTGCATATCCCTGTCGCAATTGGAGCCGGGAAAAACTACTACGCCGTATTTCATAAGATTGTATTAAGATGCAAATTTAATACCTGAAGCTGAATAATACAGTTAAGATGTTTTCACAACGGCCATTGGTAAGAAAAATTTTGGGTTTGCCTACAAATTTCTTCCATTCATCGCAAAGTTCCTCCGTTTGCTTAGATATTATCAATTTACGTGTAATTTTAAAAGTTGATATTCTACATTTTTGTTTTTTCCTCCGGTTGCTAAATAAATTATATGCTAAGAACCTGCTGGCTGCTTTTTATTTTACTTATCATATCCTTCAGCAATTATGCGCAGGATAATGCTGTGTTTTCTGTAAACAATGTTGCCGGTAAATTAATTGACCATTTACATTCTGCTTCCCACGAAAAAATATTAGTGCAAACAAACAGGCAGGTATATGATGCGGGAGGGGTGATTTTTTTTAAAGCTTTTATTGTGGATTCGCTGAGCGGAAAAATGACTGCAGCAAGCAAACTATTGTTTGCAGATCTTGTTGACAACAAAGACTCGGTTTTGTCCCGTGTTATTTTAGACGCACAAAAATTTCAAACAAACGGGTCTTTTAAATTGCCTGATACTTTAACTCATGGATATTACTGGTTAAGGGCTTATACTGAAAATATGATCAATGGAAATACCAATAATATAGGTCTCCTGCCTGTATATATTCTTAATCCGCAAAAAGCAGATATTCCCGGCAATTTTAGTGATGTTGACCACAATGGAGCAGGTGTTGTTCCTTCAAAAATTATTTTGAATATTTACCCGGAAGGCGGGGCAGTTATTTCCGGCACTTCCTCCATAGTAGGGGTGAAAGTAAATGATGAATCCGGGAAGCCGCTCGCTGTTTCAGGCATTGTAAAAGATAAGCGCAATATTGCAGTTGCAAATTTTACAACCAATGCCGCCGGGCTTGCAAAATTTGAATTTTCCCCCGCATGGTATGGCAGATATAGTGTTTTTATTGGAAATAATGAAAAATACGATTCTGTGGCGCAACTGCCACCTGTAAATTTATTCGCAGCACGGGTTTCTGTTGCAGCGCAAAGTGACCAGTTTATAAAAGCACAGGTAATGCTGGAAGATTCATTATATACACCGGATTATACAACTTACCTGCTTGGTATAAGCAAAGACAGCTTATGTTTTGCTGCTTCAGGCAAAGGAATGTATGAGCTGGATATACCTGTTTCAAATTTTCCGGGCGGCCCGGTAAACCTGTTGTTATTTAATTCTGGAAATCAATTATTAAGTGAAAGAGATGTTTTTATAAATAAAAAAAATATTTTGGTTAATATTTCAGCGGACAAACAAAATTATGCTGCAAGGGAAAATGTAAAAATTGATATTAATATAACCGATGCAGGCGGGAAACCTTTGCAGGCTGCACTTTCAATGTCTGTTGCTGACAGCCGCACTGCAGACACTTCAATAATTTTTAATAAAAACCAATTTGATAACACCTTAAATGGAGATGAAGAACTAGCAATGCTTTTTACCGGGGGCTTGATAAAAAATGAAATGGAAAGGATACCGGAAAAAAAAGCAGCTTCTTCTTATGGTTTAAATGACATTTTTAATGTGCAGGGAAAGGTGATTACTAAAAAGAATGAAGTTTTGCCTGGTAAAGAAGTTACCCTTATGTCAAATGAAAACAGTGTTTTTGTTATGCAGGATACCACTGATGCCAACGGCAGGTTTAGTTTTCATTTACCAGGCTTCAGCGACAGCAGTAAATTTAATTTGCAGGTAAGCAATATGAAAGGCAACAAAGAAGATTATGCAATTATTCCGGACGAGCCCGTTTTCCCCCATATTTCAACACCGGCAGGGCTAAAAAAATCCTATTTTGAAAACCAGGAACTGTTTGCACAAAATATCAAACGGCTGCATATTGATTCAATTATTACAGGCAGGGGGAAAGAATGGCTTGAGCCTGTAATTGTTAAAACAAAAGAATCATCAAAAATAAAAAAAATTGATTCTTCCGGTATTATTACGCAGGAAATGCTGCGTAATGGAGGTGTAAATAATATTGGCATGGCTGTTTTGCGCACAGGCAAGTTTCACTTACTGGGGGGATTTGTAATCGAAGGAGGTCCAAATGGTTTTGTTCCATCAACGTTTGATGAACCGATTGTTGTAATGAATGGCGTGCAGGTAACTTTGCAATCCTCCGGCGACCCTTCAGAAACAAGCCCGGTATTAATTTTTTTGAAATCATTAAATACAGATGATATTGACTATATAAATGTACTGTCAGGTACCGAAGGAGGTATCTATGGTGTAAGATCAGGACACGGCGTTATAGAAATACATACAACCACGCAGCTTAAAAATTATGCTACAGCAACGGGGCTGAAAATAATATACCGGGAAGGGTTTTATATGCCTGCTGTTTTTGCAATGCCGGATTATAACAACCGTGAAATAAAAAATTCACGTATCCAGGATTTGCGTACGGCCATCTACTGGAACGGGGACATTATTACTGATAAAACTGGACATGCAACCGTCAATTTTTTTACAGCCGATATCCCGGCCATATATATTCTCACCATAACAGGAACAACAACGGGCGGGGAAAAGATTTATAAAACAATCGCCCTCAGCAGAAAATAATTTTCCCGTTAGTGGAAACGGTACAGGGTAATACCAAAATATACAAGGTTGCGCTAAAAATACAGGTAGATCATTGTGAAATTTTGTCACAACCTTATAAAAGCCTTTCTTTGCACCCCGCTTCAAACTGCCACTAATTGCATGATAGCATTTAAACAACATGCTAAAATGAAATTTTGGCTTCAATTGCCATCTGGCATAAAAATCGTGCATGAGGACTTTGGAAAAATTACTGTTCATTCAAATAAAAAACAAAACAATTATGGCAAAAAAGTTAAATGTTACACCTCTTCATGACAGGGTGATTGTAAAGCCTGCCCCTGCTGAAGAAAAAACTGCAGGAGGGATTATTATTCCTGACACTGCAAAAGAAAAACCCCAGCGTGGTACTGTGATTGCAGCCGGTCCGGGTAAAAAAGATGAGCCTGTTACTGTAAAATCGGGTGATATGGTTCTTTACGGCAAATATGCAGGCACCGAAATTTCTATTGATGGCGCTGAATATTTAATTATGAGAGAAAGCGATATTCTCGCGATAGTGTAAGAATTTGGGGCATTGAACGGAGTTGTAAAGGCTTCGAAGCCCGCAGCTTATTAAAATCTTAAAACAATTTCAAACTTTATTATTATGGCAAAACAACTCTTCTTCGATATTGAAGCAAGAAACAGAATGAAAAAAGGCGTTGACATATTAGCCAATGCCGTGAAAGTTACGCTGGGTCCAAAAGGCCGAAACGTGGTTATTGAAAAAAAATTCGGTGCACCCGGAATTACTAAAGACGGTGTGACTGTAGCAAAGGAAATTGAACTGGAAGATCCCATTGAGAACATGGGCGCACAGATGCTAAAAGAAGTAGCTTCCAAAACTGCGGACATTGCAGGTGATGGCACTACTACAGCTACTGTACTGGCCCAGTCTATTATCAGCGAAGGTTTGAAAATGGTAGCTGCCGGTGCTAATCCAATGGATCTTAAACGTGGTATTGATAAAGCTGTAAGCCTTGTAGTAGAAAACCTTAGAGGCCAAAGCCAGACTGTAGGTAATGACAGCAAAAAAATTCAGCAGGTAGCTACTATCTCTGCTAATAACGATGAAACAATTGGCAAACTGATTGCTGAAGCATTCGCTAAAGTGGGTAAAGAAGGCGTTATTACTGTAGAAGAAGCAAAAGGTACTGATACGTCTGTAGATGTAGTAGAAGGCATGCAATTCGACCGTGGCTATATTTCTCCATACTTTGTTACAAACAGTGAAAAGATGGAAGTTGAATTACAAAACCCGTATATTCTTATTTATGATAAGAAGATTTCTGCAATGAAAGACATTCTTCATATCCTTGAGAAAGTTGCCCAAAGCAGCCGTCCATTATTAATTATTGCTGAAGATTTAGAAGGTGAGGCATTGGCAACCCTGGTAGTAAACAAATTACGTGGTACTATTAAAGTAGCTGCTGTGAAAGCCCCTGGTTTTGGTGACCGCAGAAAAGAAATGCTGACTGATATTGCTATACTTACCGCAGGTACTGTTGTAAGTGAAGAATTAGGTCACAAGTTAGAAGGTGCCGATCTTGCTACATTAGGCCAGGCTTCTTCAGTAACCATTGATAAAGATAACACAACTATAGTGGGTGGTAAAGGAAAGAAAGCTGATATCACTTCCCGTGTAAACCAGATTAAAGCACAGGTAGAGAACACAACTTCTGATTATGATAAAGAAAAATTACAGGAGCGCCTGGCCAAGTTAGCTGGTGGTGTTGCCGTATTATATATCGGAGCAGCTACAGAAATGGAAATGAAGGAAAAGAAGGACAGGGTGGATGATGCTTTACATGCAACAAGAGCTGCGGTTGAAGAAGGTATTGTTCCTGGTGGAGGTGTTGCTTACATCCGCGCCGTAGAAAGCCTTGATGCTAAAGTAAAGGGCCAGATAGAAGATGAACAAACTGGTATGATTATCGTAAGAAGGGCCCTGGAAGAACCAATCCGCCAGATTGTAGCCAACTGCGGAATCGAAGGTTCGATTGTTGTGCAGAAAGTAAAAGAAGGTAAAGGCGATTATGGTTTTAATGCACGTACAGAAGTGTATGAAAACCTTTATAAAGCCGGTGTAATTGATCCTACAAAAGTTACCCGCATCGCATTGGAAAATGCAGCTTCAATAGCCGGGATGCTGTTGACTACCGAATGTGTAGTTGCTGATAAACCTGAACCTAAGTCTTCTGCCCCTGCAATGCCGGGTGGTGGCGGAATGGGGATGGATTATTAATCTTTCCTTTCTAAAAATAAATAGTAAAAGCCCTTACCTAAACCGTAAGGGCTTTTTTTATTAAATCATTTTTTAAGTTCATTTTGCTTCCAAAATTCACAGTTTAAAACATGGGTCTTCACCAAATAAAAAAACCGTCTCAAATTTATGAGACGGTTTTTTTATTAACCCTTTTATACAATCAATAAGCTATTTAAAATTTAATTGCCATGCCCGTTTTTATGCCTTCCATTTCCCTGTCCCTGTTGCCTTTCCTGCTGGTTATTATTATTTTGTGGTGGCGGATTGTAACGTTGCTGAGGCTGCTGTTGCTGAACAGGCTGCTGCTGTTGCTGGCGTCTCTGCATATTGCGGGGTTGCTGCTGATAAGTGTTTTGATCAGTACCGGGATTGGTGTTATTATACTGATAACTTCTTCTGTTCGTTCTCGGGTTCTGCTGTGAAGTATTGCCCTGAGGGTTATTCCTATTTGAACCCATTTGCGGATCAGTATTCACACCCGTATTTGGGTTTACATTTTTTCTTACATGATTATTCATTCCCGGTGCATTATTATTTATATCAGTATTTTGACGTGGCTGCTGATTAGCATTATCTGTATTCATCCCAGGATTTTTCCTGATATGCACATTGCCATTTCCATTATCAGTTTGCCGCGGCTGGTTATTATTAAGGTTTTGAGGGTTATGCATACCGTTGTTACCATTCTGATGGTTTCTTTGATTTTGCACATTTCCACCATCTGTTTGCCCGGGCTGTCTTTGTTCATTATTTCCCTGGGCATGATTATTAATATCTGCGCCGGAATGAGGCCTGTACATTTGAATCCCGTTGTTTCTTACCACATCATTACCTGGTCTTGATGAATTTGATATCCTTAAAGGCTGAATTCTTTGCCCGCTTACACGCTCTACTTCTCTCCTGTCAGGACCTGTAGCATATCTGTTGTTGTGATAAATATTTGTACGGTTTATAATTGCAGTATTCCGGATGATGGTAAAATTCCTTGATCTGTCAACACAATACCGGCCGATATACGGGCTTCCAATATATCTGCGGTTACAAAAATGCCACCTGTTTACAGGTATGCCGCCCCATCCAAAACCAATTCTTATACCGGGAGAAAGAGGAGCCCATCCATAATAATCGCCACCGGTCCTCCAGCCTACCCATGCAGGTGCCCATTCGTAACCCGGAACCCACATCCAGCCATAACCAGCTTCATTGGCCCACCGGCCGTAGTGAAATGGCGCCCATCCCCAGCGGTAATCAGAAACCCAGGTCCATCCAAAAGTGCTGTATGCCCAATGGCCGCCAGTGCTATAAGGTTCAAAATTAGGTTCATTACAAACCCATACACGCCCGTATGCAGGATAATCCATCCACCTTCCATAAGGGCTTAATTCATTTTCAAAAACATTGATGTTTACTTCAGGGCGTTGCTGGTTTTGACCATCATAATTATTATCACCACTATTTCCATTGTTATTATCATAACTTCCGTTATTGCTGTTGTCGCCATTATCTCCGTTATCGTAATTTTCTCCCCTGTCGCTATAATCATTATTATCGTTGTTATCATTGTTGCTGTACCCATTATCGTTTGAATTATAATTAGGTTGATCATATCCATCATTACCTGATTGCGCTGTTGCATTCCTTGGGGAACTGCAGGAAACAGCAACAAGCATAACGAAAGTGCAGAGGATAATGTTGAATTTTGTTTTCATGTTTTTAAATTTAGTTGTTGAATGAATGATACATGTATCATGCAATCTTAATACCGCAATTATGTTGCAAAAACATTTTATAAATCTTTTTTGATAAAGGAAATACAAACAATCGTTAACATTAAGTGAACAGGAAACCAGGTTAAAAAAAAATTGCAGCAGAAATTATGAAGTAAATATAATGATAATAAGAAGCGTGAAAAGAAAAAATTTTATTGTTTATGCTAAAATCAGAAGGCTGCTTTAAATTAGTTTAAAGCAGCCTCCATTATTAAGTTATATACAAATTTTACTTCTTTTCTTCCACCCTGCCCAATGGCCTGTTACGCCCAAAATCAACGAGAATAGGCGCTGCCACAAAAATGGAAGAATAGGTGCCGGTGATTACACCTACGAGCATTGCGAAAGCAAAGCCCCTTGTAACTTCCCCGCCAAAAATAAATAATATAAGTATGGTGAGAAAAACGGTTAATGACGTCATTACCGTACGGCTCAGGGTTTGATTGATAGCCGTATTAATGATTGTGGCTTTATCAGCCCCTTTCATCAGGCGGGAATCTTCGCGTATCCTATCATATACAATTACAGTATCATTCATAGAGAAGCCTATCACTGTAAGCACGGCAGCAATAAAATACTGGTCAATCTGCAGTGAGAAACCAAGGTTTAAGTTTCGCGCAAAACTGAATACAGCCAGGGTAACCAATACATCATGCAGCAGGGATACAATGGTACCCAATGAATATCTCCAGTCCCTGAAACGGATGAAAATATATAAGCAGATTACAAAAATGGCAATTATGGTGGCTTTTGTGGCACCGCTTTTTAAATCTTCTGAAATGGTAGGTAAAACTGTTTGTGAGCTTTGTTTGAATTTTGTATCAAATTCATGAAATGAAGTTCCTGCCGGTAAAAACTTCTGCAGCCCCGTAAACAGAGTTGCCTCCACTGCAGAATCAACGCTATTACCTGTTTCTGTAATTTTATAAGATGTAGTAATATTGAGTTGATCGTTTGTATTGATTGTTTTAATAGTTGGAAATTCAACAAAATATTTTTTCAGTTCATTTCTTACATCTTCCACATTTGGCGCCGTAACAAATTTAATTGTGTAGCTGCGGCCGCCTTCAAATTCAACGCCTTTATCAAAACCATGAAAATAGGAGCCAATGCCAAGAAGAAGCACCACAACGGAAATACCATAAGCGTACTTCCTGTATTCAATAAATTTGAATGAAGCATGTTTGAATATTTTCTTTGAAATGCCGGTGAAATATTCAAAATGCCTTTTTTTATTTGTATAAGTATCAGCAATTAACCGTGAAACTAAAATACCGCAGAAAAGGGACAAAAGGATACCGATTATCTGGGTGGTTGCGAAACCAAGCACAGGCCCAACACCAAAATTGAAAAGTATTAAAGCGGTAAGAAGCGTTGTTACGTGTGCATCCAGTACAGGTGCATACGATCTTTTATAGCCATCGGCTACAGCCGTTAGATACCCCTTGCCCTTGGTAAGCTCTTCCTTTATCCTTTCAAAAATAATTACGTTTGTATCCACCGCCATACCAATGGTAAGTACCAACCCGGCAATACCCGGCGCAGTAAGCGTAAAGCCCAATGCACTTAAAATACCGATGGTAAAAAGAAGATTTAAAATTAATGCAGAATTTGCTACCCAGCCTGCCGTGTTGTAATAAATAAGCATTAAAGAGAAAATTACCAGGAACGAAATAAGGAATGATAATGAACCTCCCTCAATTGCTTTTTGACCCAGTGTGGGGCCTACAACCTGCTCTGCAACTATTTTTGCAGGAGCCGGTAATTTACCTGATTGCAGGATATTGGCAAGGTCTGTTGCCTGCAGAATAGTAAAATTCCCTGTTATTTGAGAAGAACCATTTGGAATAGTGTTTTGTACAAACGGCGCACTGTACACAATATTATCCAATACAATGGCAATAGGCTTCCCGATATTATTTTCGGTCATTTTAGCCCAGATATCAGTACCAATCGCATCCATGTTCATCCTGATAGCAGGCGCCCCTTTTTCATCATAATCGGGGCTGGAATTGCTTACATGGTCGCCTTCCAGTTTTGCTGAACCATTATCAAGGGTTTTTATGGCATAAAGCAATAATATATTCTTATCTTTTGGATCGGCGCTTTCAGATTTGCCATACATAAAAACAAGGTCTGCAGGAAACTTGTTTTTTACCAAATCCATATTGAGATATGTATTCAGCAAACCGGTATCCCTTATAGAAACAGAAGCTATATTGGCAGCATATTGCACGCCTCCATTTTGTGTACGCCTTCCCTGGTCTACAGACTGAAGCAAACTTAACAGTGGTGAATTGCTTTGTTTACTTTTTAGTGTGTCAGCAACTTTGGGCAATGGGCCCGTCTGCTTATTGGTATCAGTAAAAGTCTTAACAATATTTGTATCTATGGGCTGAACAGGTTGTTTTGCTGCAGTTGTATCTGGCACCGGTATTTTTGGTAAAGAAGAAGTATCCTTCTGCGTGCCATTCAGATAATCTTTGACTGCCTGATTTGCACCGGATAAGCCTTCCTGAATATTTGCTATATTATATACTTCAAAAAACTGGAGGTTTGCGGTTGACTGAAGATTGCGCCTGATCCTGTCCGGGTCGTTTGCTCCCGGCAGTTCAATATTTACAATGCCTTTACTTTTATTGGGGTTTATATTGGGCGCTGCCAGTCCAAAGCGGTCAATCCTGGTGGTTAAAATACGTAATGTATTGTCAAATGCACTGCTGGCCTGATCCCTTAAATAAGAAAGCACTGCATCATCCCCATCTTCAAATTTTAGTCCCCCGTTGCTCCTGGCTGCAAAAAAGGGTGCCAGCTTTGCGCCATTACCGGTTTTCTTAAATTCATCCCCAAATAAAGAAACCAAGTCTGCATTGCTGTTTGCTTTCTGAATTACTGCATTGTTCAGCGCTTTATTAAATGCGGGGTCTTTTGTGTAATTGGCAAGTGAACGTATCAACCCGTCTAAGCCTACTTCCATTGTTACGCTCATGCCACCCTGCAAATCAAGCCCCAGCATCAGTTCATTGTCTTTGGCACTCTGATAAGTAGTTAAGCCAAACGGGCCGATATTGCTGTCGCGCGTGCTATCCAGCAAACGCTGTTTTCTTTGATTTTTTAAAACATCCAGGCTGTCCCTGTAAGCATCCTGCATTTCTTTATTGCCTGGGTATTTTTGTTCGGGTTTTTGAAAATTTGCATTAAGCCATAAACTGGCTTTATCATCCACACTGCTTTCATAGCTGCGCACAATCCATGTAAATGACAATTGATAAACGCAGATAAGAATAAGCGCAATCGTAAAAATACGTACCAAACCTTTCAGTTGCATACTATTAGGGGTTTACAAAAAAAATTAGAGCGGCAAAGATAGGGGATTGGCATTTAAATAATAGTAGCAAAAAATACCGGAAAAAATGGCTTTCCGGTATTTTTTAATAAAGAGAAGTTTTATTTACTGTACATCTACCAGTTCAAGATCAAAATAAAGAATTGCGTTAGGGGGTATCGGGCCCTGGCCGGTACAGCCGTAACATAATGATGAAGGAATTACCATTTGTATATGCCCCCCTTTTTTAATGTACGGCACTGCAAGCCTCCATCCCGGAATAAATACATGCAATTGTCCTGTAACAACATGCCCCGCCAATGTGGAATCTACAAATGTACCATTCAGCAAATAAGCATGATAAGTAACAGATATCGTGGAATTATCAGTAGGCACAATTCCCGCGCCTGTATCAATTATCTGGTAAAAAATATCGTTTGAATCTTTTGTATAAACAATGCCTTTAGAATCGCAAAAGGCTATCATCTGCGTTACTTCAAGCGAAGGATCTACATTTTGACAGTTGCTGCCACCCGTAAAACTTTTTACACAACCCCAAAATAAAAAACTAACTGACAGTAACCAAAGTATTTTTTTCATGCGTATTTATTTTTAAAATTAAAGACTATACTACTGTCTATTTAGCTGCATCGCTGCCGGAATCGGTATCGTGTTTTTTATTCAGGATTTCACGGTACCGCTGTTCGTTCATGTCCCATTTGAATTTCTTATAAAAAATGCCGCAAAATAAAGCAATTGCCAATATTGCAATAATTAATATCACCGGGTTAAATTCTGAATTGGCTTCCATGTTGGCCCTTACATACCATCCGGAAACCAGCAGTACCAGGATGCCTGCGCCAAGCAGCAGGCCACCGGAAATGCCAATAAAAACCAAGCGCATTTTTTTTTTCTCACTATTCCTGTTCGCTTCCCAGTATCTTAAAAAGATTTCTTCCTCTTTTGAAACCATGACGCAAAATTAAGCCTGAAACAGTTAAAAGTTTATTTATTTAAAATTTGCAATTATTGCGTGTAAAATTGTTACTTTTCAAAAAAAAAATTGTGAACAGGTACGATGATTTTATAAATAAGTTTTTACTCCGGGAAAAAAAGCTGTCCCTTGAAAAAATCGGCAGGCTGCAATTAAGTGAAGCTGCAAATTCCACAGAAAATGCGGCAAAGTTTGCTGAGCTGCATTTTGAATACGATACAAAAGCAGAAACTTCCCCGGAGCTGATTACTTTTATCTCTGAAAAAACGGGTAAAGCCAAAGTGCTTGTGGCCGGTGACCTTTCATCGTACCTGGAGCAGGCAAGGCAGTTTATAAATATTGGCAACCCTTACGAGCTTGAAGGAGTTGGTGTTTTCAGAAAAAATAATTCGGGCGGGTATGAGTTTTCAGCCCCTCAGCATTTGACCGCAAAAGATAACAACCGCGCGGAAAAAAAACATGCCGGAAAAGATAACAGGAAGACAAAGAAAAAGAACAGCAACAAAAATGCTGTGATGATTATGGCTTTAATAATAATAGTAATTATAACTGCCGTGCTGGGCTGGGGCGGATACAATATGTTTTTCCGCAATAAATCCAGCAGTGCAAATAACAACCAAACCACTGCGCCGCCGCTGCAAACAGATTCTTCCGCTGCAAACCCGCAGGCCGGAACGCAGCCTGTTATTACAGGCACGGACAGCCTTTTTTATAAGTTTATATTTGAAGTTACACCTTCTGCAGAAAGGGCATACAGCCGCATAGCGCAGCTCAAGACTTTTGGCGATAAAGCAGAATTTGACAGTATCCCTGCAGGTGATACGGGCATGATTTATCATCTTTATGTTAAACAAAAAATACTGCCCGCTGATATGGGTAAAATAAGAGATTCACTCCAGAAATATTTTCAGAGACCCATTACCGTACAAGCTATAAAAAATTAACCAATGAAACAAATCACTATCGCATTACTTGCGTTTTTCTGGATAATATTAGCTGTTGATTGTTTTTTTATAATGAATGATGCGCAGCAATACAGGGTATATACAAAAACGCTGCTCGTACCGCTGTTGCTGGTCGCCGTTCTTGTTCAAACAAATACCACTTCGCATAAACGGTCCAAACTTTATTTAGCCCTTGCACTGACCTGCAGTTTTGCAGGAGATTTGTTTTTGCTTGGCGGTGATCAAACAACCTGGTTTATGAGCGGACTCAGTTTTTTTTTAATTGCACATATTTTTTACATCGCTTTTTTCTTTCAAATCCGGCCCTTTACAGCAAAAAGCATCTGGTTGTTTTCTGTTGGCGCTGTTGCCATCACCGCTTATATTATATTTCTCCTTGCTTCAATATGGGCAAAACTAAAACCTGATTTTGCAATAGCTGTTACTTTTTATTCCATATTTATCGGGGGAATGATGCTGGCCGCATTGCATACTGCGGCGGGGCACCGTATAAAAAAAGCTGCATATTTTTATTTTATACCCGGAGCGGTATTATTTATAATTTCAGACTCACTGCTGGCGCTGGATAAATTCAGCGGCGCATTTGCACATGCAGATATTTTGATTATGATTACCTACGGCTCAGCACAATTTTTACTTTGTACAGGTGGCATGAAAGTGATAAAAAGTAAATAAGAAAAAAATTATACGCAAAAGATAAACTGCCCCGCAGGGCTCCAGGTTATTGAATTACGGAAATATTGATTACCCGGATTCAGCAATTTTTTGTACCCGGTTTCATACGGTCATTAAACACCTGTTGCGCTGCACTCTTCTGCACCATAGCTTTATGCAGCAGCGCACTTCAGCGTTCAAAACCATTTAATCAAAATGATATGTATGCTGAAACAAAATAATATTAATATTGCCATACAAATAAAAAACATGGAACCTTCTGTAATAAAAACCTACTGCAGTTTTGTAATGACGCTCGAAAAAAATAATGTGCATAAACATTACCACGATCATGAATATGGTTTTCCGCTGCATAGTGATGATGAGTTTTTTGCAAGGCTGGTGCTTGAAATAAACCAGGCCGGCCTTAGCTGGGATACCATCCTGAAAAAGAAAGAAAACTTTTTTAAGGCGTATGATAATTTTCAAATAAAAAAAGTAGCAAAATACAATGCGGTAAAGTTTGAAAAACTGATGAACGATGCGGGCATTATACGCAACCGTTTAAAAATTAATGCAGCAATTGACAATGCAAAAAAAATAGTTGAGCTGCAGAAAGAATTTGGTTCATTTGAAAACTGGCTCAACCGGCACCACCCTTTGCCAAAAGATGAATGGGTAAAACTTTTCAAAAAGAATTTCCGGTTTACAGGGGGTGAAATTGTAAATGAATTTTTAATGAGCACGGGATACCTGCCCGGCTCACACAGTGAAGATTGCCCTGTATTTAAAAAAATTGCAAAACTAAACCCGCTGTGGATGCAGCAATGACCTTTATTCAAAAATATTTTTCACCGGCGCCAATAATTTTTTTTATATCAGACAACTTCTCAGGGGTATCAATAAAAAAAGCACAAATATCGCCGTTGCATACCTGCTTTGCAAAATAATTACCCGTTTTTAATGAACTCATTTTATTCAAAAATTCAGCGCTTCCTGTAGTATAGGCGCTGTTTACAATTAGCCATCCCGGCTGAAAAGCAGTGCTGTCAAGTGTTTCATAATAAGGCTTAAAAATTTTAAAAGGGTCTTTTTCAAGATTAAAACAGTGAACTGAACTGGTGAACCCATGCAGCATTTCCCAGTGCATCATGTTATCATGGTCAGGAAAATAATAATAATTCCCTTTTAATTCCGCTGAAGCAGTTTGCATATTTTTAAACCAGTTGCTATTAGTAAAAAAAAGGTGGTAAGGCATATATACCCACAAAATACAGGCAAGCATTACAAATCTTATCCTGTAAAAAAAGGGGAGGACATTTAATTTTTGAACAATAAAGTAGAAAAGCAGAAGGCCATACAACATCCAATACCATTTTTCGCCGCTACTTAATATGCATACAATTAAGATTATTGCCGAAGCAACTGTAAACAGCCGCATCAGCCGTTTATTTTTCCATGCGTCCTGTAAAAAAGATACGCATATTATTACGCCGGGCGGAAGCAGGAAAATAAAATGCCTGGCCATAAAACACAATGGCTGGTAACCCTGGAGTGAAAACGGGAAATATAAACCCAGTATAAGAAGTAAGATAAAAGATATAGCTGTTTGGTTCTCTTTTAACTTGAATCTTTTATCAAAAAAAAGGCGCAGCAAAATCATAATTGCCGCAAGGATAACCGGATAAAAACTTTCAGTTATAAATTCCTGCCAAACACCGTAAGTAAGGCGCACGGCCAGTTCATTGCCCGGGAGCATGGAATAATTACAGGGGTTTGGATAATTGGAATTAATGATTTGATGTACCCTGAAAAAAAAATCGCCGGTATAATAAGAATACACCAATCCCGAAAGAAATACAAGCAGAAAAAAAATTGCGATGCTGATAATTGCTGCACGAAAGTTTTTTTTCTTTCTGCCAATCACTGAAACAAAAAATAAAAACGGGATAAATATAAATGCGTTTTCTTTAAAGAACATTGCAGCGAAAGCAGTTAAACCGCAGAGTATTGCCTTAAAAATAATTCTTTTGGGCTTCTGTTCCTGCAAAATATTATTCCACAAAATCATTATAATAATTCCTGCAAGCATTATATATACATCCGGCATTACACCAAGGTTTGCTTCACTGAGAACAGGGTTAAAATAAAATAATGCTGAGGCCGGTAAAATACTGTTGAAACCATTATACCCCGCTAATTTAAAAATGGTGAGATAGCAACAAAGCGCGGTGGCAATCATAGTTCCGGCCTGTGTAGTAAACGTGCTTACGCCGCATACAAAATAAATGGCCGCCTGCCATGCTATCAATAAAACCCGGCCTGAAAAAATATCATTAACATTAAAAGGAGTGTAACTTCCTTTAAGCATACTGGATGCAAGCATGGCATAGTGGAGGTCATCCGTGCCGTTGAAGCCTTTAAAAGTAAGCCACCGGGAAAAAAAATAAATGGAAGTAACAAGTGCAAAACAAATAATGCCCTGGTATTTATAAATGCGTTTGTACAAATGTGCAGTTTTAATTCAGCAAGATAAATTACCCGCTGTTCATTTCCAATCCCACAGCACTACATTCCATTCATCCATTGCATCGTGGTAAGTGTAAATTGTTTTGAACCCCGCTTTTTCATGTGCATGGGCGGAGCGGGTGTTGGCGGTAGAAATTTCAGTAACCACAAAATCAAACTGATGTCTGTACAGTTTTTTATGGTGCCGGTAAAGCATATCAAACAAACCTTTGCCACGATAGTTTTTATCAATACATATTTGCCCCATTACATAATAGTTATAAGCTCGCAGCAGCTTCTCTTTATAAAATAATTTATCAAGGTGCTGAATCATCTTTTCCAGATCAGGATGAAAGGCGCTTGATTCTTTTAAAGCAACCAGCGCATACGCCACCACTTTTTCATCATCTTTTACAATTACACTTGGCTGCAGGGAATGCAGTTGCTGCAACAGTTCCGGCGAATAATCCCAGGATGTAAAACCTTCTTTTGCAATTTCTTCTTTCTTGAGATTTGTTCTCAGGTTTTGAAAAGACAGGTTGTACACTTGTTGCAGTTCTTCCGGGTTGGTTACAGTTGTGGCGAAAAGCATAATGTGTATAAAACTTTTTATTTATTAAGACACCAGCTTTTATATTTCATGGCATCTTCGTTGCGCCGTAATCACTTCAGCTCTTTAGCATTGGGCATCAAATACCTGATTTTTTAAATAAATAATTTTCAACGATACTCTCCAAACACTTCCCTTAAACAATCTGCAATTTCTCCGAGCGTGCAATAATTTTCTACAGCCTCAATTACCAATGGCATTAGGTTGGTTGCATCTTTTGCAGCAGCGGAAATATTTTGCAAACTGTTTTTTACAGCCTGTGCATTCCGTTCATTTTTTAGCTTTATCAACTTCTCCACCTGCACCTGCCTTATACTGTCATCAATCTTAAAACCAGGCATAACAGTAGTTTCAGCGGAAACAAATTTATTTACGCCCACAATTATTTTTTCACCGCTTTCAATCTGCCGCTGGTATTCATAGGCGCTGCGTGCAATTTCATTTTGAATAAATCCTTCTTCTATAGCAGTTACACTGCCACCCATTGCATCAATTTTATCTATCAGTTCTTTTGCTTTCCGCTCTACTTCATTTGTAAGCGATTCAATAAAATAACTGCCGCCAAGCGGGTCAACCGTATCAGCCACGCCGCTTTCATACGCAACAATTTGTTGTGTGCGCAAAGCAATGCCTGCAGCTTCTTCTGTAGGTAAACTCAATGCTTCATCATAACCATTTGTATGCAGGCTTTGCGTGCCGCCCAATACAGCAGCAAGTGTTTGAACAGTAACCCGGCTTATATTATTCATGGGTTGCTGCGCTGTTAATGTGCTTCCGCCGGTTTGAGTATGAAAACGCAGCATCACCGCTTTTTCATCAGTAGCCCCAAGTTCTTTCATAATATGCGCCCACATCCTTCTTGCCGCGCGGAATTTCGCCACTTCTTCAAACAAATTATTATGCGCATTAAAAAAGAAAGAAAGCCTGCGGCCAAAAACATTTATGTCCAAACCCTTATCCAGCGCGGCTTTTACGTAAGCCTTTCCATTGCTTAATGTGAAAGCAATTTCCTGTATTGCGGTGCTGCCCGCTTCGCGGATATGGTAACCTGAAATGGAAATGGTATTCCATTTGGGAAGTTCTTTGCCGCACCATTCAAAAATATCTGTGATGATGCGCATGGAAGGTTTTGGGGGATAAATATAAGTTCCGCGGGCAGCGTATTCTTTTAAAATATCATTCTGAATAGTGCCCGTAATTTTTTTTAGATCTGCGCCCTGTTTTTTTGCAAGCGCCACATAAAATGCCAGTAAAATAAAACCAGTGGCATTGATGGTCATGGAAGTGGAAATATCTTCTAATTTAATTCCTGCAAATAAATTTTCCATGTCTTTCAAACTGTCAATGGCGACGCCGGTTTTTCCCACCTCGCCCTCGGCTAATTGATGGTCGCTGTCATAGCCAATTTGTGTGGGAAGATCAAAAGCCACACTTAAACCCATTACGCCCTGCGATAATAAATAGTGATAGCGTTTGTTACTTTCTTCTGCAGTGGAAAAACCTGCATATTGGCGCGTGGTCCATAATTTTCCGCGGTACATATCCGGCTGAATGCCGCGTGTGTAGGGGAATTGGCCGGGAGCGTCTGTCCGGGCAGTTTCTGCAGAATCATTGCCTGTATAAACAGTTTTTATTTCAATACCGCTGTCGGTGAATTTTTTATTTTCTGTTTTCTTCATAAAGCAGGCATTATATATAAAAACTATTCCGGCAGTTACTGAATTATTTTCTTTGCTTCATAACTCAGCACTTCGCTTACCACTTCGTGCAGCGAGCCTTTTTTATCATTCATTAAAAATTCAAGCAGGAGTTTATTCAGGTCAAGCCCGGTGGCATTTGGGGGCAGCACATTCCCAAGCTGGTTAATGATGAGCATATTCTGTTCTTTTAAATTTTTTACAGCCGTCCATGCATCTGCGCTCACATAAATCTGCTGTGTGATATTGTATTCAAATTCCTGCCGTATATCCTGCGTAAGCAGCAATTGCATTTCCCTGGCATTTATACCCGGCTGGTTTACCCGGCTTATAAGGTTGGGAAGAGCGATGCGGTTTACAAGCAGTATCAATCTTTCATAAGCCTGGAGCTGCATTTGCACAGAACCTCCGCCGGTATTGGTTTTATCAGCAATATTTTTGCGCACCAAAAAGTAAATGGTGCCACCTACTACAATTAAGGCGATAATAACCAAAAGGGTAATTTCAAGTGTATCCACGTTCTATTTTTTTACAAAAGTAAGTATCGTTGCAATTTGCTTATCAACTCGTTTTTTTATACTGGCCGCTGCATAAAAATGTGCAATGATTTTATATTGGGCTTTCGCCCAACATCTTTTTTTGCCACGGATTACACGAATTTCACGGAAAAGATTTATTGCACAAATTTATCCGGTACTGAGTATAAGTAAAATAATTTTACAGTAAATAAAAAAGGACTGAAATAATTCAATCCTCGTTTTATTTTTTATGAAGCAACCCCTTCTTTTTTCTTTTTGCCTGTTTTTGGTGTAAGCATCAGGAACATTCTTTTGCCTTCCAGCTTTGGCAGGCTTTCCGGCTGCCCCACTTCTGCAAGGCGTTCAGCAAATTTCAGCAGCACCAGTTCACCTCTTTCCTTAAACATGATGGCGCGGCCTTTAAACTGCACATAAGCTTTTACCTTATTGCCATCCTGCAAAAATTTCTCGGCATGTTTTGCTTTAAAATCAAAATCATGATCATCAGTGCCTGGTGTAAAACGGATTTCCTTTACCTCGCTTTGCTTGGCATTGGCTTTCATTTCTTTTTCCTTCCGCTTTTTCTCGTAAAGGAATTTTTTATAGTCAATTACTTTGCACACAGGCGGATCGGCGTTTGGGGAAATTTCTACAAGATCAAGTTCCTGCTGCTGCGCAATACGGCGGGCTTCTTCAGTTGGATAAACACCTACGGTTACATTATCGCCCACTAAACGTACCTGGGGTACCCGGATTCTGTCGTTGATACGATGTTCAGGCTCGGGCTGCCTGTTAAACCTGGGGTTGAAACGTCCCCCTCCTCTGTAAGGTAATGCCATTAAAACTTGTTTGGTGAATAATAGATTTTGATGTTAAAGATAAAACTGTTTTGTTATTCTGATTTACGATTTGAAATTTCTTCTAAAATGATATTAATAAATTCATCTGCTGTTTGCGTGCCCATGTCTCCCCTGCCCTGCCTGCGCACAGAAAGTTTGCCTTCATTCATTTCCTTCTCACCTACCACAAGCATGTAAGGTACGCGTCCCAATTCTGCTTCGCGTATTTTTTTGCCGATTTTTTCATTGCGGTCATCTGTTTCCACACGTATATGGGCTTTACGCAATTTATTTTTTACTTCCATTGCATAACCGGAAAATTTATCACTGATGGGTAAAATTTTTACCTGGAGCGGCGAAAGCCAAACAGGTAGTTTGCCTGCATAATGTTCAAGCAAAAAACCAATGAACCGCTCATGTGTACCCAAGGGCGCCCGGTGAATGATCAATGGGGTTTCAGTTGCATTATCCTGCGTGGTGTACTGCAGTTTAAAACTACGCCCCTGCGAAAAATCAACCTGGTTGGTGGCAAGTGTAAATTCCCGGCCTATCACACTGTATATCTGCACGTCAATCTTGGGTCCGTAAAATGCCGCTTCATCCTGCACTTCTATATATGGAATGTTTGATTCTATCAGCACATTGCGGACCATTGTTTCTGTTTCCTTCCATAGCTCAGGTTCATTCACATATTTAATCCCTAATTTTTCCGGTGAATGGAGTGAAAGCCGCATAATATATTTATCCACGCCAAAAATCTTAAAATATTTCAGGTACATTTCATTTACCGCCCTGAACTCATCATTAAATTGTTCTTTGGTGCAATAGATATGCGCATCGTTCATGTGCAGGCAGCGTACACGCATCAGGCCAAACAATTCGCCGCTTTGCTCATAACGGTAAACAGTTCCATATTCAGCAATGCGGTAGGGAAGGTCGCGGTAGCTTTTAGGCTCGGCTGCATATATTTTGTGGTGATGCGGACAATTCATTGATTTCAGGTAATATTTCTCTCCGTCCATCTCCATTGGCGGGTACATACTGTCAGCATAATAAGGCAGGTGCCCGCTGGTAAGGTACATGCTCTCTTTGGCGATATGCGGTGTAACTACACGCTTATAACCTGCTTCCTGCTCAGTTTCTTTTGCAAGTTTTTCCAGTTCTTCAATTATCACTGTTCCGTTGGGCATCCACATAATCAAGCCCTGGCCCACATCATCATCCATTGTAAAAATACCGAGTTCTTTTCCCAGTTTCCGGTGATCCCTTTTCTTTGCCTCTTCCAGCATTAAGAGATACGCATCTAATTCTTTTTGATTCGGAAATGTAATACCGTAAACCCTTGTAAGCTGTTTATTTTTTTCATCACCTTTCCAGTAAGCGCCTGCAATATTGGTAAGTTTGGTGGCTTTTATAAAACCTGTATTGGGAATATGCGGGCCGCGGCAGAGATCAGTAAAGTTGCCCTGCGTATAAAAAGTAATTTCGCCATCATTCAGGTTTTGCAATAAATCCAGTTTATATTCATCGCCTTTTTCTGTAAAATAATTTAGCGCATCTTTCTTTGAAATTTCTTTTCTTATGTAAGCATTATTTTGTTTAGCCAGTTCATTCATCTTTTTTTCGAGGTCAGCTAAATCCTCTTCTGAAATTTTTCTGTCGCCTAAATCCATATCATAATAAAAACCATTTTCCACCGGCGGGCCCACCCAGAATTTTACACCGGGAAATTTATTTTCTACCGCTTCTGCCAGCAAATGGGCAGAGGAGTGCCAGAAAGTGGATTTGCCATCAGCATCATCCCAAGTAAGTAATTTTAATGATGCATCTGAATGAATGGGCCGCGCTGCATCCCAAACCTGCCCGTTAACCAAGGCAGCTAAAACTTTTCTTGCCAATCCCTCACTGATTGATTTTGCTATATCCATTGCGGAAGAACCATTCTCATATTGCCTTATTGCCCCATCGGGGAATGTAATATTTATCATAAAATCAAATACTGTATTACGGTTTTATTACGGGCTGCAAAAGTAGCGAATGATTATGATACCCCATTTAAGTAAAAAAGATTAAACTGCTGAAAAACTTAACGCTTCTTTATAACCAAATATTAACTTGCAGGGTAGTTTTGCATCATGAAGTTTACACCCGCTGTTTTACTTTTACTGGCTTGCCCTTTTATTGGCGGCGCACAGGATCTTACCGGTGTATGGCGCGGTAATTTTTATTCAGGCTCTGGATTTTACAAACAGCAGTATAAATATGAAATACAGATTGACCAGTTACCCAATAAGGGCCTGAAGGGTGTAACTTATTCATACCGTACCACTGTTTTTTATGGAAAAGCCGCGCTCCAGGGTATTTTTATGGATAAGAATAAAAATGTGATTATAAAGGAAACGCAGATGCTTGAAATGAAAATAACTGACCAAAGCACACCCTGCCTGATGACCTGCTACCTGGATTATTATAAAGTTGGGAAAACAGAAGTACTTGAAGGAACTTTTACAAGTGTAAATACAAATAACGAGCAGGATTGCGGCCCCGGTAATGTATATTTAGAAAGAGTGGACGAATCTGATTTTCAAAAAGAAGATTTTTTGCTGAACAGGAAACCGCCTGTTGTTGTGCCGCCTCAAAATATAAACCCACCTGTTATTGCAAAAGCAAAACCCGATGCCGGAATTAAACGCCTGCAAACCGCACTGGGCATTGCTTCTGATGGTATTACAGGGCCGCACACCGCTGCTGTTTTAAAATCTAAACTGCCGGGATTTACAGGAAAGATAACTACAGGTAACGCCGATAGTTTGATAGCTGCTATCAGCAGGATTAATACAACACAAACCGTGAAAAAGAGTCCTCCGGCAGTAAGAAAATCTGTACCAGGCGATCCACCAGTCTCAAAAAAAATACCTGAAACAGATACCATTGCAAAATCAACCCCAAACATACAAACCATAAATCCGCCCGTACAGCAGCCGGTTATAAAAAAACCCGCGCCTGTACCCGAAATAATAAAAGAAAGGGAAAACCCGCTGGTGAAAACAATTATCACCAGTACGCCTGATATAAAAGTAGAACTGTTCGATAACGGATATATAGATGGAGACACTATTACCGTTTATGATAATAATGAAATAATCGCTTACAGGAAAGGATTGACCGCTGAACCCATTACTATTAATATTAAAGCGGATACAAATAATTTTCATCATGAATTCATCATGGTGGCTAACAACCTGGGCTCCATACCTCCAAATACAGCACTGATGGTAATTACTACCGGCGGCAAACGCTATGAGTTATTTATTTCTGAAGATGAAAAGAAAAATGCCAAAGTGGTAATTGATTACAAAGCTCCGGGGCAGTAGCCGGGCCGGTGAGATATATTTTTTATACCCCCCTTTTGTAATTAATTTTTCTATCTTGTAAAAAAAATCAATCTATGGGAATTTTTGGAAATCTATTCGGCGGCGGCCATGAAGGCGGCGCCGCAAAATTCAACAGCATTGTTGACACATTAAAAACTGACCTGAACCTGAACGATGACCAGGCGCAGAAAATCCTTCAGTCGTTCATGAGTTTTCGCCAGGAGAGAAAGAATGTAAAAGCTTCGGGTGGTGATAAGTCGCAATTGCAGGGTGCAAAAGAGGAGCTGAAAAATCAAATCCTCGGCGTACTGAACGACCAGCAAAAGCAAACTTTTATAGCTAATGCTGCAAAGTATGATGCACTGATGCATCCCAACCAGCAGTAATTAAAAATGGCTATTACCTGTTTCAATAAAGGGGAAATGAAGAAAATCATTTTCCCTTTTGCATTTTAAAACTTTACATTCCAGGTAACCGAAGGTATAACAGGAAAAAGCGAAACTTTTTTTGCAGTAATTTGCAGTGTTCCATCGGCGGCAGTTCCCTGCTGGTCAAAATAATAGAAATAAGGGTTTAAGCGGCTATATACATTGTATATGCTGAACACCCAGTTGCCGGTATATTTTCTTTGCTTTTTTGGTTGGGGTGTATATGTTGCAGCAAGGTCAAGCCGGTGATAAGGTTCCATACGGTAAGCATTGATGCGGCTGAATTCCTGCGTAAGCACACCATCTACAAAGTAAAAACGTTCGGGTAATGAAATGGCATTGCCTGTACCAAAAACAAATACGGATGATAGCTGCCATTTTTTATTCAGTGCATACATACCCACAACAGAAAGATCATGGCGGCGGTCATATTTGCTTGGATATTTTTCACCGCTATTAATATCAGGAAATTTTCTCCATGTCCAGGATAATGTATATCCTACCCAGCCTGTAAGCCTTCCTTTTTGTTTGTTTACAAAAAGTTCAGCGCCGTAACTCCATCCTTTTCCAAACACAAAAGATTCTTCGGGGTCACTGATGTTGTTGGATGTATAACCTTCTTTATATTCAATCTGGTTCTGCATATTTTTATAATACAGTTCAAGCGATGTGGTAAATGTATTATTATTAAAATTTTTAAAATAACCCACGGCATACTGCCATCCAATCTGCGGCTTTACACGCAACGTGCTTGGTACCCAGATATCTGTTGGTAAAGTAGTTCCTGCGTTGCTTACCAAATGTATATATTGAATATTTCTTGTTACCGCCGCTTTAATGGAACTGTTATCATTAATGGAGAAACGGACAGTTGCACGCGGTTCAAAACCGCCGTAAGATTTTACCACCTGCCCGCTGCCATATACCGTACTGTCTAATTTATTCCCGCTTGCATCCGTAACGTAAGATGTATATTTCCCTACCTGCTGAAACTGGCTGTAACGCAGACCATAATTGAGTTTGATACTTTTTGTAATCTCCCAGTCATCCTGGATATATAAAGCAAATTCATTGGCAAATTTTTTCTGCACGTTATCCGGTGTAAACACAACTGTATCCTGTGTGCCGCTTACCACGCTGGGCAAAAAAGTGTGGTATGTATATTGCCCGCCGAATTTTATTTTGTGTTCGGGTGTGGCGTAAAAATCAAAATCGGTTTTCGCATTCAGGTCTTTTATGCCGGAGGAAAGTTTAAAGACAAAAGTATTCTGCTGCCCGCTGAAATCAAATTTGTAATCGTTGTAAACTAATGATGTATTGGAGAATAATTTTTTATTGAATACATGGTTCCACCGGAAAGTAGCAGTGGAATTTCCCCAGGGAATGGTTGTGCTGAATGAACGGCGAGAATTATTGAATTTAAAATCATCACGCCCAAAGTAACCACTGAGGTAAATACGGTCTTTATCAGAAAACTGGTAATTTATTTTTGCATTCAGGTCATAAAAATAATACCCTGAGCCATAGAAGCTGCTGCTTTTTGAAATAAAAGGTTTGATGAGCGCATCAATATATGTCCTTCTCGCAGAGACTATATAGGATGCTTTGTTTTTTTTGATGGGTCCCTGAATGGCAAACCTTGATGCAATTAAACCGATGCCTGCATCCACTTCGGTTTTGTTCATATTGCCGTCTTTCATGGCAATATCAATTACGGATGATAAACGGCCGCCATACTGTGCAGGCATGCCGCCTTTTATTAATGACAAACTTTTTATCGCATCTGAGTTGAACACAGAAAAGAAACCAAATAAATGACCTGTGTTATATACCACCGCATCATCCAGCATGATTAAATTCTGATCGGGGCCGCCGCCACGCACATAAAAACCTGCGTTGCCTTCACCCGCATTGCGCACGCCCGGCAACAATTGCAGCGATTTTAAAATATCCACTTCACCAAAAAGAGCGGGCAGTGATTTTATAGTGGAAATATTCAAATCTACTTTACCCATTTGCGCTGTTTTTACATTGTTCTCCCTTTTTGTGGAAGAAACAACTACATCATTCAGCAATGAAGAAAGCGGGATGAGCAAGACATCCAGTGTTTTATTTTCATCAAAATTTACATCAAGCGTTTGCGGGCTGTAGCCTACAAAAGAAACAACTAATTTATAGGTTCCTTTTGCCAGCGTGATTGAAAAAAAACCGTACTGATTGGTGGCCACGCCCCTGCCCTCTTCTTTTATCGAAATATTTGCGCCAATTAATGTTTCACCGCTCAGTGAATCTTTTACATAACCATTGAGGGTAAATTTTTCCTGTGCATGAAGTGTAAGTACAGAAATGAATAATAAAAAAAGCAGCGTAATTTTTTTCATCGGTTGTATAGCAGCTATAACGCAAAATTACCTTCAGTGTTTAAATAAGGCTGAAAGTATTTTGTAAATAAATTGTAAAGATGAAAATATTTATTAGTGAATTATCACCAACGGTTCTTCATGTACTTTTTTTCCTTTCTCTAAAATTACCAATAAATAATTACCTGCCGCAAGATTGCTGATTGTGTATTGCTCTGTTGATGAACCCTGTGCAATTTTTTGCTGCATCAATGCTTTGCCCTGCACGTTATAAATAATGCAATACATATTTTCAGTTGCCGGTTTATCTAAATTGAGATGAATAATTTTATCTGCAGGGTTGGGGTAGATAAAAGTTTTTGCAGTTGCCTTACTGATTATATTTTTATCTGCAGCAAAACTGGTTGTGGTAATGGTATCGCTGTATAGTGTAAGGGCTGTTGCAATTGAGTTTGTAACTACAGCATTATATTTTCCTGCTCCTGCAGTTGTAAATGTGGAAACACCCGTGTTGGTTGCAACTAACACACTATTCTTATACCATTTGTATGTATTGTTGCTTAATGTGCCGCCTGCATTTACTAAAAGTATATTGCCGTTTTGTTTAACCGGAATATTTGCCTGGGGGGCATAATATGTATTTGGATGTGTTTGTACAATATGCTCAATTCCCCTGAATGTAAAACTGTTACCCCATAAATAAATGGAAGCCGAAGATGGTAAGCTATCCAGCGTCCCGGGTATATTGCCCTTTAACTGGCCGCTTGCCAAACCCAGTCCGGTTAAATGAATGAGCTTACCCAATGATGCAGGGATTTTACCGTTTAAATGATTAGCACCAAGATACGTAACCACTAAATTAACCAGGTTACCTAATGATGCGGGGATTTTGCCACTTAACCGGTTACCGTTCAAATACAAATATCTTAAGTTGGTAAGGTTACCCAATGATGCAGGGATGCTGCCGCTTAACTGGTTTGAATACATATCTAAATATTGTAAATTAATAAGGTTACCCAATGATGCAGGGATGCTGCCGCTTAACTGGTTAACGTTAAAATATAAATAGCTTAAATTAGTAAGGTTACCCAATGATGCAGGGATGCTGCCGCTTAATTGGTTATTATATAAATCAAGGATTTGTAAATTAGCAAGGTTGCCAAGTGATGAAGGGATACGGCCAGACAAATTGTTAGAAGGTAAGCGCAATGATGATACTCTTCCATTTTGTACTGTAATTCCATACCAGGAGGTCACCGGGCTTGCGGTAAGCCAGTTGGTATGGTTGGTCCAATGCCTGCCTTTGGCGCTGTCATACAAATTAACCAAAGCAATAGAGTCGTTTACATTAACCTGTGCAAATAAAGTTGCTGTTTTGCAAAAGCAAATTGCTGCAACTAAAAGGCAGGTAAAAATCTGTTTCATAAGGTGGTAGTTTATGGTTTAATGCAGGAATAATTTCAAAACAAAGCAGTTTCTTTTCAATTAATACGTAAAAGTAAGCAGTGCAGTACAGCCTCCGGTTTTTTAAAACCCTAAGAAGCTGTTTAAAAATGATTCTGCAAAATGCTTATTGCATTAAAAAGTTCGCGGCAGGTAACAGCCACCGGCATAATAACCGCAATTACTCCTACAGCTACCACACATTGCCAGGCTGAAGCGCCTGTGTGGAGAGTTATGGTCTGTAACTTTAAAAGAAAGGCATTTGGATTACAGATGGAGTATGGCTAACAGGTTATTGCTATAGGGTTACTATGAAGTTATTATGGATGTATTATAAGGTTACTATGAAGCAACGTCCCTGTAAGGTCTCTATAACATCCCTATAAGGTCTCTATAATATCTCTGAATGATTGGATGAAAATGAGCTGACAGAGTATATTTTGAGAAATACCCATGGGGCACAAGTGGACAGCATCAAGTTAATAATAATTTCTGTAAGGGCAAAGGAATTTCATTCTTTACTTTTATTATTTTTTTGACCTGACCGGATAGGGCTTCTTTGAAGAAATCTATTTTTAGACAGTTTCTAATATACGAATATTACTTTTTGCAAATAAAAAATGCCTTCAGGTATTTAAGTATTACTGAAGGTATTTTTAAATTAAACCTGTAAGGTTTTAAAACCTTACAGGTTTGTATAATGCAGGAACTTAATATTTATTGCTCCGTAAGAGGTATGGGTAATGCATCCCATACCTTGTCGCCCGGCCTGTCTACAGGCAGGGTGCCCAGCAGGTTGTACCTGCGCATATCTATCCAGCGGTGGCCTTCATAAAAAAGCGAATACCTGCGCTGGTTAAGCATTTCAGTAATAAGCGCCGCCTGCGTAACCGAACCGCTGTAATTACCCAAACCATGCCCGTTCCTTATTGTGTTCAGCGCATTAACAGCATCAGTAAGGTCTGCACCGCTGGCTGATTGTATTTTAGCTTCGGCATAAATAAGGATGAGTTCTTCATTTCTTATAATGGGTATGGGTGCTGTGCTTGATGTGTAAACCCATATATCCCTGTCGCTTGAAAGACCGGCATTTGATGCAGATGTTGTGCGCAAGGTAGCTTTGCCAATCCTGTCATCGCCTGCTTCAATATCCGCTGCATAGGAAGGATGCGCGAGGCGCACTTCACCATTTTGGTTTTGCGGAAAGAAAGCAGAATTTAACTGGTCGCCCGTGCCTGCACTGAACACTTCAAAAGCGCCGGTTTGAAAATTGCCTGATAAATCAAGAAATGATACACTGAGGTCTGCTAATGCAGCTGACCATTGTTTCCTGTAAACATCAACCCTTGCGGCAAGTGCACGGTTGAATTTTGTAAACCCGGCAGCATCCGTAAAACCGGCAAACCCCGAAGTAAGCTGCAATGTTGCAGAAGTGCCGGTGAGGTCAGATTTTGCTTCATCCAGCAATGAAGCGATAGCAGTAAGGCCATTATCATAGCTTACAATGGGGCCAAGGTTATTGGGATCGGCAACGTCCACACGTATGCCATTTGTGTAGGTAAGGTTCAGGTTCATTAAAAGTTCATAAGCCTTTAATGTTTTTGCAAAACCAAGATAGCTGTTTCTCTGATCATTTGTAATAAGTGTGGAGTTGGTTGCCGCATCAATAAGCACATTACAATTTTTTACCACGCGGTAACGCGCAGCCCAGGGATTGGTAATATAAAACCCCGTGTTATTCAAAGGTGCAGAACCTAAGAGTTCGGTTACATATCTTGGGTCGGCATTGGAGAAGCGGTACATTTCCCGCCCCATTACACCCACCGCATCAAGATATAAGCCCTCGGTATTCCTCATACCTGAAAGCGAACCGGCCACAAGCCCGTTCAACTGATCGGCTGAAGCATTTTTTAAATAATCCTCAACCGTAGGGCTGTTAAGGTTGCCATACTCTTTTTTACAGGAGGATAGTGATGCCGCTGCCAGCAGCAAAACAACTATATGGAAATTGATAATTTTTTTCATTTTAATCAGTTTACTTTTTTTAGAAATCAACAGTTACATTAAGCGATGCACGTTTTGATGCAGGGAACGGATCCACATCCACACCGGTAGAGAAGCCTGTGCCAAAATTGGAAACCTCGGGATCATAACCTGCGTATTTTGTGATGATGAAAAAGTTATTTAAAGAAGCGCCCACGTGCAAACTTTTTATAACATTGCCGGGAATTTTATCGAAAGTATAATACAAACCAATTTCCCTAAAACGCAGGTAGCCCGCGTTTTGAACAAACTCCCTTGCACTGCCGCCAAGGAACTGACCAATTCTTTGCGGGCCATCGGGTACGCCATTGTGATCAGCATCGGCATCATAATCCACGCTGGTGCTGCCAAAATCATTAAGCAAATTGGTAAGGTTAATGTTATCGCCGCCACATTTCCAGTGTATAAGGAACCGGAGGCTTAATTTATTTTTGAAAGTAATTTCATTAAATGTATTCATCTGGAATTTTGGTTCCACATCGCCCAAAACAGTAGAAACGCCTTTTGGAAGGTTCGGTGCATCATTACCTACAATTTGTGTGGCAGATTTACCCTGTTCTATCTGGAAAGTTCCCAGGCTGGTACCAAATGAGCCAAGCTGCACGGGCGCTATATTAAGCCGTGTAACTTCTGAACGGTTGAGCCAGAAGTTTACAGATGTATTCCATTTTAAATTTTTTGAAGCAACAGGCTGTGCATTTACACCTATTTCCACTCCGCGGTTGCGCAGGTCGCCTGCATTCACCCATTTGTTGGAAAACCCTGATGAAGGGGGCACAGTGGTAAGCATAAGAAAGTCAAAAATCTTTTTATTATACAGGGTTATTTCAAAGTTAAGTTTGCTTTTCAGCACGCTGAAATCAAGTCCTGCTTCCAGTTCTGTTTGCCTTTCCGGTTTGATGTTGGCATCTCCGGCCTGCACGGTTACAATTGATCCCTGCTGGTTGTCAATATTTGAAGCAACTAATGGGGTAAACCTGCTCTGGAATGTAGGGAAGTTGGCAGATTGTCCATAAGCCGCACGTACTTTCAGGTTGTCAAAAAAACCATTCTCCATAAAACCTAAGCGGGTAAGGTTTATAGATACGCCGCCTTTACCATAAGGATTAAATTTCCTTGTGTCATCACCATTGTTGGTTGACCGGTCAAACCTTATGCCACCCGTTAATGTAATGGCATCTTTAATGCTTGCCTCTTCCTGAACAAAAATGCCATCGTTTTCAAACTTGTTACGGAATTGCTGCGCAGTTAAAGCGCCGCCCTGGTCAACATTTGACTGACCTGCTGCAAGCTGTGTAGCTATGTCCAAAAGGTTGTTGTAATCGCCAGTTTCCTGTGTATAACCTGCTGAAGTGGTAAGACCAAGGTTATCAGAAACATTGAAAGTGTTTACCAATGAAAGGATATAATTTGTATTCAGGCTTTTGGTAAAGCCCTGAATGGCAGTTCCTTTATTTACTGTTTGAAATTGAAGCTCTCTTGGAAAAAGAGCAGTGGTAACAAGGTTATAAAAATCAACACCACCCCGTGCAATAAATTTTGTGGTTGATTTATTGCTTTTAAATAAAGTGGCATCTAAATTTATACCTGTGGTAAAACGGTTCACGCTTTCATTGTTCTGCATCAATGCAATTGTTTGCAGCACATTAGATGCAGAAAAAGGGTTAGACGGATAATTGCCCAATGCATCAGCATGCAGGTTCACAAAATCAGGTGTAGAGGAAAGTGAGATGCTGTAGGTTACCCCGTTGTTGTCATTTCCTGTTAATCCCCTGTCAGCAGAAGAGTTTACGTAGTTTGTGCTGATGCCTATTTTTATATTATCTGTTATCCTATGGTCCACATTTAAACGCAGGCTGGTATTGCGGTAGCCTGTCCTGTCCACAATGCCGTCTTCTTTTTTATTTGCAGCGGAAAAATAAAAACTTGTTTTATCAGTGCCGCCCGTAATGCTTAACACACTGTTTCGTGTAAAGCCTGTATTGCCATATACTTCTTTTTCATAATCAAATATTTTTCCTGCAGCCTGTGCATCAAGAAACTGCTGGCGCAATGCAGCGCTGGTGGCGCTGTCGCTTGAAAGGCTTCCTGCTGTTTCGGCAGTAAATGCCCGCACACCGAGCAGTTTGCTCACTTTTACAAAACCGACATCCTGCGAAAAACTGATTTTTGTTTTTCCTGATTTACCCCTTTTTGTGGTAATGATGATTACACCTGCTGCAGCCCTGGCGCCATAAATAGCAGCCGCGGATGCACCCTTGAGTATTTCAACATTCTCAATATCCTCTGCACGCAGGTCAGCAATACGGCTGGAAGGATTGTCCTGTGTAGAAGCATTACCACCTGCTGCCGCTGCAGTAATTGCATTTAAACCACCCGAAGTAGCTGTATTATCTAAATACACGCCATCCACTATATACAGGGGCTGTGTGTTTCCAAACACTGAAGTAACACCGCGCAGTTTTACAGATAAACCACCGCCGGGTGCGCCACTGTTTGAATTTATATAAGCGCCCGGTATTTTTCCATTCAACGCTGCATCAAAAGTTTGGGCAGGGGCCACACCATTTAATTCTTTTGACGAAATGGTTCCCACCGCATTGGCAAGGTTCCTTCTTTTAACAGTTGTGGCCAAACCTGTTACTACTACTTCATCAAGTTTAGCAATATCCTCTTCCATCTTTACATTCAAATCACCGGAAATATCACTTGCTTTAAATGTTTGGTTTTTAAACCCTGTGGAACTGATTACAATTGTAGCGTTTGGCGGAACGGACAATTTGAATTTACCATCCCCGTCAGTAGCTGTTCCCAAATTTGTTTTTGCAATCAATACACTTGCGCCCACAAGTGCGGCGCCATTTGCATCTGTAACTTTACCGGTTACAGTTTTATTTTGTGCAAAAATTGAATCCGGCAAAAGGAGGATACATAACAACCCTCCCATCAATAGCAGTAGTCGTCTCATTTTTCTGTTTTTTTGATTAATAAATAATAAAACACTTTTTGGTTATAAAAATATTTGCTGTGATGAATAAATCATTTTTTCAAGAACAGATGCCTGAAATTTATTCATCAAATTTTTTTCACAGTTTTCTTAAACAGGTTGTTTCGATAAATAAATAAAACTGCCATATCCATTTTCAGCCACCTGCTTTGCTCTTAACGGGTAAGAGCTCATATCAGTCGGGGTAACTGTTGCAAGCCCGTCCACATAACGGTTAAACATACAGAACGCAGCAGCAATAAGCACTGCATCATGTATTTCCAAATCAGTTGCGCCAAGATTTTTTGCATCTTCAATTTGTTGCGGTGTTACATACCTGCCGCCTTTCTGCACGCTGCCTGCAATGGAAAGCAATGATTTCAGTTTGTCTGAAATGTTTGCTGTAGTATAATCTTTTTTTACCTGATTTACCAATTCGCTGTCGCCACCCAAATAGTAACAGGCAATTTCTCCATGTGATTGATGACAGTAGAAACAGTCATTCAGGTAAGAAACATAAGCACCGATTAATTCTCTTTCAATCCTTGACAAACCATCTTCACTGCGCATTAAAATTTCAGCAAGCTCATTCATTGGCTTTGCAGTTTCAGGCCGGTAAGCCATTGCGCTTCTTATCCCCGGCAAATCATTTTTAAAATCAATATGTGGCATAAAATATTTTTTATATTAGAAAAATTTATTTGTACACGTCTAAATCAGCATAGCCTTCTTGTGCACGCATCGCTGCACGCTCTACATATACCTGCCTGTCCTGCGGCGCCCATGTATTTAATCCATCCACATAGCGGTTAAACATGCAGAATGCAGCTGCAATCAAAACAGTATCATGTATCTCTTTATCAGTGGCGCCAAAGCTTTTAGCGTTTTCAATTTGTTCTGCTGTAACATAGCTGCCACCTTTTTGCACACTGCCTGCAATAGAAAGCAATGCTTTTAATTTGTCAGAGATTGCTGTTGACTGATAATCTTTTTTTATGTTATCAATAAACTGCATGCCGCATTGAAAATAATGCTGCGCCAATGCACCATGTACATTCTGGCAGAAGAAACAATCATTTTCCGATGATACATACGCACCAATCAATTCGCGTTCACCGCGTGTAAGGGTGTTGTTATCATCGTGCAGTAATATTTCTGCAAGTTCATTTAATGGCTTTGCAGTTTCGGGGCGAAATGCCATCGGTCCGCGTATGCCCGGTAAATCATTTTGTAAATTGATGTATGCCATAGTTTAGTTTTTAGTTGATAATTGGTGGTTGATAATTATTCTGTTGCAAATTTGTTTCTTGTGACTTACTACTTATTACTTTTTCTCCGGGTAACACATAACCTTTCGCCATACGCTGTCCCATTTCTTCATAAGTTTTCCCGTCTGTTGGTGTGAAACTTGCAAGGCCATCCACATAACGGTTGAACATGCAAAATGCCGCAGCTATTAAAACCGCATCATGAATTTCTTTATCAGCAGCACCTTCTTTTTTTGCGGTTTCTATGTCTTCAGGCGTTACTTCTTTACCAAGTACCTGAACTTTTCCGGCTATATGCAGCAAGGCTTTCAGCTTTCCGCTTACATTTGATTGGTGCATATCATTCAGCACATCATCCACAATATTTTTTTCCTCACCATACAGGCAACGTGCTGCTGCTGCATGACTGCTCATACAAAACATGCAGTTATTTCTGTGCGAAACATAAGCCGCGATCAATTCTCTTTCTGCTTCCGATAATGTTGATTGTCCTTTCAACAATACCTGCGCTAAATCGTATAAAGGTTTGCCTGTCTCCGGCCGAAACATTACCAGACTTCTTATGCCGGGTACACCTTCAGGGACTTGTATGTATGCCATTTTAATTTTTTTATTTACGATTTTTTGAGCCAAACATTTGTAATGCTATTGAGTTTCGTTGCGTCGCACTTTTGTAATGCATAACGTTATTGCGCGCAAAGCGAAGCAATCTGTGTTATAAAGATTTAGCATGTTATAATACAAACCACAGATTGCTTCGTTCCTCGCAATGACGAGGAAAATTCCGGGCGTACAAGTGAGTGACACAACAGATGATCCCACAGCGTACCAAAGCTTGTAAACAAAAAATTTCTTTTATACATTATTAAATACCTGTTTATCTTTTGAAATAAATGTTACTGCAAAACCGATTAAAAAAATAAATGAGAAAATAAAAATTGCATTGCCATAACCACCCAAAAAAGTAACTAATGCACCGATAAAAAAAACTACCGTTGCAGTAAACAATCTTCCTATATTAAAACAAAAACCTGTTGCCGATGCACGCACTGCAGTGGGAAATAATTGCGGTATATATACCGACAAAGCACCCTGGCTTATGCCAAAGAATATTGCCAATAGGCCCATTTCGATAAAAGTGACAATTGAAACTGATGTGTTTAATTTAAAAACAACAAACGTCATAATAAAGCATGCAATAAAACACATCATCATCGTTCTGCGCAGGCCAATGGCATTTACTACCCAACCCGATACAACGCTGCCTGCAAGACCGGAGGCAGCTAATATCATCATGGTTAAACCCCGCTGCTGCTGTGCTTTTGCAGCATCTGCAATACTTTGTATCCATGTGGGCGCCCATGAAAAAATAGCCCATAAACCAATGAGCATGGCGCCAAAAATTAAAGAACCCGTAATCAGGTTTTCCTTATACCCGGGTGCAAAAATGTTTTTACTGAATTGGGTGCCGGCAACCGGTGCATGTTTATTTTTCTTCCAGCTTTCTGATTCTGCCAATGTAAAAAGTGAAACAACAGCTACAGCTAATGGAACAATGCCTGTTAAAAAAGCATTATGCCAATCGGCTAATAAATTATTCATGGCGCCTGCAACAATAAAACCAACAGGCATGGCTGCTGATACAATACCCAATGCAACAGCCTTTTTCTTTTCGGGCCATAATTCAGCAACGAGTATGTTAGTGGTAACTATTACACCGCCTACACCAAAACCTGTAAGAAAACGGTAAATACCCGTGAATAACCACGAAGCTGAAAATGCTGTAACCACTGTAAACAATCCATAAAATGCAGTGGACAATATAACAGCTCTTGAGCGTCCAATCCTGTCACAGATAAAGCCCCAGGCAAAACCGCCAAACATACTGCCGAATATAAAAACAGCATTTATATAAGCGCTTACATTATTCATCTTCTCATCAGTTACATTACCCAGCAGGTCTTTTACAACCACCGGCAAATAAACAGACATAAGCATAGAGGCGATACCACTGAACATGATGCTGAGGAAACATACAATAAATGCTATCGTAAGTTTTCTTTTCATATTTGAAGAAGAACTTTCCAATGCTGCAGTGGCCATAGCCTGCTGTTTATTTACAGTTACTGTTTGCATCAATGAGCGGGTTAATTTTTTTTAAATGATCGTAACCCTTCGGCAAACGGTTGTAACCGTTATTTTTTAATCTTTCACCGAGGCCTTTGTAAAAATCAGGATCAGAAGGTGTAACAGTTGCAAGCCCGTCCACATAACGGTTGTACAAACAAAAGAGCGCAGCAATTAAAACAGTGTCATGTATTTCAATATCAGTGGCACCTGCATCTTTTGCTTTTTGTATGGCTTCGGGTGTAACAGCTTTTCCACTTTGCTGTACCTGTGAGGCAATGGTGAGCAGTGTCTTCATTTTATCGCTTACAGGTGCGGTGGTAATATCCTGCTTCACTTTTTCTGATGTTTCATCTTCGCCCAATAAAACGTTAGCAGCGGCCGTATGTGCAGTAGCACAAAATTTACATTGATTGCGGTGCGATACAATGGTTGCAATCAGTTCGCGTTCACCTTCCGTTAATGTGGAAGGGCCGCGCAGCAAAACCTGTGTGAGTTCACGAATGGGTGCAGCAGTTTCTTTACTGTATTCGAGCAGGCCGGTAATGCCGGGCAAATGCTCTTCTAATGGAATATAAGGCATGAGGTTTTTTTTCTGTAAACAATAAATAATGAAACGCATTTTTGATGTTTATTTTTTTAACATCAATAAGCATGTAATACAGGCAGCATAGTGTTGCTGTGTGCTGCTTTAAAAAAATTAATTATGAAACAGCCTGCTCAGGAGGCTGCAGAATGGAATGGATAAAAGAAGGGGCAACAGGGCGGTCGTTTTGCAAAAAATAATTCAGTTGCAATGATGATAAAGAAGAAATATTATAATCGTTTACCTGTTGGTTGTATTCGGTGACGGATATTTTTATTACGGAACTGCTCCCGTCTTTTTTGTTGCCTGAAGTGGTCTGTGCATCGCTCATTTGCTTTGCATACTCATTTTTTGCATTGCTCAACTCCGTTTGTTTTTCATTGGGTATGCAAACGAATGTCATGGTGTCATTATACAACTTTCTTTCTACATAATTATACTGTGTGCCATTGAACTGTATTACACCATCGCATCTTTGAAATTCTTTCCAGTTAGTGGCATAAGGTAAACGCAGCGGAACTTTTATTTCAATTAAACCAGTTTTGCTGTAAGACTGATTATCCAACTGCACGGCCATTTGCGACTGTGCATTATTTTCCAGGTAATTAATAAGCAGCCTGTAGCCTGCAATGTTAAATACATGGATGATAAGCAGTGATATGGCCAGTACTTTTCTCAAAAGGGCAGTTTGCTGAACGCTAAAAATAGTGTTTTTGGCAATAAACTGCCAAAAGTTTTTTATTGCGCCTAAACAAAAAATAAAAAACAGGCAATTTTATTTACAGAAATTTGCCGTTTATGCCGCTAAATTATTTCTTCCTGAAATCTATAGAATCTTCCACGCTGCCGCAGCCAATCATTGCGCCATGGTAATGTGGGTGCCTGTTCCCAAGATAGGGGTTAATGATCTGGCTTGTATTGCTTATCCAGTAAGCTTCTTTATCATCACCAAAAGCCATGGGGCATTTATCGTGATAGATTACCTGCTGATCGTAATGAACTGTTCTTATTAAATTATACAGCGCATCAGACAAAGTATAAAATGAATGGCGCTGCCCCTCAATGGTAGTTTCTCCCGCTATTCCCTGTGCTTCTGCAATAATACTTTCAGATAAGCTTTTAGCCGTGGCAATAATATCGGTATCTGCCTTTAATGAATTGTAGGGCACTTTTGAAGCCAGTGTCACCAAACTGTCTGCCGATGCGGTTGCTTTTGCTGAATCCCAGTTTATCAATGCTTCCTTAAGTGAAAAGTATGCGGTAAGTAAAACATTAAAAGGCATGTTAAATGTATCGCTGTTTGCGCTTTGCGCCAGGGGCAGCTGCTTTGGCATTTCTGTCTGGTTAGTACCCGTTTTATCAAAAAATAAAAAATATGCAGCAATGGCTGCTGCAGCAACGGCAATAATCACCAATCCTTTTTTCATACAATAAATTTGAGTGCAAAAATAAAAGTAAACAATTTTGCGGGGCAAATTTTATTTAACGGCAAAGCTGATGGGCAGTTAAAATAAAATAAGTGTTGCATAACTTTATTGAATGAAACCTTTTTACAGTTCATTTATATTAGTGGGCTTGTTATTGCTGATGAAAATATCTGAGGCACAAAACCCTTCGCCGGTTAAGCATTTTGAGCGGAGTGATTTTTCAGCAGCAGACAGTATCCATCTTTTAAACACTTATGGTAAAAATAAAGTGCTGATTCCGCGTTTCGCCCTGCAATCACTTATTGCTTTATCCTATTTCCCCGAATTAAAAAATACATATATCCGTTTTATCTTAATGCCTGCCCACTCGCCATTATGCACCAGGCCTGTGTTTCCTTCAGTTTTGCGTGAAGGTGACAAAAGATATTTTACCATAACAATAAGCGACAGCACCATGTGGAAGCTGGAGCCCATTACCCTGCAGCACATGGATTTTAATGCGCAGGTTGGTGTACTTGGTCATGAGTTGAGCCATGTATCTGATTTTTCGCGGCGAAGTTTACTCAACCTTGCGGGAACAGGTATTGGCCACCTGTCATCAAAATATATTGATAAGTTTGAATACCGTACCGACAGCATTTGCATTGCGCATGGGCTAGGCTATCAATTGCTTTCATGGAGCATCTTTGTAAGGGAAACGCTAAACACAAAGGATTATGACGGCGCTGATAATATTGACAAACCCATGCAGCACGAAAGGTATATGAACCCTCCTACCATTATGGAAAGGATGAAAACCGATGTTTTGTATAAAAAACTTAATTGAAGCGTTTACGGTATTTCAACTGCCCTTTTCATTTATTCAGAGAACCGGGAAATTAATAAGTTGCAACAATGTATAAAAAATTGATTCTGCAAAAAATCTGTCCTGTGAAAGGAAGAGCCTTCATTTACGTATTTACTGAAAATAAAAAATTATGAAGTCTTCTTTTATCTCATTTCTTTTGCTTTTTACATTTATCCAGGGTTATACACAGGATGCTGACAGGGTAAGGCTGAAAGAGTTTAACTTAGATAATGGCACTGCCATACAGGGTTATGATCCTATTGCCTATTTTAGTCAGAGCAAAGCGGTAAAAGGAAATAAATCATACGCCGTTTTTTACCAGGGTGTTACTTATTATTTTTCTTCTCCAGAAAACAAAGAAATATTTAAAAAAACCCCAGCTGCCTACGAACCGCAATACGGAGGCTGGTGCGCTTATGCCATGGGTAATACAGGTGATAAAGTAGAAATTGATCCGGGCACTTTTAAAATCCTGAACGGAAAGCTATATTTGTTTTACAATAAATTTTTCAACAATACGCTTAAAAGCTGGAATAAAGACGAAACAACCCTGAAAATGAAAGCTGATATGAACTGGCACAAAACATTTCATTAATACAGCCAAACAAATTTTCCATGACATTAAAATCAATATTGACCTGGGTACTGCGTATTTTAGCAGCAGTAATAATGCTGCAAACACTTTATTTTAAATTTACTGCCCAGCCCCAATCGGTGCAGCTTTTTACCATGCTTGGGATGGAACCCTGGGGAAGGATTGGTACAGGCGTGCTTGAGTTAATCGCTTCTGCACTTATACTCTATCCCCGCACTACGGGCATCGGGGCGTTGCTGGGTCTAGGGTTAATGGCAGGCGCCATTTATTTCCATCTTACCAAACTTGGAATTGTGTTTGACGGGGATGCGGTGCTTTTCATTTATGCGGTAACCGTTTTTATTTGCTGTGCACTCCTCGTATTTATTTACAGGAAACATGTTTTCCGTTTAATGGGATTGAAGTTTAATCCGGCTAAATAAAAAAAACGTAACTAAAATAAAATTTATGAAAATTCAGGATACCATACAAAACCTGTTTGTACAGTTAAGTGAATCCCTGGGGGAACTCAGCCCGGAAGAATATACACAGCCAAGTACTATCCTGTTTAATGCTACCATAGGCCAGCATACAAGACATCTGATAGAATTATTTATTGAACTGGAAAAAGGGTATGAAAGCGGTGTTGTTAATTATGAAAAAAGAAAAAGGGATTACCGCATTGAAACAGATAAAGAGGCAGCCATTGATTTACTGCGTACTATTTACCTTCAGTTAAGTAAACCCGATAAGAACCTGGTGCTGGATGCAAATTACGATGAACATTTAAATGCATGCATGCATATTTCCACAAATTATTACCGTGAACTGCTGTACAACCTTGAGCACACAGTACACCATATGGCACTGATAAGGGTAGGCATCAACGAAGTATCTTCTGTAGATGTACCGGAAGAATACGGTGTTGCATCTTCTACCATTAAATACAGGAAAACGTGTGCACAGTAACATTCATCCCTGCAAAAGATACATTTTTCATCACATCAAACCGTGATGAAAAATCAGGCCGCATGCAGGCTGTGCCACCCATGCAGCACCGGTATAATAATAAATGTGTTGTTTATCCCAAAGACACAGAAGCAGGAGGTTCATGGATTGGACTAAAAGATAATGGTGATGCCGCCGTGCTCCTAAACGGAAGTTTTGTAAAACACACTCCCGCCCCTCCATACCGGAAAAGCAGGGGGTTAGTTTTTCTTGATATGATAATGGCTGATATGCCCGTAAAAGAATTTTTAAAAATTGATTTAGAAAATATTGAGCCTTTTACGCTTGTGGTATTTACTAATACTGATTTGTATGAATGCCGATGGGATGGAAATAAAAAATACAGCAGGCAACCTGGAAAAGATATTCCGCATATCTGGTCTTCTGCAACATTGTATAATGCGGGAACAGTAAAAAAAAGAGAGCAATGGTTTGCAGAATGGCTGAATAAAAACCCCAACCCCGAACAGCAGGATATTTTAAATTTTCACAGGTTTGCGGGAGATGGCAATAAGCAGGATGACCTCCTGATGAACCGCAACGGGGCAATGCACACAGTAAGCATAACAGGCATTGAAATAAATGATGAAAATGCAGTAATGAGCTATCATGATTTAAAAACCAATATTATGTACCATGAAGGGCTTAAGTTTATAAACAACTTTACAGCATGGTGATTATTAAAAAAAATGAAGTTGTTTAAAAATATATCCTCACATCCCTTTTTTATAAAATTATTACATTGGGAATACTGGTCTTTTAATGCAGTGTACGGGCCCATTTATATTTACTGGATATGGCTTGGTATAAAAGCCCGTTCATTCTTTTTTTTTAATGCATCCAACCCTGCTATAAAAAATGGTGGTTTTTTATTAGAAAGCAAGAAAGCTATTTATGATATTATCCCGGCTGAATATTATCCGCCAACATTATTTTTTAATAGCGGTACTGAACCGCGCCAAATATTAAAAAAGCTGTGCGAATCAAATATGCAGTTTCCAATAATCGGTAAACCTGATATTGGCGGGCGGGGAAAAGGTGTAAAAAAATTAGATACAGAAAACGATGTAATTGAGTATTTACAGAACAGTAAAGTGGATTTTCTGCTCCAGCAGTTTATACCTTACGAAAATGAAGTTGGCATATTTTATTACCGTTTTCCGGGTGAAGAAAAAGGGCATATCTCGGGCATTGTGGGTAAAGAATTTTTAACAGTTTCGGGTGACGGATCCTCCACAATTGAAAAGCTGCTGCAAAAAAATAAACGTTATATCCTGCAGTTGCCGGTTTTAAAAAAAACTTATGACAAAGAGTTGAAACGTATTTTGGAAAAAGATGAAAAACAGGTATTGGTTCCTTATGGAAACCATGCACGGGGCGCAAAATTTATTGATATGGGTGAACTGATTGATGAACAACTTACCCTTACAATAGACATACTTTGTAAAAAAATCCCCGGGTTTTATTTTGGCAGGATGGATGTAAAGTACAGCACCTGGGAAGAATTAAAAGCAGGAAAAAATTTCTCGGTTATTGAAGTAAATGGCGCCGGCAGCGAGCCCACACATATTTATGATCCAAAACATTCTCTCTTTTTTGCCTGGAAAGAAATTATCCGCCACTGGATCCTTCTCTGGAAAATCAGCCGGCTTAACCATAAGTTATACAATATTCCTTACATGGATTTCCGCTCGGGTATAAAAATGTTTCGCGAAAACAGCGCATTTGAAAAAATGATTGCAAAGGAACCAAATACATAAGATTTTCATCTCCCTCAAGCTGCCATGATTTTTTACCTGCCTGACAAGAAATATCTCCCGATATGATATAAATCATAATTTTTACTGCGGGTGGCAGCAATATTTGCATATAAATTATAAATGTATGCAACAGGCTATTTCATATGAAAATATAAGCACCCTTCAAAGCGGGGCTTATGTATCAGGTACTGCAGCCAAAGCAGGTTTTTTCAGCAGCTTTATTGAGTGGTGCCGGAAACAGGAAACCAACAGGTTTTTGTGGCTGGCTATCAGTTTTCTAGGTCATATAGGGATGGTGCTTCCCCTTACCTTGTATATAATAATAAACAGCGGCAATAATTTCAACCTGTGGATAATTACATGCGCATGCAATGTGCCTGTGCTGGCTTTAAACCTGGCTGCGCAACCGCTTAAAATAACATTGCCTGCATTGTTCTTTGCATGGCTGGCGGATGCGGCAATTATTATATATGCCTTAAGCATATTTTTTGCCCACTGAAAATAAATACATGAAAAGATTAATCTATCGATTATCCGCTGACCCCTGCACCTGAGAATAAACCGTACAATGTTGCTTTCAGTGAAAAATTATAATAAGTTTTATGCAATTATATTATATGTTTTCTATGCAATTATATATTGGAAAAGAGTCACGTGTAAGGAATATACAAACCAGTTTCAACGCATTTTATCCTTTTTTAAAAATTGATTTTTTAAAAGACCATGGCACAGATAAACAGGCATCCACTGAAAAAATAAGCCCCGATGCCCGGGTAAAACTGGTGAACAAAACAGGCGGACAAAATAAAATAAACGTGGACGGGCAAAAGACCCTTGCCGAACTGAAAAAAGAGTTTAAAGAGCTGACAGGCTTAAAAGCGGAAATATTCCGTAAAAGCGGCAACATGTGGATTGAAACATCACTGACAGATGACTGGACCCTTGCACAGCAAAACAAAGAAGGCGAATTGATTTCCATGCATACAGATACAAGCTAAAAGAGGGTATCAGTAAAGCAGGTTTTTTAATGCATGTTCATCTGCCAGGGTTACTTTGCCGTTTTGTATATCAATTAAACCTTCTGATTTAAAATCCGCCAGTGTCCTTATCAGCGATTCAGTGGCTACACCAATTGTTTGTGCAAGGTTTTCCCTTGAAATATCAATTACAATTTTTTTTTGGTTTTGCTCCTTATATTTTTCAGCCAATTGTGATAAACCATACGCTACTTTTTTTCGCAGCGAATTATACACAAGGTTTAAAAGGGTTTCTTCTTTTTCAATAATATTTTTTGTAATGATGCCCATAAACTGTTTCGCTGTTTTTGCATCGTTTGTAATAAGTTCCAGGAAATCTTCCCGCGGAATAAGCATTAAACTTGCATCTTCGAGTATTTGTGCATTGTCTTTATAATTTGTTTCTTCCAGAATTGCAGTGTACCCAAAAAAATCTCCGTTGCTGTGCAAGGCTATAATTAATTCCTTTCCCTCTGCTGATGTTTTATATATTTTTATTTTACCGCTTATTACAAAATAAACAACTTTTGGCCGCTGGCCTTCAGCATACAAAACATGCTTCTTTTTATAATCGTAAACTTCCCTCTCATCTGATGTAAGATGTAAACCCGCTGATCCCTTTGCCCTTTTTATAAAATCATTTATTTCCTCTGCCCCCGCCATAATACTTTCTTTAAAAGCTTGTGCTTTTTTCAATCTTGTTTCAATAGCATTCAGCAGTTCAGTACCCTCAAAAGGTTTTGTTATATAATCATCAGCCCCCAGTTCCATTCCTTTCCTGAAATCATATTTTTCTGATTTGGCAGTAAGAAAAATAAAAGGGATGTTAGACGTTTCTTTGTGCCTGCTTAATAAATGTAAAACCCCATACCCATCCAGTACAGGCATCATTATATCACAAACAATTAAATCCGGTGTTTCCCGCAGGGCAGCCTCTACTCCTTTTTTTCCATCTTCAGCAGTAAATACCCTATAACCGGAGAGTTCGAGTATTTCCGCAATGTTCTCCCTTACTTCATTATTATCTTCAATGATCAGTATCTTTTTCATTGCTTAATATTTTATTTTTCTGCGGGATATGAACAGTAAAAACTGATCCTTCATTAAGCCTGCTTTCTAATTCAATAGTGCCCTGCATTAATTCAAGGTATTTGGAAATAATATGCAACCCCAAACCTGTTCCCTGTATATTGGCGGCATTTTTTGCCCTGAAAAACCTTTCGAATAAATGCTGTTTGTCTTCTGCGGAAATACCCATCCCTTTATCTTTTACCGATAAGGTAAAATTATTTTTTCTTACTGTACATTCAATTTCAATCAAAGAATTTTCCGGAGAGAATTTAATGGCATTGGACAAAAGGTTGTTCAGGATATTCTTTACAAGGCTCTTATCTGTTCCTACCTGATGATCCCCTGCATGTTTAAAATTTATTTCCTGGCCTTTTTTGCAATTAATTTCTATTTCCCCGATAACATTTTCAATTACATCAAAAAATTCCTGCGCAGTTAATCTTTCTGAATCCGCTTTTATTAAACCTTCTTCCAGCTTTCCCAATGAAAGGAAATCTTCCAGAATACTTTTCATATCGCTTACAGCTTCTTTAATGCGTGCAATATGTTTTTCCCTTTTATCTGCCGAAGCGGTATAGTTATACTTTTCCAGTAAAAAAGTTGATGACAAAATAGTGCTTAACGGCGTTTTAAATTCATGCGAAGCCATAGTTACAAATCTCGATTTAAGTTCGCCCAGTTCTTTTTCATTTTCCAGCAATTCACTCAGTTCAAGTTTCGATTTTTCAAGTGCAGAAAGCGTTTCGCGCAGCATTTTAGTGCGGTCTTCCACTTTCTTTTCAAGGCTGGTATTTAATTGTTTTATTTCAGCAGTTATCTTTTCCAGTGCTTCTTTCTGTTTCAGCACAATAGTTTCCTGTTCCTTTCTTACGGAAATATCAACCACAAATGCAATTACAAAAAGCGTTTCATCAATTGTATAAGTGCTTAAGCTTACTTCTACAGGAAAAACTGATCCATCTTTTTTTTCAGCAAATAAATCCCGCCCCTGCCCCATTGACCTGGGAGAAGGGTGATGATAAAAATCTTTCCTGTGTTGCTTATGTTTACCGTTTAATTGAGAAGGTATAAGCAGTTCAACTGTTTTTCCCAATACTTCTTCTTTAGCATAGCCAAATTCTCTTTCGGCCTCTTTATTAAAATTAGTGATTCTTCCATTTGCACCGGTTACTACAATTCCAATAGTGGCAAAGTTGAATAAAGCTTCAAATTGTTTTTCCGTGCTGATTTTATAACTGTATGCGCTCATCTGCAAATGAAATGCTTTCGGTAGATAAAGAAATAGTTTTGCAAACCGAATATCGTTAATTTTATTATTGCAAAGGCATGATTCAGCTGCTAAATTGACTTTTTCCCGCAATTACCTAAATGTTTATACCAAAAAAAAATGCAATACATGCGAAATTCAAAATACTGTGCCCCGGGAAAAATTAAATACCCAATTGACGGGAATCATATATTGCCCTTTTTTAAACAGGTAGCTTTGCAAAATTTATTTGAATGAATGTTACGCCAAATTATGTAAGCCCGCAGGAAGCATTATCCTTTATCCAATCCCACCATCGTGTGTTTGTTCATGGCAGTGCGCATACGCCAACTTATCTTTTGGAACATCTGGCAAAAGAAGCCGGCCGGCTGCAAAGTGTTGAAATTGTTTCAATCAGTATGTACGGTGAAATATATGTTGACAAGCCTGCATACAAAGATAATTTTCATATCAATTCATTATTTGTTTCTGCATCCATCCGTAGTGCAGTAAATGAAGGTTATGCGGATTATGTTCCCGTTTTTCTAAGTGAAATACCTGAACTGTTCAAACAAAATATATTGCCTGTGGATGTTGCGATAGTTCATGTTTCCCCGCCGGATACACATGGCTATTGTTCTCTCGGTGTATCTGTAGATATTGCACGCAGCGCTGTAAATACTGCACAATATATCATTGCCCAGGTAAACCCCAATGCGCCAAGAACTCATGGTGATGGAATGATTCACAGCAGCCGCTTCAAGGCAACTGTCTATTGCGAAGATGCGTTGCATACGGCAAATTTTACAGAAAAAGCAGGTCCTGAAACACAAAAGACCGGGGAATTTGTTGCAGGTTTGATTGATGACAGGTGCACCATACAAATGGGCATTGGTGCTATACCCGATGCCGTATTAAAATGTTTGCATAACCACAAAGACCTTGGCGTGCATACTGAAATGTGTTCAGATGGTATCATTGAGCTGTGCGAAAAAGATATCATCAGCAACAGGTATAAAAAAATACATCCCAACAAAACAGTTTCATCATTTGCACTGGGATCAAAAAAGTTATATGATTATATAGATGATAACCCGGCTTTCGCCTTTCTGGATATAGATTATGTAAATGACCCGCATATCATCCACCGCAACAGCAAAATGATTGCTATCAACAGTGCTGTTGAAATTGATATTACAGGCCAGGTATGCAGCGATTCCATTGGCACTTACCAATTTTCGGGCGTGGGGGGGGCAGATGGATTTTATGCGCGGCGCAGCACTTAGCGAAGGAGGCAAACCTGTCATTGCTCTTCCATCAAGGACCGCAAAAGGCATAGCGCGCATTGTACCTGTATTGAAAGCGGGAGCAGGTGTAGTTACCACAAGAGCGCATGTGCATTACGTGGTAACAGAATATGGTGTTGCATATTTGTGGGGGAAAAATTTACGCCAGCGGGCCAAAGCACTTATTAATATTGCACATCCTGATGACCGGGAAGCTTTGGAAAAATCATGCTTTGAAAGGTTTAAACAGTTTTAATTCAAAAGATCATTCTTTGTTCCGCGCTGAAGAATATGAATGAGATATTACCTGCGCCCGCCAGGGCGGTGGCCGCACCCTTGTACATTTTGCCGTGCATGAGTTTTGTACAACAGAATTATTACAGTACAAGTCCCGACGATAAATGTCGGGATAATGACTAAAGCTTCAGCATGAGTGACACAAGAAAAGATGAGAAGGGTTATAAAGACTGCTCGCAAAAAATATTTTGTGTACAAAAAAGAACCGGTCTGCGCTGCTCTTTCCGGTATATGTTATTTTTAAAAAAGTATTTTATTTATCCTGCAATGGCAAGAACAGGAATGCGCGGGTGAAGTATAAAAGTTTTTGATCTGCTTTTATGAAACAGGCCGGAGAACAGATCATATTTTTTTGGAATCACTATAATTATGTCCGGATGGTTTTGTTCTAAGAACTGATAAACCCCTTCTTTCAAGTTTTCATTATCTGTAAAATAAAACTGGGGATTAAACCCGCAGAAAAAATTACGCAAAGAAACTGATGCAGCGGTTACATCAGTTGATTTAATATCATTATCTTTCATTACAGTAATAATATCAAGCGGGCAGCTGAAAGTTTGCAGCCAGCCTTTCAAAAATTCCATTGGTTTCAGCGATTCAACTTCTTCCATATCAGATGCCAGTGCTATTTTCTTTACCGGCGTAAAGAAATATTTTTAGATATTGCCAGTACCGGGTACTGTGGTTTTTTTGCCGCAAGAATTGTATTGCTTCCGCCAAAAAAACCGTCCTGCGGCACCTGTTTCTTTCATACCCATTACTACAGCAAAGGGCTTTTTTACTTTGCAGATTTCTTCCAGTTCATTTTCTATACTCCCCAGCAGCATTTTTGAATATATTTTTATTTTATTTTTTACCCGCAGCAATAATTTAACGGAAAGATCGGCGAGTTGCATTTCTGATTCTTCCCTCATGTTTTTATATTCAACTTCTGTTAATGGTATTTCAGCAACGGTTACAGGTATCTGAACCACATTCACCAAAACCAATTCTGCTTTCACGGCTGCAGCCAAATCTGCTGCATAATTTACAGCGTTCAGCGAAACTTCTGAAAAATCGGTGGGTGCAATAATTGTTTTCATCGAAATTAATTTGTTTTGTAAAATTGCGATGCTGTGAAGTAAAAAAAAATGATTGCTGTAAGTGTAAGGCTTGATCCTTACCAGATATATTGGAAAAATGATAACCCGTGTGAAACGGTTTTAAAGATTAGCAGGCCGCTTTAAAATGTGCATGCGCAATATAAAATAAACCAGCTTTATAATATGCCATGGTTGCTTTTCAGCTCTGGCTTTGTGATATTTTTATCTGCATAACCGTTGCAATACTCAATGCGCGCTGTTTTGTAAACTCAGCTTTATCACCATCAAATAACTCATCTACTGTTTCTGTAAACAAATGCAGCCATTTTTGAAAATGCTCTTTTGTAAGGGGTTCCCTTGCATGCAGTTTACTGTGGGCAACCATGGGGTTACCGGTATAAGTGCCTGTAAAAAAAATAACGTTCTCCCAAAAATCGTACATCACGGGCAAATGTTTTTCCCAGTTCACTTTGGCAATATCATTAAAAAGATAGCCGATAGTATTATCCGTTTTCACTTTGTTATAAAAACTGTTTATCAGCAGTATAATATCATCGCGGTTTTCAATATGTTTTTTCACAATGAATTATTTAATGGGTAACAAAGAAGCACCAGTAATATTTTCTGCTGACTGTGCTTCGCCGTTTTTATCGCCGGAGTTTTTACAAATCCTTTCTGTTGAATTTTCTTAATGAAAAAATCAGCGGCAGGAATGCCCATGCTGCAAATATAACCCCGGCGATGATAACACCCCCGCCATTACCAAAAAAATCTTTGAATACAGCCCCCGTGTATCCCATCATTGCTGCAACATCCATCCTGAGCAATATAAGTACCCTGGCAAGGTCAATAGGATTGAGTGCACTCATTACGGCCATAAAATTTTCGAGCGGGTAATCATTAAACTGGAATAAGATGAACAGCACCAGGCCATCAAAAATTACGGAAAAATAAAACCATAACAGAATTGCCATGCCAATACCTTTTGCTTTATCGCGTATGCGCACAGAGGCAAGCAATGCAATAGAAACAAATATTATGCTGAGCAACAAACCTGTGATGAGCATAGCTATGCCGGCATCAGAAAATGCGAAGAGCAGTATGGGTATCCCGGCACCAATAAAAAATGCCAATGACATGGAACCTGCGAGACCAATAAAAATGCTAAGCCATAAAGTTTTTCTTTTAATTGGCTGGCTCACAAGCAGCTCAATAAATTCTGCACTGTTGTAAATATAAATGGTTGAAAAAATGATGGATACCAAAGGCGTAATAATAAGGACGATATTGAGCAAACTAAGCAAACCCTTTCCGCTGCTGTCTTCCAGATTAAATATACTTAATGAAACAATCAGCAGGAAAAGCGTATAAATCATCACAATTTTATTGCGCAGTATATCCAGCATTACATATTTGATGATCTTTTGCATAGCTCATTTTTTTTGCATTATACGTGCAATGGCTTTTGATAATTTTTCTTCTCCCGTATCACTCCGCAGGTTTTCAAAGCTTTTATGAAACAGCAGCCTACCCTCCTGCATGTACATTATATGGGTTACCAGGTCATCCAGGTCGCTGAGGATATGCGAGGTTATTAAAACAAGTTTGCCCTTCTTTTTTTCAGCGGAAATTTTTTCCTTTAAAATTTCTGCTGCTGCGGGATCAAGGCCGCCTGTAGGTTCATCTAAAATAAGTACAGCTGGATTAAAGAGAAAAGCCAGGGCAGCACTCACTTTCTGCCGCGTGCCGCCGGACAAAGTGCTGATACGTTTGTTAAGTATTTTTTCTAATTGAAAAGTCTTTACAAGGTCATCATCAATATCCGTCTTTGTTGTTTTTCGCAGGTCTTTCATCATATCGAAAAGATTAGCTATAGTCATATTATCCGGATAGCGGCCCATTTGCGGCATGTAGCCAATTTGCGCACGGTATTGGCAGTCATGCAGTATATTTTTTTCATTAAAGGTTATAAATCCGCTGTCGGGCATTACCATGCCCAGCAGGCATTTTATAAATGTTGTTTTGCCGCTGGCGTTTGGCCCAATCAGTGCAATGCACTCACCGTTGCTACAGGTGGCACTGATATTGTCCAGTGCAGTAAGCCTTCCAAATCTTTTTGAAACTGAGGTTGCAATAATCATAGTGGCAATGGTTTCATTAACGGAGAATTGTCCTCGAGGCCGGCAGGCGTCAAATCAGGAAAGACTTTCTCAGACTTATCTATAAGTGTAACAATAAAACTGTGGAACAAAACCATGGCTGCGGGGTTATTATCAACAATCAGTGAATACAGGCTCACCGGCCGGTAAGGAACATCGCCTTTACCATCTTTATTAAGATCGTAGCCTTCATATTTGTCCCAGTAATTGCTGTTGAAATGATTTAATACCAGTGATCCGTTGGTGCCGATATCAAAAGTATTACCTGAAAAATTGTTGAATGAAATTTCATCATCCATGCAACTGGCCTGTATTTTAATTGCCCAGCCATTGTTGCGGAAAATATTTTTCTGCATTTCAATACGTGTGCCGCCTTCCATATATACTGCTGTTGTGTTGTTCAAAAACCTGTTTCCCTGCATATAACTGTCTGTAATTTCTTTTATCAGTAAACCATAAGATGCCTCACCCTGGTTATCTTCAAAAATGTTGTTATACATTTTTACTCCATGCGAGTACATTACAGCTACACCTGCGCCATTATTGCGGAATATATTGCAGATATATGCATTGTTATGCGACTGCATAAAATGCAACCCATAGCGGATATTTTTTTCACTTATGTTGCGCCATATAACAGAGTTGGTGACAAACTCAAAATAAATACCATCACGGTGCCCGTTTAAGTGGTTGGCGATGATGCGCATACTGTCGCACTTAAAACAATGAATGGCATTGCCGTTTTGCAAAGCAGGGTTGCCTGCACCCTGAACAGTATTTTCTTCTGCTGTGCAATTAAGGCTGTATTGAAAATAGATACCGAAAAAATTATCTGTAAGTATGTTGCTGACGATAACAACATCTCTGCAGTTATATACTTTTACTGCAGAAATTTCAGCCATATCAGAAGCGCCCGAATGCTGCAGCACAAAGCCTTTCAGCAGTACGTTATCAGTTTTTATACTGATGATTTCATATTTTTTTTCACCATCTAAAACAGGATGGTTTAATCCTATAAGCGCAATTGATTTGCTGATAATAATATTTTTTTCAAAATAGTTGCCCGCATCAACAAAAATGGTGTCGCCATCTTTACACTCTGCCAGCGCAGCTTGAATGGAATGAATATTTTGCTGTACACCTACTTTCCATACTGCCGCAAATATTGATCGCGTATTAAGAAGGTTTATACAACTAAGTAATAATATCTTAAAAAGTAATTTCATTTTTTAGAGATAGACATTTGTGCTTTGTGGCATCGTCCGTTGTGTCACTCGCTTGTACAAAATATTTTCATGGCATCAATTATTACCGAACAGTTATAATCATGGCGCCGGTCGGTTCCTGCTGATCTTATCCCAGCTTACATCTGCGCCATTAAAAGTTTGCATTGCCCTGTTCAAACTGTCCCTGCTGCTGAATGCTGCAATATTGCCGCCCATGGGTGTGTGGAAACCATCACTTCTGTACAAAATCATTTCCTCCTGCTTTTTCAAATCATGAGTCCCTGAAAAATCAACAAAATAAATGGCATTGATTTCTTTCTTTTCCAGTACTGCTGAATTCAGAAACCCAAGCAGGCAATGCACATCATCAAACTTGTAAACTTTTCCTTTCGCAGTAACAATCTCCGCTCCAAAACGTGCATCACTGAAAGTCATTTTGCAAAATTCGCAATTATCCTTACTCAATTGAATCGGCACGGGGCCGGCATTACAGGAAGAAAAGAGCAGGCTCATCATCAAAAGCAAAACAAGTACTGAAGCCGGTTTATTTGTAATCTCACCCGGAGCGGTTTTTTTTATTTTTTTATTGCACCATATTTCAAACACACAGATTGCAGTAAGAATTACCGCCACGCCGATGTAAATCCAGCCGCCTGTATCAGGTATGGAAAAAGCTCCAAAATTCAATAGTTGCTTATAGCCTAAGAGTGGCGGCTGGTAAGCCATTCCGGGAACAATGATTGCTGCTTCGGGGTTAAGGCTGTGGCCATAATTGTACTCCCATCTCCAGAAATCTGCCATCGCTAAAATAGAAATAGCGATGAATAAAATGGTTACTGCAACAAATATTTTTCTGCGGTTTATTAATCCCGCTAACAAAATAACCGCAGCCAAAAAACCTACGATATATGGCAATACAGTGAACTCAATAAAATCTGCTGTATGCAATGTTTTCATCCCGATATAATGGTTTAACCCATTGATGATATCTACATTGCCTGCCAGTTTGTTTGCATAAATCTGCAGCACCAAACCTTCAGGATATTGCGGCGCCGATAATTCAATCCTCCAGATCGGTAAAAACAAAACTGTAAGCAGTGCAACGCCGCTAAAAATTACTGCAGTTCTAACCCCTCCGGTTAATATATTGCTTTGCATAATTTATTTTGAAGAATAATAACTAAAATTTCCCAAGAAATTTCGCCTGTTTATTTTTTTGCAGGCGGTAATAATACTGCGTCAATTACATGCACAATACCGTTTGATGCAGGAATAGAAGCAATAATATGTGCAGTGCCATTTAATGTAACTTTTCCATCTTTCACACTTACTGTTACATTATCACCATTCACCATTCCAAGTGTTTGCCCATCTGTGAAACTTTCTGCTTTTAATGTGGACAGTGTGACATGGTATTGCAGGATATTCTGCAGGTCTGCTTTTTTATCATCTTTCATAAGGCTTTCAACTGTGCCGGCAGGCAACGCATCAAACGCTGCATTGGTAGGTGCAAAAACCGTGAATGGGCCTGCATTTGAGAGTGATGTTACCAGGTCTGCCTGTTTTATAGCAGCCACTAATGTGGTATGGTCTTTTGAGCCCATCGCAATTTTTACAATATTCTTTTCTGATTCATCATCTTTTACATTTTCCTGGCCGCCCTGCGAGGTAACTGTTGCGTCATTGTTCGCAGATGCTGTTTGATCCTGCGTTCCTGAATTACAGGAGAAAATAAACAGTGTACAGGCAAGAAGAAGCAGTTGTATTTTGAAATATTTTTTCATACCTATATTTTTTAGCCACAAAGGCACAAAGACTTAGTGAATCTTAATGTCTTTGTTACTTCGTGGTTTTTATTGTTGAATAAAAAACTGAACGTACAAGTGTGCGACGCAACAGAAGCTTCATATTTATTCTTCTGCCGGGTACATAAAAAATATTACACTCCTTTTAAAGAATTATTTTTTTACAGACGTATCTCCCGCAGGCATATTCTTTCCTGTACTAAACAATAGCGGCGTATTGCTGCCTGCGGGTGAAACCCTCACGTAGCCTTGCATCTCCTGATGCAGTGCACTGCAGAAATCTGTGCAATACATTGGTACGATACCAACGTAGTTAGGTATCCATTTGAGTGTTTGTGTTTCGCCGGGCATCACTAATAATTCTGAGTTGTTATTTCCTTTTACTGCAAAGCCATGCGGTATATCCCAGTCCTGCTCAAGATTGGTTACATGGAAATAAACTTCATCACCCATTTTTATTCCTTCAATATTATCTGGTGTAATGTGAGAGCGTATTTCAGTCATATATACATCAACCCTGTTGCCCTTGCGCACTACTTTTGTTTCACCTTCGCCTTTGGAAACATAAGGATTGGTATTATCTTCAATCTTAAAGAATTTTACACTTTTGTTTTTAATTAAATCGGCAGGGCAAGCCTGTGCATAGTGCGGTTCACCAACAGTGGGAAAGTCAAGTATCAACTGCATTTTATCGCCGCTTATATCAAATATCTGGCAGCTTTGTGCAAGTTCAGGGCCTGTAGGCAGGTAGCGGTCTTTGGTGATCTTATTATATGCGATCACATATTTTGCTGAAGGGTGTTTTGTATCTCCGCCGGGTATGCACAGGTGGCCAATGGAATAATAAGTAGGTGCACGGTCAAGCACTTTTAAATCTTTTATATTCCATTTTACAATTTCAGAAGAAACAAAAAATGAAGTGTACGCATTACCTTTTCCATCAAACTCTGTATGCAATGGGCCAAGACCGGGTTTCTGTACTTCGCCATACAATGCTGATGCATATTTCACAACAGGTATGCCGCCATACTCGCCTTCAAAATCTTTGGCTGCAATTGCTTTCTGTAATTTATCAAAACTGAATACAGGAAGCAATGCTGCTAATTTTCCTGAACCAACAATGTATTCGCCGGTTGGGTCAACATCACATCCGTGTGGTGATTTAGGGCATGGAATGAAATAGCAAAGGCCGGGAAATTGTTTTGCGTCAAGCACATTCACTTCTGTTTCCATAGTGGATGTAGCACTGTGTGATTTTTCATCATATACATTGTGCGCATATTTTGCAGGCTGCTTTGTCCCTTTACCCTGTTGTATTAATTGTTCTGCCATTTTCCAGTTAATGGCTAGTATAAAATCTTTATCTTTTTGTGATGCATTTACTTCAAGCAAAGTATTTGCCTGTTCTGTATTGTAGCAGGAAAAAAAGAACCAGCCTGTGGAAGGTCCCTTTCCGCAATGCGCCAAATCAAAATCAACACCGGGCAATAAAACCTGGAAACCTATTTTCATTGCGCCACTGGTTTTATCTACCGATACAAAACTGATAGTGCCTTTAAAATTTTGTTTGTATGTGTTGATGGGCACATCACCATTTACATTATCAGGCGGCACACTGAATCGTGTACCCGCAACAATGTATTCACTGTTTTCAGTTGTATATGGTGAAGAGTGGTTGCCTGCACTATTGGGCAATTCCAAAATTTCTGCTGTGCGGAAAGTTGTTAAATCAATCCTTGCAACACGCGGTGTATTGTTTGCATTTGCAAAAACCCATTTGCCATCAAGGTCGCCATTTGTTTGTGATAATTCGGGATGGTGCTGGTCATCCCAGGGAATATAACCATGTGATGTCATCAGCATTGGTTTTGTTTCTTCACTATAGCCCCAGCCGCTTTCAGGGTCAGCAGAGAAAATAGGGATAACACGAAGCAGGCGCCCGGATGGAATGCCATACACAGCCATCTGCCCGCTAAAACCACCTGAAACAAAATTGTAATATTCATCATATTTTCCCGGTGCTACATAAGCTTTTTGTGCAGCATCGCCACTTACGGCACTGGCAGCATTTTTTGGGCGGCAGCCCTGAATGCTGTACAATGCAGCAGCTGCAATAATTACCGATATTATTTTTCTTTTCATATACATTGATTTATTTGAGAGAATTTTTATATACCAACCCTTTGAATCATAGTGCATCGTTGGTTGCGTCGCACTCTTGTACTGAAATAATATGATTGAGCAATGTGGCGGCACAGGGGTATTTTTCAGTAATACACATTATCATATTACTTTACCCCATCATTTTTCCGCATAAACTCCAAAAGGCTCCTTGCATCTTCATCGCTTAAGTTTTGATTTGGCATCCTCACTAAACATATTTCCAGCATAGATTGCGCAGCAGGGTCTTTTGTAATCATATCATCTGTATTTGTGACAAAATTCATTATCCATTCCGGCGTGTGGCGTGCAGTTACACCCTGCCAGCCCGGCCCCACTAATTTTTCTGAAGTAAGTTTATGGCATGCAGAACACTTCACACTAAACACTTTGTTTCCTGCATCAGCCATTGCTGCATCCAGCTTATCGCCAATATCTACTTTTGTAAATTTCCCCTCGCCTCTTTTGGGGTCGTAAGAAGGGTTGCCATTTGCGGCAGTTCCGGCATTCCGGTCATTTGGTGCATTGCCTGCTCCGCCGCAGGCTGCAAATGCTGCTGCAACTGCACAGATAAGAATAAATTTTTTCATGTTTATTTTTTTACAACGCAAAATTGAACATCTTCTGAACTGCTGTTTATGATCAGAATCATAAAAAGCAAAAAAGGATTGATGATTGCTGTCATTCTTTTAAAAATATTTTATGCTTCTTTTTACCGTGTAAATGCAGGCTTATGATACAGCAGGAATTACTTATTGCATGGGGCGGCACTTTTAGGAAATTGCACAAAGACCAGGTGATTTTTTTTGAGGGTGACAAACCATTGTATTACTACCAGGTTGTGGAAGGAAGTGTAAAGATGATTAACATAAATGATGATGGAAAAGAATTCATCCAGGGGATTTTTAAAACCGGTGAAAGTTTTGGCGAGCCGGTGTTGCTGATTGATGAACCTTATCCGGCTGGCGCTGTTGCCAATGAGGACTCCGTGGTAATCAGAATTACAAAACAGGGTTTCCTGTGTGTATTGAAAGAATACCCGGACATACACCTTTCTTTTACACAGGTATTAGCGCAACGCCTCTATAATAAAGCGCTGATGTCAAAAGAAATAGCAAGCCATGGCCCTGAGCACCGGATACTGGCATTGCTGAACATGCTGAAAAAAACCAATGGCTGTGTTAACGGAAAAAAATTCAGGATTAATTTTCCCAGGCAGCAAATTGCTGATATGACCGGCCTGCGGGTTGAAACTGTTATCCGCAGCATGAAAAAAATGGAGAAAAAAAAATTAATAGAAATAAAAAGCGGGAAGGTTTATTGCTGAAAGCGCCGGATATGACTTCAATCATATAATATATTATAATTACCGGATTCCTTTGCAGTCATGAATAAATTTTCGGGGGAATACTTCAACAGGTGGATAAAAATATCTTTGATCAATTTGTCCGTGGTTGCTTTTATTGGTGTGATACTCCGCTGCAAAATAAATTTTCCGCTGCCTTTTATAAACCAGCAGTATTTGCTGAACGGGCATTCTCATTTTGCATTTGCCGGCTGGGCATCACAGATATTGATGTTATTTATTATCCGGTATCTTTTTGAGCGTAACCCTTTAATTACATACAGGCCATACAATTTTGTGTTGTGGGCCAACCTGATAACAGCCTGGGGCATGATGCTTTCATTTCCTTTTGAAGGATATGCAGGAATTTCAATTACATTTTCCACTTTGTCTATCCTTGTTTCCTGCTTTTTTATTGTTTTTGCCTGGAAAGATTTAAACAAAATACAAAACAAAAAACTGGCTGTTACATGGTTTAAAGCTTCAATGTTTTTTTATGCATTATCATCCCTGGGAACCTTTGCGCTTGCATATTTAATGGCAAATAAAATCAATGAGCAGGATTATTATTTTGCGGCAGTTTATTTTTTTCTGCATTTCCAGTATAACGGGTGGTTTTTGTTTGCATGTTTCGGGTTATTCTTTTATCAGCTTGAAAAATCGGGTTTTGTTTTAGCAGCCTTTTACAGCCGCAGGGTATTTGCTATATTGTTTGCCGCCTGTTTCCCCGCTTATCTTCTGTCTGATTTATGGATGGATATCCCGCAACCTTTGTATTTAACCGCTGTTTGCGGAGCTGTTATCCAGTTACCGGCAGTGCTATATGTTATTCAATTGTTCCGGCGTTCAAAAAAAAATATACTGCCGGGTTTATCAAAAAAAACAGGGTGGTTCTGGATGATGGCGCTCATTGCATTTTGTATAAAAATAATACTGCAGGCTTTGTCAGCAATACCGGCTTTAAGCAGGTATGCATTCGGCTTCAGGCCGGTAGTAATTGGCTACCTGCATCTTTCATTTTTAGGTATTACCAGTTTTTTTATAATAGGTTATATCAATCAATATCTGTCTGAACAAAATAAGCGGTTGTCTTCTAAAGGGCTTATCCTTTTTGCGTCAGGCGTTATCATTACTGAAATATTGCTCATGCTGCAGGGCTTTGCAGGAATAACTTATGCAAATATTCCTTTTATTAATGAAAGCCTTTTTGTTACAGCGCTTGTTATGTTCACGGGGTTGCTGGTATTGAATGTTTCGCTAAAAATGCGGAACGGGAAGGGTTAATGCTTTCTGTTTACAAAAGCATGACGAAGATCATCCTCCTGCTTTTTCCAAATCATATTTCCTGTTTTTCACCAAAGTTAATTTTGTGTTTTCAAATTTTACTTCATGGGCAACACGTCAAATAATTCAGGGAACCTTACAGATGATTCCGGCAGCAACAAACAGCCAATACTGCACGAATTGCCCGCTGATATTAATGCAGCAGGTATTAAAAAGAGTGTTGTATGCGAAAATCCCTGTTGCGAAAAATGCAGGTGCTTAAAAGATATACTCGACAAAGAAAATTCAACCGTTACAAATCTTCATACACCTTAAAAGATATAACATGCCCGTTTCAACTGCTGATAAAAAAATGGATAGTACTGAGGAGCACGCCTTTGATGAAAAATTTAAACCAAAAGGCGCAATGGCTTTTTTTGTAGTGCTGATGCTGATATGCGCCGTAATCTGGTACGGCATCTATTATATATCGCTCTCAAGGCAATAAGTTTCAGTTTATAAATATACCGGCGCGGGAGAAAATAATAATAATTGTATAATCATTAAACCATTATTATGAATAAATATGAATTGCGGGTAATTATTGCTGCGGGAACACTGCTGATGATTTTCCTTTTTTCAGTTTTATATGCAGCGTATGAGAAAAAAATTGACCTACCTGCATGCATTCCTTACAATGCAACATTCAAAGAACCGCGGGTAAAGCAGGTGGACAGCAACACCTATGAAGTATATGTAGTTGCCAGGATGTGGAGTTTTCAGCCTGCGGAAATTGAATTGCCCGTTGGCAGCACCGTTGATTTCTATCTTACTTCCAATGATGTGGTGCATGGTTTTGATATTGCACAAAAAGGCGTAAACATGATGGCAATATATGGAGCGGTAACTAAAACAACAGCAAAGTTTGATAAACCCGGTGTTTACAAAATGACCTGCCACGAATACTGCGGTGCAGGTCATCAGAATATGCAGGGAGAAATAATTGTTAACTACAAATAGTCATGTTATGCAGGTAAGTAAAGCTTTCAGAAATATTATACTAACAGAGTTGCTGATGCCAATAACGCTGCTTGTGTTTGGAATTTATCATGGCCTGATGCAGGTTATTTACCGGGCAGGTTTAATCCATCAAACTGAAGTAGCAAACATTGATTACTACCAGGGTCTTACGCTGCATGGTGTAATCAATGCAGTAGTATTAACCACATTTTTTGCTGTGGCATTTGGCCATGCAACCATTATTTATTACCTGAAAAAAGAGCCGGGTAAATTAATGTCGCGCATTTCTATGTGGCTGATGATTATTGGCACATTGATGGCTGCTGCCGCCATGTTTTCAGGACAGGCTTCTGTGCTGTACACATTTTATCCACCGCTGAGGGCAACGCCATTCTTTTATCTTGGTGCTGCTTTATTAATTGTGGGTAGTTGGTTTTCTTTTTTTACATGGATAAAAACTTACAGGAAATGGCGTAAAGAAAACCCCGGTGTAAAAACTCCGCTTGCAGTACTTGGAACTATCATCAACTTCACCATTTGGTTTGTATGTACGCTTGCTGTTGCGTACGAAGTACTGGTACTACTGCTTCCATGGAGCATGGGACTTGTAAAAACTGTAAATGTTCCACTGGCAAGAATGTTATTCTGGTTGTTTGGTCATGCACTTGTTTATTTCTGGCTACTGCCTGCTTATATCATGTTTTACACCATGCTGCCAAAAATTGCCGGCGGAAAATTATATTCGGATAATGCGGGTAGGCTTGCCTTATTTCTTTTCCTTATACTCTCGATACCGGTAGGCGTTCACCACCAGTTTAGTGAGCCCGTGTTTGACAGGAGTGTAAAACTGTTTCAGTCAATATTAACTTTTGGTGTAGTAGTGCCAAGCTTTATTACTGCATTTACCATTGGCGCTTCATTGGAACATGCCGGACGTAAACGCGGTGCCAAAGGCTTGTTTGGCTGGATGAAAAAATTACCTTACTGGGATAAAAATAATTTCCTGTTTGCTTATCTCATCTGCGGGCTGATCCTTTTCATCTTTGGCGGCGCAACAGGTATTGTAAATGCTTCTTATTCCTTAAACAGTATTGTGCACAATACAGACTGGATGCCCGGTCACTTTCACATGACGGTTGCTGGCCCTGTATTTCTTGCTATACTCGGCATGAGCATTTATTTATTATCCAAATTAACCGGCAAAGAAATCAGGTATAAAAATTTAGTCACTATTGTGCCATACCTGTGGCTTATCGGTGTACTAATTTTTTCTACCGGCTTAATGTGGGGTGGCCTCCTTGGCGAACCAAGAAGAACCAACCTGGGCATGACTTATACAAACCCTGAAAATCCCTTATTCCATTCAGAGTGGGTGCCTACAACTATGCTGGCTTTGGTTGGCGGTATTATTATGACAGTTGGCGCGGTACTCTACTTCTGGGCTTTTTTTGCAACAGCATTTGGGAAAAAGAGTTTTGAACCGCATTTGGATTTTCCAACTGCAGAAGTATTGCACGAAGAAAAGGAAATAAGCATACTCAATAATTTCAAACCCTGGCTTGTGCTGATGTTTATTGTAATACTGCTTGCTTATGTACCTGCTTTAATGGATACATTCAAGTATTCAGGGCCGGGGGCGCCGCCTTATGATACCAATAACCCGATGCCTCTTGACCTGAATAATTTTTAGAATAAAATTTATGTTACCAGCAGCGGAATATATGTCATCACCTGTTGCGTCGCACTCCTGTACGTTCGGAATATTGTTAAGCAAACTGAATTATTTTGTATAACATGGACATGAAAAAGAAAGTAAATATCATTTTTTTCAGTTTGCTTATCATCATTCCATTTACTGTGTTTGGTGTAATGCACTGGCTTGATAACAACTTCACCCAACTGCCTTTTTACGGAAACATGGAAAAAATAAAACAGGCGGATGGTTCTGAAAAAGAAGTGCCGTTTACAGTTCCCCCGTTTGCATTCACTAACCAGGATAATCAGCCGGTAACAGGAGATTTTGTAAAAAATAAAATCTGGGTGGCAGACTATTTCTTTACCAAATGCACAAGCATCTGCCCTAAGCTTTCCCTGCATCTTCAAAAAGTTCAAGAGGTATTTAATGGTGATATTGACGTAAAACTTGTTTCGTTTACAGTAGATCCTGACAGGGACACACCGGGCGTTTTAAAAAATTATGCATCCACTTATCATGCTGCAACCTCACAATGGCAATTTGCCACCGGTGATAAAAAAACCTTATACGCGTATGCGCGGAAGGGACTTTTTATTGTAGCAACAGATGGTGATGGCGGGGCAGATGATTTTATCCACAGCGAAAACCTTGTGCTTATAGATAAGCAGGGGCATATACGTGGCTATTATGACGGCACAAGTGATACACAGGTTAACCAGTTAATAAAAGATATTCAGCGTTTAAAAAAAGAAAAATAAAAAATAATGAAAAAGATTTTGTTTTTAAATGTTTTTGTAATAGTTACAGTTTGTTCTTATGCTTATAATGGTGATGAAGGAAAAACAATTTTTACCACACGCTGTACCGCATGCCATGCAATTGACAAAAATATAGTGGGTCCTGCATTAATGAATGTGGATGCAAGACATGATGAAAAATGGATCATTGCCTTTGTGCATTCATCCCAAACAGTAATAAAATCAGGCGATACAGCAGCGGTAAACCTCTTCCGGAAATTTAACAGCACTGTTATGCCCGATCATCCTGACCTTACAGATGAACAGGTAAAAAGTATCATTTCTTATATAAAAACCGAAAGCCTGAAAGAGGCTTCATTGCCAAAAACAACCATGCGAAGACCCATGGAATTTAAACCTCCGTACACACCTGTAAAATTTACAGATTATATTTTTTGGTTTACATTTCTTTCCTCCGTTGCATTGCTTGTGTGGAGTTTACTGATGAGGGTAGATGTGGAAAGCATGAAATAATTTAAGAGTACCGGCTTTAGGTATTGTTCCGGCAATAAAATGGTTATTTAAATTTTCAGCAGGGTTAACCGGGCAATATTAATAATGCAATACACGGAGAAGTTAAAGGCTCATAAAAATTCAAGCCTTTTGTTTTAGATTCCCGTTTCAATCAAGGAAGATTTGAAATTACTCTCACACAATCTAGCAGTAGCTCTTACAGCGGGCTGCATCTCTTCTAAATAATAATTACTTATATAAGTTGCTGTAAACTTATTTTCCCAGTCGGGATGACTGGATTCGAACCAGCGGCCTCTTCGTCCCGAACGAAGCGCGCTACCGGGCTGCGCTACATCCCGAAAACCAGGTACAAAAATATCTGCAATATCTCATTCATCAAAATTCACCGGTTCATCAGGTACAATTTATTACATTCGCTGCCAAAATATTTTGTATGCCATATAAAAAACTGTCTTTTTATCTTCTTGCATGTTTGCTTGCCGCAGGATGCAATACACAACAAACCACCGCCCCAAAACCTGATGTACTCACTTCAGGTATGGATACAACCGTAAACCCCGCCGATGATTTTTTTGGTTACGCCAATGGCGGCTGGATAAAACGCAACCCTATTCCCGCAGATGAAAGCGGTTGGGGGCTTTTCCAGGTAATACCTGATGAAACGCTGAACAGGCTCCGGGACATTAACCAGGAGGTAATGAAAAATACTGCCACCGCAGGAACTGCCGAACAAAAAATCGGTGACTTCTGGAAAGCGGCAATGGATACCGCAAAAATTGAACAGCAGGGCATACAGCCTTTGCAACCTTATCTTGATAAAATTACAGCCATCAAAGATGTGGCTTCTTTGCAAAGCACCATGGCGGAGCTTGACAAAATGGGCGCTGGCACACTTATCGGTTTTTCCGTAGGCCAGGATGCAAAGAACAGTTCACTGGAGGCTTTGCAGCTTTGGCAGGCAGGTATCGGTCTCCCTGAAAGGGAATTTTATTTTAAGATGGACAGCACTTCTGTAAGCATCCGCAATGCTTATGTAAAGCATATTGCAAAGGTGCTTACAATGATTGGCAACGATTCTGTACAGGCATTGGCTTCGGCAAAAAATATCCTTTCGCTTGAAACAGAACTGGCAAAATCAAGCCGCAAACTGGAAGACCTGCGTGACCCTTATTCCAATTACAACAAATTTGCGGTAAAAGACCTTAACAAAGTTTCACCGGGTATTGACTGGAATAATTACATGAACATCATTGGTGTAAGCAGCGCAGATTCTGTTATCATCGGCCAGCCTGAATATTATAAAGAAGCAGGCCTTGCATTACACAGTGCGTCCCTTGATACATGGAAAGATTATCTGCGTTTTAACCTTGCTGCGGCTTTTTCCGGGGCGCTGCCTGATGCTTTCAGTGCAGAGTCTTTTTCATTTAATAAATTATTCTCAGGCACTACGGAAAGAAAGCCAAGATGGAAAAGGGTCATTCAGTCCGAAGAAGGCGTAATGGGTGAATTACTGGGGCAGATTTATGTAAAGAAATATTTTAATGACAGCGCCAAGGCCCGCTACTCGCAGCTTGTAGAGAACATACGCACTGCTTTAAAGAACCGTATTGAAAACCTTGACTGGATGAGTGACAGCACCAAACAAAAGGCATTGGCTAAATTAGCTCTTGTAAATAAAAAAGTAGGTTACCCCGATAAATGGAAAGATTTCTCTGCACTGCAAATCAGCGCAGACAGTTACTTTCAGAATGAAGTAAATGCAAATATTTTCTGGCATAATTACAATACCAATAAATTAGGCAAGCCTGTTGACAAAACAGAGTGGGGTATGTTTCCGCAAACATATAATGCCTATTACGACCCTTCCAATAATGAAATTGTATTACCTGCAGCAGCTTTCATAGTTCCCGGCTATGATGATAATGAACTGGATGATGCAGTAGTGTACGGGTACATGGCAGCATCTACCATCGGCCACGAAATGACACATGGCTTTGATGATGAAGGAAGGCAGTTTGACGGGCAGGGAAATTTAAAAGGATGGTGGTCGCCACAGGACTCTGTAAAATTCGCCCACCGCTCAGGTATGCTTGCCAACCAGTTCAGCCAGTATGTTGCCGTTGATACTTTTAAAATAAACGGCAAAGCAACACTTGGTGAAAACATTGCAGATCTTGGGGGCGTATTGCTCGGCCTTGATGCTTTTAAACAAACGGACGAATATAAAAAAGGTGAAAAAATTGCTGGCCTTACTCCTACCCAAAGGTTTTTTCTTGGCTATGCCTTAAGCTGGCAGGAAAATGAGCGGCCTGAACAAACCCGCACACAGGTGCTTACTGATGTACATTCGCCCGAGAAATTCCGTGTGAACGGGCCTCTTACAGATGTAGATGCTTTTTACGAAGCCTTTAATGTAAAACCCGGGAACAAAATGTACACGCCGGATAGTTTGCGTGCAAGGATCTGGTAAAAATAATTTTAGCCCGGCTGCAGTATTTCGCAGCATCGCCTGTTGTGTCACTCACTTCATCGTTCTGAACATTGCCGGGCAAAGCAAAAGAAACCCTTCGCAAAAAATTTGAGAAGGGTTTCTTTTTATAAAAATGTTTCTATTCCCAGTCCTGGTTTATTTGTCAGTCTTACTTTTCCAAAATCAAATTCAATGCCTGTTGCTTTATCTTCTGCAAGCAACAAAGGCCCGTCCATATCGGCATAATCTAATTGGGGTAAAAAATTTGCAATAGCCGCAGAACCAATGCTGCATTCATTCATACTGCCCATCATTACTTTCATATTTAATTCACGCGCTTTTTTTATCATGCGCAATGCAGGCGTAATGCCGCTGCATTTGGTAAGCTTGATATTAATGCCGTGAAAATAGTTGAAACATTTTTCTACATCATTTTCAAATACGCAGCTTTCATCAGCAATTAAAGGAAGCGGTGATTGTTCAAATAAAATTTTCATCCCATTCCAATCATCCTTTGCCAAAGGCTGTTCAATAAATTCAACACCAAGGATTTTCAGTTGAGGGATTTTCCCGAGCGCTTCATCAATATTCCAGGCAGCATTGGCATCAACACGAAAAACTGATGTTGAATATTTACGCAGTTCATTTATAATTTTTATATCATCCCCGGTTCCCAGTTTTATTTTATAAATGGGCCAGGGTGCGGCTTTCATTTTTTCCACCATTTTTTCAATAGTATCTATTCCAATTGTATAGTCAGTAGCAGGGACGTTTTCCCACAATGTATTCCACAGTTTATACAAAGGCAGGTTTTTTATTTTGCCAAACAGGTCCCAGCATGCCATATCTAATGCACAAACCAAAAAAGGGTTGTTGGGAAAAAGATGGTGCAGGTAATGCCAGTAACGTTCAGGATCAGTTAAAGCGAATTTTTCAACAAACATTTTTTTCTGCTCAAGGTCTGCAATCATTTGCTCAACAGTAACATCATAATAAATAATGGCAGGGGCTTCACCGTAACCTGTGTATGGCCCAATTGAAAGAGAAACAATCAATGAAGGCTGGTGTGTTTTTGTTCTTCCATTGGAAATCGTAAATGGATATTGAAAGGGAAGGTTGATTGAGAAGTAATTAAGTTTCAAAATGAATTGAATTTATTGCTAAAGATAAAAGCCATCTCACAATATAAATGGCTTTTTGAAAATGATTATTGCTGAATAAAGATACATGAGTACAAGTATGCGACCACCGACGTTGGCGGGGCACACCGCAACAGGTGATGCCATTACTGAACGATTGGCTTATAAAAAAATTCATCTGCAAATTCAAGCGGCACTAAACCGCAACGGGCATTGCCAATTTACTTTTCCTGTACCCGTACATAAAGTAAACAATCAATCCAAGTAAGAGCCAGGAACCAAACCATTCCCAGTTTTTTCCTGTCATACCCGTGAGCAGGTATAAACAGGATGAAAGCCCGAGCAATGGAATTAAAGAAAAGTTCTTCATAAATGCCACAGCTGATAAAACGATGAGAACAATCCAGAGAATAATGGTGGAAATATTTAATGATGCATTATCGTTTGTAAGGGAAAACAAATCGCTGAAATAAGTTTTGCCACCTGCATACAATGCAAGAACCCCGGCGGCTATTACTATTAATGGAAAAATAAACTTGCCGTTGATGTAAGGTATATTAAACCTGCCTGCCACTTTTTCTTTTCGCGGAATAAGTAAAACACCGCCACATACTAATACAAATGCAAACAGTGTGGCAATGCTTGTGAAATCGAGCACAAAAACTTTATCGGTAAACAACAACGGCACACCCACTACTAATCCTGTAATAATGGTGGCAAAAGACGGGGTTTGAAATTTAGGGTGTATCCTCTGAAACACAGGCGGCAAAAGGCCATCACGGCTCATACTCATCCATATACGCGGCTGCCCCATTTGAAAAACAAGCAGCACGCTTGTCATGGCAATTACCGCGGCTAATGAAACAAGGAACTGCATCCAGCCCACATTGGTGTCTTCAAATATTTTTGCAAGGGGGTCGCCCACATTATTAAATTTTTCATAACTGATTACACCTGTAAGCACCAATGTAAGCAGTATATATACAATAGTGCAGATGACTAATGAAAGGATCATACTGCGCGGCAAATCGCGCTGCGGGTTCTTGCTTTCTTCGGCCATTACGCTTATGGCATCAAAACCAATATACGCAAAGAACACACCGCTTACGGCGCGCATCACCCCGCTGAAACCATTTGGCATAAAAGATCTTACCCCTGCAGCATTTATTGGCGTCCAGTTATCAGGGTTTACATAATAAGCGCCCACTGCAATTACCAGGATGATAATACAGAGTTTCAGTATCACCATTACGTTACTGAAATTGCGCGATTCTTTTACACCCCTGTAAACAAGTGTGGTAATCAACAGGCAAATTACAAGCGCGGGCAAATCGAAAATAATTCTCAACCCGCCAATCATTGGCGCAGCGTTCCATGCATTTAATAATTCCTGTGTAGAGGCCGTGATATTTGCAATGGGCACCGAAACATTATCAACCACCGCCGTGTGCGCTTCCATATAACTGCAGGTGAGGTAATCCGGTATATGCACACCTATGCGGTTCATAAACGATGTAAAATAATCGCTCCATGAAAAAGCTACATAAATGTTGCCGATAGAATATTCCATTATCAGCGCCCAGCCAATGATCCACGCAAATACTTCACCAAAGGATGCATATGCATAGGTGTAAGCGCTGCCTGCAACAGGTATTCGGCTTGCAAACTCTGAGTAACACAATGCTGTAAAGCCGCAGGCAACAGCACAAATAATAAAAAGGATTACAACGCCGGGACCGCCGTTATAACAGGCCTGCCCCAAACTGCTGAAGCTGCCTGCACCAATAATAGCGGCTATCCCAAAAAAGGTAAGGTCTTTAAGCGTAAGGACGCGTTTTAACCCGTGGCCTCCATGCGCATCTTCGGCCATTGTTTCTGCATCACGCAAAATTTTATCAATATTCTTGGTACGGAACAGCGAGTTTGACATGCAATAATAGTTTGGATCAAGCAGTTAAAATAAAGAAAGGAAGTTAAGAAGAAAAATTTATTTTAGGCCAGTCGGATAAGCTTTATCCAGTCCTGAAAACTTTCGGGATTGCGCCGCGCCCGTCAAAAGCGGCGGTCGCACACTTATATGTTCTGATTTTATGGCAGCCAGTTGTACTTCTCTGCACGCACCTGTTAAGTGCATACAGCAATCCAATTTTTCTCTTTGCTGCTGTAAAAAATACAGTACAGGTGTGCGACGCAACAATGCTGCTATGAAAAGATGAAGCTGGTTTCAAAAAAAATCCTATTTCAATTTCAGCCTGCTTAATAAATGTGCCCCTACTAATCTCCCTTTGGCGAGGCCTGAATCAAGGCTTGGCATATAATGTATGCCTCCGTAAAACCTGCTGACAGAAGCTTCTTCTGCAGCCTGTTTGAAGGAAGTAAAATCACGCACCATGCCGATGTAAAGGGAATCGGAGTTATCGTGAAAAGAAAATTCATCGCCAAACAAATAGGTAAGCGCAGTAGAGGCAGATCCTGAAATGGTTGCATGGCCAGCGGTATATTCAGGAAAGGCGGGTGTTTGCAAAAGCGGGTCCCACCCTTTTTCTATATACTCATTGATAACAGTGATAGGGCGCCCATATTCATAAGTGTATTTTGCATCCCAGCAACTGATAAATGCATCAAGCAGCGACATGGATACCAATGAATAGGCTTCAGCAGTTTTTACTGCATCTGCATTTACTTTGTGACAGGCAATATTTGTAATGCCCATCCAGTGGCCGCCTGGTGTGATTTTTTTATCGGCAAACATCAGGTGGCCGCTGTGCTCCATTACCAAAGAATTGTCATCCCAAAAATGTGCAATGTTTTTTTCGGAATCAGTAAGCGTTTTTTGTTTATTGTAAACCGCAGCAACCATTCTAAAATAAGCATTGTTTGTGTCTTTGCTGAATGCCAATGGCGGCATTGGCCTGAACTGCGAAGCACTATCTAATGAAAATGGTTTGATAAGACTCCAGTAGGGTTCTGCGCCATCAAGATAATCGGGTGCAGTTGGCTGCCATTTGCCATCGGTTTCGCTACCCAGGTATTTGGGCATGCCACGTGTTTGTTTATACATATCTGTTTTGGCGCGCTGTAAAATTTTTACACCAATTGAATCACCAAATGCCATAGAGCGCCTATACACGTCTGTTGACAATACATCGATGTACAAACCAAATAATGAATCCTCATATTTTTTTAATGAAAGGGAATCGAAAATCCGTACCTGGTGTGCCACAACACAAAATGCCTTTGTGCCGGCAAGTATGTAATTATATTCCTTCCCTTTCTCCGGCTGCGGTATTTTTGGAAAGCCGTTTAAATCTGCTGCAAATGATTTTGAATCAGGGTTCATGAAACGTACAGCCTCATACTGTGCAAGTGAAGTATAGGCGTAGATGCGGCTTGCAACCGGCGGTGAAAAAATATCGTGAATGATTATTTGTGTAAGCTGTTCTTCATTTGCATGTAATATTTCAACATTATTTGGATTGAAATCCTTGTGCCGATTGCAGGAAAAAAGGAATACAACCAAACAAAAAAATAAAGGATGAAAATTGCTTTTGCTCATGGCTTTTTATAAAAAAGGTTAATAAATTTTTCTGTGGCTCCCTTTGCTGTCAACCATTTCAGCGGATTGCACCTGTGCACCAATGGTTATAAATCTTTGTGATTGTGATAAAAACCCCGAGCCATAATTCAATTCTTCTTTGCGGGTTTTTCCATTATTCAGTTTAAGCAATGCATAAGCGTCATCTGGTTTTGCAGCAATTATGTGAACAGCCTGTTTCATTTCAAAAATTTTAAGCGGGCCGTGGTTTTGCGAAGCTGCAACAATGCACTGCCCGCTGCTGTTTGCAAGTTTTACCATTGCTTTTCCGTTTCCCGGAATATAAATACCGCTTTGCAATATACTTAATGGTTGAAAATTTCCTTTACCGTCGCCTTTTAATACCAGCCCGTTAAATGCATCATAACGGCCTACAGAAACCTCTGTGCCGAAATCATTACCGTTCATTACCACATCAAGGTTTCCATCCCCATCCACATCTTCCGCTATCATTCCAAACACACTGGAAATTTGCGCCTGCGCGGGCAGGGCGGTCATTGTAAAATGACCATTCCCATCATTGCGGATAAATGCGCTTTTAAAGTTATTTGCTGAAAGTATAATCGCACCGTTCAACTCATCTTTTGTGAGTAATTTATCAAATGTTGCCGTTGCAAAATCTTTGTAAGATTGAAACTTATTGCGCATTTCAATCATCTGTTTGATAAGGTCATCTCTTGTTTGGGCAGGGAATTCTTTCATTGTTCCATCCTGTGCCGGCAGGTATATGGATGGGATTGCATCATAACTTCCGTTATTGTCAAAATCTTTCCCATATACACGCACGGGGTACTGATCGGTTGGACGGTAAAAAGAATTCAGGCCTACGTTTCCTACAATATAATCTATATCTCCGTCATTATCAAAATCGCCCGGGATGATACTGTTCCACCAGCCCACCTGATTATCCAAAACAGTATGAAGCAATTCGAGTTTACCATGGTTATTATGAAAGAATTTTACCGGCATAAATTCCCCGGTAATGATAAGATCCACCCATCCATCATTATCAAAATCTGTCCAGAGTGCATCGCAGGTCATGCCCACATTTTTTAAATCCTTTGCAACAGAACCGGTTACATCAGTAAATTTAATTTGCCCTTTTTGAGAATCATTCCTGTAAATAAAACAGGATGCAGGTTGCGGATATTTTTCCGGCACACATCTGCCCGCCACAAAAAGATCGAGGTCGCCGTCATTGTCAATATCCACTGCGCGTACACAGGATTTGCTTATAAAATTTTGAGGTAATGCGAGTGAATCAAATGTAAAGTTTCCTTTGCCGTCATTTATAAAAAGTTTATCCTGGTAACTGGCCGAATTGGAAGGCGCCTGAGAACCGCCGCTGCATATATATAAGTCTTCGTCTCCATCACCATCTGCATCAAAAAGCATTACACCCATATCGTTAGACTGTTTGGTATTGCGCGACGCACCGGGAGTAAGGTCTTTAGCTATAAAACTTCCATTGGCCTGCTGTGTAAGCACCCGTGGGCTGTAACCCACCGATCCGCCCATAATTATATCTGTAAGGCCATCATTGTTTACATCGCCTGCTGCAAGACCGGGGGCGTAATCACTTAATTTATGGGGTACTAATTTCTGGATATTGAAGTCAATATAGTCGTCTTCTTTATGGATAATATTTGGTGCAGCCGTACCGGATATATCTTTAAATAAAGTACTGGCTGCAAGCGCAGTTTTTTGCCATGAATACATTTCGTTTGCATCTTTGTGACGCACGGTAATTGTTTCATCTGCTTTTACATTTTTCAATAACTGCATTTTACCATCTGGCCATTTTATCATCACTGAATCAACTGCGGAAATATTCCCTAAACCGAAATGGGCGCCTGGCTGCACTGATGAAAGATAGCCCCGGTAAGGCGTGTTTTCATATACCTGCTGTTTACCATGATTGTAATGCAGTTCGGCAAAAGCCCCGATGCCATTGATGTTTGGCGCTTCAGAAGAAAAATTTATCTGGAGATAATGGTTGTGGTCTTTATTCTCATTTGTCTTATTTTCATAAATAAATGCTTCGTCATTTATATTATTTACTACATAATCCAAATCACCGTCATTATCCAGGTCAACATACGCGGCGCCGTTTGAAAAAGAAGGCTGCGAAATTCCCCATGCAGCGGAAGCATCAGAAAAAGTTAAATCACCATTATTATGAAATGCATAATTTTTGATTTTTACTTCAGGTATCTGATCAAGCATTTGTTTTTTGGTAGCAATAGAAAACGCCTGGTTGCGGAATGCAACAAAATCATGATCGGTAACATCTTTGGGGAAACCATTTGTAACTATTATATCCCGCAGGCCATCATTATCAAAATCGGTTACCATAGGAGTCCAGCTCCAATCAGTTTCTGCTACTCCGCTCATAAATGATATTTCGCTGAAAGCGGGCGGACCAACCGAATCATTTTCATTAACCCTTGGCCCCTGGTTTAACTGTAAAGTGTTTCTCACATACTGGTATTGATAACCAAAATAATCAAGGTTCCGGTAAGTTTGATAACTGTTTGGGTTCAGCATCATTTTTTTGCGGTAATTATCCTGCGGATCCATATCAAGTTCAACTATATCTGCAAGCCCATCATTATTTATATCCTCAATATCCTGCCCCATAGCATTGGCAGAAGTATGTTTAAAATAATTTTCCGATTCATTGGTAAATGTGCCATCCCTGTTATTGATATAAAGCACATTGGGTGAGAGGTAATCATTTGTTACATAAATATCTTTCCATCCATCCTGGTTTATATCTGCGACAGATGCACCATGAGAATATCCTTCATAGGTTATACCTGCTTTTTTAGATACATCGGTAAAAAATGGATGTTTAAGAGAATCGTTCCAGTCGTTGCGGAGTAATTTTCCGGTACTGGGATAGGTACCATCATTTACAAGCTTCCTGAATTTATTTGGATATTCGCCATTAGGTATTTCATTTACTGATATAAAAACGTCAAGGTCCCCGTCATTATCATAATCAAAAAATGAAGCGCTGGTAGAAAAGCTGGAATCATTTAATCCATATTCTGCTGCTTCTTCTTTAAACTTTGGTATGCCATCTTTTTGCTCGCCCTGGTTTATATATAAAAGGTTTTCTCTTCGCTTTCCATCTTTCCAAACTGTTGCGCACACGTAAATATCCGGCCAGCCATCATTGTTTATATCTACCACAGAAACACCCCTGCACCATTTTCCATCACCGCCCACTCCAGCCGCATTTGTAACATCTTCAAAATGCATGTTTCCCCTGTTAATATAGAGTTTGTTGGAAACGAGGTTACCGGTGAAATAAATATCCTGTAAGCCATCATTATTAAAATCGCCAATGCCCACGCCGCCGCCGTTATATACATTTGCAAAATCAAGGATGTTTACTGTATCTGTTTCCTCAATTTTATTATTAAAGTGTATGTCTGAATGTGAAGAAGATACCTGCTGAAACATGGTTTTTTGCCGGCAGGAACTGATTAAAAAAAATAAATATAAACCCAAGCAAAACCGGAAAGCGCCTTTCATGTTACTGATAAATAAATTAGATGTGAAATAACTAAAAAAGGCAGAGGTTTAACTCTACCTTTTTTAATCTTATAATTTTAAATGAACTAATAACCGGGGTTTTGTGTCAAAGTAGTACCACTTAAATCTATCTGTGCCTGTGGAATCGGGTAATATTCATTTTTGCCTGCAGTAAATACAGCAGTCGTAAAGAAAGGCCTTCTGGTTCTTTCTTTTGCGATATAAGCATTCAGCACTGCAGCTGCAGTACCGTAACGCACTAAATCAAAGAAACGGTGACCTTCCATCCCCAATTCAAGCTTTCTTTCAAACTGAACAGCTTTACGTGCAGTTGCCTGATCTGTCCAAGCCAGTGTATAAAGACCGCATTTGTAATTTGCAGCAGGGATATTTGTATTACCTAGTGACGGGTTGGCGGGATCTATATAAGTATGTACCCAGCCAGCAGGATCAGCAGCCCTGGCCCTTACCTGGTTTACATAAGCTCTTGCCTGTTCCAAACTACCTACTTCTACTTCGCATTCTGCTGCCCAAAGCAATACATCAGCAAACCTTATAAAAGTATAGTTATTGGCAGTTACACCGCTTGTCCAGAAAGAGTTATCAGTAAGCGCACCTGTCTGGCGTTTATAATAAACGTGTTTCTTTGGTGCATAGGGGCCACTGTAAGACTGATCGCGTATCCAGTCATTACCCGGATGTGCACCCCAGTCAAGATAAGGAATGCCCCTTCTGCCTGCAGTCCAGTCCAAACGGGGGTCTAACAGGCCAGTTTCGGGAGTAAATGGATCACTTGAAAGAAGCCCCTGATCATTTTTTACATCCACATCATTCCATGTATCTAAGAAAGGTAAGCCATTGACGTCAACCCTGTATGAATTTACAAGGCTCTGTGATGGCTGGTAAAAACCGCAACATCCGCCGGGTCCGCCGTTATAGGGGAAATTCAAAACATCACCCCATCCTGCATTTGCTCCTCCTGAATTATCATTTACAGATTGCTGTACAGAGAAAACAGCTTCTGCGCTGTTTTTTGTTTCTGCATTAAAGTTGTCAGAAAAATTTACAAGCGCATATTTTTTACCGCTTGCTGTTACGCCATTTGCAATAGCATCTGTCAGCAATGTCTTGGCATCACTAAATTTATGCTCAAACATATAAGCTTTTGCAAGATAAATCTGTGCTGCCCACTTATTGGCGCGGCCCACCTGAGGCCAAGTTTCAGGAAGGTTATCCATTGCAAATTTAAAATCATCTTCAATATGAGACCATACATCAGAAGTATTGGGCACATTATAATTTCCCGCTGCATAGCTGATGGTTTCATCTATCCAGGGAACATGATTCCAAAATTTTTGGGCTTCAAAATTATAATGCGCCCTGAGGAAACGTGCCTGGGCAATGGCTAATGTTTTGTCTGCATCACTCATATCAGTCGCCAACGGAGTTACACGTATAACATCATTACAACGTTGAATGGCATCATAGCACATTCTCCATTTGTTATTAAAATAATAATCCGCCGGGGTTTCAGAATAGGTTTCAATAGGTATGATATCGGGCTGGTCGCCACCATCTGAGCCTTTGTAGGCATCATCGCTTGCAACACCGCCATATACCCAGTTTGAGGCAGAGGCTTCCCACCCCTGTCCCTGTCCGCCATAACCATCCAGAAGGGAATATGCGCCTATTAATAAACCCTGCACCCCTGCACTGTTGGCCAGTGTACCGGGGTCGAGGGTGCCAAGAGATGGCTTATCAAGAAAACTTTTTGAACATGCATAAAAGATTGTGCTTCCAGCGACTGCACAGGCAATTATGATTTTAAAATTTATTTTTTTCATACATCAATTTTTTTATTCAAATTTAAAAAGAAAGGTTTATACCGGCAATAAATGTCCTGATATTCGGATAGTTTGCCTGGTCAATACCAAAATTGGAATTGGAAGGCTGACCAGTATTTCCATCAACAGGGCCTGCAATTTCAGGATCCAGCCCGCTGTATTTTGTAATGGTAAATAAATTGGCAGCCTGAACATATACCCTGAATTTATCCACGCCAACCCTTTTTAAAATGGCAGCTGGTATTGTATAACCAATGATCAGTGATTTGCACCTCAGGTACGAGCCATTTTCCAGGTAATATGAATTTGGATAAACGTTGTTACTGAAGTTACTTCCTGTTTCATTAATCGGAAGTTTTGCATTGGTATTCTGTGGCGTCCACGAATTATACAGTAAATCTTTGCTCTTGGTACCCTGGAAAGATGGATAAAAATCCGTCCAGTATTTTGTATAATTAATGATGTCATTGCCATGAGATCCATACAGGAACATTGAGAAATCAAAACCTTTGTACGAAGCTGAGAGGTTAACGCCATAAGTGAAATCGGGGTTTGGATCGCCTATAAACGTCCTGTCGCTTGCATCAATTTTTCCATCGCCGTTTATATCAGCAAATTTAAACCTGCCGGGAGCCGCATCGGGCTGCGTAGGCGATTTTGCCACATCATCAGCACTTTGGAATAATCCTATCGTCTGGTATCCAAAGAAAGCGCTGATTGGGTGACCAACAGCATTGCGGACAAGCGGCTGAATACGTAAAAAAGCATCGTCAAAATAACCGCCACCAGGTATAGAGGTAATATTACTTTTATAATGAGAGAACGTACCGCTGATATCAAATTTAAAATCTCTTCCCACACTACCGTGATAAGTTGCGGCTAAATCAATCCCTTTATTTTCTACGTTACCGATATTTATTACAGGTAATGAACCTCCGCCCACTGTAGCACCTGCCTGTGCGCCGAACAAAAGACCACTGATTGATTTTTTATACCATTCAATGGAGAAGTCAAATTTATTTTTAAACACAGTTGCATCTAAGCCAATATTTGTCAACTTATCTTCTTCCCAGCTTGTAGCAGGGTTACCATATCTGGTGGCATAGAAACCCTGTACTGTGCTTGTACTTGTACCGGCAATATCATAATATGAAGTTCCAAAACCGGCGCCAAAAAGATCGAATGCGTTTGCCGGGTTAACATTCAGGTCATTACCTAATTTACCCCAGCTTCCCCTTATTTTTAAATTGTTCAGCCAGTTCACACCTTTCATAAAAGATTCTCTTGTTACCACCCATCCTGCAGATACAGAAGGGAAAGTACCATAACGGCTGTTAGGTCCAAATTTTGAAGAACCATCGCGGCGTATAGTACCGCTTAGAAGGTATTTCTCATCATAAGCATAATTAACCTGTCCAAACTGAGAATAGATAGAGCTTTGATAAGCGCTGCTTCCATTGGGAGGTGAGCCCGGGCTGGCATTACCGAGGAAACGGTACAACGGATTGTTAGTAAAAAAACCTAACGCGCTTCCAAATAAACTTCTGCCATAATCTTCAATAGCCTCAACTCCGCCCAAAACATTTACATCATGTTTGCCAAACTGGTTTTTATAGGCAATAGTATTTGACCATGTCCAGCTACGGTTATAGCCTGCTCCTTCTGTAAAAGAGTTGGATGTGTTAACTTCTGCATCACTGTACCTATGGTAACCATAATAATAATAATAATAGTTATCTATATTACCACCAAAACTGGTTCTGGCAGTAAAATGATTCAGGAAATCTGCTTCAGCAAAAACATTACCATTTATTTGCCAGTCATTGCCCACGTTATTATTTCCTTCCCACTGTTGCTCAACAGGATTCAGAGCATTGCCCAATCCACCGGCTTTTGTACCACCCCAGCCACCATTGATATCATAAACAGGGATAATAGGCTGTTCCCTGAATGTCGTACCAATTACATTCTCACTCTGGTTAGAAATCTGTGGATTTGATTTGAAGAAAATATATGCATTTTCACCTACCCTTATATGATCTTTTACATTAAATACTGTATTGGCCCTTACCGAATATCTTTTCAGGTAAGTGTTTATCAATGACCCCTGCTGGTCAAAATAATTTAAAGAAAAAAAGTAAGATGACCTGTCATTTCCGCCGGAAGCAGAAATGTTATGATTTTGTATAGGCGCAGGTTTAAATACTTCATGAAACCAGTCTGTTCCTGTTTTGTTAGCACGCATAATCTGTAAAATAGGGCCTTTACTGTAATCAATATTATATGCAGCCAATTCTGCAGCAGTAGGGGTTCCCGTAAATCCAGATACGCTTGAAAAACTACCATTTCCGTTATCATGAATAGACAAGATATAATCCGGGAGAACAGGTTGTGCGCCGCTGCCATACTGAGGATGGGTTGGCACCTGACCTGAATTCTTTTGAGCATTCCATACAATCTGGGCCATTTCTGATGGGTTTGCTAAATTAAATACATTCCCGGTAGGGGGGCGCTGGGTGCCGTAATAACCATCATAAGATATGGTGGCTTTTCCTTTACCCTTTTTTGTTGTAACAACAATTACGCCATTTGATCCGCGTACACCATAAATAGAAGCAGCCGCATCTTTTAATATCTGCAGTGATTCAATATCTGCTGCGTTGATGTCGTGTAAATTCCCGGGAACACCATCAATAATAACCAATGGATTTGTGTTGCCAAAAGAAGTAATGCCCCTGATGTGTATGCTGTTTGCATTTCCCGGCTGGCCTGTTGTAGTAATTGTAACGCCTGATGCCTTTCCCTGCAGCATTTGCTCAGGGCTTCCGGCGGGTATGTCTTTTAACTCTTTTACATTAACAACGGAAACGGCGCCGGTTAAAGTTTTCTTTTTCTGCGACGTGTAACCAGTAACTACAATTTCATCCAGTGAGGATGTTTTCTCTTTTAAAACTACTGATACGTTATCAGATGATGCCACACTAACTTCTGCATCATCAAAACCAACTGAAGAAACTACCAGCGTATTTTTACCTGCTGGTACTGTAATAATAAATGTTCCTGTTGTGGTGGTAGCAGTGGCAATATTTGTGCCTTTTACCATCACTGTTGCAAATCCAACAGGTTGCTTGTCTTTGGCGTTAGTAACTGTACCAGTTACTTTTTTCTGCGCCAGAAGGGAGCCGGAAATAAACATGAAAAGAAAGGCTGCGCTGATGCGTACAGCCATACAGACGATTTTTTGTCTCATAAGCGGGGCAGTTATAATGTTGTTTAATAATTAGGGACGGATAAAATTAACGATTAATTATTTCCCAAAATAAAAAAAAATAAAAAAAATTTTATCATGTCATTTGTACACATATCATTTGTGTCATTTATACACATTCAGGGTTTGCTTCAGAAAAAGTGCGCTATATAAAATATTTATTGGATCAAATCTTTAACAGAAGAACCCGGCTTTTCTTTAATCCACCGGATGGCAGGGTCTTTTTTAAACCATGTTACCTGCCTTTTTGCGTAATGCATGGTATTTGTTTTTATCCGGCTGATGGCTTCATCCAAAGAAATCTTTTCCTGCAGGTAAGCGAACATTTCGCTGTAACCCACTGTTTGCAGTGCATTGAGGTGTTTATACTTTATTAATAATTTTGCTTCGGCTATTAAACCTTCATCAATCATTTTAGCGGTACGCATATTAATATTATGATGAAGCTGTTCTTTGGAAATCTGCAGGCCAACTTTGATGATACGGAAGGGTCTTTCTTTTTTTTCCTGTTTTCTGTAAGCAGTGATTGATCTGCCTGTTGAGATAATTACTTCCAGTGCCCGCATCAAACGTTGCGGGTTTTGCTTCTCGCAACCTTCCCAGAACGCAGGATCCTTGCTGCTTATTTCATTTTGCAGCCATTGCAGCCCGAGATGTTTATAATTATCAATGACCTGTTTCCTGGTTTCCGCATTTATTTCCGGTATTTCATCAAGCCCTTCACAAAATGCTTTGATATATAAACCTGTGCCGCCGGCCATTACTGCAAAATTATTTTTGGTGAAAATTTCTGCTGCGGCATGCAGGGCATAATCTTCAAAAATTTGTGCATTTACATTTTCAAATATGGAATGTGAATTAATAAAATAATGTTTTACACCCTGCAGCTGCTCATTGGTTGGTTTTGCCACACCAATATTTAATTCTTTAAAACACTGGCGGGAGTCTGCGGAAATAATGGAAGTGTCCAAATGTTTTGCAAGCTCAAGCGACAAAGCCGTTTTGCCGGATGCAGTGGGGCCCGTAATAATAATAATTGTATTTTTTTTTTCATCCACCGTGAAATATTTATTGAAAAAAGCTGCTGCCGTTGTGCCGCATAGATATACGGAATCTTTTTTGTGCAGGTGCCATTTATCCAAAAGTACAAGAGTGCGACGCAACAATGCTTAACTGAAAAACAAAAGCCCGGTTACAAAAAAATTATTTATTGATTACAGAACACCATTCATTTATTTGGCACAACATAATGTGCAATGTCTTCCGCGGTAATTGTTTTGCCTGAAAGTATCACCAGCCTTTCCACCACGTTGCGCAGTTCACGTATATTGCCCGTCCAGTTATTTTTTTGCAGAGCTTCCATCGCTTTTTTATCTATTGTTTTTTTTGCCTGCCCGTATTCTTCAGCAATATCTTCAAGGAATTTTTCTGCAAGCAGCGGTATATCATCTGTACGTTCATTTAAGGAAGGTACATGAATGAGTATAACACCAATACGGTGATATAAGTCGAGCCTGAATTTTTTTTCTTCCACTTCCTGCAGCAGGTTTTTATTGGTAGCGGCAATGACCCTTACATCCACTGCTATTTCTTTATCGGCACCCACTCTTGTTATTTTTCCTTCCTGCAGTGCACGCAGCACTTTAGCCTGTGCGCTTAAACTCATATCGCCAATTTCATCCAAAAACAAAGTGCCCCCGTTTGCCTGTTCAAATTTTCCTATGCGCTGTTTTACAGCGGAAGTAAAGGATCCTTTTTCATGTCCGAATAATTCACTTTCGATCAGTTCACCGGGAATAGCTGCGCAATTTACTTCTACCAGCGGGCCGGAAGCACGGTTACTTTTTTCATGCAGCCATTTTGCCACTAATTCTTTACCTACGCCATTTTCGCCGGTTATTAATACACGTGCATCGGTAGCAGCAACTTTTTCAATAGTATCTTTTATTCTTTGCACCAGTTCGCTTTCACCAATTATTTCCTGCACCCGGTTTACTTTGCGTTTCAGCACTTTTGTTTCCCTGCTTAAATTATTTTTATCAAGTGCGTTACGGATAGTTATCAGCAGGCGGTTTAAATCGGGTGGTTTTGCAACATAATCATAAGCTCCTTTTTTTACAGCGTCTACTGCAGTTTCAATAGTGCCGTGGCCGCTGATCATAATCACCGGAACATCGGGGTTTTTTGCTGATGCTTTTGCAAGAAATTCCAGCCCATCCATTTTTGGCATTTTAATATCACAAAGCACCACATCATAATTTTTTTCGCTGAAAAACTTCAGCCCTTCTTCACCATCGGAAGCTTCTTCCACTTTAAACCCTTCATAGGTAAGAATTTCGCCCAATGTTTTGCGGATTGCCCTTTCATCATCTATTATAAGAATATTCGGCATCGTGTTGTTTTAGGGCTGCTAATATAGTGAAGAAAGTGAAAGGTGAAAATTGTCAACAGGGAAGAGATGGTTATAATTCTATACTGCACCCCGCAAAATAATTTCTGGCAGGTGCAGGATTAAAATACCTTCCGCCAAATGCATTAATATCATTTCCCAGGCTGTATAACTGGTTGAGGGCATTATCTACACCGCCAAAAATATCAAGTCCCGCTTTGTTGAGCTGTTTCCTGAAACCAATTTTTATTTGCAGCAATTGATAAGCATTTGCGAATGCATCATTGGCATCGTTTAAAGGAAGAGAAGATGTTTGAGTGAGCGTAATATTTGTATAAAAGTTATTTTTGATTGTGGCATCAAGCGTTGTGACGTTCACTGTTTTTGGTACGCCCGTTACGCGGTTACCCGTGTAGTCTTTTGAACCCACAAAATAATTTTCAAATCTGTAAGGCTGGTATGCAAAACTGTTTGCAATGGTAAGTTTTGAAACGAATGAATTTTTATTATCAATAATGTTTAGCTGCAGCCACGCTTCTATTCCATGTTGCTTTGTACCGCCTGCGTTGGTAAAATAGTCTGCGCCTGTGCTGTCTGTTTTTCTTACAATAGCATTTTTTAAATCAAAGGAATAAGCATTTATATCAAATGCCAATATATACTTAAACAAAAATCCTTTTATACCGGCTTCAAAGTCCCAGCCATGTTCGGGCTGAAGATCATAAAACTTTCCGGTGGATGGCCTCACTTCTGCAAGTGCGGGCGGAGAAAAACCTTTTGAAATAATTCCATATACTGATGCATCCGCAGAGATATTATACAATGCACTGAGCCTTGGGGCAATCAAAGCATTTGTATTTTGCTTTGTGTAATAATTATAAACAGGGTCGGTAGTTCTCTTATATTTCAATAACTGCCGGTTGCTGCTAAGCCCTGCTTCGAATTTCCATTTTGCACCAATACTAAAATTAAGCTGAGAGAATAAATAATATTGCGTGGCATACAGTACATCTTTATACTGTACAGTGTCTGCGACTCCCGCTTTATTTCCATACACATTTATTTGGGAATAATTCTGCTGCCATTCCACACCATTTAACCAATGAAAACCAAACTGTTTATTTTGATTGTGATAATCAAAAACAGTTCTGCCACCATAATTCAGTTCATTTCTTTTTTCATAGTTGGTAATAAAAGGATTTTCAAAATCTGTATGATTAAGTGTGAATGATGTAGTGTTATCAAAATGATTTGAAAAAATTGATCTTAAACTAAAACCTGCAAATGCAGTTTTATTATACACACCTGTATGTTGCTGCACTGCGCCGGGAACTGGGCCCGCAGGTAATCTTGCAAGCGTGGGCAGGGAATCCATCTGCCGTAGTGTAAGCCCGCCGGGAGTTTCGTAATGCAAATCTGTATAAAATAAAAATGCAGATAATTGCTCATGAAAATTAAAATGCCAATCACCATTCCATTGAATTGCATCTCTCCTTAATGCAGATTGCTGCCTGTATCCATCACTTTGCACATGCGATTGCGAAACGTTACTGAAGAAATTATTTTTTTGATATTGCCATGTTATATGTTCATCAAACAAACCATAAGAGCCGCCAGTAACTCCAATTTTAAAAATATTCTTGCGCGGGTCTTCAAAAGGAAAACCATCCGAGCTTAAAAATAAAGCGCCGCCTGTGTTTGCGCCATACATGCTGCTTGCAGGGCCTTTTGCTAATTCCAAAGATTGCAGTTGGTTAATATCAACAAGGTTGATATATGTATTGCCACCTGCATCAGTAAAAGGAATATCATTCCAATACACTTTAATATTTCTTACACCAAATGGTGAACGCAATAAACTTCCACGAACGGACAGGCGATAACTGCCGGGACTTCTTTCTTCCATTCTTACACCGGGGATTGTATTCATCACAGGAAGAATAGATGTTTCGCTTATGCTATGCAATTTTTGTTCCCTTATAGTTGCTACTGAAGCCGGTGCATTTTTCCAATAATTATTAAAAGAAAAACTTTGTACAAATACATCACGCAAGCCATTATTATTTTTTGAAGCTGAATCTTTTTTTGCTATTGTTGAATCATTATTTTGTGCATGCACATTTAATGCAGCTATAAAAAATAAAACAATAAAAATTATTTTATTTTTGTACTTAAGAATATACATGGCAATTTTTTCTTTTGCTGAATAATGAACAAAGCGTACAAGAGTGCGACGCAACGAAAACTTCATAGTAGTAATACAGTTTGGTTCAAAATAAAAAATCCCAATGCTTTGGCAAACATCGGGATTTTATCTGCAGGTAAATAGTTTTTATTTTTTCATATACATCACTTCCTTCACCAGTTTCACTGTGCGTGCAACATCAGGAATGGCAAGCGCTGCAAGGTTTGGCGCATAATGCATGGGCGCATCTGCACTGGTAATGCGGCGGATGGGCGCATCCAGATAATCAAAGCCTTCTTTCTGTATGCGGTATGCAATTTCTGAAGATACCGAGCACATGGGCCACTGCTCTTCCACGATTACCAGGCGGTTTGTCTTTTGCACGCTTGATAAAATAGTTTGCCAGTCAAGCGGGCGGATGGTTCTTAAGTCAATCACTTCTGCATTCACGCCTTCTTTCTCAAGTTCAGAGGCAGCACCAAGCGCCACTTTCATCATTTTATTATAAGAAACGATTGTTACATCTTTGCCCTGTTTTTTAATATCTGCTTTGCCAAGCGGTATATAATATTCTTCCTCCGGAACTTCAGCTTTTTCACCATAAGTTGTTTCGCCTTCCATAAACATTACCGGGTCTTCTTCATAGCGTATCGCCTGTTTCAGCAAACCTTTTGCATCATAACTGTTGGAAGGCGACACTACTTTTATTCCGGGAATATTTGCATAATAGCTTTCAAATGCAGTGGAGTGCTGTGCACCTAACTGGCCGGCACTTCCGTTTGGCCCGCGGAATACAATGGGGCAGCTTAATTGCCCGCCGCTCATCGCAAGCATTTTTGATGCGGTATTTAAAATCTGATCAAGTGGAAGCACGGCAAAATTCCAGGTCATAAATTCCACAACGGGGCGCAGACCCGCCTGTGCGGCGCCAACTGCCAAAGCTGTAAAACCAAGTTCAGAAATGGGCGTATCAATTACACGCTTTGGGCCAAACTCCGCAAGCATTCCCTGGCTCACTTTATAAGCGCCGTTGTATTCCGCCACTTCTTCGCCCATCAGTAACACGCGGTCGTCCCTCCGCATTTCTTCGCTCATCGCCTCACGTAAAGCTTCACGTATTGGTATCTGTCGCATATTTGTTTTAAAATTTATCTTTTCAGAAGCACCGCAAAAATATAAGATTATGTTTTACAAACTTAAAATTGTTTACACCCTTAAGTTTCATTAAAACACTCACTGAAATTTAGTACTACCCGTTTATAAAATTCTTTGTACCCTACTGCATAGCCTTATGCATCTGCGGTTGCGTCGCACACTTTTGCAACTGAGCTTTATTGAACAATAAAAATGTTGCCGCAGCAGTTAAGGAATGTTATTAAACACATTCATTCCTTCCTTCAGCACATATTCTTTCTGCTTCCACAAAAACACACCTGATGTGCCTTCTGGAATTGAGATAGTTGCAATCCATTTACCATTTTCAAAAATATAGCTTACCGCAATATTTCCTTTTGGGTGGGGAATGGAAGCGGAGATATTTTTTAATGCCCCCAAATGCGGTTCGATCTTTATTTTGTTAAATCCCGGCGCAGCTGCATCAATGCCTGCCACAATCCTGTACAGTTCTATATTTGGGCTGGCACCCCAGGCATGGCAATCAGAGCGGGCAGCATTTATATCGCTTATCTCGGCCCATGTGGTCATGCCATACGCGAGGTTATCTTTCCATATCTGCAACTGGTCAAGATACAAATTTCCAAGACCTGCTTTTGTGATGGCCTGGTTTACATAGTATTTAAAATAAACTGTTGCCTGCGTTAATAAAGTATCTGATAAAATTTTCTCAGCAAGATCCGCTGCATCATTACCTTTTACAACATTGGTTAAAATGGCCAGTGTGTTTACATGCTGGGAAAATAAAGTCTTTTCTTTTGTATCTGCAAAAAGCTTTTTAGCATTATCCCAATATTTTGTTTTAATTGTTTGTATCAACTGGCCTGCTTTATTTTTATAATCAGCAGCACATTCTTTTATTCCCAAATTCTCTTCAAGGTCTGCAGCAGTTTCATAAGCCAGCAATAACTGCAGGTCAATGGCTGCAGAACAGCCATCGTTACCAACCGGCGCCACTCCCGCATTCCATCCTTTTGTTTCACACCAGTCGGTAAACTCCCAGTATGGCGCATCTTTAACGCTTCCATCAGGCTGCTGGTGTTTTGCAAAAAAAGATAACACGCTTCTTTCACCATCAAGAAAATTTTTTACAAACTGCGGATCATTGCGGTACATAAAATAATCATGCAGCATACCAATCCACCATAAAGAAAAGGTAGGGATTTCCTGCGCTTCCGCGGATGGGTAGCGGCTGAGCGTTATGCCTTCTGCCATGCGTGAATTATTTAAAGCAGTAATGGCCTGCCGCATTAAGCGGTCATCACCGCTGTTAAATAATGAAACCAATGCCTGTATGCGCGTATCGCCAATATACTGCAGCTGCTCATAGTAAGGGCAATCCATATAGGTTTCCATTGCGCAACTTCTTGCGGTGCGCCAGCCTGTATTAAGAATTGTATCAAGCACTTTATTACCGGCATTAAATTTTGCATTCATCTCAAATGGATAGCCGGTAAATATTCCGTACAAATCATCAATAGTCAATGCTTCATCTGCGGTCTCAATTTGCAATTGTACATAACGGTAAGTGCGCCATGATAAAGAAATAAACTGCTGTTTATCTTTTCCATCCGCAATCAATTCATCTTTTATACCGGAAAAAAATTTCCCTTCCACTTCATTACGGTTCCCTTTTTTATTTTGCTTTTTCCAGTCTTTTTCACTGTCATCTTTTATGTATAACGCTTCGGCATAGCTTAAAAAAATATGCGCATCTTTTCCTTTGCTGAATTGAAACACAGGATATGCATTTGTAAGGTATCCCTGGTCAAGCAGTACTGAGATTTTTGTATGTGCAGAAATTGTAAAAGGTGATTGTTGCAGGGGAAAACCGGCGGGCAAATCAATACCTGATACCAGCCTTACCGTTTGAAGCCTTTGGGGTTTTAATTCCATTTGCGGAATGGTGCGTGGCACAAGCATCCATCCGTCACTCCAGTCAAATACTGTTTTTGGCAAACCATTTATTAATTCAACGGAAGGTTGCCAGTTACTGTCATCATAATTTAAACTTTGCCATCCGTCAGGATAATCAGCGTAATTAATTTTTTCACCCGGGCCTGCAGCATAATATGCGTAGATCAAATCAGGCACCAGCGGACTGTAAGCCTTATCCTGCGCGCATTTCCAGCTTTTATTTGTATTAATTATTTTTTCACTGCCCGTATTGCCCTGCAGTATAAAGGCAGTGTGGTAAGAAATTTGCGCTACCTGTCTTTCCTCACCAAAATTCCAAACAACTGCCGCAATAATATTGTTTCCTTTTTGCAGGTAAGCGGCAATATCAACGGTTTCAAAATTCCAGTGATACTTATCGCTTCGTGCAGGGCCGAGTGAAACCATCATTCCGTTTACATATAATTTGTAGCGGTTATCCGCAGATACATGAACGATAAATGAGCCTGGTTTTTCATTCAGAGAAAAAATCTTCCTGAAATGATATACACCATAATCATGGCCGGAGCTATTATTTGCAGCAATCCAGTATGCATCCCATTTTTTGGAAATGATTTCCGGCGCAACGGTTTGGGATTGTATATTTTGGCTGATTGCAGTAATCAGCAAAAGAAGAATGAAAATTTTTTTCATGGTGATTGCATTAATAATGAATTAACGGATGTGATATTTAATCAGCCCTTTCATCGGGGCTTTTAAAATTTTTCCCATTTCCAGTTCATACGAGTTGCACAATTGTTTCAGCACATCGCGGAATGCATAAGCTACGCTGCCAGTAAAGCCAATGGGATACAGCCAGCTTTCACTGTATTTACAAATATGGGTGAAGAAGAAATCATTCAACCCGTCTTCAATAATATTCTCAATCATATAATGCCCGCGGTTTTCTGCAAGAAACAATACGAAGGAAGCGAGGTAACGGTTGGGCAGCGGTTGTTTATACACATGTTCAAGTATTTCATCTGCATTTATATTATATTTTTTTGCAAACCGGTTTGCAAGGTCTTCATCAAATGTATGGTACAAAAAATACTGCAGCACTTTACGGCCAAGGTAAGCGCCGCTGCCTTCATCGCCCAGCACATAACCCAGGCCGGGACTGTTTTTTACAATTCTTTTTCCATTGTAATATCCTGAATTGGAGCCTGTGCCAAGTATGCATGCAATACCTTTTTCTTTGCCGCATAAAGCCCTTGCTGCGGCTGTAAGATCAGTGTCCGCATCAATAATGGCAAAAGGAAATATATTTTTTAAAGCGCGTTTCAAAAGTCTTTTGTTAACAGCATTGCCCAATCCTGTTCCATAATAATATATCTCCTCAACAACTGTGTTTTTTAATTTAGGTAATAATTCTTTTTGCACCAGGGCAGTAATCTGCTCCTGATTTAAAAAATACGGGCTGATGCCCTGCGTGATGATTTTTTTTCTTTTACCGCCGTTCAGCAAACACCATTCACATTTGGTGGCGCCACTGTCAGCAATCAATTTTACAGGCATAATATAATTTTTAGCAGCCATTCAACATTTATGCAAACGGCATTTTCAACTTTAATACTGATATTCGTGTTTTACAAAATCAAGATACAAAGAAGCAACATTTATGGGAAGTAAAAAATTACAGGTTTGGCTACCGCTTTTATTCGCGGCAGTTATGGTACTTGGCATGTGGCTGGGTTACCAGCTGAGGGACAATACAGTGGGTGAACCCAGTTTTCTTTCAAACAGCAAGACCAATGCACTACAGGAAATACTTAACCTTATCCAGAATAAATATGTTGACAACGTTTCTGTTGACAGTTTGAAAGATGATGCGATTAATGATATGCTTGGCCGTTTAGACCCGCATACATCCTATATTCCGGCAAAAGACCGTGAGGCTGCCAATGAAGATCTGCAGGGAAATTTTGAAGGCATAGGCGTAGAATTTCAGGTTTTTAACGACACTGTGAATATTGTAAATGTAATTCCAGGAGGGCCTTCTGCCAAAGCAGGGATTGAGATTGGCGATGAAATTGTCAGGGTAAATGATACGGCAAATATTGCCGGAAAAAAAATTGACGCTGACGGGATTAAAAAATTACTGCGTGGCGAACATGGTTCGCCGGTAAAATTAACAGTGCTGAGAAATAATAAGCTAAAAGATTTTACTATAAATCGCGGAACCATTCCACTACCGGCGCTTGACGCAGCATATATGATTGCTCCGCAAACGGGTTTTATAAGACTCAATAAATTTTCTGAAACCACCTACCCTGAATTTATGGTTGAGCTTGAAAAATTGCAAAAACAGGGGATGCAAAAATTAATTCTTGACCTGCGCGGAAATGGCGGCGGTTTAATTACACAGGCAGTAGAGCTTGCCGATGAATTTTTAGACGATGATAAATTAGTGGTATATACGCAAGGCTTACATTCTGCCCGGCAGGATTACAAATGCGAAAGGGATGGCCTTTTTGAAAAAGGAAAATTAGCAGTGCTAGTAGATGAAACAACCGCTTCAGCAAGCGAGATTGTAACAGGTGCACTTCAGGATTGGGACCGTGCCACCATCATTGGCCGCCGTACTTTTGGCAAAGGGCTTGTGCAGGAACCGTTTTCACTCAGTGATGGAAGTGAACTGAGGTTAACCATTGCAAGATACTATACCCCTGTTGGCCGCAATATCCAGAAGCCTTATGATAAAGGTAAAGACGAATATGAAGAAGAACTGTTCAACCGTTTTCATAATGGCGAAGTGCTGAGGGCTGACACTGCAAAGCAAAAAGGCCCCGAATTTAAAACCCCTGCAGGGCATATTGTATATGGCGGCGGCGGAATTACACCTGATATTTTCGTTCCGTATGATACTACACTGCAATCACCGGCGTTTACACAATTGTATTATAAAGGGACGCTGAATGATTTTGCTTACCATTATTATATGCAGCATAAAGCCATGCTGCAGGGATTAAAATCACCCGCAGATTTCTATAAGCAATTTCATCCGGGTGAAAACGAATGGCAGCAATTGACTGCATTTGCAAAAAAAGATTCAGTTGATTTTAATAATATTTCAGCCGCGGCAAAAAATAATTTGCTGCAAAGGTTTCAAAACATACTTGCAAGGCAGATATGGCGGACTGAAGGCTACTATGAAGTAAGCAATGAAAATGATCCGATGATTGCAAAGGCGCTGGAAGTGCTGAAATAAAACCGGTGCTTTCAGGGGTAGAAAACGGCTATAATCTTCAAACATATATTTTTACTGCCTGATATATAATTGAAACTGCATTCGCCATTAAATCAGCAGCAGTGTTCATATTTGTTTTCAGGAATTCATTAACCTGTTTGTCCTGATCATCTTTTTTGAGTATTTTACAACTGACACAATTACTGCTGCTAAAAAAGCGCCATTAAGGAATACAGTAACAAGTACTGCAAGCAAAACAATAAGATTAAAAAATGTAAATGTCATAACGGTTCAGATTTGTATTTTTTTGTATCCGGTGTAAAGATAAGTAGATATATTTAATTTCTATCGGATTAGTAGGAATTAATTTTTTATAACATTTCTATACATTTCTCCCGGGTTTTCAACTCAAAATAAAAACAGGTTTTTCTAAACCGGCAACATTAAAAATCTACTCATATTTTTAAAAGACCGCATTATCATTTGCTGATAACAGACCGGTAAACCTGCTCCATAATATTGCCGCGTACATTCATTTCACCAAGCCTTTTATTATCGCCGCCATAGGGGCATATACGGTTGGATAAAAAAATATACACCAAGTTATATTTTGGATCTACCCATACACAGGTACCTGTAAACCCTGTATGGCCAAAGGTTTGCGGCGATGCGCTGATGCTGGGATAGGGTTCTTTCCGGGTAATATTGTCTTTTTCCGGTTTATCAAAACCCAAACCACGGCGGCTTACACTGCTGTGATAAGCAGTAAAAAAATCAATGGTTTCTTTTTTTAAATAACGCATGCCATTAAACTCACCTCCATTTAAAAGCATCTCGTACAGTTTTGCCAAATCGTATGCATCGCTGAACAACCCTGCATGGCCGGCCACGCCCCCAAACATGGCAGAGCCCGGATCGTGCACATCACCACGCAGTTGCTGCAGCCGGAAATATTTTTCTTTTTCGGTTGGCGCAATTCCGCTCAGCGGTTCATGATCCGCGGGTTTGAATGTGGTGGTGACCATACCCATCGGTGCATAAAAAGTTTCGTGCACATATTCATCCAGCGTTTTGCCTGTTACCTGTTGTACAATTTTGGCGAGGAAAATAAAATCGTTATCACTGTACACATATTTGTTGGGCGCACCCAAGGGGCTTTGCAGGATCCGCGCATACATAGTATCCACCCAATCGCTGCGCATATACATATTATCCGCAACACGCACACTATATATTTCATCAGGCACCGGCTGATAAAATCCGGGTTTAGGTACACCGGTTACTGAATCTATGGTTTCTTTATAAAATGGAATGAATGCCGCCAGGCCCGCCTGGTGCAATAAAATATTATTGAGTGTGAGTTTTTCTTTGTCTGTTCCCTGCACCCAGGGCAAATAATCACCCAGCGTTTTATTGATATCAAGTTTACCTTCTTCATATAATTTCATTACAGAAACAGTAGTGGCGGAAGTTTTTGTAACGGATGCAAGGTCATATACTGTTTGCGTTGTTACGGGTTCCGTGTTGTCATAATTCATGAAACCATAAGCCTTATCAAAAACAACTTTTCCATCTTTTGCCACCAGCACCACGCAGCCTGGTGTTGCGTGTTTACTGATGGCATCATTTGCCAAAGAATCAATCCTGCAAAGCATTTCGCTGCGCAGACCCGCCATTTCGGGGACGGCAACCGGAAGCGTTTTGTTTTCTGTAATTCCGCTGCCATATTTAAAATCACTGCAAACAGTTACCGGCAATTTTCCTTTTGCAAAAAATTTTCCCTGCAGCCAGTTAAATGCCGCCTGCTGAAAAATGGAATCATCTTCATAACAGGCAATTAAGTTTGGCGAACTGCTGATATTTTTTATGGCATACGGGTTGCCAAATACAAATGCAGCCGTGGGCATTGATTGCTGAATATTGCTGATAAGACGGACAGCAGCATCGCTGATGCCAAAATTATTTGCAGGAAACCTGCTGTATTTGTGCAACCCAATAATAACCAGGTCATATTTTGAGAGCAGGGAATTATAGATATATGCTGCTTTTGCTCCGTCATCTTTATAATCAAAATAATAAACGTCCGCATTATAATTTTTTTGAAGCAACCCGCTGAAAGTGTTTCCACCATTGCATCCTACACCAACATAAGCAATTTTTTCATTTGTATCCGGTGACAGCAAAAAAGGATGTGACAACCGCAAAAGGGTAAGTGCATTCTCTGCAACTGCCCTGCGCAGCGCATTTACATCCGTATTCAAATCATTGGTGAGATTATTGGTATTAACAGCCTGCACATTATTCAATCCCAAATTATATTTTGCAAGCAAAACTTTTTTCACCCTTGTATTAATATCATCTTCATCCAGGTAACCTTTTCGTATGGCATAATAAATGGCATCAATGCTTCCTGCCACATCACCCGGCAGGCAAAGCATATCGTTGCCTGCAACCAGCGACTGCAAAGCGCCGCTGCTGTTTGGATAGTACTTTGAAACTCCTTTCATTTCCAGCGCGTCTGTAAAAGAAATCCCGTTAAACCCTAACTGATTCCTTAATAAACCCGTTACATTATTTTTTGAAAGTGAGGTGGGCAGATGCGCAGTAGTATCAATTGCAGGTATGCTTAAATGCGCAATCATTACGCTGCCAACACCGGCTTTAAATAATTGTTTAAAAGGATATAACTCCAGCGAATCCAGTTGCTGAAAAGATTTATTGATAACGGGTAAATCCAGGTGCGAATCCACCGATACATCGCCATGACCGGGGAAATGTTTGGCGCATGCCATTACGCCTGCATCCTGTATGCCGCGCATCATCTGCGTTCCAAATAAAGCCACTTTGTATTTATCCTCCCCAAATGAGCGGTAACCAATAACCGGGTTATCAGGATTATTATTTATGTCAACCACCGGCGCAAAACTTACCTGTATGCCTGCCCGTTTGCACTGGTTTCCAATTGCATTACCAATTGTATAAACCAATTGCGCATCCTGCACTGCGCCAATGGTTAACTGGTCAGGGAATTTGAGTACACTGTCGCGCATACGCATGCCCACGCCTGTTTCATCATCAATACAAATCATCAGCGGCGTTTTGGAAATGCTTTGAAAACGGTTGATATAATTTGCCTGCTGTACGGGGCTGCCCTGGAACAAACAGATGGCGCCGATATTAAATTTCCTGATTTCATTTTCCACTTCATCAGCGTAAAACTTAACACCGTCCTGCATTTGCTCACTCAGGCGCACCACGAATAACTGCGCAATACGCTGCCGGGGTGTAAGCGAATTAAAAACACTGTCCACCCAATATTTTGCTACAGGTGTTTTTATGTAAAAGTTTTGTGCATAAGATGCTGTACACATCATTACCAAAAGAAATAAAACCGCCAATTTTTTCATCCATAAATTTTGAATGCCCAAGTTATTAAATAAATGGGTTGTATGATTTTTTAGTGAATGGGAAGTACAGCAGCAATTTATCCGGAACTGTTACTTTACCTGATCTTATTATTGACCCAAACGCCAGGCGGCTGACCCGGATATATATACTAAGGAGCAAGAAGAGTGCAAGAAGGTATGAAGGAGCTATAAAGGAAGAATGGAGGAACTATGGGGAAGATGTGCTATAATTGTGCTGTAATTGTTCTGTAACTCTGCTATATATGTGCTATAATATTTGAAGTAAATTTGTACAACTGCGGGGATGATATTATTGCGGTACCGCATTTATAAATATACATTTTAAACCTGAAAAACATGCCTGCAAAACCAAATAAATTTTTGCCACAGGCTTATGTGTTTATTGAAACAAAAGAAGGTGGTTACTGGCGGCTGAAAAGAGGCACAGTAAAAAAAGCTGTGCTGAATAAAGCCATGAAACAAAGCAGCAGACTGCTTACAAAAGCAAGCCATGCCGGAGGTGCCATAAGAAATGCTCTGGCGGAATTTACGTATGATCTTGCGACGGGCAGGCTTGGCAACCGCGTAAACCGGTTACTGATGCAATCGCTGAAGGAAAAGAAAGTCATTGATTTTTCTTACCTGGAAGGGCTGGAATTCCAGGATGCTTATTTATTTGACAGACTTGTAAAAACGCCCTGTTTTTTTGAAACTGATAAACAGAAAAAGGTTTTCAGGTTTGGTATTGATATTTCTGAAAATTCTGTAAAGCAGTTTAATAAATTAGTGACCGGTTACCGGTTTGCAGTAATTCTTTTATATGCGGATACAACTGACCGCAAAAACCTGAAAATCATGCAGCAAAGCTCACCACAATACTCTTTTACACCGGATAAAGAAAGATGGGTTGCTGAAATATCCTTCCCGAAAAAAATGAAACAATGGTTGTTTTGTGTAAGAGCGGAGTGTTTTGAGGGAAAAGAACCCAGTGCGCATCCGAAGATGCGGGCTATGAAAGTTGTTAGTGGAGGGTGAATAATTTCATTTTCAGAAGTTGATGATTTGGAGTAATATTTTAAGCCAAACAAATTCAATGAAATGCAACCGTCTTCTGTAAAAATAAAATCGCTTCTGCATTTATTTGAATTGCTGCCGGAAAACGAACGGATAACAGTTGATATATTAAGGCAGATAATACTTGAAAATTTACCGGTTACCTGCAAAGAAAAAATATCTTATAATGTGCCTTTTTTTTATGGCAAAAGGGGCATCTGCATTATATGGCCAGCAACCATTCCCCGGGGAGGAATTAAAGAAGGTGTGCTGCTGGGCTTCTGGCATGGCAATAAACTTAAGGATGAGGACAATTATCTTACGCATGGCAGCAACAAAAAAATATTTTATAAGCTATTTAAGTCCCCGGAGGAAATTGATGAAGATGCAATAGTAAAGTTATTGCATGAAGCTGTGAAGAAAGACGGGGCTGCCAAAATATTATCCCGCTAAGCCAAACTTTGTATGGGGTTTTTCACCTTCCCAGGGCATTTGCCTTTTGTTATCATTCTTGTGCCACTGGATCAGCAGCGTTGCAAATTCCCTGTTGTTCATTGCATACAAATTTGTAGATAAATGCAATGCAAACGATTATTTTTTGGAGATATAAATTAATTAGGAGAATTTAGATTTTGACAACCATAATAAACACGTATGATAAACTTAAACGACCAAATATGGAAAACATTAGAAGCAGGATATAGAATACCCTATGATGTTTCTATCCCTTTAAAAGAATTACAAAATACAACCGATCCAAAAATGGTCGAAAAAATATGGAATGAATTATGGAATGAATTACATCATCAGGGAGATGTTGGTCTTGCTTCATACTTAGCAGTTCCTCAACTTGTAAGAATTGCTAAGCTAAAAAACTTTTACAACTGGAATCTATTAGGAATTTGTGCTGTTATTGAACAGCAAAGGCTTTTAGGTAATAATTCTGTTTTACCTGAACAATACCATGATTATTATTTTGGCGGATTAAATGAGTTGAAAGAATTTGTACTTGCAAATATTACACAGAAAACAGATGATACAACTTTTCGGATTGCGCTTTCATTGATAGCTGCTTGTTCAGGACAAATTAAATTGAGCAAAGCAATAGGTGAATTAGAAGATGACATAATGAATGAGTTTCTTGAACAGTTTTAACCCATTAAAACAACGCTTGTCAAGATTGCAAAGAGTAGAATGGTTTTACTGCTATATGAAGCTGCTACACATTTTCTTGGAACGACACCAACATAGTATGAAAAACTTGTGAGCTGCACATCAAAATTCAGAAAGTACAAGTGTGCGACGCAACAACCGGTGCCATAAAAAACAAAAGCGGGGTTCAAAAAAAATTAATTCCCCAGCATCAGTTCACTAATATATTTTACAGGGGCGCTGCCATAACTTAAAAACTTTTCGTGAAAATTTTTAAGGCTGAATGCACCGCCTTCTTTCTTTTTTATGGCATCCCGCAGCGCAAGTATTTCTGTAGCGCCGGTAAAATAACTGCACAACTGCACCTGCGAAATTGTGGCGCGGTGATATTTTTCTTCTATCTGCGCATCTTCCTGGAAAGCCTCATCCTTCAGCAGTTTCACCACATCATCCTTTGAATAATTCAAGCAGTGGATGCCGTAATCAAGAATTGAATTGCAACATTCACGCAGGCTCCACTTGTAAAACATCAGCCACATTTCGGGTGAATTATTTGCCCAGCCGTTTTCGAGCATCATGCGCTGCGTGTAAACCGCCCAGCCTTCCACCATGGCTCCATTGCCAAAAACAGCTTTTATAATGCTGGATGATTTGTTGCTGTATACGCCCTGCAAACAGTGGCCGGGCATGGCTTCATGAATGGTGAGGATCTGTAAAGTATAATTGTTGGCTTCGCGCAAATCACTTTCGGCAACAGCCGCAGGAATTTTTGTGAGGTCGGTGATGTTGTAATAAGCAATTCCTTTTTTATCATAAGGCCCGGAACCGCTTGCAGAGGCAATTGTGGCGCCGCTCATGTATGCAGGCATGATGCGTACTTTAAGCGGCGAGTTGGTGTCATAAGCAAACAAATCTTTTTGAACAATAAACTTTTCAAGTTCGTGCACCTGTTTGGTGATAGTATCAGTTAAATGCTGTGGTGATGCATGGTTGAGCGCAATTTTATCAATCATCTTTTTAATTAACTGCAGTGTATCTGCGGGTTTTGGTTGATTGCCAAAATATTTTTGCCAAAGCTCATCGCTGATGCGGAACATTTCTGCATGATAATTTTTCTTTGCTGCTATCGCTTTGTCAAAAATTTCTTTCGCGGAAAAATCCGTTACAATATCATATTTGAATTTTTGATTAAACAAATCACTGCCAATGCGGAAACTGCGGAATGCATAATTTTTATCTGTTAATATTTTTTTCAGTTGCGACACATAATTTTTTATGACGTTTGCTGTAAGTGTAATGCGCTGCTGCAAAGTATCTTTTTCTGAAACCGTTAATGTGGAAGCATTGATGGAATCCTGCAATGATTTGCCGAACACTTCTAAGCTGCCTTCGTTTTGCGTAACAGCTAAATCGGTATGTTCTTTTGTTGGATGTTTGATCATTTGCAATGCAGCCGTATAAAATGCATCTGCATGCTGAATGTGGTTGCTTAAAGTTTTTAACCTTTCATTCAGCGGCGCATAATTTTTTGTGATGATCTCGCTGCATTCGCCGCCGATATTGTACCCCGATGGGTCCCATTCCTGTATTTTAAAAGTATCGTTGTACCAGATTGTGCTGTGAAACTGGTTTTGCAGCATACGGTAATCAATTTTACTGCTGGGTGAAAGTGCATCAAAAGAAAATGTTTCTAATGAGTCAAGATATTTTTTTGCAAATGCATCATCGCCTGCAAATGCAGTGCTGTCAGGTATTTTAAGCGAATCATAATATTTTCCATAACCTGCATAAATGGCGGAAGAAGGGTTTTGTTTCCAGTATGCATCAATAAAATTTTGTTCAAATGCTGCAAAAGATACATCGGTATTGCTTCCCGTATTTACTGTTTGTGAGTTATTGCTGCAGGCCGTGCCGAAAATAATTGCAGGAATTAAAATGCAAACTGAATATTTCATACAGACATGGGTTTATCATTCAAAGATTATTAATTAAAGTGAATTCAGCGAAGAAGATTTATGAATATGGCTTCAGTTTTCAGGCAACTGTATTCATCCATATTTTGAATTTGACTTCTTCCCCGTTCAGCTATAAAAAAACCTATTACAGCTTCGTTGAGTTTTGTAATGCGAAAAGCAAGGATACTTTCGAATTATAATTAAATTTAAAAAATCAAAATTCAGTTCTCATGAAAAAATTATTACTCGCGGTATTGCTTTGCACAGCAGCACCTGCAATGGTTTTAGTAAGTTCACAAGCCACTTATGCAAGGTCCGGCAGCAATGATGGAACATCCATTCCTGCAAGCACGGTTCCAAAACCTGTCAGGCAAACTTTCAGGCAAATGTATTCAACAGCATCACAAACAAAATGGTTTTACAACCCGCCCGTGTATTACGGGACGGCTTCTTACTCTGCAGAGTTTTACCTCGGCATTGAAAAATGGGAAGCAACTTTTGACCCCAGCGGCACATTTTTATTTGCTGTAAGAAAAGTGTAGAAACAATCCTGCTATTGGAAGAAATTAGTCAAAAAAATCAGCTTGATAATGGGCTGATTTTTTTATTTGGATCTTTCAACCGCCTTATATGATTTATTTTGAAATTTTTTTGCTCCTGCTTTTGCATAAACATGAGGCTGCTGTGCGTCGCAGCACACTGGTACTGTTAGTCCGGAAGTGGATAAGACTGAAAGCCGTAAAGCTGATTCTGTAATAAACGAGGTTCTTTCTGACTCTTTGACTTTATTGACTTGTTGATTTTTTTTCTGCAGTACAAGTGCGACGCAACCCGCGATGCTATGTAATACAAAAGTTGGGTTCATAAAAAATATAATTTCTATACCCTTTATGCAGGTTATTTTTGCACCTGTTTATGAATATCCCTTTTGAAAAATATGAAGCGGTAATTGGCTTAGAAGTGCATGCACAGCTTGCCACAAACAGCAAATTGTTTTGCGGCGACAGTGTTGCTTTTGGCGCTGAACCCAACACGCATGTAAGCCCCATTACACTCGGGCACCCAGGCACTTTGCCAAAAACAAATAAAAAGGCTGTGGAATACGCCATTAAGATGGGCATCGCCTGTAACTGCGAAATTGAGCGGTGCAATTATTTTGCACGCAAGAATTATTTTTATCCGGACCTTCCGAAGGGTTATCAAATTTCACAACATACTACGCCAATATGCAAAGGCGGAACTATAAAGATTAAAACTGATAATGGTTTACGCAATGTGCAACTGAACCGCATACATCTGGAAGAAGATGCAGGCAAAAGCATACATGACCTTGATGATGATTATACATGCGTGGATTATAACCGTGCAGGCACGGCATTGATTGAAATTGTAACAGAGCCTGATTTGTTCAGTGCAGATGAAGCATATCAATATGTAACCGAAATAAGAAAATTAGTAAGATGGATTGGTATATGTGATGGCAATATGGAAGAGGGCAGCCTGCGCTGCGATGCAAATGTGTCCATCCGTTTAAAAGGTGAAAAAGCATTGGGAACAAAAGTGGAAGTGAAGAATCTGAATTCCATCCGCAATGTAAAAAAGGCGGTTGAATATGAAATTGAGCGTATGATAAGAATTGCGGAAAGCGGCGGCTCCATTGTGCAGCAGACAAGAAGTTTTGATGCATCCAGCGATACTACATTTGCCCTGCGTGATAAGGAAGAGGCAAATGATTACCGTTATTTTGCAGAGCCAGACCTTGCGCCATTTCATTTAACAGAGGAATTTATCAGCTCAATAAAAAATAACCTGCCTGCATTGCCAAACATATTGATGCAGCAATATCAAAATGAATTCGGGCTTAGCGGATATGACGCATCACAATTATGCATGGAAAAAGAAACAGCAGATTATTACCATGCGGTAATCCTTCACACAAAAAATTACAAAGCCGCAGCCAACTGGGTGAACGGGCCGGTGAAACAATACCTGAATGAAAATAAAATACCTTTAACCGATTTTTCCCTGCAACCTTCACAGCTTGCAGATTTGATAAAGCTGGTGGAAGACGGTAAGGTTAATTTTTCTGTTGCGTCTTACCGGCTGATGCCTGCGCTTGCGGAGACAAAAGACAAAACACCATGGCAGCTTGCAACGGAATTAAACCTGCTGCAGGTGAGCGACAGTAATGAACTGGAAAGCTGGGTGAATGCAGTAATACAAAAAATGCCGGATAAAATAAGTGACTACAAAAAAGGCAAAAAAGGTTTGATGGGTTTGTTTGTGGGCGAAGTAAAAAAAATAAGTAAAGGCAAAGCGGATCCAAAAATGGTTACTGAATTGCTGGAAGAAAAACTGAAGAATTAATACGACGTTTATATAAATACAATAACAAATATGAAACAGTTTTTAATTGTGCTGATAGCTGCAGTGGGGCTTGCATCCTGCCAAACACAAAAATACGGCGCATTCACAATAGAAGGGAAAGTGCAGAATGCACCTTTGCCATTGATGTACCTGGAACACCTTTCTTTTGATAACAATGCCGCACCCGTTGTACTTGATTCAGTAAAGCTGTCAGCAGACGGAACATATCAGTTAAAAGGAGCGGGCAACGAAGAAGGCCTGTATGCACTTACTTTTAATCACCAGTCGGCCATTATTTTTTTGAATGATAACAACCATATTACCATCAATTTTGATATCAACAATTTCCGCCACCCTGATATAAATAATTCTGACGGAACAAAAAGCCTGTACAGTTTTATCAATGATTTCCGCACAAAAGATTCGGTGCTTGCCTATACTTATTACCAGATTGATTCGCTGCACAGCGCGGGTACAGACAGCATAAGTAACGCGCTTGAAATGCAGGGCCAGCAGCAGCTTGCAGCACTGAATGATATAATCAGGGGTTTTATACAGCAATCCAGTCACCCAGCAGCAATATTTTTTGCACAGGATAAAGCAAAGAGTTATATGCAACCGGATGAACTGAATAAAATTGCCATTGCATCGGCTGATAAATTTAAAGAGCACAGCGGCCTTGCTGTTTTTAAAAGCATGATGGCGCAGTACCTGGCTTCTTCAAAAGGAAGTTCATCAGGAAATTATGCGCTGCTTAACCGGCAGGCGCCGGATTTAACCATGAATGATGTAAACGGGAAACCTTTAAGCATAAGCAGTTTCAAAGGAAAATATTTGCTGGTGGATTTCTGGGCAAGCTGGTGCGGCCCATGCAGAAACGAAAACCCTAATATAGTTACAGCCTATAATAAATTTAAAAACAAAAATTTCACCATCCTAGGTGTGTCACTGGATGATGATAAAACCGCATGGAAAGATGCTATAAGCCACGACGGCCTTGTATGGTACCAGATGAGTGATTTAAAAAATTGGGCAAGCGCCGCAGTAAGCGCTTACCAGTTTGAAGGTATTCCATTTAATGTACTCATTGACCCGCAGGGAAAAATTATTGCCAGCAGTCTGCGCGGCGCTGATTTGGAAAATAAACTTACAGAAGTATTGAAATAATTTTTTTTCGGACGGCTGCTGAAACACAGATGGGGTCTATGTTGTGCCCTATCAAAGCCTGGCGGTCGCATCCCGGTGGCTAACGGGATACTGTTCACAATATTATTGAGCTTTTCCTTAAACGTATATTTTTAGTTAACGGCTGATGGCTGCATTGCCGTTATTGCAATTTACTACTCAAAAAGAATCTCCTATATCTTTTCCTTTTGACAACCGGCCTACGCGTTGTATAAATTCATCCATATTATTGGTTTTTGGAAAAGGTGTTGCGGGAACAGGTACATTTAAAAAACTGCAAAGAGGTTCCCAGCCTTCCTTTACATCATAAATAAGCATCCGTTCTTTTGGAACAGTATCCAATACTTCTTCATTAAAACGGTTAAACTTTTCTATCACCGTTTTTTTATCATGGATATTTTTTCCATATACATTGTCAACGAGCCTGCCATTGAATTTCAGGATAGGGAACTTTTTACGCAGCGCTGCAGAAAAAGGCAGCCTGACAGTAAGATTTACAATCCTTCCAAAAGAAGGTTTGCTGGCCCACAGTATAGTTTTTACGGCACTGTTGTACCAGGATTCTGCATCACGGGTTGTATGTATCACTTTTGCATCAGGATATTTTGCAATAAGCTGTTTGTAATATCTTACAACCGGATAGTCCACCGCGGAATGATACCCTTCAAATAATTTATCCCAGTCCACAGCTTCACCTTTTTCTGCAGTTTCAAAATAAGCAAGGTCATCCGGATGCTGAAATAATTCAGCCATATGATAACATTTACCAAAATCAATTTGTTCAAGTGCAAGTTTTAATGAGTTGGTGCCGGTGCGTCCCTGCCCGGTACCAATTATCTGTATTGACATAAGCAGAAGTTTTTATGAGGGTAAAAAAAATAAATGACAAAGCGTTTACTGAGAAGCTGTTTAAAAATGATTTGATTCATTCAGTTTAGTGCTGAAAAGTTGAAGGCCGGGCGACCTTCAACGGTATTTGCGCCGCGTTGTCCCGAAAGTTTTCGGGATGGCCAACAGAGAATGGTTACTGAAAATTCTATTTTTAAACAACTTCTAAAAGTAACTAATCATAAGTATCTGAAACCCGGCTGTACGATATATGCCTGCCCGCTTGTTTATTTGAAACATAAAATAATGAAGCTGCCGATAGCGGCACAATTCATTCTTTTTATGAAAATTGCACAAGATTTTGTTTTATTTATTTTCAAAGGCAACCCTTTGTTTAAAAACAGCATTTATGTTTGTATAAACCAGCAGGAGCCTGTTAATAATTTTTATGGATCTATCTGAACTAATCAGAGAAGCGAGGCAGGGAAGTGCTGCCGCACAAAAATGCCTGTTTGATCTGTTTGCAGATAAACTGATGCTTGTTTGTACACGCTATGTAAAAAACCGCGAAGATGCAGAAGAAATATTACTGGATGGTTTTTATAAGTTCTTTAAAAATTTATCATCTTTTAATTACCAGGGGGAAGCAGCACTGGTGGCATGGTTGAAAAAAATTATGATCAATGAATGCCTTATGATACTGCGCAAAAAAAACGTATTAGCTATTGTAACAGAGGCTGCGGCAGAAAATATTGCACTGGAAGAGGAGGGGCTTAACAATTTATCGGCGAAAGAAATTTTTGATCTTATTGTTCAGTTGCCTGTTGGCTACCGCACCGTTTTTAACCTGTATGCAGTTGAAGGAATGGATCACAAAGAAATTGCAGGGTTGATGGGTATTGCGGAGGGAACTTCCAAATCGCAACTGAGCAAGGCAAAGGCTTTATTACAAAAAAATTTATCGCAAAAAGGAGCCGGATATGATAAACAAAAATCTCACTAATTTAAACTGGAAAAATAAGCTGGAGGATACAGACTGCTTACCCGGGGAAACCCTGCAGGATAAAACTGCCACTTGGGAAAAACTGCATGCCCGTTTAGGCGAAAAGCCCCGCCGCAAAAGGATTGTATGGTATTGGGCTGCTGCCTGTTTGTTGCTGGCAATGCTGATTCCGCTGATGCTTGTATATAAAAATCAAAGTAACCCGGTTATAAATAATCTTGTTAAAAATGAAATAACAAAACCGCAATTAAAAGAAACGCTACCTGTAAAGAAAGACGCTGTCGCAGTAGTTCAAACAACATCGCCTGAGAAAAAAAGTACAATAAAAAATGAACCTGAAAACAGGAGTAATAACACAATTGCTGATACAGCTAACATAGTTACTGTGACAACGGATAATAATCAAAATACTACCAATGAAATAATTTCTTCTGGTCCTGCTGAAGATAGCTCTGTTGTAATGCCTGTTGCAATAACACAACCGAAGAAAAAATTAAAAGTAGTGCACATCAATGAACTGGGCGACCCCTTTGAAAACTTTCCGGATATGGCACGGAATGCAAACCTGCAGTTCTTTCAAATAAAAATTGCCAACCAGGAAGTATATACAAACCCTTTATTCCCGCTGAATAAAACATACTATACCGCAAAACCAAAAATTTCTTCGTCAAACTAAAATAACATGAAAAAAACAATCAGTTTACTGATGCTTTTAACAGGCATCACTGCAAGCCTTTGCGCACAATCAAACAGCAAAGCAGACAAAGCCTTTGAAGTGCCTTCAGACATCATTATCAACAGGAGGTTTTACATTAATCTCGACAATGGCAACAAAGTGCAAATTGAATTGACAGATATAACCGACCTTACAAGGCTTGCAAATATTGATTCATTGTTACAGGTTTTTTTAACGGACATAGACCCGTTAAAAGATTCGCTTGCAGACCCGCTTACCTCCAAGCGTATTGATTACTTAACCGATGCGCAGGGCAGAAAGAAAATAAGGTTCCAGCAGTTTCAGCCAAAGGGCGCAAGCTTTTTGATCAATAAAGGCGAACTCGCTTCACTGCGAACAGAGCAGGACACTATTAATATCATTGGCATTATTACAAACCCGCCAACGCCGCAGGAAAAAATCAGCCTTACTCATCCGCGTTATTACCACTTAATTTTTTACCTCAATAATATTAGTGAATTAACTGCCTATATGAATGGGATATTAAAAGAAAAAATTGCAACCATTCAAAATAATGTAAATGCTAAATGGCCGCTCATTTTAGGCGGCAGTTCCCATTCTCTTAAGAAAGACAATTCCATTTCTGCTGACAAACCAAAAGGTTTTACACCAGCGGGTACAGGCGATTTCCTCAATGGTTACATTACTGTAAACATACAGAATTATAAAAATTATTTTGTTCCTTCTTTCAGCCTTGGGTTGCGTTTTACATTAACCAACCGCGACAGGACTTTTAAATGGCAGCCGGGCTTAATGTGGGAGCCGCATTTTATATTTGCAAATGATAACCTCGGTAAACTGCGCACATACAGAAATGATTTTCTCACACTCACTTATGGCCAGGGTGGAACAACCGATTATGATCCAAGAAAAAATTTCTCATTCAGTGCAGTGTTTTCGCTTGGTTACCTTATCACCAGGCAGGGAGATTTCATTGATAAAAATACTTTTCGCCTTGGTGCGGGTCAGTTACAGTTATTTAAAACAAGTATTGAACCTTCTATATATTTTGATAACTTTTTTCATAGTGTAACTCCCGGAATAAGGATCAGCCAGAGTTTTTGAAAATATAAATACAATTTTATGAACCCAGCCAAAACCCTTGTGCAGTCTATGTTGCGTCGCACGCTCAGGGTTCATATCATTACTCAACAGCTTAAAATCACACAGCAAAATAATTTTCATGCATACATTTACATGCAGACAATAATTATCAAATAAAATTAAACATGCATAAAATAATTTTTTCTTTGCTCGCATCAGTTGCATCTGTATCTGCAAACGCACAGCTTGAAAACACAAAATGGAAAGCAACCATCGTAATAGACAATCCGTTAAACGTAATATTTGATTTCAAAAAAGACACCGTTTCAATTTACACTGTTGCAGACAATACGGTAATTGAAACCATGACTTACACAAACAACGATACATCTGTTACATTGCTGAAGATTGATGGTCAAAGCGATTGCGGCAGCAATGAGCCCGGCAAATACAAATTTGTAATAAAGAATGATTCGATGCGGCTTACCATGATTGCAGATAGTTGTTTTGACAGGTCATCTGTAATAGACTCTACCAAATGGACCAAATGGAAAGATTACCCCGATGTAAAAATAGATGAATCAATTTTAAAACAATATGCGGGCGTGTATGAAGTTGATGCTGCACACCCGATAACAGTGAGCTTTGAAGATGGGGTGCTTTATATTGAGGGCCCTAACAATGGGTTACCAAGGTCTCCTTTTACACCTGTTACAGCAACAAAATTTTTCTTAAGAATTGCTGCAGTTGAAATGGATTTTATAAAAGATGCAAATGGAAATATTGTTTCACTTATCTCGCATGAAGCAAAAGATTATGAGTTGAAGAAAGTGAGATAAACCATAGACGCATTACCAGCATGGGTTGCATAGATATAATTACAGATGAATTAAAAAAACTGTGCTTATCTGTACTATCTGTGTCACCCGTGTTCCATCATTCACAGTTTCCACTACATTTGTTTTCACAAAATGTAAAAGTTACATGCACAAAAAAATCCTCCTGCTCGGCAGCGGTGAGCTCGGCAAAGAATTAGTGATTGCTTTAAAACGTTTGGGGCAAACTGTAATTGCAGCAGACAGTTATGCCACCGCGCCTGCTATGCAGGTGGCAGACGGGTTTGAAGTGATTGATATGCTGAATGGTGAACAACTGGATGCCATTGTTGCAAAGCATAACCCTGATTTAATTGTCCCTGAAATTGAAGCCATCCGCACCGAACGTTTTTATGATTATGAAAAACAAAATATACAGATAGTGCCCAGTGCAAGGGCTGCTAATTTTACCATGAACCGTAAACATATCCGCGATCTTGCAGCCAAAGAATTGGGATTGCGCACAGCAAAATATTTCTACGCTGCAACTTTTGAAACATTTACAAATGCTGTGAAAGAAATTGGTTTGCCCTGCGTGGTAAAACCATTGATGTCATCATCAGGTAAAGGGCAAAGCGTACTGAAAGAAATCGCGGATACGCAAAGGGTTTGGGACTATGCCATCAACAATTCACGCGGCGATATAAAGGAAGTAATCATCGAAGAATTTATTTCTTTTCATATAGAAATTACTTTGCTAACTGTTACACAAAAAACTGGCGAAACGCTTTTCTGTCCGCCCATCGGGCACAGGCAGGAACGCGGCGATTATCAGGAAAGCTGGCAGCCTGTTGTCATTTCAGAAAAAGATTATAACGAAGTATGCAGCATGGCGCAAAAAGTTACCGCAGCTTTAACCGGTGCGGGTTTATGGGGTGTGGAATTTTTTCTTACGGATAAAGGTGTGTATTTCTCAGAACTCAGCCCACGCCCACATGATACGGGAATGGTTACGCTTGCAGGTACGCAAAATCTAAGTGAGTTTGAACTGCATGCACGCACAATTCTTGGTCTTCCCATTCCTGAAATAAAATTAGAACGCGCCGGTGCAAGCGCGGTAATTCTCGCTAATAAACATTCTGAGAATCCTGTTATCAGCGGAGTTGAAAAAGCATTGCAGCAACCCAATACTGATATACGCATTTTTGGTAAACCCACTACCCGCCCCTACCGCCGCATGGCCGTCGCGCTTGTATATGGTGATGTACATACAGATATAAATGTATTGCGCACAAAAGCAAAAGCTGCGGCAAATTGTGTGAAGGTGGGATAAAGAGAGAAGAATTTTTTTGCCTGCCTTCCATATCTATTTTCCAGTGAAGCTTTATAATGTTTTAATTAATCTGCTCTTAAAATATTTAAATAAAAAAAACAATTGTATTTGTTCACTGGCAATAATATTTTTTTGCAACCTTTTTTATCCAACAGGGTGATTGCCCAAACCGATGATGAAACATTGCGCCACGATTATTTTTGAAATTGCTGCATACGGTGTAATGAATAACAAAAGAGTTTCTAAATTGGTTATATCTTTCTTAGTTACTTTATATCAAAATCCACAACCACTTTTTCTGTTTTGGGATGGCTTTGACAGCATAAGATAAAACCCTGTTCTACTTCTTCAGGTTCCAATGCATAACAAACATCCATGTTTACTTCACCTTCCAGCAGCCGCGCCCTGCAGGTGCAGCAAACACCACCTTTGCAACTGTATGGAAGTTCAGCGCCATTTTGCAATGCAGCATCGAGTATGCTTACATCATCAAACGCTAAATCAAAATCAAAAGAAATACCGTCCAGCTTTACCGTGATTTTACTTTTGTGTTCATCATTTTTTTTCTCACTTCTCACGTTTGCCGTCTCACGTTGTTGTCCTGCCGCAGTAAACAATTCAAAATGAATTTTCTTTTTATCCACTCCTTTCGTCAGTAAAAAATCTTTTATGCAAAAGATCATTTCTTCGGGGCCGCATAAAAAAAATTCATCCGCATGTAATGAAACAGCTTTATCAAATAACTGTGCACATTTTGCTGGGTCAATCCTTCCGTGGTTGATGGCAGCATCTGTCATTTCACGGCTTAAAACGTGTATTACACTTAACCTTTCTAGGTATTTATTTTTAAGCGCTTCCAGTTCTTCTTTAAAAATAATGGAACTGCGGTTCCGGTTGCCATATACTAATGTAAAACTGCTCTGCGGCTCAGTGGCGAGCACTGTTTTTATAATGGAGATAACCGGTGTAATGCCGCTGCCCGCTGCAATTGCGGCATAATTTTTTTTATTGGAAGGATGATGAACTGTAAAAAAATTACCCATTGGCGGCATCAGTTCAATAGTGTCTCCTTTCTTCAGTTGTTCGTTTGCATAAGCGGAAAAAAAGCCGTCCCCCACTTTTTTTACAGCTATCCTCCATTCATTACTTAACGGCGTGCTGCATAAAGAATAAGAACGGCGCGTGTCTTCGCCATTAATAAATTTTCGTAGGGTAATATGCTGACCTGATTTGTACTCAAATATATTTTTCAGTTCTTCAGGTATATCAAAAAGAATGGATATACAATTGCCGGTTTCTTTTCTTATTTCCTTAATTTTTACTGTGCTGAAGTGGAGTGACATATTTGGAGTGGATCTTTTTTATCACTAATAAAATTACGGATTGTATTAAAGCTGAGTAATGAACAAAGCGTATAAGTGTGCGACGCAAAAGGTGCTTGATAGAATTACAAAAGCCCGGTACAAAAAAATCCTGCACTAACTTTATTTTTTTATTCCCTCAATTAAAATGGTAAGCATATTTTCTTCCAGTTCGGCGCCGCTTATTTTCTGTTTGCTGCGGTGCCAGCTTTCAATGCCGCTGATGGCGTGAAGTATAATAAGCACTGCCGTGGAAGCATCAATTTTATTTATCTCTCCCCGGTTTATGCCTTCTTCAATTATGGCTGCAAACCGCCTGCGGTAACTGCGCCGCTGGTTTTGATAATTGGACAGGTAAGGTTCGGCAAGGAACCTCCACTCCCGGTCTGTTACATGCACTTCTTCAAAGTTTTCAATCATCTGCTGAATATGGAACCGGAGGAGTGTTTCCAATTTCATTATCGGGTTTTCATCTGAAGTTTCCACTGCGGTCATGTGTTCAACAAACTGGCTGGCTACATTAAAACATATATCATGCAGCAGTTCAGCTTTTGACCGTATATGATTGTATAAACTTGCCGCTTCCACGCCCACTTTTACGGCAAGGTCGCGCATGCTGGCAGCTTTATATCCCTTTTCGCGGAAGAGGGAAGCCGCGGCTTTTAAAATCACTTCTTTCCGCGATACATCTTTATCAGTTTGTATTCTGGCCATACCGCAAAAATAACAATCATTAGCATACAATATTTAAATTGATTTTTTGCAGCCGGCTGCAGTTTTTCACCGCATCTCCGTTGTGTCACTCACTTGTACGTCGGGTTTTACGCGCAGCAATAAAAAATCAATTCATCGCTTTGGATATTCGTGAAATGTTTTTACCTTACACAGTTGCCATCTCAAACCACTGCCCGTGCCATCTGCAAAAAAATACGATTTATACAATTTTGCAATTTTTGCGCATCCCTTTTGCTTATTTCTAAACCAAAATAAATCTATATGAAAAAAATGTTCACTGCTGCCATGGCAGCCACGCTTTGCTTTTTTATTGCATGCAACACTCCTACAGGCCAGGGTGGCAATGATGCAGCAGCGCAGAAAAATTTAGCTGCGGCACATGCTATTAATGACGCCATACAAAGCGGCGATGTAAGCAAACTAAATGATGTTATTGCAAAGGATGCTGTAGATCATGCAGGCCCGATGGGAGAAATAAAAAGCGGGGACAGCATTATAGCGATGTTGGGGAAAATACACACTATGGCCACAGATATGAAAATGGAAACCATAAAAGAACTTGCTGACACAGTGTACGTGTTTCAGTGGATGAGGTTCACAGGAACATCCGCTTCACCCGAAATGGGGCCGATAGGAGTAAAATTTGATATGACAGCTATTGAAGTATCAAAATTCAGTAACGGTAAGTTAACTGAACATTGGGAGTTTATGCAGCCAGCCGATATAATGAAAATGATGAACAGCCAGCCGCCAAACATGAATAATATGGATATGAAAAAAGATTCGGCAATGAAAAAATAAGCCGACGATGTTTCATAAAAAGAGCCGCTTAAAGCGGCTCTTTTATTTACCCGAAGATGAAAACAAAACCTCCACACTTTGCCGGAGTATTTGTTGTTTTTTTAACTGGAACACCTGCATTTTATCTGCCGGCAGGCGCATTTGATAAGTTTCTCCGCGGGCAAGTTTAGTATCCAGCAGCGGGTTTAAACTGTTGAACTGTGTTATATCCATCAGCAATGCATTTGCAATTAGCACAGAATTATACTTACCGCTTATTTCCATGGATAGTGTATTTGCATCAGTATTATTTTGCCGGTTAATATTATTCTGAAGCAGAAGATTTTGCTGGTACTCTTTGGTTTCCGCGGCCGTCATGGTTGTAATACCGCCACCGCCTTCAAATATAAAATGCGTGGCAATATATTTTTTTACATGGTTGCGTGTTTCGGCAGGAAGGTAATATTGCAGATCATAAAAATTACTGCTCCCGGCTTTGGCAATGGCGCGCTTCACACCCCCTTCACCCGCATTGTATGCAGCTATCACCAACAGCCAGTCTCCAAATTCATTATACATGTTTTTTAAAAGTTTTGCTGCCACTTCTGTGCTTTTATAAAAATCAGTTCTTTCATCATACCCGCCGCCCATGCGCAAACCAAACCTCACTGCTTCATCCGGCATTAGCTGCCATGGACCCACTGCGCCCGCAGATGAAACAAGATCAGACTGCAGGTGGCTTTCAATTACTGAAAGGTATTTTAATTCAACAGGTAACCCGTTTTCAGATAAAATTTTATCGTAAATTTTAAAATAGGGGACTGCCCATGTTTTCATATTTGCAAATTCATTCGCCTCAAGGTTTGTATAGTCGTGTAAAAAGGGGCCCATTTGCGGGTTCAGCCCCACCAGCCAGGGTTTTAAAGGATTAATTATTTGTGATGAAAGTAAACTTTTGAACCCTTTTGCAGAATCAGTACTGTCATTTACATTGTTGAAAGTTACTGTGTGTGCGGGATGATGCCTGTCAGGTGTAAATGATATAGCAGAAAGACTGAGCAATATGCCTGTCACAAAAAAGAAAAAATACTTTATTGCAGGTATAAATTGATTTATATAACTTTTTTTCATTTCCACTTTCCGGCATTCGTTTTCGAGGAAAATTTTTTGCTGCTAAAAGGTTGGGCATTCATGCTTCTAATTTTGAGCATTAATACATGCTGATCATATATTGGTTTTGCCCGCCATCTGCATCAGCCTTTTTGAAAGGCGCAGCAAAGATAATTCATTGGTTTGAGAAGCCATTACCTGCAGGCCAAAAGGCATGCCATTTGAGTGGGTAAATAAAGGAATTGAAATGCCGGGAATGCCGGCAAGGTTTGCAAATACTGTATAAATATCCGCCAGGAACATTTCAATGGGGTCATCGCTTTTTTCACCAATTTTAAAAGCAGGCGAAGGAACAGTGGGTGAAATGATTGCATCAAATTCCTGAAAAACCGCATTTGTTTTTTCAACAAGCAGTTTTCTTAACTGCTGTGCTTTTGTAAAATATTCATTATAATAGCCGGCACTTAAAACAAAAGTGCCGAGCATGATACGCCTTTTTACTTCTTTTCCAAAGCCCGCGCTCCTGTTTTGTTTGTAATAATCTGTAATATCTTCCGAGTCTTTTTTTTCTATATGGCCAAATTTTATACCATCATACCTGGAAAGATTGCTGGAAGCTTCCGCTGTGGTTAAAATATAATATGCCGGAACAATATAATCAAGCAAATCAAAATCCAAAGATTGAACTGTATGGCCTGCTTCTTTTAGTGTATCGGTGAAAGCATGAATGGCCGCAGCAATTTCAGGATCCAAAGCCGGGTGCGACAATGTTTCTTTAAAATAGGCGATTTTATATTTTTTGTTTTCGTCCCGGCTGATCATTTCTGAATATACAGGAACTTCCCTGCCATCCATTGTGCTGTCAAATTCATCCGCTCCTGCAATTACTTCAAGTACAAGCGCCGCGTCATCCACTGTATTTGCAAAAATGCCTACCTGGTCAAAAGAAGATGCATAAGCAATAAGTCCGTACCTTGAAATACAGCCATATCCGGGCTTTAAACCTACAATCCCACAGAAATCGGCCGGCTGCCGCACAGACCCGCCTGTATCGCTTCCCAAACTTATCATACACAAACCTGCCTGGACAGAAACTGCTGAGCCGCCGGAAGACCCGCCGGGAACACGGTTATTATCTGCCGCATTTAAAACATTGCCATAGGCAGAGTTTTCATTGCTGCTGCCCATGGCAAATTCATCGCAGTTCTGTCGGCCGATAATAATTGCGCCTTCCGCTAATAATTTTTCGGTAACAGTCGCATGGTAAACAGATGTAAACCCCTCCAGTATGGCGGAAGAGGCAGAAAGTTTATGGCCTTTATAGCAGATAACATCTTTTAGCCCAACTATTGCGCCATGCAATTTGCCCAAATGTCCGCTGTGCTTTTGAATATTATCAAGTGCGGCTGCACGTTCCAAAGCTTCTTTTCCGTACACTTCGAGAAAAGCGTTCAGGTTTTTTTTTTGCGCAATGGTGTCCAGATAAAAAGAAACAGCCTCCACGCAGGTGGTGTGGCCGTTCAACAAATCATTATGATAATCTTTTAGCGAGGAAAAACTAAACAAAGCAGTCTTTTAAAAGAAGAAAATTATTTTGAACCCACAGCTTCCTGCTGTTTTTTCCACTCTAAAAATTGGTTGTATTCAGAAAGATTTGCATTGGAAGGGGGTGTAGTAGATTTTACATCCGTCTCACGCATACCTTCTTCAAGTTCTTTTTTTACACTGGTCTTTGCATCGTTAAATTCCCTGATGCCCTTCCCAAGCCCTCTCATAAACTCAGGGATTTTCCTTCCGCCAAAAAGTACTAAAATAGCGATTACAATTACCAGTATTTCAGGCATACCTAAATTACCCATAAAATTATTTTTTAGAAGTGAGGAACAAAGGTAGAAATAAATTACTCTTTATAAATAAAATAAATCTTTAAAATAATTTGATAAAAAAACGGAAAAATGCTTTGGCAAATTTCCGTTTGGTATATTGTGAAAGATATAAAGTATTACATCCTTTTTTCTTTAATCCTTGCGCTTTTACCGCTCCGCTCACGGAGGTAATATAATTTGGCGCGGCGTACTTTGCCTACTTTGTTCAGCACTATTGAATCAACATTGGGAGAGAAAAAAGGGAAAAGCCTTTCTACACCCACTCCATCAGAAATCTTGCGCACTGTAAATGTAGCCGTGGAACCCGAACCCTGAATTTTAAGAACATCACCGCGAAACCCCTGGATACGTTCTTTGCCGCCTTCAATTATTTTATAGTTAACGGTAACATTGTCACCGGCTTTGAATTTTGGATAGCTTTTTCCCGCTGTAAGCTGATCGTGCACAAATTTTATTGCTGCGTCCATAACTTAAAATTTTAAGGACGGCAAAGGTAGCTTGCTTTGCAGGAAATTCCAAATAAAAGTTGTTTTTTATACCATTTCTAATCCCTGGCCGATCCGGCTTTCCAATATTAATTCCGGCAATAATATCTACGGTTTTACAAAACCCTTTTTGCTGTTGAATATGCCGAGATATTTTGATTGACCAGCCCATCTATCAGCACCACGCCCGGTTGTTTGCCTTTTTCAAAGCTGCCCAGTGTATCATTTATCTGTAAAGCCTGCGCGCCATTGATAGTAGCCCATTTAAGAATTTCTTCCGTTGAAATTGTAAACAGAGATTCATTTTGTATCCGGCGCATTTCATCCAGTATGCTTAAAGTCCAGTTACTGCTGTAGCTGTCAGTGCCCAGTACAATGGGGCAGTTATTTTTTCTGAATAAATCTACCGGTGGCATCTTTTCTTCAATATAAAGATTGGCATTGGCGCACAGACACCAGAAAATTTGCTGTTTGCTGTCTGCTGATTGTTTATTGCTGAAATCAATATCTTCCTGTGTGGTGCAGGTGTTGTGGATGAACAATATGTTTTTTGCTTTATCAAGTAAAGGCAAATAAGTTTGAAGCGATGATTTTCCCGAGGGCTGAAAGAAAGCAGCATCAATTTTAAGAAAGTCGTACAGTTTAAAAAGGTCACCGCTTTTTGTTTTGTATAATTCATCTTCGGCGGCACATTCCTGGTTATGTATGCTGATGGTTTTATTTTCAGACAAATCATTGATCAATGAAAATGTTTTGCTGCCGATGGTATAAGGCGCATGCGGAACAAGAGAGGTTTGAAATTTGAGGTTTGAGGTTTGAAGCTGAGTAAAATTTTTCAGTACCTCCTGATATGGCTTTATTGCTTCTTCAGCCTTTGCATCAGTAAAACCGAGCACTTCTATAAAATTATACCAGGCTAATTGGCTTTTTTGTTTTATGTATAATGAATCCGCTTTATTGCTTATATCACCAACAGCAACAATTCCCCCGCTATACATTTCCTGTTCAGCTTTGCGCATGGCATCAAAAATATCTGCCTGCTTTGCACCGCGCAGTTGTAATACCTGCAATAAAAAATTTACCAATCCTGTACCGTTTGGTATGGCGCCTTTTAAATGGCTGAGTTCTAAATGGCAATGGCAGTTGATGAGCCCCGGTGTTATAATACCTGTAAAGGCTTGAATACCATCACCTGCATCTTTGGTTTGCACAACGGCATTCACCATACCTTTTTCATCTGTTATTAAAACATAATTGCCGGGCAGCATTTCGCTACCGGTAAAAATATAATCAGCTTTGAACTTTTTATAAAGCATAGTGTAAATATATACAGTATGAGCTGCAAATTAAATCTGCTAATTTTGCATTAATGAAACAGGGAATAATACCGAGCTGCATTATGATCTGAACGTACAAGAGGGCGGCGCAACAAAAGTTGAAACAGGGTAAAATGCCTGGACAAAAAATTTAAAAAAAATCAATGAATATAGAAATAATTTCAGGCAGCCCGAGAAAAGGGAGCGTAACTCAAAGGGTGGCATTGTTTCTGCAAAAATATATGAGTGAAAAAACCGGGCATACTGTAAACCTGCTTGATGTGCGCGACTGGCAACTGCCCCTGCTGCAGCAGGAAGTTTTTTCACATGCGGGCAAAGCGCCTGATATATTGCAAATGCTTGCCGGGCGTATATTTCAGGCGGATGCGTTTATCATGGTTACTCCTGAATATAATGGCAGTTATACTTCAGCACTTAAAAATTTATTTGACCATTTTCCAAAACAGGCACATAAAACATTCGGTATTGTTACGGCTTCTACAGGCGCAATGGGCGGCATACGTGCAAGCCAGCAGTTGCAGTTGCTTATCAATGCACTGTTTGGCATCGGCTCACCTTATATGCTTATCACCTCTTTTGTAGATAAAAAATTTGACGCCGCAGGCAACCTGCTTGATGAGACGTTTCAAAAAAATGTGGATGTGTTTGTTGGTGAATTTTTATGGCTTGCGGAAAATTTAAGCCCTGAAATGAAAACGGTTGAATAAATAATTTTTTAACCGCTTATAAACCGTAACTTTGCGCCTTCTTCCGCAAAAGCAATATGAGCGATGCAATAAAACATGAATGCGGCCTTGCATTTATACGGTTGAGAAAACCTTTCTCTTATTACCTGCAAAAATATGGTACAGTAATGTACGGCCTCAACAAGCTGTACCTGCTGATGGAAAAACAGCATAACCGCGGCCAGGATGGCGCCGGGATAGCTGCGGTAAAACTGAATGTAGAGCCAGGCCATCCTTTTTTGCACAGGCTGCGCAGCAACGCGCAACAACCCATCGCCGATATATTTTTTAAAATAGGCCAGGAAATACAGGAACTGGAAAAATACCAGCCCGATATAAAACAGCACCCGGGTTTAATGAAAGGCCATGTGCCTGTAATGGGCGAGTTATTATTAGGCCATCTCCGGTATGGAACCCAGGGAAAAAATAACGTGGAATTCTGCCATCCGTTTATAAAACGGGATTTGGTACCGGGCAAAAATCTGGCGCTTGCGGGTAATTTCAACCTTGTAAATACAGAAGAGCTTTTTGCCCTTGTAAATATTGATCCGGGTGAATTTCAAAAACAAAGCGACTTGGCTGCCATAATGGAAACTGTGCATCATTTTCTTACAAAGGAAGATGCTGCTAACCCCAATAATGCAGACCTGTCAATGGTTTTACAAAAAGCAGTTCCATTATTTGACGGAGGTTTTACAATTGGTGGTTTAATTGGAAACGGTACCGGTTTTGTAATGCGTGATGCGCATGGCATACGTCCTGCTTATTATTATGCGGATGGTGAAGTGGTTGTTGCTGCAAGCGAAAGGGCGTCTATAAGAACGGCGTTTAATGTAGGAGAAAATGAAGTGCTGGAACTGATGCCCGGCAATGCTTTGATAGTGTATAATGAAGGCAGTTATAAAATTGAGCAGATAGTAGAGCCCAAAGAAAGAAGGGCCTGCAGTTTCGAAAGAATTTATTTCAGCCGCGGCAGTGATGAAAAAATTTACCGCGAAAGGATTGCACTCGGTTATCATTTAAGTGAACATGTTTTGCAGGCGGTGGATTATGATTTAAAGAACACCATCTTTTCATACATACCCAATACTGCAGAAGTTGCTTATTTCGGCCTGGTAAAGGGTATGGAAGACTATTTGAATAAAATAAAAATACAGCGCATCTTAAGTTGGGGAAATGATGTTACCGAAGAGAAGCTGCAGCAGATGATTAACCGCAAGATACGCCAGGAAAAAATAGCTATCAAAGATGTAAAGCTGCGAACTTTTATTACCGAAGATTCCGGCCGCAATGAAATGGTGCAGCACGTTTATGACATTACTTACGGCACTGTGCGCAGGGATGAAGATACACTTGTAGTAATTGATGACAGCATTGTGCGCGGCACTACATTAAAAGAAAGCATTGTGCGCATGCTGGCAAGGCTGCAGCCGAAAAAAATAATTGTAGTTTCATCCGCACCGCAGATACGCTATCCCGATTGTTATGGTATTGATATGAGCAAGCTGGGCGATTTTATTGCATTCCGCGCAGCCATTGAATTACTGAAGGAAAGGGAAAAGGAAAAATGCCTTGAAGCGATTTACAACCATTGCAAAGAACTGCAGCGCAACAACCAGTTGCATACAGAAAACCTTGTACGCAATATATATAAACCATTTACCCCACAGGAAATCTCCGATAAAATAGCCCGGCTCATCACCCCAAAAGAGGTAATGCTTCCTGTACAGGTAATTTATCAAACCATTGAAGACCTGCATGAAAGCTGCCCTACCAACCTGGGCGACTGGTACTTTACCGGCAATTATCCCACAGCCGGCGGCAACCGCGTGGTGAATAAAGCATTTATCAATTATTATGAAGGAAAGAATGTAAGAGGGTATTAAAGTTTCAGATTGCAAATTTCAGCGGAGAGTATTATGATAATTTAGATTTTATTTCAGTATTTGTTATTAGTGAAATAAAACAATTTGTAATTTGTAAATATGAAATCTGTAATTATAGTGCGCCATGCAAAAAGCAGTTGGGAAAATGCCTTTCAAAAAGATTTTGACAGGCCGCTGAATGACCGCGGCCACAGGGATGCAGCAGAAATGGCTAACCGTTTACTGAAAAAAAATATTGCTATTGATACATTCATTTCCAGCACGGCCAACAGGGCTTTAACCACCTGTACTTATTTTGCAAAAGCATACGGCAAAGAAAAATGCATTATAAAAATCACCGAATTATACCACGCACCTGCCGAAATTTTTTATAAAGTGATACAGGAAGCAGATAATGTTTTTAATACCATTGCAGTTTTCTCGCACAATCCCGGCATTACTGCATTTGTAAACAGTTTAACAGATACACGCATAGATGATATGCCTACCTGCGGGGAATTTGCGGTAAAAGCAAAAATAAAATCCTGGAAAGAATTTGCAGCGGCAGAAAAAGAATTTTGGTTTTTTGATTACCCGAAAATGGGGAAATAATTTTTGGTGGCGGAACTATATAAGATATGAATACAGCAATAGCCCTGCCACACACAAATCGTGAGAAAAAAAGAATATTTCTTTTTCTTTATAATTTCCTTACACGCAAAAAACTCTTCGGGGCTTTGAGTATTGGCAGGAGCCCTGATAACATAATTCATTTCATTCATCCTTAAACTTTGGGCGCTTTAGCCTTAGCAAAATATAAAGTTTTTAATAGAACCCAAAATTCAGGTTATACTGATCTTATACTGAAGTTATACTGAATGAAAACGCAGGTTAAGCCATAGTATACACCCGCTTCATCCTCCTCAGAATGCCCCACAGGCTAAGCACTTTCATTAAAAAAATCATTAACCGCACCGGGTAAAGAAGGTTCTTCAAATTCAGGAGATGTATAATTAAATTCCATGGCTTTATTTATATGAAAAAGAAAATCATTATCCTGGTTAAAACAATAACACCAGCGCTGGCGCATTAAATGCTGCGCCAGGTATTCCTGCTCGGTTTGTCCCGGTGTGGGGATGAGGATTGCTTTTTTTTGCTGTGCCAAAATTTCCATTACTGTTGTATAACCGCTGCGGCTGATTATATACCCGCTCTCCGCAAATGCCTGCTGCATCTCAGTTGCAGGCAGGTGGTTTACAACTGAACAGTTACCAGGTGCATCAATTTTCTCCACACTGCCCGGCTTGCCGCGTATAATCAACATTCTGCCTTTTAGCTGTTTTGCCACACTTATGATTCTATTTTCAAACAGAGTGCGCTGGGGTTCGGGGCCTGATAAAACAACAAGCCAGTCATACTTTATTTCCGCATTTACTTTTTCAAACCTTGACAGCGGCCCGATATATTTTACAGGAACAGCAGGAAATATTTTTGGGTGCGATAAACTGCCGGCTATATTATTTTTATCTGCAAAATCGGGCACCCAGCATTGAGTAAACCGGTTGATAAAAAAATAATTGATTTTCTGAATGAGGTTTTCGGCCCATTTACTGGGCGCCTTTATCTGCAACTGGTGGGTTAAAAAAATACAGGGTGTTTTTTTTGTCCACAAGCCGTAACGGTTATCGGAAATAACAAGTTCAACGCCTGAGCTGTCAATTATTTTCTCCAGCCATTTATGCTCTCTGTGCACCGCGAAAATAATTTTTGGCAGTTGCAGCAAAATTTTTACGCCTACCAGGCGTTTCTGTTTAGTGTAACGGATATTGTAGCCTTCAAGGGGTAGGGTGGTAAGTGCGGGAAATTCTTTTTGCAGAAGGTATTTTTGGTTTCCGTTTGCAGCAATAATTATTTCAAAACCTTTTTTCTGCAGTTCTTTAATAAGCGGGATACAGCGAGTGGCATGGCCAAGTCCCCAGTCTAATGGAGCCACAAGGATTTTTTTTATGTTAGAATTTATCCCCAAAAAATTATTTCATTTTTAAATGTGTAATAATTACGTAACTTTAAATTAAGATAATATGAAGCGGAAGATAAACCAAGTTATTGTTTTTTTGTTATTGATTGGTATCACACTCTCATCATGCAGCGCATCCAGTAAGGTAAAAGGCAAATGTATGTGCCCTGCAAGAAGAGGAATAGTAGGTTAATTTCTTAATTTTAATATTGTAAAACCAAGCTGGTTATGAACCCCCTTAACAGAGACTTGCTGGTACTTACAAAGAAAATAACGATGAGCCCCATAGAACTTGAGCATGAAGTGGAATTGCTGAACGGTTTACTTTTTCATGTGGAAAACCTCGCAACTTTCTGCATTGCCAATGAAATAATGGATTTAAACCGTTATAGGGTAATCCAGAAAAAACATCTGGTGCTGCAGGTTATCCGGGCTAAACGATTAAAACCCTTTGTATTTGTCTGCAACAAAAATTAATTTCTAGCGTAATTTTCAACCCGAAAAAAATTAACTCCGGCTTCAATGCCGGAGTTTTTTAATTTTATAAGTAACCTCCGGCTGCTGAAACGAAAATTCTGAATCATCCAGGGTTCACTATTAATCTAATTTTTGTAATGCCTGTTCAAGGAGGTCAAACATACCATTAATATCCTCCAGCCTGCAGGTGCCTACGCTCAACCTGTACCAGGGAGATTTTTTATCCGCACCAAAGGCATAAAATGGCACTACGGCCAGTTTTGCCTGGTCAAGGATATATGCAGTAACATCAGGCTGTGTTTCTAACTTTCTGTCAACGCTATTTTTTCCAACAAGATCAAGCTTTATGGTAAGGTATATTGCTGCTTGTGGTGCAATGGCATCTACACAATACCCTTTTTCTTTTAATTCAATGAAACCCAGGTAAATTCTTTTCAGCCGCTCTTCCAGCGACTCCTTAAACTGAAAAAGATATTTTTCTATTGCTTCTTTCTCCAGCAGATATTTTGCAGTTGCTTTTTGTTCGGCCATCGGAGCCCAGGCGCCGATATGGCTAAGCAGCGCTTTCATTTTAGCGATTATATTTGCCGGCCCCAATGCCCATCCAACCCTTACTCCCGTGGCGGCAAATGCTTTTGAAATGCCATCAATAAAAATTGTATATGGCTTCATTTCAGGAAAGAGTGATACAGGGTTTACATGCGTTATTTCACCGTAGGTTAATGTGCAGTACATCTGGTCAAACATCAGGTATAATTTTTTTTCAGTTTCTCCACGCTGACTGTTTTCCGCCAAAACCAATTTGCATATTTTTTCCAGTTCATTTTCAGGCAATGTAGTACCAGTAGGGTTTTGCGGCGTACATAAACAAATAAGTGATGCGCCTTTTACATGCGGGGCTATATCTGCTGCTGCGGGCATAAAATTATTTTCAGGGGTTGTTTCTATTACGCAGTGGCTGCCACCGTTTAAATGCACATAATGGTTATTGTTCCACGAAGGGACTGCATAAATTACTTTATCGCCTGTATCAATAATAGTTTTGAAAAGTGTATAAATAAGCGGCCTGCCGCCACTGGCAATTAAAATTTCGTTTGTTGCATAATCCAGTCCTTCCTTTAATTTAATGAAATGCGAGACGGCATTGCGCAATTCCAGTACACCATCACCGGGCGGATAATTGGTATAATGATTTTTATAAGATTCAATAATAAACTGCTCAAATTCTTTGGGTATGGGGAAAATAGAAGGATCAAAGTCACCGATAGTGAAATTGTAAATTTTTTCACCGTTGCGTACCCTGTCGCTTATTTCATTACCTAAACGTACAATTTCAGAACCGGTTAAGCTTGCAGCAAGATTGCTCAGTTTGCTCATGATTTTTAAAAATTATATGCCGCAAAAATAGGTCTTGCTAACAATAGTTAGGAAAGAAATAATAGAGAAAATGTGAAAAATCACATGATCATTATGTGAAAAATCACATTGTTTTATGTGAAAAATCACATTGTTTATAGTTAAGCATAGTATTTACTTTGCAGTAGAAGATTTAGGTAAATGATTTAAACCAAATTATCAACTTAAAAAAAATAAAAATGACAAACGACTGGAACAAAGTAAAACAGCAGGTTGCAGCTTTCAGGAAATATATCAATGATTTGCCTTCAGCTACGGGCAGCAAGGCCTCTTATTGCTATATGGTTACCCGTGAAGAAATTGAGAAACTGATGAACCAGCGCAATGATGGTTCAAAGCTTGACGGGGTGCGTATTTATATAGGGGCGGACATTATTAACGGGCACATAATACCCAATGTACATGTAGTAGCATGTGAAAAAGACGGCAATGCTGATTATCATGATTATAAAATTACTGCCCAACTGCCTTCAGATATTGCCATGCAAAACAGCAGCATGCCTTTGCTTGCAGAAGGAAGGCCCTGTCCGGTATGGTGCAGCAAACAAAATTTTTTAAATTCTTAGAAAACTTTTTCTATGCTTGATTGGTTAATTGGTGACAGCGATACTTACATGCCCTTGCTTGCACTGATGGTTTTTATTGCATTGGGTAAAAGGGTTTACAAAAAAGAAAGTCTGCTTTTAATTTACCTTATTGTGAACATTATTGTATTTGGCACATCAAATATTCTTGGCTCTTACAAAATAAATAACTTATACCTCTATCATTTTTATACATTAATTGAACTGGTAACTGTAAGCTATTATATTACAAAAAAAGTCCTTAAAAAAAATCTCCGGGTTTTTTATATCATCAGTATTTGTTTTTTTGTTTTTTGGATAATAAATATAATATTTTGGGAACCTTTATCAGAATTTAACAGCAACAGCGCTGTACTGGCAAGCCTCATCATACTGCTTCTGACCATGTATTATATGCTGGAGCTTTCGAAAAGTGAGGACATACTGTATTTTCAGAAATTACCGGGTTTCTGGATAGCCAGCGCCTTTCTTGTTTCCTGTGCTATCAGCATACTCAGTCTCGTGGCATATAAATATTTCCAGCAAAATAACCTGGTGGAAGAAGGCATCAGGGTATGGATTATTGAAAGCATAGGAAACATCCTTAAATTTATTTTGCTTATAATTGGTCTATTATGTTACAGACGTCCACCTTCTACGCAGAGTATTTTGTCATTATAAGCTGTGCCGTAATTCTTTTTTTTGTGGTTTTTTTTTACCTGTTTATTATCCAATTGTACCGCCGGCGTACAATACACCAAAAGGAAATGTTTGACCTTAAAACAAAATATGAACAGACCCTGCTTCAGTCGCAACTCGAAATACAGGAGCAAACATTCAGGAATATAAGCCAGGAAATACATGACAATATTGGCCAGGTGCTCAGCCTTGCCAAGCTTAACCTGAACACCATTCCGCAAAACTATTCAACAGAAAAAATTGCTTTAACCGAAGAACTTTTAGGGAAGGCCATCAATGACCTCCGGGATCTGAGCCGCAGCCTGCACAGTGAAAAAATTACGGATATTGGTTTAACGGATGCTGTAAAACATGAATTGAGCCTGATAGAAAAAGCTTCCCGCATAAAAACAAAATTGTCAACTGAAAATAATGATCTTCTGTTAAGTAAGGAAAAGACCATCATTACATTCAGGATGATACAGGAAATACTCCACAACATTTTAAAGCATGCAAAAGCAACTGAAATTTTTGTAGAGTTATCGCTTTCAAAAAATCATAATAGTGTCACCATAAAAGATAACGGGCTGGGCTTTGACATAAACCTGTTGAAAAAGAATGAAACGGGTATTGGTTTAAAAAGCATTAAACAGCGCTGCGAACTTATTAATGCCACCTGCCATATAGATTCGGCTCCCGGAAATGGCACATCTGTTAAGATTATCATTTATAATACTGCTAAAGAAATTTTATGATAAAAGTTGCATTGGTGGATGATCATGCGTTGCTGCGCGGCGGCTTAGCTTCTGTAATAAACAGCTTTGGGGAATATGAAGTAATTTTTGAAGCTGATAACGGGAAACAATTTATTGAATTGCTGCACATACAGGATTTGCCAGATATTGTATTGCTTGATGTAACTATGCCCGAAATGAATGGCTTTGAAACAGCCGCCTGGCTGAAAAAAAATCAGCCAAAAATAAAAGTGCTTGTACTTTCAATGATGGACGATGATCAGTCAATTATAAAAATGCTTCGCAACGGCGCAAAAGGTTATATACTTAAAGACAGTAAGCCGGATATTTTAAAAACTGCACTCGATGCAGTCGCACAAAAAGGTTTCTTTATGAATGAAACCGTAAGTGGCAAATTAATCCATCTTGCAAATAAAAAAGAAACAGAAGAAAATGCGGCAGTTTTTTTAAATGAAAGAGAAAAGGAGTTTTTAAGGATGTGCTGTAGCGAAAAATCGTACAAGGAAATTGCTGACAACATGAGTATTTCGCCGCGCACTGTAGAAGCAATGCGCAGCAAACTGTTTGAAGCATTTGGCACACTTTCAAGAGTGGGGCTAGTATTATACTCAATTAAAAACGGGATAGTTACAATATAGCCCACCTGCCTGTTATTTATACAAGCAGCGAAAATCTAAACAATATAAATCCCCCTAACTCATCACACCCTTAAAAATTAATCATTATTTATTTGCGGTAGAATCCTTCTGCTGATCATTATAATTTTTTTCTGCAGCCTGTGCTTTCTTAAAATCAAGCACTACGCCATTTATGCAAAAGCGCAAACCGGTTGGCGGCGGGCCATCATTAAACACATGCCCCAAATGCGATTTGCATCTACCACACATTACTTCTGTACGGCTCATGCCGTAAGAATTATCCGGTGCATAAATAATAGATGTTTTACTGATTGGCTCGTAAAAGCTGGGCCATCCGCAACCGCTTTCAAATTTAGTATCGCTTTTAAATAATGCATTGCCGCATACCGCACAGTAATAAGTGCCCATTTCTTTAAATTCTTCAAAAGGACTGCTGTAAGGGCGTTCCGTGCCTTTTTCCCTTGCCACACGGTAAACATCCGGTGCAAGGATTTTTTTCCATTCTTCATCATTCATTACAACTTTACCTGTATCCGTTGTTGAATAAACAGGGTTTTTTTTATTGGCTGAACCGTCCATAGCTGAATTATTTTTTTGTTTGGAATTCTGAGAATAACATCCTTGTACCAGTATTACTGATAACAAAAATGTACTTATAAAATTTTTAAACTTCATAACCACTGTAATTTACAAATTAGATTTGAATGATGTTTGCACCAAATAATCACGTTTACAAACGGCTTTCCTTACAAATAGGATTTTGAAAACATATTTAATAATGTTAAATGAATTTTAAAATGCAGGCCTTATATTTGTTCTTCACCCAAAGTTCAGCGGCAAAATGTTCAATATTATTTTATTTGGTCCCCCCGGAAGCGGAAAAGGTACGCAGAGTGAGCGCCTTATTTCCAACTATGGTCTTATACATCTCAGCACGGGCGATTTGCTGCGCAGCGAAATTCGTAATCAAACCACTTTGGGTATGGAAGCCAAAAGTTTTATTGACAAAGGCCAGTTAGTACCTGATGAAGTGGTGAATGGAATGATAAGTTCTGCGCTTGATAATAATACTGCTGCTAAAGGTTTTTTATTTGACGGCTTTCCGCGCACAAAAGCGCAGGCTGAATCGCTTGATAAATTACTGCATGTAAAAGGCAGCGGCATTAATATTTTTCTCGCCCTGCAGGTAAGTGAAGAAGAGCTGGTGAAGCGCTTAACGGCCCGCGGCTTAACAAGCGGCCGCAGTGATGATACCGATGAAAACATAATCAGGGCAAGGATTGCAGAGTATAATGCAAAAACTTCTGCCGTTGCAGATTATTACAAGCAGTTTGATAAAGTGGTATATATAAAAGGTGAAGGAAGCATAGATGAAATCTTCCATTCTCTTTGCAAAGAAATTGACGCAAAAATAAATTATTAACCTTTTTAACAACCAATACCACCTGCACGTCCAGCTTAATTTTAAAGCGGGGGTTTTTTTTGAACCTGGCGGCATTTCTTTGTTCAGCTTCTCTTGCGTCGCACTCTTTTGCGTTCAGTAATTCTATTAAGCAAATTGCAGCATTACTGTAATTCTTTTAAAACTATCTTAGCATAAAGCAGAAATATGAATGATCAAAAACTCCATTTTTTAAAAGCTGAATTTATACCACTGCTCAGTAATCTAAAACCGGGTGAAAAGGGCAAATGGGGTGTAATGAACAGCCAGCAAATGGTGGAGCATTTTGCCGATTCCGTAAAAAATGCAAGCGGCAAACTGCAATTACCAAAACTGAATGAAGGGGAAAGATTAGAAAAATCAAGGCAGTTTTTAATGAGCGAACTGCCTTTTAAGGAAAACATCAAAAACCCATTGATAAATGAACAGGGCGAGCCGCTTCGAAAGCCTGATATGCAAAGCGCTATCCGGAAATTGCAGGAAGAGCTGGATTATTTTTTTGAAGTATTTGAAAATAACCCGGCGCTCACTACACATAATGCTTTTTTTGGCGAACTCGATTATGCAATGAATATTCAGTTGCTTCATAAACACGCACAGCATCATCTCCGGCAGTTTGGATTGATAGAATAACATTAATTAATACAACGGTACAGATTTTATCCGCACGTTTCATTCCGCTGTCAAATGTTAGTTTTGCGAGCTCAGTCATATTCAAAAGTTGAAGTGATTGCGACGCAAGGAACGGTACCATGAAAAATTATAGCTGGTATAATAAAAAAAATCTCTCATTAATTTGCCGTATGAATAAACTTGAAAATTATATTTTAGGAAAATGGGTGACTGGCGATGGCGATGGCCAGGTATTATACAATGCTGTAACTGCTGATGCCATTGCATCTGCCACAACAAAAGGTTTAAGTTTTCAAGAAATATTGCACTATGCCAGAGCAAAGGGCAACCCTGCATTGCGCAGCATGACTTTTCATGAACGGGGTTTAATGCTTCGCGCCCTGGCGCTGCACCTGCGCATCCATTTGGAAAAATTTTACCGGATCTCTTATCAAACCGGCGCTACAAAAGCCGATAGCTGGGTGGATATTGAAGGTGGCATCGGCAACCTTTTTGCCTATGCTTCACTGCGCAGAAAATTTCCTGATGAAAGTTTTTGCTTAGATGGTGAGCCTGTAAACCTGAGCAAGATGGGAACTTTTATGGGCTATCACCTGCTGGTTCCTAAAGAAGGAGTAGCTGTACATATTAACGCATTTAATTTTCCTGTTTGGGGCATGCTTGAAAAAATTGCCGTGAATTTATTGGCAGGAATCCCTGCAGTGGTAAAACCCGCAACCATCACTTCATTTCTTACCGAGGCTGTAGTAAAAGAAATTGCAGCATCAAATATTTTACCGGAAGGCGCACTGCAACTGATTTGCGGCAGTGCGGGAGATTTGCTCGATCATATAATTGCGCAGGATGTGGTTACATTTACCGGCTCCGCATCCACCGGGTTGATGCTGAAAAGCAATGCAAATATTCTGCGTGAAAATGTTCCTTTTACGATGGAAACAGATTCGCTGAACTGCATTGTGCTGGGTGAAGATGTAACGCTGCAAATGCCGGAGTGGGATATTTTTATAAAGGAAGTGCGTAAAGAAATGACTGCAAAAGCCGGACAAAAATGTACAGCCATCAGGAGGATTTTTGTTCCTGCAAATAAATTGGAAGACGTACACATTGCACTGGGTAAGGCTTTGGCGCAAACAATCATTGGCAATCCGTTGAATGAAAAAGTAAGAATGGGTTCACTTGCAGGGCAGGCCCAAAGGGAAGAAGTAAAAACCCGGATACAAAAACTGCTTGCATCTTCTCAAATTATTTACGGTTCACTTGACAGCGTGGAAGTAACAGATGCGGATGCACAAAAAGGTGCATTCATCAGCCCGGTATTATTATTAAACGAAAATCCATTAAATACAAATGAAGCGCATGAAGTGGAAGCATTTGGTCCTGTTTCTACATTAATGCCTTATAGAAACCTGGAAGAAGCAATCATACTTGCAAAAAAAGGGAAAGGTTCTTTGTGTTCATCAATCGTTACAGCAAATGATAAAATTGCAAAACAATATGTGCTTGGCGCAGCCACATATCATGGCAGAATTTTAATTTTAAATAATGATTGCGCAAAGGAAAGCACAGGCCACGGTTCCCCGCTGCCATTGCTTGTTCATGGCGGGCCGGGGCGCGCAGGCGGCGGTGAAGAAATGGGCGGCCTGAGAGGTGTAAAACATTATATGCAGCGCGTAGCTGTTCAGGGTTCGCCCACAACCATTACAGCTATCAGCAATGTGTACCAGCAGGGTGCAAAAGGAATAACAGGCAAAGTGCACCCCTTTAAAAAATATTTTGAAGAGTTGCAGATTGGCGACCAGATTATTACAGAAAAAAGATTAATCACTTCAGAAGATATTGACCGCTTTGCTGATTTAAGTAGTGACCATTTTTATGCACATATTAAAGAAACAGATTTTGCAGGCACTATGTTTGAAAAACAGGTGGCTCATGGATATTTTATCATGAGCATAGCTGCGGGTTTATTTGTGGACGGTTATGAAAAAAATCCTGTGCTGCTTAATTACGGGATTGATGAATTAAGGTTTACAAAACCCATTTATCCCGGAGCTGAAATTTATATCCGCTTTACCTGCAAAGAAAAAATTGTGCAGGAAAAAAAACAGCCGGATGATATTGCAAAGGGGATTGTAAAATGGCTGGTGGAGATTTTTGATGAAACCAATGAAACCGCAGGTGTAGCAACCATTTTAACGATGGTGAAAATGAAACTGCATTAATCATGGCAATTGCGTTGCCTTCATTATGTCGCTTCAGAAAGCCACGGAATAATTGCTCCAAACCTTTTTACTAAAAAGAAGATACTGGGATCAAAAACCTGAAATCCGCAAAATGAAGATAATTATACGTAAAATGCGAATAATTAATCCATAAATTCTGCATAGTTTTATCCTTTCATAATCCTCATCAGAAAACTTCTATATGAAAAATAAAAGGCAGCCGCTTCTGGTAGCACTGGTCTTTCTTATTTTTTTTGTGATCTCATTCCTCACAAATATTCTTGGCCCGCTTGTACCTAACATCATTGACAGTTTTCATTTAAGTCTTGGCCTTGCAGGTTTTCTGCCTTTTTCTTTTTTTGTGGCTTATGGTGTAATGTCCATACCGGCGGGCATTATGATAGAAAAGGTGAGCGAAAAATTTGTCCTAATTTCAGGTTTCGTGCTTGCGCTTGCAGGGGCTTTGCTTTTTGTTTTCGATACACAATTTTTACCGGCACTTCTTTCATTATTTCTTATCGGGCTTGGCATGGCAATGCTGCAGGTTGTTATTAACCCCTTGTTGCGCAGCGCCGGTGGCGAAGAGCATTTTGCTTTCAATTCAGTTTTGGCACAAGTTTTTTTTGGCGGCGCTTCTTTTCTCAGCCCCATGCTTTACAGTTATCTTGTTTTGAATTTACACACTTCAAAAAGCAATACTTTACTCGATTCACTCAATAAAGTAGTACCCGAAAATTTAAAATGGGTATCGCTTTACTGGATATTCGCAATAGTAGTATTGCTGATGGTCGTTGTTATCTGGCTGATACGTTTTCCAAAAGTTGAATTAAAAGAAGATGAACGTATCGGTACTTCTGCAAATTTTAAAGAATTATTTAAAAACAAATTCACCATTTTATTTTTCTTCGGGACATTTATGTACGTGGGCACAGAACAGGGAATTGCAAACTGGATTTCAAAATTTCTGCAACTGTATCACAACTTAGATCCTGAAACCTCAGGCGCTTCAACTGTAGGAAATTTTTGGTTATTCATGACGATTGGCTGCCTGCTTGGTTTATTGCTTTTAAAATTATTCGACAGCAGAAAGATTTTATGCGTGTTTGTTGCATGCGCTATGATAAGCCTTTCCGCCGCATTATTTGGTCCCGCAACAATTTCAGTGTGGTCCTTTGCTATGTGCGGTTTTTTCTTATCAGTAATGTGGTCAATCGTTATTTCTCTTGGCCTTAATTCAGTTCCTAATCATCACGGCACATTTGCAGGCATTATGTGTACAGGCATTGTGGGTGGCGCGGTTGTTCCGCTTATTATCGGCGGGCTTTCAGATTATATTGGTTTAAGAGCTGCCATGTTTTTAATTTATGGCACGCTTGCATATTTATTCAGTATGGGTATTTGGGCAAAGCCTTTAATCAATAATGCCGTTATCACAAAATCAAGCCAGTAATCATTTATACATTACCGGAAATTTTTTTATGAACCCGGCTAAAAAATATGAATTAAACTTTTGTTGCGTCGCACTCTTGTACGTTCACGTCATTACGGAGCAAAGAATACAGCACGCAAAGCCATTAAGCAGGATCAGGCGCAGTTCTTAGCGTCTTTGCGTGAAAATTGCTGCATAAAGTTATTCAGTAAAGGGGGTGCGGCGCAACGGAAGCTGAATAAAGGTTTTTAAGCCCGGCGCATAAAATATATAAGTGCTTACACAATATCATCCATGGCAAAAATCATCCTTTTAACGGATCTTACGGAAGAATATGGCAGGAGCCTTATGCGGGGGATTACTGTATATGCGCATGAACACGGGCCATGGATATTTTGCCGGATGCCTGAATCTTTTAAAGATGCATACGGAATCAAAGGTGTTTGCAAATGGGCAAAGGAATGGGGGGCAGACGGAATAATTGGCCGCATACGCACAGAAGAAGAAGCTGACTATATAAGGCGCAGCGGCATTCCACTGATTGCACAGGATTTTAAAGAAAGGTTTGCAAACACGCCAAATATTACCGGCGCTTATTATGACACCGGAAAAATGGCTGCTGAATATTTTTTGAAAAACGGGTACTCAAACTTTGCATTTTATGGTTTTAAAAATATTGTATGGAGCAGGGAAAGGGCTGAAGGTTATGAAGGCACTGTAAAAAAGCAGGGATACAGCGTACATTATTTTGAACACCATAAAACTATTGCGCAGGAATTATGGTACTACAAACCATCACCACTGAGCAAATGGCTCACCTCGCTGCCAAAACCTGTTGCATTAATGGCCTGTGATGACAACCTGGGCCAGCAGATAACAGAAGCCTGCAAGTTAACAGGCATACGCATCCCCGAGGAACTTGCTGTACTTGGTGTGGACAATGATGAGATGATCTGCAATATTTCGGATCCACCATTATCGAGCATTGGGCTTGATGTGGAAAAAGGAGGATATGAAGCCGCTGCACTAATGGATAAAATGATAAAACATAAAGAAAAAAAATGGGATGATATTGTGGTGCGCCCCACACAAATTACCACCCGCCAGTCAACAGATATTTATGCAGCCAACGATGCTTATGTGTTAATGGCATTGAAATTTATCCATCAAAATATACACAGTAACCTGCACGTGGCGGATGTGCTGAAACAGGTTCCGCTGTCGAGGCGCGCACTGGAAACACGTTTTCAAAAAATAACCGGCTACCCGCTGTATAAATATATTTATCATTTGCGCATTGAAAAAATTTCGCAGCAGTTGCTGGAAACCGGTAAAACAATTTTTGAAATAGCTACTGAAACCGGCTTTGATAACAGCAAAAATTTATCGCGGCTTTTTAAAGAAGTAAAAGGCTGCACACCCAGCGATTACCGCAAAAAACATTTGATTTAATAACTGAGTTTTATAAATTGACAAAAATGAAAAAGATAACAATCATTACATCATTCATCCTTTCTGCCCTGTGCACACAGGCACAAAACAATGATGCAAAAAATGCTGTTTGGATTTTAAAAGATGGCTGGAAAATGCAGTCTTCTTTAATAGTTGCAGATAACGGCAGCCAAATATCACAAACCGGGTATGCCACCACCGGATGGTATTCTGTAACTGTGCCCACTACTGTAATTGCAGGGCTGCTGGCAAATAATGTATATGATTTTGACCCTTTCTACGGAAAAAATCTGGAAAAAATAAAAGGCCCGCAATTCGATAAACCCTGGTGGTTCAGGAAAGAATTTACGCTGCCCGTTTCAGAAAAAAATAAAACGGTAATCCTTAAACTGCAGGGAATTAATTATAAAGCAAACGTGTGGTTCAACGGCGTTTTAATATCTGATGAAAAAAATACAGTGGGGCCATTCAGGATTTTTGAACTTGATATTACAAAACAAATAAATTATGACGGCACAAATGTGCTGGCACTTGAAATAACACGCCCGTTCAATCCAAATAAACAGGATGGTGACCTGGCAATTGATTATGCAGACTGGATACATTATCCTGCCGATTATAATGCAGGCATTATCAACAATGCAGAGATAAAAACCTGTGATAAAATAATGGTTCTTCATCCGATGGTTACTACAAATTTTGATCTGCCTTCCCTGGAAGTAGCCCATTTAACTGCTGAAGCAGAAGTAACCAATTATGCTGATGCCGCCGAAGATGTAACCGTAAAAGGGAAAATAAATGATGACATAAGTTTTGAAAAACAGGTGCATTTAAACCCTTCTGAAACAAAAACAGTTGTATTCAGCCCTGCGGATTATCCACAACTTAATATACATACCCCGCGTATCTGGTGGCCATGGCAATACGGTAAACCTGAGCTGAACCGTATTGAATTTAAAGTGATACGGGATAACAGTGTGAGCAGTACTGTTTCAGAGAATTTTGGCATACGCCAGATGGAATCAAAATTCATCAGTGACGATGCTCGTGAATTTATTGTAAATGGAAAACCAATATTGCTGCGCGGTGCGGCCTGGGCGCCGGATATTTTCCAGCGCCGCTCACCTGAACGGCAGGAACAGGAAATAAAATTAGTGCGTGATATGAATATGAATATTGTGCGTTCCGAAGGAAAGCTTGAAGACGATAATTTTTATGAGATGTGCGATAAATACGGTATGATGGTTATGACTGGATGGATGTGCTGCGGAGCATGGCAATATCCTGAAAAATGGAGTGCGGCAGAACGGGATATTGCGATGGAATCAGACAGGAGTGTGATGTACTGGCTGCGCAATAAAGCCTGCATATTTGTATGGCTCAATGGAAGTGACATGCCTCCACGCATACCGGCAGTGGAAACTGATTATCTAAAAATCGAAGCAGACCTTAAATGGCAAAACTCTATTCTCGCCACCGCAGATGCAAGTACATCAAAGGTTTCAGGTAAAAGCGGTGTAAAAATGAATGGCCCTTATGAATGGGTGCCGCCCATTTACTGGGAAACAGATCCGCATCAATATGGCGGTGCATGGAGCTTTGCTACAGAAATTTCCCCGGGACCTTCCATTCCACCTTATGAAAGTTTAATAAAGATTCTTCCGGCAGATTCAATGGCAGTAAACAATGCAGACTGGCTTTATCATTGCGGCACTATGGAATTTGGAAACACAAAAATTTTTAATGAAGCGCTTAGCCAGCGATACGGAAAATCTGCCGGTATAAAGGAATATACCACAAAAGCACAGGCGCAGAATTATGAAGCGCACCGCGCCATGATGGAAGCGTATGGGTTAAATAAATATAATACTGCAACTGGCGTGGTGCAATGGATGCTCAGCAACCCGTGGCCAAGTTTAATATGGCACACCTATGATTATTATCTCTACCCGGCGGGTACTTATTTTGGGATGAAAAAATCAATGGAGCCGCTGCATGTTCAGTATTCTTACAAATCAAAAGAAGTGATCATTACTAATTCACTGCTGAAAAATTTTACTGGGCTCACTGTAAAAGCAGATGTATATAACCTTGATGGTACAATAAAATATTCACACGCTGTTTTGTCGTCAGTAAATGCAGATAGTGTTCAAAGATGTTTTACAATACCGGGCATAAATAATCTTTCTGAAACTTATTTTCTGCGTTTGGAACTCAGCGATGAAAGCGGAAAAACAGAAAGCATCAACTGGTACTGGCTTTCAGCAAAAGAAGATAAGCTTGACTGGGATAAATCAAAATGGTTTTATACGCCGCAAAGCGCTTACACAGATTTCAGCGCATTGCAAACAATGCCTAAAACAACTCTCTTAGTAAATGATATTGCCAAAGAAGAAGGAACAGCCACCATACACAAAATAACTGTAAACAATACAGGAAAAGCAGTGGCGTTTTTTGTGCATATCCGTGTATTAAAAAATAAAAATGGTGATGACATCCTTCCTGTAATATTTGATGATAATTATTTTTCACTTGCGCCCGGAGAAAGCAGGGTTATAAAATGCAGTTATGAAAATAAAAATGCAGGGAGCACCGCTCCGCTAATTTCAGTAACCGCCTGGAACCTGCAGGACGATGGCAACGCAGCAGCAGGTGAAATAAATTTTTCGGCAACGAAATAACACTCAAACAAAAAATAAAACCTATCAACATTTTGTTTAAATGAATATACCACTTTATTTACCCCGCCAGTTTAAGGATGAAAGCAACGGCATAAAAGTACTTGCCGGCGATATTGGCGGCACAAAAATCAACCTCGGGATTTTTATTGCCGAAAACAATAAAATGAAATTACTGAAAGAAACAAGCTATCCTTCGGGTGAGTTTAATACAGCAGCATCAGTAATAAAAAAATTTTTAGCGGATAACGGCGAAGCCATGCCCGGCCGTATTTGCCTGGGTGTTGCCGGTCCCGTACTGGATGAAGAAGTGGAACTTACAAATATCAATTGGCATATAAATGCAAAAGACCTGAAACAGGAATTGAATGTGCAGGAAGTTTCGCTGCTGAATGATCTGCACGCAAATGCCTACGGGCTTGCAGGTTTGGAAGAAAATGATTTTGTAACCATCAGCGCAGGCAATAAAAGTATTGCGGGCAATATGGCAATCATTGCGCCGGGAACTGGTTTGGGCGAAGCAGGATTATTCTGGGACGGGAAATGTTATCATCCTTTTCCCACAGAAGGCGGCCATTGTGATTTTGCGCCGCAGAGTGAAACTGATATCAGCGTGTACCGGTATTTAAAGGCTAAATATGAACACATCAGTTGGGAAATGCTTGCATCGGGCATGGCCATTCATCCGCTTTATCTTTTTTTAAGAGACATAGCAAAGATGGAAGAACCGGAATGGCTTGCAGAAAAAATGATGCATGAAAACCCCGCGTCCGTTATCAGTACTTCAGCAATGGAAGAAAATGCAGCTATATGCATGGAAGCAATGAATATGTTTGCACGCTATGTGGCCCGCGCAGCATGCAACCTGGTTTTAAAAATGAAAGCCGTGGGCGGTTTGTTTATCAGTGGCGGCATACCGCCTAAAAATTTAAAATATTTTCAGTCAGATTTCTTTTATCGCTGTCTGATAAAATGCGACCGCATGGAAGAACTGGTTAAAAGCGTTCCGGTAAAAATAATTATGAACGAAAAAACGCCGCTGCTTGGCGCAGCATATTACGGAGCTTTTGGCCGTTCAGATAATAATTGATACCGGTATTTTTTCAGGCCCCACTGTTGAGCATGCGTTAAGCTTTAGGGTGACATAAACACTTTGTAAAAAAGAAAAGCGCAAACCGAATATTTTTTTGCGCATAATGAGTATGTTTTCTTTTAAATAAAAATTAGATTTGATTTATCATTTTTCCGGAGGAGGTTCTTATAAGCATATTGACTTTAAAATCTTACAAGCAAAAAAGAAAATCTACCCACTGCCCTGAAAATTTAACCTTTTCAAAAATATAAACCGACTATTATGATCCACCTTACAAAAAACCATGGTTCAATTTTAATTGCCCTGCTGTTAAGTGCGGGCTCCTGCAAAAAAGATTCAGCACCGATGCCAAAAGATCAGCCGCGTGCAGGCAATTTATCCACTACATTCCGCGTTGTAGGCTATTTAAACACATGGGATAATTTTCCCAACAGCATAAACAGTGTGGACCTCAGTAAAATAACCCATTTGAATATTGCTTTTGCAGAACCCAGTTCTTCGGGCAACCTTACTTCTTTCAGCGGGTTGCCAACTGTAGTAACCAAAGCGCATGCAGCTAATGTAAAAGTGATAATGTCACTGGGCGGCGCCGATTTGGGAGGAAGCACCGGCTACTGGAAAAATCTTACCAAATCATCAAATGTAAGTACCTTTTGCAGTAAGATATTAAGTTACCTGCAAAACAATAATCTTGACGGGATTGATATTGATTTGGAAGGAAATATCATCGGCAGCAATTATGGCAATTTTATAAAAGTCTTATCCAATACATTAAAACCAAAAGGAAAGCTGGTAACCGCCGCGGTAGCCACTTGGTTTGCAGGTAATATCCCTTCTTCCTCTTTTGCTTATTTTGATTTTGTAAATATTATGGCCTATGATGAAACCGGGCCATGGGATCCCAATCATCCGGGCCCGCATGCACCTTATTCCTCTGCGGTAAGCGATATAAATTTCTGGTCAAATAAAGGGTTGCCCCAAAGCAAGATGGGATTAGGCGTACCATTTTACGGATGGGGATTTGGAAATGCATTTTCGCAGAATGAGTATGCATTTAAAACAATCGTAGCAACATACCCGGGATCAGAAAATACTGATCAGGCAGGAAGCACAATTTATTATAATGGCATACCTACCATTAAAAATAAAACCACGCTTGCTATGCAAAAAGCAAGCGGCATGATGATTTGGCAATTGACTGAAGATGCAGGCGGATCCAAATCTTTATTGTCAGCAATCCATTCTGTAATAACGGGAAAATAAAAGCTGCTAACCTATGTTTTTTATTCTGTCACCTGAATTAATTTCTTTTTTATGAAAAATATTTTTACTGTTATTTTTTGCTTTTGCACAATTGCAATTTATGCGCAAACGCCTAATTATCCTTTCCCGCACCATGTAGTATATACTTCGGGCAGCATTAAACCTTCCGGCTACACACAGCAGCAATTAGATGCTCAGGTAACTTCTTATTACGACGCCTGGAAACAAAAGTACCTGCTCTCCTCTTGCGGAGGCGGAACATATTTTGTACTGGATAATGATTTGGGCGGCGGCACCAATAAAAATGATGATTGCGTATCAGAAGGCCAGGGATACGGAATGGTGATCGTTCCGCTGATGGCAGGGCATGACCCGGATGCCAAAATAATTTTTGATGGCCTGTATAAATTCTTTAACCAGCACCTGAGTGATGTGGACAACCGTTTAATGTGCTGGGTAGAAACAAAAGATTGCAAAAATGATGTAAGCCAGGGTGCAGATGCAGCGACAGATGGCGATATGAATATAGCTTACGGACTGCTGCTGGCAGATAAGCAATGGGGAAGCGGGGGAGCTATTAATTACAAACAGGAAGCACTCACTATTTTAGCAGGGTTGAAAGCAAGTGAAACAAATGCCTCAATATATACTTTAAAACTTGGCGACTGGGTGGGCAACTCGGCAAAATATGTGAACAGTACACGCCCCAGCGATTTTATGTATGATGAACTGCGTGAATACGCGCAGGCTGGCGGCGACACATACTGGACAAGCGTGATGAATGAATGCTATAGTATAGTGCAGTCATTTGATACAGGGGCAAGTAAGAAAAGCGGTCTTTTGCCCGATTTTGTAATTAACTGTAATACTACACCTGCACCTGCACCTCCTAAATTCCTGGAGGGAAAAGATGATGGACATTATTCCTATAATTCCTGCCGGGATCCGTGGCACCTCGCTACTGATTATCTATTGTTTGGTGATGCCAGGGCAAAAACGGCGCTTGATAAAATAAATGATTTTATGTTAAGCTCTACCGGGGGGAAAGTTTCTAAAATGCATTCCGGCTATGATCTTGACGGAACACCATTGCCCAACACCAATTACCAGGATGAATGTTTCCTCGCACCCTTTACAGTAGCGGCAATGGAGTCATCAAAATATCAAAACTGGCTGAATAACTGTTACTCCACCTTAATACAGGCGGGTATTGCTAATAAGTCCGGGTATTACAATAATACCCTGAAAATGCTTGCTCTTCTTGCTGTTGCAGGTGATTACTGGACACCTCTTAAAACTTCCTTTGCAGTAGAAAAAAATAATACAGCAGTTGATAAAGCTGAAGGCGTAAGTATTTCACCAAATCCCTGCAAAGGTGATTTATCGGTTCATTACAGCGCTGATAAAGCGGGGGCATTGCATGTAACAGTAATGAATGCAAATGGTATGGCAGTGTACACAGGGTTACAAAAAGTGCTGCAAGGAACAAATAATTTTACTGTACATTTTAATGTAACAACCGCAGGTATTTACTTACTTATGCTGGATAAAGATATGCTGCATAAGAAAATTTATTTTGTTGCAGGTAAATAAGTTTAAATGCTGTTAAATGAGGGTGCAGTTTGCTGCAATATAAATCAGCAGTAAAAGTGTGCGGCGCAACTATGATTATTGATTTACCGGCCGGTTACAAAAAAAATAAAACCATCTGTAAAATGAGATGGTTTTATATGTATATAAACGTTAGAGTTGCGCGTTATTCAGCCACTACTTCAAATTCAATTTCAGTAGTGTTGCCGTTTCCAAAATCAATAGAAGCTTTGTAAGTACCAAGCTCTTTTACTTCATCAAGAATGGAAATGCGTTTGCGGTCTATTTCATAACCTTTCTGGTCGCGGATGGCACGTGCAATCTGCAAAGAAGTTACCGCACCAAAAATTTTCCCGCTGGTGCCGGTTTTTGCAACGATTTTAACGGGCGATTCTTTTAATACACCAATTACTTTATTTATTTCTGCAAGCATTGCTGCCTCTTTTTTTGCCTTTACTTTCAACTGTTCTTCCAGTTGTCTTAAATTAGAAGGGCTTGCTTCAATGGCAAATTTGTGCGGAATTAAATAATTGCGGGCATACCCATTTTTTACCTTTACCAGTTCGCTGCGGCCGCCCAGGTTGTCCACATCCTCGATTAATATTACCTGCATTGTTTTTGTTTTAGTTCCCAAGAGCCCAGCCTTTAATTTTTTTTGACTGTCTCCCGATAGCAATCGGGGTTAGGGAAGGTGACTAAATATTTGTGAGTAATGAGTTGTCAGTTGTGAATTATAAAAAAAATTACCGTATTTTTTATTTAACATCCCCCTGACCATTCACTAATTACTATTTCAGCAAATCCGTTACATAAGGCAGCAGTGCCATCTGACGGGCTTTCTTAATTGCATCAGATACTTTACGCTGGTACTTTAAAGAGTTGCCGGATAAACGACGTGGCAAAATTTTACCCTGCTCATTTATAAATTTCTTTAAAAATTCTACATCTTTGTAATCAATGTATTTAATACCGTACTTTTTAAAGCGGCAGAATTTCTTTTTAGGTTTTTCCTGCTTTATGGCGGTGAGGTATTTTATTTCATTTGGTTTTGCCATTTGATTAAGCCTCCACTGCTTTTTGGTTTCCGGTAGGTAAGCCACTTCTCTTTCTTGTATTGTATTCGACGGCGTACTTATCGAGTACAGTAATCATGTGACGCATAATATGCTCGTCACGCAGCATCTGGATCTTTAACTTCTCATTGAAGCTGGATGGCGCGCTGTACTCAAAAACCCAGTAAATCCCCGTGGTTTTTTTCTGTACAGGATACGCCAGTGATTTTAATCCCCAGGGATTACTGTGTGCTATACTTCCGCCGTGTTCTGTAACAAAATCGGCGTACTTTTTCTGAGCGGCTTTAAATTCCTCTTCAGAAAGCACAGGGGTAAAAATCACCATCAATTCGTAATTGCTCATTACCCTGATTTTTGGTTAAAAAATTTGTTTGGGCGGCAAAGGTAAGGGAAAGAATACAAAATAAAGAGACGAAATACAAGGTTTTTTAAATCAGGCTTTAAAAGCGGCTGCAGCATGACGGTTGAGTATTAATTTCTTTTATCAAGCCCCCATGTAAGTTTTGTGCGCAGCGTGGAAAGAAAACTGTTTTCATTTAACCGTACAAGATTTACTGTAAAAGTTTCTTTTTTTACTGCAAGTTGTATATCCTTATCCACAATTTCACGGCGTGCATCCAGTGCGCAGATGAACTGCTCACTGCGGCCCTCTATTTCAAAAGAAATAACATTGTTATCAGGAACTATTATGGGGCGAACGTTTAAGTTATGCGGAGCTACCGGTGTAATTACAAAGCTTGATGAATCAGGAAAAACGATGGGGCCGTTGCAGCTCATATTGTAACCTGTGGAGCCTGTGGGCGTGGCTACTATCAGCCCGTCGGACCAGTAAGTATTTAAAAATTCACCATTCATGTAAGTATGGATTTTTATCATAGGCGAAGTATCGCGTTTATGAATAGCAAATTCATTGAGTGCAAAAGGAATATCGCCAAACAGCGGGATGCTTGCATCAAGATGGATGAGTGTACGTTTGTCAATTACATAAGTGCCGTTTGCCAGTGCATCTACAGCCGTAGTTAATTCTCCTTTACTTATAGCTGCCAAAAAACCAAGCCTGCCGAAATTTATACCCAGTATAGGGATGTTTTTATCTTTTACTTTTGTAACTGCATCCAGCATAGTGCCATCCCCACCAAGGCTTATCAGAAAATCTACTGAATCATCAAGCTGTTCATCGTCAGAGAAAACGGTTATTCCTTTTATATCTGCAGGCACGCTGTATTCAAGCAATGTTTGCTGAAGCAAAATATTAATATCATGCTTCTGAAGCCCGGCAAGCAAAATAAAAAGCTGTTCTTTAAGATCCTCTTCAAGTCCCCGGCTGTAGATAGCAACTTTCATCAGGTTTATTTTAATAAAGAAAATAAAAACAACCCACAAATTACCGTAAAACCCCTGAAAAACTGAAAGCAAAACAGGTTTTGCCCAATATATTTAAAAGTCTGTCCGCAAATGAAGGAATAATCCGTGGCCACCCAATTGGTTAAAGCTGTAATCAAGTTTTATTACCAGGTCGTAGGTAGTAACCATATCAATGCCTGCACCATAAGTATAAATAAGTTTATTATTCAGCAAACTGTTGCCCGGGTTTTTATTGTAAGCGTAGCCGGCATCGCCAAAAGCTTTTATATAAAATTTAAAAGGAATGGTAACCTGTTTTTTTGCTGTGGGTGCTGTTTTCAGGGTAAAAGAAAATACTTCTTTTCTTGCAGTGGTCCTTCCCATAATACCTGCAGCCCCGTCAATCACATAGTATTCAAGACCGCGTAAAAAAATATCACCATACCCAAATAATTGCTGGTTATAGTAAGGCTGGTTAAAAGGAAACCTTATCAGCCCCCCGGTTTGAAACTGCAACTGGGAAGTTTTGTTGATCGGAAAGGTATAGCTGCCATGCATTTCAAACTGTGTTACATTCATATCATTGGTCCAGCCTTTGCGGGTAATTTTAAAATCGCCCATAAAACCTTTTGACGGATAAGCAATATAATCCACATCAAAATACTGAAGCGAATAAGATATTTCGGGATAAGATATTTTTAAGGTATTGTTTGGAAAATATTGGCGGTTAAGTTTAAGCACCGTGTCAGCCACTTTATCTTCCTCGTACGCAAAGGTAAAAGCATGTCTTGTTTTTATGGCAGGCCTGTAGAGGTAGCTGAATTCTCCGCGGATGTATTGCTTTACAAACTGATCCTGTTTGAAGAAAAGCGGTTTGCTGAAACCAGTGGCATAATTTAATTCCCGCTGCCTGCTGAAATCGAAACCAACACTGTAGCCGCTTGTTAAAGATTTATTTGCAAGCGGCTGCTCATATCTAAAACTTATCTGCCTGCTGTAACCCCAAATAAGATAGAGATTAAGTTTATCATTACGTCCGCTTACATTGTTCTGCATAAATTTAAGGCCATAATTTACGCGGTCAAAACTTGCTTTGTCCGTAACCCACCATTCATTAAAATTCCTGTCCACTATTTTAAAATAAGGAAGGGGAAATAAATACCAGCGTTCTTTTACATCCACACTAATAAAAACCAGGTTATCCGTTTCAGTTGGAATATTAACGTTTACCTCTGTAAACAGGCTTGTATTAAAAACCTGCTGCTGGGCAAGGATCAATTTTTTGGTGAGATCAGCGCGTGAAATGTAATCACCCTGCTTAAAAGGCAGTTCGCGTTCAATAATATAAGGCTTTGTTTTTTTATTGCCATTGATAGCAATATCAGCAATCAACAGCAGTGAAGATTTACCGGTGTCAACATTTACGGTAAGTGGGTTTTGCGTATTTGCCTGCAAAGTATCTGACTGTGCAACTGAAATCAAATACATACAACTGCAAAGCCAAAACAATATCTGCCGGTATAAATACCTCATTCAATTTACAAATGGTTGGTGGGGGTAAAAATATGCTTTTAGACTATTGTTATGTGCAGAGCTTAAATTTTTAACAAAGAAAGATTGCTTTTTTGTCTTAATTATTGATTATCAAATGCTCAGGTAATTCATCAGTAAATTAAAGTTTTCTTTGAGTTCATTTTCATAAAGTTCTTCGCCAAAATAATGGCGTATGGTGTAATCGTAGCGCTGCAGTGTGGCAACAATGTCCGATACTTCTTTTTTATTTATCCTGATACTTGCAATCAGCAAGCCTGTGGAAGGTTCTGTTCGTGTATTCAGTTGTGTGATATACGCATCATTTGTTTCAATAAGGCGGGACAGTTCGCCAAAAGAAAAGTTTCTCTTGTCCATTTCCAGTACAATTACCGCACCCTGCTCTTCTGCACCGCAAAAATTATTAATACGTTGCAGCAGGTTTTTTGCAGTTATACTTCCCTGCAGTTCACCTGTAGAAGCAACCACCGGCACAACTGAAACATCAAACTGAACAGTGGTTTTTAAAGCTGCAAGAAAATATTCCTGCGGTAAAACAGAAGTATGAACCATTTTATGCTGAAGCTTATAAAGGGTGTCGTTTTCATCTGCATCCAGTAAATCCTGCTTACTTATCAGCCCGGCAAAATTTTCTTCTGCTGATGTTACAGAAATATGCTGAACGTCATAATCATCCATCAGCCGCAGTACAAATGAAATTTTAGCAGCCAATCCCGCATGCGGAAAACCAGTCTCTGTAATGTCAGATACAAGCATTGTATTTCCTTTTAAATTATAATTTGACAAAAAAAACTACGCAACTGTTGCAGCAGGGTGTTTTTGTTTGCTTAAAAATTGCTCCAGTACTTTATTAAACTCTCCCGGAACTTCCATCATCGGTGCGTGGCCGCACTTATCAATAAAATACAACTCACTGTTTGGGATAAGTTTATTAAACTCTTTGGCCACAAAAGGCGGGGTAATGGTATCGTTGTTTCCCCAGATAAGTAAAGTGGGTTGTTTTATGCTGTTCAATTCTTCACCCAGGTTATTGCGGATAGCGCTTTTTGCAAGGGCAATAATTTTTATCACTTTCACCCGGTTATTGGTTATTTCATATACTTCATCCACCAGTTGCTTTGTGGCCATAGCAGGATTGTAAAACGTAAGTTCTGTTTTGTTTTTTATATAATTGTAATCCCCGCGCTTGGGATAGCTGTCACCCATGCCATTTTCAAACAGGCCTGAACTGCCGGTTAAAATAAGTGACTTTATTCTTTCCGGGTGCTTCAGCACATGTACAAGCGCTACATGACCACCCAGTGAATTACCCAGCAGGTGTATATTGCTGTAATTTTTTATTTCAATAAATTTCTGCACATGTTTTTCAAGCCCTCCAACTGTCGTATGAAAAATATCCAGGTCAAACAGGGGAAGCAGCGGCACAACCACTTTGTGTGTGTACCTGAAATGCTCAATTAAATCAGCAAAATTGCTTAATGCGCCAAACAGGCCGTGCAGCAGCATCAGAGGCTCACCCTGGCCCTCTTCAATGTATTTGAATTTATCCGTGTGTTTTATTTCGTAGCTCATCGTCAGATTTTCTTAAACAGGCAATCTTTAATTTTTACAAATAAACGTAAATGAAATGAAAAAACCTTGATGTAAATATAACACATTTGAAAATGAAAGCTGCCTGCTGTTTCAATGTGTGTATGAAGATTTGTTTTATACCATAATCCGGTGATGCTATGAAACTTAAAAGCGGAGATATTCCCTGGCTAAAACTTCAGCGAACAAATAAAAAATTATTTGCTTACCAATGAACCAAAGAAATTTTCAAGGTCTTCAAAAAGGTTTTTGAATACGGGTATTACAGAACCCAGTATGTTCAGTGCTTTTGGGCCAAAAGGCTGAATAAAGTTATAACTGCGTGATGCCTGCAGTGTTTCTGTTTTTATAACACCCATCTGCACGGCATAAAAAAGAATAATGCTGAAAACGGTTGTGTATAAAAGTACGTACAGTAAAATGCCCGCGAGTTTATTTATCCATCCCAGCATTACAAAATCCACTCCTTTTTGTATAAGGCCCGCAACCCATTTTACAAGCAGGATAACGGCAACCATTACAATAGCGAATGATATAAACGGAAGCCATTGCTGCGTAATATGTGTGCTGTTCTGGAGCCAGCCACTAACTATAATGGACAACTTCATAGCGGCGGCAAGGCCAATAACAACGGCAAGAAAAGAAAATATACCGGCAATTAAACCACGCCTGAAACCCTTTACAACGGCCATTATCAGCAAAATGATAAAAATAATGTCAATACTCATGTATCTGAAATTATTATGCAGCAATTAAATAACGCAGTGAAAGTAAAAATAATACAGGCAGTTGCGCATTTATTTGAAAAGTAACTCTTTTACAGCCGCAGAAATAGATTTGCCATCTGCTTTGCCGGCTAATTGTTTTGTAGCAATCCCCATTACTTTGCCCATATCCGCAGGTGATACCGCCCCGGTTTCAGTAATTATTTTGGCGAGCAATTCTTTCAGTGCTGCTTCACCTAATTGTTTGGGAAGAAATTTTTCAATGATTGTAATTTCTTCCTGTTCTTTTTTAGCGAGGTCATCCCTTTTTTGCTGCTGAAAAATTTCGAGCGAATCTTTTCTTTGCTTCACTAATTTCTGCAGCAGTTTTATTTCCGTATCGCCTGAAATTTCACCATTGGCGCCAGGGTCGGTTTTTGCTTTTATAATCTCTGCTTTAATTGCCCTTAAACTGCGCAAAGCCGCTTCATCCTTAGCTTTCATAGCATCTTTCATCTGTGCCATTACCTGTTGTTCTAAGTTCATACTGTTTATTTTTTTTGTTGCAGGTTGCAAGTTAAGTGTTGCAGTTACAATTATCCCTTTTCTACCTGCAACATGAAACAGCAAACTGTTACCTGTTTTTTATTTATTTTCTTTCATTTGTATTGCCCTGAATTTATTATAAAAATCTTTGGCAAAATTTTTCATATCATCTACCAGATCCTGCTGATGCGTGGCGCGGTTGAATGTATCAGCCATGGTCATCATGGTTTGATAATAAAAATCCGCCATTTCATCCACCATCATATCTTTTGCCCACAGGTCAATACGCAATGCGCTTTTATCCGCGCCATCCCAAAACGAAATCATCATGGCTTTTGCATTTTGCGGTGCATCAGCCGTGCTGTTATCAGCCTTCCAGCTTATTTGCTGAGGCACTTTTTCTTTATCTAAATGTACATTTATGGTTATAGTTGATGTTTGCATATTTTAAAATTTTACGGATAAAACCTCACAATTTGCAAAAATAAGCATCCATTGGCAAGGGATAAGATTTGGGTTTATTGGCGCAGCTTCATAATTTCTTCCAGTAAACTCCATAATGAAACGGAGGCTTTTTCCCTGTTGAATAACCCGGCCTGCCTTCTGCAGCATTCAATCATTTCTCCGCGGCGTGTTTCATTTTTATACAGGTATATCATTTGCTCTCCAAACGATTCATAACTTTCTTCTTTTGCATACAAAGCAGCATCCCCGCAGTATTCACGTATATTTTTATTTTCATAAGCAATTACAGGAACAGTGCTTTGCAGGGATTGCAGCACCGGCAACAACCCGCCATCTGCTTTTTGTATATACAGCAAAGCATAAGCGGCCGCTGTGAGGTCTGCTGTTTGTTTTGAAGTAATGTTTTGAAGCACCTGCACATCATCCCGGTATTTATAAGTAGTTAATTTTTCTTTTAATGATTCTGCCATAAAATCATTCTCCTCAATAAATAATAACTGCATACTGCTCTGCTGCCATTTTTTAAATTTTGAAAATGCTTTTAGTGTCTGTACATAATCTTCTTCGCTGTTATTGTTTATCACACAAAGGAAAAATTCTTTATTACCGGTGAACTGTGCTTTTACCAGCACTTTATCCCCCCATTCCAGTTGATGAAAGCCCGGCGGTGAAGTAAAAGGTATAACAGGGCTTTCAATTTTTTTTCCCGTAAATTTTTCGGTACTGTTTATAATGTGTCGGGAATAAGTAATTGTCGCCGCGCATTTATTCATACTTTTTGCGAAAAATTTTAAGCTTAATTTTTGCCAGGGATATTTTTTTGCTTTTTTATTTTCAAAATATCCGCTTCCGGGTATAATGAGCAGTTGGGGTATTCTTACTGATATGCTGCAGGTGCCATTGATGCACACCATTATATCTGCATTTATTTTTTTTAGAGTTGATGGTAATTGTAAACTATAAAACCAGTACAAACCTGCACTGCTGGTAAGGTTTACAGGTATGCTGATGACTGCATTTTCGGGCAGATCTTTTTTTGTGTTTGCCGTAAATTCGTACAGAGAAAAAATTTTATACCCAAGCCATTCCGCATAATCGCTTAATAACTCTGAAATATACATTCCGTAACCGTTTCCCCTTTCATCCCTGTGATAAATAACTGCAATTCTCATGGCTGCGCAAAAATAGTGAATAGTGAATAGTCATCAATAGTCAATAGTCAATGTTGAAACTGAAAGCTTATACCTCATACCTGCTGCATTAATTCTGTTTCGCCATCTTTTCTGCATTTTCGGCTACCTGCAGCGCTTCAATAAATTCATCCAGTTCACCATTGATGACAGCATTCAAATTATAAGATGTTACACCTACGCGGTGATCTGTAACCCTTCCCTGTGGCCAGTTGTAGGTTCTTATCTTTGCGCTGCGGTCGCCGGTGCTTACCAATGTTTTGCGGTGGCGGGCAATTTCGTCTTCCTGTTTTCTTACCTGTTCTTCATACAACCTCGTACGCAGCATGGTCATTGCTTTTTCGCGGTTGCCAAGCTGGCTGCGCTCCGTTTGGCAAACTACTACGGTTCCTGTTGGAATATGTGTGAGCATTACTTTTGTTTCCACTTTGTTTACATTCTGCCCGCCGGCACCACCGCTTCTTGCAGTTTCCATTTTTACATCGGCAGGGTTTAATTCAAAATCCACTTCCTCCGCTTCGGGCATTACGGCAACTGTTGCTGCGGACGTATGCACGCGGCCCTGCGTTTCCGTATCAGGTACGCGTTGTACGCGGTGTACGCCGCTTTCAAATTTTAAAGTACCGTAAACGTCTGTGCCCACTACTTCCACCACCACTTCTTTATAGCCACCCACCGTGCCTTCACTTTCAGTAACAATGGCTGTTTTCCATCCCTTCTTTGCGCAGTAACGCAAATACATATTCAGCAAATCACCCGCAAACAAACTGGCTTCATCGCCGCCGGTGCCTGCACGTATTTCAAGCACTGCATTTTTATCATCCTGCGGATCTTTTGGTATTAAAAGCTTGGTGAGTTCTTTTTCAAGTGCATCTCTTTTTGTTTCCAGTTCAGGTAATTCCATTTTTGCGAGTTCACGCATATCTTCATCATTGCCGTTCAGGCTTTCTTTTGCAAAATCATAATCAGCCAATACCTTTTTATATTCTTCAAAAGGAAGCACAATTTTTTCCAGGCCCCGGTATTCTTTGCTAAGACTGCCAAATTCTTTCTGGTTGCGGATGATTTCAGGGTTGGTTAATGCAACACCCACTTTTTCAAACCTCGCTTTTATGGCTTCTAACTGTTCAATCATTTTTATATTGTTTTTTGTAAGGACAGGTTTCAGCAATTGCTGATAGCTGAACAAAAAGTGTCCCGCAATTCTGCGGGATGCCACGGATGTTGAATAAAGTTATGTGGCACAAGTGTGCGACGCAACGGACGCACTATATTTATTCAGATGCGGGCTAATAAAAAAGTTCTGTTTTATAAGGATACCTGATTTTATATATCTCACGCACTTTATTCAAAATGAAATTACGCAGCGCGTCAATATTCATGCGTTCCGTGGCGGAAATAAAAATGCAGCTGCCTTCGGTAATATGTTCCCATTTTTCATGCAGTTCACGCAATATTTCCACCCGCACATCCCGCTCAAGCCATTCATCAAATGTTTTTTCTTCGTAAAGATCCATTTTATTAAAAATAGTGAGAATGGGTTTATTAAAAGCATCCAGTTCCTGCAGCGTTTTATTTACAACGCCTATCTGTTCTTCATGCAGCGGGTGCGAAATATCCACCACGTGCAGCAGTATATCCGCTTCCCTCACTTCATCCAGCGTACTTTTAAAACTTTCCACCAGATGGTGCGGCAGCTTGCGGATAAAACCCACAGTGTCACTTAAAAGAAAAGGCGTAGTTTCAAAAACAACTTTTCTCGTAGTGGTGTCTAATGTGGCGAATAATTTATTTTCAGCAAACACATCGCTTTTACTCAGCAAATTCATAATGGTGCTTTTGCCAACATTTGTATAGCCCACCAGCGCCACGCGTATAAATTCACCCCTGTCTTTGCGCTGCGTAAACGCCTGCCTGTCAATTTCGCCCAAACGCCGGCGCAGCAAGGATATTTTATCTTTTACAATACGGCGGTCTGTTTCAATTTCTGTTTCACCCGGGCCGCGTGTACCCACGCCGCCACCCAATCGTTCAAGGTGTTTCCACATGCCTTTTAACCGGGGTAAAAGATACTGGTATTGCGCAAGCTCTACCTGCACTTTTGCCTGTGCAGTGCGGGCACGTCGCGCAAAAATGTCGAGGATCAGGTCGCTGCGGTCAATTGTTTTTATGCCCAATTCTTTTTCAATTGCGGTGATTTGAGAACCGGTAAGTTCATCATCAAATATTACCACATCAACATGTTTATTAAGGATATATTTTTTTATCAGCTCTAATTTTCCCTTGCCAATAAAGGTGCGGCTGTCGGGGCGTTCTAACTTTTGTGTAAACCTTTTAATGGCAGAGGCGCCTGCTGTTTCTGCAAGGAAAGTCAGTTCATCAAGATATTCCTGCACCTGTTCGTCAGTTTGGTTTTTTTGAATCAGCCCCACAAGCACGGCCTTTTCCTCATCCTTTATTTTTTTGTTTTTATCTATCAATGATATAAAATATTTTGGGCAAAGGTAATGGCATAAAAAACAACAGCCTTCAGCAATATAAAATTCCTGAAGGCCGGAAAATATTTTTAAGTGTTACAAACCGCTTAGAGTAATGCCGATGGAATACGGGTTGATGGTGGGGCCGGTTCCGCTTTTAAGAAAACTGCTGATCTGGTATGAGCCATCTAAGGAAATATTTCCGTAACCAATGCGTGCAGTGGCGGCAAAACGGGCTGAGTTAATAAACCTTTTGTCTGACTCTTTGGCAATATATGTGCTGCCGTAAACAGTGGTACCTGATGTGTTGACATAATTTTTGCCTTTTGTATAAGCCTTTAAAAGTGTGCCCACTTTAACGCCGAGGCCAAATTTAAAACCCTTGTCAGGGTTTACCGGATCACCTGCATAGCGAAATTCCAGCGGGGCTTCCAGAAACACAGTGGTAAGTTTGTATTTGCTGAAATGATCAGCAGAAATTACGTTATCAAAAGGAAGTGCCGTAGTTGTTGATTTAAGATTGATATAAGTGTCTTTAAAAAATATATTACTGCTGCCAAGCCCTGCACCAAATGCAAAACTCAGGTGCGGGTTTGATTTAAATGGTTTATCAAACATGGCATAAAAATTAAAATGTCTCGAAAAGCCGGAAGGTTTTGTGCTGTCATCAGTGCCCATCCATCCATCATACCCATACTGGATCATAAAATGATCATTGGCCCTGTTGCTGAGATCAATTTTGCTCCAGTCCTTTTTGGGGGTTGCATCATTATTGCCCTGCGCCTGCGCTGCAAACGCAGCCATTAATAACATACTCAGCGGAAGAATTTTTTTCATCATGCAGTTGTTGATATTTGAATTTATTAAAACCAATTATACATAAGCGGCAAAAATAAATGAATTGTAAGCATAAAACTGGTTAAAAATATGCCAAAACAACAAAGTGTATTTTCAGAATAATGAAATCATTTCGAGAAACATTGCTAATTTCATTCTTTAATTATCCGGCCTTAATGTTTTGATGCTTATGAAAATATTGATTGCAGAAGACGACCCCATGATGCTTGCATTAATTGAACGTCAGTTAAAAAAAGAAAATTACAGTTTACTTGCCACCACAGATGGCAGGGAAGCGCTTCAATCCGTTTCCACTTTCAAGCCCGATCTTATTATTACGGATATATTAATGCCTTATACATCCGGGCTTGATTTAATCGGCATTGTCCGTTCAGATGAAGTAAATAAAATCCCCATTCTTGTTTTGTCTGCCATTGACCAGGAAGCAACTGTGCTGGAAGCTTTTTCACTTGGTGCGGATGATTTTATTACCAAACCTTTCAATCCTGCCGAACTTTCCATGCGTGTAAAAAGATTGTTATCTTTTTCAAAGAAATAAAAAAAATGAAGCCATTTATAACCGTGCTTTGCGGACTCATCTGGGCATAATGATCTCTATGAAACTGTCTAAAAATAGATTTCTTCAAAGAAGCCCTATCCGGTCAGGTCAAAAAAACAATAAAAATAAAGCACGAAATTCCTTTGCCCTTACAGAAATTATTATTAACTTGATGCTGTCCACTTGTGCCCAATGGGTATTTCTCAAAATATACCCTGTCAGCTCATTTTCATCCAATCATTTAGAGACATTATAGAGACCTTATAGGGATGTTACAGAGACCTTATAGGGACGTTGCTCCATAGTAGCCTTATAGTACATCCCTAATAACTTCATAGTAACCCTATAGCAATAACCTGTTAGCCATACTCCATCTGTAATCCAAATACCTTTCTTTTAAAGTTACAGATCATAACTTTCCACTCAGGCGCTTTCAAAACAAAAATCAGCCTGGTACTTGCGGTAGCTGCAGGAGCAATTGAGGTTATTCTGCCGGTAGCT
>JBBRAD010000002.1:0-210952 GCA_038207175.1 Chitinophagales bacterium
AGCAGACCCGACAAGAAGGGCTATACTTCTTTTGGTAGCCTCATAATCCTTAACAGCGGGAGCCATAGCCGCAAACTTTGACACAGCAAGACCTACAGTCTCAAAACACCTGCAAATACTCACCGAGTGCGAATTGCTTGAACAAGAGCAAAACGGCAGAGAAATTTACTATCACTTAAATCCCCAACAGATGAAAGAAGTAGCCGACTTTATTGAACCATTCCGCAAAATGTGGGATGACAGGTTTAATAAACTGGAAACCATCATGAAAAAATACAAAACAAAAAAATAAAATAACATGGAACAAAAAACAAAAATTAATACCGAAGAAGGCAAACAGGATTTAGTGATTACAAGGGAATTTGATTTGCCATTGGAATTGCTTTTTAGAGCACATACAGAGCCCGACATTGTTGAGCAGGTTATGGGAACAAAAGTGCTGAAATTAGAAAGTAAAAAGCACGGCAGTTACCAGCTTGAAACAACCGATGCTAAAGGGAACGTGGTCTTTAAAGCCAATGGAGTAATTCATGAGTTTAGCCCAAACAAAAAGATCATACGCACATTTGAAATGGAGAATGCAGCTTTTGGCGTTCAGCTTGAAATTTATGAATTTGAACAACTTACCGATGATACCAGCAAACTCACCATGCACGTAATATATGAATCAGGTGCACAAAGAGACCAGGTGCTGCAATTGCCCTTTGTTCAAGGCATAAATTGGGCACACAACCGTATGGAAGAAATCATGCGTCAAGTAAAATAAACATCATGACAAAGAGAAACAAAATCATCTATTGGATTGCTACTATATGGCTTGCACTAGGAATGGTATCAACCGGGGCAGTACAATTATTTAAGATGAAAGTAGGGCAAGGTGGTGTAGATATGATTACACAATTGGGCTATCCCGTTTATTTTTTAACCATACTTGGTATATGGAAAATTTTGGGAGCTGTAGCCGTACTTATCCCTAAATTTCCTTTGCTAAAAGAATGGGCTTATGCAGGCTTTTTCTTTGCCATGACGGGAGCAGTATTTTCGCATATTGCATCGGGTTCTGTGAATGAAATATTCCCATCATTACTACTTTTATTCCTGACTATAGTATCATGGTATTTTAGACCTGTAGAGAGAAAAATAATTTCTGGTAATCAATAAATAAATAGCATGAATCCTAAAGCTGATTTCTTTTTTGATAAAGCCAAAAAGTGGCAGGAAGAAATTAACAAATTGAGAACGATTATTCTTGAATGTCACCTGGCTGAAGAATTAAAGTGGGGTTGCCCTTGTTACACTTTTGAAAAAAGCAACATCATTTTAATACATGTGTTTAAAGAATACTGTGCGGTTTTATTTTTCAAAGGTGTTTTGTTAAAGGATGCCAATGGGGCTCTTATTCAACAAACGGAGAATGTGCAGTCGGCGAGGCAAATGAGGTTCAGAAATGTTAAAGAAGTAACTAAGATGGAAAAGACACTGAAAGCATATATTTATGAAGCTATTGAAGTGGAAAGAGCCGGTTTGAAAGTGAAGTTAAAAAAGACTTCAGAATTCAAAACACCTGAAGAGTTTCAAAACAAACTAAATAAAAAACCTGCGTTGAAAAAAGCTTTTGATGCATTGACGCCGGGACGGCAAAGATCATACATTTTTTATTTTTCTCAACCCAAACAATCTAAAACCCGGGAAGCAAGAGTTGAAAAAAGTATGCAGGATATTCTTGATGGAAAGGGGTTAGACGATTAGTGATATAATTTATTGGAGAAAACATGTTTGAGAAGTTACAAATTATATTGTTTGGAAAACAACCATCAGCAAAGATTGATAGTAAAACTCTTGAACGAATAATTCATAGAGAGTTTGGTAATTCTGTAAGCGAAGTAAAAGAAAAACTTCAGCGAGTTAAAAGCGATACACAAAAAGGCAAGAACAGGATTTCAACAGCAATCATAAAATTGGCAGGCAAGGACATTAATGCTATTGATAATTTTATTGAAATAAGTAACAATGACTGTAGAGATTTTTAGCAAGAGCAGAATATCCAAGATGTCTTGATTTGGGTTTTGGCGGGATTAAAAAAAGCAAAATGAAACAGATTTATTTTGCGGACTTGAAGGATTATTCAACCTGGCTTAATAAAACATAATACTAGTGCTTTTAAAAATAAAGTTTATGAATTTTTTAGTAAAAGCCAAAAGGCTATATTAAGCTTGGCAAGAATTGTCAGGTAACTAATATAAAAATATGAGTAACATGAAAAGCAATAACAAGCAATTGTCGCCACAACAACGTGCCGAACTACTCAACATATTAAAAGTCCGTTTTGAAAAAAATAGGAACCGCCATAAAGTTCTTGAATGGACTGCAATACAGGCAAAGCTGCAAGCTAATACAGAAAAATTGTGGTCGCTTAATGAAATGGAAATAACAGGGGGCGAGCCGGATGTTATTGGTTATGATAAAAAGACCGGCGAATATATTTTTTATGATTGCTCAGCAGAAAGCCCTAAGGACCGCAGAAGTCTTTGTTACGACCGTGAAGCGCTGGAGAAAAGGAAAGAAAATAAACCAGCAGAAAGCGCTATTGATATGGCTGCTGCTATGGGCATTGAGCTTTTAACAGAGGAACAATACCGGGAGTTGCAGTCCCGCCAAGAGGCGGGAGAAAATTTCGATTCAAAAACATCGAGCTGGGTTAAAACACCTGCTGATATCAGAAAACTCGGCGGTGCTCTCTTTTGTGATCGCCGCTACAACACTGTTTTCGTATATCACAATGGTGCAGAATCTTACTATGCCGCCAGGGGATTCCGTGGCTCGCTAAGGGTTTAAATTTTGCAGACAGCTGAATTCTGGAACGGATTACTTGAACGAACAAAGACATTACAATGTTTCCTTTTCCGCACAATCGCCTTTCAAAGCCTGTGTGGGCCCTGAACAGCTATAAACTTAAAATGTGCAATTGCCTTGCTGTCTCAGTATTTTTTACTAATTTACCATAATACTGCTTCTAAGCTGTCTGCTATTATCAGCATACGAAATATTCCTGCATTTCGCCGGGACCTTATAGAGACCTTACAGGGATAATATAGAGACCTTATAGAGAGGGTACTCCATAGTAAACCCATTCATACTAGCTGTCATACTGCTGGCAAACTTATTAATACTATAGGATTCCCTGCTTATAAAGCAATGAGCTTCTGCCCCGCCAAAGGGGCTTCCCCTCAGTGTAATGGAAACCTTCTTCTTATATCCATAAAGCTTTTATAGCATTGCTCTATGTAATTCCCCAGCTCCAGGTCATTCATGGTTAATAATAGTTCATATGAAGGACGATAATACATCATAAAAGTATCTATAACGGGTGGTGCAAGGCCGGTTACCTGCTTTACAAAAAGTTTTGTAAACCTGTGGTTAATGTATTTATCATGCTCTTCCTCTATAAGCCGCTGCTGCAGGCTAAGCATCTGCCGCGTTCTTTTAAAACGGAAAGAATTGATCAGCGCATCAAGATCCAGGCCAACGGTTAAACCTCCGGGAACATAGGTGGATGGCGGGTTTGAGCTGATGGCCAAACCCGGTTTATGAAAATTAAACACTTTTGCATAATCCCTCCTGTTTTGAAGCGAATCAAGTGTGTAGCTGCTGCTTTGCACTTTTACTGCAGGCAGCCAGTGTGCATCTATGTATAAGGCAACTTCAAAATCAGAAAGGTTTGTGATGGTATCAATCCGGTATTTCATGGTATTTTTTGAAAGATAGCTGAACCAAACCGAATCAAACCTGTTTACAAGGATTTCGTATTTTCCGGCTGAATCGGTAACAACAAGATGGCCCGAACCTGTAATTACTGATACTGATTCAAGCGGTTTTTTGCTGAAATAATCTGTTACTACGCCCGATAACTTTAGTGTTTGCGCGGAAAGGGTAGAAAATGAAAGACTGCATAAAGCCAGTAAATAGAAGGATAGTAATTTTTGAATCAAGGGGTTACATAATTTGGCGTGTAATATTACAGATTGATGGCGAAAGACAGGGACTGGCGCGGGGTATTTAACCTTTTTACAAGGAAAAAGCAATTCTCTTTATCCTTTACCTGCCCATATATACCATAAGTATTTGCACATCGCTGGGATTTACACCACTTATGCGGCCTGCTTGGCCAAGGGTGGCGGGACGGATTTTTTTAAATTTTTGTAACGACTCACTGCTTAAAGCTGTGAGTTTATCATAATTAAAATTTTCCGGTATGGATAGTTCTTCAAGTGAGAGCATGCGGTTGGCTATCTCCAGTTCTTTTTCAATATAGCGCTCATATTTTATTTGTATTTCGCATTGCGCTAATGTTTCTTTTGGATATTTACTTAATTCATACTGTAACCGGGAAACATTTTCCATCATGGAACAAATATCAACATCGGGGCGGAGTAAAATTTTTGAAGCTTTTTGTTTTTCCGTTATTTCAGCAGAGCCTATGCTTAGCAGATAAGGGTTTATTTCTGCTGGGTCAAAAGCAACAGCATTCAGGGTGTCTTTAATTTCTTTTACGTCTCTTTTTTTGTTTCGCACTTTTTCCATTCTTTCCTGCGAAGCTAGTCCGAGCTTATAACTCATTTCGGTAAGGCGAAGGTCTGCGTTATCCTGCCGCAGCAGGGTCCTGAATTCGGCCCGGCTTGTAAACATACGGTAGGGTTCTTCGGTGCCTTTACTTATAAGATCGTCAATTAAAACCCCTATATAAGCTTCATTTCTTTTTAATATAAACGGCGGTAGATTGTTTATTTTTTGATGGGCATTAATGCCTGCCATTAAACCCTGGCAGGCTGCCTCTTCATAACCCGTGGTGCCATTTATCTGACCGGCAAAAAACAGGTTTTTTATATGTTTTGTTTCCAGCGAATGTTTTAATTGCGTAGGGGCGAAAAAGTCATATTCAATTGCATAACCAGGCCTGAAAAGACGGGCATTTTCAAACCCCGGAATTGTACGAATTGCTTCGTATTGAATATCTTCAGGTAAAGATGTGGAAAAACCATTTACATATATTTCTACTGTTCTAAACCCTTCCGGTTCAACGAAAATCTGGTGACGTTCCCTATCGGCGAACCGGTTAATTTTGTCTTCAATGCTTGGACAATAACGCGGACCAACGCCTTCTATCCTGCCTGTAAACATTGGGCTGCGCCCAAATCCCCTTTTTAAAATTTCATGAACCCTTTCGTTTGTATAGGTTATAAAACAGCTTTTTTGCTCTTCCGGGCTTATTTTTTTTACATCTGTAAAGGAGAAGCCTGTAATATCCTCATCTCCTTTTTGGGCTTCCATTTTAGAATAATCAAGTGAACGCCCATCCACACGGGGCGGCGTGCCGGTTTTTAAACGGCTGCTTTCAAAGCCAAACTCAATTAATTGTTCCGTAATTCCGGATGAGGCTTTTTCAGAAATCCTTCCTCCGCCAAATTTTTTCTCACCAATATGGATGATACCATTTAAAAATGTACCGCTGGTAATAACAACAGATTTTGAAAAAATCTCATGGCCTAACCCTGTTTTTACCCCACAGGCTATATTATCCTTAATAATCATTCCTGTAACATTATCCTGGTAAAAATCAATATTGACTGTTTGCTCAAGCATTTCCCGCCACAGTTGCGAAAAAAGCATCCGGTCATTTTGTGTCCTCGGACTCCACATGGCCGGACCCTTGCTTTTGTTCAGCATCCTGAACTGGATCATGCTTTCATCAGAAACAATACCGCTGTATCCACCCAGTGCATCAATTTCTCTTATAATTTGCCCTTTTGCAATTCCGCCCATTGCCGGGTTGCAGCTCATTTGGGCGATTGTTTGCATATTCATGGTTATCAGCAGCACTTTGCTGCCAAGATTAGCTGCTGCTGCCGCTGCCTCACATCCTGCATGGCCGGCGCCTGCCACAATCACATCATATTTGGGAAACATTTCTTTAAAATTTTATCGTAATGGCGGCTGCTTATTTATATTTTTTTAAAAAATCAATTTCTTTTTTTACTTCAACAATATTGCGGCCACTGTTAAGCAGTTCAAATTCAAATGTCGAATAGTTTTCTATCATATCAAGATATTCCCGGTTTTCTGTAATAAAAACTTGCTGCCTCTCAGAACTGACTATTTCGGATAATTCAATCTTATCTATTTTTTTAAGTAAGTTTAAGCAAGGGGTATAATGTGTTTTATTGTACAATCCCTGAAAATACCCTTTGGCCGCAAGTACATCCAAACGGGTTCCCCTTTCCTTATTCAACCTGAATTGCTCCACTCGGATATTTGTAAAATTCCAGCACATTTTAAGTTCTTCTTCATTTCCAAAATCAAAATAGGCTACAGGGATAAGATGGTCAAATTGCCATTTTTTTCCAAAGTCAGCCCAGTCAATACCATTTTCGAACTGATATTCAAACCATTTTCGCAAATTTTCAATATCCAAGCCGAAATAAGGGCCATAAAAGGGACAGGGATTTTTTTCCAGAACATATCTCCTGAATGCTATTTGCCATTTTCTTTTTTCCCTTATATTCAATAAGGATGGCGTTATTTCTATTTTTGCAGTCCATTTTTTTCTTGCCACACTATTAATTTTTACAAAGATAATGTTTCACGGGACACAGTTTCATACAGAAACTGTTTTTTGTGAAACACTAATGTCTAAAATACCCGGCTAAATAATACTCCTCCTTTTCTCTCATTTTTTTTAGTTGCTTTTTTGTTTTGTCATTGTATCCGCATAAATGCAGGGCCCCATGAAAGATTACCCTTAATATTTCTTTTTTGAAAGTAGTGGAGTTAATGCGTGTATTATCTTTAACCCTATCCAGGCTTATATATATTTCGCCGGTTATTTCTTTATCTGTTTCTGAAAGGTTGAAAGTAAGAATGTCGGTATAATAATTATGTTTAAGGAATTTTTGATTCATTTTTAATAAAAACCCATCTGAGCAGAAAATATAATCAACCCTTTTCAGCTTCACATTTTCCGCAGTAAATATTTTCTGGATATACTTCCTCAGCTTCTTTTTTGCCGGAATAAAAAGCTGCCGGCCTGAATAATGGAATAAAATTCTGGTCACCGTTAATATTAATTGTACTTCCAAAATTCGTAACAAAAATTAACCTGCCAATTTTATATTTGTATATATAATGATTTACAATGAAAAGGTTGTCAGAGCTTTTGATTGGCCAAAAGGCGGTTATCAGGTCGTTCGAAAAAGATGATATTTTTATTAAATTGATGGAAATGGGCTGTATTCCGGGAGAGATAATTAAAGTTGAGCAGATTGCTCCTTTGGGAGACCCTATTTCAGTTGTGGTTGCTGGGTATAACCTTAGCTTAAGGCTGAATGAAGCAGATCAAATATTTGTAGATGAAATTATAAATAATTGACTATCACTAAATTAAATGAAAATCGGTTTATATTTTGGTTCTTTTAACCCTGTGCATATCGGCCACTTAATAATTGCAAACCATGTTGCTGATAATACAGATTTAAAGCAGGTCTGGTTTGTGGTTTCTCCACAAAACCCTTTAAAAAATGCAGGCGATCTCTTAAATGAAAATCACCGTTTACATCTTATAAGGCTTTGCATTGAAGATAATAAGAGGCTACGGGCAAGCAATGTAGAATTTGGCCTTCCAAAACCGTCTTATACCATAAATACCCTCACTTATCTTTCAGAAAAATACCCGGACAATGAATTTGTTGTGATCTTGGGGTCAGACAGTTTCTGCAACCTCCCCAAATGGAAGAACTATAAACAGCTTATTGAGCAATATAAAATTATTATTTATAAAAGGCGTGGAGCTGAACTGGACAATATGCCTGCAACACTTCAAAAAGCATCATTTTCCGTTTTAAATGCGCCCTTGTTGGAAATATCGTCCACAATGATAAGGGGCTTAATAAAAAAGGGAAAATCCATACACTATCTGGTACCAGATAAGGCAAGGGAAGAAATACAGCAGTTTAAATATTACAGAAAGTAATAGTATGGTGATCAGAAAATCCAGCCAAGGAGCAAGCAAATCAATACAATATAAGGCGGGCGTATTTTTGTAAATCGGAGGAGGGCAAAAGTCCCGGAAAGAACGAATATATTTAAAAAGGGAATTAGAGAACCATCAATAATATCAATGGATATGCTTTTCATAAGATAAAAAGTAGCCCCAATCATCAAGCCGACAACAGAAGCATTTATTCCCTCCAGCGATCTGTAAATAACTGCATATTTCTTTAAATTATTCCATACAGGATAGAAAAATAAAACCAATAAAGCACTCGGTAAAAAAATTGCGATTGCCCCTATAATGCAACCAAGTAATTGCATACCCGAACCTTTGTCACGTAAAGCCATACCCCCAACAAAAGCTCCGATGGAAAATACAGGGCCCGGAATGGCCCGTACCATTCCCGAGCCGGTAAGAAATTCCTTCTGTGATATCTGCAAAGCATTTGGGTTTGTTGTTTCCGTTCGCGGTGTATTGGGCCTTATTACGTATTGTTCATACATCATTGGCATAAGAACATCGCCGCCTCCAAAAACAAGGCTGCCAAAGCGGTAAAAATTTTCAAATAAATTATAGGGCCCCCTGTTGGGCCATTCCTCTTTCCTCGCTGTTTCGCTTATTATTCCAGCGAACAAAAAAATCGTAAAAAAAATGAGGAGATTGCCCCATTTAATTTTTTTTGGCGGAACCCCCTTTTGGGGAATACGTTTATCACTAAAATTTGTGGCAATACCTGCAGCAACAATTACTCCCGGAAAAATCCACGGGCTTTTAAATAAGAGAAAAGTAAGTAAAGCTGCTAAAACCATAATTACGCGCGTAATAGTATTGTGTATGGAGATTTTTGCCATACGGAAGGCTGAGAAAGCGATAAACCCAACAGCCATTGGCTGAATGAATTTGAATGTTTGAATATCAATAGATTTATCATCAAAATAATCCAGTAAAAAAGATAACCCCCCCATTAAAAAACAAGCGGGGAGAATCCAGATTATTAGTGTGAGAATAGCCAACGGGAGCCCACCCCTTTTGTAACCAATCAGCGTGAGCGTTTGTGTGGATGATGCCCCGGGCAGCATTTGACAAAAGGCATTATATTCAAGCAACTCCTCTTCACTCAGGTCATGGCGTTGATGTACAAAAGTTTTCAGCATCATACCAAAATGTCCCTGCGGTCCGCCAAAAGCTGAAATGCTGTGCAGGAATACTGCTTTTAAAAAAGGGATATGGCGAAGCAATACCAAAATAAAAAAATATCGTGATTAGATTTCCAGAATGGAAATTAATACAATTAACTCAATTATAATTGATAATTAAAATGTGAATCTTTATGCGGATGCACAGAAGCTTTTTAAACTCGTAGAACAGAAAATTTACTTAAAAGAAGCAATAGCAGCGGTTTCTTTTTTATCAGCTTCCACAAAAAAAAATGTTTTTACATTATCAATAGTCATTTCATCAATTGCGTCCACAATATTTTTATAGGTTGATTCTGTGGTTGGTTTAATCACAACAATGGTTCCGGTATCAGTTCCAAACATTTTTTTTATATCTGCTTTTTTATTTAGGATAATACGGCGCATGCCCATGGGTGAATAGTTTGTAGCCTGTATATCAGTTATATCATTTCCACTGTAATAATATATTCTGTCATTATTCCCTAAAACCAAACTGAGTGTTTTGTTTTCTGGAATATTTGTAGAATCAAACCCTTTTGTGTCATCCGGCAAAACAAGTTTCATTTCTGTCGGCGCGCTTAATGACGTGGTAAATACAAAAAAGGTGATCAATAAAAAGCCAAGATCAACCATTGCTGTAAAATCCACTTTGGTAGATAATTTTTTGCTGCGCCGTTTATATTTTCTGTTTCGTTTGCGGGTTTCCGGCTGTTGTATATCTGCCATAAGAATAGTTTACTATAAGATAAATAATCCCGGAATTTCCATAAATGAAAAACCCGCTGAAATTTTCAGCGGGCAATATGAGAGAAGATGATATACAAGTTAGTTTCCGTATTCGCTTAAAAATTTTATACGCATTATTTTCAACTGTTCCCAGTTGTAATTACTTCCGGAAAGTTCTTCCTGTGCTACTTCAAGTGAAGAAGTCTGGCTGTTTTTAAAATAATCTACAATTTCATCCTGGTCGTCTTCATCCAGCATATCATCAATAGCATAATTCAGATTCAGTTTCGTGCCGCTTGCCACAATGGTTTCCATTTCCTCAAGCAGTGCATCTATTCTAAGATCTTTATTTTTTGCAATGGTTTCCAATGGTATTTTTTTATCTACATTTTGTATAATATAAATTTTATTGCTGGCTTTATTGGCTACACTCCTCATTACAAAATCATCGGGTTTTTCAATATCATTTTCTTCTACGTACTTTGCAATCAGCTCTGTAAAAGGTTTTCCGTAGCGGATAGCTTTCCCCTTACTCACACCCTGGCATTTTTCCAGTTCTGCCAATGTGGTGGGATACATTGTTGCCATATCCTGTAGGGAAGATTCGAGAAATACCACAAATGGGGGAAGGCTTTTTTTCTTTGCTTCTTTGTGACGAAGATCTTTCAGCATTTCAAACAATCTTTCATCGGCCGCAGCGCCGGCATTGCTGCCGTTTTCCCCTTCGTCATCATCGGCATTGGCTTCTTCAAACAGATTATTCAAAACAATTTTAAACGAAACGGGTTTTTTCAAAAACTTCGCCCCCGCGTCTGTTAATTTTAAAAGCCCGTATTCTTCAATGTCTTTTCTTAACAGGTTTTCAAGCAGCATCTGCCTTACAAGGCTGTTCCAGAAATGTTCGTCTTTATCTTTACCAGTACCAAAAACATCTAATTTCTCGTGCCGGTACATGGTTACCTGCGGTGTTAATTTGCCAAGCAATATATGCACTGCATAATTCGTAATGAATCTTTCATCCAATGCCTTTACCACTTTCAGCACCTTTACTGTTTCTTCTTTTGCTTCTACTTTTTCTCTCGGGTTTAAACAGTTGTCGCAATTGCCGCAGTTTTTATTTTCGCGGTCCTCTCCAAAATAGTGCAGCAAAATTTTTCTCCGGCAAACGGAACTTTCACAAAAAGCAACAGTTTCATTTATAAGCTGTGCGCCAATTTCCCTTTCGGTTAAAGGCTTATCGCGCATCAGGTGTTCCAGCTTAGCTACATCTTTATGTGAATAATACAAGAGACATTTTCCTTCAAGGCCATCACGGCCTGCACGGCCGGTTTCCTGGTAATAATTTTCAATAGATTTTGGAATGTTATAGTGGATGACAAAACGGATATCCGGTTTATCAATGCCCATTCCAAATGCAATGGTGGCCACAATTACCTGCGTATCTTCATTCAAAAACAAATCCTGTCTTTGTGACCTCAGTTTTGCATCAAGGCCGGCGTGATAGGCAACTGCTTTTATGTTATTTGCCACAAGCAGTTCTGCAAGTTCTTCTGTTGTTTTGCGGTTAAGTGTATAAATGATACCGCTTTTACCTTTATTCTGAGATATAAAACGCACAATGCTTTTTACTGCATCGTCCTTTTTTATTTTTGGTAAAATTTCATAGTAAAGATTTGGGCGGTTAAAAGAAGAAATAAAAATATTGGGGTTGCGCAATCCCAGGTTTTTTACAATATCACTCTGCACTTTTGGCGTAGCGGTTGCCGTAAGTGCAATTACAGGAATGGCCGGGTTTATCTGATCCATCATTTCGCGAAGCCTGCGGTACTCAGGGCGGAAATCATGGCCCCATTCCGAAATGCAATGCGCTTCGTCAACGGCAAAAAAAGAAATGGTGAGATCACTGAAGAAATCTATATTCTCCTGTTTGGTTAATGTTTCAGGGGCTACGTACAGCAATTTTGTTTTGCCGGAAATTAAATCGTCCTTTACTTCTTTTATCTGCCCTTTATTTAAGGAAGAATTGAGGAAATGCGCTACCTCATCTTTCTCACTGTAACCGCGTACTAAATCCACCTGGTTTTTCATCAGTGCGATAAGCGGGCTTACAATAATTGCGCAACCCGGTAAAATCATTGCGGGCAACTGGTAGCATAAACTCTTTCCTCCCCCCGTAGGCATAATTACAAATGTATCCCGCCCGTTAAGGAGGCTGTTAATAGATTCTAACTGGGTGCCTTTAAATTTTTCAAATCCAAAATACTGCTGCAATGCAGATTCAAGATCGTGCTGATGCTTTTCTCCATTCAAACTTTTTTTTGCTGCATTGTTTTTTGCAGTTGTTTTTACGCCCCTAGCGGTTTTTGCAGAGGGGTTTTTTTTACTTGCTGCCATTTTTCACATAAATTTCCTTCCCACAAAAGGGATGATTTGAATAATTCAATAAGATACGGTTTTTTGCCCGGATTGAAGGATTAAAATTTCTTTGAAATCAATTAAAATATTTTCACCCTGATGATAACTGCTTTTATTGCTGAAAAAGAAAAACAATATTTTGCAGAAGATAACGAAAATAACAATCAATCGCTTTAATAAAAAACAGTTACTGTTAAAGTTTACCTTTGCGGCGATGAACACAAAAATACGTGAGGCTGCCTTAAAAACAATTGAATCAGAAACCAAATCTGTTGCAGGGCTTAAAGCTTTTATTGACAGTGATTTTGAGCGGGCAATAGAAGCACTTTATCAGTCAAAAGGGCGGGTAGTAATTGCAGGCATTGGCAAAAGCGCCATTGTAGGCCAAAAAATTGTGGCCACTCTTAATTCTACCGGAACACCTGCTTTGTTTATGCATGCAGCGGATGCCATTCATGGCGACCTGGGCATGATGCAGAAAGATGATATAGCAATCCTGATAAGCAAAAGCGGCGAAAGCCCCGAAATAAAAGTACTGGTGCCGCTTATAAAAAGTTTTGGAAACACACTTATCGGCATGGTAGGGAATATTTCATCTTTCCTTGCTGCGCAATCAGATATTGTTTTAAATACTACCGTTACAAAAGAAGCCTGCCCGCACAACCTTGCGCCCACAAACAGTACCACTGCGCAAATGGTAATGGGCGATACGCTTGCCATTTGTTTAATGGAGCTTAAAGAATTTAAAGGGCACGATTTTGCCAAATATCATCCCGGCGGCAATCTTGGCAAACGCCTGTATTTGCGGGTGGAAGATATTTATAAAACCAACGAAAAACCGAAAGTTAAAAGCAGCAGTACACTTAAAGAAGTTATCATCGCAATCTCAAAAGGCAGGTTGGGAGCGGCTGCTGTGGTAAATAAAAAAAATATTTTAACGGGTATAATAACAGATGGCGATGTAAGAAGGATGCTTGAAAAAACGGATGATATAAAATCAATACTGGCAGCTGATATGCTAACACATGCACCCAAAACCGTTCAACCCGGAATACTGGCTGTACAGGCGCTGGAAATTATTAAACAGTTTGATGTAAGCCAGTTAATGGTAACAAATAACAGTGGCGAATATCTTGGTATCTTACATTTGCACGACTTAATAAGGGAAGGGATTATATAAACTTAGAAAATTTTTTACCCGGATGAATAAACATCACTATGCTGCAATACTTGCCGGCGGCATTGGCAGCAGGTTCTGGCCGCAAAGCAGGTCATCTTACCCGAAACAGTTCCTTGATATTTTAAACTCGGGAAAAACACTTATACAATGGACATTTGAGCGGTATGCAGCTTTTATTCCCGCAGAAAATATTTTTATCATAACATCAGAAGAATATGTTTCCATTGTAAAAGAGCAATTGCCCCGCCTTAATGAAAATAATATTCTTGCTGAACCCAGCCGGAAAAATACTGCACCCTGCATTGCTTATATAGCTTTCAAATTGCTGCTGCTCGATCCCCATGCTTCACTGATAGTAGCGCCAAGCGACCACCTTGTGCTGGATAACGAAGGATTTCAAAAAGTATCACTCCGGGCGCTTGATTTTGTGCAGCATATGAAAGCACTTATAACACTCGGCATAAAACCCACTCATCCAAACACCGGCTACGGGTATATACAATATGAAACGATGGCTGTAGCGGAAAATATTTATAAAGTAAAAACCTTTACTGAAAAACCCAACCTGGAATTGGCAAGAACCTTTTTATCCAGCGGCGATTTTTTATGGAACGCAGGCATATTTGTATGGCAGGTAAAAAGCATCATTAAAGCATTTGAATTGTACCAGCCCGAAATGTACGATGTGTTTACTGCAGAAAAGGAAAATTTTAATACCCCTGCCGAAAAAAAAGCGCTTAAAAGGATTTATCATTTGTGTACCAATATTTCCATTGATTATGCAATCATGGAAAAAGCAAATAATGTTTATGTAATTCCTTCGTCATTCGGATGGAGCGATCTTGGTACCTGGAACAGCGCTTACGATAACCTTGAAAAAGATTATCTTGGCAATGCGGTTTCAGGCGATAAAGTAATGGTAGTGGACGCCACAAAATGCATGATATCGGCACCAAAAAATAAATTAGTGCTGCTTCAGGGTCTCGATGATTTTATTGTTGTTGATACCAAAGACGCACTGCTTATCTGCAAAAAGGATAAGGAACAGCAGATAAAAGAATATGTGGCGGAAGTAAAAAGGAATATGGGTGAAGAATACCTGTAATACTTTGAAAGTATTTTTTCCCGTGCTTTTGTACAAGCAATAAACTGCTGTTGCGTCGCACACTTTTACATTTTGGGGTTTACTCAGCTTTTCTATAAACGTACACATTTTCAACCATGGAATTTGGAAGAGTAAATGAGCGTGACTTAAACACCATTAATTTTTCTTTACCGGCAGAACCTGCAGGCAATGCAGCCATTTTTAAAAAAGAAATTGCCTGCAAACCGTTGGTGTACTTAGGTTGTGCCAAATGGGGCCGCAAAGAATGGGTAGGGAAAATTTATCCGAAAGGTACGAAGGACGCGCAATTCCTTGATCAATACGTGCAGCATTATAATTCAATAGAGCTCAACGCCACTCACTATAAAATTCATACGCCGGCGGAAATAAAAAAGTGGGCAGATAAAGCAGGCGGAAAATTTTTTAAGTTTTGCCCTAAAGCCCCGCAGCTTATCAGCCATTACAGCGACTTTAAAAATGTTGACGAAACAACTGCCTCTTTTCTTAATGCCATGATTGCATTTGGCGAACACCTGGGCCCGGTTTTTTTACAGGTAAGCGAAAGATATTCACCCGCTAAAAAAGAAAATTTATTCAGGTATTTGAAATCATTGCCAAAAAATTTGCAGTTTTTTCTTGAAGTGCGCCACCCGGATTGGTTTGGCAATAAATTTTTTCTTGATGAATTACTGCAAACGCTGCAGTCACTGGATATGGGTTTTGTAATTACAGATACAGCGGGCAGAAGGGATTGTGCGCACATGAACCTTACCATTCCCAAAACATTTATCCGTTATGTGGGCAACAGCCTTCATACTACAGATTATGCAAGAATTGATGAATGGCTGGAGCGTTTAAAACACTGGCTGGACAACGGTTTGCAGGAACTGTATTTTTTCATGCACATGCATGACGAGGCATATTCGCCTGAGTTAACAGTTTATCTTGTTGATAAATTAAATGCTTTGTGCGGCCTCAATCTTATCAAACCAAAATTTATTCAGGGAAGCTTATTTGAACAGTTTAATAATTCCGGTAAAAGTCAGCTTGCAGATTAAATGCGATTTTGGAAGGTTATAAAATATATTTGGGTTCAAAGCATTAATTGAAATATTTTTTGAATTATAAAAATTCATTTTTATATTAACATCCAAATTTGTTTAACCTTTAAAAATTAACTGTCATGGATCAAAAAACAATTAGTTGGGTAAGTTACCTTACACTTATCGGGTGGATTATAGCAATTGTAAGCTACAATGGGTCAGCTGAAAAAAGCTCTCTCGCAAAATTTCATCTCCGCCAGTCATTGGGCATAATGCTTACGGGGATAATTATTTACATTATTGCTATTATGGCTGTATTTTCTTTGGGGTTCTTTGCAACGCTTATATGGATCCTGGATATTGCAGTTTTTATTCTATGGCTGCTTGGTTTGATTGCTGCTGTACAGGGTGAAGAAAAATCTGTTCCGGTCTTGGGCGGGTTGTATCAGAAAACTCTTACCTTCATTAACTGATTTTTTGAATTGGTAAGGCCAAAAAAAATTTATTATTTAGTGTACCAGTGTGCCAATAGGTTTACCCTGTACCACATTTAAAAGGTTGCCCGGCGTATTCATGTCAAAGACAATGATGGGGAGTTTATTTTCCATACAAAGCGTAAATGCTGTCATATCCATAACCTTCAGGTTTCTGGTTAAGCACTCCTGGAAAGATATTGTATCAAATCTTGTAGCTGTGGGATCTTTTTCGGGGTCGGCAGTATAAATGCCGTCCACCCTTGTTCCTTTTAAAATAACATCGGCCTTAATTTCTATTGCGCGTAATGAACCCGCTGTATCAGTTGTAAAGTAAGGGTTGCCGGTTCCCGCCCCGAATATTACCACACGGCCTTTTTCCAAATGCCGCATTGCCTTTCTGCGTATATACGGCTCTGCTACCTGCTCCATTTTTATGGCGCTTTGCAGCCGGGTGTACACGCCAATTTTTTCGAGCATGGCCTGCATGGCCATTCCATTTATTACTGTTGCCAGCATACCCATATAATCGCCATGCGCCCGTTCAATGCCACTGTCCGCTTCATTCATGCCGCGGTAAATATTTCCGCCCCCAATTACTATGGCTACCTGTACACCAAGATCAATTACAGTTTTAATATCATTTGCATATTGTTCAATGATATTATGGTTAAAAGGATCAAAACTGTTTTTTTGATCACCCATTAGTGCCTCGCCGGATAATTTTAAAAGAATGCGTTTGTATTTTGGTAGCATGATAACAGCAGATTGATTTTTTAAAAACCCAAGTTGCACAAAGAACATATTTTTTTGTACACCTGCCAAGTTTCAATTTCGGTTTTGAGAAAATAAGCTGAAATATTTGACAGGAAGCATAGTAGATATTTTTATAAATAAACTGTTTCTTTGCAGCCACAACGGCGCTATATGGAAAACAGGCAAATGTATTACAACGATTATCTGCAGTTAAATAAAATCCTCAATAGTCAGCATCCTGAAAGTTTTGAGAACGGGCATATACCCGCACACGACGAAATGCTTTTCATCATTATACACCAGGCGTATGAGTTATGGTTTAAACAAATTTTGTTTGAAGTGGATTCGGCAATAGATATTATGGGTAAGCCCACTATTAATGATAACACACCTGAACTGCAAACCGTAGTGCACCGGCTGAACCGTGTAATAACAATTTTAAAAGTACTTGTTCACCAGATAGATATTATGGAAACCATGACGCCAATGGATTTTCTTGATTTCCGCGATATGCTTCGCCCGGCGTCAGGCTTTCAAAGCTGGCAGTTTAAGCAAATGGAAGCAAAGCTGGGTTTGAAGTATGAAGAACGTTTTGGCCAGGATTATTATTTATCGCAATTGCAGCAACCCGAAATTGAAAAAATTAAAAGTGCTGAACACAATCTTTCACTGTTATCGCTTGTAAATGCATGGCTTGAGCGGACCCCTTATTTTGATGATGTTGAAAGCTGGAAAGATTTTTCTGTTTTAAAATCAGAAGAAAATATTCATCCTTACTGGTCCACCTACCGCGAATGCTACTGGCAAAGCCTGGCAGATGCGGAAATAAATAATCTTGCAGGCTTCGATAAAATTTTTATACACGGAACAGAAGAATCAAGGCTTTCAGCAAAAGCTGGCCGGGCTGCATTATTTATTATGCTTTACCGGGGCTATCCCATTTTGCATTTGCCTTTTCAACTGCTCAATAACCTGCTGGAAATTGACGAACAATTAAGCACATGGCGTTACCGGCATATCAATATGGTGCACCGGATGATTGGCACCCGAATTGGTACAGGCGGAAGCACCGGAAAGGATTACCTGAAATCTGCATTGGACAAGCATTATATTTTTAAAGATATTGCCCAGCTTACCAGTTTTTTAATTGAAAGAAGCAAATTGCCAAATCTACCCCCCTCGTTAATCAGTCACCTCGGCTATAACATTTCTTAATAATCATTATAATAAATTAAACACCCCTTTTAAATTTTTAGTGATGTCGGAATCCTCTGTGTTAATTAACTTTTTAATTCTATCCCCTATTTTTACCGCTCATCATTTTATTAAATTTCTTAATTATCCTAATTAATTGATTAACAGCAATAAACAGGCTGTAAGGTATTGCTATTAAACTATTACTAAAAAAAAACTGGTACTATGTATTACATGGTATTAAAAAACTACTTATCTTTGTCTTGTTAATTTAAAAACATTCAATAACATCATTCCGCAGCATTAAAAGCGGAATAATAAAAACCCCGGTTATGGATATTCAAAACACACAAAGCCAGATGCGAAAAGGGGTGTTGGAATTTTGTATTCTTTCCATTATCCAGCAGGGGGAAGTTTACCCCAGTGATATTGTGGAGAGAATGAAAGCGGCCAACCTTTATATATTGGAGGGAACCCTTTACCCTTTGCTAACACGTTTAAAAAATGCCGGATACTTAACTTACAGGTGGGTAGAAAGCAATTCTGGCCCCCCCCGGAAATATTTCCTCATGACAGAGCAGGGACGCACCTTTTACAGCGAATTGGAAAGAACATGGAATGAACTTGCCGATGCTGTGAAAGCACTTACCGCTCCGCCGGAAGAAACCAATGTAATAGAAACCCCCAACCACAACCAATAAATTTTTAGAAATGAAAAAGGTAATAAATATAAACTTCCAGGGCAGGGTGGTTCCCATAGAGGAAACCGCTTACGACATCCTGAAACAATATGTAGAAAGCCTCCGCAGCTTTTTTGCCAATGAGGAAGGATGTGATGAAATTATAAATGACATAGAAGGCCGCATAGCCGAATTGTTTGCAGAAACCCTGAAAAAAGGGAGTACCTGCATTACAGATGATAACGTAAACGCTATTATTAACAGCATGGGCCGCCCACAGGATTTTGAAGACGATGAAACAAAGGTACAGTCGCAATTGGGCAGCACAGGCGGAGATCAAAAACAACAGCAGTCATCGTCCTCTAATACAAATGAAAGCTTTGCGGATGAAAAGTCAAGAAGGCTTTTCAGGGATGAAAACCATAAAGTATTTGGCGGAGTATGCGCCGGTATTGCCAATCATTTTGGTATTGACAGGATACTTGTAAGGGTATTATTTATACTGGGCTTTGGAATTGCTTTTATTCCATACCTGATTTTATGGGTGGCTATACCAAGTACAGCTTCTACTGTTATTGGATCGGCCAGAAAGCGTTTGTTCCGTAATCCTGATGAAAAATTTATTGCAGGTGTATGCAGCGGCCTGGGTAATTATTTTGGTATAAATGCATGGATTCCCAGAGTGCTTTTTCTTATACCGTTTTTATCATTATTTACAAGCTGGAGCCATTGGGGCATACTTAATTTCCCCAATTTTTTAAACCTGTCTTTTAGCCCCGGAGCTACTCTGATATATATAATCCTGTGGCTTGTCCTTCCTGAAGCAAAAACCACTTCTGAAAAACTAGAAATGAAAGGCGAAAAAGTAGATTTAAACAGTATTAAAAATACTATTCAGCAGGACATGCAGGGCTTTGGTGAACGGGCGCAGCAATTTGGAAAAGAGATGGGTACAAAAGCTCAGGAAATAGGTGTGAAATTAGGTGAGCAGGGAAAGCAATTCAGCAAGGAAGCCGGGGCCGTGGCAGGAACCGCCGTAAGAAAAACGGGGACTACCTTCGGCGATATTATAGCATTAATTTTTAAAATCATTGCTTATTTTATCCTTGCTGTAGTGTTAATTGCAGTAGTGGGCGCATTATTTGGTTTAGGCATTGCAGTTACCAGTCTGCTTCCTTTAAAATCATATTTTATTGCAGATGGTTGGCAAAGTATTTTACTCTGGGGCACGTTTATATTTTTTATATGGGTGCCGGTTATAGGGATCATTACCTGGATCGTGCGCCGGATAGCCAAAATTAAAAGTAACAGTAATTTGATGCGCTACACATTCGTTGCACTTTGGTTTATTGGCCTGTTTTGTTTTATCGGTTTAATCGCCTCAATCAGCAATGATTTTAATTATCATAACAATCCTTCGGAATCAACACTTATCCTTACAAACCCTGAAACAGATAAGCTTGAATTAAAATATATCAGCGACAACAAGTATTATTTCAATAATATTTTCCTTCACCTTGAACCCTTTGCAAGTATTGACGAGGATACCGCTTATGTGCGCAATATCAATATAAGGATATTAAAAAGTGATAATGACAGTTTCCGGGTTACTATGCTGAAAACGGCTTATGGCGCTACAAAAGAGGACGCAGAAAAAAGGGTGGTTAATATGAATTTTGAAATAAACCAGAAAGATTCTGCATTACTTTTCGACAGGGGAATACCTGTAACAAAAACTGATAAGTTCCGCAACCAGGCAATATATGTAACAGTGTATGTACCTGTTGGTAAACGCATACAGGTAGATGGCAGTTTGGGCTGGGGCAGTGACGTACATATAGCTTTTGGAAATGATATGGATTACTGGGACTGGAAAAATGATGATAATGGTTATAACTGGGATGATAATAAAGAATATGTAATGACAGAAAAAGGATTAAAATTAACCCATCCCTCAGATGATGACAAAACGGATGAGAACAATAGCACAGATGATACAAAACAAAAACTTGAAGATATTCAGCAACAAAAACAGGATTTGGATAAGCAGGAACAGGATCTTAAAAATTCGTTGCAGCAGGATAGTGCAAAATATCATTATCACCAACCCGCAGACAGCAATAAAACCCCTGTAAAGCCTCCTGCTAAAGAAACGCAGTTAAAGGTTCAGGCGGAAACAAGCACAGGCATGCTTTCTTCCCCTGCTGCCATGGCACAGAGATTTACTTTATAAACTTGGTTAAGGTTGGGAACAAAAGAACCCTTTCCTGTTTTCAGGATTGGGTTCTTCCCTCAACTTTTCAGAAGAAGCCCGGCAATTTATTCAAAAGCATACAGTTGGTTTTAGTTTCAGCGGCAGGTTGCAATATGCGCCTGCTGTTTTATTTTTTACAAGAAGATTGTTCCATTATTTTTGCTGAAAATAAAACGATTGCCATGAAATCCACGCCATTCACCCTAAAGCATATTGCACTCGGTGCAAAAATGGCTGAGTTTGCCGGGTACAATATGCCTATCAGTTATTCCGGTATTAATGATGAACATGCCGCAGTACGCAGCAATGCCGGGGTATTTGATGTAAGCCATATGGGCGAATTTATCCTGAAAGGCGAACATGCGCTTGATCTGATACAGCGGGTTACAAGCAATGATGCATTAAAACTTACAGCAGGAAAAGCCCAATACAGTTGCCTTACAAACAACGAAGGTGGTATTATAGATGATTTAATTGTGTATTGCATTGAAGAAAACAATGTATATATGCTGGTTGTAAATGCATCCAATATTGAAAAAGATTGGAACTGGATAAGCAAACACAATAATAAAAAAGCAGAAATGCATAATATAAGTGATAAAACCTGTCTGCTTGCTATACAGGGACCGAACGCATGCAAAATATTGCAGCCGCTTACCGGGCTTGACATTATGAACCTTAAATATTACACGTTTGTAAAAGGAAAATTTGCAGGCGTGGAGAATGTGCTCATAAGTGCCACTGGTTACACCGGAGCGGGTGGGGTGGAAATATATTTTGAAGATAAAAGCGATGACGCAAATAAAATCTGGGATGCAATTTTTGAAGCAGGCAACTCTCAAAATATAAAACCAATTGGCCTGGGCGCCAGGGATACATTGCGTTTGGAAATGGGGTATTGTTTATATGGCAATGATATTGATGATACCACCTCTCCTTTAGAAGCAGGACTGGGCTGGATAACAAAACTGAATAAAGAAACATCATTTACTGCAAAAGAAATTCTTGAAAAACAAAAAGCAGAAGGCATAAAAAGAAAATTAGCTGGCTTTGAAATGGTTGAACGCGGGATACCCCGCCACCACTATATTATAAAGGATACTGCGGGAAATAAAATCGGGTATGTAACCAGCGGCACACAGGCTCCATCACTGGGGAAAGCAATAGGGTTAGGCTATGTAACTGTTGAAAATGCATCACTGGATAATGAAGTTTTTATTGACATCCGGAACAATGCAGTAAAAGCAAAACTGGTAAAGTTCCCGTTTAGCTAATAAAATTTTATTAATAAAAAATGCAGCACTTATGCAGGGTTAATTATCAATTGTTCATTATATACTTTTTCCATGCCTTCTATTCATCTTACCACGGTTATACATGCACCCGTTCAAAGGGTGTTTGATTTAAGCCGGAGCATAAAACTGCATAAAATAAGCATGCAGCATACAAATGAGCGGGCTGTGGCAGGAACTATGAGCGGGCTTATTAATGAAGGTGAAAACGTTACCTGGAAAGCAAAACATTTTTTTAAAACGCGCATACTTAAAACACGCATTACCAAAATGCAGCTGTATAGTTTTTTTGAAGATGAAATGGTACACGGAGATTTTAAGATGATGAAACACAGGCATTATTTTAAACCCATTGAAAACGGGACTATTGTAATTGATGAATTTGATTTTGAAACACCGTATGGAAATTTCGGGAAACTGTGCAATAAACTTTTTCTCACTTCCTATTTGCAGGGCCTGCTGGAAAAAAGAAACAGTGTTATTAAAGAATATGCAGAATCGAATAAATGGAAAACACTTCTTGATCCCAGGTAAAAATATTTTTACATTTCTTTAAACCCCGTCAGCTATGCGTTTCAGGCTCTCTTGTTTTTCCTGCTGTATATTTTCAGTACTGCTTTTTTCATCCTGCGGCAGGTATGTTACGCAAACAGGAAAAGCGTCTTACTATTCAAACAGTTTTGAAGGAAAAGCAACTGCAAATGGTGAAACCTTTCACCAGAACGCCTTAACCGCTGCCCATAAAACATTGCCTTTTGGCACTTTGGTAACTGTGAAAAACCTTTCAAATGGAAAAACCATAACTGTGCGCATCAATGACCGTGGGCCGTATGCTGCCGGAAGGATTATTGACTTAAGTGAAAGTGCTGCACAAAAAATTGATATGATAAACGCAGGCGTAGCAGGGGTTCAGATAAAATACAGAAAGGAAAAAACAAAGTAAATTTTTTATACCGGCGGCAGTATTTCAGGGCATATTTGCCCTGCTTCAGGCTAGGTCATTTTATCCGCAGAATATGACCTGAGTTATTTTTGAAAACCAGTTCCCGTTAATTTCACCATATTGAAACGCATTATATTTACTGTAACCAACGATCTTACTTACGACCAGCGCATGCAGCGTATCTGTACATCGCTTGCTGCAAATGGTTTTAATGTGCTGCTGGTGGGACGAAAATTAAAAAATTCTCTACCCGCTGTACTGCAATTATTTCAACAAAAAAGGATCCGGTGTTTTTGCAATACGGGGTTTTTATTTTATGCAGAATATAATTTCCGCCTGTTCTGGTATTTGCTTTTTCAGCGGGCAGACATTTTGTGCGCCATTGATTTAGATACCATTCTCACCTGTTATGCTGTTTCAGTTTTCAGAAATAAAAAAAGGGTTTATGATGCGCATGAACTGTTTACAGAGCAAAAAGAAATTATAACAAGAAAGCGCATCCATATATTCTGGCTGGCAGTTGAAAAATTTTCAGTTCCAAAGTTCACGCAGGGATATACCGTAAATGATTTTATAGCAAATGAGCTGAAACGCAGATACAGCGTGCAATATGAAGTGATAAGAAATCTTCCTGTGCTCACACCCTTTGCAGAATCTTTGCGAACCCGGGATAAAAAATTTATTATTTACCAGGGAGCAGTAAATGAAGGGCGCAGTTTTGAAACCCTTATCCCTGTTATGAAAAATATAGATGCAAAGCTCATCATCTGCGGCAAAGGAAATTTTTTTCAGCAGGTGCAGCAGCTTATTGCAGAAAATAATTTACAGGATAAAATAGAATTGAAAGGTTATATGCCGCCGGATAAATTAAAAGACCTGACACCTGATGCACAGATTGCTGTAATGCTTTTTGAAGCAACGGGCTTAAACCAGTACCAGTCTTTATCAAACCGTTTTTTTGATTATATAATGGCCTGTGTGCCGCAGGTCTGCGTAAATTTTCCAGAGTACAAAATCATCAACGATAAGTTTAATATTGCATTTATGATTGATGATACAAAAGAAGAAACAATAACCGCGGCGCTTAATAAACTTTTACAGGATGGTGGGCTGCATGAAATGTTGCGCAGGAATTGCATTACAGCAAGGGAAGAACTGAACTGGCAAAAAGAAGAACTGAAACTGATTTATTTTTATAAACGCATAGTTAATGTAACTTAAGGCAGTTTAATGCCCGGCAGAACGCCGGAGTAAGCTGTCGCATAAAGCTTTGGTGTATAAGTGTGCGACGCAACAGGCGATGCCACGCAAAAACAAAGCCGGGCAAATAAAAAATTGGATAAGCATTTACATATTGTTTCGCTTGATGTTCCTTACCCTGTTGACTACGGCGGCGTATATGATTTATTTTATAAGCTTCCGGCATTGCAGGCGCAGGGTGTAAAAATTCATTTGCATTGTTTTGAAAACAGCCGCGGCAGACAGCCTGAACTGGATAAATACTGCGAAGAGGTTTTTTATTATAAACGCCGCCGCGGATGCAGAAATTTTTTATACAAGCTGCCTTATATTATTACCAGCAGAATAAGCGGTCCGCTTCTTCAAAATTTAATGAAAGATGATTTCCCCATTTTAATGGAAGGGATACATTGCACTTATCCCTTGCTGGATAAGCGTTTTGCGCAACGGAAAAAATTTGTACGCATACACAACGTGGAGCAGCAATACTATAAACAATTATTCAGGCACTCAAAAAACCCGTTTCAAAAAATATACTACCGCCGTGAAAGCAGGTTACTTATGTTGTATGAAAAATCAGTTGCAGGAAATGCCACTGCATGCTGGGCGGTAACAAAGAAGGATGTTGATTTTTACCGCAACCAGCTCCATGGCTCAACAATAAATTATCTGCCTTTATTTTTGCCGCCTTGGGAAGTGCAATGCCGGGAAGGCACGGGAAGTTTTTGTTTATATCATGGAAATTTAAGCGTGGCAGAAAATGAATATGCAGCAATATGGTTATTAAAAAATGTTTTTGCAGCAATAGAAATTCCTTTTGTAATTGCCGGAAAAAAGCCTTCCAAACGGTTGAGAAAAATTGTAAAGCATTATGCAAATGCATCTCTGGTTGCTGATCCCGTAGGAAATGAAATGCAGGATATGATTGCAAAAGCGCAGATAAATATTTTGCCATCTTTCAGCAGCACGGGCATAAAGTTAAAATTAATAAACGCCCTGTACAATGGAAGGCATTGCCTAGTAAATGATGAAATGCTTGCAGGCACGGAACTTCAGCCGCACTGCCACCTTGCTGATTCAGCAGGGGGGTTTATTGAAAAAATTAAACAATTATTTTCTCAGCTAATTACAAAGCAAGAAATGGAAGCAAGAAGAAAATCGTTGTACTCAACATTTAACAATGAAACAGGTGCCGGGCAAATAATAAAATGGATTTGGAAAGAAGGTTGATTACACTTCCACCACCGCGCTGTCAAATACGCGGTTGCTTTCAGTTTTCAGCATCCGCGAAGGGTGGCGGTTTATTACAATAAAATCATGTGTGGCCATTATAATTGCAGAACCGTAATCTTTGCCAATCTGGAAAAGCAACTGCATGATTTCATCACTTGTTTCGGGGTCAAGGTTCCCGGTGGGCTCATCAGCCAGGATTACTTTTGGGGAATTAAGTAACGCCCTTGCAATATCTACGCGCTGCTGCTCTCCGCCGCTCATTTCAAAAGGCATTTTAAAACCCTTGCTTTTCAGCCCTACTTTATCAAGTACGTCATTTATTTTTTCTTCAATTAATTTTTCGTCCTTCCAGCCTGTTGCCTTTAAAACAAATTTTAAATTATCATACACGTTCCTGTCAGTAAGTAATTGAAAATCCTGGAAAACCACGCCCAGGTTGCGTCTCAGGAAAGGTACTTTTTTCCAGTCCATACCTATTAAATCATAACCGGCAACTGCAGCGCTGCCCTGTGTTAAAGGTAATTCACCATATAATGTCTTTAATAAACTGCTTTTTCCGGTTCCGGTTTTACCTACAAGGTATACAAACTCGCCGCGGTCAACGGTAAAATTCACATCCTGCAAAACAAGCGCGCTTCCCTGATATATATTGGCGTTGGTTACAGATACTACGGGTTCACTCATAAAAAAAATTGTTGTCAAATGTAAAGTTAACCGAAATAGTATTTTAATAACAGTATGATAATTTTTTTGAAGACAGTATCAGTTTCCTTCACCCGTGGCCGCAGATAAAATGAAAGCAATTTGAAAACTTCCGTAAATGGTTATTTTTTTGTGAAGAGGCCGGCTCTTTTAATATTTTTCTTCTTTAAATAATCCTTCTATTTGTTAACTTTGCACGCGTTTAATGAAGCAGTGCTATGCAGGAACTGATGGAAAAGATTGATAAAAGCAGGTTACCCCGCCATATAGCCATTATTATGGATGGTAACGGAAGGTGGGCAAAAGAAAAAGGACAGGACAGGCTCTATGGCCATTTTCACGGAGTGGAAAGTGTACGCGATATTGTGGAAGGTGCAGCAGAAATAGGCATTGAATACCTTACATTGTATGCCTTCAGCAAAGAAAACTGGGATCGCCCGGAATATGAAGTATCGGGTTTAATGGAATTGCTGGTAGATACTATACGCAAAGAAGTTCCCGTGCTTAACAAGAATAATATCAAACTGCATGTAATAGGTGATATTGAAATGCTGCCTGATAATGCGCACAATGAATTGCTTGAAGCGCTTAACGAAACAGCAGCAAATACGGGGCTGAATTTAATTATGGCCCTCAGCTACAGTAGCCGCTGGGAACTGGTAAAGGCAGTAAAAAATATTGCAACGGATGTGAAGGCGGGTAAGATAGATCCTGCATGTATTACACAGGACACACTTCAGCAATACCTTACCACCAGTGCTTTTCCTGATCCCGAACTGATGATCAGGACCAGTGGGGAATACCGCATCAGTAATTTTCTTTTGTACCAGCTTGCGTACGCGGAATTATACTTTACAGACACCCGCTGGCCGGATTTCAGAAAAGAAAATTTATTTGAAGCCATTATAGATTTTCAAAGACGTGAAAGGCGCTTTGGCAAAATAAGCGAGCAGGTACAGCATGAGGTGGCAGCCCATTAGTTTTTGATTAATAACTGAGCGGGGTGATTTAACAAACACTTTTGATTATTCCCGTTAATTTGCCGCATTTATAAAACAGGATAACTGCTGAAAGGGTTGATTGCTGCAGTACCGGTCAATAAACAAACATCAATGTGGATGAAGCAATTTTTTAAGTCATTTGTTTTTGCAGCTTTTTTTGTTGTATCCGGTATTATCAGTTTTGCGCAGGTTGCCGGCAATAATACTGCTGATACCACACCCGTTACTTCCTTAAACCCCGATCTGCTAAACATCTTCAGCCAAAAATCACCTGTAAAGTATAAAGTGGCAGGCATTAAAGTTACCGGCAATAGATATTTTGATGAAGCATTGCTTATCTCAGTTGCGGGCATAAATGTAGGCGATGAAATAACCATCCCACCCGGTGATAATTTTGCCAAGGCAATAAATAAATTATGGGCGCAAAATTATTTCAGTGATGTTGCTGTGTATATAACCAAACTGGATGGCACCGATATTTATCTTGAAATAAATGTTACGGAACGGCCAAGGCTTTCCAATTTCCTTTTTAAAGGTGTGCCCAAGAGCCAGGTGGATGACCTTTCTCCAAAAACCGGCCTGGTAAAAGGAAGGGTGGTTACTGAAAATATGAAACGTACTGCGATGGATGCCATACAGAAATATTATTATGAAAAGGGTTTCAGGGCAGTACAAACCCATATCGAAGAGAAAAAAGATACCTCTTTTGAAAATTCAACCATTCTCACTTTTGTTATTGATAAAGGCGAAAAAGTAAAGATCAACAATATTGATTTTATAAACACCAGCATAGATGAATCCAAACTTAAAAAACAACTGAAAGGCACCAAGGAAATGAGCCGCCTTTCCATTTACCCAAGTGATGACAAAGGTGCTCTTGCAGACCCAAAGCATTATACTTTCAGCGATTATCTTGCCCAGCGCGGCTTTCTTTCTTATACAAAAACAAGAAGGCTTGTGGACCCTTATATGCGCATTAAACTTTTTACCAATGCTAAATTTGATGATAAAAAATTTGAGGATGACCAGGAAAAATTATTAGACTATTACAATTCTTTAGGCTACCGCGATGCTGTAATTGATACTATTGCCAAGGTTACAAATTCGAAAGGCAATATCAATATTGATATAAAAATGAATGAGGGGCACAAATATTATTTTGGAAACATTACTTGGCGCGGTAATACCAAATACCCCGATTCTCTTCTTAGCACCATACTGGGCATTAAAAAAGGCGATATATACAATGCAGAAATAATGAATAATAAGCTGGGCAAAACACTTTCACCCGAAGGCGGCGACATCAGCGGATTATATATGGATGATGGCTACCTGTTTTTCCAGGTTGATGCCGAAGAAACGGCTGTTTATAACGATACAATAGATTTCAGGATAAATTTAAGGGAAGGCCCGCAGGCAACATATAAAAATATACGAATTACAGGTAATGATAAAACAAAAGAATATGTAATACGCAGGGAACTGCGCACCCTGCCCGGTGAAAAATTCAGCCGTTCAGAAATTATACGTTCGCAGCGTGAAATTGCCAATCTTGGTTATTTTAACCAGGAAAAGATTGTTCCTACACCTGTTCCCAACCAGGAAGACGGAACGGTGGATATAAACTGGAGCGTGGAAGAAAAATCCAGCGATCAGCTTGAATTAAGTGCCGGTTTTGGTGGAGGCATCGGCCTTACCGGAACCCTTGGTGTTTCATTCAACAACTTTTCCATCAATAATATTTTTCACAAAGAAGCGTGGGATCCTTTACCCAGCGGCGACGGGCAAAAACTAAGCATCCGTTTTCAGAGCAACGGAAGGGCTTACCGCTCTTACAATGTGTCATTTACTGAGCCGTGGCTTGGCGGTAAAAAAAGAAATTCCCTTACATTGAGTTTGTATGATACAAAATTTGCAAATGCATACAATCCTTACACAGGCACTTATACCAAAAGCGCTGCGGATACTTCTTATTTCAGAACAAGCGGTTTTGCAGTTGGCCTTGGCAAACAGTTAAAATGGCCGGATGATTATTTTTCATTCAGCGCCACTTTTAATTATGCACGTTACAAACTTAAAAATTATTATATTGACCAGGTAAACCTTCCTGGTTTTAATAATGGTTTTTCAAATAACCTCAGTTTTAAATTTGCACTTGACCGTTCTTCAGTAGATGCACCTATTTTTCCACGTTCAGGTTCAAACTTTGATTTAAGCCTCCAGCTAACCCCGCCTTATTCACTGGTAGATAAAAATATTGTTACATCGGCCAATCCTTATCAATGGATTGAATACCACAAATGGCGGTTTACGGGCGAATGGTATGTGCCATTAGGCCGGGGCGGCGGACCTGAACATAATAAACAGTTTGTTTTAAAACTTGCTGCAAAATATGGGTACATTGGCAGGTATAACCCGCAATTAAATGTTTCACCGTTTGAAAGGTTCCAGGTGGGCGATGCTGGTTTAAGCAACAGTTATGCTCTGTTAGGATATGATATCATTGCACAGAGGGGTTACCCTGTTTATGAAACCTCCAATCCGCGCATAAATCCTGATCAGCAGGGCGCTTCACAATATTTTACACTGTTTAATAAATATACGCTGGAACTGAGGTATCCTTTCAGCACTAATCCAAGCAGCACTATTTATGGATTAACATTCTTTGAAGCTGCAAACGGATGGTATTCTTTTAAGGACTACAATCCTTTCCAGTTAAGGCGTTCAGTAGGTGTGGGTGTACGATTTTTTCTGCCTATGTTTGGGTTGCTTGGTTTTGATTACGGGGTTGGGTTAGACAGGTATTTCCCGGGTGCAAAATTAAAAGACGTATCACGTTTTACCTTTATGTTAGGGTTTGAACCGGAATGATCAAAATGGAAAAGCCCTGTTTAAAATTGCTAAATTCCATCTCAATATGAATAAATTTTTCCTGATTGCTGTAAGCACTATGCTGTTTGCTTTCAGCGCTACTGCACAGCGCTATGCAGTAATTGATACAAAATATATACTGGGTAAAATGCCCGAATATGTTGACGCTGATAAAAAATTACAGCAGATCAGCGATCAGTGGCAAAAAGAAATTGATGATAAACAGGCTGTACTGGACCAGATGTATAAGGATTATGATGCCGAACAGTTTATGCTTACAGATGAATTGAAAAAGAAAAGGGAAGATGAATTGTTTAACAAGGAAAAAGAACTGCGCGACCTTCAGAAAAAAAGGTTTGGATATGAAGGCGATCTTTTTAAAGAAAGGGAAAAATTAGTAAAGCCCCTGCAGGATAAAGTGTATAATGCCATACAAAAAATGGCCGTGGCAAGGGGGTATGATTTTGTGCTCGATAAAAGTGAAGGAATTACCGTTATATTTGCCGACCCAAAATTGGATAAGAGTGATGAAGTGCTTCAGCAAATGGGAATTAAATAAATTGTTATCCGTAAAAATTAAAAAATAAAAACTCAACAATTACAATGAAAAAGGTTTTATTATCAATGCTGGCCGTTGTGGCAATGTTTTTTGCCGGAGAAAAAGCCCAGGCACAGCAAGCAATGAAAATAGGTGTGTTTGATATTGACTTGATGGTGCAGGCTATGCCGGGCTATGGTGCAGTAGACAGTTTAGTACAGGTTTATAACAAGGATTCACTGGGTGCTGAATATACTATTTACCAAAATGAATACCACCGCTTAGACAGTACTTTTAAAGCGGATTCAACTGCAGGCAAACCCAAAGCTGTACTGGATTATACAGCAAACCAGCGCCAGCAAATGGCTATGAACCTTGTGTACTGGCAGCAGATTGCGCAACAGAAATCAGACAGTAAAAGGGGTGAAATTGCGCAACCTTTATATATACAGGTGGTAAATGCGTACAAGAAAATACTGGCGCTGAAAAAATATACGCTTATTTTAAAACCTCAAACTTATGAGGCGGGATTTGCAATTGACAATATTTTTATTTCAGTAGCCAAAGAATTAAAACTGCCCGGTTTGCCCCAGGAGCTGTTGTCTTTGGGTAATGACCCCGATGCACCTGCCCAACAGCAGGCGCCGCCTCCAACAAAGCCAAAAACAAATTAAACACCTGGTAATATTTTTGTAAAGAGGCTGTCTCAAAAGGCAGCCTCTTTTCTATTGAAATAATTCACAGATGTAGAGAACTAAAATTGTAAAGGCTAATAATTGCATGAAAGTTGTAGAGTGATTGTTATGGCAAAAGGACCCGTTTTACAACCCGTATTTAAAGCATACCACCAGCGTCAGGCTATGCTTTTACCACCCGGTTTAGACGAACTGATAGCGGTCAATCATCCGGTAAGAATAGTGGATGATGTATTGAGTAAGATAGACCTGCAACCGCTTGTACGTAAGTATAAAACCGGTGGCAGCAGCAGTTACCACCCAGGTATGTTATTAAAAGTATGGTGTATGCATACATTAATAATATTTACAGCAGCCGCAAAATAGAAGAAGCCATTCAGCAGAACATCCACTTCATGTGGCTCAGTGGTATGAGTACACCCGACCATAATACCATTAACCGTTTTAGAGGCGAACGTTTAAAAGAACCGTTGAAGAAAATATTTACACAGGTAGTGCAGTTGCTGGCAGCCGAAGGCCTGCTGAGCATAAAAGAATTATACACCGATGGAACAAAAATAGAAGCTAACGCCAACAGGTATACGTTTGTATGGGGCAATGCCATCAAAACCAATAAAGAAAAGATGAAGCTGCAGCCGGATGAGTTGTGGAAGTATGCCCAAAGCGTGGAAGCCAGCGAACTCGATGATATCGACCCCGTGGCTTTGATAAGATAGATAAAGAAAAAATAACAGAGACCATCGCCAAAATAGATGCTGCTTTAAAAGATAAACCAGTAAGCAAACAGGTAAAACAAAAACTTAGTTATGCAAAGAAGCACTGGGGTGCATCATTAGATAAATACGAACAGCAGGAAGCTGTACTGGGAGAACAAAGAAAGAGCTTCTGCAAAACTGATACCGATGCCACGTTTATGAGGATGAAAGAAGACCACATGAAAAACGGGCAATTAAAGCCAGCTTATAATTTACAGGTAAGCACTAACAATCAATACATCACACACTACAGCCTTCACGAGGCTACTACCGACACCACTACTTTAAAAGAGCATCTTACAGATTTTAAAAGAGAACATCAAATAACACCCGTTACTGTAACCGCAGATGCCGGCTATGGCTGTGAAGAAAACAATATTATTGCTTATGTAAAGCATAACCAGTTTGACCGGGAACAGAACGATAACATTCAAAACAAAAAACCATTTGCCGCCGATAAATTACATTACAATGCAGCGCAGGATTATTATGTGTGCCCGATGGGCCAGCACATGGACAACAAAGGCATCTGCAGTAAAGTAACCAGTACCGGTTTTATGCAAACGCTTACAAAATACCAGGCGAAGAATTGTAATGGTTGCCCCTTAAAGGGCAGTTGCCACAAGAGCAAAGGCAACAGGGTAATAGAAATCAATCATCACCTTAATGAATTAAAACAGCAGGCTAATGAAAGATTGCTGAGTGAAGAAGGAATAAAAAAACGAAAGCAACGCTGCCATGATGCAGAACCAGTGTTCGCTAACATAAAACATAATCACGGGTTCACACGTTTTATGCTTCGTGGCAAACAAAAAGTAAGCATAGAAACAGGATTATTAGCCCTGGCGCACAATCTTCGCAAAAAAGCCTTACTAAATACTAAAAAAGCAGCTTAAAAAAGCTGCCCAAAAATGATTTTAAAATATCAGGCCCAATACCACCTCGTAAAGAATCTAACCTCAGCTAATCTTCATCAAAAAATAACTTATAAAGAAAACCGTCTCGTTTAATGATGAGACGGCCTCTTTTGTTTTACTTTGTCCGCATGATTAAGGTTTCAGGGTTCCCTCCTGAATTATTTTTAATTTTTTTGCAAATAAAAAAGCAGTTGTATAAAATCAACTGCTTTTATTTTAGGGTAAAATTAAATGCAATTAACTATGCATGTAATTTTTATAAGGTTCAGAGGGTGTAAGGTGGTTACAGGCCGGTATCGGGTAATCCCAGGGATGAAAACACATTTTCACAGATACTTTTTGCAGGATATTGGAATAGAAACGGGATAATAAAAATGACCAACTATCATGCCAGCAGTCTGTGGACGCTTTTATTCTTTTTAATTTAATGGATTTATAATTACCGGCATCCGGCAACTATGTGGGTTTAAATATTCAAACCACCACATACACTTATTACCTGGCCGGTAATATAGCTGCTCATTTCACTTGCTAAAAATAAAGTGGTATTAGCAATTTCTTCAGCTTTGCCAAAACGGCACAAAGGTATTTTTTTAAGAAATTCATCTGCACCGCTGCCTTCTTTTAAGTAATGCGTCATGTCAGTTTCCACAAAACCCGGGGCAATGGCATTGCACCGTATATTACGGCTCCCCAGTTCTTTGGCTACAGATTTTGTAAACCCAATAATACCAGCCTTGCTGGCTGCATAGCTGCTCTGGCCTGCGTTTCCGCTTATACCCACAATAGAACTCATATTTATTATACTGCCCCTTTTTGCTTTCATCATTGGCCGGATGACTTGTTTGGTCATATTAAAAACACTTTTCAGGTTAGTGGTAATTACATCATCCCATTGTTCTGCGGTTAGGCGCAGCAACAAATTATCTTTACTTATCCCGGCGTTGTTTACACAAACATCCACACTGCCAAATTCTTTCAATACATCATTTACAAAGCTTTCACAGGCAGCAAAATCCCCGGCATTGCTTTTATAAGCTTTTGCTTTTACACCAAGCACGAGTAATTTATTTTCAAGCACCTGTGCTTTTTCCGCGCTGCTGTCACTTACATAGGTAAAAGCAATGTGCGCCCCATGCTCAGCCAGTTTTGTGGCAATAGCTTCACCAATTCCGCGTGCAGCGCCTGTAACAATGCAAACTTTGTTGTCAAGTAATTTCATTGAATTTTTTTTGTAGTCAGCAAATGTAAATTATTCAGCTTTGGTTGCGTCGCACTCTTGTGCGTCACAAATTTTTTCAGCAGATGTTTTAAAACGGGTTATTGCATAATAGCTAATATTTCCTCAATATATTTTCTGTTATTGCTCAGCCTGGGTACTTTGTGCTGCCCGCCCAGTCTGCCTTTGCTGCGCAACCATTCTGTAAATACACTCTTCTTAAGTATATGGATTACAGGCATTCTCATGGCAATATTTTTATAGCGTTTAGCCTCGTAATCACTGTTAAGCGCTTGCAGGGCATTGTCAAGTTCATAAGCAAAAGCATCTGCGTTTTCCGGCTCTTTTTCAAATTCTATCATCCACTCATGGGCGCCGTTACAGGTATCATTAAAATAAAGAGGCCCGGCGGTATAATCATTTACCACGGCCCCGGTTTTATCGCTGGCAACAGCAATGGCTTTATCGGTATTGTCCACAATCACCTCCTCGCCAAATGCGTTGATAAAATGTTTCAGCCTGCCGCTTACTTTTATCCTGAACGGATGTAAAGATGCAAACTGTATTGTATCGCCCAGTAAATACCTCCACAAACCTCCGTTTGTTGAAATAACCAGCGCATAATTTTTTTCTGTTTGCACTTTGTTTAAGCCAATTGTTTGAGGGTTTGGTTTTCCGTATTCTTCCATGGGCATAAACTCATAAAAAATCCCATGCTGCAAAAAAAGCAGCATACCCTCATCTCCGGGCCTGTCCTGAGCAGCAAAAAAACCTTCACTGGCATTATACATTTCTAAGTAATGAATATCAGCGCCAATCAATTTTTTAAATTGTTCTTTGTATGGTGTAAATGATACGCCGCCATGCAGGTATAATTCAAGGTTTGGCCACACTTCCTTTAAAGTTTTTTTACCTGTTATCTGCAATATCCTTTTTATTAATACCAGCGCCCATGTGGGCACACCGGAAATGGAAGTTACTTCCTCCATGATGGTAGAATGCGCAAGGGCTTCTATTTTTGTTTCCCACTCGTCCATTAACGCAATGGCTATTTCGGGTGTGCGCAGCCAATGTCCCCAGAAAGGTGTATTTTGAATAAGCACGGCGCTTAAATCACCATAATAGGTTTCTTCATTTACCTGGCTTATCTGGTGGCTACCCCCAATTACCAAACCCTTACCTGTAAGGAGGTCGCTTTCGGGATTAAAATTGTAATACAGCGTGAGCACATCTTTTGCTCCCTGAAAGTGGCAATCTTCCAGGCTTTCTTCTGTAATGGGGATGAATTTGCTTTTATCACTTGTGGTGCCGCTGCTTTTTGCAAACCAGTTTACGGGTGTATCCCACAAAAGGTTCTGCTCACCATTCATGATGCGCTGTATATAGGGTTTTACATCATCGTATTCCTGAATAGGCACAGTTTGCTTAAAAGTGCGGGTGTTAAAAATTTTGTTGAACCCGTATTTTCTCCCAAACTCTGTGTACTGGCCGTGTGTAATGAGGTCCTGCAGCACTTCACGCTGTGCAGCAATGGGGTTATCGCGCCACTGTTCAATTTTCCAGTAGCGCAAACGCGCCAGTCTTGATAAGGCAGGGGAAAGCAGTTTCATGTAATACAGGCAAAATAAGAAATGCTGCGGAATAAAAGGAACTATTATTTTTCAGCAGGTAGCCCTTCATTAATGCCCATTTCAATTATCCAGTCTTTTCTCCTCAGTTCAAAGTTTGTTCCCAGGTATAAGCGCCTTACCTGGTCATCTGCCGCAAGTTCTTCTGCCGTACCGTGCTTGAAAATTTTTCCGTCAATCAGCAGGTAAGCGCGGTCGCAAATAGAGAGTGTTTCGTTTACGTTGTGGTCTGTTATAAGTATGCCGATGTTTTTATATTTCATCCTTGCCACAACGCTTTGTATGTCTTCCACGGCAATAGGATCCACACCTGCAAAGGGTTCATCCAGCAGGATAAATTTTGGATCCACGGCAAGCGCCCTTGCAATTTCTGTTCTTCTTCTTTCGCCACCACTTAAGCTGTCACCGTTATTTTTGCGCACGTGGTGCAGGTTGAATTCATCCAGCAATGATTCTGCTTTTTCTTTCCGCTGCTGTTTATTCATGCCAGTCATTTCAAGCACTGCCATGATATTGTTTTCCACCGTCAGCTTTCTGAATACGCTCGGTTCCTGCGGCAAATAGCCAATACCCATTTGCGCCCTTTTGTACATGGGAAGTTTTGTAATATCTTCCTTGTTTAAAAATACACTCCCTTCATCTGGTTTTATCAACCCCACCACCATATAAAATGTGGTAGTTTTTCCAGCCCCGTTAGGGCCAAGTAAACCAACAATTTCTCCCTGCTTCACTTCAATAGAAACATTATCTACAACAACCCTGTTACTGTAAGATTTTACTAAACTTTTTGTGTGTATGGTTAAGCTCACGTGGTATGTGTTTAGGCAAAAATAGAGTATGTAAAACAATATGCGTTTTTACCCTGCTGTATTAACACTTGTTTTTGCAAATGTATTGCTGTGTATATTGCAGTATTTTTAAAGAGCAAGATGAAAGTTAACGATCACATACAGCAGTCAAAAGATACACTTATTTCTTTTGAAATACTTCCGCCACTAAAGGGTAAAAGTATTGCCTCCATTTATGATCATTTAGATCCTTTAATGGAATTCAGGCCGTCCTGGATAAATGTTACCTATCATCGCAGTGAAACTGCTTTTAAAAAGAAGGCAGACGGCAGTTTTGAAAAAGTGGAAGTACGCAAAAGACCCGGCACCGTGGGTATTTGCGCCGCCATTATGAACCACTACAAAGTAGATGCAGTACCACATATCATCTGTGGCGGCTTTACCAAACGCGAAACGGAAGACGCCCTGATTGATTTGAATTTTTTGGGTATTGATAATGTGCTTGTCATACGCGGCGATGCTGCGAAAAATGAAGCAGCTTTTGAACCTGAGCGTGACGGCAACAGGTATGCAATAGACTTAATGAAACAGGTGGTGAATATGAATGAAGGCATTTATATTGATGATGACATACGCAATGGCGTAAAAACAAAATTCTGCTTGGGTGTAGCGGGGTACCCTGAAAAACATTTTGAATCGCCCAACCCGGAAATTGACCTTAAATTCCTGAAAGAAAAAGTAAATGCCGGCGCAGAATATATAATGACGCAAATGTTTTTTGACAATAAAAAATATTTTGATTTTGTAAAGGCCTGCCGTGATAACGGCATTACCCTGCCTATTATCCCCGGCTTAAAACCTGTTACCAGCAAAAAACAATTATCCGTTTTACCGCGTATTTTTCATGTGGACATCCCTACAGAACTTTCCAATGAAATAATGAAATGTAAAACCGATGAGGACTGTGAAAAAGCAGGCGCAGCCTGGCTTATACAGCAAAGCAGGGAATTGAAAGAGTTTGGCGTGCCCGTTCTTCATTATTATACTTTGGGCAAACCAAAAATCATCCGCGATGTGGTGAAGGAAGTTATCTAAAGTTATTTTTCAAAATAAATATTTACGCAAAAAGAAAATAAAGTCATAATTCCCTACCAATTCAGTAGGGTATTAAAATTGCTGCCGTATCTTGCGTGCTTAATTTTGCGTTATGACTTTTGATGAAATTGCGGAAAAGGTAGAAGCGTATAAAAAAAGTAATTTGAAACTCTTTACCACTTCTTCGTTTCAAACACACAGCATCGTGCTGCTGCATATACTCAGCCGCATTGATAAAAACATACCTGTGTATTTTATTCATACGGGCTATCATTTTCCTGAAACACTTTTCTACCGTGACCAAATAACTTCCCTTCTTGGGTTGAATGTAAAAAACGTTTTTTCCACCACTGCAAAAATCAACCAGCGCGACGTAAACGGGAAATTATTATTCGCCAGCGATCCCGATTACTGCTGCTATTTAAATAAAGTAGCGCCGCTTGAGCCTGTACTTGCAGAACATGATATATGGATAAATGGCGTGCGTGCCGACCAGGGGGAAGTGCGCAAAAATTTTAAGCAGGAGGGAAAATCTAAATTTGGCGTTACCCGTTTTCATCCCATGCTGGACTGGACAGGCAAAATGATTTTTGAGTATATACGCGAATATAAAATCCCGCACCACCCGCTGGAAGAAAAAGGATATTTCAGCATTGGCTGCGAACCCTGTACACGCAAATGGGACCTTGAAATGGACAGCCGTGATGGCAGGTGGTACGGCCTTAAAAAAAGCGAATGTGGTTTAAATACAGAACTGGTTACAAAATAATTTTGCATGAACATTTTAATTACTGGTGGCGCCGGCTATATAGGAACCGAGTTAGTGTACGGCCTTGCAAGGTTGCCTGAAACGGAAAGCATTACCGTATATGATAATTTAAGCCGCGGCAACTATAATTTGTTTTTGGGCAAGCCGGTGGAAATACAGAATATAAAATTAGTGCATGGTGAAATACTTGATTCGCGCAAACTGCGGCAGGTATTGAAAAATATTGATGTGGTGTATCACCTTGCTGCAAAAGTTACCACGCCGTTTGCAAATTTAGACGGCCATATTTTTGAACAAACCAACCACTGGGGCACGGCCGAACTTATTTATGCATTAGAAGAAAACCCTGTAGAAAAATTTATTTTTGCCAGCAGCACCGCAGTATATGGCAACACAATTGAAACGGCAACAGAAGCCACCATTCCCAATCCCGACAGTTTTTATTCCATTTCAAAATACCGCGCGGAGCAGCATGTGCAGCGCCTGTTTGATAAAATGAATACCGTAATTGTGCGCTTGGGCAATGTGTATGGCTACAGCAAAAGCATGAGGTTTGATGCAGTAATCAACCGCTTTATGTTTGATGCGCATTACAGCAGCCGCATTACAATTAACGGCACGGGCAGCCAACACCGCTCTTTTATACATATTGATAGGGTTACAAAAATTTTATCGCAGTTGTTGAGCACAGCCATTCCAAACGGCACATATAACCTTGCGGATAAAACGCTGAGCATATTAGATATCATAGAAGTTTTGAAAAATATTTATCCTGACCTTGAGTCTTTTTTTATCAACCAGAATTATGCAGGGCACGATTTAAAAGTGCAGCGTGAATCGCCGTTGTTGAAATATTTTCCGTTGCAGGAATCAAACCTGGAGCAGGAACTGCGCTCTTTTAAAGACCAGTTTTCATTCTATGCACCAGCCGATGCAGGTATAGAATATTATTTATAAGCCGCCCGGCCGCAAACCTTTGTACCCCGCCCGTGGCGGGGCGTTGCACCCGTCAGCATTCTTAATTCTGCTTAGCAGTTTTTGCAACCCGAAAAAGACGCCGGATTTTTCACCCTGGCACTTTATATTTTACGGTTAATTCACTTCAGCGGGATATCCCGTACCAGTTGATTATCGCGGTTGGCAATGGCCCATGCCGTGTAGAATATAAACCTTGCGCGTTTTTCCATCAGGGCAAAATTTATTTTGTCAACAGTATCAGTTGGCCGGTGATAATCGGCATGTGTGCCATTGAAATAAAAAATCACCGGTACGCCATGTTTTGCAAAATTAAAATGGTCGCTCCGGTAATAAAACCGGTTGGGGTCTTTTGGGTCGTTAAACTTTCTGTCTAAATCCAAGTGCGAGAATTTATTGTTTACGCTGTCACTTATCTTTATCAGATCGGTGCTCAGTTTATCTTCACCAATAGTATATACGTAATTGGTAGAGTCAGTTTCTTTGCGGCCGGGATCAATTCTTCCCACCATATCAATATTCAGGTCAACAGAAGTCTTTTCTAAAGAAAATATTGGGTGTGAAGTGTAATAATCAGAGCCCCACAAACCTTTCTCTTCGCCCGATACAGTCATAAACACAATCGTTCTTCTTGGTGCATAACCATCCGCTTTTGCTTCAGTAAATGCTTTGGCTATTTCCAATACACTTGTGGTGCCGCTCCCATCATCATCCGCTCCGTAATAAATTACAGAATCCCTTTTTCCCAGGTGATCGTAGTGACCGGTTACAAAAACGTATTCATCTTTTTTATCAGTGCCCGGCAGTACGCCAATTACATTGCTGCTTTGGAGTGTAACAGTTTGCGTGGAACAGCCAAATGCAAACTTTGCCGGATAATCTCCGCTGTTTATGTTTTTAAGATCAATGAATGCGCTTAATGATTTATTAAGAATGGTTGCTGCAGCAGTATATGAAATTGTAACTGCAGGTAAATTATTGGTTACACTTTTTTTCAAATACATATTTCCCAGAGCAGGCGAAGGCATTTTTTTTGGATAATCTTTTGATACAATGATCAACCCTTTTGCACCAAGATTGCGTGCCTGGAAAATTTTCATAAATGCAGAAGCAGGATCCCTGAAACCATATGAAACACTGCCGGAAGGTTTATTAATATCTTCTCCCGATCCTTCCACAACCATCACCCATTTATTTTTCACATTCAGGTTACGGTAATCGTTATCTGCAGAATCCACCATCCCAAATGCAGCAAATACAACGGTATCTTCATTCCAGTTACCGGCGCTTAACGAAGAAAGATTTACTCCAAAATCTTTATCTTCTGCAAATGCATGGCTGTTTACATTTAAAGATGCGGAAATCAATGAATCGCGGTAAACAGGAAAATTCATTTGATAGCCATTGCCTGTGCCCGGCAATAAACCCAGTTGCTTAAAATAATTTTCAATAAATGCTGCTGCTCTTTTCTGGCCGGGTGTTGCGGTTTCCCTGCCTTCCATGGCGGCAGATGCAATTACTGTGAGTTTGGTTTTAAGATCTGCTGCAGTGATGGAAGATTCAGCTATTTTTTGCAGTGTTTTTGTGTTTTGCGCAATACCATTCATGGTTGACAAAACTGCAAGTAGGAAGAACATTTTTTTCATATTGTCCGCAATTTTGACGGGATAATATTAAAAGAAAACCAACCTGCAGTTACCATGATTTGCTGTGAAAAATAAATATTAACTGCAGAAATAAAAAATGGTCGGTGAAATTTATACAGTTTCCGGGTTAATTCAACAACTCATCTTTTCCACCCTTCTTTCATGACGGCCACCTTCAAAATCAGTATTCATAAATATCTCAATCATATCCAATGCAAGCGGCAATGCAATAAACCTTGCCGGCAAACAAATAATATTTGCATTGTTGTGCTGCCGGATAACTTTTGCCACTTCGCCCTGCCAGCAAAGGCCTGCACGGATGTGCTGGTGTTTATTGGCAGTAATGGCAACACCATTGGCGGAGCCGCATAATAAAACCCCAAAAGCGGCTTCACCGCTTTCAACAAAAAGTGCTGTGGGGTGTGCAAAGTCAGGATAGTCAACTGATTCAGGGGAATTGGTGCCAAAATCTTTTACTGCATATCCTTTATCCAACAGCCATTTTTTAATGGCTTCCTTGTATTCAAAACCTGCATGATCGCAACCGATGGCAATTGGTTTTGTAAGATCGAATGTGTAGTCCATACTTTTTCAGTTGGTAGTAATGCTTATATTTTTATAAATATTTTTAAGGCTCTGTTGCTGAATAAAGACTGTACTGTACAAGAGTGCGACGCAACTAAGATGAAAAAAGATACTGAAGCCCGGTACAAAATTATTACTATTTTATTTTATCAGCTCCATTCTTCTTTTTCACGCTGTTGTTCCTGCTTATATACCCTTGCTGAAACAAACACGCCTAATTCGTATAATGAATACAAAGGAAGAAACACAATTGTCTGGCTGTACCAGTCTGGGCTGGGTGTAATTACTGCGGCAATAATAAGAATAATTACAATAGCATATTTTCTTGTGCGGCGAAGGAATGATGGGGTGATTAAACCGATTTTTGTTAATGCAAATGCAAGCACCGGCATTTCAAACGCAATGCCGCAGCCAAGTATGAGATTGGTAAGGTTGTCTAAATAATCGTTTACAGTGGGTTTTGTGGTTACAATATTCAGGCCACTAAGTTTAAAATTGGCAAGAAAATTAAACGTAAAAGGACCCAGGATAAAATATCCAAAAGCTGCACCCAGAAAAAAAAAGAATGAAACCCAAAAAATAATAAACCTTGTATTTTTTAATTCTTTGGGCTTTAATGCGGGTTTTACAAAACGCCAGAACTCCCAGAAGATATAAGGAAATGCTGCAATAAGGCCGCCTACAAATGCAATACTGAAGCTGCCAAAAAACTGGCCGCCGAAAGTAGTGGTTTGCATGTTGATGCTGATAGGCGGCAGGCAGAGCTTGTCTCCCAGGCCAAGCCAGTGGCTGAAACTGCAGATGCCGCGGTAGCTGATAAAATTTGGATTGATGGGGCCCGCAATAATATTATCAAATACCCATTGTATTTTTATAAAAATAATGACTGCCAGTATAACTATGGCAAGCAGGGAGCGGACGATATGCCAGCGGAGCTCTTCGAGGTGATCTACAAACGACATTTCTGCCCTGCCTTCACTCCTTTTTTGAAAAAAAGTTTTTGCCATTATTTATAAACTGTTCTTTGAGGGAGCAAAGGTAGGGCTGGCTATTTTAAATAGTACAATATCTGCTAAAACCGCAGAATATTTTATTTCTGTTTGCAAAAAATATCACCTGAGCAATTTCATTTTCACCATTTCAATCCTGGTATCGCTTACGCCCAGTATATCAAATTCATAATTTTCTATGATGATGCGTTCTTTCAGTGCGGGGATGCTTTCGTGCTGGTCAATAATATAGCCGGATAATGTTTCTGATTCATTTACCGGGAATTGAAAGCCATATTTTTCTTTAAGATAGTCCAGTTCCAGCCGGCCCGAAAAAATAAATTCATTTTCTGATAATTCCTTTTCTACAAATTCTTCGGTATCATATTCGTCTTTTATTTCGCCAAAAATTTCTTCCAGCACATCTTCCATCGTTACAATGCCTGCGGTTCCCCCAAATTCATCCACCACCCATGCAATGCTTTTGTGTTCTTTTGTAAAACGGTTTATCAGGTCGGCAGCGCCCATGCTTTCAGGGACCACGGGTATGGGGAGCAGTATGGAATGCAGGTCTGCAGGGCGCTTGAAGAGATCTAACTGATGTATATAGCCCTGTATATTATCAATATTTTCATCATAAACTACAATTTTACTCAGCTTGGTTTCAATAAATTTTTGTGTGGCTCCGCTTACAGGTGTATTTATATCAATGCCTTCAATTTCAGTTCTGGGCACCAGGCACTGCCTTATTTTTACCGTAGGCAGGGAAAGCGCATTTTCAAATAATTCAGTATTGAGTTCAGTGTTTGAAGCATCCTGGTCTTTTGTTTGCTGATAAAAATTTTCGAGATCTACTTTGGAAAAAGGTTCGTCCGTTTCTTTCAGCCTTGCATTAAAAAGATATTTTAAAATTGATTTGGCCGTATTTACAAAAACGGAAGCAACAGGATAAAATAAATTATAAAAAAAATTCCCTGCCGGTGCAAAAAAAGAAAGCAGTGCATCGGGTCTTGCGCGGAAAACAGCTTTCGGCAAAAATTCCCCTACAACAAGTACGATAAGCGCTGAAAACAATGTATCTAACAGAAGTTTGATGTATGGGTTTTCTATATAAGCTTTTGCCAATTCACTGAACAAAAGCCCGTAAGCTACCAGGAAAACATTTGCACCAATCAGGCATACGCTTAAAAAGCGCGAAGGGTCTTCCATAAAACGGGACAGGGTGATACCGCTTTTTTTACCCTGTTTTTTTTTTAACTCAATACTTAAGCGGCTGGCGCTGATAAATGCAATTTCAATACCTGCAAAAAAAGCCACCAAAAGAAGGGCAATAGCTATGAGTATTAAAGTGAGCACTTGGTTCATAGACCGAAAGTATGTAAAAGCAAATTTTCTGCAAAGAATGAATGAAAAAACATAATGTGCAAAATAGTTTATGTATAAAAGTATTATGGTGCAGGCAGGGTGCTGTCAGGTATATTTGCCGTGCCGGATGCATTGTTGAGTGTCCATTTGCTGAAATCCTGGTCGGCGCGCATTCCATACTGCCCGTCAAATTTTTGATCAGGCTGGCGTATGGTTACTTTTTTATCGGTGTAAAATATCTCCAGGTCTCTGTCCCACCACAGTTCTTCGGTGCGCAGGGTATCGCCGGTAACGTTAAAAACAATTACGCTATCGCGCAGCAAAACTTTTCCTTCATTCTCAAAATACCGTCCATATTTAGCAAAAAGGCGGCTTTGCACTTTCATACTGTCATTATAAAAATCTACATGAAGGGTTTTAGGAAATTCAATTAATGGAGTGTCCAGTTCTGTGCGCAGCATAAGTGGTGCGGTTAATTTTGCTTTTACTTTTGCATCCTGGCTCATATAGCTTTCTACATTCAGCGCTGTTTCCTGCCCTGTTTTTTTCTGGCTTAATGACTGTACCTCGCTCATATCATTCTCACATCCGCACAAAAAAAAACAGCCTGCAATAATGGCTGCTGATATTTTTTTTCTATAGCAATAAAGATTAATCATACTTGCGTTTGATAAACCAAATATCGCTTAAAGAAAGGCCAACTGATAATTTAAAAAAGTTTTCTGTAACATTATTTACACTGCTTCCGCGTCTGCCAATTTCAATAGCCGTATTTATAAGCGTAAACTGGTTATCATACGCACGGAATTTCCGGAGATTGAAACCACCGCCAAAAGTAAAAGCAGTTACTTTATATTCATTTCCGTCCGCATTTATAAAATCTTTACCGGTATAAAAACCTGCGCGGTAAGTGGCCCGGCTCCAGAATTTGGTACTGCCGGGGTCGGGTGTTAATGAAGCACCAGCGTGTATTATCCAGTTATCTATTAAACGGTCTGGCTGGTTATAAAACCTGTAGTCAGTCCATTTCCCCGCAGTATAATCAGCGCCGATTGTCCATTTATTAGCTAAAAAAAATGGGTTGGAAACAGTTTTAGCAAGTATAAAACCTGCATTATAAGTAAGCGGTAAATTTATTGTTCCAAGAACATTTGTCTGATGAAGAACACTGTCAATCTGTAAAACTCCACCATTTGCATCATAGTTAAATGTTTGCCTTAAAATATCTGTGTTGGCCTTTAAATGATGTTCTAAAGTTCCCGAACCGCCCAACTGGAGCAAATAAGATTCTTTAAGATGAGTTGTATTATTTGTTCTTTCATTCAGTTTTATATAATATGAAATACCGGGGTTTAAAAAAACACCCCAGAAATTCGTATTGCTTGCTGAATTTGATTTGTAATAATTAACGGTATCGTTAAGCGGGGTAACTTTTGTGCTGATATCTTTATGCCCAAATTCATATCCGCCGTTAAAGCCAATACTGAAATGGCCCCATCTTTTTCCCAATCCTAAAAAAACCTGGCTAATTCCGCCATTGCCTTCATACAAAGTATAAAGACTGTCGAAACCGCTAATGCCGCTTGGCTGCGTGGTTTGTATGCTGTAGTTTATCCTGGTAGCCGGACGAAGGCCAAAAACCAATCCCAGGTGTTTGGTACTTAAAGGTATCCCGATTTGTATATATGATGGAATAAAATTGGTAGAGTTGTATTTATTTACAGGGCTGGCACTATGCAACGCCCTTGCATCAATAGAAAGGCCGAAATCATAAGTAACCAGGCCGCCTTTAGTAGAGCCGGACTGAATAAAACGCAATTCACCGTAGCTTGCCGGGTTTACAGTATTGATAGCCTGCCCATCCGCAAATGCAGCAGATACTCCCCCCATGGCCCTTGTAGCTATATTTTGCGAAGGATAAGGATCGCCCAACGCATAGCGTGAAAACGGGGCATTTTCCTGTGCGTGTAAAAAGGAAAAAGTAAACAAACCCAACATAATAAAGACAAAGCGGTTAATTATTGATTTCACTGATAGCATAAAGACCTTTATAAATTAAATGAGGGTCTGCAAATATCCTGTTTTTGAGATGAGGCACAAAAAAGGGCATATCACCCCCGGTTAAAAGCGCGTTAAAGTTGCTGTATCTTTCTTTGTATAAATCAATTATGCCGTCAATTTCTTTGCATATACCTAAAATAACACCGCTTATTAAATTTGTGCGTGTGTCGTACCCTATTAATGGAAAATTTGAATCTGCAGTTATCAACGGGAGTTTTGCTGTAAACTGGTTCATTGCTTTAAAACGCATTTCCAGTCCCGGTGAAATACTGCCGCCTAAAAATTCATGCAATTTATTTACAAAATTAAAAGTGATACAGGAACCAAGGCCAATCACCAGGTTATGTGCTGCAGGATAAACATGCACTGCGGAAGATACAAGTGCAAGCCTGTCGGCACCGATGGTTTCGGGTTTGCCCACGGGTGTTGATACAGGCATTTTGCTTTGGTGAGTGAGCTTATGGAATTTTGTTTTACCGGCTAAAAAAATTTCAATTTCAGGGTTATGATTAATAACAGAAGACAGAATAGATTTTGATGGCTTATACTCTTCAACAATTTTTTCAATAACAGCAACCGAATCATTTTCTGCAACGCAAACATTTTGTAACAGGGCATCATTAAACAGGGCGTATTTTAAACGTGTGTTGCCAAAATCGAAGCAGAGCGTGGTTTGCATAAAAACTTTCAATGTTATGAGTCCGGGTTAAACCCTTTCAGTTCTTTATTATGACCGTTGAGCTTTATTTTTTTCTTTAGATTTTCCGTACCTGCCACAATGGGCAATACTTTATTCAGGTGCCTTTTTAAATACTCAAGACGCTGATCCTCCTGTAGTAACTGAAGCAGTTCATATTCTTCTTCAATTGACAAACCGGCATGGTGCGCCACATCATAACTTAAAAGTTCTTCACCGAGTTTATTAAAAACCTTATTGATATTCAGGAGCCGGTGCAGTTCTTTTACTGCTGCCATTACATGCTGCATCATCTTTATATTTACAGTATCATTTATTTCAGGATACGTTACAATAGCACCGCTGTATAATTTAGCCGGAATTATTTTTATCAGTTCAAGTGTTCTGAATACAGTTAATCCGCGGGTATGTATATTCATTTTGCCATCCTCATATACCTGCACAATCTCCGTTATTTCAACGAGTGTGCCTGTTTCACACAGGGTTTTATTAATCACTGAAGGTATGCCAAATGGTTTTTTTTCTGCATAACATTCATTAATAAGCTGTTTGTAACGTTCTTCAAATATATGGAGGTTAAGCATTTCTCCGGGATACACTACAATGGCTAATGGGAATACAGGAATGAAATTCGTCATATATCGCTGCAAATATAAAGACGCAATTGATTGCAGAAAAGTAACAGCATTATGGCAGGAAACAACAGGCGTACTTTTACTTATTTTTGCAGTAATCTGAAAATATATTTCTGCATTCTAAAAATTTATAAAGAACGCAGATGAGTTTTGGTTAATGCATTGCATATGAAAACAATAAGTTGCTCATTAATTATATCAACGTTTAACTGGCCGGAGGCGCTTGAATTGTGTTTAAAAAGCGTTAATGCACAAACGCAGCTTCCCGCTGAAATAATCATTGCTGATGACGGTTCGGATAATACAACAAAACAATTGATTGATAATTTTCGCAAAGAATTTACTATTCCGGTTAAACATATCTGGCATGAAAATACAGGGTTCAGAAAAACCATTATTACAAATGAAGCTGTGCGTAACAGCAGTACCGGCTACATTATCCAAACTGACGGTGATATGATTCTTCACCCTTCGTTTGTAAAAGATCATTTGCAAAATGCGCAACCGGGATATTTTATCAGGGGCAGCCGCGCCCTTTTGAATGAGCAAACTGTAGGTGAACTGCTGAGAAACAAAAGAAATAACATCAATTTTTATACTCCCGGAATCCGGAACAGGTTAAACGCACTCCGCCTTCCTTTATTGAGCATCATTAATTCCTTTTTTACCAATCCTTATTCCGTTAAGGGCGTAATAGGGTGCAATATGTCGTATTATAAAAATGACTTTATAGCTGTTAACGGCAATAATAATGATATTATTGGCTGGGGGAGGGAAGACAGCGAACTGGCAGCACGCTTAATAAATAAAGGAATTAAGAAGAAACAAGTAAAATACAGTGCTGTTTGTTATCATATTCATCACAACCTGTATTCAAGGGAGCACGATGAAAAAAATATTGAAATAAAAGAAGAAGCTGTTCAGTTTAAAAAAACATTCTGTACCAATGGTTACAACAACCATTATCCTGTATCGGTGTGGCAATGATATTCATCGCGGCTTGTAAAACATTTTGCAGCAATAAAGAAATTTTCTGAAAGCAGGTCTTTTTTTTATGGCCAAAAGGTAATAACGGTTGTCTAAAAAAAGCTTCATCCGTTGATAATTGTTGCGTATGGAAAAGCTTTTATAACTCCGGATTAAATTATCCATTACCTTTTTTTCTTCTGCAAAACTATTAGGGCATTTTTTGTAAAATATTTCCAGTCTTTCAAGTGTATTTTTTCTGGCCTGCTGTTTTTTTCCGTGGCCGCTTACTTTCTTTTTTTTAGGCTGGTGGCTATGTACCGCCCCAATAACATTATTACCATGATGCCTGTATTTTACCAATGCTTTATCAAGATATTTTATGCCTCCGTATAAGGTTGCCACATAAGCAAGCCACCAGTCATGCGGTATAACTTCAGGGAACGGAACTGAAAGTAAATATAGCTTTTTTGTAATGAGCGAGGCATGCCCTGCAGTACAATTGTCAGTGGCATATACCATACAACTGCTATAGGTTGCAAGGTTTTTCATGTCCGACATTTTTTTTCCGAGGCTGTTTAAATTTCCGTCTACAATTTCAGAATCGCAGTAGAGCATATTATAATTATCAATGGCTTCCACCATCAGCATTAATTTAGCAGCATCCCATGTATCATCCTGGTCGCAAAGAGCGATAAATTTTCCCGAAGCTATTTGCATTCCTCTTTCAAAATTTTTTATATACCCCCTGTTTATACTGCTCTTAAAAATTTTAAGATGGGCATATTTACCGGCATATTCATTCAAAATATTTACGGTATTGTCTGTTGAGCAGTCATCAACTGCAATAATTTCAATGGCCGGATAAGTTTGATTAATAACACTGTCAAGCTGTTCACGCAGGAACATTTCCCCATTATAAGTAGCTATTACAACTGATACTAAAGGATATGTGGACTGATCATTCATTTACACCGGAAAAATTATCTGATAAATAAAAATATTTGCAAAGATAAACTACACTGCGCGGTTTAAAAATAACCTGTTGTAAGCTTAACCGGGATTCTTCTTTTTTAACAAAAACACTCTTTCTTTTAATCGTACAGTATTAATGATGTTTTGTATATTATTCTGTTTTAGATTGCAGGAATTTTAGTAAAATAAATCAGCAGAGGTATGTGGGAACAAATGTTAAATCAGATCAACCTTTTTAACATTAAAGAAATTGCGAGGTGTATTTCCCTGGTTGAAAATGAAGCGCCCGGATATAATGATTTACTTGAACAACTGCCACCATCTGATACAAAAATTATCGGCATTACCGGGCCGCCGGGCGCAGGCAAAAGTACGCTTACAGATGCTTTAATCGGGAAACTGGCAGGTAATGAAAAAAAAATCGGTGTGTTATGTGTTGATCCTTCATCGCCTTTTAATATGGGTGCATTGCTTGGTGACAGGATACGCATGAGCGAATGGTACAATCATCCCAATGTATTCATCCGCTCACTGGCTGCACGCGGCAGCCTGGGCGGCCTCCATCCTAAAATTATTGAAATAACAGACGTGATGAAGGCTGCGGGCTTTGATCATATTATTATTGAAACTGTGGGTGTGGGGCAAAGTGAAGTTGAAATTGCAGGCCTGGCCGATACAACTGTTGTGGTGGTGGTTCCGGAATCGGGGGATGAAATACAAACTATGAAGGCAGGCGTGATGGAAATCGCCGATATTTTTGCCGTGAATAAAGCAGACAGGCCGGGTGCAGAGCTTTTTGTAAAAAACCTGAGATTAATGCTGGCACCTGCATTTCATCATCGGCAAAGGGAAATACCTATTATAAAAACAGATGCATTACAAAAACTGGGTATTGACGAACTTTTAAATGCAATATTATTTCACCAGCAACACCCCGAAACTCTAAAAAGAAAATATTGGCTTATGGCTGAAAAAGCCTGGCAACTTATCCAGAAGAAACGAATGAAAGATGTTGATAAGGAGGTAGTAAAAAAAGAGATTGAGCTGCTTTACTCCAAAGATAATTTTAATCTCTACCGGTTTATTGATAAATATTAACCAGTCTATTGTTATAAAACACCAGGTTTTCACCCGATAATTCCAGCGAAAAATCATATTGGCAAATTGCTTTGCATAAAGACCGGCTTGTACCTGGTTTATACCGGTCATGTGTTTCAATAATAAGTATTTTGGCAAGAGGAAGCCAGGATTCATATCCTGAATCAAATAATTCTTTTTCTGCCCCCTCAATATCAATTTTTAAAATATCAATTTGACTTATATCCCTTTGCCTGATTATTTCCTCAACAGTCAAAGCCTTTACAGGGTTTGTTATCAGTCCTTCCTGTACCATATACGCTGCCTCACCATACCCGGAATCTATGACATTAATAATTCCTGAAATATTCCAGACTGCGCCCCTTATTAATTCAATATTTTTATAGTGCTCCAGGTTTTTAACAGCTGCCTTAAAGTTGTTTTCTTCTGGTTCTACTGCAATAATACGCGCATCCGGAAACCTGGTAATAAAATACAGGCTGGCATACCCCACATTGGCTCCTAAATCAAGAATAATTTCCGGTTTGAATGGAACTTTTATCGCATACTCTTTGTTAATAAAAATCTGTTCAAACATAAGCTCATCCGATCTTATACCCCGGAAATAAACAGGTGTTTTTACGAATGATAACTTTAAGCCTTTTTTGCTTTTTAGTTTAATGTGTTTGTAAAGCCCGATGGCATTTACAAAGCCCAATGCTTTTTTGTATTTTGTAAAACGGCTTGCCATATCAAATACAATGGTAATAAAAATTAATAAAGGTAGCCGCAATAACCTTCCTAAATTTACCCCGGAAAATAAACGTAATGGAAACAATACCTGGTCAGCAACTGCCCAAAATTGCAAAATGCGAACCCGCTCTTGTCAAATTGGAAAAAGGAAAAACCTATGCATGGTGCACCTGCGGTTTAAGTGAAAATCAGCCTTTTTGCGATGCAGGCCATAAAAAAATTGAAGGGGGAGAGCTTAAAAGTTTAAAATTAACTGCGGAAGAAGATGCAGAAGTTTGGCTTTGCCAGTGTAAGCAAACAGGTACACCACCTTATTGTGATGGCTCGCATAATTCCCTTCGTGCAAACAGTACTCTATCTATATAAATAATGTAACCGGATTTTTATGGATTGCGCGGTATTTCGTTAAGCGCATGTTCATCCGCTTTTCTTTTGAAAGTGTGCTGCAGGATTTCCGCACTTTTTTGATACACGTATTTATAAGGCCTTATAAGAAGTGACAGCGGTTCAAAACTGCCATGCGTTTTGCTTTGCTGCAGTTCAAAATAATCCGTTTGCATAATTGTAAAACTTATACTGTATGAATCGGCGTCATTTACTGATGCAATGCCATGTAAAACAAAACTGAATGGTTCGCCTTTTTTGTGGCAATGCAATTCGGCGGCAAAAACATTCCAGGCTTCTTCCGTTATCGGGAAAAAATCACTTGAGAAATGCATCGTTTGGTGATCTTCAAAAACAAAACCATTTATAACACCTACCGGCATTTTTTCGGAATCTTCATTAAAGCAAAAAAGTACGCCCTGGTTCAGTTGAAGGATTTTTTCACGGTAATCAGGCTGTTCAGACTGGTGTTCCATAAATCAGTTATTTATTAGTTAGACAGACCTAAGCTAAAATATGTTGCTTAGCCTTTATTTATTCATACAAGTTAAAAAAACTGCATTTTAATTGTAAATAAAATTATGCACATTATCTGTCGGTATCTTTTACATAAAGGAAACAGTAAAACAATCCGTCATCTATTATTAATTGCGGTTACTGCTATTTTTGAATTCATAGCTGTGCATTATAATTCATGCAGCTGAAGAGTGCAACCACCGCCATTGGCGGGGCAAAGCGCAACGAAAGCTAAACAGTGTTGAAAAAGCTTTGGCCAATTATTAGAATTAAAATATACAACCTGTAAATTTACCTTATGAAAACGATGCTGAAGTTTATATTCTCGCTGCTGGCATTGCTGGTTTTTCAGCCGGAGGTTTTTTCACAAAACAATTATTTTTTTCCCGGTAGTATTTGGTATGACACAGACAGCATTCCCATAAATGCACACGGTGGCGGAATATTGTTTGATAAGGGCATATATTACTGGTTTGGTGAAATAAAAATCGGTAGAACTTTTCGCGTGGAGGAAGACAAAAGCTGGGAAAATTACCGTGTGGATGCAGGCGGCATTTCCTGCTATTCTTCAAAAGACTTGGTGCATTGGAAAAATGAAGGCATTGCACTGGCACCAACTCATACAGACACTGCAAGCGATTTATATACAGGCAAAGTAATTGAACGCCCCAAAGTAATTTACAATACTAAAACAAGACAATATGTAATGTGGATGCATATTGATTTAAAAGATTACAGCTATGCTCGGGCAGGTGTTGCCACCAGTAAAACAGTTACGGGTCCTTATGCTTACCTCGGCTCCACGCGCCCCAATAATGCCATGAGCAGGGACATGACTTTATTTAAGGATGATGATGGAAAAGCTTACCAGATAAGCACTTCAGAAAATAATGCAACTATTCATATTAATGAACTTACTGATGATTATTTAAAACCAACCGGCGTTTATACCCGCATACTGATCAATGCAAACAGGGAAGCGCCTGCAATAATAAAACACAACAATAAATATTTTCTTATTACTTCTTTATGCACCGGATGGGACGCGAATACAGCCATATATGCAGTTGCGGATTCTGTTATGGGCAACTGGACAATAAAAGGAAACCCCTGCACTGGAGAAGGCAGTGATAAAACTTTTAATGCGCAAAGCACATTTATTTTACAGGTACAGGGAATGAAAGATAAATATATTTTTATGGCCGACAGGTGGAACAAAACAAATTTGCCCGATTCAAGATGTATATGGCTGCCATTGGTTTTCAGACATGATAATATTTTTATTCAGTGGATGGATAAATGGAAGCTGTAATTTTCTTTCTGTAACACAGATATTATAAAAATTTGCAGGGCGGTTTCATTTTACTCGCTATATTGTAGCAATAAATTTTTTTAATGGGTGCATCATCTTTAATCGTTCTCATTCTTTCAGCAGTTGCATTTTCCGCAGGCGGAATTGCAGTTGCAAAATTTTTAGTAAAGGGAACAAAAAACCCTGCCAAAGGCCAGGCTTACGAATGTGGCGTGCCCACAGAAGGCTCTCCCTGGAACCAGTTTAATATTGGTTATTATTTATTTGCGCTTGTTTTTTTAATCTTCGATGTGGAGCTTATTTTTTTATATCCCTGGGCAGTGGTGGTAAAAGAAACCGGCATGTCAGCATTAATAGAAATTATTATATTTTTCTTTATACTTTTTATGGGATTTTTATATGCGCATAAAACAGGTGCATTGAAATGGAAGTAGAAGCCCCCTCTAACTCCCCCAACAGGGAAGCAGCAAGGAAAAACTTGAAATGAAAAAGGAAAAAGAAATATTAAGTACTTCGCAAAAAGTCTCCCCCGTTTGGGAGGATTTAGAGGGGGCTTCATTTCCCGGCTCTGTACATCCGATTGCCGGTGGAGGAATTGTTATAAGTAAGCTTGATGAAGTAATCAACTGGGCACGCTCAAACTCTTTGTGGCCGCTGATTTTCGGCACCAGTTGCTGTGCCATTGAAATGATGAGTACCGCCGCGGCTAAATACGATTGGAGCCGTTTTGGTTTTGAAGTTGCAAGGGCAACCCCAAGACAAGCTGATGTAATTATTATTGCAGGAACAATTGTAAATAAAATGGCGCCGGTATTAAAAAGATTGTACGACCAGATGGCCGATCCAAAGTATGTAATTGCAATGGGTGCCTGCGCTACAAGCGGCGGCCCGTTTTTTTATAACACTTATTCCGTAGTAAAAGGGGCCGACCATGTGATACCTGTTGATGTTTATATTGCCGGTTGCCCGCCACGGCCGGAAGCATTGCTTCATGCAATGATAACGCTGCAGGAAAAAATAAAAAGCGGTGCAACAAGAGAGCAGATAAAAATTGAAAAGCAAAAGCCGGTAACAAAATAAAATACTTTGACCAACGAAGAACTGAAAATAAAATTGATTGAGTTATTTCCTTCAGCAGTTTTTGAAGAAGGCGCAGAATGGTTAACGGTTTCAGTTGAACCTGCCGATTGGAAAAATTTTGCTCTGCAAATCCGTTCTGCCGAAAATTTAAATTTTGATTATTTGTTTTGCGCAACATGTGTTGACTGGAAAACACATCTTACGATGGTGTATCATTTAACATCCACCACACACCGCCACACCATAGTTGTAAAGTCAAAACTCGACCGTGATAATCCTGAAATAGAAACTGTAAGTGATAACTGGCGCACAGCAGAATTTCATGAACGCGAAGCATATGATTTGTTTGGTGTAAAATTCTTGCATCATCCTGATTTAAGAAGATTATTTATGACTGATGACTGGAACGGCTGGCCACTGAGAAAGGATTATGAAGACCCGGTTAATATGATAAAATTGTAAACTCCTCACCAACTCTCCCCGCCGCAAGCGGAAGAGAAAAAAATATGTATAGGCAAACAGAAATATTAGCATCTCCGCAAATACCGGCAAGTGGAGATAATTCAGATGGGGGCGATCTCGTCATAAACGTAGGCCCGCAGCATCCATCCACGCATGGTGTGCTGCACCTTATTATTACGCTTAGTGGAGAAACCATCAAAAATGTTGAGCCGCATCTCGGTTATATCCACCGCTCTATTGAAAAGATGTGCGAGAGTTTATCTTACCGCCAGTTCATTTATGTTACCAGCCGTATGGATTATCTTTCTTCGCATATCAACAACCACGGCTGTGCATTGTGCGTGGAGAAAGGCCTGCAGGTTGAAATTCCGCCACGCGCAAAAGTGATCCGGGTTCTGATGGATGAGCTTACAAGATTGGCATCGCATGAGTTGTGGTGGGGCGCAATGGCAATGGATGTGGGCGCACTCACCCCTTTCTTTCATGCTTTCCGTGAACGCGAAGCCATCAACGATATTATGGAAGAAACCTGCGGCGCAAGATTAACGATGAACTATATGGTGCCCGGCGGGGTGATGGCTGACCTGCATCCAAATTTTCAGAGCAAGGTAAAAGATTTCCTTACTTTATTTAAATCAAAAATTGATGAGTACGATGAAATGGTTACCGGCAATATTATTTTTCAAAACCGCATGAAGGATGTTGGTTATCTTTCAAAAGAAGATGCTATTTCTTACGGCTGTACTGGCCCTGTTGCAAGAGCAAGCGGTGTAAACTGTGATATAAGAAAACTGTATCCTTATGAAATATATGATCAATTACAATTTGATGAGATAATTGAAACAGGCGGCGATTGTTTTGCACGCTATATGGTGCGCATGAAAGAAATGAGGCAATCACTTTCCATTGTTGAGCAGTTGATTGATAATATTCCCGAAGGTGATTTCCAGGCAAAAACAAAAGCGGTTTTAAAATTACCCAAAGGGGAATTTTATTCAAGGGTGGAAACAGCCCGTGGCGAGTTTGGTGTGTATATTATAAGTGAAGGCACTGCAACGCCCTACAGGATTAAGTTTCGTTCGCCAGGGTTTTCTAATTTATCAGCGCTTAACCACATGGCGAAAGGTTATAAAATTGGCGATCTTGTTGCCATTATGGGAACGCTTGATTTGGTAATACCGGATATTGACAGGTGAGGCAAGCCCCGATCCCCTAAAGGGGAGTTGAAAATGGTAATAGAGTATGAATTAACATGAGTGGTAATCTGCTCTTTAATTGCTAACTGGTTTTTTAAAGCGGTGGCACATTGCTTGGTTTCTCTTAATGATGTACAAAATTCTGAACGTACAAGTGAGTGACACAAGCGGCGATGAATAAAGAACAAAAGTTGGTAACAAAAATATTTAACTGAATACACGAAACTGAAAACTTAATATGTTCTCACTCGAAGGCATAACAAATTCTATTCACACATGGTTGAATAATACATTCAATCCCACGGTTGCATTGCTGTTTGAATTTGTGATTGCAGGATTATGTGTGATAACGTTATTTGCCTTACTGGGATTGGTTTTGGTATTTATGGAGCGCAAAGTTTCTGCTTACATGCAGATACGGCTGGGGCCAAACCGTGTAGGTTTTAAAGGCATGCTGCAAACACTTGCAGATACATTAAAACTTGCAGTAAAAGAAGGCCTGACACCCGATGGCGCCGATAAATTTTTATTCAATCTTGCACCATTTGTGGTAATGATTGTAGCCATGCTGATAATGGCGCCGATACCTTTCGCCAAAGGGTTTCAGATGTGGGACATGAATATTGGCGTGCTGTATGTAAGCGCAGTTTCTTCTGTATCAGTGATTGGGATTTTAATGGCCGGATGGGCAAGCAACAATAAATATTCTTTGCTTGGGGCCATGCGCAGCGGTGCGCAAATTGTAAGCTATGAATTAAGTGCAGGGCTTTCCGTTATTTCAATTGTGGTGCTTACAGGAAGTTTGAAGATATCTGATATCATTGCATCGCAGCAGGATGGATGGTGGATTTTTAAAGGGCATATACCGGCAATTATTTCGTTTGTAATTTTTATTATAGCCGTTACTGCAGAAACAAACCGTGCGCCCTTTGATTTGGCAGAAGCCGAGAGCGAATTAACCGCAGGGTTTCACACAGAATATTCGGGAATGAAGTTCGCATTGTTTTTTTTGGCGGAATATGTGAATATTTTTATTGTCTGCAGTATCGGTGCCATCCTATTTTTGGGTGGATGGATGCCCTTTCATATAGGCAACTGGCAGGGTTTTAATCATGTGATGGATTATATACCTTCATCCATCTGGTTTATGGGAAAAGTTTTTTTTCTCATATTCATTATCATGTGGTTCCGGTGGACATTCCCAAGATTGCGTATTGATCAGTTATTAAACCTTGAATGGAAATATTTGCTGCCCATAAGCATGGTAAATTTATTGCTGATGACATGGATTGCAATTGAGGGCTGGTATTTTTAACCAAAATACTGAATGGAAATTTTTAAATGTTGAATTAAAAACCAGGATGTTTTTAGCTGATTATATAAAAGATGTTTACGGCGCGGTAAAATCGCTGCTTACGGGAATGAAACGTACGGGTTATTATTTTACGCATCATAAAGAGATCATTACGCAGCAATACCCTGATGTAAAACAAAATTTGCCCGAACGTTTCCGCGGTGAAGTGGTGATGCTGCATGATGAAAATAATGAACATGCCTGTACAGGCTGCACGGCCTGCGAACTGGCCTGCCCGAATGCAACCATTAAAATCATTACAAAATTTGATATAACCCCTGAAGGAAAAAAGAAAAAAGCATTAGACACTTTTGTGTATCACCTTGAATTGTGTACCATGTGTAATTTATGTATTGAGGCTTGCCCAACGGATGCCATTAAAATGGCACAAACCTTTGAACACAGCGTGTTTGACAGGAACCTGCTTACTAAAATATTAAATAAACCCCGTTCAAAAATCAGGGAAGGCATAGAGTAGGCGCAAATTACAAAGTAAGGGATACAAAGTTGAGTAACTGCATTAATTAAAATGAAATAGAAATAAATTGAGTGCATCACAAATCATATTTTATTTGTTATCTGCTTTTATACTTGGCAGCGGTTTGCTTGCCGTTACTGCCAGAAAAATTTTCCGTGCAGCCATCTGGTTATTGTTTTCACTGATTGGAATTGCCGGCTTGTATTTCTGGATGCAGATGGAATTTATTGCCGCTGTTCAAATTGTGGTGTACGTTGGCGGTATTGTGGTGCTGATAATATTTTCTATTTTTCTTACACAGCAATCAGGCAGTGAAATGGCGGGCCCTGTGCGCAGCCGCAATATTTTTTCGTTGTTTGCCGTGGTTTTTGGTTTTGCATTTGTTTATTTTCTTATTGACAATTATGAATTCAAATCAATTTCGGATGACATGATAGATGCAGGCGTTAAAAATATTGGTTCGCAGATGCTGAGCACAACCGAACATGGATATATATTGCCTTTTGAAACGGTGAGCATTTTATTATTAGCTGCAATGATTGGCTGTATCGTGATTGCGATGAAAACAAAAACAGAAGACCAATGAACGAAATACCATTGTCGCATATTTTGTTTGTAAGCACGGCGCTTTTCTTTATTGGCATGTATGGATTGTTTACAAGAAGAAATATGATAACCATGCTCATGTCAATAGAACTGATATTAAACAGTGTGAACATAAATTTTGTTGCGTTCAATAAATATTTGTTCCCTGAAAAATTAGATGGCGTATTCTTTACCATTTTTATCATCACCATTGCGGCGGCGGAAGCAGCGGTTGCAATTGCGATAATTATTAATTTGTACCGGAGCCATCATTCAATTGATGTAGAGGACGCAGCGGAAATGAAGTATTAGCTTTATGAGCCGGGCAAAAGTGCAAATAGCAGCATCGTTGCGTCGCACTCTTGTACTGAGCATATAAATGAACAGCAAAAAGCAAACACAACCATACATGCCTTATTACTCTTACGTTTCATTGATACTATTGCTGCCGCTGCTTTGCTTTGTGGTACTGGGTTTGTGGGGAAGAAAATACCTGTCAAGAATTTCAGGCGCAATCGGAACAATTGTTTTACTCGCCATAACTGCCCTTTCTTTTATTACGGCGTATCATTATTTTTTTAGCGATGGGAAAGTTGATGGCATTTATCAGCCTCTCGTTGCCGTTCATTATCACTGGTTACAGTTCACTGATAATTTATCAATTGAAATGGGCATCATTCTCGATCCTATTTCTGTACTGATGCTCGTGGTAATAAGTTTCGTTTCTCTGATGGTACATGTTTTCAGCTTAGGTTATATGAAAGGCGAAGAACGTTTTGCAACCTATTATGCTTTTCTTTCTCTCTTTACTTTTTCCATGCTGGGTTTGGTGGTTGCCACCAATATTTTTCAGACCTATATTTTCTGGGAATTGGTTGGTGTGTCTTCTTATTTATTAATTGGATATTATTTTGATAAACCTTCTGCAGTTGCCGCTTCCAAAAAAGCATTTATTGTAACACGCTTTGCAGATCTGGGATTTTTAATCGGCATCCTCATCCTTGCATTTCATGCAGATACTTTGGATTTTCATACACTGATAGAAAGATTAACCAATGCGCAATCGCCGCAATTTATCAGTATTGCATCCGCTTCATTTCTTGGCGTATCTGCATTAACATGGGGATTAACGCTGGTGTTTATTGGTGGTGCCGGAAAATCTGCCATGTTCCCTTTGCATATATGGCTGCCCGATGCAATGGAAGGCCCAACGCCGGTTTCTGCATTAATACATGCAGCAACAATGGTGGTTGCAGGCGTTTATTTAGTGGCAAGGTTATTCCCCGTTTTTTCTTTTGATGGCGCGGCATTGGATATTGTTACTTATGTTGGCGCATTCTCTGCATTGTTTGCTGCCGTGATCGCCTGCACGCAAACTGATATCAAACGCGTGCTTGCCTATTCCACCATGTCGCAGATTGGTTATATGATGTTTGCGCTGGGCGTTTCAAAATATGGCGGTCAAGCCGGTCTTGGTTTTATGGCTTCCATGTTTCATTTATTTACACATGCATTTTTTAAATCATTATTGTTCCTCTGCGCAGGTGCCGTAATTCATTTGGTGGACAGCAACAACATGAAAGATATGGGCGGCTTAAGAAAGGTGATGCCTGTTACACATATTGCATTTTTAATTGCGTGTCTGGCTATTTCCGGAATACCACCATTTGCAGGCTTTTTTAGTAAAGAAGAAATTCTTGCCGCTGCATATAATTCAAACAAAATGGTTTATGCAGCAGCATTATTTACTTCCATGCTTACTGCATTTTATATGTTCCGTTTGTATTTTTCTGTCTTCTGGAATAAAGAACCGCAATCGTATCATCACAATGAAGGAGCTTTTTCCATGAAGCTTCCATTGATAATTTTAGCCGGATGCACGCTTGCTGCCGGTTTTATTCCGTTTGCATCTTTTGTAACTTCAGATGGTGCACCGCTTGAAACGCATATTGATATTGGGTTTTCAGCAGTTCCTGTTTTACTTTCCTTAGCAGCAATTTTATTTGCTGCAAGGATGTACAGGAAAGAAAATAATCTATCCGAAAAAATTTCATCATCGCTGGGAAGTTTGTACCGCATTATTTATCACAAATTTTTTATTGATGAAATTTATATATTCATTACAAAAAAAATAATTTTCAATTTAATTGGAAAGCCTGCTGCGTGGATTGATAAAAATATTGTGGATGGCTTAACAAATCTGATTGCAAATATCACGGCAAAAATTTCAGCATTAATAAAAGGCTGGCAATCGGGGAAAGTGCAGGATTATACATTGTATTTTTTTGGCGGCATTGCAGGATTGGCGGTTTTGTTTATCTATTTATGGAAATAATTTTTTTGACCCAGCTGATAAATATGCATAAAGCTTTGTTGCGTCGCACACTTATACAGTGGAATAGTTAGCGTCATTGCGGGGAGGAACGGGGAAGCAATCTGTGAATTTGAAATGTAAACAGCCCGCAATATAAAAACACAGATTGCTTCGTGACCCGCAATGACTTGAACGTACAGTGTGCGACGCAAGAAAAGATTAATAGTAATCCAGAAGCCCTGTTCATAAAAAATAAATAGTTGTTGAATGAATTTATTATTTCTCATCATAGTGCCGTTACTAACAGCCTCTGCAGTTTTATTTTGCAAAGGCTTAAAACAGGTGCGCACAATTTCGTTGATTGGCGCCATTGCACAACTGGCGCTTGCTTTTACACTTTTATTTTTTTCCTGGAATGTACGTGCAGCAGGCAATACAGCCCAAATGCTTTTCGAGTCCAGTTATGAATGGTTTGCACCGCTGCATATTAATTTTCATATTGGCGTGGATGGGATTTCCATTGCAATGATTTTACTTACCGCTTTTGTTGTGCTGGCAGGCATATTGGTTTCGTGGAATGAGGAGCGTATGACAAAAGAATTTTTTTTCCTGCTTATATTCCTTTCACTGGGCGCGTATGGGTTTTTTATTTCGCTTGACCTGTTCGCTTTGTTTTTTTTCCTGGAAGTTGCAGTAATACCAAAATTTTTATTGATCGGCATTTGGGGCAGCGGCAAAAAAGAGTACAACGCCATGAAACTTGCGCTGATGCTGATGGCCGGATCTGCACTGGTGTTTGTGGGGTTACTTGGATTATATTTTAATACCGGTGCAAATGGTGTACACAGTTTCGATCTGCTGCAGGTGGCGCAAATGCATATTCCTGTTGAAACGCAGAAAATGATTTTCCCATTTTTATTTACAGGCTTCGGCATTTTTGGCGCACTGTTCCCTTTTCATACATGGGTGCCGGACGGGCACTCATCTGCGCCCACAGCAGCTTCTATGTTTCTCGCAGGAATCTCTATGAAACTTGGTGGCTATGGGTGTTTGCGCGTGGCAACATTTCTTTTGCCCGATGCGGCGCAGGCATATTCACCTGTCATTATTGTGCTTGCAACCATTGCTATTATTTATGGCGCCTTCGCCACGATGATGCAGAAGGATTTGAAATACATCAACGCATATTCTTCTGTAAGTCATTGTGGTTTTGTACTGCTCGGCATTGGTATGCTTACACAAACATCCATCACCGGGGCGGTAATGCAAATGGTTTCACACGGATTAATGACAGCGCTTTTCTTTGCCGCCATTGGCATGATCTACACCCGCACACATACACGAATGGTTGCACAATTGGGCGGCCTGCTGAAAATAATGCCCTTTATTTCTACTGTATTTGTGATTGCCGGTTTGTGTTCATTAGGCTTACCCGGCTTTAGCGGCTTTGTGGCTGAAATGACCGTATTTGTTGGCTCCTGGCAAAATACAGATTCAATGTACCGTATTGCAACCATACTTGCCTGTGCATCCATTGTAGTAACTGCGGTATATATTTTACGTGCAACAGGGCAGGCCATTATGGGGCCGTTAAAGATTTCGGGCGATGGCTCCTTTCTCCAATTATGGAGAGGGGGAGGGGGTGAGGTTGATGCAAAATGGAATGAGAAATTTGCTGCTGCCATTTTAGTTATTGGCATTGTTGCAATTGGTATTGCACCTTTTTTACTGAATGATTTAATAAAACCCGCAATGGAAACAATTATGCAGCATGCCGCATCGTTTGTTTCTGCGAAATAAAAAAGAATTATGGGAAATGATTTTTTTATTTTAATGAAAGATGAACTGATGATCGCTCTCATCATCTTCATTTTACTTTTTATTAAAATCGGTACAAAAGAATGGAAGAATGAAACTGTCCTGCGGTTAATAAATGTTTTATTACTTATCAATTTTATTTTGGGCTTCTTTTTTAATGCAGACGGAATTTTATTCAGCAGCATGTTTGGTACAAATGCCTTGATTGTACTGGAGAAAAATATACTGAACCTCGGCATATTTATCATTTCACTGCAGGCATATTCCTGGCTCAAAAATCACAAACATGTAACGGAGTTTTATATACTGCTGCTGTCAACATTGCTGGGGATGTTCTTTATGATCTCCAGCGGCAACCTGCTGATGTTTTATTTGGGATTGGAATTGTCCGCCATCCCGCTTGCGGCCATTGCAAATTTAGATTTGAATAAAAGGCAATCTTCAGAAGCTGCAATGAAACTCATTATATCTTCTGCATTTTCTTCAGGTTTATTACTATTTGGTATTTCATTGGTTTACGGCACAACGGGTACAATCATTTTTTCAGAACTTCCACAAAACCTTGATGGCAGTGCATTGCAACTGTTTGCATTTATATTACTGCTCGTAGGTTTTGGATTTAAAATTTCCATTGTACCATTTCATTTATGGACAGCAGATGTGTATGAGGGTTCACCGGTTACGGTTACTTCGTATTTATCGGTAATTTCAAAAGCTGCTTTTATTTTTGTTTTTACTTCAGTGCTTTATACAGTTTTTAAACCGCTTGCAGAAACATGGTACAATATGCTTTTACTTTTAAGCGTGCTTACCATGCTTACGGGGAATTTGTTTGCCATCCGCCAGGATAATTTAAAACGCTTCCTTGCATTTTCATCCATTGCACAGGTTGGTTTTATACTTGTGGGTATTTCAGGAAGCTCGCAGGTAGGCACAGCATCTGTAATTTATTTTTTACTGATCTATATTTTTTCAAATCTTGGCGCTTTTGGTGTGATTGGTTTAGTAAGCGCATTAACCGGTAAAGAAACCATTAATGAGTACAAAGGTTTTTATACCAACAATAAATTTTTAAGCTGGATGCTGGCCATTGCATTGTTTTCACTGGCTGGCATCCCGCCCACAGCAGGTTTCTTTGGAAAATTTTTTTTAATTATGGCCGGTGCAGGGAAAGCAAATTATTTATTTATTACCATTGCCGCTCTTAACATGATCATCGCTTTGTATTATTATCTTAAAGTGGTAAAGGCAATATTTATGGATGCAAATGATGCGCCTGTTGAAAGATTATCCATCAACAATTATGCAAAGCTGGCTTTTTTTATTTGCGGAACGGGTATAATTATTACCGGGTTTGTAAGTGTTGTGTACGGGTATATTTATTCATTAAGTTATGGATTGTGAAGGTTGCTTCCTAACCTCAATTTTGTGAAGAAATAAAACCTGTCAGTAAATACTTAAAACCTATTACTTATAACTTACAACTTTTTCTATGGCTATTAATAAGAACCATGAGTTTGAAGACCTGGATGGAATAAAATGCGCCATTGTGGAAAAGAACGCAAATGCTGAACGCGTGGCATTTCTTAAAAATATTCTTGACTACAACCGTTATAGGGTAATAGTGGCAGCAAGCCCGCCTGCAAAAGTTGCAGTAGCAAAACCTTCTGCAACTGCTGAAACCATTGCTGCGCCTGCAGAAGAAACTTTTACCATTGGTATAACTGATGTTACATTTAACCCCACAAATGCAATTTTTGGAAGGTTATTAAAAGCCCCGCATGGTCATATAGTTACACTTGCTTACTGGCAGCAAAAAGAAAATGAGCCACATGATGAAGTGCCGTATTTTGAAGCATAGCAGGTGCAGAAAAAACCCGGCAAATTTTTACCAGGATTATTTTTTTAAAAAAATGCCTCTTAAAAATCAAGACCGAGCGCAAAATAATAATTAGGTTTCCCCTGGAATAATCCGCTCATGGGCCATCCTGCATCAAACTTAATAAAGTAACCAAGCAATGTACTGCGTGCACCAAAACCATAACCACCGGCAAACGGCCCGATGCCGCCAGCCCTTTGCCTTACAGTTACAGGATTATTTGGATCATCAGAATTGAAAACGTAAGTGGGCCGATGGATGCCGCCGAAAGCGCCATTCCACGCAGTGCCAAAATCAAAAAACTGTACCAATTGAAAATTACGGAGAAACGCATTGTTGACGGGCTTATTAAAAAATGTAGTGAATACAGGTAAACGCAGTTCGCTGTTTATCACCATTTCATTATTTCCGTTTGCAACATTTTGTATATACCCGCGCATATTTACGGCGAGGGACTGAAAAGCATAGGTTTGATCGGCCGCAGGCTGGTTTGCTGAATTAAATTTCGGGCTAATCCATCCATCCACACCACCGAGATAATAAATTAATTTTGCTTCGCCGAATGAAAAATTTCCGGCAGCTCTTGTGGCCCATATAAAATTGCGGTATATTTTATAATAATACCTCGCATCAAAACCAAGGTTGAAAGTGGTTTTCCCTTTAAGGGCGCTGTTACCTGCGGGCAGCATTATATCCGCATAAGCTTTCCAGCGCAAACCCTTCCATATATTTTGTGTGGGATTAATTGTATTATCATGTACATATTCAAGATGCCCGAGTAATGTGGATGAAGTGGAATCGGGTGTGCCCAGCACGCCGGGATAAGGCACGCCGTTAAAATTAATAATGGGGCGTATAATGCCGCGGTCGGTTCTATAGCCAGCAGTAAACCTTAAGCTTTTTATTTCATTAAAAGGATAACTAACATTTACCTGGTAAAGATTGGTGATAACCATATTATCAAAAAATGCTAAAGCTGCGCCTAATGAATCAATAGGCGTATCAGAAAAGAAACCCGAATAGTTTGTCTGGTTGCTTCGGTAATAAGTTACACCCCAGTCCACGCGTTTCCGGTAATTCTGAAAAGACAGAAACACATCTTTATCTGTAAGCGTGGTGCCAAAGCGTATGCCGCCGATAAATTTTACGTCTTCCATAATATCGCTTATACCCACACGGAAACTAAAATCAACATCACTGCCATTATTTAACTGAATGGGGCCGGCGCCGCCCTGGTATGGCTGAAAAGTATTTACAAGAATATTGTTTGTAATACCGGCAAGCACATAATCTGCATTAAACTTCAGCTTGTAATTATACAAAGATGATTTTCCCAGGACGGATTCTTTTGGCGCCGGTAAAATTTCATTATTGCCGGAAGCAGCAGATGAATCTTTATTTTCATCTTCAAACTCATTCTGGAAAACATTTTCTTTTGGTTTGTTTGCTGTTGTATCCCCATTTATTTCATCGGCTTTGGTTTTAGCCACCCTGTCATCATGTATCAGTTTTTTAATGTATTCCGTAGGCCTTGCATTTATATTGCGTTTGCGCAGCGCAATAGAATCAACTTTTAATTTATATAAAAATTTATAATCGCCTTCCTGCCTTACTTCGCTTACCTGGTCATTATTCCCGGATACATGTGACTCCAGTAAACTGCTTTGATAATTTGTAATAGGAAATGTATAAGTGGAATCTTTATAGACTGAAAAATAACTAACGCTGTCCGGCTGCGATTTTTGCCATGCGTTTAAAGCGGAATCAATTTCTTTATCACTTGCATTGTGCAGTACATCATCGCCGATATAATATAATGTATCAAGGCCATCGCGTTTTGTGGAGAAGAAACCCGCCCACCTGTTTGCAATACCGTTTTCATCGCTTACATAAGTAAAGTGGTTTACATTGTACTGCATTGGATAGCGGGCATTGCCATATTTTACATTGGTAAGCTGGCTGATCTGTTTAAACTCACTGTTGTTATAAAGATCGGCGAGAAAAATATTGAAATGGTTCCTGCCGGGCAGTACAGTATCTGAGTTGGGTGCATTTGGCCTGGGTCTGTTTGATGAAAAGATGACACCCGTGCGGTTGGGAAAGGAAACAAAAGCGGGATCCAGTTCATCGTACACATCATTGGTTACCTGTTTAAATTTCCCGCTGTCAACTTTATAAATAAAAATATCCGAATGGCCATTTTTTACAGCGCTCATCAGCAGTGTATTTGCGTCTAGCATAAAGCCTGCGCTTGTTATCTGGTCCACGCCTTCCACAGGTTGCTGAAAGCGTTTGATGTTTGCAATCACATCATATACAAACATATTCAGCTTTCCTTCTTTTGAATAAATTACCAGCAGGCGGCTTCCTTTTCCATCCCATGCCAATACAGGGTAATTTGGGTTGATGTCGCCCGAATATGTGCGCACGCCATATTTGAGCAATATTTTTGGTTCATAAAGGTTATCAACAAATTTTACGCTGTACACGCCTTTTTTAAATTCCACAACTGCGTAAGAATTATTTTTAGGGTTAGGATTTGCGGCAAACCGGAAAAAATCTTCCTTTGTTGTTTCTTCTACTACAGAGAGTTTTCCTTTGGGTGCATTGCGGCGTTGTTTTATATCTTTTGCATAAAGATCCTGTTCATACAGCATAAAATCTGCCAGTACATCTTTGAATTTCTTTTTGCAAAGCCGCTGCGATGCTGTGTTCAGGTTTTTATACAACCTGGCGAGGTATAAAAAATAAGTAACGTTTTCAGGTTTGTATTTTTGCGCAATATAATACCAGAAAGCGTGGCCTGCAAGCATGGGTTTATCAAATGCAAACTGGTAAAAAGTATTGTAATCACCGCTGAGGATGGCGCTTTTTAAGTCATCATCTTTTGCAGTGCTCCATGGCTCAGCCACATATTCCACATAGCCATCGGTTAACCATTTGGGTAAATCCAGCAATGCCTGGTTGCTGGCAAATTCCCCAATATCATCGCCAAATAAAATATTATCTGCAAGAATTTGTGCAATGCCTTCACGTATCTGCCGCCGCAGGTCATTTTTATTACCGTTATAATAGAGTACAACTTTATTGTTTACTAATTTGGTAAGCCCGCCTGCATTTTGCCAGTCAATACCCAGCCCAATATTACTTGCCTTGTAATCATCATAATTATTATAAATTACCAGGTTGGCGCGGCGTTCCAGTGAATACTCCACATCGCTTTCAATGGAAGAAAGTTCATCTTCGGCAACCTGTGCAACATTCTTGGCAATTTCAAGGCCACCGGTATTGAAGTAAGTATTGAAGTTTGGGCTCTGGTAAAATTTCCAGTCAAATTTTTTGTACTGCACACGGTTCTTTCCATATTCAACAGTATTTACCTGCGCGCCGGAAATAAAAGGAAAGGATACTGTAATAAACAAAAAATAAATTACTGTTTTTATGCGGTTAATTTGCATAGCCATTCTTTAGGAACTTAAAATTAGGATAATTACCTGTAAACGAGTTGCAAAAAAAGTGTTATGATAAATGTTGATTTCTTTACATTCAGCCCCATACAGGAAAACACATGGTTATTGTGGAACGAAAATGGGGATGCAATTATTATTGACCCCGGCTGTTATTTTACTGCTGAGCAGGAAACACTTAAAAACCATATTACCCACAAAGGCTTAAAGCCTGTGCAGTTGCTGAATACGCATTGCCATCTCGACCATGTTTTTGGAAATAAATGGGTAGCTGAAACATATAAACTTGAATTATTTATCCATCCGCTTGAAGAAAAAATGCTGGCCCTGGCGCCTGCAAGCGGCTTGATGTATGGATTGGGGTTTGATAATTATAAAGGCGCTTTGCATTTTTTGAATGAAGGCGATATGGTGTATTCAGGAAATGATGTATTGAAAGTGATCAGCGCACCGGGCCATTCCCCTGGCAGCATTTGTTTTTACTGCGAAGCGCAGCATTTTATTATTGGCGGCGATGTATTGTTCTATGAAAGTATTGGCCGCACCGATTTGCCCGGCGGCAACCACGAACAGTTGCTGCAAAATATAAGGGAAAAATTATTTGTGCTGCCGGATGAAACCATTGTTTATCCCGGGCACGGGCCGCAAACAACTATTGGTCATGAAAAAATGTATAATCCATTTTTAACAGTATAAAAAAAACTGCACATTTGTGCATTACGTTTCCTGCATAATTGTTTTGCAGCCAAACATTTTTAACAAAAGAACAAAGGGCTTACTCCTGATACATTAATTTTTAAAAAGTAATTTTAAAAAACCTATGAGGCAAACTATACTTTTATTTTTTTTATTTTTTATTTTCAGCGCCATTTCCTGCCAAACAGATTCGTTGCTTGCCCGGGCAAAAAAAATTTATGGGCACGAATCAATTTTTTTGCATACAGATAAAAACAATTACACAGCCGGGGAAACTATCTGGCTGAAGGCTTATCTTTATGACGGCATCTATCCATCTACGCAAAGTTCTGCAATAAAAATCCAGTTGATTGCAAATGACAGCTCTGTGCTAAGTGAAAAAATTTATCCTTCCATCAGCGGGGTTGCAAACGGCAATATTAAGTTACCTCTCACAATTAATGCAGGCAGGTATTTTATACGGGCAATCAGCAATGCCGGTTTAGAAAATAAATTGCATCAGGATTTTGTTGCGCCTCTTATCATTTATAACCCATCCTCATTTCAAAAAACAGAAAATGCAGTTTATAAAGCAATTCCTGAAATGCAGGTAACCAGCCCCGATAAATTAGTAGCAGGGTTAAGCAATCAAATTTATGTAAGTGTTTTTGACCAGTATAAACAGCCCATTGCAGGCAGCGGTTACTTATTAAATGATAATAATGATACGATCACTGCTTTCAGTACAAACCAATTTGGCATTGCTGAATTAAAAACCCCGCCGGTTTCAGCGGGATGCAGTTTTGTATTAGCAAACAATGCGCAAAAAGTTATTTTAAAAAAGGAATCTTTTCTTCATTCAGGTATTACTATGAATATTTCCCGGAAGGATGGAAGCTACAATATTAACCTGGAAGCAACGCCGGATATGTATCCAAAAGAATATTATTTAACGGGCGAATACCAGTATCAGGTCCTTTTTAAAACAAAAGTAAACTTTCGCGAAGGGAAGATGCTCATTAGGATCCCGGTATCGCAGTTACCCACAGGAATTTGCCGCGTGGTGCTGTTATCAGCTTCGGACGATGCATTATGCGAAAGGTTTTTATTTTCGAATAACACGGATGGAATTGTTCAAACCGGTAATGCACTTTCTCTAAAATATTCTGATACTCTGCAAAGTAATTTTAAATTCAGTATGGCTGATACAGTTGAAGGAACTTATTCATTGAATATAACTGATCCTAGGTATGATTTTGGAAGCTTTTATAAAAATGAGAATATAATAAGCAGGTTTTTTCTTACAGCAAATTTTAAAAACTACTGCCCGGTATATTTTGGCCTTATTGATGATCTGCAAACCTGTGATGTTGATGTAATAAACCAACTGCTTGCCACACAGGAATTAATAATTCCCAAATGGGAAGAAATAAAAAACTTAACTGCTGGTGATCCTGATGAAGATGGCGGCAGTGATGGCGGATATTTGAAACTATCCGGCACGGTAAAACCTGACGGGTATAAAAGTCTGCCCAAAAACCCTTTTCTCAGCATTGTTGTTTCGCTTGCAGATTCATCTTTTAACTATTTTAAAGTACCGCTCAACGGTGAAGGGAAATTTGAGCTGGATAATTTACTTTTTACCGATACGGCACGCATTTATTATAAACTTGATTCAAAAATTTACAAGCCGGTAAAATTAGAATTTACTTTCACTAACCCTGATAATGATTTTATATCAAAAAATGATGACAGGAATTTTTTTAAATATTATCCACCCGTAACCTTAACCAATACTTGGGCAGCGAATAATACATATGCCCAAAAACAGCAGCAGTTATTCAACAACCTTTCCAGCCAAACCCACATTGATAAAGAGCTTGCGCCTTTAACTGTGATTACGCAAAAAACAATGCGTGAAAAATATGATGAAGTGGATAAAAGATATACTACAAATGTTTTTTCGGGCTATGCCACTTCTGTTTTTGATTTTATTAACCAGCCGCAAATTGACAGGCCGCTGAACGTGATTGATTATTTAAAAATTTACTCCTTTGCAGGAAGGATGGTTGTTGGCAACAGCAGCATAGTAAAACCGGTAGGCTGGGGCAGCGGTGTGCCCTATACCATTTTTATTGATGAAGGCATGGCGTCTTTTGAAGCGCTGCAGAGCATAGATATACGTAACGTAGCTTTAATAAAAGTATTTTCAGGAAGTTTTTTGCTTGCCAATGAAAGTGGCCCTGCCATTGCAGTTTATACAAAAAAACCTGAAGATGGCGCGCTGCAGTTTGACACACATATGCAGCATATTAAGATACCTGGATACAGTTCCGCACAGGATTTTATCAATCCCGACCAGGATTATGTTCAGTTTGTGAATAAAAAAGATTTGCAAAGCACATTTTACTGGAACCCCTATCTTACCCTTAATAAAGAAGAAAAAAATATTTCTGTGCTCTTTTACAATATCAATAAAGCCCAAAAAGCAAAACTTGTTTTACAGGGCATGAGGAGCGATGGCAGATTGATATATTTGAGCCGTGAAATACAATCAGAACAGGTGCTTCAATAAATATATTCTTTAACTGTTTTGTTTAATATATTTTTTTATTGTCGCACTGTTTACCCACCACAGTATTATTAATATTAAAACGCCTGCAAACAGCGTGTACAAAGAAATATAAGCGCTTACATAAATATTCTGCGGCTGAAGAAACTTCATCAGCATCCATTGCAGTAAAGAAATAATAAGCGTTGCAACAAGGGTAATAATAATATTTGGCGGAAAAAACTGTTTCATCAAAAACCGCTGCAGTTGCCGGGGTGCAGCGCCAAGTGTTACCAGCAAAGCAATTTCTTCTTTGCACGATGCAATGGTTAGCTGTATAAACAAAGTAAAAATAAGCAGCGCGAATAAGAACATCAATGCACCGGTAACCCACGATATATCCACCACATAATCCACCACCTGCCTGTAGCGGCTGAAACGTGTTTTGTCGGCATCAGTGGTTAATCCATGTTCTTTTAAATAGCTTGTAAGTTGCGGATTGCCCGGGTCTTTTGTTTTGATGATAACGCGGGAAGGTTTGGCATGTTCAGCAGAACCGAATTTTGCATTGGCCCAATCCATAAATTTCTGCGGTACCAGCACAGAAGAAATCCTGTCGCTGAAACCAACTATATGCGCATAGTAACTTACATAAGTAAAATTGGGTGTACGGATATTTATCCTTACCGGTATGCTGCTTGCCAGTTCGGGCGATAGCTGCGGTAATCCTTGTGATGAAGCGAATCCAAAATTCCACATATCAAGCAGCGTGCTCGATGCAATGATAGGAACATACTGAGAGTTTTCATCCCAGTTCCAGTCTTTTGTTTTTACATCAATAAATTCATCGGGCACGCTTTCAAAAAAAAGGTCGGTGGTAAAAGGTATCCTGTCGCTGATGCTTTCTGCGCTTACTTTAAAACTGCACGGGGTAAGCAACCCAAACCCATTTACAAAAGGTTGCTTTTTTAAATCCGCAATCTCTGTATCACTGAGCGTAGTGGCACCCGCCGTTTTATTGGTAACGGATTTATTGATAACCAGAAAATTTGCTATGCTGTCCTGGTTGCTTTTACCGTTCAGCAGGTCATTATAGTTCATCTGTATCTGTACTGCAGAAAGGATGAGCAGCAGTGCAACAGAAAGCCCCACCACCGCTAATGCAAAGCGGGTGCGGCCTGCGCCTGTTTTAATAAGTTTTTTTAATAAGTTGTTCAGCATCACCTCATCCGCCAACCCTTCTCCATCCCGATAGCTACCGGGAGAGAAGGAGATGGTTACAAATTTAAAACCCGTGAATAATTAAAATGATCATCATCTTCCAGATCAGTAAGCACAAAACCCGCATTTCTTTTTTTACATTCTTCTGTAATTAATGCAACTGCTTTATCAATATTGATTTTATCCAGGTGGCTGAAAGGTTCATCCATTATCAGCCAGTTAAAGGGTTGTATCAGTGCACGGATAATAGCAATGCGCTGTTGCTCGCCATAGCTGCACAATGCTGCACGTTGCTGCAGAATATGCGTGATGTTCAGCCGCTCTGCAAATGCATCAATCACCGCAGGTTCGTACAAAGGTTTTTGCAGCACACGTTTCAGTTCTATGTTTTCCCTGGCAGTAAGGTTTGGAAACAGGCGCAGGTCCTGAAAAATAATGCTTACATTTTGCTGGCGCATTTGTGCAAGTGCATCACCGTTAATATTTTTCAGGTCATTGCTGTTCCACAGCACTGCGCCTTCGTAATCGTTGCGCAGCTTGTATAAAGTATGCACCAGTGTTGTTTTGCCGGTGCCGCTGGGCGCTTTTATTTTTATCCATTCTCCCGATGCAAATACAATATTACTGTTCCACACATTTGAGCCGCGCTGCATAAATTTATCTTTAAGCGGAACGGGGACAACCTGTTTTAATTCAATCTGCATGTATAAGTGCCGGTTATATTTTTGAGCAAAAGTTCCAGGGTTCAATAGTTTCAAAGTTCAAATGTTCAAAAGCTTTTTGCCTCATAACTTTTGGAAATGATGCACACCTAATATTTGAACTGCAGGATAAAGGGTTAAATGTATAAGTGTGCGACGCAAGGATGCATAATACTTATCCTGCCGCCGGCTACAAAATAAAACTGTTATTGTTATCAGTAACTTAAAACTAATAACAAGCCAATAAAAAAGGGCTGCTGCAAACAGCCCTTAAATTTTTATTTTGAAGGTGGCGGCAGCATTGGAGCAGTTGTGCTGTCCATATCAACCATCCCTCCGCCGTTCATTCTTTCTTTTTCCGCTTTTATCTGTCTTGATTCTTCCACAAAGAATTTGATGAGTGTTGCAAGGCTGTTTTCTTTATCGTTCATGGTGCGCAGCTCCATATTGCCAGTTGTCATTTTACCATCATAATTACCTACGGTAGCTGATGCATCTTTAAAAGTAGCTTTTGCATTATTCATGCTTGCTTCCTGCCCGGGCGATGGGGTAAATGACCGGAGTATCCTGTTTATGTCAACATAAAAGGCAAGGGATTTTCCTTTTGCTTTGTCTGCAATATCAGCGGGCAGATTTGCTTTCCCTGCATTGCCTGAAATATACTGGTTTAGCAATGCGCTGTCTGTGGCAACCACAATGTTTTTATCGGTGGTGTTCATTGCTGTACCATCTGTGCCCATATCTTTTGGCACGTACTGGTTGCCCTGTTTTATCATGAGGCCTTTGTCAGCAAGCTTTGAAACGATTTTATCATAAGTGGCTTTATCACCAATAGCTGCATTGAAAATAAGTTTACCGGTGGGTTCTTTCATTTGCGTTCCGGGATCATAAGGGTTGGGTTTTTCCACTTCACCTATATCAGAAAATACAACCGCAAATTCACCTTTAAAAGCTTTGGCAATATCATCCAGCCCAAAGCCCATATCGGCCATATACTGGTTGGCCATACCGTCAAAACCTGAATATTTTATAATATCAATTATCAGTTGCGGGTTGAATGAAAAAGCAGCAAAGCCTTCTACCTGTGAAGGATATTTATTTACCATATCCATATTAGCAGTAGGGCCGGCATATTTTTTAAACATTGCGCCCAAATCGCCACCGCTGTATGATTTGTAATTGGCGGTTACTTTTCCGTCTTCAAAATTTACCGTGCCCGCTGTATATGCATCTTTTAAAAGATCGCCAAACTTTGTTACACCCAGCAAAGCCACTGCACCAAGCGCGCCGGAAGAATTCGTCCAGAAAGTCATATCTGCTTTTTCTTCCATCAGTTCACTGAATTGGGGAATGGAGGAAACGGCATCTGTTTCTTTTTGTGCAAACAAAGCGGTAAGCTGTGCTTGCGCCTGCGTACCGGCATCCGTTTTTGTACTGTCAGAATAACCACCGGAGTTTATAACAGATGAAAGTATTATCACATCACTATTCCAGCCTATTGCATAGCCTTCCACTTTTGCCCAGGAATAAGTACTTTCTTTTTTTATGCCGCCATCGGGTGATTGCTTTTTTATATAATCTTCAAATTTTGCAGCGTCCATAAGCCCGGCCACAAAACCCACAGAAGTGGATTGCCCGCTCATGATGGAGCCGCCCATTTTTACAAACATGTACAGGCTGCCTGCTGTATCAACCCCGGAGGCTCTGAAATCGTTCCATTTATTTTTTGCTTTTGCAAAACTGGTATCGTCACTTACATCAATGGAAGATTTTACCAGTGAGTCCCAGTTGATATTTGCCTCCTGGCTTTTTTCGGTAAGGCTTTTTAAATCCATACCCAGCACAAAAAATGCATCTTTGGGTATGTACTGTGTTTGTTTGGGTGCTTTTTTACTGCAGGATGTTGCAAATGCCACAGTAACAAGCAGCAGCAAAGCAAAGCGCATTTTTTGTTTCATAAATATTATTTGTAAAAGTTTGAGTGGACAAATGTATTTGTTTCTGCATAAGTAATGCTTTCCGTTGAAATAAAAAAGACCGGCCGGTACGTTATTTCTGTATTTCTGCATGCGGAATGTGTGAAAAATAATCCGGGCGCCAAAATTGGCAGCACCATACAGCAGGTTCCCCTGTAGCCTCATTGCCTGACAAAATATCAATTTCTTATAAAAAAACTAAAGATTAAAAGGATATTATCATCACCGGCAAAAGCCAAAAAAATTATATGAATATTTTAAATCACTGATAAGTGTTGACTGTTTCATCTTAAAGAAAGCAAAGGAAAATATAGATGAAAATGTATATAATATCAACAGCAGGATCAATTTTTAACAGCCGTAGTTGTATTTTAAACAAATTTCACCGCATCTTTGAAAGGATAAAAAAACCGGTAATGAAAAAGATTATCCCCTTTATTTTTTTACTGTTTGCCGCTTCTGCATCCTATGCGCAGGGCAGCAAAGCAGACACGCTTGCACCTTATTTAAAAACGAATACCATTCCTTATTTTAAAATTTTACTTGCTGACAGCAGCTGGTTTACTGCTGATAACCTGCCAAAAAATAAACCCGTTTTAATTATTTATTTCAGCCCTGATTGCCACCACTGCCAGATGACGGCAAATGAGTTTGCCCCAAGAATGGATGAATTAAAAGATGTTTTCCTTTTATGGGTAAGCTATCATACACCCCCGGAAATAAAAACATTTGCGCATGATTATAAATTAGACGGGTATGATAATATAAAAATGGGCAGGGATGTTTATTATTTTTTCCCGCCATTTTACCAGATAAAATTCACGCCGTTTATGGTGGCTTATAAAGACGGAAAAATGCTCAGGGCATTTGACGGAGGAACCGATCCTGATACAATAATCAAATTATTTAAAGAATAGAAAAACATTTATTGGCATTTCCCGTCAGCGCCCAACATTATTATTAAAGGTTTTCATCCATCATTTTTTCTATTCCCTGTTCGTCATTATTCATGGCTTCCCCTACCTTTGCTGCGCAAATTATTTTCTTACATAATAAATTGATTGCTTTATGAAAGTTACCGTAGTAGGCGCCGGTGCCGTAGGCGCCACCTGTGCCGATAATATAGCCCGTGCCGCTTTATGCCAGGATTTGGTTTTATTGGATATTAAAGAAGGATTGGCCGAAGGCAAAGCGCAGGACATGATGCAAACCGCCGCCCTGCTTGGGTTTGACACGCGTATTACCGGCAGCACCAATGATTATTCAAAAACCGCAGGTTCGGATGTGGTGGTTATTACCTCGGGAATACCGCGCAAACCGGGCATGACACGCGAAGACCTTATTGGCACTAATGCCGGGATTGTAAAAGGGGTGGCTGAAAACATTTTAAAATATTCGCCTGATGCCATTATTATTGTTATTTCAAACCCGATGGATACGATGACATACCTGGCTTTACAAAGCACGGGGTTACCAAAGAACCGTATTATTGGCATGGGCGGCGCATTAGACAGTGCACGTTTTAAATATCAGCTCAGCCAGCATTTAGGCTGCAGCCCCGGTGATTTGAATGCAATTGTTGTAGGCGGGCATGGCGATACAACTATGATCCCTTTAATCCGGTATGCCACATGGAACAGCTCGCCAGTAACCAATTTTTTAGATGAAGAAAAACAAAAACAAATTGTTGCTGATACAATGGTGGGCGGCGCCACACTTACAAAATTAATCGGCACATCTGCATGGTATGCGCCGGGGGCAGCAGGTGCGGCTTTGGTGGAAGCGATTGTAAGGGATGAGAAAAAATTATTTTCCTGCTGTGTATATTTAGATGGGGAATATGGGCAAAAGGATATTTGCATGGGCGTACCGGTTGTGATTGGAAAAAACGGGTGGGAGAAAATTGTTGACTATAAACTGAATGATGAAGAACAGGCCGCATTCAACAAAAGCGCTGATGCTGTGCGCGTAATGAATGATGTACTGAAAACATTATAACCTAATTGTGTAATGGCTTCTATAAATATAATTTGTAGGAGCCTTTTATTTCGCCCGTTCCTTTTTTATCCCATATCCTGAACGATACGAGAAAATAATCATAGAGTTTATCCACGCTTTTGATTACGGCTGAAAGCGTGATGTATTTAGCATCATCGGGTTTTACACCGGTGGGGTCGTATGTATTGAAAAGGTCAGGCTCATCTAAAAATATATCGCCATTACTTGTTTGTATTTTTTCTGATGCACCCGGAAATACCATTTCGTTTTCCTGTTTCCAGCCGGAGATCATAAGATGCAGCTTTACATTTTTATTGGTTGTGGTTTTGTTATCCTCGGGCACAAGGCTGTTATCATCAAACGTTAAATAAGCCTGCTCTACTTTAAGCCCGCTTGCGTTCAACTCAATGCCGTTGCGGATTTTAGTATTGCCGGTTGGCACTGAATTCCCGTCATCTGTTTTCACACTTATCTGGCAGGAAAACAGGAAACTTGTAAACGCAAAAAAAACAAGGGTGGCAAGTGAGGCTTTCATACAATAGTTTTAGTTCACCAATTTAAAACATTTTACACAACTAAGTTCACCATTTTATTTTTTACGAAAATGAGTTTCTTCACAGGCTTGTCTTCCACCCATTTTTTTACAATATCATTTGCCAGTACAATTTCCTGAACCTGTTCCTGTGTTGCACTCAAATCTATATGGATAGTTGTCCTTAATTTTCCATTGATGCTAACAGGATATTCTTTTGAATTTTCAATTAAGTAAGAAGCATTAAGTGCGGGGAATGCTGCATCTAAAATACTTTTTGTGTTCCCCATTGCATTCCATAACTCTTCGCAAACATGCGGTGCATAAGGAGCAAGCAAAATCAATAATGATTCGAGTATTTCTTTTTTGTGACACTTTAAATCGCTCAGATCATTTACACAAACCATGAATGCAGACACTGCAGTATTGAAAGAAAAACGTTCTGTATCTTCTTCAATTTTTTTGATGGCTTTGTGAAGCACTTTTAATTCTGCATCGGTTGGCTTTTCATCAGTCCAAAGTTGCGCCTCACCCCCAACCCCTCTCCGCGAGGAGAGAGGAGCGTTATCGTCCGCAAAAAATAATCGCCATAATTTTTTTAAGAAACGGTGAACGCCTTCAATGCCTTTTGTATCCCAGGGTTTGCTTTGTTCCACAGGGCCGAGAAACATTTCATACATGCGGAAAGTATCGGCGCCGTATTTATTTATTAAATCATTCGGATTAACAACATTCATTTTTGATTTAGACATTTTCTCAATTTCTCGGGAACATTTAATTGTTTCACCCTCTAAAGAAATAAACGTTGCATTTGTAAATTTCGAATTTTCCTTTTCTAATCTTTTACTGTTTAACTCATCATTATGATTTACATAATCGATTGGTACATGTGTCTTATAATATAGATAAATATTAGAAATCATTATTTTCCCAATTAATCCAAAACTTTTAATTTCATCTTTAATTGGTTGAGTAAGATAATTAATAACATTATGGTTTAGTTGCTCATGCTCAATTTCTTCATCTGATTCAGGAGTTGGATAAATTATTTTTAGATGATTAACTAAGTCGTATGACAAAAAAGTATTTTTAATAATTTGATATTTCGTGTTAAGCAAAGCAATTTTTTCTTTATCTTCTTCAGTTAAAATTTGATTCGCAGAGTTTACTGGTAATAAAATAAAACCAATGAGATGAATAAAGGCACTGTTTCCAGTTATCATCCCCTGGTTTACTAATTTTTTATAAGGCTCATCATAACTAATCAAACCCAGATCGTATAAGCATTTCGTCCACATGCGGCTGTAGAGTAAATGGCCAACTGCATGTTCTGTACCACCAATATAGAGATCAACCTGGTTCCAGTAGTCACTTACTTTTCTGTTGCAGAATTCTTGATTGTTGTGAGGGTCCATGTAACGGAGAAAATACCAGGAAGATCCTGCGTAGCCGGGCATGGTAGCAGCCTCCCTCCGGCTCCCTCCAAAGGAGGGAGTGGAAAGCCATTCCTCGTTGTTTGATAACGGCCCATCTCCATCTTTGCCGGGTTTTATTTCATCCATTTCTGGTAGCAATAAAGGCAATTCATTTTCCTCCAAAGGATATGCAATACCATTTTTCCAAATAATAGGAAATGGTTCGCCCCAATAGCGCTGCCTGCTGAATGCAGCATCACGTATTTTATAATTTATTTTCTTTTTGCCAATACCCAGTTCTTCCAATTTATTATTCACTATTTCAATGGCATCTTTCATTACCATGCCATTGATGAAGCCACTGTTTTGCAGTACGGCATCTTTGGTTGGGTTGGCTTCTTCACCATTAAAACGTTCACCAATAATATTTGTGATTGGAATATTAAAATGTTTTGCGAATTTAAAATCGCGTTCATCACCGCAAGGCACAGCCATGATGGCACCAGTACCATAACCAGCAAGCACATATTCTGAAACCCATATTAGGATTGGCTTTCCGTCGAATGGATTTAAAGCATAAGCGCCTGTAAAAACACCGGTGATTTTTTTCTCCGCCATGCGTTCACGTTCACTGCGGCTTTTTACATAAGTAAGATATTCTTCTACTGCAATTTTTTGTTTATCAGTTGTAATGCTTTCAACGAGTTCATGCTCGGGGGCAATTACCATAAAATCAACGCCGAAGATGGTGTCAGGTCTTGTTGTATATACCTCTAATTCGTAGTTCTTACTTTGCACTTTAAACTTAACGTTTGCTCCTGTGGATTTTCCAATCCAGTTGCTCTGCATTTCTTTCATTGATTCGCTGAAATCCACACGCTGCAAGCCTTCCAGCAAACGGTCAGCATATTCTGTAATGCGCAAATACCATTGCCGTAATTTCTTTTTCACTACAGGGTAACCACCACGTTCACTCACACCATTTATTACTTCGTCATTTGCCAATACAGTTCCCAATGCTTCACACCAGTTTACTTCACCAATGCCACAATATGCAATGCGGTAATTCATTAAAATATCCTGTTGATTTTTTTCATCAAAATTTTTCCATTCATCGGCAGAAAAAGTCGACAGATGATAGTTGGCAGATGACGGAAAATCATGAACAGTATTTCCCTCTTTCTCAAATGAATCAACAAGCATTTCTATACTTTCCGCTTTATTTGTTTTTCTGTTATAAAAACTTTTGAAGAGTTGTAAAAAAATCCATTGCGTCCATTTATAATAATGCGGGTCACTGGTACGCACTTCACGGCTCCAGTCAAAAGAGAATCCAATATTGTCAAGCTGCTTGCGGAAATTATTTATATTATTTTCCGTACTAATCGCAGGATGAATCCCATGCTCAATCGCATACTGCTCTGCTGGCAAACCAAATGCATCATAACCCATCGGGTGCAATACATTAAATCCTTTCAACCTTTTGAAACGTGCATAAATATCACTCGCAATATATCCCAGCGGATGCCCCACATGCAGCCCCGCACCGCTTGGATAAGGAAACATATCAAGCACATAACACTTTGGTTTATCGCTTTCATTTGAAACTTTATACACGCCACTTTCTTTCCACTGCTGTTGCCACTTTTTTTCTATTGCACGAAAATTATATTCCATATTAAGTAATAAGTTATAAGTTTTAAGTCGTAAGTTTTTTTGTACCCTGCATTAGTCTTTTATGGCATCTCCTGTTGCGTCGCACTCTTGTACAGTTAATTCATGGATGAACAATGTGATTGGTAAATATACTTTCAACACTACACAAAGCTGAATAGAGAACCGAACGTACAAGTGAGTGGCAAAACGGAAGCTGAACAATAACCCAACTGCCGGACCACAAAATTTTTTCATGGCTTATACTAAGCCGGGTAAACAATCGTTAAGAGTGTTGCAAATGTAAGCGAATCCACTAAATTTGCGCTGTTTACAAAACTCTATAAAACGCAAGCATGGCCCAAACCGGAAAATCATCCCTTCGCCGCAGCAAACCCAGTTATATATACAGCATTATCGGCGTGGCAATTGTATTGCTGATAATGGGAGTGATGGGCTGGTTTTTTCTTAACCTCAGCCAGTTAGGTAATTCATTTAAAGAAGACATACGTATAAGCGCTTACCTGCGCACAATGAATAAAGATACCATTGCGCAAATACAAGGCTACATTGCATCGCAGCCTTATGCCAAAGACGTGCAGTATATAAATAAAGAAAGCGCCAAACAGATATGGAACAAGGACAACAATGAAGACTGGGGCAAAATACTGGATTACAACCCGCTGCCGGAAAGCATTGACTTTTATGCAAAAGCGGAATACGTAAATACAGACAGCCTGAATAAAATTTCCTCTTCAATCATGGGACAGTACAGCAACCAGATAACCGATCTGCAATACCCGCAGGTTTTGGTAAGCAACCTGAATGAACGGGCTTCAAAACTTGGGTTGATATTTTTGGTGGTGGCTATTATACTTTGTGTGATTGTGATTATAAGCATTGATAATACCATACGCCTCGCCATGTTCAGCAACCGGTTTTTAATAAAAACCATGCAGATGGTGGGCGCTACGCGCGGGTTTATTGCAAAGCCAATGGATCTGCGCGCTGTAATAAATGGATTAATAAGCGCCGCTATTTCGATTGCCATTTTATTTACACTGATACAATGGGCGGAGAGTCAGTTTCCGCAACTGAAAGCTATCCGGAATACGGAGCTTACATTAATACTTTTTGGCGGAATGATACTTATTGGCGTGGGGATTTCTGTTTTCAGCACGCACCGCAGCGTGATAAAATACCTGAAAATGAAATTAGATGATTTGTATTAACCCGGCGCTTAAATTTTATCCTTAACAATAATTTTTCTGTTGGTTATTGGTTATTCACTATTCACTTTTCATATATTGCACCCTCAATTTTTATATCATGGCCGATAAAAAACAAACTGCTGTAAAACCTGCTGCTTCAAAACCGGCGGTTACGGCACCCGATGCAGTAAGCACCCCTCTTTTTACAAAGGAAAATTACCGGTGGATGATCATTGGCGCAGTTATAGTGGCAGTGGGGATGTTTGTAATGAGCGGTGGGAAAAACGCAGACCCAAATACATTTGATACAAACCTTGTGTACAGCACTTCCAGGATTACAGTTGCACCTGTTTTAATCGTGCTGGGCCTGCTGGTAGAAATATATGCCATATTTAAAAAGCCAAAAGTAAAACAGCTATAATATTTTTGTGAAATAATAAATGCGGTGGCAGTGCCATCGTTTTTTATTTTTACATACCTGACTAAAAATACAATTATGGGACTGAGTTTTTTTCAAACTGTCATCCTTTCCATTATAGAAGGGGTAACCGAATTTTTGCCTGTTTCCAGTACAGCGCATTTAAAATTTGCAAACCCTTTGCTTGGAGTGCAGGATGGTGCATTTGTAAATATGTTTGAAGTGATCATACAACTGGCAGCTATTTTAGCAGTAGTAGTAATTTACCGTAAAAAATTCTTCAATTTTAAACATATTGGTTTTTATATCAAACTCATTATTGCTGTAATACCTGCATTGATTGCCGGGTATTTTTTAAAACAATATATTGACACTGCATTGGGCAACCTTACTTTTATTGCCTGTGTAATGGTTGCAGGCGGTATTATTTTATTGTTTGTTGATTCATTATTTAAGAACAATAATATAAATGAAGAAAAACGGATATCTTATCCCAAAGCCTTTATTATCGGGTGTTTCCAGGTTTTGTCAATTATTTTCCCGGGATTAAGCAGGAGCGCTGCCACCATTATTGGCGGTATGAGCCAGAAATTGACGAGAAGCCTTGCTGCAGAATTTTCTTTCTTTCTTGCAGTGCCCACGATGCTTGCAGCATCTGCAAAAAGTTTTATGGACGTTTATAAAGACCATCCTGAAGTACTGGTAAAAGATAATTTTACCACGCTGGGTATTGGTGCAGTCATATCTTTTATTGTTGCATTGCTCGCGGTAAAACTGTTTATCGGGTATTTGCAGAGAAACGGTTTTAAGGTATTTGGATGGTACCGCATTTTGCTTGGGGGCATTATACTGGCGCTGATATATACTGGATATGTACATGCATAAACAATAAACAGTTTAAATTTTCAAAAGCATCAGTGAAAGGATGCTTTTATTTTTTGTTGTATCTGTTGCATATCTTTAAAAATAAATTCCCCTGCTTATGCAAACTGCATCCAAAAAAGTAGTAAACGGATGGGCCATGTACGACTGGGCAAATAGCGCCTACAATCTTGTAATTACCACTACAATTTTTCCGGCATATTACGATGCCATTACTTCTTTAAAAGATGCTTCGGGAAATATAATAAGCCATAAAGTAATATTTTTAGGAAGGGAATTTGAAAGCGCCTCCCTGTATAACTACGCCATTGCATTTGCTTATCTTGTTATTGCATTGATATCCCCCATCCTTTCTTCCATTGCAGATTACCGCGGCAATAAAAAATCGTTTATGCAGTTTTTCTGTTATCTCGGTGGCATTGCCTGCTGCATGTTATTCTGGTTTGATAAATCAACACTGGCTTTGGGTATTACAGGCTGCATCCTTGGCGCTATCGGTTATTGCGGCAGCCTTGTTTTTTACAATTCCTATTTACCTGAAATTGCTGCAGAAGCAGACAGGGACGATATAAGCGCCAAAGGTTTCGCTTATGGTTATATTGGCAGTGTAATCCTGCAGTTGATCTGTTTTGTTTTTGTACTGATGAAGCCATTTGGGATGAACGAAGGCTCTGCCTCACAGCTATCGTTTCTTCTTACGGGAATTTGGTGGGTAGCTTTTGCACAAATTACTTTCGCTACTTTGCCAAAAGGCAACCCTGTTAAGGGTTTTCAGCGTAAGAATGTAATCAGTAACGGGTTTAAAGAACTGGCAAAGGTATGGAACCAGGCAAAACAGATGCCTGTATTAAAAAGGTACCTTATTTCATTTTTCTTTTACAGTATGGGTGTGCAAACTGTAATGCTTGCGGCCACATTATTTGGTAGCCAGGTATTGCAATTGCCGGAAACCAAATTAATTATTTGTCTTTTGCTGATACAGGTGGTGGCAATAGCAGGGGCCTATATCATGGCAAAACTTTCTGATAAATTTGGCAATATACGGGTACTGATGTTTGTAGTAATACTCTGGATAGGGATTTGCATCGCTGCCTATTTTACCACAACAGAAATGCAATTTTACATTCTTGCAACTATTGTGGGGCTTGTAATGGGTGGCATACAATCACTCAGCCGCTCTACTTATTCCAAGATAATGCCTGAAACACATGATACTGCTTCATTTTTCAGTTTTTATGATGTAACAGAAAAAGTGGCAATTGTTATCGGCATGTTTAGTTTTGGGTTTGTACAGGAGATAACCGGAAATATGCGTAACTCCATTTTTGCTTTGATCATATTTTTCTTCCTGGGTCTTGCAGGGCTCTTATTTACATTACAAAAACAAAAAAGGATATTGGGGGCAATATGAAACTGTACACCATTAATACGCAATTTTTTAAATTAGATGGAGGAGCCATGTTTGGCGTGGTGCCGAAAAGCATCTGGAATAAATTGAACCCTGCTGATGAAAATAATATGTGTACCTGGGCGATGCGTTGTTTATTGATTGAAGAAGACAATAAATTAATTTTAATTGATAACGGCATCGGCGATAAACAGGACGCAAAATTTTTCAGCCATTATTATTTGCATGGCGATGATACTTTGGATACATCATTAAATGATCTTGGTTTCAGCAAAGATGATATTACGGATGTTGTTCTGACCCATCTTCATTTTGATCATTGCGGCGGAAGTATTGAAAGAGCAGGTGATAAACTTGTTCCGGCATTTAAAAATGCAACTTACCGGAGCAATGAAAGCCACTGGAAATGGGCAACAGTGCCCAATGACAGGGAAAAAGCATCTTTTCTTAAAGAGAATATTTTACCCATACAAGAAAGCGGCCAGTTGAAGTTTGTGAGTGGCGAATTGACAATGGATAATGGCAAAATACAAACCATTCCTTCATCAATCATTCCGCAACTTTCTTTTAAAATTGTAAACGGGCATACCGGCGCCATGATGCTTCCGCAAATAAATTATAATGGAAAAATAATTGTATTCATGGCCGACCTGCTGCCGTCGGCAGCGCATATCCCGCTGCCTTATATAATGGCTTATGATATGTTTCCGCTTACTACACTGAATGAAAAAAAATTGTTTTTAAAAGAAGCGGTGGAAAATGATTATACTTTATTTTTTGAGCATGATAAATCTACTGAATGCTGCACACTGCAGATGACAGAGAAAGGAATAAGACAGAAAGATATTTTTAGATTAGCTGATGTGTGATTGGGTTGAATGCCCCGCAACGAACAGAACGTACGGGAGAGCGACGCAACAATGTTAAATTGAAAATTCGAATGCCGGGTACAAAAAAATTACCTGAAACTTATAAGTGAGGTTAAGGGATAACGCAGGTTGGAATAACTCATCATATCTACTTTTATGCTGCCCACCACTATCGGGCTTTCTATACGCAAAGGAATATGGTTTGCATCATCGCTTACCCACACATTCATTTTTTCACCACCTGAAAATAAAGTGCCTTTTACCAGCAGCGGTTTAAATTTTATGGCATTGAATTTACCATACCTGGTTTTTACCACTTCTTTGCCGAGATAACGCAGGTAAAGGTTATACACTTCGTTATCCATGAACATGCTGAAAGGTATTTTATCGTTCACCTTATATTTGCTGAAATCTATATTGCGCGCATAATAAATAGAACTTAATACATCCTGTATGCAATTGGGTACTTTAAAAACCCCGGCTGTTGTAATGGCAGTATTAGTTTGCTGGTTAAATGAAATGTTTTCATTTTTCTTATACCCGCCTTCATCTACATTGCGAATAAATTTCAGCGGCTGCAGATTGGCAGTATCAAAAAAGCTTTCATATTTATCACGCACTTTAAATATCCAGTCGTAACTGGAATTTGTCCTTCCTTCGCCTACTACATGATAAACGGCTTTATTGTTCAGTGTTTCAATGGTGGTGGTAAATGTTGCTGTGCCTGCATTTACATAAATACCTGCCGCATAAAATACATTGAATGTAATTCTTTCGCCCGCTTTAAAAGCGGTGTTGCGGATGCCGCAAAAATCATCTCCTGCCGAGAGTGCCATCCAACTGAATGTAGTAAGTGCCAGCGCTAAAAGTTTCTTCACGTTACCTGTTTCTGAATAATTTAATGCTCAATATAAACAAACTTCCTGCCACAGCCGGAATAATTAAATTTATAAACCATATTCCTGCCGTTGTTACAATTATACCCAAAGTATTTGCGCTTAACAACCCGAATAACTGCCTGCCTGCCTCACTGCGTATGCCAATATCGGCAAGCGGTATGGTGGGTAAAATTGCTATCACCAAAAATAATACACTGGTAGTACATGCCGCGTTGGTCCATGAAAGCTGCACATTAAAAATATGAAGCGCCAGCAGGTATTGAACGATAAAAATACAATACCTGATAAATGACAGGAACAAAATTCTTGTTAATTCCCTGCGGTGAAATGTTTCCAGGTGCTCTATCAGCCATTTATATTTCTGTACAAATGGTATTTTTTCAACCAGCACGGTAAGCCACGACAGTTTAAAATAAATAAACAGCATCAGTAAAATGCCCATGCCAATCATTGATACAATACTGTTTATCCAGAATACCGAAAGCCCCTGCAGTTGCGGTGTTTCTTTCCAGCCATTATTTTTTAACCAGATTAAACCAATAAAGCCGCCCACCAGCGTTATTATTAACTGCGCCATGCTGCCCACAATGGTTAGTGCCACAGATTTCAACCGGTTGCCTTCGTTCATGTACGCAATCCTTCCAAAATAATCGCCAATGCCATTGGGCAAAAACAAAGACAGCGCAAGCCCCGACAGTACTGCTTTCCAGGCCGTAAAATAATTTACATGCTGTACCGGCGTTACAAGTATCTGCCATTTTCTTGCTTCAATGCCCCAGTTCAGGAGCATTAAACCAAATAGTGCAACCACCAGCCATTTGTTGCCGCCGGTTATAGATTGCTGCATCGTATCCCATGTTTGCTGCAGGTTTGCCTGGTCTTTTATTTTGTTGTAAATAACAAAACATAAAACGATAAACAGCAGCGGGCCAATTACATAATTAAGCAATATTTTATAGCGCTGTTTCAGTAAATAATTTTTTTCAAACCTACATTAAAAGAATCATTTTAAACCGGCAGTGAAAGTTATTGTTTACCCGGCTGCAGGATTGCTGTTATGCCTTTGTTGTGTCACTCCCTTGTGCGTTCAGTTCTTTATTCAGCAATAAAAAAACCATTTTACATATTCAATGCTTTAAACTGAAACCCAAGTTTACTAAAATGTTCCAGCATTTTTGGCAAGGCATAACTCATCCGATCAAAGGCCTTGGAGCTGTCATGAAATACAATGATAGAGCCGGGTCTTGCATGCAGCAGTACATTTTGAAAACACTTTTCCGGTGAAAGCTTTGTATCAAAATCGCCGCTCAAAACGTTCCACATAATAATGTGAAAGTTTGAAGTTTGAAGTTCGGAGTTCGAAGTTTTTATGCCGTCCGTACTTTGCACTTCGTACTTCATATTTTTTAAAATATCCGCCTGAAACTTAGTTATCCTTCCATACGGTGGGCGGAATAAATTACTGTCAATATATTTTGCGGCTTCAAAAATATTTTCAATATAAATTTTGTCTTTTACTTTCCTGCCGTTAAGATGATTATGTGTATGGTTCCCTATTTTGTGGCCTTCATCTAAAATCCTCCGGTAAATATTGGGTTGGTCAATCACGTTTTTGCCAACGCAGAAAAATGTTGCTTTGGCATTATATTGTTTTAACTGATCAAGCACAAAAGGCGTGGCTGTTTCATGCGGGCCATCATCAAATGTGAGGTATAAAAATTTCTCCTCAGTGGAAACATCCCATTGAAGATAAGGGTACAGTTTTTTAATCCACCAGGGTGTTTTTACAAAATAGTACATGGTTCAAAGTTAAATAAAAACTTCCCGGGTTCTTATGCGCAGTTGTTGCGGATGGGTTACCTTTTTGCATTAGCGGTATTAAGCGGTGTAAGAAATTAACCAAAAAACAAAAGATGATCCAGAAAACTTATTTCAAAACAAAAGATTATTGCAAGGTAAAATTCACCTTTAAACCTGAAGATGCCGAAACAGTGGAAATTCTTGGTCTAAACAGCGATTGGGAAAATTCAGTGGTAATGAGTAAGAAAAAGGACGGCAGTTTTATCTGTGATGTTTCCTTACCAAAAAATACACAGCACGAATTTAAATACTTAGTGAATGAAGTTTTGTGGCTTAATGAGCCTGAAGCAGACAGCCAAAACCCAAATGAATTTGGCGGCAGCAACAGCGTAATTATCCTTTAATTTACCGGCTGAAAATTTATTCTTTTATAACCCTGTGAAGTCTTAAAAGCTTCACAGGGTTGGAATGATTCTGCAAGCATGTTTATACATTGTTCTTGGAAGCTATTTTTGCAAGATCAACGCCCATTTCATTAAGAAAATCAGGATTACTTTGCAACCAGTAGGTAATGATGAATTCAATATCAGGTTTTTCAATTTCTTTTACGGATAACATGTTGTTGAAGATATTAATTCATTTGTATTTGCATCTCTTTTATTGTTCTAAAAGAATTGCAGACAATATTACCTGATACCCCAATTGTTAAATCTCCTTTCAAGTTTTGCAGCGATATCATTTGTTACATATTCAAGAGTTGGAAAAATGTTTTTTGTATCAATGATGATAGAATCTTTTATGACGAACCAAGTATTGGTATAATTCGGTAAACCGCTGACAAATGTTCTTCTTGTAGTATCGCTGATTCCTTTCAGTTGACTGTATCTTGGTTGGTAATTATTATGCAGAAATAAAAGTTGTAAGCTATTATCATGCTTTTTGTAGGTTCCAGTTATTACAGATTTGAATATGCTGCCTGTATAATACAAATAACCAAATTGGTAAGGGGTAATTGCAAACGTTGAATCGGCGAAGAATTCATAAACAAAATCATTTTCTTTCCATCCAAAGAAATCTCCATCACCTTTATCTGCATAAAAAGTCATTACGGAATTTACATTCTGAGCAAATGCTTCAGAAAATGAAAACAAGAAAATACAAATGATTAAATAAAACCTTTTCATGTTAACCGTCTTCTGTTGAACAATTAACAAAACGTACAGGAGTACGACGCAACCAAAGCCCAAAAAGGGTTTCAGCCGCCGGGTACAAAAAAATCAATTACTCACTTCAAGCACAATTACTTCATCGGGACCATCTTCATTTACAGATGCGGGAATGATTTGTGCAACCCCATTATTCAACTGCGCATTCACTGCGGATTTATCTTTCAGCAAATATGCTTTGCTGATTTTTGCATACGGAAAATTGGGCAGTGAAATATTTGTTGCGCTTTTATCCAATACATGTACATACATTTTTCCCGGTTTTTGTGTAATACACCCCCAGCTTTGCGGGCGCATATATCCGCCCTTCGTGTTGTAAATACTTTCGCCATAAATTTTTAACCAACTGCCCATATATGCAAGCCGTTCTTTAAACTCGGGCTGAATATCGCCATTGGGCATGGGCCCTATGTTGAGCAGAAAATTTGCACCGTAGCCGTTTGCGCGCACTAAATAATCTATCAGTTGCTTATGTGTTTTGTAAGAAGTGTCTGTAATATTAAAACCCCAGGAATTATTAATGGTTTCGCAGGTTTCAAGCGGCAGCGGTGAAACACTTGCACCGCCAAAACCAGTGGTGTTTCCGCCGGGCAAATCTTTTTCAAACATTTGGAAATCTTCTCCGGGCAATGGTGTAAGGTGATGGTTGTTGCCGATTAAACATTGCAGCTGCAGTTTATGGATGAGTGTATAAATTTCATTCAAATGCCAGTCCACATGCGGCGTTTGATTTTTATCACTGTCATCATTTAACTGGTCCCAGTAACCATCAAACCACACGCCACCAATTTCTCCGTAATTGGTGAGCAGCTCAGTCAATTGGTTTTTCATGAACTGGATATAATGGTTCCAGTCCTCCTGCACGGTGCGGCCTGTTCCTTTTCCTGTTCTGCCCGTTGTCCATGAGTAATCATCGCGGCGCCAGTCGAGTAAAGAATAATATACAAATAATTTGATGCCCTGTTTGTGGCATTCATCAGCAAGCATTTTCACGATGTCTTTATGATAAGGCGAGTTCATAATATTGAAATCACTCTGCTTTGTATCCCACATGCTGAAACCATCATGGTGGCGTGTAATGAGTGTGATATATCCCATGCCCGCATCTTTCGCCATCTTCACCCATTGCTGTGCATTAAAATCAATGGGATTAAAAAAATCCATCAGCCTTGTATAATTTTTTACGGTAATGTTGCGGTTGTTCATTACCCATTCGCCATCGCCGGGAATGCTGAATGGCCCCCAGTGAATAAACAAACCAAACTTTGCATTGGTGAACCATTCACGAGCTTTCATATTTTCAGGAGAAGGCGTGTAAACTGTATTCTGCGCAAAAACAACTGCACAAAAAATAACTGCAAAATGAAGGAGGAATATTTTTTTCATGTGACGGGTATTTCAATAAAGTTATTGATTAGTTGAAAACGGGCATCCGGTTTTGGTTGCATTCATCATTATTTTTTTCAGTTCAGCCTGTTATATTTTTTTAAAATATTCAGCACCGCATCTATAGGCATTCCATATACTGTGTTATCATTAATGCCTTTAAGTGTTTTGCCTGCCACAAGCGCATTGATGATGGCTTCTTCTGTTGCCTGGACAGTTGCGGTAAACAATGCATTCATCTGTTCATTGGGCAATGTGCTCACCTGTTCTATACTGTCGTTGCTGAAAGCATTTGTATTGGCTGTGGAAAAGGCAATAAAAATATCCCCTGATCCATTGCCGCCGATTCCGCCTGTACGGGTAACACCAAGTGGCACACGTTGTGCAATCCGTTTTAACTGGTTGGGAAGCAATGGTGCATCTGTTGCCACCACCACTATGATGGAGCCACGGTCGCTGAGTGCAGGATCCAATGTGGCATTGGGTTGCCCGTCAATGGTAAACGGAAGCGTGTCTTTTAATTCTTTACCTACAGGAACACCTGCAATGGTTAACTGCGTGCGTGAACCATGATTGCACTGCACCAGCACACCCACTGTATACCCACCCGCTTCCTTACTTAATACACGCGATGAAGTGCCAATACCTCCTTTAAATAAATAACACATCATGCCTGTGCCGCCGCCCACACCACCTTCTTCTACCGGGCCGCTTTTTGCGCTGTCTAATGCCGCATACACGTGTTCTTTTTTTACATGCCCGCCATTAATATCATTAAAAATACCATCATAAGTTTCAGCAACCACCGGGTAAGCATACCAGTAATTTTTATAAAAAGGCGTATAATAATGATGATCATTCATCCATTGCCATGTGGCATCACGCACAGTTCCCACGCTGCCGGTATTTGTGATAAGAATGGGTGTTTCCAAAAAACCTGATTCAGTAAGCCAGTGGGTACCTGTCATATCGCCATTGCCGTTTAATGTGTACCAGTTTGCAAACACGGGTGCAAATATTTTTCCCCGGGGCAATACAGCTGTAACACCAGTGCGTACCGGACCTTTGCCCTGCATCAGCGGGCCGCTTCCTTGTATTAAAGTTGTTTGTCCTACCGTTACACCTGCAACATCTGTAATGGCATTATATTTTCCGGGAACACCATCAAAAGGAATTCCGAGGTCCCTTGCACGCTTTGTATTTTGTGAGGCAGCCGCCAGGGAAAGAAATGAAAAAATAACAAGCAGTTTGTGTTTCATGCAATTTGTTTTTGCAGCGTTTTAAAAATAACCGGTTTAAAAAATCTATCTCAGTATTGCCACATAGCCGCTTTTAACGCCAATATATTTATTCTTTGTATTAATGATATAATAATAAGTGCCCACGGGCATAGGGCTACCGTTATAAGTGCCATCCCATGGCTTACTGAAATAATTTAATGAATGAAAAACAGGCTGCCCGTAACGGTTGAATATTTCCACATCCGCAGTTGGATAAAATTCAAGATTAGTGATGATCCATTTATCATTTATCCCATCCCCATTGGGGGAAAATACATTTGGTATGGTAAGCAACTGCACCACGTCAATAAAAACAGTTTTCGTTGCAGTACACCCGCCACTGCCGGTAACGGTAAGATAGTAACGGATATCATCAAATGGTGTAGATACAGGATACGCTGCCGTATCGCTGTTCAGATAAATGGAAGGTGACCATCTGTATTGCAAACCGGTGCCGGTATAATCCGGTTTTATCTGTATTGAATTTCCTTCATACACAAAAAGATCACTGATGCTGATGGTGGGATAAGCATAAACAGCAGCGGTATGGATTGTATCATCTTCACATCCATTTTTGTTGTACACACTCAGTTTCACATTGTATATGCCCGGCTGCGGATAAATAAGTGAAGGGCTTTGTGTATTTATGGAACCGCCATTGCCAAAATCCCATTGCCATTTTGTAATGGCGCCGTAACTTATTGAGGACGCATCCGTGAATTTTGTAGCCGCGCCCTGGCATACCGATAACGGGTTAACGGTAAAATTTGCAAAAGGATAGGTAGAAAGGGACACGGGTTTTACTGTATCATCAAAACAACCAATATCAGTAATAATCTGCAGTGCGGTATTATAATCGCCATAAACTGCATATTTTTTTACGGGGTTCGCCGTGGTATCAAAACTGCCGTCGCCAAAATCCCAATACCAATGGATAATGTTATTACTGAAAGCATCCGAAGAATCTTTAAAAAATAAAGTGTCATTTACACACTTGTTATAATCCAGGTGCCAGTTGGCAAGCGGCCGTTCCACCACATCTATGTCATAGCCAATCGGCTGCTGGCTGCTGCAGCCATCCTGCAGGCTGTTAAATACATTTATGTCCACATGCAGTTTCCCCGTAGCAGAAAAATTATAAAACCCGGGCAATGTGTACCTGAACAGCATTTTGCCATCCTGTGTAAAACTGCTGTCAGGCAAAGGGTTTTTAATATCCACTGCACTGTTTGGCGAAAGGTTCGGGTTGCCCAAAAAGTCCCACTGCATTTCAGTGGGCTGATAAACAAGTGCAACTGATAATTTAAAAGGCGTAGCCCTGCATGCCTGGAGTGTATTAGGGGTGGCATAAGGGTTATGCACTGTTAAATAATTATACAAATGGCTTATATTGAACCCTGCGTTATATCCATAGCTTTCATGGTAGCCATATCCATACGCAACAGCATTAAATCCGGAATCAGAACGCAGGTTGTGAAAGCCTGCGTTTACGGTAAATTGCGCATAAGAATATTCCGGGTCTGAATTAAGAATTTTAAACGAACCGGGGTATGCATTTCCATCTAACCGGAAGCTGTTAACATCAGTGGTTCTGATAAGAACATTGATATGGTGAATTGTAATTGCATAGTGGCTTGTAGAGTTTACAGTAATATTACTGATGTTTTGGTCAACGGGGCTCAGGTAAATCATTTCGGGGTCACCGTTTTCTCCTAAAACGGTATTGCCACACTGGTCTTCCGTAGTAATGTATTGCGCTACTAATATGGAAGTATCCGCAGTTATTACACAGGGTGAGTCCGCCGCGAATGTATAATACCTGCCATTGATAAGATTGTTTAAAGTAACCCCGTTCACTTTTACAACTGCTATAGTGTCTTTAACCATTATCCTGAAAAAATTGAGCGGCATATCTTTGGTAGGGATTGTAATATATTTTGTTCCCCAGGCATCCGAAGGAAACATTTGCTGTATCATATTATCAGAAGTGGGTAAGCCGGGACCGCACATAATATTTACTTTACCCGAACCGCAAAAAACAGCTATTTTTTTACAGGGCACATTGCCGGTATTTACTGTTCTTATATGTGTGCCTGTTAAATCAACACCAGTATAAATTACCCCGTTTTGGCCTGTAGGCTTACCAAGTAAATTTAGTATTTGCCCTTTGTTCAGCAGTTGCGTAAATGGCTGCCCGGCGGCATGCGTAAGTGTATTTGCAAATGGTGTTATTTCCACAAGCGTGCTGTCTTCAGTGGCAATTACAAAACAATACGAGTAACAGTTGGCGTCATTTGAAATCTGTGTATAATTCAAAGTATAATAGTCCTGCCCGAGAATATTAGTGGGAAATAATAAGGCCGCCCCGGAAACGCTGGCATTATATATATGGCAATATGCAACCACAGGCTGGTCGCTGGTGATATGAATGCCCTTGTTTGAAACACCCTCGGTGGTAAGCCTTGCATCATCTGCACCGGCCTTTGGTATCGAATCGCTTTCCACAACTGTATTGGCAGTAAGTGTATAATAACGCACCCATCCCGTTGCAGGTATTTCTACCTTTATACTGGCATTTTTATTTGATGTAAAATATAATACCATGTCCTGCGTGCCTCCGCTGGTATCGTTTATTGTGCCATTGGGATTATACATGGCCACATGTGAGCCATAACCCACCCAGAAATCTTTTCCTGCATTGGAAAAATCCTGTGCATCCACGGCATAAAAAACTATGCTGCATCCTGCAAACAAAAGGAGCTTCAGCCTTATCCCAAAAAATTTTTGCACAATTGGTTATTGATGTTTTTGACAAAGTAGCTTTGCTTTCAACCGGCGTAAAAATTTTGCAGCAGCCCTTACCGGCAAAAATAAATATACTTCTTTTTCAGTATTGATAATACAGTTTAACAGAACCTGAAAACAATAAGCCACGTTTTTTTGAATTTGTAAACTCGCCGGGATAAATTAATTTGTTGCGCTACAACCAGTTTTATGCCACCATTAAAAAAAACCAATACCTTTTTTGAATCTATCAGGGGCTTTTGTAAATTCCTGTTTACCCGGCCGGTAACATGGGCGGCAAATAAATTTTCTTCGGCGCCCAAAAAAGATAAAGTGCATGAAGCGCTGTCCAGGGTATATGCTGCTTCCATTGACCCCCCAAAGAATACAGGATACCTGCTGATTGCCGATACCATGCAGCAGCCTGTTATTATTTTTTCTGACCAGCATAAAGGCAACCGGAATGCTGCAGATGATTTTGCAGGCTGTGAAAAAAATTATCTTGCCGCGCTTGATTATTACAATGCAAATAATTTCTATTATGTGAACCTGGGTGACAGTGAAGAACTCTGGAAGAATAATATTTTCAGTGTAATGAAGTACAATAAAAAAGCTTTTGCAAAAGAAAGACTGTTTATCCGCCGCAATGCCTGCTGCAAAATAATTGGCAACCATGATCTTTTCTGGAGAGAAAATCCTTTCGCGCAGCGCTATATAAAAAAAATGTATAACAAAGAACTGAATATTTTTGAAGGCATTGTTTTAAGGCTCCGTGTTAAAGAAAAAAGTATAGATATTTTTTGCACTCACGGCCACCAGGGCGATGCACAAAGTGATGGCAATGCTTTCAGCAAGTGGTTTGTAAGTATTATCTGGGGGCCGCTGCAGGCTTTTCTCCAGTTAAACCCCAATACACCTTCCTGCAACGATGAGCTTAAAACCCTGCACAACCAGATAATGTATGAATGGAGTGAGACACAAAAAAATATCATACTGGTTACAGGCCACACGCACCAGCCGGTATTTAATTCCCTGACGCATCTTGAGCGGCTGTACCTGCAGCTTGAGGAAGCGCAGGCCGGTAAAGACATTGCTGCTGTGCAAAAAATTGAAGCAGAGATACCCCGCCGGCGCAGGGAATATAATTTCATGAATGCATCTTTCCGCAACATGAAGCCCAGTTATTTTAATACAGGCTGCTGCTGTTTCAGGGACGGAACCATTACAGGTATTGAAATTGAAGGCGGTTTTATGCGCCTGGTAAAATGGTCTTACGGCAATGATAAAGAGCCACAGCGTAGCGTGGCGGAAGAAATTTCCCTGGAAGAATTGATAAAGAAGACACAGGATAATAACTTGCAGCAGTCATAAATTCTGTACATACTGAATGATAAACAAAAGCAGGAGAATGAGATATAGGAAAAGAAGGGTAAAAAAAATTTATTTATACAATTTCCCACACTTCATTTCCCCTCAGGAGTTTATCTAAATTGCCTGCGCCTTTGCGTGCAATGGTATCTTCTATTTGCATACGCATTACATCTTCATAACATGCCCGCTCTGTTTCGTAAAATATGCCAAAGGGCCGGGGAAAATGCCCTTCAATTTTAGGGTTATCAAACATGCGGATGAGTAATTGCGCCTTGCAAAGATCTGTTTCATCGTGCACCCAAAGATCATCTGCTGATATTCCATTTCCAAGCTCAGCAACAACCGGTTTAAAGCCATCCAGCTTTATGCCTTTGTTTTGCGATGCGCCAAATATTAAAGGTTTTCCATGCTCTAAAAACAAAGCCTCGTCTGCTTTTGAGCTTTTTTCTGTAAAGGGCTCAAATGCACCGTCATTAAAAATATTGCAGTTCTGGTATATTTCTAAAAATGATGCGCCTTTATGCTGGTGGCTGCGTGTAAGCATGGTTTGCATATGCTTGGGGTCGCGGTCCATACTGCGGGCAATAAAAGTTGCTTCGGCCCCCATGGCAAGTGCAAGCGGGTTAAACGGATGGTCTATGGAGCCATAAGGCGTGCTCTTTGTAATTTTATTTTCTTCTGATGTGGGCGAATACTGCCCCTTTGTTAAGCCATAAATCTGGTTATTGAACAATAAAATATTTACATCAAAATTCCTGCGCAGCAGGTGAATAGTATGGTTACCGCCAATGCTCAGTGCATCACCATCCCCTGTTACAATCCACACGCTCAGTTCGGGCCTGGTGGCTTTCAACCCGCTTGCCACAGCGGTGGCGCGGCCGTGAATGGAATGCATGCCATAAGTATTCATGTAATACGGAAACCGGCTGCTGCAGCCAATACCGCTGATGATGACAATATTTTCACGCGGCACACCGATGGTGGGCATTACTTTTTGCACCTGCGCTAAAATGGAATAATCGCCGCAGCCAGGACACCAGCGCACTTCCTGGTCGGTTACAAAATCTTTGGCGGTTAAAGTGACAGCGCCGTTTGTTATTGTACTCATAGAATATATATTCTATGCAAATGTAAGTATTTACTTAGTTGGATTTAAAGGCATTGAACTGATATGATTTTTTTTATTACTTTTTTGTGTCACAACAAAAAAAGTAAATAACAATTTGCAAAACAATTTTTATCTTACTACTCCTTCAGCTTTAAACTGTTGAAAATATTTATGACTGCCTTATACATATTGTTTGCTATCATCATAATTCTTCTTATAATCAGCCTCACACTTTCTTTCAAACTTAAACCCAACAACACAGATTATAAATTCGATTCCCTCAAAACAGAGATACAACGCATCGAAGAATCTGTAAAAAAAGAAATTGCCTTTAATCGCCTGGAAACTTCCAATCAATCCGCAAGAGCGCGACAAGAGCTCGCCAACTCACTGCAATCCTTCGAAGAAAAACTCAATCACCTCACATTAACCATAGATAATAAACTCACCGCATTCACTGAAAGCAATAACAATAATGCACTTGAATCAAGAAAAGAAATTGCTGCTGCATTAGATATATTTAAAAAAGATCTGGCGCAATCAATAGACAAATTCAATGACCTGCAGAGCGATAATTTCCGCCAATTGTTACGCATGCAAAGCGAACAAAACACCACAACCGCAACGGCATTAACCGACATGCGCACAACCCTCGAAAAAAAGATCACTGACCTGCAACAGGGCAACGAACAAAAGCTGGAACAAATGCGCATTACCGTTGATGAAAAATTACAGCAGACTTTAGAAACACGTCTTGGTGAAAGCTTTAAACTCGTAAGCGAACGCCTCGAAGCCGTGCATAAAGGCCTCGGCGATATGCAAACTTTAGCCACCGGCGTTGGCGACCTTAAACGCGTACTTACCAATGTAAAAACACGCGGTGTGCTTGGCGAGTACCAGCTCGAAGCCATACTCGAGCAAACGCTTACGCCCGACCAATACGCCAAAAATGTAAAAACAAAAACGGGCAGCAATGCACTCGTGGAGTTTGCCGTAAAGCTGCCGGGCAATAACGATGGCCAGCCGCTATGGCTGCCCATTGATAGTAAGTTTCCCAAAGAAGATTTTGAGCTGCTGATGCAGGCTTACGAAACCGGCGACCCCGCACAAATAGAAGAACACCGCAAAGCCTTTGTACGCGGCATAAAAAAATCAGCCGCCGATATCTGCAGCCGCTATATTGATGCGCCCAACACCACCGACTTTGCCATCCTCTTCCTGCCCTTCGAAAGTTTATATGCCGAAGTGCTGCGCACACCCGGCCTGTTCGAAAGCATACGCACCGAATGCAAAATAAACATCGCCGGCCCCACCACGCTCTCCGCCTTCTTAAGCAGTTTACAAATGGGTTTCCGCACCCTTGCTATAGAAAAACGCAGCAGCGAAGTATGGAACATTCTCAGCGCCGTAAAAACAGAGTTCGGCAACTTCAGCGGCATGCTTGATAAGGCGCAAAAGAATATACAAACAGGGCTCGATCAATTAGAAAATGTTGCAGGTATTAGAACAAGGGCCATAGAAAAAAAATTAAAGAATGTAGATTTGATAAGCAATGAAGAAGTGAGAACAATATTGCCTGAATTGCTAAACGGAGAATTACTAAACGATGAAGAATAAAGGATTTTTATTTGGGGCTTAAAGCTGCAGTATTTTAATTGAGCTGTTGTCCCGGCTATTCGCTGCTACTCCGCGACAAGAGCTTTACACAAAAGCTTCAGCGGGGTATTCGCTTCTATCCGGCAGCCTTTGAAATGATGAATATAACTCAACAATTAAAAAACTTTGGTTACTAATGTTTCACAAGTACATTAATAAATTTGTACGCTATGACTATTATTAAAGAACATGAATTTATTATTAAAGAAATCGAATCAATTGGCGAAGTGTTTATTAAAAATCCACCCGATTCTAAAGATGCTCTTATTAAATGTTGTAGGGGATTTTTAGATAGGTTATATGTCTCACTAACCAATGCTAAACTTCTTATAAACATTCAGCCATATAATTCTCAAATTCTATACGGTCTTTCAATAATTCTTAGAACAGTAATGGCAGACGCAATTTTTGCCGCTGATTTATTTCATGAGGCAGAAGAATGTTCAAGTGATATGAACTTTAATCCCTTCACTGATAAATGCCTTGAATTGCTTGGAGATGGTGTTAGCAATTCGTATAGTTATCTTCAAAGATTAAAAACTGTTCAACATGAACTTGATATTGACACAACATTCAAAGCAATAGAAGATGAATTGAAAGATTTATATAATTACAATCAGAGTAATTTTAAAAAGGCAAAACCAAATATTACTAACATATTGAGTTCACAAAACTATGAAGACTTTCATAGGCATTTTGACACGTTCTATACAATGTTTAGTAAAGTAGAACATTTTGGTCTTATATATTTTAAATGGCTAGATACTCTTCATAACATAAAAGAAGAAAGCATTAATAAAGCAATCAGAACATTAATGTTGCATTACTTTAATATTCTTCGATTGCTTTTCGTATCTAATCATGAGCATGAATTCATTATCCAGAAAATAACTGGTTTCAAAATTTTTTCAGATAACAATTAATAATTTCCCCAGCTCGGCGAAGTGTTCGGTGTCTCGGCGAAGTTTGCAACTTCGCCGTATCTATATTAAAGTTTGTAACTCTTATGTAAACACTAAACCATACAATAATTAAGTTTAAAACTTCAGGATAAGACAAGCGAAGTTGCAAACTTCGCTTAGTGCTGTGTTTTCATATCTGCGAGCCGCGCAAAATCTTTTCCATCTTTTTGCCCTTTGCCAACTCATCCACCAATTTATCCAAATACCTAACCTGCTGCGTTAAAGGGTTTTTGATTTCTTCCACACGATAACCACAGATTAAACCTGTGATAAGCTTTGCATTCGTATTTAGCGAAGCATGCTGAAAGAACATTTCAAACGTCGCCTTTTCTTTAATTAGTTCTTGTAGCTTCTTATCATCGAAGCCTGTTAACCATTCTATAACCTGGTTTAATTCTTCTTTTGTTCTGCCTTTTGTTTCCACTTTTTTTATATACAGAGGATACACCGAGGCAAAAGTCAATTTTGCTATTTTTTGGTTATGTGCATCTGTAGTGTTCATACCTTTTATTTTAAAGTTAATCTTTACATTATTTCATTTTCAAAATCTTTTGCTTTAAAGATAACTTTTTACAATAAATCAACTATAAAACAATATTCATAGTAACCCTTAACTCGGCGAAGTGTTCGGGTGCCTTGGCGATAGTTTGCAACTTCGCCGCATCTATATTAAAGTTTGCAACTTTTATTTTGCCTTAAACAAGTGTGATGAAGTTTAAAAAACTTCATAGTTCTTATTTCGCATTCATGGTTTAGGGTTTATTTAACCCAGCTCAACGTAGAACGTAAAGGTTTAGTTTTGCAGTTTGAAATAGTGTCAACATTAGCGACATTCATTCCATATTGTGTTTAACTTTTCCTGGAATAGTGAACATTATAATACACAGTCCATGTTTTTCCGTTATCAGCTGAAGTGTCAAAAGTCCAGTCAAAAGTATCGTTTGAAATGTTATAATAAATCAGGCGTTGTATTCTGTCCTCACCTTTCCTGGTTTTAAAATTTCTCTCATAAATAATTTTATTGTCTTCCTTGTTACCAATAAAAAAAGAATGATTTCCCTGGTTGTCTACCTGCGTCATTTCCCAATGATGCTCATATTCATTGTAAGTAATCCAGCTTTTACCGAGAAAAGGATCGGGAGGCAATTCGGTAAAGTTTTCTTCTATCACATGCCCGTTTAATATAGTGTCGGTAATACTGTTCCCGATTAAACTTCCATTTGTAAATAAATCCCATCTCCCTAACATAAAATTCATCTGCATTTTATTATTGATCAGTGAATCCTGAGAGAAACCATTCAAAGCATTAAATAATAAGGATGACAGGAAAAATGGTATAAATATTTTTTGCATAAAAGGGAATTTATTAGCGATGAAATTGTAATTATTAACTGTGCTTCTTCCTAAAGGAAATAAAATTAAAGTTCATTACAAACAAAAGAAGGACTAGTGGCAAATTTTAGTTCCCCCCAGCTCGACGAAGTGTCCGGTTCTCGGCGAAGTTTGCAACTTCGCCGCATTTATTTTAAAGTTTGTAACTTTTTATTTTAATCTAATAACCCCGCCGTTGTTGGTCGCCCGGCCCAGCAAGCAAAGCGTAATTGCAAAATAAATATAAGAATTTTAACCGAGGTCTCCAGCTGCTCGTAAAGCCAATACTCAAAATCATTCGCTCAGCACAACAGCAGCGTAGTGTCCGCACCGTGCCCGGCACCATATATTTTTTTTAAACCTTTTTTCTGATGCCGTTTACATGACACTCCATTATTTTTGCAGTGTGGGAAGTAACATACTTATTAAAACACAAAAAGTATTATTGATTTAAGCCTTGTTATGATGAGGGTGAATTTAAAACTTTGATAAGTGCAGTACGTAAAAGAATAAAAATTAATTAAGCCTGAATTTTTTATGAAAATAGCCACCTATAATATTAACGGCGTAAACGGGCATTTACCCGTTTTGCTCCGCTGGCTGAATGAAACAAAACCAGATGTTGCCTGCCTGCAGGAGTTGAAAGCTCCGCAGGAAAAATTTCCGTTACAGGCTATAACAGACGCAGGTTATTATTCCATCTGGCACGGGCAAAAAAGCTGGAACGGTGTAGCCATCCTCGCCCGCAACGAACAGCCACAGGAACTGTGCCGTGCATTGCCCGGTGACCCGGAAGACAGCCACAGCCGCTATATTGAAGCAGTGGTAAACGGCATAACTGTTGGTTGTCTCTACCTGCCAAACGGCAACCCCGCGCCCGGCCCTAAATTTGATTATAAGCTCGCCTGGTTTAAAAGATTCACAGACCATGCTGCTGCGCTGCTTGCTGGTGGCAAGCCTGTTGTGCTGGCTGGAGATTACAATGTAATACCCGCCGGGATTGATGTGTATAAACCTGACCGATGGGTGGATGATGCACTGTTCCGCCCGGAAACCCGTGCGGCTTTTAAAACATTGGTTGAGCAGGGCTGGACTGATGCAATAAGAAAATTGTATCCCGCAGAAACCATTTATACTTTCTGGGATTATTTCCGCAATGCATACAGCCGCAATGCAGGCTTACGGATAGATCATTTCCTCCTTAGCCCGTTGCTTGAAAAACGCCTGCTTGCTGCAGGTGTTGACCGCAATGTGCGCGGATGGGAAAAGAGCAGCGACCATGCACCGGTGTGGATTGAAGTGGGGGAATAAATATTGGTTTTTGTTGTTGCTCCCCGGTAACTACCATACTGGCGCAAGTATGCAGAGTTTGCAATAAGCGGGGCGTACTTGTGCCTTCCCCTTCTCCGCAATGTCTCCTCAAAAAGCAATGAACGCAGGCAGGTATATTGCCGGCAAATAAATATTTCTCCCTGTCAACCTGCCGTTAAAAGAGATTGGCTTCATCTATCAGTCAGCCTCATTACACCAACCAATAGTATAAAGTTTCTCATTTTGTATAATAGCGTTTTGTTTTAGCTTATCTAAGAGATATGAATATTTGGTGCTAACCAAAATCAGTCTAAAATTTTTAAGCGCAATTGCTTGTGCTATTACACACAAATAAAATCAGCCCTTCAAATTTGGTCGCATCTTTTCAGAAGTTCGTCGCTTTCGGTAAGGTAATAGATAAAACTAAAGATCAATTATCATACCTTAACTGAACTATTATGTAATTTTAACTCACTCAAATTAATTATGATTGCTTCAAACATTCTGCACATGAAATCTTTTACTTATTCAAAGGTCATAGTTTGCCTGCTTATTGCATTTGTTGTTAGCGCAAACGGGTTTTCACAAAGTCAAACACTCGCCGGTTTTAAAACAGTAACCAATACCAATGGGCCAACATTGGGCTATTCAGAAAGTTCGGGCATTACAATTCTTACGGTTGATGGATTGAAGTTTAAAGACCTTAATAAAAACGGTAAACTTGATCCTTATGAAGACTGGCGCCTGGCAGTTGATGTAAGAGCAAAAGACCTTGCAGGTAAAATGAGTATTGAGCAAATTGCCGGATTAATGTTGTACAGTGCACACCAGGCGGTTCCTTCTAACCCAACAGGATTTGGGGCCGGCACTTATAACGGCAAACCAATTGATTCAAGCGGCATGCAGCCTTATGATATCTCTGATCAGCAAAAGAATTTTTTAAAAGATGATAACCTGCGTCATATTCTTGTAACACGTGTAAAAAGCCCTGAAGTGGCCGCTAAATGGAACAACAATATTCAGGCATTTGTGGAAGGTTTGGGTTTGGGCATTCCCGCCAACAACAGTTCCGATCCGCGTAATGCTGTTGTGGCAAATGCTGAGTATAATCTTGGTTCAGGAGGAACCATTTCTATGTGGCCGGAATCAATCGGATTGGCAGCCACATTCGATCCTTCCATTGTATTAAAGTTTGGCAACATTGCCGCACAGGAATACAGGGCGCTGGGTATTGCAACAGCATTATCGCCCCAGGTTGATCTTGCTACTGAACCACGCTGGAGCAGGTTCAACGGAACATTTGGAGAAAATCCAAAACTGGCTGCAGACATGGCGAGAGCTTATATTGATGGCTTTCAAACATCAACCGGTTCAGCAGAGATAAAGGATGGATGGGGATACCATAGTGTAAATGCAATGGTGAAACACTGGCCAGGTGGCGGGCCTGAAGAAGCAGGACGTGATGCACATTTTGCGTATGGAAAATTCGCAGTGTATCCCGGCAATAATTTTCAAACACAGCTTACTCCGTTTATAGATGGTGCATTTAAACTGAATGGCAAAACAAAAATGGCTGCATCAGTGATGCCGTATTACACCATTTCTTATGGCCAGGATAAAAAGAATGGAGAAAACGTCGGTAACAGTTATAGCAAATACATTATTACGGATTTGCTAAGAAATAAATATGGTTTTGATGGTGTGGTTTGTACAGACTGGCTGATAACTGCAGATGAAGGAAAATCACCCGATGTATTTGCAGGTAAATCATGGGGAGTTGAAAAACTTACTGTTGCCGGAAGGCATTATAAAGCGCTGATGGCAGGTGTTGACCAGTTTGGTGGCAACAATGCTGCAGGACCGGTTTTGGAAGCTTACAAGATGGGTGTTAAAGAACATGGTGAAGATTTTATGCGTAAGCGTTTTGAACAATCTGCCGTTCGTTTATTGCGCAACATTTTCCAGGTTGGCTTGTTTGAAAATCCTTACATAGATCCAAACGAATCAACAAAAATTGTAGGTAACGCTGAGTTTATGAAAGCCGGTTATGATGCCCAATTAAAATCAATAGTATTATTGAAGAATAAAGGCAATATATTACCGCTTGCAAAAACAAAAACAGTGTATATACCCAAACGCATTGTTCCCGCAGCAAGAGACTGGTTTGGCAATACTACGCCTGAACGGGTTGAGTATCCAGTAAACATAGACATCGTAAAAAAGTATTTCAATGTTACAGATGACCCTTCAAAAGCAGATCTTGCTATTGTGTTTGTGAAAGGACCAAATGGCGGCGTTGGTTACAGTAAAGAAGACAGGCAGAATGGTGGTAACGGCTATGTACCTATCAGCTTGCAATATGGCCCATATACGGCAACAGATGCAAGAGAACATAGCATTGCAGCAGGTGATCCCGTCGTTGATTCAACTATTACCAATCGTTCTTATAAAGGCAAAAGCACTACCGCAGGTAATGTTACTGACCTCAAAAGTATTCTCGATACAAAAACAGCAATGAATGGCAAGCCGGTTATTGTGTGCATGGCCTTAACCAACCCCGCAGTTGTTTCAGAATTTGAATCAAAGATTGATGGTTTAGTCGTTTCATTTGGAGTGCAGGATCAGGCATTAATGGATATTATTTCTGGTGCAACAGAACCATCCGGATTATTGCCTTTACAAATGCCTTCGGATATGCACACCGTAGAAACACAAAAAGAAGATGTGCCGCAGGATATGCAAGCGTACAAAGACAGTGAAGGCCATCTGTACGATTTTGCTTATGGGCTTAACTGGAAAGGTGTTATTAGTGATGCAAGAACTTCAGGGTATAAAAGCAAATAACATCCCTTCTCCGCCTTCTCCTCAAAAAGCATTGAGCGCAGGCAGGGGCATTGCGCCAATCGGGGATAGTAATTATTAGAAATAGCCTGGATTGAATTTTAAATTTATAATAAAATTCAAACAGACCCGCTACCCAAACAAAAGTCTGCGGGAAAATGAACTCCATAATACCTACATTTGTTTTAAGCATTTTTCAATTATCACAACATTAATGCATGAAGCATTTAAAGCGATATTATTTCTTCTTTTTCCTTTTCACGTTTACAATACTATTGCTGCAAAATACAGGATGTTCAAAAGAGTATAGTTTTGAAGGGGCAAATCGTGATACCATACCAACAGATACATTAGACACTGTAGTATCTCCACCACCGATAACGTTTCCGCAATGCACTCTTTGCAATGCTTCCGGTGAATTTTCGACCGGGCACTGGAGTTTTAAAACAGGCAATTCATATCTATGCGGTTCATTTACCAATTCCGGGTTTTTCGGCGGAAATTCAAAGACTGCCTTTACTTTTTTTGGCCCGTCTGCCTGTTCTGTTGATACAGGGCTGGTGGTATCGGTGTATCTGCCGTTACCATTAGACCAGGACCGGTATAATCTTAATACCAGCAAAGCATCTTTCTTTTATTATGACCATAATGCGCCAAAGGATATATTGATAAGCCGGTCAACATCTGTGTTTTCAGTAACCGTTCAAAATTTTATTTATGCTACAGGCATTGCAACGGGTACATTCGGTGGTACTGTTTTTACAGCCAATGGAGATACTGTGTATATTACTGACGGACGGTTTAAAGCACCGCTTTATTAAAAGTTTTTTTCTCCCCTTGTTTAGCGTAGTCTCCCGACTGAGTTAAAGCGTAAGCAAATCTCAGATTTGCGAATCAATAAATCACTCCCGCCGTTGTTGGTCGCCCTGATCAACAAAACCGAAACGTAATTATAAAATAAATATAAGAATTTTAACCGCGGCCATTTTCGCCATTACAGGATTTTCTTCTTATCTTAACAGTATAAAATTATGGCCTTACACATTCTGCGAAACAACTGCATATTTCACCCTACTTATAGAGACATTATAGAGACCTTACAGGGATGATACAGAGACCTTACAGAGACCATACTTCATAGCAACCCCGTAGTAACCTGCTCCTGACCCGGTGGTAACTCTATAGTACATACATAACCCTGCCTGGCAAAACTTTTGTACCAGAGTTGTATGCCCTTCGCATTTTTAGAACCAAATTTAAAACCTCCGCAATGCATCCATATTATCAGCGGTCTGCTCATTGTACTGTCAGGCTCAGGCTGGTACAGATCAAAACTGTAAATTTTATTTTTTGTACCGGCAGTAATATTTGTTGCATAAAATAAATTTTTCTTCACCGTTATTTCTGAAAATACAAAGTCCTTATATTTTATTGGCTGCATGGGCTGGCAATAGCCGTTTAAAGTACTGCAAATAAAAATGCAGACCTGCATCAAATGTTTAAGCATGTCCATAGAATTACGCAATAATCAATAGCCCGGATGTGAGCAATGCAACAACCATTTAATTTTTTAACCGGCAGGATTTCAAAAAATTCACGGTGTATTATTTTTATGAGCCAAACTTTATTGCTGCTATTGAACCCTGCTGCATCGCACTCTTTGGCGTTCTGTTCATTATAAGCAAACATAAACAGGCTTAATAAAATGCATGCTTTCATTAATAACTGTAAATTAGCCTGCCGGAAAAAATTAAACCAAAAACTATAATTCAAAACCAGTTAGTTGTCCATGATTACAGGAGCAGGAATTGACATTACAGAAGTGAGCCGGATAACCGCAAACATTAATAAAGAAGCCGGTTTCAGGGAATTGATCTTTTCAAAAAAAGAAATTGATTATTGCGAATCAAAAACAAATAAGTTTGAACATTACGCAGCACGGTTTGCCGCAAAAGAAGCTTTTTTTAAAGCCATTGGAACGGGCTGGGTAAGCGGCACTTTTTTTAATGAAGTGGAAATAACAAATGATGCTGAAGGGAAACCGCAACTTGACTTACTTGGTGAAACGCAAAAATTAATCTCCACATCTGGTATCAGTAAAATTTTGGTTTCTTTGTCGCACATTAAATCTTTGGCAACAGCAGTAGTAATTATCGAAAAGCAATCATGAATTTTTCACAGGCAGCATACCGGTCAAAAAATGAAATAAAAATTATGCAGGAAAAAAAACTGCATGATCTGTTGAAATATATTTCCATCCATTCTCCTTTTTACCGCGGATTATTTGCACAGCATGATATAGATATTGCTTCAATAAAAACACTTGAAGACCTTGCACAAATCCCAACCACCGGTAAAGAAGATCTGCAAAAACGCAATAATGATTTTTTATGTGCAGATAAGAATAAAATTATTGAATATACTTCCACATCAGGAACATTGGGCAGCCCGGTTACCATTGCGCTTACTGAAAATGATTTGAACCGTTTAGCCTGCAATGAGTACAATTCTTTTTTAACAGCGGATGGATCGGCAGATGATATTTATCAGTTAATGCTCACGCTCGACAGGCAATTTATGGCGGGCATGGCTTATTATTCGGGTATCCGCAAACTGGGCGCAGGCATTATAAGGCTTGGTCCGGGTGTTCCTTCACTACAGTGGGAAACCATCCAACGGCTTCAACCAACGGCTATTGTAGCGGTGCCTTCATTCATTCTTAAATTAATTCAATTTGCAAAAGATCATCAAATCAATATAAATAATTCTTCTGTACAAAAAGCTATTTGCATTGGCGAAAATATCCGTAATACAGATTTTTCATTTAATATTCCCGGGAAAAAAATAAAAGAAGCATGGGATATACTTTTGTATTCCACTTATGCATCCACCGAAATGCAAACGGCATTTACTGAATGCAGAGAAGGCCGTGGCGGCCACCTGCCACCCGAATTACTGATCGTTGAATTACTTGATGAAAACAATCAACCCGTAGCAGCCAATGTGCCGGGAGAAGTTACCATCACTACGCTGGGCGTGGAAGGAATGCCTTTGCTGCGTTATAAAACCGGGGATATTTGTATGTATTTTGATGAGCCTTGCGCCTGTGGCCGCATTGGTTTGCGGTTATCATCTGTTATGGGCAGAAAAAAACAAATGATAAAATTTAAAGGCACTACACTTTATCCTCCTGCACTGTTTGATCTGTTGAATGAAATGAGTGAGATACTTGATTTTGTTGTGGAAGTTTATTCAAATGAAATTGGTTTGGATGAGGTTGCGCTTTACCTGCTTCCGGCTGAAGCAAGCGAAGAATGTGATCACAGGATAAGGGCGTATCTGCAGGCCAGGTTGCGTGTAAGCCCACGCATAAAATATGTTTCTGCTGAAGCCATACAAAAAATGCAGTACCCTGAACCGGTGAGAAAAGCGGTTAAATTTATTGACAGGAGAAGTTAAAGCATCCTCCTCTTTTACGGCTTTTATATTTTTATATATATTTACCGTTTGTTTAATAAGGAAATTCAAATAAACTTTTTTGCTCATGGTAACTGTTGGGGAAAGCACACTTTCTTTGGATGATTTTGCAGGTATTTTGTTGCAAAAAACATCAATAGCGTTAGATAAGCCGGCTTTAAAAAATGTTGATGCCGGCTTTCATTTCCTGCAAAACTTTTCGGCTGATAAATTAATCTATGGATTGAACACTGGCTTTGGGCCCATGGCACAATACAAGGTAAGGCAGGAAAATCTTTTACAGCTTCAATACAATCTTATCCGCAGTCATTGCTCAGGAAGTGGAAAATTATTACCTGCTGTTTTAGTAAAAGCTTTAATGATTGCACGATTAACCAGTTTAATGAAAGGCTATTCCGGCGTACATACCGAAACGGTTGAATTACTCGCAGCATTGATCAATAAAAATATTATTCCCTGTATTTATGAACATGGCGGAGTGGGTGCAAGTGGCGACCTGGTTCAGCTGTCGCATCTTGCCTTAGCCCTCATTGGCGAAGGCGAAGTGATGTTTGAAAATAAAATTCATTTAACGGAAGAAATATTTAACCGGTTAAATATAAAGCCGCTTTCGATCCGCATCCGCGAAGGATTAGCTATTCTCAACGGCACTTCAGCAATGACGGGGATTGGACTGGTGAATATTATTCAGGCTCAAAAATTATTGGAACGGTCAGTGATGCTGTCGGCAATAACGAACGAAATTGTTCAAGCGTATGACGATCATTTTTCTTACGAATTAAATATTGTAAAGCATCATGAAGGGCAAAACAAAGTTGCTGCAATGATGCGGACTATTTTGAAGGATAGCCAAATGATCCGCGGCCGTTCAAAACATTTATATCATCCGGCCAATCTTGAACAGGAAATTTTTGAAGATAAGGTACAGGAATATTATTCATTGCGCTGCGTTACACAAATACTGGGTCCTGTTTGTGATACTATTGCTGATACCCGGAAAGTTTTGTTGAATGAATTGAATTCGGTAAATGATAATCCTGTGATTGATCACTTAAATAAAAATATTTTTCATGGAGGAAATTTTCACGGTGATTATGTTGCACTGGAAATGGATAAATTAAAAATTGCCATCACTAAAGTATCCATGCTTTCAGAAAGGCAGCTCAATTATCTTTTAAACGACAAGCTCAATCAAAAATTACCTCCGTTTATAAACCTTGGCGAATTAGGCCTTAATTTCGGCATGCAGGGCATGCAGTTTACCGCCACTTCTACGGTTGCAGAAAACCAAACCATGTGCTTTCCTATGTACATACACAGCATTCCAAATAACAACGATAACCAGGACATTGTAAGCATGGGTTGCAATGCTGCACTAATGACCAAAAGAGTAATTGATAATACTTATGAAGTGCTGAGTGTCCAGCTAATGGCCATCCTGCAGGCGGTTGATTATTTGAATTGCCAGTCAAAACTATCACCCGTTACTCACGATTTTTATGCCGCTGCAAGAAAAATATTTCCAAAATTTATTGAAGACCTTCCAAAATATAAAGATCTGGAAAAGGTGAGAGATTTTTTGGAAACTGAGTACCCGGTTAACTATTAACAATCCAAACAATGAAATGCGCATTAATTACCGGCGGATCCAGAGGCATAGGCAGGGCTATCTGCTTTAAAATGGCGGCAATGGGTTATTATGTGCTGGTTAATTATAAAACGAATGCAGAAGAAGCTTGTAAAACGATTTCGCTGATAAAGGAAAAAGGTGGTGAGGGTGAATTGCTGCCGTTCGATGTTTCCGATAAACATGAAATACAAGAAGCACTTGGTAAATGGATAGCAACAAACACAGAAAAATATATTGAAGTACTGGTAAACAATGCCGGTATTAAAGATGATGTTTTAATGGCCTGGATGAAAGATGAACAATGGGAGAATGTAATAAAAACCAACCTCGATAGTTTTTTCTATGTTACCCGCCTGGTGCTGAACAATATGTTGCTGAAAAGATATGGACGAATCATCAATATTGTTTCCCTTTCGGGTTTAAAAGGGTTGGCCGGGCAGGCCAATTACGCTGCAGCCAAAGCTGGCGTAATTGGCGCTACAAAAGCATTAGCGCAGGAAACAGGCAGGCATGGAATTACTGTAAATGCCATAGCTCCCGGCTTTATTAAAACAGACATGATTGAAGGCATTGATGAAAAGAAAATGGAAAAAATAATACCGGTTAAACGTTTTGGACTTCCTGAGGAAGTAGCTTATGCAGTGGGCTTTTTAGCTTCGGGGGAGGCAGCTTATATTACAGGTGAAGTGTTATCTGTTAATGGAGGATTGTATTGATGACGTGTTAAAAAAAATAATTTTTCTGCAAAAAATATCATGCCGGTCCAGGAAAACATTCTATCATTAATCCCGCAAAGGCCCCCCTTTGTAATGATTGATAGATTGCTTTTCTCCAATGAAAACCTTACCCGGTGTGGCTTTCTGGTGACCCCGTCAAATATTTTTACACAAAACGGTGAGTTTAATGAGGCAGGCTTAATGGAAAATATTGCGCAAACTGCTGCTGCAGGAGCAGGCTATATTGCCATGGTTGAAAATAAATTCGTGTTTGTTGGTTATATAGGCGCCGTAAAAAACCTCGAGATATTTTCTTTGCCAAAAATTAATGACGAATTGATTACGGAAATAAAAATAGTAAAGCAGATTTTTGATGTTACCTTGATTACAGGAAAAGTTTTGTGCAATGAAAAAATAATTGCCCAATGTGAAATGAAAATATTTATTGCACGCGAAAGGCTGATTTAATTTTAACACAACATGCGAAACATTTTTATTGCTTCAGATAATATTCTATCGCCGCTCGGGTACACCACTGTTGAAAATTTTGCACGGCTTAAAAGAAATGAGTCTGGTATAAAACAGCATCTGGATGAAAGAATGTCTGCACTACTCTTTTGTGCCGCATTGTTTCACAAAAAAGACAGTTTTATAAAAGACGGTGATCATACTTATACAAAATTCGAACAACTGCTTATTGCATCCATCAGCGATGCATTGCAAAACAGTGAAATAAATCCCGGTGATAAAAAAACAGTTTTAATTATTTCTACAACCAAAGGAAATATAAGCTTATTGGAAACGGAAGTAAATAATCCATCATTAAAAAAAAGAATTGCACTATATACATCAGCAAAATTAGTTGCAGAATATTTTGGTTTCGCTAATCAACCTGTTGTAGTGTCGAATGCATGCATCTCGGGTGTGCTCGCTATTTTAACAGGCATGAGGCTGATACAATGCGGCCGGTATGAAAATGCGGTGATTGCAGGTGCCGATGTGATTTCAAAATTTGTTTTATCCGGCTTTCAGTCGTTCCAGGCTGTCAGCCAGGAGCCATGCAAACCGTTTGATGCATCACGCAACGGAATAAATTTAGGAGAAGGGGCAGCTACTGTTATTCTTTCATCCAGGGAAAAATATTCAACCGGAATAAAAGTAGTGAGCGGTGCGGTAAGCAATGATGCCAATCATATTTCGGGACCTTCCCGCACAGGAGAAGAGCTTTGCCAGGCAATTACAAAAACTTTGCAGGATGCACATCTTTCTGCAACGGATATTGATTTTATTTCTGCACACGGCACCGCTACTTTGTATAACGATGAAATGGAAGCGAAAGCCCTTACATTAGCCGGTCTGCAGGCGGTTCCTGTAAATAGCCTGAAAGGATACTACGGCCATACATTAGGCGCAGCAGGATTAATTGAATCTGTCATTTCTGTTCAGTCATTAAAAGAAAATCTTGTTTTGCCTGCCAAAGGTTTTGAGCGAATGGGCGTAACAAAGCCTGTAAATGTGTGTTCTGCATTATTGCATACCTCATTTAAAAAATGCCTGAAAACAGCATCTGGTTTTGGTGGGTGTAATGCAGCCGCAGTGTTTAGTAAGGAATGAAGTTTAACCTCATAATTTTAAACAGTTTGATTGCAGAGAATAATTATATCACCGCCAGTTGCACAATCAGCAACAATATTATTTGTAAAAACGAAAAAAAAATATTTGAAAATAAGAAGGCAGATTTACCGGGCTTTTTGCTTTCGATATACAATTATTTCAATATAAATTATCCAAGGTTTTATAAGATGGACAATTTATGTAAACTCGGATGGCTCACTTCTGAAATATTATTAAAAGATGAATATAAAGCAGGAAATTATTTGCCGCAGGAAACAGCCATAGTGCTTGCCAACGCCAGCTCGAGCCTCGATACAGATATAAAATATTTTGATACGGTAAAAGATATTCCAAGTCCGTCTTTATTCGTTTACACTTTACCAAATATTATGACAGGCGAAATTTGCATCAGAAATAATTTTAAAGGTGAAAATGCTTTCTTTGTGTTTGATAATTTTGATACAGATTTTATGGAACAATATATAAATAATCTTATGGATCATACTCTTGTGGGGAGGGGTATTTGCGGATGGGTTGAATTGCTGGAAGAAACATATAAAGCCGTTTTGTTTTTGGTTGAAAAAGAAAAAAGGGAAACATTTAATTTATTTTCGGTGGAGAACATGAATAAAATATTTGAGGCGGCAAACAGGTAAATTCTAAACTGCTCAAAATTATTTGGTCATTAAATTAAACAGGGAAATGAATTCGCATGTTTATGTTGCCGGTTTGGGGATTATTTCTGCGATTGGAAATAATATTGCTGAAAGCCTTGCTGCGCTTGAGAAAGAACAGGCAGGTATGGGCAGTATCAGGTATCTTGATACAGCTCATCGGCAAAAAATCCCGGTTGCAGAAGTGAAGCTGAGTAATGAAGAACTGGCCCTGCGCTCAGGTTTTTCTCATCAGATAACACGCAATGCGTTATTGAGTATGATAGCTGCAAAAGAAGCCCTTGATGATGCTTCTGTTGAAAATATATCTTCCCTGCGCACCGGTTTTGTTTCGGCCAATACGGTTGGCGGAATAGACAAAACTGAAAAATTCTTCACCGATTTTCTCCCTGATTTTCAAAAAGGAAAATTGAGAAATGTGGTTCATCATGAATGTGGGAGCGTAACCGAATTAGTGGCTGACAGGTTAGGCATCCGTAATTATATTACTACAGTCAGCACGGCATGTTCTTCTTCTGCCAATGCAATAATTTTTGGTGCGGGATTAATTAAACACGGGATACTTGACGTTGTGATTGCAGGAGGAACAGATGCTCTTACAAAATTTACTCTTAATGGTTTTAATACGCTGATGATTTTGGACCATCAATATTGCAAACCGTTTGATGAAAACCGCAACGGTTTAAATTTGGGTGAAGGTGCAGGATATGTGGTGCTGGTGTCAGACAAGGTTGCGGCATCTTCAAAAAAGGAAATATATTGTAAGCTCAGCGGTTATTTTAATGCCAACGATGCATATCATCAAACAGCTTCTTCACCCGATGGAACGGGATCATACCTGGCCATGAAGGGAGCTTTGGAACGCTGCGGATTAAAAACATTGGATATTGATTATATCAACCTGCACGGAACCGGCACACAAAATAATGATATTGCCGAAGGTACCGCGATAAAACGCTTATTTCACCCTCATTATCCAAAACTCAGTTCTACTAAATCCTTTACGGGTCATACTTTGGGAGCGAGTGGCGGTATTGAAGCTGTGTTTTCAGCGCTTGCAATTAAACATGGAATTATTTATCCAAACCTTCGTTTTCAAACGCAGATGAAAGAATTTGCTTTTGCCCCTGAGACAAATTTTTTAAAAAATGTGGTAGTCAGAAATGTGCTTTCCAATTCATTCGGCTTTGGAGGAAATTGCTCTTCACTTATTTTTTCAAAATTGGAGGAATGAAAATATATATCCGCGCAGCAGCAAACATATCTCCGCAAAAAACATTTGGCAATGTTCCTTTTTTAACGGAGCCGGTTGAATATACAAGCAACCGTTTACAGGCTGTTGAGCCGGATTATACCCGCTTCATTGACCCGAAACTGATAAGAAGGATGAGCCGCATTATAAAGATGGGTGTGGCTGCAGCTTCGCAATGTTTACAGGACGCAGGTGTAGCATATCCTGATGCGATTATTACCGGGACTGCTTATGGCTGCATGAAAGATTCAGAAACATTTTTAAGCAGGATAATTGAACAGAACGAGGAAACGCTTTCGCCAACTTCGTTTATTCAGTCTACGCACAACACAGTTGGGGCACAGATTGCATTAATGCTGCATTGTCATCAATACAACAATACTTTTGTTCACAGGGGTTTTTCTTTTGAAAGCGCTTTGCTCGATTCCTGGATGTTGTTGCAGGAAAATGAAGCTGAAAATATATTGGTGGGCAGCATAGATGAAATTACAGATATAAGCTATGCCGTTTTGAGCCGTGGCGGAATGTATAAACGTTTGGCTGTTTTAAACTTTAACCTGTTTTCATCCGGTTCAAAAGGAACGATAGCAGGAGAAGGAGCGGCATTTTTTTTATTATCTAATCAACGTTCAGCAAATGAATATGCAACATTTGATGGCACCGCTACTTTTTATAAACCAAAGGATAGAGCAGAAGCAGAGCAGCATATTTTATCTTTTTTAAACTTACATTCAATCAACTTAAATGATATTGATTTGATAATAACAGGAAGAAACGGGGATATAAAAAGCGATGGAATTTATGAACAGTTAGAACTATCTGTTTTTAAAAATTATGAGCGGATCAACTATAAGCATCTTTGTGGTGAATATCCAACCTCTACTTCATTTGCCCTGTGGCTGGCTGCAAATATTATTAAAACCGCTGCTGTGCCTGCATCTCTCCAATACGAAGCCGGCAAAGAAAATAAATTAAAAAGAATTTTGATCTATAATCATTATCAAAATATACATCATTCTTTATTCCTGGTCTCAGCAGTTTAAAAGAAATTACAGGAGCTTAAAACGAATAGAATAAAATGTTGAAAGATGATTTTTTTACCATCACCGCCATACAGGAAGAAGACAATTCTATCAAAGCATTCCTGGAACTGAATGCAAAACATAAAATATTTGACGGGCATTTTCCCGGGCAACCGGTTGTACCGGGCGCCTGCATGCTGCAGATGTTAAAAGAAATTTTAGAGGAAATTATTGGAAAGAAACTGCAACTTACCAAAGCTCATGATCTTAAATTTCTAGCGATGATAAATCCAAATGAGCATAAAAGATCAGAGATGCAAATAACATACAATATAGAAAAAGATGGAATGATAAATGTTTCTGCCAAGTTATTAACGGAAACAATTATATGCTTTAAATTCAGCGGATTGTTTAAGTTTTGAAAAAAAGTAAAACAAACATATTTCACGCGGTTTAATCATCCATGCCCTGCAAATATGTTTTTCTCACTTTGTTCTGTTCTTCTCAATATACCCGGTCATTGTATTTACATCTGTTAATATTTTTCTGCCTTCTTTGGGGTCTTGTATGGTAATTCCATATTCTTTGTTTAACAAAACAATCAACTCAAGTGAGTCAATAGAATCTAAACCCAGTCCCTCTCCAAATAAAGGCTCGTCATCTTTTATATCATCGGGGTTTAAAGATGTTAAATTCAAAAATTCTATAATTTGCTTTTTAAGCTGCTGTTTTAATTCTGCGGTTTCCATCATAAATAATAATTCAAAATTTCAAATCAGGTGTTTTCTTTTTAATCCAATAATCGCTGTCAATTGTATCAGTACCGTTATAAAAAATAAAGGTATAACATTCATCCAAACATCCTGCAGTTTCCCGCCTTCTAAAAACAAACTGTAGTACGCTTCGAGACCCCAATGCAGTGGTGAAATATTCAACATTGTTTTAAATGAATCCGGCATTGCAAAAGCGGGCACCATTAAACCACCAATGGCGGCAAGTATTACAATGGACACTGCCCCAAAACCATTTACCTGCTCCTGCGTTTGTGCAAAAACGCCAACGCAAATGGCATAACTTACGGCACACCATCCGCAAATGAATGTAACTAAAAATAAACCGGCAATATCTGCAGGAAGGTTTAATGGAGGTAATTTCATCAACGGAAAAATCCATACGCCTATTGCGAAGATAACCGCCGCTTGCAGCATGGTAACACACAGGTATGTTATTTGTTTTGACAGGAGTGCTACAAGATAATTTGTTGGTAATGTTTTTAACCGTATAAAACTACCGTTTAGTTTTTCGCGTACAACACTGCTTCCCAATGATACCACTACAAAAAACATTGCAAAAATAGTCCAGGCAGGAATGTTATGTTGCGTGGCATTGGGTATTCTTCTGCTGCCATCTTTTGAAACCGGGATTTCATTGACGGCTGTTTGATTATTTACAATATCATTTTCTAAAGTATCAGGCAGCGCTTTTTCACTTAAAGAGAAATATAAATTTTTTAATAACTGTTTATTTTCCACCAATTGAATGGCGCTGCGTAATGCCCCCTCTGCGGAATGGCGAAAAGATTCCTGCAAAACAGGATGATAATATAAAATGATGGGGCTTGCAGCACCTGCAGTTGCATGAATTGTATCTCCTTCCAAACCTAAATTATTTAATGCTTTACTTACAACCGTTTTTGATTTCATTGTTATTTCTGAAGAAAAATCTGCGGGAATAATAATTGCGAGCAATGCATCTTTTGAGTACACGCGACCGGTGATTATTTTATCGCTTTCATCTTTTAAAACCTGCTGCATTTTAAACATGCCTATTTTATCAATCGCCAGAATCAATTGCCTGCCCGCTTCGCCGGTATCCCGGTTACACAATAAAAGCGGAACTTTGTCATCACTCGCTAAAAGGAAGCTGCTGCTTTGAATACTTGTAATAACTATCGCCAAAATAACCGGCATACCAAACATAAGAATGATGCCAAATCTATCGCGGCATAAAATACGAACATCTTTTATTATGGCAGCCCAAAGTTTATACATTCAAATCCCTGTAATTTTTCCCTGTTAATTTTAAGAACAAACCCTCCAAATCTTCTTCCCGGTGAGCGGAAAGCAAATCATTCAGCTCTCCATACACAATGATTTTTCCTTCATCTATCAAAGCTATTTTTTTACACAAACCTTCTGCTTCGCTTAACTGATGCGAAGTGTATATAAGCGTGGTTCCGCTTTTATTCAGTTCTTTCAGGTAATTAATGATGGCATGCCTTGTTTGTACATCCACGCCTACAGTTGGCTCATCGAGAAATAAAATGGATGGATGATGTATGATGCCTATTGCAAGGTTCACCCTGCGTTTCATGCCTCCTGAAAATTTCTGAACCTGCTTGTTCCGTACATCCGACAAGCCCAATATTTCCAGCAATTCATTTATTCTTTTTTTAATTTCCTTTTTATGCAACCCCGACCAGGCTCCAAAAAATTCAAGATTTTCAACCGGTGTTAATTCATGATAAAAAGAAAGATCCTGCGGAACAAATCCAAATAATTTATTGACTGATTTATTCCGGGTTTTTATTTCATTTCCTAAAAGCCGGATGCTTCCTTTGTGGTATGAAAGCAAACCTGTCATCAAATTCATAAGCGTGGTTTTGCCTGCCCCGTTCGGCCCGAACAAACCAAACCTTTCGCCTGAAGTAATCTGCAAATTGAGATGAGAAAAAAGCATATTTGATTGATGCGGATAACTAAACGCAAGATTTTCTATACTTACTGCCATTACGCTCATGAATGCCATTTTATTTTATTCAATGCTTCAAAGGATTTCTTCTCCAGTTCTGATATTTCCAGCAAATAATCACCCATTACATTAAAATCCTGCTGGCTGCCAATTCTGCCTTTATAAATTCCCGCAGCCTGCACTGCAGCATTTCGCCACAGATCACCGGCCTGCGTAAACATTTTGGAAATTTCCGGTAACGCATCGTTGTTATGATAAGCCAGGGCTTCCTGCAAAAATGCGGCATAGATATAACGAAAGCCGCCACCGCCGGTTCCTATTTCTTCCTGCATACGCACCAGTTGCGCCAGGTATAAACCGGCTTTTTTCAATCCTAATTTATCACGCCATTTTTTTATTTTATTACCAGTGAATTTTATTCCTTTTACACCCGCGATGTTTCCGGGAATATATAACATACTGCGCACATTTTTTTTTATGCCGCTTTCTATTGCTCTCTTTATTAGTTGATCTGTAATAATTTCCCCCGGCTCAGGGTAATACAACTGCCCGTTTGGCGCCAATGCCCCCTTTGCAAACCGCACACGCTCTAATTCATAACTGGTAAGGGTTGTAGTGTTTTCCATCACAGGGTCACTGATTAAATAATAATCCTGCTCCCTGCCATAAACAACCAAATTATGAGCGTTGAAATGAAAGCGGTATTCTTTAGGGAAATACGGAAGATAATAAACGCCCACCTGGCAACCAACAGGCCGGCCTGCGTCAAGACATTCCTGTAAAAACTTTTCTGCCTGCTCTTTTGAGCTGAATTTTTTCCGGATAACGGGGATGCCCAATGACTGGCAGGTTCTCCTGAAAATAAATCCAGGCAGAGTTCTGAAAGCAATAGCAGGACCGTTATTTATTTTTAACAAAGGAATATATACAAAGAATAATCCTGCACCAATGCCAAATGCAAGTGGTTCGGTAATTTTATTTACGCCGATATTTCTCAACAGGTTTGTGGTTACACCATTTTCACAATGCGCCGCCTGTATGTGTTCAAACTTGATCTTCATGCACATTCATCGTTTTAAGGTCTTCTGCACTTATATTAAATACTTCGGCATACCGCTGCAGTTTTTTTTCAGATAATTTTTTAAACACAGAAGGCCTCAAATGTTTTTTTATCTGCCATTTCCAAAAGCCGGTATAATCTGATAAAATCCCAATATCCATCAGCCGCAGTTCCATAAAAAAAAGTATTGGGCTTGCCCCATTATTCAGCACTTTTTCTCTCGCAGCCGACACACGGTTTTGAATATCTTCCCAGGCAACATCAAGCGCCGTAATCTTTACATCCCATCCGCAGCTGAGTTCAGTAACATACCTGCCTGAGTTATCCGTAGCATAACATACTTCTTTTGTAATTTTGCCCAGAGAACTAAGGTTTTGAGGAACATCTTCTTTTCTCATGGAAGGGGGTATTTAAATGAAGATTTCAAACCTGTATCAGCACACTTCGAGCATTGCATACATATAAGAAAACCGGGAGCTTTCGGGAACAAGCAATAAAAGTTTTTCCCCTTTTTTCAACCTGCCGCTTTGAAGTAATTCATGCACCATTAAATAAACAGAACCGGCACCCACATTGCCCATAGTGCTTAAATTTACAAACCATTTTTCATATGGAATTCCTTTTTCATACAATGCCATCTGGTCAAAAATTTTGGTTTTAAAAAATTCGCTTGACATGTGCGGCAAAAAATAATCTATCTCATCTGTATCAATACCCTTTGCATCAAGAATCTCTTTTAGTTTTCTTGCGCCCAGCGGCACTATATTATTGCTTAATAAACTTATATCCTGCTTAATGCTTAAAATAGATTTGCTGATAATTTCTTCCGGCTTAAAATCAAGATAACTTTTTAATGTGCCATCCGGCAATTTTGCACTTGCCATGTACATACAGGTTTCCATTTCATTCGCATACGAAACACCTTCTATCCAATCAACGCGGAGGCTTAATCCGGTTTCATTTTTTTTATCCGACATTAAAAAAGCAGCGGCACCGTCGGACAGCATCCATCTTAAAAATTCTTTATCAAAACTGATGTAAGGGTTTTCCTGCAACGCTGTTAATTTCTGAGCTTCTTCTTCAAAAACATTTGCTAGAATCGAAGCAGAAAACCTTTCTGAACCGGTGGCAACTGCAAGTTTAACGTCTCCCGTTTTAATTGCCATATACGCATACTTGAAAGCATGCATTCCTGCACAACACACACCCGAAGGTGAAACAACTTCAATGGCATTTGCATCGGGCAGCCAACCGTGCACCATTACGCCGTGAGAAGGCATCATTTGATCCGGCGAAGAAGTGCCGCAGGAAAGCAATTCAATGTCTTTTAATTTTTCAGGATCATGTTTAAATAAAGCCCTTACCGCCAAAGCAGCCATTTGTGCATTGGTATGCGTGGCTTTTCCTTCTTTTGTTAATGCATAATACCGGGTTTTTATGCCATTGTTCCGCAAGACAATTTTTTTTGATTTGGAAGGTTTATCATTAATAAACCCGAGGTACAACTCCATGTCATCATTTGAAACAGGATCATTAGGAAGAAACATGGATGTACCGGTTATATAAACTTCGTTTAGCCGCATATCTTTTCTTCATTAATTCAAATTTAAATAATATTGTTTATTTGCTTTAAGGCGCTTAGGGAAAAAAGGTTTTAAAAACAATACATCAATGATAAAAACAACAGGTGCTGCTATAAAGAGTGCAAGTAAAAGATAATATTTGAATACCACAAGCCATGCCGTCCTGTTTTTTCGTTTTACAATAAAGCGGGCCCATAACTTAAATATGCGCCCTGCTTTGGGTTCAATGAACATCAGGTCATCATTTATTTCAACTGCTTTTTCACGTATCAATTCGCCCTGCATTCCATCCCATTCATTTTTATTAAGATAAGGTAATAAAATTTTCCCAAATGTTTTTGCATGTGTAATGTCTGCATCTGCCACGCCGGGTGTTGGAAAAATATTCAGATACCGGTCTTTTTTACCGCGCAGCATCCAGTGAAAAATAGTAAAAATGCTTACCAGGTTAGGGTTTTTATCCGTCAATGCAATATTTCCGACGGGCTTGGCACCCGCATCGCAAAGTAATTTTCTTACACGCACAAAAGCATTGAGCCACATATTTCTTGCACCGGTAATAGTGATGACAGGAGTGTTTTTTACAATAGATGTAAATGCAGGATGATTCAATAAAGAATTGGAAGGAATGCCCGGGGATAAAAACCAGGCCTGGTAACCAAAAATAATTAAATCATAAGCAGGTTCTTTGAATTGGAAAGGAGCAAGTTCTGCGGCTGCACCCAATACACAATCAGGCATTACGCTAAAAAAACTTTCACTGGTCCATGGGAATGCATAATCGTTTAAAGGTTTAATCCTGATTTTTTCAACTAAAATACCTGATTCAATAAGTGGTGCAGTGAAACTGTCAATAATTTCTCCTAACTGACCGGATTGTGTATAATAGATAGCCAATACTTTTCTATTCATTCTGCTGCAAATTAAAATCTTCCTGGTGCAATACTTTTGAAGTTTTACTGTAATCAGCAATTGCCTGCTGCACTACGGGTAATAAGTTTTTAAACGACTTAAGTACATAGTCACGGTCTTTCTCCAGTTCTTTACTGTATTTAGCTGCTTTAGGAGCATGTTCCTGAACTGTAAGACGCAGAAAATGATATTCACCATTATCACCGTCATTCATTAATGCAGTTTCGAGTTTTATTCTCCCCGGTTTAAAGAATTTCAATTTATCTTTTGCTTTAGTTACAAGCCCGGCTTTTTTCATCAGCAATGCACCTTCATATGCTTCTTTTTCGGGTATTGAAGCTGATTCAAGAATAGTGAGTTCATTATTTATTGCATCCGAATCCCCCGATTTCATAACGCCGTAAAAACCAGCCCTGTCAAAGCTTTGCCTAAAATGTCCTGCCCGAACAGCAATACAGGAAATAACAGATAAAACTGCAAAAGCTATTTTTAATTTCATAACACGCCAAATATATAATAATTCCTTTATAATTTGAATAAGCGGGTATTGTTCTAACAGGTAAAACGGCGCGCGGTTTAGTATATGCAAGTATGGGGTTTTTAAATATGTAATTGAATGAACTCCGGGATTTTACATTGAACAAAACACCCGATTATATAGCAGCTCAAAATCAGTTAGTTTCGCTTAGTTTTGCGGATTCGTTTTTTATTTTAAAAACAGAAAAATCCTTTTTAATTTAATATCAAACCAATTGCGGGTGCATAACAATAAAAAGCAATTTTCCGGTTATTGGGCAATTATTTTGGGTGGTTCAAGCGGCTTTGGTTTTGCTGCGGTGGAAAAACTCGCGCAGCATGGCATGAACATCGCTGTAATTTATCGTGAAATTGCCACTGCAGAAAAAACATTTAAAAAAGATCTGTTCAAACTATCTGCTTTAAATGGAGTAACTATACTTCCATTTAATATTAATGCCCTGGACGGAGCGAGCAGAGAATCATTTATTAATCAATTTACCACTGAAGCGGGTAAAAAACATTGCATAAAGTTACTGCTTCATTCCATCGCGAGAGGTAATTTAAAACCATTGGTTTTGCCAAACGGATCTTCATCAGCAAAAGAAATAAGCTCTGAAATTCTTTCTGTTGAAGATATTCAGCTTACCACTTATGCCATGGGTACCAGTTTGCTTGATTGGGTAAGGGCGCTTTTGGATAAATCTCTTTTTTGCGCAGATGCAAGAATTATAGGCCTTACCAGCGAAGGTGCGCATAAATACTGGGAAGGTTACACAGCTGTTTCAGTCGCCAAGGCATCGCTGGAAAGCCTTACAAAATATATGGCAGTTGAGTTAGGCGGGTATGGATTGAGAACAAACCTGATACAGGCAGGCATTACCGAAACACCATCATTAAAAAGAATCCCTTCGAGCAAAAAACTTATTGAGCTATCGGCCAAAAGAAATCCGTTTGGCCGGATCACAACGCCGCTGGATGTAGCAAATGTTGTTTATCTTTTATGCACTGACGAAGCATCATGGATAAATGGGGCTGTAATTCATGCAGATGGAGGAGAACATTGCCGTTAGTTATTTCAACACTTAAAATATGCACAACGATATATTGGATCAATTACCATATAAATCTTCTTTTCGTTTTGTAGATAACATTTCATTGCTCACTATGGATGAAGTAACAGGCGATTTTACTTTAAAAAAAGATGCTTTTTTTTATGAAGATCATTTTGCCGGCAACCCGGTTACACCCGGAGCCATTCTTACCGAGATAATGGCGCAAATTGGTTTAGTGGTTTTAGGAATTTATCTTATCCTTCATTCACCCGGAGAAGGTAAAAGCAAGAACGGTGAGCAGTTGTTTCCTTTGCTTACATCGGCAAATGTTTCTTTCCATAAAATGGTTTTGCCCGAACAAAAAGTGACCGTAATTTCCAAAAAACAATATTTTCGTTTTAGTAAGCTGAAATGTTATGTAGAAATGCTGGATGAAAATAAAGAATTGGTTGCAAAAGGAATGTTTTCAGGCATCATCAAAAAAGTTGAGATAAAAAATAAAGCATGAGGAACACCCGTGTCGTCATTACTGGTTTAGGTGTTGTTTCACCAAATGGCGTGGGGATCCCGGCGTTTTTACATTCTATTCAGCATGGTATTTCGGGATTAAAATTTATGCCTGAATATGAAAGCCTTAAATACAATTGCCAGGTAGCAGGCGAGCCGTATTTTGAATGGGATGAACTAAAAAATTACATTTCAGAAATAACTTTTCATGGCTTAAAAAGTATTGCCATTGGATATGGTATAAAAGCAACACTTGATGCCTGGACCGATGCAGGAAACAGCCCCGATACAGATCGGCCGCGTTGGGAAACCGGTTGCGTTTTTGGCAGCAGCGTAGCTGACACCAACATAATAAAAAAGGTAATTACACTGGTAGATAATAAGGAAGCAAAAAAATTAGGTTCAAGAATGGTTGAGCAGGTGATGAACAGTGGAGTATCCGCATACATTTCAGGGCGATTGGGATTGGGTAATAAAATTATTACCAATTCCGCAGCCTGCGCCACCGGCACCCAGGCCATTTTAATGGGATACGAATATATAAAACACGGCATGGCAAAACGCATGGTAGTGGGCAGCAGTGAACACGTAGATGCATATATTTTTGGCGCTTTTGATTCTATGCGGGTTTTGGCAAGAAAATTTAATCATCAGCCTCAACAGGCTTCACGGCCCATGAGTATGTCTGCCGGAGGTTTTGTTCCCGGTTCGGGTGCAGGCGCATTGGTTCTTGAAGACCTTGATTTTGCGTTGCAACGCAATGGCACTATTTATGCAGAAATAATAGGCGGAGCCGCAAACTCAGGCGGGCAGCGGAATGGAGGTTCTATGACCGCACCAAATTCTGAAGGAGTGACCAGGTGTATTTCAGATGCAATAGCAAATGCAAACATCAAACCTCAATCTATAGATCTAATAAGCGGCCACTTAACTGCCACTGTTGCTGATAAACTGGAAATTGAAAACTGGTGCACAGCGCTTAATAGAAAAGGAAATAATTTTCCGCTCACAAATTCACTAAAGTCAATGATCGGGCATTGTCTCAGTGCGGCGGGCTCAATAGAGTCTGTTGCAGCGGTTTTGCAAATTAAGCATCAGTTTGTACATCCTAATATCAACCTTGAGGATCCAAACCCTGAGATCACAAAAATAGCAGGTGCAGAAAATTTACCAACAGCAATGATAAAAAAAGAAATTAATATTGCGGCAAAAGCAAACTTTGGGTTTGGTGATGTAAATACCTGTTTAATATTTTCAAAATTTAATCAATGATGGACAGACAAGTAATTTTAGATGAATTAAAAAAAGTGCTGGCGCCCTATACTGAAAATAAAGAAGCGCTGAATAACATGCATGATCAAACCGAACTTATAAAAGATCTGAAGATCAATTCTGCCAACCTGGTAGATATTATTATAGATGCAGAATCGAAATACAATATAGAAATTGATATGGACTCCGCAGAAAAAATGATGACTGTAGGTAGCTGTATTGATGTAATAACAGAAAAGACGAATCAGCAGCCATGAGAAGTGCAGGTAATGATATTGTAGCATTAAAAACCATCAGCACCAAACGCACAGGCAACAAAAGATTTTATTCCAAAATTCTTTCTGATACTGAACTGGAACTTTACCATCAACAGGCGTTTGGAGAAATGCCTTTTGAAAATTTTGTTTGGCTGTTATGGTCCGTTAAAGAATCAATGTACAAGTTTCTGAAAAGAAGCATTCCGCATCTTTTTTTTTGCCCGTCAAAGTTTATCGTTCAGCACATTCATTTTCCTCACTATGTGTCCGGCATAAAATTTACAGGCAATCAATTAGAAAACACTGATTTGTGTGATGAAGATTTTTGCAGGAGTATAATTTTTTTTGAAAATAATATTTTTTACTCCAGGTCTGTCATTCAGGATGAATTTATATCAACAGTTGTAAATGATAGTGAAAACTTTTCAAAAATTTGCTGGGGGTTAAAATCAATTGATGATGCCAGTTATGAAAATCAATCTAAGGAAGTGAGAGTATTTATATTAAACAAATTAAATTACTTTTTTCCAAATGATAACTTACGAATAGAAAAACACCCGGCAGGCTACCCGCTTTTATTACAAGAAGAAAAAGAAATTAACATACCTGTTTCATTGTCTCATCACGATCATTTCATTGCCTATTCCTTTATATTCTGATTGCACCCGAACTGCTGCAAAATACCTGCAGTTGAAATGTTTTTAAATCTTGTACCATTAAATAAAAAAATCTTGTAATTTTTTGATCTGCAAGACTTATTATCTGACAGTGACCCCGCAGGAACTTTAGCCACTGCACTCGGTTGCTTCCATTTACTTTAATTTAACTGTAAATCAACTGATTATGAGTTTTTAATTTTGCATATCAGCGCATATAAATGACAATTAAGGCATCATTTGTTGTACCTTTTTTATTTTTTTATATAGAAGGAATTGAGGTTATTGAAAACAAGAAATGTCTAACCTTATCTGAAGTAAAACTAAATTCTAACACACGTCTTAAAGCGATTTAATTTTGAAGTTAATATAATGTCCCCTGGCTTGAAAATAGCTGCTTTTAGAGGAAAGGAAATAATTACAAAAATATTTAAAACACTTATTGAAGACAAAGGTTATTTACTAATGCCAGATGATTATAGGATACTCTGCGAGTCAAGCACTATGGAGAAAGATAAGTACAGAATAGTTTGTGATTTCATTGCTGGCATGACAGATAGTTATTGTATCGAATTTTATGCAAGGCTAACATCAGAAGCCTGCAAAACACCTGCAACACCATATTTATAGAGACATTATAGAGACCTTACAGGGATGATACAGAGACCTTACTTCATAGCAACCCCGTAGTAACCCGCTCCTGACCCGGTGGTAACTCCATAGTACATACGTAATAACCTGTAGTAATGCAATTTTTGCTTCCCCGTAGTTTTCTTAAACTTGCCTGGCACAAAGCAGGGGGCATTGCGGTGCAACCTGCAAGAACTGCCAATAAAATTACTTTCCACCGGCTTGGTTTTCTCAGTAAGCAAATATTTAATAGCAAAAAACCGCAACGTTCGGCCAGTTTTATTTTGTAATATTCATATTAATGCTTTTCTTTAATTAAGATTTACCGTTGTTACCAAAACAAGCCTTAAAAATGCGGTGCCTGCTGTTTCTTTCTACAATTTTATTGGTTGTAAAACTACAGGGTCAATACGCAGGCGGAAAAGCAGACGGCTTTACCTTTAAGCCGGCGCAGTTGCAAAACCAGTCAGCAAATATTTATACCGGCGGGAGTAATGACGGGTCCACTAATTCTGCTTTTACTACTGAAAATAAGTTGCCAAAATTATTTACAGGTGGAAAAGCGGATGGTTTTGCCAGGTCGCTTGCCCCGGCTGTAAACCCTTTACCCGCTCTTTATAAAGGTGGGAATGATGATGGCTTTGCCAAATCGCTAAACCTGGTTGTAAATAAATTACCTAAAATTTACACAGGTGGTAGCAATGACGGGACCGGAATAAACACGAAAAACAAGCAAAATAAATTACCTGCAATTTATGCAGGCGGAAACAACGATGGTTATACATCAGCAACAGTATCAGGTCAAAATATCGTCCTTAATATTTATACCGGCAGCACTGCCGATGGTTATGCTTCTATTCATACGGCCCATCAAAATAAATTTCCAGGACCCGGAACCTTAATTTCTTTTTCAGGCACCTCGCAACAACAGGATGTACTTCTTTTATGGCAGGTTTCAGCAGCAGAAAATATTGAAACGTTTGAAATTGAAAGAAGTATAAACAATGGACAAAACTTTGAACCGCTTGCAAAAATGAAACCGGACGAAAACGAAAACAGCAGAGTGGGAGATTATACTTACCTGGATATAAAAGCCTTTAACCTGCCTGCAACAAATCTTAAATACCGTATTAAATTGCTGGATAAAGCAGGCAATTTCAAATACTCAACCATTATTACGCTTGTAAAGAATATTACGGAACCGATAATAGCAGTTTACCCTAATCCTACAAATGGCACATTCATCCTCCAGTTTAAAAATGTGCAGACTGTTGAAAATTATAAATACCTGCTGCATACTTCTGCAGGAGCTTTATTACAGGAAGGAAGAATAGACGAAGCTTCCACCAGGTTCAATCTCAGCCATCTTGCTTCAGCAACTTATATATTATCAATATTCAAAGAAAACAAGCTTATACAAAACTTCACTATTATTTTAACACGATAAAATTACCAGTATGAATCAGCACCGTATTTTACTCTTTTCATTTCTCTTTATAGCAGAAATGAGCTTGGGAAATAATATTCAGTTATCAAATGTATCTATTGTAAACAATGGGCCTGGAAATATACAGGTACAGTTCGATGTTAGCTGGGATAACAGTTGGCGGTATGATATAGGCCCGGCTAATTATGACGGAGCCTGGGTTTTCTTTAAATATAGAACCCCTAATGGCAACTGGACGCAACTGGTACTTACGGGAAGTAATAACCAGGCACCTTCAGGATTCGACATATATCAAACAAGTGTATATTATAAAACAGGGGCAATGATCTACAGAAGCGCTTCCAATATGGGTAAAGGATCGGTTAATGCACAGGCAGTAAAGTTGGGAGCAATCGGCACCCTTCCTTATAATATAGATCTGCAGGGTCTCGCTATAGAAATGGTGTACGTACCAAGTGTGGGGTATAATGCACCCGATCGTATTTTTTTTGGTGACGGCAATGGAACCAGTGAATCTTTAAACGCTTTTCATTATACTGATAATACTGCAACAACTTCTGCAGTCTTACCCATGCTTGCCGATGCAAACGCTGATGATGATGGTAAGTTAACGGCAGATGGCATCTATGTTTACTCCATTGATACCATACAAACCACCAATCCTATAGGTTCTTTAGATCCTTTCCCCACCATGAAAGCTTTATGGTGCATGAAATATGAAATAAGCCAGGCAGGATACCGCGATTTTTTAAACACGCTCACTTTCACACAGCAAAGTTACCGTACCGCAAATTCTCCAGCAAGTGCACAGGGTACAAGCGCACTGGTACCATCCGGTGCGCTTAACAGGAATTATATCGAGATAAAAACACCATCAACCTCCGGCGTTCCGGCGGTATATGGGTGCGATGCGAACAATAATAACACCTTCGATGAAGCAGGTGACGGGGAATGGATTGCCTGTAATTACCTGCTGTGGCAGGACGTTGCGGCTTACCTTGACTGGAGTGGACTCGCTCCTATGTCTGAATTTCAGTATGAACGTATATGCCGCGGTCATTCATCCGCAGGCCCCAATCCTGCTGTATATGGTGAATTTGCGTGGGGAACTAATCAAATTTATAGCTCGGTTTACACTTTAACTACTCCGAGTACTACCTCAGAAGCAATTTCAAACAGCACAGGCAAGAATGGCAATGCAACCTGGGCAAATACTGCCTTGGGTTCGCCTAATAACGGCCCGTTAAGAAATGGCATATTTGCCACTGCAACATCTGACCGTATAAGCAGTGGCGCTTCATTTTTTGGAGTGATGGAAATGACGGGGAATGTATCAGAGTATTGTATTACTGTAGGCACTGTCGCGGGCCGTTCTGTAAAATATGTGCCAAATGGCGATGGAAATCTTTCTGTGTATGGTAATGCACAATTAACTCAATATGGCCCGGGATTCTGGCCCGGTATGGAAGGAAATAATTCATCTAATACAATTAACTCCTGCTCTGGAACCTGCGAGGTAACAGGTGTAGCCGGCATTATGCAAAGAGGCGGAGATTGGAGCAGTACCACTTTAAATACTTTTTCCATTTCTGCACGCAGCAGTGCATTGCCTTCTTCTTATATAAGAACTCTTGTTTCCGGAGGCGGAGGAAGGGGAGTGCTGTATATAAGATAGAAAAAAATTAAAATAGACCGGCATGCATAGCTTGAGCGGAAGATAAAACCCTGATCTTTTTTCTACGCGTTGATACTTTTTTCAGAGACGTTACATTAACTATTAATACCTTTTTCCAGGCAAAGTATTTTTTTCTGGATTATCTGGAATTGCTACCGGCTTTCCTGAATATTTAATTTCAAAGCATTACAAATTGGGAAGCAGCTTTAAGGGCAATGATGATTACAGGATGTACTGTGATCTTAATATTTAATTTAAAAAAACGAATACTTTCTTAAAAAACATACCGGGCGCTTTGTTAAAGTAAATACATAAGTTTTATTTCATTAAACGATGATAAGCTATCCGAATCTTATTTGAAATAAAATAAAAATCATGAAAAAAATACTTCTAACAACATTCATAATAGCAGCCGCTATTTTTATGACATCTAAAACCGATGCACAGGTATCCAATATTAATGTTCGCGGGCAAAAAAATGGGGCATATCCTCAAACCAGCGTTTATAATTACCGTAACAGAGACAAAGACGACAATTATAAAAGATATTCCGATATTGATTACATAAATTACTACGGTAATTACGGGTATAACCGGTATAACGAAAGAGAGGACTACAGGTATAATCATTATCAGTACCGGGGCAATGATTATAACAGAAATTACGACAGAGGTGACAGCTATAAAAGGTATAATGACAGAGATAACAGTTCTTATAGCCGGCGTCAAAACGATGGAAATAAAAATGATGGCCGTAACAACAAAGGATCAAATGGGAGAGCCGGGAATAAATCAGGTGACAGGGGTAAAAATAAATCGAATGGTAACAGGAAATAATAAATTAAGATATTGGCAAATTATTAAACGCTGCTTTATGCAGCGTTTTTTATGTAACATCAATAAAGCACAACATCATTTTGCATAATTATTTTTCTCTTTTTCAGGCCATTCAATGCCCTATTATTACGCAACATACTTCCATTTCCCGGTCTATCACAACAGGGCTTACAAAACGCTTTTCCCCGTTTTTATACCAATATATATGCCTCCTGAGTTTCGTGTTGTTCATTATAGTATTCGTTTACACCACTATTGTTACTAACCAGAGTGCTATTTGACTTATCCGCATCAACATTATTTTTAATCAAAAGAATTCCTCGCAGCTTGCTGCGGGGTTATTCATTAAAAATGGGTCATAATAACTTTGTTGGAACTTGTAATCGTATCATTGAGGAATTGAAATTGTCCCATTATAGCAGGCTTGGCAAAATGGAAAACAACTAAACCCCTCATTGGTATTGAATTTAAGACAATTTGCAAATTTGATTGGGTTATATCTATTCTTTTCAATGGAGATAAAATAACAAATTATCTATTTTCAATTTTGTCTTACCCTATTCTAACTGTTTACGCTTTGTATAAAAAGCATATATCACTGTAATTTGGTTATAAGTTTTATAGTGGCACAGATATTGACAACTATGGTTTACAAATACGTATTGCGGGAAGAATATATTACAGAGATTGTTAAAGGTATAATCTTTGAATAGTTAAAAGGTATCAAGCATGCTTTAAAAATCATTACCGGTAGTGCAGTACAAACAATTTATTAAATAACTAATCTTATGAAAACAGTTAACACAAAGATTGCGGCTAAATTAAAAGTATTATTATCATTCTTAAATAAAACCTCTGAAGAATTTGAAACAGTTGCAGAAGGGATAAAAGACAAAGAATTAAAAATGCCTTTATTGGGATTAGCTGTTGAAACTAACCAGTATGAACATGAACTAACCTCCCAACTGCAAATTCTAAAAATCATTAACATAAATCTTTTCATGGGTAACAGTTTGAAGAAATCACTGAATAATATTCATATGGCCGCCAAATCCTTCACAGAAACAGATTTATTTGATTTCTGTCGTAAAAGTGAAAAATCTTTTGAAAAAGCATATCGGTATGTTTTAAATGAATATTTCCCATACCCTGATTTGAAAAGTATGCTGATATATCAACTGAACGGTATAAAATGCGCTTTCATGAAAATGAAACTTTTCAACTCATTGACGCATGAGTTTGCAGGAATACCGCAGCATTCAGAAATTATTATTTATTAAGTGGCTTTGTAATCAAAATTCTTTTCAATTCTTTTTAATTTCAGGAAATTAAACCATTTTTTTTATAGCTATTACTTTACCCTTTTTGATTAATGAATCAGTAAGGGTTTTTTCCTGGCAATATGTTTTATCTGAAAATGGTGTATTAAATAATTTATTTAGCTTTATTACACGGCATAATGTTTCATTTTTTAATGGCTCTAACTCCTGGAATATTTATTTGGTTATGCTTATAACCTGCATTCCATTTGAGGTTTTTATTTGTTCTGCTTCTCTTAAAACAATTTCAAAAATTTACTGGAGTGCTGCCAATGATTTAAACCTACGACCATTTAGCAGAATGATAAAAATTGCGATACCTCTTTCAAAATTTGCATTAACCGCAAGTTTAATACTTATTTTTTTTATGGCATTTTCGCTTTCATCAGAAGTAAATTATTTAGGTGGCGATACCAAGTTAAGCACAAGGAATTTGGTTTTAAGTCTAATGAGCGCCAGCAAGTTTCAGGCAATTTTTTCACTTGGATTTTTTATAATGTTTATTCTTTTTGTTGCTGCTTTCTGTGTTAAATATTTTAACCACAATAAACTAAAAGCCGTAATATGAAAACTGCAAAAATCTTAGTGATACTTTTGCTTATCGTTTTAGTAGTACCAATATTTTCAATACTCACATTATCATTTCAAAATAGTGGTGGCGAAATGTTTAAATGGTATAATGAGATATTAAAAAATAAAGGCTTTACTGGTTCTTTCTTCCTTACAGTATTTGTTTCAGCATGTACCGCTTTACTAACACTAATTCTTTCTTTTGCAATTTTTTTATCGTGGTTTAATAAAAAGCAAATGTTGATAGTATTATTTCTGATTCTTGTTTTAGGTTTACTTCCTCCCGATATTATGGCTTTAGGCATTAGTAAGATTGAACAATTATTAGGCTTTTATAGTTCAAACCTATTATTTCTAATTATCGGTTTAACGATGTATTGCTTACCATTTGGTGTTTTAATATTATGGGCAAGGTTTTACTTTATAGAAGATTCAATAATAACGGCTGCCAGGGATTTGGGGCTTAGAAAGTTTTATATCGTTATAAAAATAATCTTACCTCTGTCCAGTGCTGCTATTGTCAGTTGTACTATGTTAAGTTTTTTACTTGCATTTAGTGAATATCCCCGAACATACTATTTAAGTGGTTCTTATGAATTACTGAGTGAGTTCCTTAATGGCAAATTAAGTTCAGGTACAGATGAATCTATATATGCAGGAGGGAGCATTACTATAATCATCACAGTTGTGGCAATCATCCTTCTCTTTATTTATAATGCTTTTATAACAAGAAAAAGACAGTTAGGCAAGGTTGAATAAAGCAATGCTGCCAGTTACAAGTTTATTCCTGCTGCATACTTGCTTTTTCAACAACCCTTTACAGCAGCAACAAAGTCTTACCCACTGCATCCCTCAAATCTGCCTTTACATTTGTTTGTGCTGCAAAATCATTCCATCTGCTTACAACGGCATTAACCTGGTTAATGATTGTATCTGCTTTTTTAATGTTCATATTTTTGGCAACTTCCAGCAAATCATCACGGGTAATATTTTGCCGCTTGCCATTTATACTTAATGAGTGCTGGCTCACCCATGTACTGCCCGGTCGGTATGAATGGCAAACATCAAAAGCCGGAGCCAGTTTCCATTTGCCAGTTTTGTCCATGCTGAATGAAAAATTCTTGGTGTGGTCATCACAGTTTCTTGCCATTACATTAAATACCATTCTTCTGTATAACTGTTCCGCATCTGTGTATGGCAATAACATGCTACGCATGGTTTCAAATAATTGTTCGTAGCTAAACGATGTAACCTCGCTAAAATCATAATGAGCAATGGCACAAAAACTTTGTATATGCAGTTTGCCTTTACCATGTTCTCTGTCGAAACGTTTGGTCATAAAATGAGCCCTGCCATTTTCTTCCAGCAACCTGCATTCGGTCATTTCTATTTTGGCTTCTTTTGCCATCAGATGATAAGCCATTTCAACCCGGCCATAACCGGATGATGTACCTAACTGCTGGTCTGTAACGCCGTCAAATTTCAGCAGCCAATGGGTAAATCCTTTTGGTGCATCTGCCTGCCCGGAACGAATTTCTTTTGTATCTGGATTAAATGCTATCACTGCTTTAGCCCTTGCCCCACCGGCAGAGGAACCAATCTTTAAAATATCACTCAATGCTTTTGCTTCATCGCCGGAAAGATTGGTATTAAAATCCTGCCTGCCAGAGAGTATTTCCTGTGCAATATTTATCAAGCTGTCTAACTCAATTTTGGTAGCTCCGTTATTTGTTTTGGGAACTATGGGTTCAAACTCTAATGCCCCCATACCTCTTTTGCCGATAAAGCAAAGCAGTTCTACGGGGTTCATACTATCGGTAGGGCGGCCATTTCTTGAAAGCCAGGCATTAATCAGGCTGTTACCATATTTATCTGGCAATACATCGGCCAGTAAGCCCGGTAAGCCTTTGAATGTAGTTGTGCCTCTTAATTCAGGAAAAGAAAATATCCGTTTTGCTGCATCGGCAATCGGCATTTTTAATGGCGATAAATCCCATTTATTGGCAAGAAATGAGGATTCAAATTCAAAGGAAGCCAACTCTGTATTCACATCCCACGCAATGGCTCCAACCCGTTTGTTCCAAATGTTGATGAATGCTGTTGTTATCATTACCAGTCGCTTTTAGGTTTTTCAATTGGGGTGGCTTTTTTATTGCTTGCCCTTTGCCGCTTTTTCTGCTCAATCTTAGCCAATTGCAGCGGACTGAGCTGTTGCCTTATTTCAAAACTTTGGAACAATTGTAGCTGCTCTAAAGCCCTTAATATCTGAATAAAAGAAAGTAGTGTGCCGCCGCCGCCATTTTCAACCTGCACGATTGTAGAACGGTTAATGCCCGCCGCCGCCGCCACCTGCTGCTGCGTTTTATTTTGCTGTAGCCGGGTTTGTTGAATAAAGTTACCTAACACCTCCAAAATTGCCGGGTCACTCATTGCGTACCAGTATTTGACGGCTTTTTCCATCGTTAAATGTATTAATGGTGAATAATGTTGCTAAATGCCAACAATTTGATTAGTCAATTTTGTTGGCAAATTCCATCACAAATATACTAAATTGCCTTTAATGGTGGGAATATCCAACATTTATTTGCAAATAAAATGGAACGATTGATATTCAAAGCATTAAGCAGTAGTACTAAATTTTGAAACCATGCTTTGAAATAAAATGAAAGTTCATAAGGCAGTATTTTTTGTTTTGACTTGATAGCTCTTCTTTACCATTGACAATATCAAACATCATTCTAAAATGATGGGGTTTTAAACGCTTTTTAATTCTATCCCAATCAACCATTTTTTTATTAACTCCAAAGTGATTTCAGGGTCTTTTCCATTACTTTTTGATGATTCAATCAATTCGTCAATTTCAAAAAAGAGTTCTGGTGCTTTGTCAATTACCTTCTCAATAATGCTTATGCCATTTGACATTTCATTTGCCAGGATAGGCGAATTGTTTCTAACTTTTAATGATAAGTTCCAGGCAATGCTTTGTTGATTATTTGATAAATTATCAGTTTCTCTGCCCCATTCTTCTATTTTCTTCCAAATGGCTGTTGGGATTGATTTTATTTTTTCCAAATCTCCCTCCCTTTTCCGCAATTCTGTTTCATCATCAGATATGATTACCCGTTTTGGTGGGTTCTTTTTGTCTATCAAATCCTGTTTTATACCTGACAAATCAAAACCAAAATCATTGCTCTTGACTTGTAACCAGCAATCTTCTTTCTTTGCCCACTCACCATAAAGCCCACCGGGGGCAGTGTCTTTAATAAATGGTTCTATTGCACTCATCATTTCATACAATAGAGACTTTAATGATTCTGATACATCCTGTGCTTTCCATATTAGGCTTGCTGTCGGTTATTGGTGTAAAAATGTTTCTTGACAGTTTTTCTAATTCAATATGATAAGACCGGTTACTACTCAAATCAGATACGGAAACTTTGTTTTGAGTATTTGCATATTCCGAAATACGGGAAACTATTTCGCTAAACTTTTCTTTATTTTTTACTACTGATAATTTTACCTGCACAAAGATGTTTGATATATCGGCCTTGTCTTTCTTTTGTGTGTGATATATTGATGCAGTAGTTTGACCTCCATTTACAATTTGCAAATCTTTTACAACAGAAATAATTTTTCCATTGCCATCTTCGCTATCCTCTAATTCAATTTCATCCGCTGTTGCAGCAATTATTAAAGGCTAAGAACATTTCAGGCTCTTTCATTATGGTTGTTCTGATACCCTTATTGATTTTACCATTAAATTGTAAGAAAGAACGAACATTTTGTTCTAAAAGCCTGGAACCAAATCTCTCATAAATAGATGCCAATGCTTCACCTGGAATAATTGCTAAGTAGGATTGATATTCTTCGTTTACCGAAGGTGATGGAATACATGGTACAGTAAACCCATCAGCTTTGAAATTTATCTCTATTTGAATGTGAGATTTTTCAGTGATGTTATATAGGCTTTCTACATCAAATATTTTGTAATAAAAATTATATCCTGAGATAAGAGTATTCGCCGGAAAATCTCCTTTGTACGAACCATTTGTGATGATGAAAGCATTTACACGAACGAGATTTTCTTTTATGTCCTGCGATTTAGCTAATGTGTAAGCAAACTGAAATATTTCTGATGATTCTTCTATTTCATCAACATACTCATTTTTGAAATAGCTTGATTTTTCATTTTCTATTGAATAGATGGCTTTTCTAAAAAAATTCAATATTCTTTTAGAAGCAGTTTCAATATCGGCGTTTGAAATTTTAGAGATTTCATCTGTACTGGGCTGCTTCAATGGTATTAGGGCAATAATATGTGTCCAGCTCAATTGTCGTGTTAGCGAAACGACAATTGCCTCTTCAGGAAAAGCAACGGCAAACTGTATCATTCTGCGGATATTTTTATCCTCAAAATTATTACCGTAATCACTTACCAATTGTCGTGACAGCGAAACGACAATTTGTTTTCCATACTCCGCTCTTTTATTATTTAATATGTCATCGTTGATGCGTTTGCCTATCTTCCAGTACAAATAAGTAAGTGTGGCATTTGCAGTATATGCTACATAACTTTTACTTTCATCAATAAGCCGGGCAATGTCAGTAAATAATGCCTGCTCTGTGTTTACTTTTTTAATCTTTGCCATTGTATTATATCAAAATGTCTTTAAATTTTTCATTCAATTTATCCCAGTCAATATCTTCCAGTAAGTTTTTATCAATATCAAATGATGACGGTAGTTATGCAATTTTTTTGAGCCAAACTACAGTAATTCTATGAAGCTTCTCTTGCGTCGCACTCTTGTACTTTTTGTTTACTATTCAGTAAAATACAAGAGCCTTATAAAATGTTAGTTCATGTAATTTACAATTATATCGTTGCTTAAATCAAGCTTAATAGCAGCAATGCCGATGAACGGATTGCGACATAACGATTTTCAATCAAGGCTCTATTGCTGGTATCAAAATCTTTTCAATTCCCTTGGACCAATCTTATTTCTGCTCCATTTTATTTTACTCAACTCAATTGTCGCATCGCCGATACGACAATCTTTTCGTCTGATGAAATCTATAAACAAATATAACCGATTATGTCTTGTCAGCACAGCAAATACAGGGGATGGAAAACCATATTCAATTAAGCCTGAATGACATTTTGCAGAGCTTCTTTCCTGATGTGGATTTGAAGGCAAAGTATAAAAACGAATTGCCTATGAGTGTAAACGAAATGGAACTGCTGGCTTATCTGCGTATTGCAAATTTTGAAGAATAACTGTAAAGTTCAATAATGGGCAAATGGAAAAATTTGAAGGCGTGCAACGCCTGAAAGCTAAGAAACGGATTGAGGAAATAATGAGAGAACACAGCTATCAGGATATACAACTACAGGAAGAAGATGGTGAGGTGACTGCCATCTTTCAAACTATAAAAAAGAAGTTCACTAAAGGGAGCAACCCTAAGTAATTGCGTTTTGCTTAACTGACCGGAGCAACCGGCATGAGAGCCATGCAATTTTAAAATGTTAAACATAGAAAAATGTAAAAAACTATTACAACAAGACGGAAAGACTTACACTGATAAGCAGGTAAAGCAGATTAGAGAAGGACTCTGCAAAATGGCTAATCTGGAATACCATTTATTAACTGACTTTAAAAAACTGAAAGATGCAGACAGCAATCATTTACACCAGGGTGTCCACAGACGAGCAAGCTGAAAAAGGCTATAGTTTGAGGGACCAGCAGCAACGCCTTGAAAAGCATTGCGAAGCCAAAGGCTATGAAATTGTAAAGCACTTTCAGGATGACCATAGTGCCAAAACTTTTAACGCCCTGAATTTCACAACCTGCTGGACTTTATAAAGAAAAATAAAGGACGGGTTAAAAAAATAGTGGTAGCTAAATGGGATAGGTTTTCAAGAAACATGGAAACCTCGTTGAACATGATTACCTTTTTATTGAAGCTGGGTATTACGTAGAAGCAATGGAACAACCTTTGGATGAAAGTGTGCCGGAAAATTTATTGATGAAAGCCTTTTACTTAGCTGCTCCTCAAGTGGAGAACGCAAGGCGTTCTTTGAATACTACCAACGGTATGCGTAGAGCTTTAAAGGAAGGCCGCTATGTAAGCACTGCTCCCTATGGATTTAAAAACACAAGGGATGAACAAAACAGGCCAATTATTACACCTTCCGGCATGGCTTCTGTTGTCAAAAAAGCATTTGAGGAAATTGCATCTGGCAATTTTCAAATAGAAGTGCTGCGAAAAAAATTATTGAATGAAGGATTGAAAATAAGCAGGAGCAATTTTTACACCCTGCTCCGCAATCCTATCTACTGGGGCTTGATTAGGGTAAAGGCTTACAAGGATGAACCGGAAGAGATTGTACAGGGCATCCATGAACCTATTATCAGCGAAGCATTGTTTTACGATGTGCAAAATGTATTGGATGGAAAAAAGAAAGCCAAAACAAAATACTCGTTAGTAAATAACGAATATCCAATGAGGGGGCATTTGATTTGTCCAAGATGCGGTAAAACTTTAATTGGCAGTTCTGCCCTGGGCAATGGTGGCAAATAATATTATTATCATTGTACCGCCGGTTGCAAGGAAAGGCATAAAAGCGATGTGCCTCACAACGCTTTTGAAATTTGGCTGAAAGACATTTCCATAAAACCTGAATTAGCAGCTTTGTATCTGGCTGTGATGGAAGATGTATTTAAAACAAACGAAGGTGACCCCGCAGGGACTTTTTCATATGCTATGAAAGGCAATGTAGGTATATGTTTTAGAGGTTTCACTTTTGAACAGTTACCAATTTAGTTACTAAAATTAAGATATTCGAAATTAACATCAATACAAATAAAATCCTAATTAAAACTTCCAAAAAAGTACTAATTATTGCACCTAAGAAAAGTTTTTTTACTAATTAACGTAAAGCTGATGCCTGATCAAATATAACCCGGAATTTTAAAGAATTTTCAATATATATGTATATGTAAAAAACTTAAACCTTATTTAAAAAATCCAACACCTCCTTCGCTTTGCTGTATTCAATGAAATATTCAAAAGCTCTTTTGTCAGGTTCGGAGCGTTTCTTCTGAATTAAGTCTTCTTGTGAGATCGTAACAAAGTGATATTTTTTATTAATAGACATTATTGTATCACTTCTTTGTTTTTTTTGAATTTCTACATTTTTTCGTGTAACACCTAAACAGTTATTCAATTCATCAACTGATGTTGTTCTTCCCTGCAATGAATGATTAACGATTAACATCAATAATTGTAATTCTTTTTCATCATAAACTGTTTGTGCTTTTAATGTTTCTTTCATTTGGAATTTTTCAACTGTGCTTTGGAAAGGGAGTTTTTCATTTAACGACTTATTCTTTTTCCTTTTATTACGAATAACTAAAATGGTTATTCCTATAATTACTATGCATCCTATAAAAATTAAAAAATTCTTTGAAAATGAGGAATCAGTCGTATAAATTTTTTCTCCTGAAACAATGAAATCGCTTAATTGCAATTGTATTGAATCCAAATTATTTTTGAAGATGTTGCCAAAAAATAAAGTTGAATCTTTAAAATAATATAAGTTGCTATATGCTGCTGCGGCAACCAGTGAATTTACAACATCTTCTACCGGAGGCTTTAAAGACAATACACGGTTATTTGCATAGTCAATTATTATAAGTTTGTTTCCAAGTGCTGCAAGCTGCCCCCACGGACTGGAAGTAATATCTTTTAGCAATGGTTTTTTTTCTCTGAAGTAGTTGCTCAACGTTCCCAGCTTTTGCCAATCCTTTGTTACCAGGTCCAAAGCACAAACATTGTATAAATATGAAGCTTCATTCAGGCCATTAGTTTTTACTGCTTCATCCCTTATGGTTCCATAGCCAATAAAAATTTTTCTGTCCTTGGTATCATACCATATCATGTCCGTGCTGTTACCCCATAATAGCGGGATTTCTTCATTAAGTTTTACTATGTCCCATTGCTTTGTTTGATTTATGAATACCCGCAACTGCCCATTAATTCTCCAATAACCATAACCGCCCAATGTATAAATAGAATCATTATAGCTGAATGGATAAGAGCCACAATCGTATCCAAAGTAAATTGTTGAATCGATACGATTAAATTCTATTGAATCACCATTCCTGTTTGCTTGGTATAATCTGCCGGAACTATTTACAAAAACAAATAGGCCGTTTCCATTTTTTATAAGATTCTGTGGCATGGTATTAAAAGGGTACTCCTTGATTGATACATAATCACTATTTTCCCAACTAATGGACGGAATCAGTTTATTATCAGCAAGAAGATTTTTTAATGGACCGGATAAACTGATTTTTTGCGCAATACTTTTTGTAAAAACACAAACAGGTAATAAAAGAAAAATCAGCACTTTGATTTTCATAGCAGTTTTAATCTGGTTTTGGTTATTAACTTGGAAAACCGAAGCTATACTATATTTTTAAAAATCACAAATGGTAATTCACTTATTCATTATGCAATTGTACTCAACGACTTACAGAATAATTAATTAAAATAACTTTTCACGTAAATGATTACGCATTAAAATACCAAAGAAGATGAATCCCGTTATTTCCCATTTAGTTTTGTGAGAATTCTTCACTATTAAAACTATCAAAATGAAAAATTTAAATCTCGTAAGAACTCTTTTATTTACTTTGTCAACAACTGCTTTATTATGTTGCACCAAAAGCAATTCTAATCCTGCGGATGACACTACCAAGAAAACTGACCCCAATATTTCTTCGGAAGATCTCATCCCCGGAATAAATAAAGGTTTAGTTGCTTATTATCCATTCAAGGGCAACCTGATTGACAGCAGTGGAAACGGACATAATGGAACTATAGTAGGAAATATAAGTTACACAACAGATCATTTAGGAAATGCCAACTCTGCTTTACGCCTTGGTTCAGGATATGTAGTTACCGATAATTTTTTTAATTTTCAAAGAACCGATTCGTTTACAGTTGCTATGTGGTTTACATTAAAAGGAACAAATACAAGTGGAAGATTAATATCAACAGAATGTCCGGAGGGAAATTTCAGAATCGGAGGTGGTTCTAATGGCATTTATGCATTTCAATATGGTGATGATTATGTTTATGATACTGTAGCATTGAATACATGGAACCATCTTGTGTTTGTATATAATAATAGAAAAATTAAACTGTACAAAAATGGTGTTTTGAAATATAAAGGTTATGATAATAGCACTGAAGCATTGCACTATTGTGCACCTTTTACTATTGGAGCAAAAGCTTCTTCAGCTTATGATGAGTGGCAAGGAAAAATAGAAGGTTTAAGAGTTTATAATCGCCCATTATCACAATCTGAAGTAACTCAATTATTTGACACTTCACAATTAAATGTAAGTCAGGGATTGATTGCTTATTATCCATTTAATGGAAATGCAAATGATAATAGCGGAAACAACAATAATGGGACGGTCCAAAATGCTAAATTAACTGTTGATAGATTCGGAAATCTCAACAATGCATATTCGTTTGATGGCTTTTCATCTTATATAACCATTCCCAGTAATAGTCAATTGAATTTAATAGATAATTTTTCTATTTCTTCATGGTTTAAAATGAAGGCATACGCTACTACTTATAATGCGTCTATGATTATAAGTAAGCATGATGGTGATGTAGGAAATGATGGGTTTATATATGGAATTTTGAATCCATATCATAACAATAATCAGATCCTAATATTCGGTGCAAATGGCAGTGTATATCCAAATCCTTTAACTTATGTCACAACTGATAAATGGTATAATTATGTTGTTACTTACGATAAAGTCAATGGATTATTAAACTATTACTTGAATGGCGTTTTAGCTTCTTCTCAAAATTCGACAATTAATATGCTTCCAAATAATTTGGATGTTACTATCGGTTACCAAAAAAGTACTTATGGAACATATTTAGATTATTTCACAGGAAAAATTGATGATATACGTATTTATAATCGCGTTTTATCAAATATAGAAGTGAGATATTTATCCAGCCATTAGTGATTAATATTTACAGATTGGGAAATTTGATACTTGATATTGTCCTCATATTAAATGAATGATTGTATGTTCTTGTGTTGATGGTTATTCTATTGCTCATGTTCAATCATTCGTTTAATATGAGGTTCCCGCCGGGAGGCATATAAAAAAAGTGGCATTTTCAAAATGTTTTAAAAACGGGTAGTGTATTAATTTGAATAATATTTCCTACCAATATCCAAACTAACGGTTCTCAACCTATCATAAGTCATTTTCATTTCTAACACTCAATAACTATAATCAAATGTTCAATAGCGAACAAAGCGCCAACACTGCGCCATGCGATTGGGACGGTGGTACTGGGATTGCATTTTTTTCATAGCTTTTTAAGGGTTGGCAAAATGCAAGAAGGTACCACCAGACCGCCGTAAGTCCTTATTAATGTTGCGGAGCGCAGCGGAGCAAAAAATAATCAGCCAAGTCCCAATCGCTAAGCAGGTGGCGCACCGGCACAAGTATCAAAAAAATATATTCCTTTAAAAAAATTATTTATTATATATTTTTTCTGATGCGTGAAGTGCCGGACTGAATGTGGAGCTGCGGTGGATATTGCTTTCCTGTCTTTGGCTTTGTGTGTTAGCTCACAGGTAAGCAATATACATAGAGCAGCGGACGAAGGGCAGATTGGTGAGATGCAAGATGTGTGACAGGTATTGCGACAAAGGAGCAAAGGAATATCTCTGTGAGGCACGAACAGTGATATGACGTTACCTGGCGCACAGCTTGCCGAACCAGTCTGAACCGAGACCTTTTTTCCTGCTTGGCTTTGCAATGGAGTTTAATATTTATTTGTTGTAGCTTGGTTTTAGGATAACGACGATTAAATAAAGGCATTCTTAATGTTGCTAAAAAGAGATGCAGCAATGAAAATAGGCTCTTTGCGGACAATATAAAGCAAAGGTTGATAAACTTATCATGTAAGAGTAAGAGGTCGTGAATTGGTCTTAAATTAAGTTTGGTGCTATGTCATTCCTTAAATTATTTTTTTAAGAAAGGGTATAATAAATTTACTAATAGATACAAAAGAGTGATAAGACACAATAAGTGAATGAAGGTATAAACCCGAATGAATTTAAAAAAATTATTTGTACTACATCTACAATGTAGTACATCCAAAAAAATTATGTTGACGTATTTCTATTAAAAAAATCATAGTCATTTCCTTCGGTAACAAACTTGGTAACATACCTCGCTACTAAAGATTTTCCATCTAAATCCTTTAAACTATCATCAAATATTTTAAGATCAACATTAGCAAAACTGTTTAAATAATCAAGAGAGATTTTTACAGAATTAATATTTTGACAATAGAGTAAAGAATGGCAATGAACATTAATATAATCTTTATTCCTCTCACTAAACCAGCACATCCTATTTACACTTATGTTTTTATCAAAAATGGTTTGCATTACATTTCGGTTACTATTATAATTGCATCCACTTGGATATTGGATTGTTAGATACAGGTCCCATTTTTTACTGCTAATAAATCCTTCCCAAGATTTTCTAAGTTCTTTTTTTTCCTCAGTTTTCATAATTCTTTTAGTTTTTTATTTTATTTAATGTTTACAGTAATTCTTATTTTTTAGGAAATACAAGATCAAATAGGATATGTTTAATTATCCTATCAAGTATGCAAGAAAGTAACTGAACGAGCGTAACTCGTAAAATAAAGTACCTGTAACGGTATTGATTTAATTCGTCGAACTTATAAATTCGAACTATTTATTAAAGATGCAATCAACTATTATTAAAGAGTTTTAGCACCTCATCATATTTATAATAAAGGGTTCCGATTACTTTTGTGCATGGTAATTTGCCACTTTTTCTTAGTGCTTCTAATTTTGAATCGGAGCAATTAAGTAATTCTTTTACTTGGTGACTTTTTAAAAAACCGGGAATCTGTTGAGATGGATTACCCTGAATTTTTTTTAGTTCACCCATAATTTCATTTTTCAATTCTAATAAGTCTTTTTTTGTTAATAATTCCATTTGCTTTATTTATTATAAATATCAAAAGCGAACCATAAAAAGTGTTTTAAACCAATATTTTTTTAAACTATTTTTTGACTAATACTTTCTTGATCTTTGGGTTTATTGTTCCATAACTTTTCCATAGGAAGGCAATCCTTGTTAATCTTTGTTTTAGTAACCTTTGCGTAAATTTGGGTTGTTGCTATATTTGAATGTCCCAAAAGTTTGGAAACAGTTTCTAAGGGTACGTTATTTTCCAAAGCAAGAGTTGCAAATGTGTGCCTGGCGACATGACAAGTTAAGGGTTTGCTGAGGTTTATTTTTTCTGCAATAAGCTTCAAATTTTTATTCATTTTTTGGTTGCTAATTACCGGAAATAATATCCCTTTGTTTATACTCTCCGGGTGGTTTTTATATTTTTCAATAAGTACTTTAGCATTTTCAAATATTGGAATGATAAATCGTTCATTAGTTTTTTGTCTTTCACTCTGAATGTATTGTTTGCCTTCGATTGTTATTTGGATGTCATTATTATTAAGCTTGGATATATCACTGTAAGAAAGTCCCGTGTAAACCATAAAAAGAAAAATATCCCTATCGGTGCTAAGTCGATGCAAACCATTTAAATCTACATTTTCAATTTTGTTTAATTCCAGTTCAGTTAAATATTGTCGATTCGTCTGTTCTGTTTTCCCTTTGTAATTTTTAAAAGGATTTTCTTTAAGCCATTCTAACTTTATTGCCATATTTATAATTGCTTTGAGCCGTTTAATTTCCTTGTGAATAGTATTTATTTTGTTACCATAGTGGTTGCCGAGAAATGCCTCAAATCGAGTAATAAACTCGTAATTAAGCTTATCAAGATTTAAATCGGTGTAATTGTAGACCTCCTTAATAAAATCAGCCATTTTTCGTTTATTGGTCTTGTAATGTTTAATTGTTCCGGTTGAATATCCTTTACCTATACGGGCCTCTATTGATGAAATGAAATAATCGTAAATAGAAAATAGAGTATTTTTTTTTATAGATTTATTTCTTAATATAGATTTAATTTTCTGTATTGAAATCTCTTCATTTTCTCGAATTAAATCATAGAATATTTGGTCCACTTTGTTAGTAATTTCAATTAGGTTATTATTTAAATAATAACTTCTGGGATGTTTGGATTTTACCTTTGCCTTTTTCCGATCCCAAAAATCTGGCGTAATAAATATTTCTGTTGAAAGAGTTATTTGTTCATATTTATATGTGATGCGGAAGTAGATTGGAGCTTCACCCTTAACGTTCATCTTTGATTTCAATTGATAGAATGCGAGTTTTAAAATTTTCATATAATTATCTTTTATGTATATAAATAGGGGCAGGAACATGGCAAAAAAGCCATTAGAAGAAGTTTTTTTTCTAATTGCCTTAAATTGTAAGCAGTCACTAAAACAGTTACCAAATTTTAATGGGCATTAATAGCAATTAAGGTGGGATATAAATTGAAAAAGCACCTAAAAAATAAATTTCAGGTGCTATAATAGAAAAAAATAGATTTTGATGTGACCCCGCAGGGACTCGAACCCTGGGCCTACTGATTAAGAGTCAGTAGCTCTACCAACTGAGCTACGGAGTCAGGAAAGGTGTAAAAATACATTGCGGGTTTTTCACTGCAAAACTTTACTGCAACTGTTTCTTTATTACTTTGCATGGCCCAATTACTTCAGCAATCATGAATGACGCATATAAACTGGTTATTATTACTGCACCTTCCGGCGCGGGAAAAACATCCATTACAAAATACCTGCTTCAAAAATTTCCGCAGCTTGTTTTTTCTGTCTCTGCCGCCACAAGGCAACCGAGAAAAACAGAACAGAACGGGGTTGATTATTATTTTATTTCAGCAAAAGAATTTCAGCAAAAAATAAAAGACAACGCATTTGTGGAATGGGAAATGGTATATGAAGGCAAGTATTACGGCACATTAAAAACTGAGCTGGAAAGGATATGGAAAGATGGAAAAACACCGGTGCTGGATATTGATGTAAAAGGCGCAATGCATGTGCAGCAAAAGTTTGGGCAAAATGTATTGTCTGTTTTTATAGAACCCCCCTCTATTCAAGAACTTAAAAAAAGACTGGAAAACCGGGGTACTGAAACGCTGGAAACCGTGCAGACAAGGCTGGACAAAGCAGTATATGAAATTTCTTTCAGGGATAACTTTACACATGTTATTATAAATGATGACCTGCAGAAAGCGTGCAGTGAAACGGAACAGGTAATAAAAGAATTTCTTGGTTTATAAGGATATTAAACAGCAAGTTTTGTTTACCTGGCAATTACCATTTCAAGGTCTTAATTAAAGTTTGCTTTATCACATCCTGCTGTCAGTAATAGATTTATCCATTGCCGCTTCTTCCTTTTGTTTTTCTTGTAAACGTTTTAATTTTTTTCCATAAGAAATCCTGGCAATGAGCACAAATAATGTAGGCACTACAAATATGGCAAGCGTTGTTGCAGAAAGCATGCCGCCAAATACAGTCCAGCCAATGGTTTTACGGGCTTCGGCGCCGGCGCCGCTGGCGAATGCAAGTGGCAGTACGCCCAGTATAAATGCAAGCGATGTCATTACAATGGGCCGCAAACGTAACTGCACGGCCTGCAGTGTGGCATAAACAATATCCACGCCGCGGTCCACGCGTTCTTTTGCAAACTCCACAATAAGGATGGCATTTTTTGCTGAAAGCCCGATCAGTGTTATCAACCCGATTTGCGCATAAATATTATTGTTGAGCGATGGTAAAAAAGTTAAGGTAAGTATGGAACCGAAAGCGCCAATAGGTACGGCAAACAATACGGAGAAAGGTACGCTCCAGCTTTCATACAGTGCTGCAAGAAAAAGAAATACAAACGCGATTGAAATAGCAAAAATAATAAGTGTGCTGTTGCCTGCTTTTACTTCTTCACGGCTCAGGCCGGCAAAATCGTAACTGTAACCACCTGGTAAAACTTTTGCTGCGGTTTCTTTTAATGCTTCTATAGCCTGGCCGCTGCTGTAGCCGGGTTTGGGCGTACCGATAATTTCAATTGACCGGTATAAATTAAAATGAGAAATCAATGCGGGGTTTTCTACTACTGTTGTTGTAATGAGTGAACTCAGCGGTATCATATTACCCTGGCTGTTGCGCACATAATATTTTTCAAGGTCGCTCAAATCTTTTCGGTAACCCGTGTCGGCCTGTGCTACTACGCGGAAATTCCTCCCATAAATATTGAAATCATTTACATAACTGCTGCCCAGTAAGGTTGACATTGTACTGTAAACATCAGTGAGCTGTACGCCAAGTTTTTTTACTTTATCCCTGTCCACATCTATTTTATATCCCGGTGTTTTTGTTGTAAAAAATGTAAATGCTGCACCTATTTCAGGTCTTTGATATAATGCGCTTAAAAAACTTTGGGCAACCTGTTGAAATTTCTGGATGCTGTCTGTGCTTGTAGTTTGTTCCAGTTCAATAGTGAAACCTGATGAAGCGCCCAAACCATTGATAGCGGGTGGCGCGATGGCCCTTATGCTTGCTTCCTTTATGTCTGCCATACGTTTCTGGATCTCTGCTATTACCCCCTGTATCTGCAGCTCTTTACTTTTGCGGTCATCCCAGGGTTTTAATGAAACGAATATGGTACCTACATTTGATTTGTTGGAGAAGCTTACAAAATTAAAACCGGCAAGACCGCCCACTACCCTCACCGCCGGCATTTGCAATAATCTTTGCTGGATGATTTGCAGCATTTCCACGCTTCTTGTGGTAGATGCAGCTTCAGGTAATTCATAAGTTACAAATAAACGCCCTTCATCTTCAGTAGGAATAAAACCGGTAGGTTTATTCTCAAAAAGAAAAAACAATCCCACAAACAAACAGGCGAGTAATATCAATACCAATGGCGTTGCCCTTATGCATTTGCCCACGCCTCTTGTATATGAACCTGTAACATTGCCAAACCATTTATTAAATGATGAAAAGAATTTTTCAAATATGTTCTTTTTTGCAGAGGGGTCTTTTGCAGGCCGTAACATAATTGAGCATAATGCCGGTGTTAATGATAAAGCCACGAATGCAGAAATTAAAACAGACACAGCAATAGTAATGGCAAACTGCTGGTACAATCTTCCAACAATACCGGGCACAAAGCCAACAGGGATAAACACTGCGGCAAGTATCAATGCAATGGCAATTACCGGACCGGATATATCTTTCATCGCCCTTATTGTTGCTTCTTTCGCTGATAAATGCTCATGATCAATATAATGCTGTACCGCTTCTGTAACAACAATGGCATCATCTACCACAATGCCAATGGTAAGTACAAAACCAAACAGCGTTAAAGTATTGATGGTAAACCCAAGCGGGATAAAAAAGATGAATGTGCCAATGATTGAAACAGGAATGGCAAGCACAGGAATTAAAGTTGCCCGCCAGTTTTGTAAAAATAAAAACACAACAATTACAACAAGCGTCAGCGCTTCCAGTAATGTTTTAATTACTTCACTTATAGAAACTTTTACAACCGATACCGTTTCAAACGGCGATAAATAATCTATATCCTTCGGGAAATTTTTTTTCAGTTCTGCCAGTTCATTGTTTACACCATCATACGTACTGAGCGCATTGGCACCAGGCGCCAGGAAAATAAGCATGAAGGCGGCGCGGTGGCCGTTTATAAATGCATTGTTGCCATAACTGAATTTTGAAAACTCCACTCTTGCTATATCTTTTAAATACACTACAGACCCCTGCAAAGGGTCACTGCGCACAATAATATTTTCAAAATCTTTTTGTGTATTAATGCGGCTGTTGGTAAGCACACTGTATTCAAATGTTTGTGTATTGGGCTGGGGTACTCCGCCAATTGTGCCCGCAGCCACCTGTAAGTTTTGTTCTGTTAATGCAGCAAGCACATCATTCGGTGTTAATTTTAAATTAGCCAGTTTCTCAGGGTTCAGCCAGATGCGCATCCCGAAATCATCACCAAAAGAAGTTACATCGCCCACGCCTTTTACACGCAGTATTGCATCTTTTATATACAGGTTTACATAGTTGCCAAGAAAAGTTGCATCGTGCGTACCATCAGGTGAAAAAAAACCAAGCACCATCATTATGCTCGGGTTACGTTTGCGCACGGTTAACCCCAAACGTTTCACGGCATCCGGTAATGCAGGCTGGGCAACACTTACACGGTTCTGCACATCAAGCGCCGCAATGTCCACATTGGTTCCTATATCAAATGAAACATTTATGCTGCTTGCACCGCTGGCGCTGCTGCCGCTTGAAATAAAAGACATGCCCGGTGTACCGTTAATCTGCGTTTCAATGGCTGTAGTAGTTGTTTGCTCCACCGTTTGTGCATCGGCGCCAATAAACACGCCCGATACAGAAACCGTTGGCGGGGTAATATCAGGGTATTGCGCAACAGGCAAAGTGCTCATCGCAATTAAACCCACAAGTACAATTACAATGGAAATAACCATTGCTGTTACCGGCCGTTTTATAAAAGTATCTGCAATCATTTTTTAATTCTCTTTATGATTTATTTCAAATCAATTTATTTTTATGAGCCCTGTTGCAGAATATAAATTTTGCTTTTGTTGCGTCGCACACTTGTGCATTGAGAAGTGCCGTCAGCAGGTTTAAATGTTTGATTGTTCAAAAATTCGCCGCTGTAGCCAAAACAACTGAACGTGTAAACTTTAAAACTTCCTGAACTCCCAGCAAAAATAATCCCGATGTACAAGTGTGCGACGCAACAGGCGATGCTGTAAAATACTGCTGCCGGTTCAAAAATTTTTAAAATACACGCAATTCATTTATTCACTCCTGCAGAATCCATTTTTATTTTAGACCCTTCATGCAAACCCTGTACGCCCTGCACTACAATTCTTTCGCCTTCTTTTAAACCATCTTTTACAATCACATTGGTTCCGATCTGTTTACCAGGCAAAATTTTCCGCTGGGTTACTTTGCTGCTGTCGCCAACCACATATACAAAATATTCGCCCAACTGTTCTGTTACTGCTTTATAAGGAATTATAATTGATGCCGCAGATGCATTGTTCAAAACCCTTACTGTACCTGTCATTCCGCTTCTCAGCGTATTTTTATTATCAGGAAATGCCAGTCTTATTTTAAGGGTTCCTGTTTGCGGGTCTACTGCACGGTCAATCAAACTTATTTTACCGGTGTAAGGATATACATCATTGCCAAATGCCAGTATAAATGTGCTGTCGGTTGCTTTTGCATTTTGCTGTAATTGTGTAAACCGGAAAATTTCTTTTTGGTCAACTGAAAAATCCGCAGCCATCGGGTCATCGGAAGAAACAGTGTTTAAAACAGTTTGCCCCGCAGAAACAGGTGCGCCAACCTTAACCTGCGAAATGCCGATGGTGCCATCAAACGGTGCGTAGATAGTTGTATATTTTACGCCTGTTTGCACACCCTGTACCGCTGCCTCCGCAGCATCTACCTGTTTCTTTGCAGCTTCAAGCGCTGCATCAGCATAATCAACCTGCTGTTTGGCAATGGCGTCCTGTTTATCTAATTCGTGATAACGGTCTGCATCTTTTTGCGCTTTTACCAAATTTGTTTGCTGCACTGCAAGATTAGCAACAGCCTGCTGGTAGTTGGCTTCATATTGCTGTGCATCTATTGAATATAATTTCTGGCCCCTGCTCACTTTTGCCCCGTCCTTAAAATAAACACCCGTAATAAAACCGCTTACCTGCGCACGAAGGTCTATTTGATTAAATGCAGTTACAGTAGCAGGGTATTCATCGTAATACACGGCATTACCGGCTGTGACTGCAGCCACCGTTACTGCAACAGCAGGTGGTGGTCCCGGTGGCTGCTGCTGATTATTGCTGCCGCAGGAAGCCGCAACCATCAAGCTACAGGCACATACATATTTTTTTAAAATTTTCAGCAGCATATCAGTTTGGTTTGTATCAGTAATTAATTATACCCAATGCCCGCTCCACATCAACTTTACCGGCAAGCACCTGGTACAATGCATTGTAATAATTTATCCTTGCAGAGTTTAAATCTGTCTCTGCCGTTATCACTTCCAGGTAAGCTTTTATACCTGCTTTATATTGCAGTTGTATTACATCATACACTTCCTTGGCAAGATCAACATTTTCTTTAAGGGCCTGGTAATTGGCCAGGTTGCTTTTATATACTGCCAATGCTTCTGCATACTGCGCATTAATATTGTGCTGCAGGTTAATGATATCCCAGTCAATCCGTTTTAATGCCCACTCCTGTGTTTGTATAGTATATTTTCTTTTACCGCCCTGGAAAACAGGCAGCGACAAAGTAATGCCCGCATAAGAAGTTGGAAAATTTTGACCGTATAATTTTCCAAAAGAGTTATTTTGAAAATTTAAATTATAAGCGCCAAACGCAGATAAGGAAGGCAGGTAACTCCATTTGTTGTAATTCAAATTTGCCTGCTGTAGTTTTTTTTGCGTGGCGAGCAACTGGTATTCTATCCGTTTGGTATAATCTATTGTGGCAAGTGTATCCAATGCCATTTCTTTTTCCATCTGCAGGCTGTCATAAACTATATTCAAACTGCTGCCCGGTGGATAACCCATCAGCGATTTTAGGTTTTCCAATTTTGCCTGCAGCAATTCCTCATTGGTTTTTTTTGCAGCTTTGGTATTATTCAGTGCAATGGTTGCACGTTTGTAATCTGTTTTATCTGCAATACCTGCAGTGTAGCGGCTATAAGCATCCTGCAAACTTTTCTGCAGCCTTACAAGGGCTTCATCTGCCACTTTAATTTGCTGCATGATAGCCAGTACATCATAAAATGCTTTTGACACGTTTGACACTATATCAATTTTATTTGCAGTTGTATTTTGCTTTACCTGGGTACGCACATCATCCGCCGAACGGCTTGCCAGCAACGCATCGCGGTTAAAAATATTCTGGGTTACAGCAAACTGAGCTGCAGAAGTATTATTTACGCCAAACTTTATAACATTCCCGCCAATTATTGCCTGCTGCAGCTGAAAATTATGCTGCAGGCTGTAATTAAAATTTACCTGCGGATACCAGTCTGCGAGCTTGCTTTTAATAGTTGTTTCAACAATCTGTTCATCAATCAATGACTGCTGGATAAGGGGTTGATGGGTAAGTGCATACCGGGTTACATTTTCTAAAGTGGCCTGCTGCAGCACGCTGTCGCCTCCGGATGGTTGTGCGCGTATATAACATGGAAATAATAAAAATAAGATTAATAGTTTTCTTTGCATTAAACGTCCCGGTATTTTCCTTTTGCTAAAACTCCGCATAAAATTTTCGCCTTTGAATAATATGCAAGGTATTAAATTTCAGGGTTGTTTTTTTTAATAAAGAACCATATTATATATTTTTATGACCAGGCTTTGAAATAAATATTAAGCATTATTGCGCCGCACTCTTGTACGCTTTATTCTTTGTTCAGCAGCGAACAGAAGGCTGAAGAGTGCTGCACAAAAAAGTTGAATAAGATTTCAGTGCCGGGCCGGTAAAATCAGTTATCCCTGTATTTTTTAAATTATTAAAACTTGCAGTAATACTTCCATACGGGTCCGCAGGCATATTATTTTTTCTTTCTCAACTGTGCCTGGTATTTATCCAAAAAATCAAATTCCGCTTTAACTGAAATTGGTTTTGATTGTTGCTCATCAACATTTAAAACCATTACTGCATCTTTGTTTATATCAAAAGCATCCCACTCTGAAAGCCCTGCCCCGTTTGGGTTTCCGGTGGCTGCAAAATTTACCCAGTAAGATGAAATAATATCTTCCAGCTTTTTATCATCGTCTGTCCATAGCTCATTCCATTCATGTAAAGTGTGTAAGGCATAAGGAACTTCTGATGTATGAAAAGCGCCATATTTTTCTTCACCCGGCGATATATGATTGAACTGGTACAAATATGCTTTGTTTTTCCCTTTGCTGCTTTGCATACGCGCCCATGTATATGCCTGCCATGAAAAAATATTGTCCCGGCCGGATGCAAATGCAGATTTTTTTATTTCTTCAGGAGTGTTGCCGGGAAATATTTTTAAAAACTCACCGGCAAGATCCCCATATTGTTTTAATGCATTTGCTTTATATTCATCAGGTGACGGATCTTTGCCAAAAGAAAAACCTTCATCACCATTCCAGCCTGTAAGCAGCGGCACATCATTTTGTTTTGAGCCATCAAAAATACTGTACACATTTGCCGGCAACACATAACCATCAATCACCGGGCCTGAAGAAAAAGAACCCGATGCTTTCTGCAAATCTTCCGCACTCATCTTCCGCATTTCTTCTATTGAGTTTGCATGCACTGCCTCCATAAATTTTTCGCCGTTCTCTTCTGCGGCTTTTAATGTTAAGGCTCTTCCATCTGCACTGAACATAGCGCCGCTTTCTCCAATGGCACGTTGAAATAATCCTTTTGCAACAGGTGAAGCCATCAATGCATTCACACTGAACGAACCTGCTGATTGTCCTGCAATTGTTACCCTGTCAGGGTCTCCGCCGAATGCTGTAATATTTTTTTTCACCCACTGCAATGCAGCTATCTGATCAAGAAAAGCAAAATTGCCTGAGGCTTTTCCATTCGATTCTTTTGATAATTCAGGGTGCGCTAAAAAACCAAATACACCAACACGATAATTTACCGAAACAAACACAACTCCTTTCTTTGCTAAACTTTCTCCGTCATAAATCGCACATGCGCTGCCACCCGAAACAAAACCGCCGCCATAGATCCACACGATAACAGGTCTTTTTTCTTTTACAGATTTTGCTGCGGTCCATACATTCAGGTACAAACAATCTTCACTTATTGGTTCCGGGGGAATTAAAAATTCCGGTGTGTACATCATAAACGGAGTTGGCTTATTCTGCACAGGGCTTGCAGAAAATGCATCGCACTTTTTTACACCACCCCAGGTTTGTACAGCTTGCGGCGCTTTCCATCTTAATTCACCAACAGGTGGCGCAGCAAATGGAATGCCTTTAAAAATATGCACATCGCCTTCTGCGTCTGTTGTGCCGGAAACCATGCCCGCATTGGTTTTCACCACATCTATTGTTTGTGCATGCAAATGATTAGTAAAAACAAATAGCAATATGAATGCAAAAAATTTACTCATAAATAGTTTTTATTTTTGGTTATCATTTTATGAAATTTACTCAGCACCTGTTGCGTCGCACTCTTGTACTGCATCAAAAAGCTGAGCAACGAACAAAGCGCACAAGTGAGTGACACAACAGGGGATGCCATCTGTACTGCTGCCGGGTTCATAAAAATTTACTTCTTTTTCAACGCCTCTCCAATTGCTTTCTCTGCAAGCGGTTCCATTATTTTATACCCCGCAAGGTTAGGATGTACGCCATCAGAAGACAGGCTGGCCGGTAAACCGTTGCGTTCATCTTTCATTGCACTGAAATAATCGAGATAGACGATATTATTTTTGATTGCATAATCTTTAAGCATAGCATTAAGCTTCACTACTTTTTCTGCGGGATGCATACCGGGCCGCCATGGAAAATCAAAAGCAGGCAGCACAGATGAGATAACAGGGCTGATTTTATTTGCCTTCGCCACCTCTGCCATTGAAATAATATTCCCAAAAGTTTCTTCCAGCGTCATAGGTCCAGTGTTGCCGGCAATATCATTTATACCCGCAAGAATCACTACCACAGCAGGTTTCAGGTCAATTACATCCGGGCGGAAACGTATCAGCATTTGAGGTGTGGTTTGCCCGCTGATGCCACGGTCAACATAATTTTTGCCAATAAAGAAAGATGAATCCGCATTGATCCACCCGTCTGTGATAGAATTACCCATGAACACTACACGCGGCTTATCAGACTTAGTTGTTGCAAGTGCTGTGTTTGCATCTCTGTATCGTGCAAGATTTTGCCAGTCTGTATGAAAACGTTTTTCATTTTCTTTTTGCATATCATCAAGCTGCCAGTCTGTAAACTTTTTCATCCAATCAGGCGGATGCAATAATTTTAAATAACCGTTTATTCTGAGCCATTCACCATAACGATCAATCCATGTGTCTGAAGGAAGGTGCTGTACTTTCATTCCAAAACCATGATTGCCCGTAGCATATAAATGCAACTCTGCGGAATGATTTGCTGCAACCCAATGCTGGTAAAGGCTTACGCTATGCGGCATAAGGTGCAATCCATCATCTGTTGCTGCTGCAATAAACATGGGGGGTGCATCCTGTGGAACAGCGCTCATCATTGAGTCAGGAAAGAATGCATAAATAGGTGCAACAAAATCGGGTTTGTTTTCTACAGTATAATTAAATGAGCAACCTGCTGTAACAGTACCGCCTGCAGAAAAACCAATCATACCGATATGATCAGGCAATATACCATATTCTGCAGCATGTGCACGTACATAAGCAATAGCAGCTTTGCCATCTGCAATGGCTAAAGGAATGTCTGCTTTGTTCTCGTCGTCAAATTCTTTCTTTCCCCATTTGCCCATTACTTCTCCTACAGGGTCTGTTGTTACACTATGTGCAAGCCTGTAACGAAGCACAAAACACGTTACACCTTTTTTTACTAACCAGTCAGCAACATCATTCCCTTCGCTGTTAATTGAGAGTGCATGAAACGCACCACCCGGACAAATGATAACTGCTGTGCCTGTTGATAGCATTGAATCCGGCGCAAACACAGTAAGTGTTGGATGAGAAATATTGTACACCACTTTTGTTTGCCATGCATTATTATCGTTCTCCGCTTCGTTCCAGTTCCAGCTTTCAGAACCGGGAGCTGCGTCATTATAAAGTTGAATAACTTTTTGCTGTGCCTGCGCAATAACAATAATTAATAAGCCAATAAGGAAGAATAGCGATGATCGTTTGAGCATAAAAAATATTTTGAGAAATGAATATAGAAAATTTTTATCCGGCTTCTGTTTTTTTAAAACTTTCGTTCTACCAGTTGGCGGGCACTTGTACACCCTTAACATTGTTAAGCAAAGAACCAACTGTACAGGTGAGTGGTATCCCGCAAAAGCGGGATTTCGATCTACTCAGCAAAGCCCTGATTCACAAATAAGTGAAACAACAGGCGATGCCGTAAATACAAATACTCACCCTTTTATCTCACTCATTTTCTTTATGGCATTTTATAATTCTTTGATACATCATCCAGTATCAATACCCAGTCTTCTCTTTGTGACGGCACAGGCGATGCAACAGGTAATGGCGGTGTAAATGTTAGCTGTTGCTCATTATCGAATGTACCAATGAATGTTGTTTTACCTGTACGCGGATCGTACCAGTTTGCATTTAATTTTGCTGTAAAACTTTTTGCTTTAATAATGATATCCCTCCCGTAAGCGCTATACATAAAAGCGTAATCTTTTCCGCGTGCTGCCTGAATTCTTTCGGCACTGCAGTTCCCTTCATTCATTAAAATATTTTGTGCGGGAAGGCGATCCAGCATAGGTCTTGATTCTATTAATAAACGTAAATATTTCATTTCATTGGCAGCAGTAAAATCAAGCGACTCCTTCCAGCCATGAAGACCGGCAAAAAAATTAGTTCCTTTCTCTCCAAAAAATATTACAGGTCCGCAACCATAGGTGTGACCGCATGCGCCTGCAAACACGCTGAGGTACGCAGCTTTGCGAACACCATAAGCATTGGCATAACCCAACTCTTTTGCATTAAAGCATACAGGCATTTCTTCATAAATATTTTCACTATTCAATACAGGTTTGGGCGGCTTGCGGTTGTAATCGTTGCGCACTGTTTCCCAAACTTCAGTATCCCGGCAATGGCCTGTTTGCAGCATGTTCATATCAAGCCAGTCATCGTTTTGAAACCATTGCGAGGAAGAACCTGTACCTTTTGGTTGTGGGTGAAACGTCATAAAAGCATGATCGTTTCCGCCAAGGTTTTCTGCTATTCCTTTTGCCAGTGCACGCCATGTATCTGCATCTTTTGAATCAGGTCTTGGATCACGGTCGCCACCTATGATCCAGATGATATTTGTTTTATTTTTAAACAGGTTGCTAATCCATTTGCCATAAGTGTATGCAGTTGCAGGGTTAAATATTTCAGGCCCCTTGCCCCACGCATCTTTAAAAATTTTATCACCCCATGTGGGTAACAGTGCAATGTACAAATGAAAGCCTGCAGCTATGTCAATTAAACTGTCTGTGTATTGAAAATATTTTTCGTTTGGTTGTGTAAAAGTATTATCAACAAAAGGAAGATTGCCATAAGCATTAGGTGTATGCAAGCCGTCTAATTCTGCCAAAGCAACAGCCTCTATAACATTAAATCCCTGTTCTGCTCTTTTTTTAAAATATGCAGTGGCGTCTTCTTTATTCAGTTTATGAAATAATTCCCAGCCTGTATCACCTAACCAGAAAAATGGTTTACCATCTGCGGTAACAAGATGATGTTTATCGGGGCTTACTTTCAGTGGCTGCAATTGAGCAAATAAAATATTACAGCAACATAAAAGTAAGAAAGCAATTATTATTCTCCGGAACATTCTTATTGATTTAATGAAGCCAGGCTATTTTCATTTTTTTTATCATACTACCTATATTATCAATAGCTATTTGTTGCATCGCACATTTATACTTCCGGATTCACTATTCAGCAATGTCATACAGTACAGGAGTACGCCACAGGCGGTACTATAAAGCTGCTGCCGGGTATAAAAAAATTATTTCCTGCTTTGAGCTTCAAGAAATAAATAGCGCTCACGGTTTTTTTCTGCCATTGCTTTTGTATCCACATCTATATGCATTACCTGCACATTATTGTTTTCAACTGCAGGCCATTCCGGCACACCCAAACCATTTGGGTTTCCTGTTTTTATAAAGTTTGCAAAATATGCCTCCATAATTTCTGATACTTTGTAATCTTCCGGTTGCCAGTCATAGGTGCGGTTTGTTGAAAGATTTCCCATTGCATATTCAATTTCTGCGGAATGCACTGCACCTTTTGGCAACGGGGGTTTTGGTACTTTATTGGTTGTGTCTTTTGAAACGCCACCTGCAAGATTAGCTGTTGCATTACCCATTTCGGGCCGCATTCCGGGGCGTGGGCGTGCATACAAATAACGGTATACAGGTTTGTTTCCTGTTTTGCTTTGCATATCGCTCCAGCGCCATGTGCTATAGCCAATAAACCTGTCGCTTGCCAGTTCTGTTGCTGTTTGTTCAGCTTCTTCATCTGTTGAAGCATTGTATGCTTTTAAAGCCTCTTCAGCATTTTGCGGAAACAACCTTTGCATTGCTTTTTTATAGTTATCCAAAGTAGGTTTATCGCCACCCATTACCATTTGATAAACCATTTCCTGTGAATTCCATCCCACAAGCAGGGGCACGTGCGCCTGCTCACCTGCTGCAAAAATATCTATCGGTGATTTTGGAAAAAAATATCCATCCACGCAAACAGGGAACGTGCCAAAACCTGCTTTGGCTGTGGCTTTCAGCAGATCATCAGCGTTCATTGCACGAAGGTCAGCAAGTGAATTTTTATTGATGCTCTTTGCCCAGCCTTCACCTGCTTTTTCTGCATCCGGTAAAGAAGTGGTTGCATTGCCCAATAAAGAACCGCTTTCACCAATTGCACCTGCAATAATATTTCTTGATAAAGGAGAAGCCATTTGAGCGCTTACCGAAAATGAACCGGCGGATTCACCTGCAATGGTTATTTTTTTTGGATCACCGCCAAATGCAGCGATATTTTTTTGCACCCATTGCAATGCTGCTGCCTGGTCAAGCAAGCCATAATTACCTGATGCATGATGCTGGGATTCTTTTGTTAATTCAGAAGATGCGAAGAAGCCAAAAACACCCAACCTGTAGTTTACAGTAACCGTAACAATGCCTTTGCGTGACATACTTTCACCATCGTACCGTAACTCAGAACCATCGCCGGCAAGGAACCCCCCGCCATAGAAATATACAAGCACAGGAAGCTTTTCATTATTTGTTTTGAAAGGTGCCCACACATTCAGGTATAAGCAATCTTCGCTTACGCCATCGGAACGAAAACTCATGTCACCAAAAATGGGTAACTGCATAGCCCGCGGGCCGAATTTATCTGCTTTGCGCACACCAGTCCAGTTCTTTACAGGTTGTGGTTCACGCCAGCGAAAATCTCCTACAGGCGGTGCTGCATAAGGAATGCCTTTAAAAATATTTACACCCGACGCATCAATACCTTCCAGCTCACCGTTGGCAACTTTTACATGCGGTGCATTTTGCGCAATTATTCTTGTACTTATAAGAAAGAGTAAACTAAAATAACAGAAAAAAAATTTCATACAATTTGCTTGGAGATGTTTATAAAATTTAAACTGCTGTACACGAAAAGGTTTTTAATTTTTTGTTATCCATCAATTTGTCATTTACGCATCTTTTGTTGCATTGCATACTTATACATTTTATTCTTTGTTCAGTTGCAAAAAGAAAGCTGAAGTGTGCGACGCAACAAAAGTTGAAAAAGGTTTGAATGCCGGGCCAATAAAATTATTTATCCCAATATTGTTTTTAAGTTATTAAAACTTGTAGTAATACTTCCAAAAGGATCCGCAGGCATATCATGCTCTACAAAAAAATGCTGCATCCCCGCTGTATCCGCATTGGCAAAAATGCGTTTAAAGTCAATAATACCGGTGCCTACCGGCAGTGGGCCTTTAAAATCTTTGTCAATATCTTTTACATGCCACAGCGGGAAACGCCCGGGATGTTTTGTAAATAATTCCACGGGGTCAACACCGGCTTTGGTAACCCAGCAAAGATCAAGTTCCATCTTCATTATATCAGCATTTGTCTGCGACAGCAGCATGTGATAGGGTATTTGCCCTTCCACTTCTTTAAATTCCATATCATGGTTGTGATAGCAAAATGTAATGCCTGCTTTTTTACAGGCCTCGCCTGTTTTATTCAAAACTTCAATGGAGCTTTTTATGGTATCCAAAGTATCCGTAGGCGTATTTGCGCAAACCAGGTACGGAATGCCGCCTTCTACGGCTTCATCAACCAGTTGCTGCATATTATCTTTAAGGTTGCGCATAGGTGGAATAACCATTGGCTTACCATCGGGTGTTGTGGGCATTTTAGTGCCCAGAGGTAATTTGAACGGCGCACCCAATACGTGGTGCGATTTCCACGAAAGGCCAAGGCTGCTGCATAAAGCCGCAAATTCTTTTGGCTTCATACCGTAGTACCCTCCTTTTTTGCTGAATGCGGATTCCACTTCTTTATAGCCGATATCAGCCACTTTTTTAAGATTGCCCGCAACATCATCATCAATTACATTGAACAATGTAAATAATTGAAGGCCTGCGGGATGCATTTCATTTTCAAAAAAAGCCGCGCTGCTTTTAGAAACAGCAAGCCCGGCCAAAGCGGCCGCACCACCGTATTTAAGGAACTCCCTTCTTTTAAGCATAAAATTTTTTTAAAAATTAAAAATATAAAACATTGCGTCATTATAACACAATGGAAAGTTATGAAAAGAATATTTGTTTATACAGTAAAAGCAATATTTTTTATCACGGTATAACTCAAAAATCCCTACTGCATAAAAATCATTTGCTGCCTGTCAGTGCAAAGGCTACATAAGCATCCCCCGATGGTTTTCCCAATTTTCCACCGCCACAGGCAATCACCAAAAACTGTTTGCCTTTTACCTCATATACAGATGGTGTGGCAAAACCACATGCGGGCAGATCAGTTTCCCATAAAAGTTTTCCTGTGCGTTTATTAAATGCCCGCATCTTTGCATCGCTTGTTGCTGCAATAAATAAAACGCCCCCTGCCGTTACAACAGGCCCCCCGTAATTTTCAGTTCCGCTATGGATACCCCTGGCTTTTAATTCAGGATAATCCCCCAGTGTATCTTTCCAAACCAACTGGCCTGTGTTAAGGTCAATTGCATTTAAAGTGCCCCAAGGCGGGACAACGGCAGGATATCCTTCTTTGGTTAAAAATTTATTATACCCCGTAGCAGAGTAAGGCAGCTTCACCCATTTATCTTCCGGTTTTACAGGCGCAATAAATTTATTGTTCTGTTCCGCTTTTAAATCAAGTATAAATGATGCCAGCGCTTTTTTTTCGTTTTCAGCCAACTGGCCAAAAGCCGGCATCATCCTTCTGCCGGCAGAGAGAAGCTGAATGAATTGTTCCTCATTATATTTTTTATTCACCCCAATTAACGAAGGATAATTTCCGCCACCCAGTTTCTCCGGCCCATGACAGTTCATGCATGTTGCAGTGTATAAACGCCTGCCGGCCTGTAAATTTGTTTCACTGAGTGTCGGGTTATTTTTTATGTCAACCATTGTAATTATCCATGGAACTTCATTTGCGTTTACATACATAATACCTGTTTGGGGATCAAAAGCAGGCCCACCCCATTCTGCACCGCCATCCGTACCCGGGAATTGTACCATGCCTTCTTTTGACGGAGGATTAAACATATTGCCGGTATTATATGTTGCCAGTCTTTTTTTTATGTCCCGGTAAGAAGAATCAGGAACAATATTATTCAGATCTTTTTCTGTTAATGATTGCCGTGCAAAAGGTACAGGTAATGAAGGAACCGGTTGGGTGGCAGATGGTTTTTCTCCTGCAAGTTCACTTATTGCAGGCACGGGTGTTTCATTAACCGGATATATGGGCTGGCCGGTATTCCTGTCAAGCAAAAAAATAAAACCGGTTTTTGTAACCTGCGCTACAGCCTCAATTTTTTTACCATCTTTTGTTATGTTTACCAATACCGGGGCTGTTGGTGCATCCCTGTCCCAAATATCATGATGTACAGTTTGAAAATGCCAGATACGTTTGCCGGTTTCTGCATCCAGGGCAAGCACGCAATTTGCGAAAAGATCATTGCCCGTTCTTTTACCTCCATAAAAATCATAAGAGGCAGAACCAATGGGTGCAAACACAATTCCCTTTTCTTCATCCAGGCTAAAACCCGCCCATGCATTCGCCCCGCCAATATGTTTGTATGCTTCCTTATTGTCCCATGATTCATAACCTTCTTCACCTGGTTGCGGAATGGTATGGAAAATCCAGCGGAGTTTTCCGGTATGTACATCATAAGCTCTTATATGGCCGGGTGCGGCGGCTGCCTCTTCTGCCACACGTGTACCAACAATGATAAGGTCTTTATAAATAATCCCCGGCGTAGTGGATGCAACATATAAATCCTTAACATCCCTGCCTAAACTATCATGCAAATCAATGCTTCCGTTTTGCCCAAACGATAAAACGGGTTTGCCTGTTTCCGCATCAATACAAATTAACTTTGAGCTTGCCGAATAAAAAATCCGTTTATCTTTTCCAGCATCAGAATAATACGCAACACCCCGGCAAACATTCAGCATAAAAAACCAGGGTTGTTTTACGTCGCCTGCTGTTTGTGCTGCCGGATCAAATACCCATTTCGCTTTTCCTGTAGCTGCATCCAGCGCAAACAGTTTCAACCTGGGTGAAACGCCATACAGTACGCCATCCACCGTAATTGGGTTTACCTGTATCTGCGTCATTTTATCTGAATCGCCCGTATGATATATCCATGCAACCTGTAGTTTTGAAACATTGCCTGTATCAATTTCTGTTAATGAAGAATAGTGATTGTGTTCATTATTGCCGCCATACACCCCCCAGCCTTTATAAGAGGGTTCAGGATGCGAAGTACAGGATGCTAATATTACAGCAACAAATACAAAGAGAACGGATGTGAAGAAAATTTTCATAACAGTAATTGCTATAATTAATTTTTTAACCCGGCTGTTGAATATATTACCAGCATCGTTGCGTCGCACTATTGTACGCTTTGTTCTTTATACTGCAACCCCAATTATTTTATACAGTAAAATAATAAACTTGTTTTATTCATAAGGTTTAATGCGGATGAAATACTTCAATGGTGATTACCACGGCACCTGCACCGGGTGGCCTGTTTGCAGGTGCCGGCATTCCGTTCGGGGCATTATTTCCATTGTGCATATTTGTATCAATACGCGGAACCTGCATTGCACCTGGGTTTGCGCCCGGACCAGGCCCCCCGGGGCCGCCGCCTGAACCACCTGCTGCATAAATTTTATTGTTTAAAACTGCAGCAGCCATCCCGTTTCTTGCAAGATTAAGGCTGTCAGTTTCTGTCCATTTATTTTGTGCGGAAGGATCGAGATAATATACATTTTTGCGTGGTGCATTTGGTAAAACATCAGTCGCCCTTTCGCCACCCATATAATATAATTTATCATTCAGATTTACTACTGCGCCCCCACCGCTTCCCAAAGGAAGTTTAGCCGCCAGCGTGGACCATTTACCTGTTTTAAAATCATAGCAGTCCACTTCTGTAACTGTCTTTGAAAAAAATGCCATGAAATTATTTGGCTCATGATAGCTGGTATTCCTTCCGCCAACTGCATATAATTTATCTTTTATAACCGTGGCTGAACAATGGTCGCGTATATGCGGCGCACCGGGCAGGCTGTCCCAGGTGTTTGTTTGCGGGTCATACACATCAAACATATTGTTTGTGCCGCTGGAATGGCCAGCTTTTATTCCTGCAACCAAATAAATTTTGCTATTATATTCAGCAGCACCGGCGCCCGCCCTTCTGCGGGTGGCAGGTATTTCACAACCTTTCTGCCAGGTGTTTGTTTTTGTATGATAAATATAAACATTTGACATGGGTGTTTGATTGGGAAAGCCACCTTCAGAAAATGCGTCTAAAACATAAACGTCATTTTTGTAAGCAACGGCCTGAAAATGATGCATGGTAAGCGGTGCTTTTGCAAGCTCTGTCCATTTTAATGTTTCAGGGTCGAAACATTCCACCGCTTTAGGTTCGCCGCCATCGCCGCCAATCAAATAAAGCTTTCCGTTAACGGCGGCCAAACCACATTCACTTCTGCCTCCAGCTTCATTCTTTGTTTTAAGGATCGTAAAATCACCCTGTGCCTTTGCAGCAGAAATAAAAGAAACAAAAAATAAAAATGATAATACGTAAGGAATGAAAAATGTCTTCATTAATTTTTCTTTTTATTGTATTATCGTAATCATTTTTTCAATTCATTTATTTGTACCTGCGGCACTAATACTTTATTATCTTTTTCCGTTGTTATATCACTTGCAAGTGAGAAGTTGCCCGTTGCTTTTATGTTCAGCGATGAAGCGCCAATCTTTACTGTATAGGTACCTGCCTCAGCAACCCATGAAGTTGTATTCGTATCGAATGAAGCGAGGTCTCCTGCATTAATTGTAAAAATAATTGTCTGCGACTCTCCGGGCTGCAATAGTTTTGTTTTTGCAAAACCTTTCAACTCTTCAGCAGGCTTATCTAATTTTTGTGAAGGCGCACTGATATATAACTGCACAACTTCTTTGCCTGCAACTTTGCCGCTGTTATTAATGGTTACAGTTGCTGTAATTTTTCCATTGAATGATGATGCGCTCAGTTTAAGGTTGCTGTAAGAAAAATTTGTGTATGACAACCCATAACCAAATTCATACGCTGTTGGCAGATTGAAAGTATTATAATAACGGTAGCCTACATAAATGCCTTCTTCATAAGTAACTTCAGCCGGAACCTGTTTCATGCCCATCATGCCTGTTGTTGCCTTCTCAGGAAATTCTTTGCCGGGGAAATTTTTAGCAGAAGGAACATCCTTATAAGCCACGGGAAAAGTTGTGGCCAGTTTACCGGAAGGGTTTACTTTTCCGCTTAACACATCAGCAATAGCATTGCCTCCTTCCAGGCCGGGCTGCCATGCAAGCAGGATGGCATCCGCATCATCCCTCCATTCTGTTACATCTATTACCCCGCCAATATTCAGCAGCACCACTACTTTTTTATGCTGTGCATGAAAAGCAGTTGCAACATTTTTTATCAATGCTTTTTCTGTATCGCTCAGGAAATAATCGTCCGGTAGTTTTCTGTCCCGGCCTTCGCCTGCATTTCTGCCAATGGCAATCACTGCAATATCCGCTTCATTTGCTTTTTTATTGATGAGGTCGTTATCGGGTACAAACTCTGCAATGGAAGGTGTGGGGTTCATGAACTCCTGGAAGAAACCTTTTTTTGGATGTTTTATTTTTTGTTCAGCAATGTAACTTGTATAAGCATTTTTTAAACCATCGGCCATTTGGTAACCCGCGTTTATTAATCCCTCCACAAGAGAAACGGAATAAGCTTTGTTTACATCCCCGCTGCCTGTACCGCCTGCTATTAATTCATAACCATTGTTGCCAAACAACGCAACAGAATGTTTGCTGAAACTCAGCGGAAGTGCATTGCCGTTATTTTTCAGCAATACCATTCCTTCTGCTGCCGCACTTCGTGAAACTGTCGCATCTCTTTTCAAATCAGGTTTGTTGGAAAAATGATATCCGGTGAAAACAGGTGAATGAAGAATGATATTTAAAATGCCTGCAACATTTTCATCGAGCACCTTTTCATCAAGTGTTTTATTTTTTACTGCGTCAATTATTTTTTGGGTTTGGTCAGGTGTGCCCGGCATCAGCAAATTATTTCCCGCTTTCATTTGTGCCACCGGATCTTTACCGCCAAACCAATCTGTCATTACAAAACCTTTATAACCCCACTCATTTCTTAATATTGTTGTAAGCAGGTCATGGTTTTCTGAAGTGTATGTTCCGTTAATATAATTGTACGAACTCATCACCGTCCAGGGATTGGATTGCTTTACAGTAATTTCAAAACCTTTCAGATAAATTTCGCGCAGTGCCCGTTCACTCACAATAGTGTTAACGGAATTCCTGTCTGTCTCCTGGTTGTTTGCCGCAAAGTGTTTGATGGAAGTGCCCACACCATTGCTTTGCATGCCTTTTACCAGCGATGCAGCCATATAGCCTGCTACCATAGGGTCTTCTGAATAATATTCAAAGTTCCGTCCGCCCAAAGGGTTGCGGTGGATATTCAAAGCAGGGCCGAGTAAAATGTCAATACCATATTCATGCACTTCACTGCCAAAGGCAGCACCCACTTTTTTAACCAATGCTGTATCCCATGACGATGCGAGCAAAGTGCCAACCGGCCATGCGGTGGCATAATATGTTTTGGAACTGTCGCCGTTTCTGATTGGGTCAATCCGCACACCTGCCGGACCGTCTGAAACAACCATTGACGGTATGCCCAGCCTTGGAATTGCAAAAGTGGTTCCCGCGGCGCCAGGCACTTTATCCTGTGTTTCACCAATAACAGGTCCACCCGGCGGTTTCATGCCGGGCATGCTGAAACCATTGCCCACAACGAGTTTTGCTTTTTCTTCCAGCGTCATTGCGGCAATTATTTCCTTGATTGAATTTTTTCCAAGTTGCGGGGTTTGCGCTTTTGCAAACGGCGCTGCAAAAAAACTTAGCAGCAGCAGGTAATGTTTAGGCATATTTTATTTTTTTGGTTGACAAATATACATTGTGTTACTATGACGCAATGAAAATAAAGGTATTAATTTTTTTACATCCGGCTGCATCACCTTGCTCATCTTTTGTTGCATCGCATGCCGGGACACTGACCAAAGTGTCAGCATGAGCAGCATGGGAGCCGGTGGCATAAAAACTAAGAAAAGAAAGTAAAGCCGGGGTTTGCTTGTGCAAACTTTACCGGCCTTATTGTCCCCCGCTTATCATTTATTGGCCGCCCATCTGCATGGCATCCTGCGACCCGCTGCTTTTTGTATTCTGCCTTTTGAAAAGCGATACATCCATTTTACCGAAACGGTAAGAAAAATTAATCCTTATCATTTGCGGATTATTTAGCCTGTAATAATCCTGGGTGAAATACGGGCTTTCTGAAACCTGTTCATTATACCTTGTCCTGAAAATATCGCTGATATTAAGCGTAATGGCTGCCGCCTGGTTTTTGAGGAAAGTTTTCTTGAAAGCAATATCCATGCCCCAGAACGGTTTGATATACCCCTGTGAGGAGGACTGGGCCTGCATTCCCGGAGGGCCGCCAAAACCCTGGTTTTGTGTTACAGGTAAATTGGTTTTGCTCTGGTAATCGCCCGAAAATTGTATGGTGAAATTTTTTGGAAGCTTGAAATTGCTGTTGAATTTTCCAAACCAGCTTAACAAAGCAGGCTGTGAACTTCCCGAAATATTATCCGTATTGATCCTTGAATCATACACATTGATATTGGTAGTTAAATCCCACCATTTTTTAATGCTGTTTATCGATGTAAACTCCGCGCCATAAGAGTAGCTTGAGTTTGCGTTGATATAAGTATTGATAAGATCCAGTTTACCTGAAACCTGGTTTAACTGCTGCTGAAGGTAACGGGTGATAAGGTCATTGGTGTGTTTATAATAAACGGAGGTAAGAAAAGTATTGTTGCCTTTAAAAGTTTTGCTGTAAGAAAACTCAAATGAATTCGTGAACTCCGGAACAAGATTGGGATTGCCCTTTGTAATATTCAAGCTGTCTGTATAATCAGTATAAGGGATCAACTGGAAAAAATTTGGGCGGTTAATCCTGCGTGTATAGCTGAACTGTATTTCCTGTTTTGCTTTCAGTTTCTGGCTCAGGAACAGCGAAGGGAATAAGCTGATAGGATAACTGTTGCTGAATTTCTGGCCTGTGTTTGTTAACTCACCATCATAATTAGAACTCTCTCCGCGCAATCCAAATTTATATCCAAAATCTTTTATGGTACTTGTAACGGATGCATAAGCTGCATACACATTATTGGTATTTGTATAATTACTTGTGGCAGAAGATATTTTTTTATAGCCAATAGAATCTGTTGGCTGCAGATAAGTATCATTATTATTTAATATTTTATTCATCTGCATTCTTGCACCTGCTTCTAATTTTGTTTTTTTAGACAATGGTTTTTCATAATCAGTTTGAACAGTGAGAAATTGATTATGCCCGTCACTGATTACTTTCTGCAGTTGGGTGCCTGCTATACTGCCTTCAGTGTTATAGTAATTTGTAGTATATAAAGCATCGCTGTTATTTTTTCCTGAAAAGAAATTCAAATCAGCGCTGATGTCTTCACCTTCTTTTGCAAAATTATGTTTCACGCCAAGCTGAAGGCCGGCGGCATTAAATACACGGTCAGAATTGGAAATCCTGTTGCTGTAATTACTTACAATTTTGCCATCGCTGAATAAACTGTCGGTATTAATATTAATATTATCGCCTGGTTTAAATTCACCATGCACCCTTACGCCACCAATGGAAAGCGTTGTCCTGTTGGTTAAAAAATAATCAAGCCCCAGCCTGCCAAACATAAATGCGCCATTTGTGCGGCTGTTATCCTGCTGATAAATATGCAAAGCTGTATCGCCAAAATTTGTTCTGTCAGTAGTGCCTGTTGCCCTGTCTTTTCTTGCATTAACCATAAAGGCGGCAGAGAAGTTAAATTTATTTTGCCTTACGCTGAAATTACCGCCACCATTTACGCCACCGTGTTTATCTACGCCTGCCATCAGGTTGCCGTTATAGCCAGTTTTTTTATTCTTCTTTAAAACAATATTTAATATCCCCGCACCGCCGCCGCTTGCATCATATTTTGCAGATGGGTTGGTAATTACTTCCACGCTTTCAATTGCATCTGCCGGAATCTGGTCAAGCGTTAATGTTGTTGGCCTTCCGTCAATATAAATTTGTGGCGAAGCGTTCCTTAATTTTACGTTACCGTCAATATCTACCTGCAGGGAAGGTACATTGCGCATTACATCCACTGCCGTTCCACCGGCGCTTACAATATTTTTATCTACGGTAAATACTTTTTTATCAATATCAAGTTTAAGGGATGATGAAGTGGAGGTAACTGTTACGTTTTTTAACTGCGCCGCATCTTCAACCAATTTTATATTGCCGAGGTCTTTATCAAAAGCATTGAGCATGTTGGTCATTGCTGCCATTTGCTGTGAAGGGTCAGTACTTGTTTTAGGGGCGCCATCTATTTTTGGCTGAAAAGAAACAGACTGTTCATAAGGCTTGTAACCAACAGCTGAAATTTTAAGCTTTAAAGCGCCAAACATCGGGAGTTCTTCAAAACTAAACTCACCGCCTGCTTTTGTGGTAAGGCCTTTAAGCAGTACATCTTTTTTCTTTTTGGTTGTGGTATCAAATTTACTCTGGAGCAAAACCACCGATACATCACTGAGGGGCTTACCCAGGCTGTCAACTATTTTACCATACACATGCCCCATGTTTGGTGCGGCCTGGCCCTTGCCACCGGGGAACTGTGCCATCCCAGTTAGCGATGTGATGAGCATGGCTGCTGCGATAAAAATCTTTTTCATATATGTGCTTTAATTGAAGCACAAAATTATTTGTATATGGCTCCTGTTTTTTGCAAATGAGATAAGGAGGCGAAATGTTGCGACGAAAAGAATAATAACAGCAAAGCTGGTTAAAATTATTTTTCATGATTGATAATAATGCATAAAAAAACCGGGGCATTAAAGCACCGGTTTTTAAATTACCTGCAATATTCTTTATGCTGTTTTATCTATACGGAACAATGGTTGCAATGTAAACCATGCCAGTGCAGGAAAAAAATGCATGGGCACTGCAAGACCGGGAAATAATTCCGGGGATTCTATGTTTAAAGGCAATGTGGCCCAAAAAGGAATAATAACGCTTGCAAAAGAAAGAATGGAAAATGCAAAATTGAAAATAATTTCACCTTTCACTTTTAGCCATTTTATTAATAACCAGTAACCTGCACCTGCCACTAAACAGGCTATTAAATTTATACCGGTAAGCGTAAGCGTATTTAAGACTTTTGAGAAATCAACTTCAGTTGCAAAAAAATAAATACGGTTATAAATAATGCAACTGATGGTTGACAATATGCCTGCTGTTATACTCCAAAAAAACACCTTCTTATACATCATGATATTAAAGTTTTGTAACCGGAACAGAAAGATCAACTTTAAACTGTGAAGCACCGTGGGCAGGCTCTTCGGTATTAATATTGTAATCCATCCTGTTTATCTGAAAACTTCCATTAAATGTATTATTGCTGAAAGTAAATGGAATAATAATTTCCTTTTGCACGCCATGCATATCAAGGGTGCCTTTTGCTTCGAAACCAGCGTCTGTTTTTGTAATTGCAGTGGATGTAAATTTGATAGCTGGATATTTATCCGCATCAAACCACTTTTCACTTTTTGCATGGGTATTTTTCATACCATTGCCGGTATTAATGGTGGCCACATCAATACTTGCATCAAATTTAGATGCTGCAAGATCATTCGGATCAAAACTGATGGTTGCCTTCAGCCCGCTGAATTCACCGGAAGGGTCGCCTCCGTCAAATTTCACTGAATAGTTATCAGCAACCTGCCATGCCTGCGACTTAATAACTGTAAATGCGGATGCAGCAATAATTGCCATTGCAGCAACGGGATACATGATTCTTTTCATTCTTTAAATTTTTTAATAAATGGATGATAATTATAAAAGAGGTTTTTATTATTTAGGCATATCAAAAATCTTTGGGTCAATTTCTTTATTTATTGCCACTGTTTTAACCGTAGTGGTTAAGCTGAACTGCTCACCAAAACTTATTTCTTATGCAAAAGGCATTACATATCCATAATCTGTTTTCCGGAAATCAGAATATAAAACCGTTATATCTACCGGCTGCCCCATCATATCTCCTGATCTTAAAACTTTTAAAAGATAATAACTATTGGCATCAAAATAATAAGTTGCTGCACTGCTGTCAGCACCCGTGAGCCTGATTTGATAAGCATCTGCATCACCAACCTTTTCGTTTGCAAGCAGCTCTGCTTTATATCCTTTGGAAGCATAATTCATCAGTGCGCCGCCAACATTAATCTGTTCTTTCACTGATTTGTACTGATCGTCCGGGATTGGCTGTGCATCCGTACTGCCGGCCATGGGATTAATCATCCAGCCGCCTTTATCAGTATAACACTGAACTATTTTCTGGCCATTAAACTCCGATTCATTTTTATAGCCTTTGCCATTTAAAATAGTAGTGGTGCTTGGGTTTTCATTACCCATCGCGGAGGTTGAACCTTCAATATAAAGGGATATTATACTGTTTATTTTATCTTTTCCACCAATAGCATCTATATGTTTTGAAATAATACCATCTGCGGTTTGGGCTTTTATACCTGTAATACACGCAAGGGAAGCTAAAATGAGCAAACAAAATTTCCAGGGTTTCATTTTTTATTTTTTTTGAATTATGAAATAAGGTTATAAGCTGAAACAAAAATATTTTACAGATTTATAATGAATTTGTAAAATGAGACCAACGCTTGAAAAAATGCGATGAAAGGTAAATTGAAAACTTTTCACAAAAAGAATCACTGCCCCTGTTTTCCTGTAAGCACTGCTACTGCATCGCGGTAGTTATCACCTACAGGTAATTCCATGTCGCCGATAAACACACTGTTTTTTCTCAGTGCCGTTATGTAGGCAACAGATACAATATAAGATTTATGTATCCGTAAAAATTTTGATGCGGGCAGTTCATCTTCCATTGCTTTCATAGCCATGCGTGTAACAACAGGTTTTGACGTACTTTTCAAATGAATTTTTATATAGTCTTTCAGGCCTTCTATCCACACTATGTCTGCGGTTACAACTTTTAACAGGCTGTAATCAACATTTACAAAAATGTAATCATGCGGCGTATCACCGCCGGTAGTTTTTGGTTTTGACTTTAATTCATGCAGTTCATTGGCCTTATTGCATGCTTTTACAAAACGGTCTAATGAAACAGGTTTTACTAAGTAATCCACCACATCTAAATTAAAACCGTCCAGCGCATATTTTTCATAAGCCGTAATAAGTATGATCATGGGTTTTACAGCCAGGCTTTGTATAAACTGCAAACCGGTAAGCCCGGGCATTTGTATATCTAGGAAAATAAGGTCAACCGGTTGCTGCTGCAATATTTTTATTGCCTCAAATGCATTGCTACACTGCGCTACCAGCTTCAGGTATGGAAGTTTGCTGATATTATCTTCCAGCAGTTCCAGCGCCAGCGGCTCATCATCAACAGCAATACATCTTAACATAGATAATGATTATAATAAAAATTATGGAGCGGGTTTCCGGATATATTCATTTCTCACAACAAGCTTACCGGAATCGTTAAATTTCCAGTTCTCATTGAAATAAAGCGTATCGCCTGCATTATTTTTTTTAGCTATACGTTTACCCCAAACTGAAACCCATGTGCCCGGTAAATTTGCAAAGGTTACCGTTACATACGCATCCGGAATAGTCCGGCTTATTTGCAAAGAATTGCGCATTTGCTGCAATACTTTTATAGCCGAATCCTGCGAACAGTCATATTGCTTTCCATCACTTAAATTCATTTTTAATGTATCCGAAATATAACCCGAGATATTACTTATAGTATTAGCATCATAATTTTTATAAAAGTCTAAAACTATTTTTGCAAATTTTGGGTTGCCTATCTGAAAGCTTCCTGTATAAGCATTTACAAGAATGTCGGTATTGGAATCCTGAGACACCGGTGTTTGACCTGCGTTTTGCGGAACCGGTTGATTGCTGCATGCTGCAAGCAGGCTAAAACCAAGAAACAAAAGAAACAGATATTTCATATCAGATGTTTTTGATTTGAAAATAAAACCGGTATTAGCTCAGATTTAATTGTAATGAAATGATAAACCAGTTCTCCTTATTGGTAACAAGCAGGGTATGATTTTTTCCGTAGAGTAAATTTAACCTGCGCATCACATTAGTTAATCCTATGCCCGATGTTTTATCTTTTATTTCAATAGATGCTTCATTAAATTTATTCCTTACAGCAAAATTAAGGATATGGTTTTTTGCGCGCAGTTCAATATCAATCTGCGCATCTTCCACCATTCCCGTGCCATGCTTGAAAGCGTTCTCCACAAAGGGAATAAGCAGCATCGGCTCTATTTCATAATGCCCGTCAAGCGCTTCCAGCGATACATTTACTTTAAGCTTTTTCCCAAACCGCTGCTGCTGCAGGTCAATATAGCTTTGCAAATATTCAATTTCTTTTTCCAGCGGCACTTTTTCTTCATCCGCTTCATAAAGCATGTACCGCATGAGTGAAGAAAGCTTAATAAGCGAAGGTTCCAGCTGGTCGGATTGCTTGCGTGCCAGCGCCACCATATTGTTGAGCACATTAAACATAAAATGCGGGCTTACCTGCGAACGCAAAAAAGATAACTCCGTTTTAAGGTTTTCATTCTCTTTTTCCTGCATCAGTTTATCCGATTCTATTTTATCAAGCACCAGCCTGTAGGCAATGCTTGCCGCAAGGATAAAAAGATAAGTGAATGTGTTAAAAACAAAAAAGTTCCCGATGTCATACGGTGAATCTTTCACAAAAAAGATAAACACTACCCAATGCAGAATGGAAATAATAAACAGTGCAAACAACTGCGACAGTATATAAAGCCAGTATCTTTTTGCTGCTATCAGTTTTTGAAACAGGTAATGCGCATTCAGGTAAAAGAAGCCCACCCAGAATATCCGTGTAACAATATAAAAATAAAGAAAGCCAATTTCAGGAGCCGGCTTATGCTGCTGGTCATTTGAAGTTCTTATTAAAAAAGGAAGGGAAAAAATAGTCACCCAGCTTATGGAATGCAACAATACAATCACCCACTTTTTATTATACCATACCTGTTTCATGCCGCCAAAGTAGCAACTTAATCACATAAAAAAAATGATTTGTAAAATGTTGCGACGAAGAAGGAAATTTTTGATACAAAGGGCTTTACACGGTTGGTTAATATATTAAAAATAACTGTGCAGACTGAGAATATATTTTAAAATTTGTGGCCTTGCCGGGAATCGAACCTGGATCTGGAGCTTCGGAGGCTCTTATACTATCCATTGTACTACAAGGCCGGTGAAGCCGCAAATGTAATTGTAAACTTACTGCTGCGCAAATATAGCAGGGCAATTATTGTGCAGTAGTAACTTTCAGTTTCACTGTTACGTTATCGCCCAATACCATACTGCTGCTGCCCACACCAAAGTCCAAACGGTTAATGGTAAAACTTCCTTCAAAAATATAACCGTTGCCGGAAGGGGTAACCGTAAATGGAAAACTTACAGATTTTGTAACGCCTTTAATGGTAAGGTTGCCTGTAATATTTCCGGGGCTTACAGCTGTGCTTGCAAAATTGATGGTGGGATATTTTGCTGCATTAAAATATTCTTCTTTGCGCAGGTGGTTATCACGCGCATCCACGTCCGTATTAACTGTATTTGCATCCACGCTTACATTGAATGAAGATGCGGAAGGGTTTCCGGCATCCCATTTAATAACGCCCTTCAGCCCTTTAAATTCCCCGCCGGTACTGATGCCAAAGTTTTTTATGGTGAAGGTTACAGCATCATCACTGTTAACTGGTTTTAAATTAATCAGTGTAAATGATGCCAGCAGCACAACCAATGTAAGCGAAGTAAAAACTGTTTTCATAAATTAATTTTTATTTCTGATAAAGCAATTATCTGTCCATTTTTAAAAAATGCTTTTAAAGCCGCAGGCAAAAATACTTTTGCAGGCACAGAGTTCATAATTTTTAACTCTTCGCTAAGAACCGTTTCATTGTCAAGGAATTTTAAAACCTGTTGTGGTTTATTTTTTTTAAAGAGTGAAACAAAAATTTCATCACCGCCCATTTTTTTATTTTGAAGTATATCCAGCAGCGTGCTGTCATATATATTAAATCTTTTTTGAAAGAAAGATTTTTTTATGTGCGGATCTTTTGCATGTACAAGTGCATTAATTATTGCAGTGCTGTGCTTTTGAATAAACCGGAATGTAAACCCACTGCTGGCTTTTGTTTGGCCGCTGGCAGTCCCAGTATTTATTATCTTTCCTTTACCTGCCGGGAATCTATAATCTGTCATGGGGATGGTACCGGATTCTTCTTCAATAATTTTATAGTTATCAATTTTTAAGCACTCAGTGATGTATTGTTTTAAAGCATTATCGTATTCATCCTGCTGCAATATTTTTTCACTGAATATGGTATATTCCACCAAGGCCCTGTTTTTTGCAACCGGCAATACATATACAAATGTTGTTCCGCGGTTTTGAGCAACGCGGAAATCCATGAAAGTGGCAATACTGTCATCAAATATATTTTCTCCGGTTTCTATCAGCCAGCCTTTGAAATGCTGCAGAAGGCCCCCAACCCCTGATGGGGAGTTTAAAACAGGTGCATTTAAAAGTATACTATTAAAAATATAATCCGCTGAAAACACTTTGCCATCAATGGTTGCAATTGCTTTATCATTTTCATTTGTGATGGATTGAACATTGCCATAATGAAACTGAATGTTGGGATGTTTTGTTGCTTTTTCCAGCACATAATTATACAAATCAATACTGCGGATCATTTTATAGAGATACGGTTCTATATCAAACCCTGCAGAAAAATCATTTGAATAAAAACTTATCTGTTTCCACTGGTGATGCACCACGGGTTCAAATATACCGGGCTGCTGTTCCCAAAAACACCAGGTATGGTCATTTATATTTTTGGGTGATTGATCAATTACAAAGATTTTTTTATCCGCGAAAAATGAATGCTCCATCATTTGCATCAGCAGGCTTAGGCCCGCAAGGCCGGAACCGGTGATGATATAATTATAGCGGGTGGTCAATGGTGAATGGTAAGCGGTGAGCGTAAAATGGCGTGCAATGAATGGGGGTTGATACAAATAAGAAAAAATAAATTTAAATTCATATTACCTGTTTGCCTGCTGAAAGCTATGCAGTTGGGTTCATCGTTTTCTTTTGTATTTTTTCATCGCGTTTTACTTTATCCCAATATTTTTTTGCCACGATGAGCATACCAAAACTTTCACCATCGTCTTTTTCCAAATATTTGTGGTGCATTTTATGCGCCCAGCGGATAGCCTTTACATACCGGTTTTTGCTGCGTGTAAAAATTTTTAACCGCTGGTGTATGATCACATCATGCACCATAAAATATGCGGCGCCATACATGGCAATGCCCGCACCAATACTTACCACCCACCATTTTTCATTCATGCTGCCCAGCATAATGCAAAGCCAGCCTGGTATGGCGAAGATGATAAAAAAAGCATCGTTCTTTTCAAAAAAGCCCGGGCCTTTTTTGTGATGGTCTTCATGCAGGTACCACAAAAAGCCGTGCATTACAAATTTATGCGCAATCCAGGTAATGCCTTCCATGATGGAGAAGGAAGCAAGCGCAATAAAAATATAAATAACCCAGTTCATGGTTAAAGGCTTAACACTAAAAAAAACAATAATTGAATGATAAACAAATGTACGGCGAATTGGTTCTGTTTGCTGAAATTTAAACGCCGGAAAAAAATTAATAAAACTGCGCTTATTAAAAACCAGCAGAGGTAATTGAAAGCAGGGATTTTTTCTGCAGGAATCCATGTCCAGTAGCCAAGCCTGGTGGCAACCGGCTCTAAAATCCAGTCGAAAAAAGTGGTGAGCATGGCTGCATCTGCTATAAAGGCAATTGTTTTAAGCGAAGGGGATAACTGCATTTCATCTCCAAACTTTTTATATACCCATTCATTAAGCTGGTGAACAATATTTCCTGCACAAAAAATAATTACATACCAGTTAACGCCAATAAGCAGGGGCACGTCAAAAATTTTTGGGCCAAGAATATTTCCGTATTGGTAATTTCCAAAAAGCAATCCGGTATGCACGCCAATTATTTCCATACCAATACCTGCTGTAAATGCAATGAAGAAAAACAAAAAGAAACCAGTATTTTTTTGGGGTTGCATAAAAAAAAGGAGCGCGGCCATGAGCAAAAGAGTTACAGGTGTGCTATTTATAAACCATTGTTTGTACGGCGTAAATAAAATACCGATTGCACCGCTTGCATGAAAAAGGATGGCGGTAAAAAGCGCAATATTATTTTTTGAAAATGAAATCCTGTTCATAAAAGTTGAAAAGATAACAGATTGTTTTGGTTGTACTGTAATGGTTGTTTAATGCGCTTTCTTTTTTTTAAAGTCTTCCTGCACCAGCCCGCTCATAATTTTTGCGCTTTGCAAACACAACGGGATGCCGCCGCCGGGATGAACGCTTCCGCCGGTAAAATACAACCCTTTTATTGTTTTACTGAAATTTGGATGACGTAAGAAGGCCGCCAGTATTGAGTTTGAGCCGGATCCATACAAAGAGCCCATGTATGAAGATGTTTTGCTTTCAATCAATACAGGGTCCAGTGTCTCTTCTGTTTCAATAAATGGTTCAATATCTGTTTGCAGCAGCCTGTTTAATTTTTGGATGATTGCTGTGCGGGCATGCTGTTTAACTGCATCCCAGTTTTGCCCGATATTTGCCGGGGCGTTTACCATTACAAACCAGTTTTCTTTTCCCTGCGGTGCATGTATGCCGGGCTCCTGTTTAGCGGTAATGTTGATATAAACTGTAGGGTCGGCGTAAAGTTTTTTTATCCTGAATAAGTGATCAAACTCGGTTTTATAATTTTTGCTGAAAAAAATATTGTGCAGATCAAGTCCGGAAAATTCCTTTTTCACCCCCCAGTAAAAAACCAATGCACTGCTGCTGCGCTCCTGTTTTAAAATCTTGTTTGCTTTTTGTTCATCATTCAGTAAACATTTATAAGTGAAATAAATATCCATATTGCTTACCACAATATCCGCATATATGTTTTCATCATTCACAACCACGCCTTTCACTTCACCTTCATTTGTAATAATTTTTTGAACCGGTGCATTAAAATTAAACTGCACGCCTTTTTTCAAAGCCAGCCGGTATAATGCATTTGTGATGCTGATCATTCCGCCCTGCGGATAAAAAACACCTTCATTATATTCTACATGGGGAATTAAACTCAGCATGCCCGGCGCTTTGTAAGGGTTGCTGCCATTATATGTGGCGTAGCGGTTGAATAACTGAACTGTATTTTTTTTTTCAAAAGCGGATTCATTCACTTTATTCAAACTGCTGAACAGATATTTTCTTCTTACAGTTACTAACGCTTTTATAATTGCCCTGTTGAAAAAAGTTTTGCGTTTGTGCAAAGAATGGTTAAGAAATACTGAGCCAATATCATCATATAATTTTTCTGATTGCTGCAGGTATTTTTTTACGCTGCTTCCGTTTTCGCCAATTTTATCTTCCAGTTCTTTTGCCAGTGCTTCTTTATTGGCAGGGGCGCTTATAATGGTTCCATCCTCATAAAAATATTTACAGGCAATTTCCACAGGGCCGTACTGAAAATAATCATTTATATTTTCACCCGCAAGTGCAAACAGTTCTTCAATATACTGCGGTTGTACAAATAAACTTGGCCCTGCATCAAAATGATAACCGCCGGATTTTATTCCGGAAAGCTTGCCGCCAGGATAATCATTTTTTTCAAATACAGTGACAGCAAAGCCCTGCACAGCAAGCCTTACAGCGGATGCGAGGCCGGCTACACCTGAACCGATGATGATTGATTTGCGGGGATCACTCATGTGGTTTAATAAAGCAGAAAGTTATTAGAATTTTTTGACCCGTAACTGTAAGTGCTGATTTTTTGATCAGCTTTTTTCTACAGCGTTTGCTTTTGCTATTTCTTTTATTTTTGAAAAAGCTATGCCAAACCAAACAGCATATTTATGCGGGTGGCTTTGCAGTGATTCATCAATTTCGGCTACCGTTTTAAAACAAAAATCCTGCACTTCATTTTTATCCGGTATTATTTCACCCTCGTAAGTGCCGCTGAACACATGATCAAACTCATGCTCCGTAAGCCCGTTATCAAATATGGATTGATAAGTAAAATCAAAAACTTTTAAAAGCTTTGTTTCAAAACCCATTTCTTCCTTCAGCCTGCGGTTTGCAGCTGCAAGAATTTCTTCACCCGGTTTTGGGTGGCTGCAGCAGGCGTTTGTCCATAAACCCGCGCTGTGATATTTGTTGGAAGCCCTTCGCTGCAGCAGCATTTCGCCTTTGCTGTTAAAGATAAATACGCTGAAAGCACGGTGCAGCAAGCCTTTCCGGTGCGCATCTATTTTTTCCATTATGCCCGTTTCGTTATCCATTTCATCTACAAGTATCACGTGTTCCATAGGGTAAAGTTATTTTGCAAAGAACGCAAAGAAGGTTTATGTATGCAAAGAAAATTTTTCTGTGTAAGTTTCCGTTTCTTCCGCAAACCGGGCAAAAAATCTCCCTGAACGGGCGGAATGTACAGAAAGAAAAATACAGTTTCTATAATAACAAAAAAATACCCGGCCGGTTCATTTTCTCACCCATAATAAAAAAGACCGCTGTTATGCAGCGGCCTTTTTATCAGCATTAAAATATCATTGTTTATTATTTTCTTTTTCGCGTTGCTTTAATTCTTTTACTGGCATATTGTTCATGCGGCCAATAGGCTGCCCGTTCCTGTAAGTGATGACACGCATTAAAGACGCATCTTTTGGCATAACAACCGGCGCTGTATATTTTGGATAAAATTTATCGGGGTAAGAATTATCAAAACTGTAATAAATATCAAGCCCGTTGATTTCAGGAGTAAGCGTTACAACCAGCTCACCTTTTGCATTTTTGCTTACAGCAAATTCCGGATCGTATATGCCGGGGCAATATTTTATTTCTGCCACATTAAACCGCTGCATCTGCTGCTCCACTTTTGGAACAAAACTGTTCCAGTTCTTTTTTTCTTTTGGTGACCAGGCGGTTTCGCTGATGGCAAATGCACGCGGCCAGGTCATATACTCCACCTGGCGCATATTATATACCTGTTCGGTCCATAAATTGCCCTGGACGCCTTTTATAAATTTTTCATCAATGCCTTCTGATACGGGCTCATAAGAATACGTTTTGTCCAGCCGCAGCGATGCATACACATGCGGCTCCATAATTTCATCACTTTGCATATAATCCAGGTACACATAAGTAGTAGGGCTCATCACCACTTCATGCCCCATCTTTGATGCTTCAATGCCGCCCTTTGTGCCGCGCCAGCTCATTACAGCAGCATCCGGCGAAAGGCCTCCTTCAATTATTTCGTCCCATCCAATCATTTTCTTCCCTTTTGATTCAACTATTTTCTCCACGCGTTTTTCAAAATAACTCTGCACTTCATCCATGGTTTTCAAACCTTCACGCTGCATCAGGGCTTTCACATCGGGGCTTTTCTCCCAAAAATTCCTGATACATTCATCCCCGCCCACATGAATATATTCAAAGGGAAAAAGCTGTGCCACTTCAGTAAGCACTTTATCAATAAAAGGATAAACCTTTTCATTTGCGGGGCAAAGCGTATTATCTACTAAACCATAAAAATGGCCGCTATCGGGCCAGTTGATAAATGCCTCGCCGGAAGCTACTTTATAATTTTCGGCGCCGGGGGTGCAGGAGAGTTCCGGATAAGAAGCAATAGTTTCAAGACTGTGGCCGGGCATTTCAATTTCAGGAAGAATGTCCACGAACCTTTCTTTTGCAAACTGTACAATTTCCTTTATATCATCCTGTGTATAAAAGCCGCCGTAGTTGCGGGGTTCATTGGGTGTGGGTGGTGTAAAATCGCCGAAAGTACCGGTTTTCTTTACATTCCAGGCACCCACCTGAATAAGTTTTGGCAGGCTTTTTATTTCTATGCGCCAGCCTTCATCATCGGTTAAATGAAAATGGAAGAGGTTAAATTTATACCTCGCCATCTGGTCAATATATTCTTCCACTTCCTGCTTTGTAAAAAAATGGCGCGATACATCGAGCATCAAACCACGCCAGCCAAAACGGGGATAATCTGTTATCTCTACACAGGGTGCCGACCATTTTACATTTCTCATTACGGTATTGCTTTCAATTTCTTTTGGCAGCAACTGCAGTAAAGTTTGCACACCATAAAAAAGCCCGGCAGGTTCATTGGCTTTAATGATAATATTTTTTGGCGTTACAGACAACTGGTATCCTTCTTTGCCAATCATATTGTTGATGGCATTATTCAGCACCAGGCTAATAGTAGCTGCTGATGCGGCTTTGCTTACAGTGCTGTGATAACCGGTGGCGGCGGACAGCCTGTTTTGCAAAAAGGTGGTGACGTACGTAAGTTTTTCCCTCATGCCCGCGGATATAATAATATTCTGCGGCAAAATAAATTCGCCCGGTCTTTGAATAAGCTGAACAGGCTCGGGGATAATGGCAATTGTATTTGCAGTTTGGCAAAATACATTTGCTGCAAAAAAGCCTGAGATGAGGAGCAAAAGAATTTTTTTCATAAAGCGAAAATGATTGTTAAATGATTGGGGTGAAAATTAAGCTATAATTTTTATTGAACAGTCATTTAATAATTAAAAGGTTCTTCGATTTGCGCTGATTATTTATGCCCCTGGAATTTTTTCAAAATCATATCAAGCTTCAATTGTTTGCCAAAATTATTTTTTTGCAACCATCCACCCTTTATTTGTCCTGGTCATATGCATTACATTGCTTAAATCGCTTTCGTTGTTTTGTTTGTCAACACTTGAAACGGTCATGTAGCAATTATTCCATTCTTCAGGAATTTCTGTTTGCCATATTTGAAATTCAAACTTTTTGGTATCATCAGCAGCAATAATAATCGAAGGCCTTGTGCCAAGTGTGGCAAAATCATTGCTTATATAAAGCACATAATTTTTTACTTCTTCGGTTTCATTTTTCTCTGCTGCCTTTCCATCCACGATAAAACGCGGTGTAGCTGCAGCCTTATCTTCTGAAAGGCTTGTAATAGAGGGTTTTTGCGGTGAAATGGTATCAATCCATGCCATCGGCGGAATGAGTGCGGGATATTTGTAATAGTTGTTCTGCAGGCTGTCGTTCCACCCGTTTGGGTTGTAATTAAAATTACCCGCGCTGAAAAAAATACTTCCCTGAACATTTTCATTTTCGCGCAGCATTTTTATTTCATCAGGCAGTTCATTTGGGTTTCTCCATGCCGGTGTGGGGTTTTCACCGGTGCGGTAAATGCCATGGCCTATATATATATTTTTGCCATAGCTGTGCCCCGCCCACCAGTTTAATAAAGTTTCATAATCGCATAATTTATTCCCGATTTCCCAGTACAGTTGCGGGGCCACATAGTCAATCCAGCCCTTCTGCAGCCACAATAAAATATCAGCATAGAGGTCATCATAATTTGTTTGCCCGGCGCGGGTATTACTCCCCCGCTCATCGCGGCTTTGGTTACGCCACACGCCAAAAGGGCTGATGCCAAAGGGTATCAGGGGTTTTATTTCTATAACAGCGTCATGTATTTGTTTTATGATGCTGTCGCAATTGCTCCGGCGCCACACTTCTTTGCCTAAACCAATTCCATATTTTTGGTAAGCCGCATTATCCTGAAATTCTTTGCCGGTAATGCGGTAAGGATAAAAATAATCATCCATGTGCAGGCCGTCAATATTGTAACGGCTGAGAATGTCTTTCACTATTTTCAATACATATTCCCTTACTTCGGGCAAACCGGGATTAAAATATTTTACGGCTCCATAATTGATAAACCATTCGGGGTGCATCCGTGTAATATGCGTGGGCGAAACAGATGAAGTGTGAATGTTAAACACCGCCCTGTAAGGGTTTAGCCATGCATGAAACTCCATGCCGCGTTTATGTGTTTCATCAATCATAAACTGCAGCGGATCATAATATGGATTAGGGGCCAAACCCTGCGACCCGTTTAAATATTCGCTCCAGGGTTCATATTGTGAGGGATAAAATGCATCGGAAGCCGGGCGTATTTGTACAATCACTGCATTCATCCCAAGCCGCTGCTGAAAATTGAGCAGGCGGATGAATTCAGCTTTCTGTTCATCAACCGGCAACCCTTTTTTACTTGGCCAGTCAATATTATTTACTGTGGCCACCCATACGCCGCGGAATTCATATTTGGGGGAAACGGTTGGCAGTTGACAGTTGGCAGTTGACAGCACGCAAAAATTTGCAACGAAAAAAAATAAAAATATTAAAATCCATTTTTTTGCATGCCTCATGCATACGAAGATAAGAGAGGCAACGCTTTAGATTAACCAAAGGGCTTTTTAAAATAATGATTTAACATTTTTTGGAATTTTTTGGTACAGGCTGAAGAATAAACATTGTGTTGAAGTTGCGCACAATGAGTGATATTGTGAAGAACAAAGGCGAGAAATTATTGCAGCATAAATAAAGTTTCAAACTTCAAAATAAAGGCGGCGAAATAAGTAAGATAGTATTCTGAAAGGGTATAAATAAATTTTCTGAAGTGAATTCATTTGCCCGGTAATTACAATTTCTAACTCACCATTCACTTCTTCTTTTCCTCATAACTAAACAATGGTTGAGCGGTTATTCTAAAATCCCAAATGCCCCTCCCGTAGGTACTGAAGCGTACAATATTTGTTAAGCTATTGTAATCAACAGAAGTATATCGAATGCTTAATGGCGCAATGCCGCCACTGAACGGATACCAGGTAGTATCTGCAACTGCATATACATAAGGCCCTGCGTCGGTAGCAGCAAACAGTAAAGTTTCATCTGCATTTGCAATAAGATCAGAGACAAATGTTTGGGGCAAACCATTTATCATTTGTGTAAAGGTTACACCGCCGTCGGTTGATTTGTAAACAGCAGGGTTTGAATAGCCGCTTCCACCATAATACACAAGATTTGCAGTAAGCTTAGATGCATACACTGCGCTGCCATAGTAGTAACTCGGGAATGGCCCTGTAAAAATTGATTTGCTCCATGAAGCGCCTGCATTTGAGCTGTAAAAAAATTCGCCGTCTTCTGTTGCTGCATAAATTTTATTTGTGTTGAGTGGTGTGGTACCGATTGCAGAAATTCCGCCTAACCCGTCAGAGTTTGCTTTAAAATCATAATTGAATTGAGTGGCTGAAATATTGTACGGAGAAGATATACTACCGGTAAGTTTTATTAAATACGAACCATCACCACCATGAATATTTCCGCCAGCAATAAAAATCTGATTTTTGCTTGAAGGGTAAACTTCTGCAGCAGGGAGCATCCATCCTCCTTCAGGTAAAAAACTTCCGGGTAGATTTTAAGAATTATTTGAAACATTCCCCCCATGTGAATTATTGTAATAATCAAATCTGCCACCGGGGTATTCAATCCATAATGTTTTTGAATTATTCGTAAGTTGAAGGTGCCCATAATCACCTGAAATTACCTGCTTAAAATCTACAACTCCCTGTGTTGATAAGTTTGAAGCCCGCTGAAAACCCTGGTCCTGCGTACCGCCAAACAGCCATGACGAGTCGGTTGGGTCTGAAAGCACATCATAAAATTCACCAACATTCAATCCTTTCAAACTAATGTTGTGAACTGTATTAAGAAAATCATCAGAGCGGTACACACCGCCATCGCATAAGATGATTGCAAACTGATTTCCATTGCTTCGCCTAAAAAAATAAATACTACGGTCATCTCCGTGCAATTTGTTTGCAACATTGCCATAATATTCCGTCCAGTCATTTACCAAACTTAAATTTTGTCCTCCGTCATGGCTGACAAAACAATTCGGCACCCCGCCTAAAACTACAGCATTGCTATCAACAAGGGAAATACCAAACACAGGCTCAATTTCTGAATTAGAATTTACATAGTTCCAGCTTTTCCCAAAATCGGTTGATTTATAAAATTCCCCCGTTTTTATTAATGTATAGAAAATGGTTTTATTATTTTCAATAATACCTTTAAACTGCAGCGGTGCATAATTGCTTAATGGTGATATGGGGTTTAAACTTGTAACTGAAGCCCCTTGAATTTTGTAAAGCGTTGTAGAAACCCCGTCAACATTTTCCAAAGCATAAATAAAGTTTTTTCCCGGCGGCGACCATAATGCAACTTCCTGTTCATTACCTTCCGAAAAAGTATAAATTTTAGTCCACTTAGCCCCTTGATTAGTTGAACGGTATAAATAATAAAGTGGTTTCCATTGATCGGGATCCCATTCCAGCACAATGCAATATAATGTATGCTTGCTGTCGTCTGCAGCCGCAATTTGTTCCGTATTGTTTCCACCCCACTCAATTGGAAATTTAAACCCGGAAGATGGTTCATAAGTTGCACCATCGTTATCGATATAATAAGTATTCAAACCTGCGGTAATAATTAAACGATGTTTCGTACCATTAGGTATAATTTTTATACCACCATTTGTAAATTTTAATTGGTCATTTAGCGGGTGCCAGTTTGCACTATCAGGCACACCTTCAAACAATGCACCAAGATCACTTACGGCGTACAATTTATTTGTTGAAGAATCATATTCTGCAAGCTGCATCCTGCCAGCCTGGTTATTGCTTCCGCGTTCTGACCAGCTTCCCTAGAGGCTGCCATTTGCATAACTTCCGGGTGTAAATTTTACAAACTGAGCTTGTTGATATATAACCAAATTATTCTTCATTTCAATATTTCTCCAGTCAATACCGGGAGCAGCGCGGTGCATATTTTGAAAATAATGCTGCCGGATAATTTCTTCATCTTTTTCGTTGTCATCAAACTCCCTTCTTATAATTGTAGTATCTGTTTTGTTTGAATTTTGCGCGTGCAATGAATTATGAAAAAAAATGAAGAATGAAAAGGCTGTAACAAAATTGAGTAAGTAAAAAAAGGTTCTCATAGCGGCGCATTTTTTGTACCATCAAGTTAGAAAATTGAATCCTGGTTTCTTTATGTAAAGTACAGATTTAATACAATATTAACCATTTTGGCTTTGCTGGTGTTGCGCAATGCGGGTGGGGGCTGTTTCACCAATAAGTTATTATGCGCTATTGCGCCCTTACTCGCGTTGCGAAGTGCCAGGGTGCGGATGTTTCACCAACAACGATAATTCGCTTTTGCTGCCGGTGCAGTCGGCACACAGAATGCGGGGCGCAAGAGCGGCAGTGGCGTAAACCAATATACGCTTCAAAGCATGGTACAAAATTTTCACTTACCTAATAACCCGGGTTTTGTTTTAGCAACGGCTTTCCATTTGAATTACTTAGATCAATTTCCTGCTGTGGTATTGGGAAATATTCATTTTTACCTGCAACAAAACTTACGCCTGCTAAATGCGGAAGCCTTGTTTTTTCAACAGTTAAATAATCGTTGATATATTGGGCGGCAATACCCCAACGTACAAGATCAAAAAAACGATGACCTTCAAGGCCAAGTTCAAGCCTGCGCTCGAAGCGAACAGCATTTCGGGCCATACTTTTATCAGTCCATGATGTGTTATAAAGACCTATGTAATAATTTGCAGAGGCATAATAGTTGCCGAGATAATCATAAGAAACGGGTACATAACGGCCATTCATGGTCCTTGCACGAACATAATTTACAAGCTCTCTTGCCCGGTCTAAACTTCCTACTTCAACTTCACATTCCGCTGCCCACAATAAAACATCTGCAAAACGTATAATGCTGTAATTAACGCCGCTGCCTAAAAGATAACCCTGTGCATATACATCGCTGTAAATACCTATCTGGCTTGCACGATAATTATTTTTAACAGGTGAATACGGGCCACCAAATGTTCTGTCGTTTACCCAGCCAACACTTGGGTCGGAGCCGGGATGCGAAGGATAACCTGTGTAATAATTTTCATCTGCCCAATCAAGATACGGAACGCCGCGACGGCCTACAGTCCAGTCCAGCCGTGGATCTACATTTCCCTGGTATGTGTTGTAAGAATAAACAAACCCGCTTACATTCTGATCATTCTTCATATTAACATCATTGAACGTAGTAAGCAATGGGAGACCATCAGCATCTGTTTTAAAAGCATTTACAAAATTGAATGATGGCTGTTTCCATGTTGTATAGAAACTGCTAAGCGGATAAAATGCAGGTGTGTTTGCACTCTCGCCAATATTTTCATCTCCGCCATTTGAGCCATCATTTACTGAAAATTGAATTTGAAAAATCTGTTCTTCATTATTCTCTGTAGCACCATTAAAATTGTCATCAAAATTTGCTGCCAATGCATAAGTAACCCCCTGCGAGTTTTTGCCATTACCATGGCCTCCATAAGAAGCAGGTATAATAGAATCGAGCAACGCTTTTGCATGATCATAATCATTCATGAACATATAACATTTGGCGATGTAGCAGGCCGCCGCCCATTTATTAGCCTTGCCTTTTAGATCCTGTACTTCAGGAAGATTGTCATACGCAAAACGAAAGTCTGCTATGATTTGTGGCCATATATCAGCTTCATTGGATACTTTAAAGTCAGTAACATTTTCATCAATATAAGGAACATTGTTCCACATTTTTTTTGCTTCAAAATGAAAATGACCGCGTAAGAATCTTGCTTCTGCTACTGCTTCTGTTTTTTCATCTGCTGACATATCAGGAGCCATGTTTGCCGCTCTTATTACAGCGTTACTGCGTGATACACCATCATACACAGCGTTCCATTTTTCCTGGAAATAGCCAGATGTAGGTGTAGCCCTGAATTCTTCAATCAATACACCATCATTTGCATCATTGGAACCACCGCGGTAGCAATCACCCGAAGTAATATCCCCGTAAATCCAGTTAACACCACTTGTGCTCCACCACCCTGAATGTATGGTAAGCCCTGTAACATCGTGATATGTTGCAACCAGTAATTGCGCAACTCCTGTTTTGGTTGCCAGTACTCCTTCAGTGACTACACCTTGTGGAGCAACATCCAAAAAACTTTTGTTACATGCTGTAAATAAGAGCAGGATTATACAGGTTATTTTTAAAAGAAAAGATTTCATATAGATTAGTTTTTTTATTTAAGATTATAGACCAATATTTATTCCGAATAAAATTTTCAATGCAATGGGATAGTTTCCCCCCATATCAACACCCACACTTCCTGCACTGCCGGTACTTATCTCAGGATCAATTCCGCTATAGTTTGTAATTGTAGCAATATTATACGCCTGTGCATATATGCGTAATTTGCTGAATGCTTTTAGTTTTGGAAATGTGTACCCTATCTGCAAACTTTTAAGCCGGAGGTAAGAGCCATTTTCAATAAAGAATGTGGATGGTACATTATCCTGTGCACCGCTTGATTCCCATATTGGTAAGGCAGCATTTTTATTCGTTTCACTCCATGTATCATTTGAACCACTGCCTAATGCCCCCGGCCATTTTGCGAAAGCACGCCAATAATTAAAAATTTTATTACCGGCGACCCCTTCAACAAATATTCCGAGATCAAAATTTTTATAGTAAAGATTCAGATTATAACCATAAGTGAATTTGGGGTGTGGGTTACCAATGAATGTTCTGTCGTATTGATTTATTACGCCATCATTATTTATGTCTTTAAATTTAAAATGCCCGAGACCGGTTACAGGATTTGATTTATCAATTCCGGCTTGGGCAGCATGATCCTGCACTTCTTTAGTTGTTTGAAAAATGCCTTCCTGTATATAGCCAAAGAGACTTGCAACCGGTAACCCTACTGTAGAGCGATTTAAGCTGAAATGTGTAGACCCAAAACCATCGCCATCAATAAAAGCGGAAGTATCATTACTAATGAAAGTAACCTTGTTTCTATAGGTTGCAATATTAAAGTTCATATCATAGGTAAGAGCCTCCTTTTTAGGATCAGTATATCCTATTTCTAATTCAAGTCCTTTATTTGAAAATTTTAAAACATTTTGATAAGGTGCTAATGCATCGCCTTGTAAACCTGTGAAAGGAGGAGTATATAACAGATGATCTGTGATCCTGTTAAACCAGTTAAAAGTAACAGTTAAGTTGCTTTTGAAAAGCGATGCGTCAAGACCAAGGTTTGTTGTTTTATTTACTTCCCACATCAGGTAGGGGTTACCAATCTGGTATAATCCAAAACCTGTAGCAGCCGATGAATTATTACCGCCAAGATCGTAACTGCTGGTATAAGTATCTGAAGAATATTGATTGACTGTAAGCCCTGATGGAATTGCATCGTTGCCATTAGAACCCACAGCAGCCCTTAGTTTTAAGTCTTTTATCCATGATATTTTTTGCATGAATTTTTCTTCTGAAATTCGCCAGCCAACACTTACTGAAGGGAATACACCAAAGCGCTTAAAGCTGCCGAATTTTGAAGAACCATCTCTTCTTATTACAAAACTGAACAGGTACTTATCAAGAAGTGAATAATTTATATTTCCAAACAATGAAAGATTTGTTGCTATGTCACCTCCGCCACCAACTAAGTTTATTAATCCTATGCTATCTATAGGAACGCCGCTGCTTAAATATAAATAGGATAATGATGCATACGGGAGATTTGGCGTGGTACCGCTATTGAAACGTGACACATACCGCCTTGCTTCATACGCAACAAAAGCACTGATCTTATGAATTTGATGAATTCTGAAATCATAGGAAATTTTGCTTGTCCATCTCCAGTCAAGCGAATACCCACCACCTTCTGTAAATGAATTATATATTCCTGAATAAATATTCTGAGGGAAAGTATCTAAAAAATAATGATATTGATAAGGATATAGCTGAATACCAATCTTAGTCTCTGCAACTAAGCCTTTTATTGGCTCAACATCAATATAAGCAGATCCGAAAAGCCCTGAATTAAAACCATTAAAGTTATCTTTCCCATTTGTTTGACCTAAAATAGGATTATTACCTCCGGGGTGAAAATCAAGTGATGAAGGAATTCCTTTAGGGCCGGAATAATTTCCGGCTATATCATAAATTGGTATTAGTGGTGACCGCTGATAAAGATCAGAAACAAGATTATTTGTGCTGTGATTTGGGATACCACCTCCCTGGCTGAATGAAAATTCCATATTCTCACCAATCTTCAACCAGGGCTTTACTTTAAAATCTGTATTCACCCTGATAGAATAACGACGAAAAAAAGTTTTTAAAATAACTCCCTGATCGTCCAGGTAATTAAATGATAAAGCATAATTGCTTTTATCTGTTGCACCACTTAATGTAAGCTGATGATTTTGTGTAAAAGAAGGTTGAAAAATTTCCCTGAACCAATCTGTACCACTCTTATTTGTTTTGATGATTCTATAGTTATATAAACTATATAGTGAAGCATCTGGTTCAGGATCACCGGGATGAACAACAATCGGGGTTCCTGATTGTGTTTCAATGATGTAATCAGGAAGCACAGCCTGACTTCCATTCCCATAAAACAGGTCACTTAAATTAAGCCCTGAATTTTTAAGATAACCCCAATAGGCATCTGCATATTCCTGAGGTGAAAGCATTGATGGATATTTGATAGGTCTTTCTGTACCCACATAAGTGTTGTATTCTAATTTTGGAGCCCCGATTTTTCCCGACTTAGTTGTTATTACAATTACACCATTACTCCCTTCGGCTCCATACAAGGAAGTAATAGAAGGATCTTTTAAAACTGTAATTGTTTCAATATCATTTGTATTGATGAGGTTATTGCTTCCCCGCATTTGAACACCATCAATTACATAAAGCGGATCATTATCACCCAATGTTCCGAAACCCCTTATGCGTACTACTGCGGAACTACCCGGACCACCCTGATCATCTACACTTACCCCAGCTACTCTTCCCTGCAATACCTGCCCGATATCAGACACAGGCGTTTGCGAAATAATATTTGCGGAAATAGTAGATACTGCACCGGTTAAATCCCGTTTGGATTGTTTTGAGTAACCTGTAACAACCACATCGTTCAATGTTTTGCTTTCGACTAAAATTGTAACATTCAATGTTTGACTTCCTGACACCGTAATTTCTTTTGTTTGATAACCGGTGTAAGAAAACACAAGTACACTTTTCTGTAAAAATGAAATAGTGTATTTACCATTGTTGTCTGTTGAAGTCCCGGTTTTTGTTCCTTTAATAACTACTGTAGTGCCCGGTAAAGGAACACCTTTATCATCTGTTACGGTTCCTGTTACATTTATTGCATTTTGAGCACGCACATGCATTAAAAAATTACAGAAAAAAACCAGGAGTAAAATTTTTTTCAGAATGGGGGATGCTTTTGCGGGCAATGCATTAAAACACGCAAATACGACATTTTTTTTCATAAGCAAAATTATTTAAATCGTTATAATGCAATGAAATCAACTTAAGTGTCAATTATACAATTATTAAAAATAAGATAATTATTTTAATAGAAAAATACTTTTTTTATGCTCGGATATTATATAAAATAAAAATTATAAATCGGTAATATTGTTCAGATATTTATTTATTGCAAAACAATGATGACCAATAAAAAAATAATGAGGCTTCTTAAGAGAAATAAGGCCCGTAGTCTTTTCACTGCTCTTCGTTTTCGAAAGTTTATAAGAGAAATAGAATCCATTATTAAAATCTTTTAATATATCAAAGAGTTTTATTTCAATTGCAAAACCACAACAGCAAAAGGTTGAAGTGTAATGGAATTATTATTGAACTGCATTTGAGCAACAGGATTTTCTCCCGTACTTTCATCAACATAAAATACCGTTCCACCATTTGTTTCTGCAGGCAGATTAATATTTACTTCTTTGTTGCGGGGATTGATAAGCAAAATCTTTTTTCCATTTCTAGTAATGAAAGCCTGCGATATAACATCGCTTCCTCTCATCGAGGTTGCAACCAATTTATCACCGGGACCAAAATTATCTTTCAGTAATTTCAAAATCCAGTAACGTGCATTTGGTTTTCCATTTTTCCAATCCACCATGCTCACATCTGGAAACTGTGTTGGATAACCAACCAACTGCGATTCTCCTGCTACATCAATACCCATTTTTGTTAACTCAATAAAAATGTATGCATACATAGCGCCGGATAAATTCCAGTAAGCAGCAGGAATATCATCACCCATATTTGAACCAATAATAGTCCCGATTTCATTAATGGTGGTAATGGTTTCAGGCGATAGTCTTTTACGAACGCTTTCAATAAATTTGACTTTTTCAAGAAATGCATTTGCTTTATCAAAAAAAGTGTATTGATAATCTTCAACCGACTGCCCATTAAAAGATGGCGTACCATAAAAATGATATGAGATGCCATCTAAAGGAATACCTGGTTTATGGTTTTTAGAATTGAGAAAGTATTCAAAATATTCCGGCCTTGCGTTAAACGCAAGTGAAATACCGATGAACTTTGTTGAAGGTGAAATCTTTTTTAGTTCACCAACAATTGCATCATACATTTTGGTGTACATCTCTATAGGAATGTTGTGTTCCAAATCCGGCTCGTTCAAAACCTCCCAGTAAGGAATTTTATAAAAGTGATCTGATTTATGAAATTTCCCCAACTCATCTGTAAAGCCGCCTTTCGTGTACCAGCTAAATAACCTTGCATAATAGCTTGCAAGTTCTTTCATTGTTGTATCACGCAAAACCTCACCATCATTATATTCCCAGAAAATATCATACGCATTTTCAGGGTATGGCATATCATAATTTATATCCCACAACCACGACGGCGTTGTGCTGAAATTAATTACAACACTATGCCCGGTTGTTGCATTCATAACCGCTTCCATCGTGCTGTCGGGATATGTAAAATCCCAAAATGTTGAATCTTTTGTTGGCCGCTTTAATTCTGCAACCGCCATTTTCGGATAAGGAAACCATGGCACGTAACGCACATAATCTGCGCCTAAATCTTTCAATGCTTTAAAAGTGTTTACATGTATAGATGATGAAGGCCGCACCGCAGGATTTTCTACCACCTGCAATGTTGCAGTAGTTTTAGATATTGCTATTATTGTGTTCCAGTCAATGGTTAATTTAGTATCCTGCGCAGCAAGTTTATTTGCAAATAAAAAAGTAATAACAACACATATTAGTAGAAGTCTTTTTGATACCGGCAATAGTTTTTTATAGCATCTTCGTTGCGTCGCAATCACTTTATCTGGAGTGCGTTTGGCATCTTCATCAGGAAAGAATAAATTGCTGTGTAAAGGCAAGCATTTTTTAGACTTATATGCAAAATTTATTTTCATTTGGCTACCTTTTTTCTTTATAGTTTCAGCACTAAGATCAATTGGCTTTACTGTTCACATTGCTGAATATATTTCTTAAGTACAAGAGTGCGACGCAAGGAACGATGATAGCAGCAACACGTTTCGGCTCAAAAAAATCAATTGCATCAACAAACTTTTACAACATTTATATTAAGCAGTTTTCCAAACTTCTCAATTTTTGAACTTATATGACCAATGCCAACAGCACAATGATGCGCAGGGCCATAGCTGTTCCAGTCATTCATAAATTTTCTTGCGCCAATTGAAAATTTATAACGGCTGTTGGTATTGCCTATTTGTAAAATTGGACCTGCCACGGATTCCGCTTCTGCAACCAATAACATTAACTGATCTTTTCTTTCTACAACACTTAATAAAGTTACCGGCCCGTTTTTTACACTCATTTCTACAGATACACCTTTGCCAACTTTTCCATGATATACTTTCAACGGACGCACTTTTGTTTTGCCTTCTGCAATAGCAATATGTCCCGGGCCGTCATGCCCCATCAGCACCACATCATCTTTAAAATCCATTGCATAATATTCCGTGAAAGAACCACCCGAACCAAAACTATCCATGATCTTCATTGCCTGTGCATTTTTTATTTCATACTCACACGCTACGGGAATACCTCTTGCAGTAAGCAGTGAATTGCCAGGTATAATAGACGCAATTGCCTCTTCATTTGCTTCATTGCCTGTGCCTTTATAATAGTAAGCAAGTGACCCAAGTTTATACTTTTCAACAAGCATATCCAATGCAACTGAAGTAATAGCAGCTTTTTCTAATTCTTCTTCTGCACAATCATTTTGTATATCAAATGTTTCACGGAAAAATTGCAGTCGGCTTTTCATTTCATCTTGAGAAACTTTTTTGCGCAACTCAGCAAGCTCTTCCACTTCCAGCAATTCGATGTGCCCGCCAAAAGAAGCAATATGCTGTGTGAGGTCTGTGTAAATATCAAGCATGCCGCTATAGTAATGCCCCATGCAGCCAAGCCTGTTGTATTGCATTCTATGCGCAACTTTTGCGGCTTCTATCCATTCTTCAATTTCATTCCAGCTTACATCATCATTATGCAGCATCCCTGTAATTTGATGAAATGAAATTCCTGTTCTGTTGAAAACATTTGCAAGTTCAGGAACAGGGCAAGCTGAACAAAATGCTAACCATTCTTCTGTCATCTTAGTACGGTCAGTCATTGCATTGAACAAATTATAATCAATCGCAGCAACAGGAGAAAGATTTAAAATGATAACAGGCACTTTTGCTTTTTTCACAACAGGCAGCACAGTTGATGACAAAGCATAGGTGGTTACATACAAAAAAATAATATCAACATCCTGTTGTTTAAATAAATCACCTGTTTCAAAAGCCTTGTCAATATTATCTACTAGCCCCGCATTGATAATATTTGGATGAATAGCAAATAATTTTTCCTCAACTTCTTCTAAATACTTTTCCAGCCTGTGTTTCAGCTGTTCAAACTGCGACCAGTAAGCATCAAGACCAATACCAAACAATCCTATTTTCATTACAGCACTTATTTTTAATAAATAATTTTTTTGTTCCGGGCTTTTGAATAAAGATTGAGCTTTACTTGCGTCGCACACTTGTACTTTTTATTTAATTAATCGGCAGAGCACAGGCATTCATTGCAAATTTTTTCGTTAGTTTAGACCAAAAATATTTACTTGCCGATTATTATTAAATACTTAAACTGATATTTTAATTGTACTTTCTGATAAATTAAAACATGACCAACTTTTATAAATATCTGCCTGTAAGTTCAGAAGATGAAAGCTGGGGTTTATATGTTTTTAATGCCGGATGCAACAGGATAAAACGAAATGAAATATATCCTTCAGCGGAACATCCCGCACATCATTATTTCAATTGGAGCAAAGGGCGTGTGCTGGATGAGTATCAAATCATTTACATCTCGAATGGTGAAGGTGTTTTTGAATCTGCTGATTCAGGTTTGCAAAATATTAATGAAGGGAGTATTATTTTTTTATTCCCAGGAGAATGGCATCGTTTTAAACCAAACAACGAAACAGGATGGGATGAATTCTGGATAGGTTGCAAAGGAAGTATTATTGAAAATCTTTTTGCGAAAAAATTTCTGGATACAAAAAATGCAGTGATAAATATTGGTGTAAATGATAACATCACTCAATTGTTTATTTCTGCGATTGAACAAATAAAAGAAGAAAAGACAGGATATCAGCAATTTGTATCGGGCATAGTACTACATCTGCTTGGTGCAATTCATGCTTTAAATAAACAACGAAATTTTAAAACAGAAGGTAATACAGAAACGAGCATTAATAAAGCAAGAAGTATTTTAAGAACAAATATTGACGAAAATATTTCAATGGAAGAAGTAGCGGCTGAATTAAATGTAAGTTATGCATGGTTTCGCAAGGCTTTTAAAAGTTACACAGGCATTGCGCCCAATCAATATTTACTTCAATTAAAAATAGAAAAAGCAAAGATGCTTTTAGCAAATCACTCAAAATCAGTTAAGGAAATTGCTTTCAGTTTAAACTTTGAGTCTGCATCCTATTTCTCTAAATTATTTAAAGAAAAAACTGGTATATCACCTGAACAGTTTATGAAAAATATGCAACGATGATTGAATCTGTTTTAACCGTGATTTATTGTATATCTTTTTACGAAGAATAAGAAACACATCCTTATATTTATAATACTCTTCCAATCTTTTCAATTATGCTTGGCTGCAATGTCAGCCGGCGCTTTACTGCTTATATGTATTCTTCAGCCCATACCCACTTAAATATTTTTTTAGCCCACTTAGTAATTTAACGTCGTTCAAAATCTATTACGAGCCGTTCAGATCTCATTTTTTGTTGCAGGTCCGCGGCTATTTGATACAACGGTTGTGTTTAGGATTGTGGTTTGTCAACTTCGTTGCGTTAAACTCTGGTATGGTTGTATCCCTATTGAGCTTTTCTATTAGGGCAGATTGTAAAGACGATCGTTTAAGACAACCCCAAATACTGTTTAAAGCTATTAGTATTTTGTTTTTTAATAAAATTTAATCTTTATTTAATAAATAATTATTGTTTATCAATAAATATTTATCTATATTTGCATTGTCATTTAAAAAAGACATCATCATGAAAACAAGAACAGAAAAAATTTTAGTGATCCTCAGGATCCTCGCCTTTATGGGGGCGATTAAATACTCCATTGACTTCGGAGCCCAGTTAACTTCCCTCGTAGCAAGTTTTATAAATCCCGAGTGGGCAAAACGTACTTACGAGGTCAACCTGGATATATTAAGCATCCGTGAGAAAAGTATTGCCTTTTACGCTTATGCAATGTGTATAAACATTGCGGTCTCAGCTTTAAAAGCCACTATTTGGTATCTAGTATTTGCCTTATTGACGAAGCTTAAACTTCAAACACCTTTTTCGATGGAAGTTGAAAAAAAATTAGAAAGGATTGCTTTCCTGCTGCTTGGTGTTTGGATAGTAAGCAGCATTTTCTGGCAGACATATGCGTATTACCTCACCCAAGCGACGGGCATACAGTTACCAGCTAACAGCAATGGAGATGAATACTTTTTTATGGCGGGTATTCTTTATATCGTTTCCCAGATATTCAAACGTGGTATCGAAATCCAGGAAGAAAACCAATTAACCGTATAACCTATGCCGATTATAGTAAATCTTGATGTAATGATGGCTAAACGAAAGATGTCATTGAATGAGCTTTCAGAAAAAGTTGATCTTACGTTAGCTAATCTCTCGATCTTAAAAACAGGCAAAGCGAAAGCTGTTCGTTTTAGCACGCTGGAAGCTATTTGTAAAGCGCTGAATTGTCAACCGGGTGATATTTTAGAGTTCTCAGAAAATGAGCAAGGTTCAGGAATTTGATTGCGTATTCAATACTGCAATTGCTATAATACAAGCTGCGCATTTCATTGCATCTTCGTTGTGTCGCAAATCGACGAAGGAGATTCGCGAACGCCAAAACAAAATAACAGATATGTGAGCAATCACTTCATTAACAAAATAGATGGCTACTTTGGTATCAAGCTCAAAGTTGCCAACTACACTTAAACAGCTTCTTATTGCTATTGCTCCGTAAAGAAAAAAATGTACAAGAGTGCGACGCAAGAGAAGCTCAATAGTAGTAATGCTGCCTGGTTTACAAAATGGCAGCCCGCTTTTTTAAACTTTATATTCTTCAATATTTTTTAAACAAAATCTTATTATGAAATCATTTTTTACCAGTGCAATGTTTGCACTACTCTCTCTTTGTGCCCATGCACAAACAGACAATAAAATTGTAATCGGGAAAATTGACAGTGTTTACTCTAACATATTAGGCGAACAAAGAAAAGTATGGGTGTATGTACCCAGTGGGTTTTTGGGAACCAATGATACAAGCAGTCGTTTCCCTGTAGTTTATTTATTGGATGGCGACTCGCACTTTCAATCAGTTGTTGGAATGATACAGCAATTAAGCGAAGCAAACGGCAACTCAAATTTTCCACAGATGATCGTGGTTGCCATACCAAACACAGACCGCACAAGGGATCTAACACCCACGCATATTGTAAGCGACCTGCCGAATATGGACAGTAATTCTTCAAAAAGCACAGGTGGAGGAGAAAATTTTGTAGCATTCATGGAAAAGGAATTGATGCCGCATATTGATTCGGCTTATCCAACACAACCTTACAAAATGTTGATCGGTCATTCCTTTGGCGGATTAACTGTAATGAATGTGCTCACCAATCACACAAAATTGTTTAATGCATATATAGCTATTGATCCAAGCATGTGGTACGATAAAGAAAGATTTTTAAAAGCTACAGAGCAAAAACTCTCACAAAAAAAATATGATGGTATAAAATTGTATCTCGGCATTGCCAACACCATGCCTGAAGGAATGACCATTGACAAAATGTTGAAGGACACAACTGCCGGTACAAGACATATACGTTCCATTTTTGCAATGGATAAATTTATAAAAGCAAATAAGCAAAACAGTTTACAGTTCGACAGTAAATATTATGCAGATGATGATCATGGTTCTGTTCCTATGATAACTGAATATGATGCGCTGCGTTTTATTTTTAATTATTACAAATTAAAATTTGCACCCGAAGATTTTACGGACTCTTCAACTGCTTTTGTTACAAAATATAAAACACATTATGAAACTGTTTCCAAAGAACTCGGCTATAAAGTTGCACCGCCTGAAGTACTTACAAATGGTTTGGCTTACCAGTCTTTAAATAAAAAATTCTTTACAAAAGCAGCAGCTTTTTATAAACTGAATATTGAGAATTATCCGGCAAGCAGCAATGCCTGCGTTGCTTATGCTGATTTACTTGCATCAATAAAAGATACTGCTAATGCCATTGCGTATTATCAAAAAGCATTTGCCATAAGCAAGAGCGATGAAACACTACAAAAATTAAATGCCTTGCAGGGAAAAGAAGTTTTTAAACTTACCAATGAGCAGTTACAAAGATATGCCGGCGTATATGTTTTCGAAAGTGTATCAGTTACTGCTACTGTTACTGTAAAAGATGAAGCACTCTGGATGTCTGCCACCGGGCAGGGAGATTTTGAATTGATTCATTTATCACCCGATACATTCGGCATAAAAAATGTAAGCGGTTTCAAATTGCATTTTGAAATGAACGGAGATAAACCAACAAGTATTACATCCACGCAGCCAAACGGAACATTTATTGGAAAATTGAAACAGTGATTTCTTTTGATACCAGGTAGTGAGCGCATTTCGGCTTCGCTCAATATTGGCCAAAATATTGTTTTTATGGGATCGGCTGTTGTTTCGAATTTGTTGCTTCGGCACACAAATTCCTCATTTGTACGGTTGTAACATTTGGCAGCAAATTACGGCAGCATAAAATATTTGTTGTTATCAAACCGCAATGTCGCTTTCTGCACACAAGGCAACGCGAAGCAGGCATTGCGGCGAAGGAAAGGGTTCTGTTCTTTGTGGAGCATGGGTCAGAACCAACGCTTTTGTAAAAAAATTGTAGTAAAATCTTTTCAATAATACCTGTTATGTGATTAATTTACCGATAGTATATTTTACATTTTGCTTTATAAATATGGTATTATCTTTTCCGTAAGATATTATTCCCTTTTATGAACGAATACAACTCAGCAGTTTCACTTTTAAATAATTTCCCAGACTTTTCTGCCCGGGGATTTGATATTGATGCATACAATACTTCTTTTAAAACCTCCAATATCATCATTAATGCAAAAGCGTCTGACATTGCTTATCCCGAGCACTGGGGTTGTTTTTCAGTGAAATGTGTATTTGATGGCGAAGAAGTTTACCATGCACAAAACAGGGTTTATGCTGTGAATGAAAATAATTTCTTATTGCTTAATGAGGGGCAATATTATTCCAGCTATATATTTTCAAAAAAACTGGTTGAGTCTTTTACGCTCAACTTTACCACTCAATTTATCCAGGAAGTAAAAGACGGTTCTTTACTTTCTGATGAACAAAATTTAGATTTTGCTTTTTGCAGTGGCAATGCGAATATAGAGTTTATAGAAAAACTCTATCCTCACAATAATTTGGTAAGCCCGGTATTATTTAAGATAAGGCAACTCTCAAAAAATTTTACAGAGAACAAAGAAAAGATTGCTGAACTGTATTACGGGCTGATAGAGAAATTATTATTGCTTCACAAAGAAGTAAGTAAGGAAATAAATAATGTAAAGGCCTGTAAATCCTCTACACGGAAAGAGTTGTACAAAAGGTTGCATTATGCAAAAGATTTTATTGATTCATGTTATGCTTCAGAAATTACATTGCACGAACTTTCACTTATTACATTGATGAACACTGCTTATTTTCTGCGGCAGTTTAAAAAATATTTCCACACCACGCCACACCAGTACCTTATGCAAAGGCGCATGCAGGTTGCATCTGAGATGATGCAACATAAAAATTTACCAATAGCTGAAGTATGCAACGCCGTAGGCTACGAAGATATGTCATCATTTACAAGGCTTTTTAAAAAGCATTATGGTTTTAGCCCGGAGAGTTACAGGACCCAGATTGCATAAAAGTCAATTTTCACTTATTTAATTTTTGTACTAAGAGTTAGTATTGCATTGCAATAAAATAATGCAGTTGAATGCTCTTTTATGTTAGGCAGTATAAGAGTTTCGCCTCAAACGAGAACAAAAGCAAAATTCATGTTCAATTGCCGGGTACAAAAAATAAATTTATATGAAAAATAGAACTTGTTATTTAAGGCTTTTCTTTTTGATGATCAATATTCTTATTGGTATTTCTGCGCATGCACAAACAATGCAAACCGCAGACTCATTATTCTATGCGCAAGACTGGAAAGCTGCAAAAGATATGTATGAAAAATTAGTGGGTGATACTTTGCACAACAGTATTGCATGGAACAGGCTCGGGTTTTCGAATTATCATCTGGGCAATTATGATAAAGCGATGCAATGTTATAAAAATGCATTGGTCTTTAATCCAATACTGCCGGTAAAGGCTTCTGCTTATTCAAGGATGGCGAGGGTTTACGCAATAAAAAATGAAAAGCAAAATGCATTGGCGGCAATAGACAGTTCATTTAATGCGGGCTACACAAATATTGCTGAACTTGATACACTGAAAGATTTCAACAGCATCAGGAATGATGCGGCTTTTATTTCGCTGCGGCAAAAAGTTTATGCAATCGCATTCCCATGCATGGTGGATGCGCATGCACGTGAATTTGATTTTTGGGTGGGTGAGTGGGATGTATATAAAACCGGAACAAAGCAACCAATTGTGGGCCATAGTCTGATACAAATGATTTCCGGCGGATGCGCCATTTTGGAAAACTGGGACAGCCAGGCAAGTACGGGCAAGAGTATAAATTTTATTGACCCCAACACAAACAAATGGAAGCAATCGTGGAGCGGTTCTTATGCAAATGGCAACCAGGAATTCACCAATGGTGAATACCGCGACGGCGCCATGCATTTTGATTTTGAAACAAAAGATGCGCAGGGAAATAGAATCACAGGACGTTTTATTTTTTATAACCAGGGGCCAAACCAGATAAGACAGTTTAGCGAAACATCAAACGATAATGGAAAAACATGGACAACGAATTATGATTTTACTTACATAAGAAAAAAGTAAAATAATTCGTATGAGCCGTGCATTTATTTTTCATGGCATCACCTCTTGCGTCGCACTTGTTAGCTGCATCGCATTGAGGAACGAAATGCAGATACACTTCATCCGGCTTTCAAAGCGGGACTTCAACTATTGAAAATATGCGGAGCAAAACCACAGTAACAAAGTGATTTTGAATTTTAAAATAATGTGTAAAAAATAAAATAAAATGCAAAGAAAATTTTGGAATAGCGTTCTCATAATTATTCTTTTTTTGAGTGGTACATACAAGTCATTGGCTCAATCAAACCCACAACAGGAAAGGGTTTCAGGCTGGTCATCAGATATTGACACGATGTTGTCATTAATAAAAACACAACATTATGTTTATCGTTCAAAACCTTTGCCGCCACAATTACTCGTTGATGCAAAAAATCTTAAAACAAAAATTTCTCAATACAGCGACGAAAGAATGTTAGGGGAATTGGAACGTTTAATGTTTTACATGCACGACGGGCATTCGTATATTTTACCTGTTGCAAGAAATGTAAATTCATTTTATTTGCCACTCCAGTTTTACATTTTCAGTGATGGTGTTTACATAATTGATGCCGATGAACACAACAAAGATTTAATCGGCTGCAAAGTCGAAAGCATTCATGGTGTTGCGGTTACCAAATTAGTGGATGATATGAATGCTTATATACATCACGACAATATTTATACAGTTAAATGGTTTGCGCCTTCTGTACTTCGTTTCAGGGGTGTGTACGAATTCTATGGACTTCCTACCGGTTCATCTGATATAACGATGGACCTGATTGATAAAAATAAAAAGGCAATCACACGAAACATTTCATTTATCCCCGTAACTGATTTCAGGGGAATTCCAAAATTATTTCCATCCAAAACATCGGATGCACTGGTTCCACTTTATTTGTCCAATGTTTCCGATAACTATTGGTTCAAAGTATTAACTGAAAAAAAAGTTTTTTATTTTCAGTTTAACCAGGTGTATGATAAAGATGATGAAACCCTTGCTGCATTTGCATTACAGCTCGACAGCGCTTTGCAAATTGAAAAGCCAAAATTATTTATCATTGATGTAAGGCACAACAATGGTGGAAATTCAGGTTTGCTGCCACCACTAATGAATGTCATAAAAGAGTTTGAACATGCAAACTCAAATTCAAAAATTATTGTAATCACGGGAAGAAATACTTTTTCCGCAGCACAAATTTTTATATCATTAATAAACAAAGAAACGCATGCGTTGTTTGCGGGTGAGCCTTCTTCTTCAAGCCCCAATTTTGTTGGTGAAGAAAATTATATTCTATTACCCTTTAGCGGTGCAATGGGTAGTATTTCAAACAAATATCACGAAACAATACCAGGCGATAAACGAAAATGGATAGAACCTGTTTATCCTGTTTTTTTGTCGTCAGCAGCCTATTTTAAAAACCAGGATCCGGTAATGGAATTTATCCTTAAAATTAAATAATTCAGTAAATAAAATTAATTATGAAGGAATATTTTATCTACCTGCCTTTTATCTTAACATTTATATCCTGTAATTCAAATGGGCAGAAAACTGTATCACCATATGATGTTGTTGCCAACAATGACACCTGTAATACAATTGATAATTACCTTATTAAACTTGCTGCTGAGAAAAATTTCTCCGGGGCTCTTCTGATTATAAAAGACGGCAGGAAGATCTTCAGCAAAGGATATGGATGGGCAAACAAAGAACAGAAAATACCTTTTACTTCTTCTACCCTGGCATCCATCGGAAGCATTACCAAAGCATTTACTGCAACTGCCATTATGAGATTAGCGGAAGAAGGAAAACTATCATTAAGCGATCCCCTGCAAAAATTCTTTTCAAATGCACCTGCTGATAAAGCAGCTATTACCATCCATCAATTATTAACCCACTCTTCCGGTTTTCATGAATTTCTTCAAAATGACGGAGGTGACTTCAGGAAGATTGACAAAGAAGAATTCCTTAAAAAAGCATTTAGCGAGCCCCTGGCTTTTAAACCGGGAGAAAGAGCTGTTTACTCAAATATTGGGATGAGTATTCTCGCCATCATCATCGAAAAAATTTCAGGAACAGATTACGAAACGTACCTGAAGAAACATTTATTTGAACCCATTGGAATAAATAGAATCAGCTATTGTTATCCTGCTTTAAAAACAGATACCATTGCTGTTGGTTACCAAAACGGGAATAAATGGGGAACGAATCAGCAACATTATGATGCTGCGGGGGGTGGCCCTTACTGGAACCTGAAAGGTAATGGAGGGTTGGAAGCATCTTTAAACGATATATACCTCTGGGCAAATGCATTTACAAACCATACAATTTTGCATGACACTACTATCCAAAAAATGTTTACAGCCCAGATACCTGAAGATGGATATAATGGTAAAATGTTTTTCGGCTATGGGTGCAATGTTTCACCTACCCGGAGAAATACAAAATTGATCGATAATGGCGGTAGTGACGATGTTTATTTTGCCCGCCTTGTAAGGTTGCCGCAGGAAGGAGTCGTTTTATATATGGTGACCAACGAAAGTTCCATTAATACAGATATGGTGCTACCCAATGTGAGTCACCTTTATTTTACCGGAAACATTGCACAGGATGCATTGACAATGAAGCCAAAATTTGAAACACCCATGGCCGCAAAAATTTATGATATATTAAAAACAACAAAGACAACCGACCTTGGCGTTGAACTGGAAAAAGAAAATATAAAAGTGGTTGACGATCAAATATTGCTGGAAGTGGGACAGAAATTTATGGATGAAAGAAAGGCAGATGAAGCATTAAGTCTTTACCGGTTTTATACAAAGGAATTTCCAAACATTGTAGTTGCCTGGAATGATATGGGAGATGTGTACCTGATGAAGGATAATAAAGAGGAAGCTAAAAAATGTTATGAGCAGGCGTTGAAATTACGGCCAGGAAATCCAAGAGCAATAGAAAACCTTAATAAACTAAATAAATAATCAGTCATTATAAAAATACTTCAATAAGGAAAATCAGGCAAACGTCTTTTGCAGATAAATTTAATTGTTGGTTTTACTTTCATCAGCAGAATATTTTAAAAATGAAGACCCTGTTTTAGAATTTATATTAAAGAAATTTACATGGTAGCAAACTTTAATAAAACAAAAACCTGGAATATTCTTTTGTTGCTCATCCGTATTTGGCTTGGTTACAGGATATTTACTGCAAGTTATTCTTCTGTAACAGATATTATTTTTCATCCCGGAGAACGTGCATTTTTTATAAAATGGTTTGGCGAAGAATTGCATTATCCAATGCCATTGCTGATGGCATTCCTCGCAAAAAGTGCTGAACTTAGTGGTGGTATTTTTTTACTTGCAGGACTTTTTTCAAAAGTATCGGCCTCGCTTATTGCATTCACCATGTTTATGGCAACTGTAACAGCGAACCTGGGAAAGGATTTTAATATTGATGGCGGCTTTACTATATCTTATTTTTTATTTGCACTCATCTTTATTTTTTGGGGCGCAGGAAAATACAGTCTCGATTATTTATTATTTAAAAAAGACGCAGCAATTAGTTTGCAAACAAATTGATTTAATTATAAAAGAAATTTTTTTAAGCCCGGCATTTGTATTTCATGGCACCATTTGTTGCGTCGCACACTTGAGCGTTCTGAACAGTAAGGAGCAAATCAAGTCAACAATAAATATCCTGTCAAATATTTTTAAAAATGAAACACTGCAAATAATATTTTAAAAATGAAAATAAAAATCTTACGATGAAAACATCTCAAATGATGATTGCAATATCTTGTAGCTTGTTGTTATTAATCTGCTTTGTAAGCAATGCATACAGTCAGATTAATAATAACCCTTCGCCAACAGGTGTATTAGTTGATGCAGGCGGGCACAAACTGCATTTGAACATACAAGGCAATGGCTCTCCCGCAGTAATCTTTGAAAATGGCAGCGCAGATTTTTCTTTCGTATGGAGCCTTGTGCAGCCCCAAGTTGCAAAGTTTACAAAAACTGTTTCTTACGACAGGGCAGGCTATGCATGGAGTGAACCAGGGCCAATTCCACGAACAAGTAAACAAATATGTTTTGAATTGCATACTGCATTACACAATGCAGGAATAAAAGCTCCTTACATTTTTGTTGGTCAATCGTTCGGAGGTTTTCTTGTAAGAGCTTTTGCAAGATATTATCCAAACGAAGTTGCCGGAATGGTTTTGGTTGAAGCAGTTCAGGAAGATGAAAGAATTTTTATGGGCAGCGATACACCCATGCGCATCCGTCAATTTGCAACAGGAAGAACTTTGCCAACTGTACAACCATTTTTTAAACCTGTTTCAACTAATAAAGAAGCTGCAACATTAGATTCAGCAATTGAGTTTCCTCTCAATAAACTTTCGCCTGCACTTCAACGAGTACAAATATGGGCGCAATCACAACCCGCATACAGAGATGCAGCAATGGCTGAAATGGATTGGTCACCGGAAGATGTTGCAGATATGTATAAGCACAAAGACGAACTTTCTTATAAGTTGGGAAATATTCCTTTGATTGTTCTCACAAAAGGAAGCGGCGGATATGATGAAAGGGCAGATTCAGCCGAACTTGAAACAGAAAGATTAAGACTTCAGGGTGCGTTAGCACATTTATCTGCGAACAGCAAACACATCATTGATTATAACAGCGGGCATAATATACATTTGGAAGACCCGCAAGCAGTAATTGATGCCATTAAAGATGTTTTTATTGCCGCTGAAAATCGCAAAAAACTGAATTAAAAAAAATGTTTTGAATTTTGTAAAAGCATTTTATTTTGTCAGCAGTAAAACTATTGTTGGTTCAAAAAAAATTATCAGCACATATAAATAATTTCTGTAAAACGTTTAATCTCTGCGTGCTTTGCCACTTTCATTTTTATCAATTTTGCAAATGCACAATTGCCTTTTTCGCCGCCGCTGGTGTTGCGTAAATGGTTTTGTGTGTGGGCTTCACAGGCAGCAGAGAAGCATGAATTATATTTGTTGGTGAAAAGCCGCCACATATTACCTTGACACAACACCAACAAAGGCATTAAACTTTTGCGTTGCCTCTCAAAAATTCTGAAAGAATATCAGTGTCAAGCATTGATGGTTTCATAAATCAATGTTGCGGTCAAAAAGTTTTGCCCTTATTTTTTTTGTTTCTTTCTGAAAATCAGTATAGTCCTTGCTGCTCATATCACTAAATGCCCCGCCGAAAGACAGGATTTTTTTTCTGCAGGTTTCTGTCTGTTTGGTCTTCGGGGTTAATGAATGCACCAATTGATACAATTCTTCCAGCCGGTTGACCGGAACATCTTTCACCTCTTCTAATATGGTGTTTAATGTGGGCACGCGACAATAAAATTTGTTTGAAGGTAAAGAAAAGATTGTCTCAGTTATGGAAAGCAATGAAGAAAAGGCTGCAAAATGCTTTTTTGTTGTTTTATATTCTATTAGCCTGAATAGAGCTTCCAATAATTATATACTGTAAAAAATTAAAGTCAAATTTTGATGGTAAACAAATGCTTTAAAAGCATTAAAAAGCAACCACTTATTTTTTAAAGGTAGTTGCGCATCAGCCACCTTTTGTTAGCAGCAGCCTTTGTGTAGACAGCCATATTATTGTAGTTCTTTTAACCTTCTGCTAATAAGTTCATAAGTAGAAATATCATTTAAAGGAGGGGTTAAATCACCAGGATAACTATTATCGCCGTTCCATTTTAATGAACACTTATTTTTAAGTGTCGTAGCGTCATTCTTTAAAAGCAATTCTAATGACATTCGAACTTTTACCAATGAAAGTATTTTCCATCTTACAGCGGTAGGTGAATGGAATCCAGGCCAATACGCTCCGTTCCAATCTAAACAGACATCATTTAAGAAAGCAGGAAAAATACCAGTCTTACTGTATGAATTTATCGAGTCTGCAAACTCTTGCCAACGTAGTTCACGTGATCTATTTATAATTAATTCGGGAATAACAATTTGGTGCAATGAATCTGGCAAATTTGTTTTCTCTTGACCATAACTCAATCCGTAAAAATTGAAAAGAAATAAAAATATACAAGTCGCTGTTTTCATTATTGCTTTTTAAAACGGAATGTGTCTAAGGTTGCTGCTAACGTTTACGGCTTGCTGCTGTGCTGGTATTCATTGCTCGTCCAGCCTGGAACCGCAGCCGATTTGAAAAACTGATGATGAAGTTAACAACTAAAAGCTGAAAATTGAACGTCCAGCCGAAACTAAAGCTGATAGCGAACTACAGCCGATTTTTATTCTGTCTGCCAGCATAGAAGCAAACCGAATGTTAGCTGTTGTTTGGTCTACCGTTTAAAAATAATTCTGTCATTTGTGTTACTTTCATTTAGGTCATAACTATCAAATTTCCACAAATCATTATTTTGAATTTGAAATACTTTGTTGTTGTAGTCAAAAGAACATTCAATAAAAGAAATATCTCCATCATCTTTTAAATTCCATTTTCCTGTCAAGCTCTTTAAAAACGGAGCTGGTTTGTTTATGATAAAAGTGTTATTGTCTTTAGCGGTTAATATTAGGTCGGAATAGCTTTTTAAATTTAGGTTGTCAAACCTTGAGCTGTCGACGTCAAGTCTATAAACTCCAACTATTTGTTTTTCACCTTCTCTTTCCATTCGATTTTTAATGAAAGGATTGATTAAAATACCAATCAAAAGCAAACAACCGATTGTCCAAAAAATGTAACGAACCAATTTTAATTTTCCCTTGAAAAATTGTCCTAAAACAAATACTGTAATGGTCAATAAGAGTATAATTGTCAAACCGAGTAAAGGACTTCCCATAGTTTTAAAATAACAGCTAACGTTGGCGCTTGGCGAAGGTGGGGAAATAGTATTCCGTCTGCCCGGTGCCAATGCTTGAAAGTACGAAAGAATTTGAACTGAACGAAATGCAGCCGGCAGAACTAAGTGCGTAGCAAAAAACTGCCGGCGGATTAGAAAGAGTCAAGCCGAAAACTGAAGAAGAATAGCGAACAACTGCTGAGAATTTATTCGTCTGCCCCACTTTTGCCAAACGCTTTGTTGTAGGCAGTGCTTGTCGTCAATTCTTGTTTATAATTGTTTTCGTGTCTGGCTGATAATTACCTTTCAAGACTTCTTTAATGTCTGCCTGTAATTTTGTATAGTCTATATCCTTTGAGTATGTGTAAGAATACAAAGTCCCACTCACTTCATTTTTAGCAGTTTCAAGTCGCTTTGTTAGGACATAGTCAATTTTGTTTGTAGGGTCTATATTATGAAACATTAAAACTTGAAGTCTATAAAGTTGCTCTTTGTCTGTTCCGTCAGGGTTTGTGCTATAAACGTAATAAACAATTTTTGAGAAGCTTTTTGAGAACCTATCTTCAGGCAATTCTTCAAACCACTCGTAACCCCAAACATTTTTATTTTCCCATTTGAAGAATGAAAAATTAAAATACTCATCCATTCCTTTTGGTAGTTTTTTTTCTTTGTATGCTTTGTAAAGAATGTCTTTATACTTTTTTGCGTTGTCAAGTTGTCCCAAACCAAAATAAGATACCACAACATTTTTGGTCATAAAAAATTCTCTGCTTGCAAATGTTTCATCAAAATAAGGTTTCCCTTTTTCAATAAGTTTTAATGTCTCTAATCCGAAATAAAGTGAACTGTCAAACTGTTGGTTGTCTCTGTAAGCTTTTTCAATTTGTGTTGCTGAACTTGTGTAGTACCAAAGTATATAATTATAAATAGTGTCTTTTTTGTCACACTTTGGTTCTATGTCCTTGAAGATGCTGTATGCAGATTTGAAGTCATTTCCTTGTAAAAGACTGTCTGCTGTTTGATATTTTTTAATAATTTCAGTCTGTCCAAAACAAATATTTGAAACTATCAAAAGAATAAATAAAAAAAGTTTGTTCATGTTATGATGTCGTTTTGCATTGCCTACAACGTCTGTATTACTGTTATAAGACGAAAGTACATAAAAAATGAGTACTGATTATCAATCTCTTAATCTTATACTTTTTGTATTATAGTTAGTATAATCCGCTTACCATTCAATGCTTTCTTTACTCATTAAATCATCCAAAGGGCTAATGATATTCACCAATTTTTGGTGGCTTACATGCAAATATCTTTCCGTGGTCTTAATATTAAAATGCCCCAGCAGTTCCCGCTAACGCGTAAATTGGCGCTATTACATGATATATCCAAATATTTTTCGCCATTGAAAATCAATCTTTTAGTGTTGCGCTTTTTGTATTGTCGTTAGTACAATCCACCCTGCCACTCATTGGCTTTTTACCTCCCCCAAAAAACTATCCTTCCCAAAAAATTTCCTTCTAAAAGCTTGCATTTCCCAAACCTGTTTTTACATTTATTGCCGCAAAGCTGTCAGCATAACCCCCTCTTTTAAAAAAGAG
>JBBRAD010000003.1:0-207269 GCA_038207175.1 Chitinophagales bacterium
GGATGAGATTCTGCGTTTGGAATAGCTGTTATACAACACCCGGGAGTTTAGAACCAGAAAGGTACAGGCTGATGTAAAAGCAATGCAGCAAAGGCTGCAAAAGGCTTTTTTTGTTGTTTTATATTCTATTAGTCTGAATAGGGCTTCCAATAATTATATACTGTAAAAAATTAGAATCAAATTTTGATGGTAAACAAATGCTTTAACAGCATTAAAATAAAGTATCCACTTATTTTTTAAAAAGGTGGTTGCGCATCAGCCACAAATGTTGTATGCCGTTTAATTGTGTCAATGCTAAGGGCTTTATTTATCTTCTTTGTCTTTACCAAACCTCGATTGTTTAAGGATGTCTAAAAAATATTTGCCCAAGTCTAAATTTATATTGTCATAGGAAATAAAGATATTAATGTCATGTCCTTCATATTTACCGAAAGCTACATAACAATTAAACATAGGATATTTTTCAGGCTTGATTTTATAATTAAACATGTCGAACCTAACGCCATCTATAACGTCAAATGAAGAAGCAGAGTCAATGAATTTGATGTCTGAACCGCTTCGGTTAAAGGTTAAGGCAATAATTTTATTTGATTGATTAAACGCTTCTTCGTCAGTCATTGCCTTTAATGAGTCGGGGTCACTTGATCTAACTTTTATTGAAAAAGTATTGTAGGAGTCTTTCTCAATTGTCACACGTTCTTTTATATAGCTTGGAGAAATTTGTATTATCGTGTCTTGCATGATAGCTGAGTGAACATTTGCAATAGCTGGAACACTTAGTGTCCAATTAATTTGAGTAAACTTAATTTCTTTTGTTGTGTTTTGTCCATACGAACCAAGAGTTATAAGTTGAAGAAGTATGAGCTTAAACGTTTTCATAAATTGCATACAACGATTAGGGCCGATGTTGGGGGATTTGAAAATCGCCCGTAACCGCAGCTAAATTTATAACTAAAAGTTCATTGTTTATTCTATTGCTTGGCGTTATTCGTCGGCTGGAACTGAAGCCGAATAGCGAATAAAAAGTTGAGAATATATTCGTCGCCCCGCCATATTGCCAAACCGCCTGTTATATGCCGTTTAATTCTGTCGATAAATGCGCTTTAAATCAAAATTGAACAAAAGCCAAAAGCCGTCACTTTAGCCTTTTCAATAAACGTCTTTATAGTTGTGTTTGAGTTAGCCGTGTCATTGGTTAATTCAAATATATAAAGGCTTGGGTTTGCCATCATTTTTTGCCAAAGTAAAAATGAAAAACATTTAGTTTCTTGCCTTTGATTTGGAAAATGTAACTCTTTTAAATTTCCAATGGATAATGTGTCAGCTCCAAAGTTTTTTTTAAATTCAAATTTGTCACCCATTGTACTTGCTCCATATATTAAGTCAGGAAATACAAGCCCGAGTTCAAATATTTTTTTGATTTCGGGGTCTGTGTTGTAAATGATAATAAAGCTGCTGTCAAATTTGATTGTGTCCTTAGATACAATTATCATTTCCGTAAATTTTGGAAAATGTATGTCAGCCGAAAACTCTTTTATTCGTTTCATACATCCTGTCTCCATTTCATTTTGTGCAAATGATTGGAAAGTCGAGCTGATAAAAATTGTTACAAATATGTAGGGTCTCATAAATGGCATATAACGCGTAAATTGGCGCTATTACATGATATATCCAAATATTTTTCGCTATTGAAAATCAATCTTTTAGTGTTGCGCTTTTTGTATTGTCGTTAGTACAATCCACCCTGCCAGTCATTGGCTTTTTACCTCCCCCCAAAAACTATCCTTCTAAAGATTTGCATTTCCCAAACCTGTCAGCATAACCCCCTCTTTTAAAAAAGAGGTATATGCTAAATCTTAAAACATCACACAATTATGGCCCACCCACCGCTAACCGGGGGTAAACCGGGCATTCTGCGCTAAAACACTCAAATACAGTAATTTATAGGGCTTAAAGGCTAAAAACAAGCCCTGCTCCGCTGCGCAGCCATACCCCTGCGCTGCACAGCTATGCCGCCGCGCAGCATTGCCCGGCCTCCGCGTAGCGCAGCATGGGGGTTGCGTAACGCAGCATGCCTTACGCGCAGCGCAGCATCGCTCCCGCGCAGCGCAGCCACCGGTAATTGCAGCGCAGCATGCCTTACGCGCAGCATAGCATACAGGCTGCGCTGCACAGCAGGCTCCCCGCTTTACGCAGCCTGCCCGCTGCGCAGCATTTTACAGGGTTTAAAATAGCCATTCCCCATATTATACCGAACTTATACTGATCTTATACTAAAGTTATACTGAACTTATACTGAAGTTATACTGATCTTATACTGAATCAAAAGGCAGGTTTATCCATAGTAAATCCCGGGCATATTTAGGGTTTATACTCTTTCAGCCCGCTTCTTTCCCATCATCCGGTCCTGCAAAGCCGGCAGCACGAATATCAAACCGTAAATACTAAGCACAGCGGCGCGGTGACGTTTGCTTAATTCATCGGGCTGTACGGCTCTGAGGCCTGCGGGAAAATACCAAAACACAAAGGCTGATTGCAATACAGGAAGCGGAATCATACCGGTACATAAAATGCAAAAGCCACTTTATAAGTGGCATTTGCTCCTGAAGCTGGACTTGAACCAGCGACCCTCTGATTAACAGTCAGATGCTCTAACCAACTGAGCTATTCAGGAATTTCCGCTTTTTATTAGCGGGCTGCAAAAATAGGAGATTTTAATTTGCAGCCAAACCGTTTTAATTTTTTTTCCCGGCACCTCAGGTTTTACCTGTAAAAACAACAGTGTTTTAATTTTTAAAAGAACGGCTTTTAAATTCAATTTCCTTTTGTAAACAAAGCTTAAATATTCATCAGGCAATAATAAAATGGCACCTGCTTTGTTTTAATAAAACAATAAAATAAAGTTATGAAAACAGTGTATCTCGCGGCAATATTTGCTTTAATTACCTTAAATATTTGCCATGCACAGGATAAAGAAAATAATCCGTTAACAGATTCAGTTAAAGCGAGGCATTTTATATTTAGTGCACAGACAATGGTTCCTTCAATAGCGGGCTCAAATAATTTAACCGGTGGTTATGATTTACGCATCTCGCAAAATAAAATCATTTGTTATTTACCTTATGCGGGCAAAGCTTATTCTTCTTCATACGGCGAAACAAAAGGCCCGCTGGATTTTACTTCTGAAAAATTCAGTTATACAGCAACACAGGGCGATAAGGGTAAGTGGGAAGTAGTAATAAAACCATCTGACACAAATGATGTGCGTGAAATGGACATGGATATTTATGATAACGGTACCGCTTATTTAAATGTAAATTTTAATAACAGGCAGCCTGTTTCTTTTAATGGTTTCATTGCGGAGGCAAAAAAATAAATACCGCAGCGGTGCTTTCTATTGCTCAATATTCAATCCTGTATTCAAGCAGTTCAGGTTTGTCAAGGATTTCAGTAAGCGTGCCCGAGAAACTGATCGTTTTTTTATCATCCGAAATTTTTACATTGCTGCCGCTGTAATGCTTTGCTTCACGCGGCAAAACAAACGTGGAAGTATAACGGATATCGCCAAATAAAGGCGCCATCTGTTTAAGCATCTGCATGGAAGAATCCATAGAAAGCGTATCTGTAATAAATTTTTTATTCATTAAAATATTGCTTACCGAATTTGCTGTTGCAGAAAAAACATAACCTTTTGCAAAAGGGTTGGCAGACGGATTGCCGTTGCCCCGCATCTGCATATTTTCACCCTGCATGCCCTGGGTATTGTTCAATGCTTTACTTATAAAATCAAGTTTACTCATTGCGTCAGCAAGATGCGTTTTCAGCAAAACTGCGTCACCGGTATTTTTAAACGGTGTACGCACAGTAAAACTCATTTCATCTTTTTCATCATTTATATGTATTTCCACCGAGGCATCGTGCAGCAGCGCTTTATCCTCCGCCGTAAGCCGCAATGCAGTATCCACATAGCTTTCCAAAAAAATAGTTGTGTCTTTTTTGCTTATGTTTAAAGCCGTATCCTGCTGTTGTGCAAATGCTTTTAACTGGCCAATCATGCCATCCATATTTATTGAAATACTGTAAACGCCGGAGCCGTCTTCATTCAGCACAATTTTTTCTTCCGTATCAAGACAGGAGTTTAAAAGGCAGCAAAATGCAATCGCAAAAAAATAAAAGGCTGTTTTCATGATTTAATTTTTCAGTACAATATTATTGTAAAAATTTTATGTGTAATTTTTATTGGCCAAACAGCATTACTGCTGTTAAGCATTACTTGCGTCGCACACTGCGGCGATCTGTTCACTATTCAACACCGGCACTGCCGGGTTTATTTTTGTGCGCACTTTTTCAGTAAGCAAAAAATTACCAATCCATATCTGTTTGTTCGTCGTCAGGTTTTTTCTGAAGTTCCTTTTGCAGCCTCTTTTCTTCTTCGCGCAGTTGCTGCAGGTATTGTTCAGCTTTTTGCTGCGTTAGCTTGCTTTTGTTTTGCTGCGGCTGGTTATTCTTCTGCTGCGGCTGGTTTTGCTTTTGCTGCTGCTGCAGTTCATTCAGTGCTTTCTGCAGGTTCTCCCTTGTGTCATTATCCGCCGGTGAAAGCATCAGCGATTGTTTAAAAGCATCAATGGCCTCAATCAACTGCTGCCGGGCAATTAAACTCAGGCCTTTGTTGTAATATGCTTTTCCTTTTAATGATGCATCATTTGTTTTTGAAATAATTTCGTCATATTCCTTTTCTGCATCCGCTGTGCTGTTTTGTTTTTGCAGTGCATTGCCCATGTTGAACCGGGCTGCTTCGTTGCCCGGCTCAATGTGCAAAGCATCAGCATAATTTTCCTGTGCAGTTTTATAATCCCCTTTTTTATACGCATCATTGCCTTTTTTTACTGCATTGTTTGCCTGCTGCGCCTGTAAAAAGCCTGCTGAAAAAATCAATGGTAATATGAAGAATAAAAATTTCAGGGTTTAATTTTTTTGGTTTCGGGAATAAATACTTCAGCAAACAGCAGCAAAACAGCCAGTGCAATAAACAGCGGGAATGAAGAGGCATACTGCTTTTCACCATTTACGCCCTCAATCAGTTTTTTATCCATATTGTTTAAAGATGCTGCAACCTCATCAGCAGTTTGTAAAACATTATCCAGGTGATAATAATTGCCGCCGGTTTGCAGCGCAATATTTTTCAACTCCGTTTCATTCAGTTTTGAAATTACGGTTTGGCCATTCTTATCTGTTTTATAAGCATTGCTCCCCGGCTCAATAATGGGCGAGCCTTCCGCAGTACCAATACCAATGGTATTTACCACCACGCCATTATCATACAACTGCTTTGCCGTTTCTGCAGATTTTGGGTCATGGTCTTCACCATCAGAAATAAGGATAATTGCTTTATATTTTTTTTGTTTTTCATCCAGTGAATAATCGCAAAGCTTCAATGCTGCACTGATATTTGTCCCCTGCACAGGTGCTGCATCCGGCGCTGCATTGGAAATAAATATTTTTGATGAAGCGATGTCAGTAGTTAATGGCATCTGTAAAAATGCTTCGCCTGCAAAAAGCACCAGCCCCACCCTGTTATTCTCCAGTTTATCCTCCAGCAAATTCACACATTCCTTAGCGCGTTCCAGCCGGGAAGGTTTTATATCGGCGCTCAGCATGCTTTTGCTTACGTCAAGCGCAATCATTACATCAATGCCGGCGGATTTTTCTTTATCGCCTGCAACCGGTTTGCGCAAATTGGCCGCCGCAAAAATTGCAGCGGTGATTGCAATAATGATAAGGATGAATTTAAAACGGTATAAACGCGCAGAATAATTAGCGGTAAGCTGATTGATAAGATCCCCGTCGCCCAGAGATTTTTTTACTTTTGATTTCCATCTTAGCGCTGTAATAAAAAAAATAACCAACGGCAGCAGGATAAAGACACCCCATAAATATTCTGTATGCTGAAATGAAAACATGAAGATTGAAATTAAGAAACTGATATATCATTCACTGTGCAAGCATTAAGCCAAAAAAGTTGAAGGTTGCGTTTCACAGGTTACATGTTACAATTGATGCTGGTTTCAGGAAAAAACACCGTTCATCTATAAACCCGCTTGTAACTTCCAGCCTGAAACCTTCCCCTTACTTCTTCCCTTCAAAAAAACCCATCTGTTTCAGTATGCCTTTTAATATGTTTATGCGAACGGCAACCATATCCAGGTTATGCGGGCCTTCCACATTCAGTACAAAAAAATAAGGGTGCTGGTTTTCTTCTATCCATCCCACCACCCAGCCTAATGCATTCCCGTTTTCGCGAAAACCCCAGCCGGTTTTGTAGCTCAGTTTATAATTAGCATTATTTTCCTGCTCCATTATTTTTTTTACAATATCCTGTGTGGTTTCCTTACGGAAAGGCAACTGGTCAAAATATAATTTTTTTACCAGCCCCAGTTGTTCATCCGCCGTAATTTTTACAGAATTATCCAGCCAGAAAGTATCAATATTATTTTTTATAACGGCCCTGCCATAGCGTGCAGCGTACCCCAAACTGTCAAGCCAGAACTGCATGGTATCTTTCCCGATCCTTCTTGCCACTTCCTGGTAATAAGGCACTGCGGACACTTTAAATGCTTCTTCCATTGTAAGGTCTTTGTTCCATGCTTTTATGGTATCGCCATTGGGAAATTTGCGCACCACGCCATCCCAGGGGATAACCATTTTTGCATTAACGATTTTCCCGGTTTCAAGGCCAATCAATGAGTTAACAATTTTAAAAGTGGAGGCGGGCAGGTAAGCCGAATCTTTAAACCGGGATAAATTATAAACCGTAAACAGGTTCTGCCCGTTATCATATATACCAAAACTGCCTGTTACATTATATTGGTCAAAGTATTTTTTAAGGCTGTCATCCGTTTGCACGTTATTGGGTGTGCATCCTGAAACGCATAAATAAAGCAGCAACCCGTAAATAAAAAATTTCATTGCAAAAAATTTGTGCAAAGGTAATGGAAGGCCAGGGTTAGAAAAACGAAGCGGGTTCAATAAGTTTACCGGGGGCCTTTTTTCTTTTTTTTAAAATGATGTTGCATATTTGCTATATTTAATCCATAAAATTATTGCCATGAAACTTTTTTTAGTATCCATCGCCACCGCAGGTATTTTATTAACATCCTGCAACGGCACCCCCGGCACCACCATTACCAGTGATGACGGAAAATCAAAAGTAACCATTGACCCCAGTGCCATTGCCCAGTCAGGCGATGAAATGCAGAAAAAAATAGACGAATTAAAAAAGCTGCCCCCTTTAACCATGGACCAGTTGAAAGCCCTGCTGCCGGATGAACTTGGCGGCATTAAACGCAGTTCTTTCAGCGCAAATGCGGCAATGGGATTTTCCGTTGGTGAAGCAGAATATAAAAAAGACGACAGCACTTCTTTAAAACTGGATGTTTATGACTGCGCGGGTGAAGCAGGTTCTTCTTTTTACGGGCTTAGTTACTGGACAAAGATGAGCATGCAGTCAGAAAACGACCAGGGCTATACAAAGACAATTGATTTTATGGGACAGAAAGCCGTAGAAACTTATGAAAAAGGGGGTGAAACCTACACAGAAACATTTGTAGCCAATGACCGTTTACTTATATCCGTGCAGGGCTCGCATACCGGCCTTGATGCCATAAAACAGGCAGCTCAAAGCCTGAATTTAAAAGTGAATTGATCAAACTTATTTTTAAAAGTGTTTCTAAAAAAACATTTATGAAAAAAATACTATCAATCAGCACGGTATTGCTGCTTGCGGCAATATATGTGCAGGTGCATGCACAATCGCAGGAAGATATGAAAAAATGGATGGATTATATGACACCGGGCGATATGCACCAGATGCTTGCCAAATCAAACGGCGACTGGAATGAAGAAATTACACAATGGATGGCGCCCGGGGCGCCGCCAATGCAATACACGGCTACCTGCACCAATAAAATGATCATGGGCGGCCGCTACCAGCAATCCATGCAAACAGGAAGTTTTAATGGTATGGACTTTGAAGGAGAGAGTACTGTTGGTTATGACAATGCAAAAAAAGTTTTTGTAATGACATGGATTGATAACTTGGGCACCGGCATTGTATATATGGAAGGAACTTATGATGCTGCCACAAAAACGGCCACTTTCACAGGGAAAGAAACAGACCCGATGAGCGGAAAAGATATGGATATAAAACAAACCATGCAGTTTGCAGATGATAACACACAATTTATGGATATGTATTCAACACAAAACGGGCAGGAGTTTAAAATGCTGGAAGTAAAATTTACGCGTAAATAATAAAGAAAAGATTCAGGCAGAAAATCCGCATGGCGTTATACGTTTATGCGGATTTTTTTATCAGGAGCTAAGAACAGGGTAAAATGAGAGCAGAAGCAGCTGACGGTATTGCAGTGCCGGGCAAATCAGGATTACAGAACGATAGAAATATCATTCCAGACAAGCCAGTACTCATTTAATTTTTCAGCGCCGTGCCGCATGTAAAACTTCCGCGCAACCGTATTGGCAGGATCCGCATTCACGCAAATGCGCAACGCATTCTGTAACATAAACCATGATGCCAGCATGCGCAGCAATTCTGCAGCCACCCCGCTTCCGCGCTGTTCAGGAACAACATTTATCCACTCCAGTTCACCATCGCATCTGTAGCGGCGCGTAAGATGGCCCGCGATGTAAGCCACCGGCATATCATCCTGCAAAGCAACATATACAATGCGCGGTATTAAGGCCTGCTGCGGGTGATGCGTGCAATTGATATAACCTGTGATGCGGTTTATCCAGTACTCTTCTGTTCCCCATTCCGCTGCGCGGATGCGCGCCATTGCAGGGATATTAGATGCATCAGCTTCTTTGTATTGAATATGTGACATACGTGCATCTTTATATTTAAAAAATTATTGCTTTGCCGGGCTAAACAGGCTTTTCATATAACTGAGCATTTGTTGGGTGTTATAATTTTCAACACCTTCATTATGGTTTGCCATTTGCCCGCCGGCATCTATAATAACAGTAGTGGGTAATGCGCCGCTGAAAATATTTGCCGGAATTGCACCCGCAGCTTTATACACCGGCAGGCTGTAATGGTTATCCTGCATAAACTGCAGCGAGCTCTGCAGGTTGCCGTCTGCATCCGCTTCAATAAAAACAAAACGGGGATCATCTTTCATCTGGAGGTACAGTGCATTAATGGAGGGCATTTCAGCGCGGCAAGGCGGGCACCACGCGGCCCAGAAATTAATAAACACTACTTTGCCTTTTAAGTCATTTGTACTGATAGTCCTGTTATCTGTACCCGTAAAATAAAGGGGCGGCACCATACTGTCCTTTGCCGGTGTTTCCCTCTGCGCATCAGCACGGAACAAACCAATATCCATCAACCCCTCCAGCAACCATACTTTAGTTGCAGGAACAAACAGCAGCAATGCTATAATCCCAATGATCAACCCATTGAACCAATAATCTTTTATAATTTTTTTAAGCTGCATCAGTAAATTTTTCGCGGAAACTTTTTTGTGATGCTGCAATATAAAACTTTGCCCGGCTATATAAAACTTACCTGTGCCCGGGCCTGTGTTTACTGTTTCTGCGGTTAGCTTATTTCATCTTACATACCTTTGATATTACTATAATACTATCAGTGTATGCAGTTTGGAATTATTGGCAGCGGAAGCTGGGCTACGGCGCTTGCAAAAATATTAACGGATAATAATCACCATATCAACTGGTGGATACGTAATACAGACACTATAAATTATATAGGCCAGCGCAGGCATAACCCGCATTATTTAAGCGCCGCCTATTTTGATACGGGTTTACTGCAACTGAGCAACAGCATGCATTTTGTAGTGGAACAGAGTGATGTGCTGGTAGTTGCCGTTCCATCTGCTTTTATTCATGATGCTTTGAGCAATTTAAATACTGATGCATTCAGAGGAAAAAAAATTGTGTCTGCAATAAAAGGTATTTTGCCGGATACAAACCAGTTATTGAATGATTACCTGGCGAAAATTTTTAGTGTCGGCCTTGCTGATTATTTCGCGGTGCTTGGCCCCTGTCATGCGGAAGAAGTGGCGGCAGAAAAACTATCTTACCTCACATTTTCCGGCACTGATGAAATTATGGCGGCAGAAATTGCTTCTCATTTTCAATGCAGTTATTTGAATACAGTTGTAAACCACGATATCATGGGTGTGCAATATGCAGCCGTGCTCAAAAATATTTATGCACTTGGGGCCGGTATTGCGCACGGGTTGGAATATGGAGACAATTTCCTGAGTGTATATATTGCCAACAGCGCAAATGAAATGGTGCGTTTCCTGCGCAAAGCCCGGCTGGAAGATGACCGTGAAGGATTGAACTACGCAGCATCCGCTTATCTCGGCGACCTGCTGGTTACCTGTTACTCACTGTACAGCCGCAACCGCACATTCGGCAATATGATTGGCAAAGGCTATTCGGTAAAGGCTGCAAAACTGGAGATGAATATGGTAGCCGAAGGTTATAATGCAAGCCGGTCCATACACTCAGTGAATGAAAACCTGCAGGTGGAAATGCCCGTTGCGCACAGCCTGTATGAAATACTGTGGCAGCAACTTCCGGCGGCAGAAGGATTTAAGAAAATAGAAACAGTATTGATTTGATTTTATATTTAACTTTGGGTATGCCCGTTTCAATAGAAGTATATGGAAGTATGATGCTGGTTGCATTCTGTGCGATAGGGCTGGTTAATTTGCTGCGTAAAATATTCTCACACCAACATTGATTTTTATTCCGCCGGCTTACATGTTTTATCAATCAGGTTTTCAAGAAGGGAGATTTTTGCGGATGCCTCTTTTAAAATAATTATTTCTTCACCGTTTTTATTTTGATCGGTGGCAAACCATAACAGCGCCATCGCCACATAATCCTGCATATCCTTACCGGCAAAATTTGTTTTAAATTCAAGGATTTTATCATTGATCAGCTTTGCTGTTTTGCGCAGTGTTTCTTCATCGGCAAGCTCAATTTTCAGCCGGTAACTGCGGTCGCCAATCAATATATTTACGGGAATCAGTTCGTTCATAAAATTTTCAGGCATTTAAAAGTGCAAGGCATTTTTCCACCTCTTTAAGATAACCGCTGATCCTTTCTTCAAGTTGTTTTTTATCATCACCATTCACAGAGGGGCTGCCAAGATTTAAAATATCCACCTGCTGCTGTAATTTTTGTATCAGTGTTTTTTCGGTATCAAGTGCTGAGCGCTTTTTTTCAATTTCTATTTTTAAAAGCATATTCTCTTTCTGCAATTGCTGGTATTGCTTCAGCAGGAGTTTTATTTTCTGCTCCAGGTTTTTCAGTTGCAGTTCCAGGTCAGCCATATTGCAAATCTTATTTAAAGAATAATTTATTTTCTTATTTCTGCATCAAGTTTTTTTTCAAAGTTCAGGGTTATCTTCTGCATCATATTATCTATCTCTTTATCGGTTAAAGTTTTTTCTTCATCCATAAATGTAAAATTTACTGCCATTGATTTTTTGCCTTCACCAATTTTGCTGCTCTCAAACACATCGAATAAACGCATGCCCTGTAGCATGGGTAAATTTATTTCTTTCATGGCAGTTTCAATATCATTGTACGCTACATTTTTATTTACAGTAAAAGCAAGGTCTCTTTGCACGGCGGGGAATTTAGGCACTTCGCTGTAAATTATTTTATGGCTTAAGGCCAACTGCAGCAAATCTTCGAAATAAAGATCAATAAAATATACAGGCTGCCTTATATCAAATTTTTGCAAACGCTCAGCGCTCACATTGCCCATAACGCCTACCTGCCTGCGCAGGCAATTGATTTCATATTGCACCCCTTTTTCTGATATTGAAGGAGCGCCAGTATTTATTTCACTAAACCCGCAAAAGGATAAAACCGCCCGGGCCAAACCTTTTGTTTTAAAATAATCCTGGCTGCTACTTTTTTGCCTCCACCCATCTTCATTATCGTGACCGGTGAGATAAATGCAAAAATGTTCCTGTTCTTTGTACTGCCCGGTTTTTATACAGGCATAAGTTTTGCCAAATTCAAAGAACTGCAGGTTATTGTTTTTACGGTTGATATTATATGCGATGCTTTCGAAAGCAGTTTCCAGCATGGATGGCCGCAGTACATCAAGGCCGGCGCTCAGGTTGTTGATCATTCTCACTGTGCTTTTTAATTCCGTTTCACTGTAATATTTACTGCTGGTGATGGAATTGGTAAGTATTTCATTAAACCCGGCACCGACAAGATAATTTGAAATTTTTTCTTTTAGTTTTTCTTTTGGCAGCGTTTCATCAGAAGAAGGTGAAATGGTAATGCTGGTGGGTATATCAATATTATCAATACCGTCAATGCGTATTACTTCTTCTACCAAATCGGCGGGTAAAAAAATATCCGGTTTGTTGTACGGAACTGCCACGCGCAATTCGTCCAGCCCTTCTTTTATTATTTCAAAGCCAAGGCTCGTAAGTATTTTTTTTACTGCATCAGGATGATAATTTTTACCGCTCAGTTTTTTCAGGTAATGATATTTAATTGCCACTTCTGTTTTTTCTTTTGGCTGCGGATATATATCCACCACATCGCCTTCGGTTTCACCGCCTGCAATTTCTTTTATCATTACTGCGGCATGTTTCAGAACATTTACCGTATTGGAAATATCCACCCCTTTTTCAAAATGCGATGCCGCCTCAGTTTTCAATCCATGCCTTGTTTCAGTTTTGCGGACACTTACCGGATGGAACCATGCACTTTCCAGGAAAATATCCTGCGTTGTATCTTTTACGCCACTGTTTAACCCTCCAAAAACACCCGCAATACATATACCACTTTCCGCATCGCAAATCATCAGATCTTCACTGTTTAATTTTCTTTCTTTTCCATCAAGCGTGGTAAAAGCTGTCCCTTCCGGAAGGTTTCTTACAATTATCCGGTTGCCTTTTATTTCATCCGCATCAAATGCATGCAGCGGCTGGCCTGTTTCATGCAGGATAAAATTGGTGATATCTACAATATTATTAATGGGCTTTTGCCCGATAGCTTTTAGTTTATGCTGCAGCCACTGCGGCGATTCTTTTATTGTAACACCCTTAATGCACAAGCCGGAGTACCGCTGGCAGGCATCTGTGTTTTCAACAGATACTTTTACCGTGGCTTTTGAAGCGCCTGTTTTAAAACTGTTTGTAAAAGGTGATTTTGCTTTTAAGATTTTATTTTCATGCTGCGTTAAATAAGCACATACATCTTTTGCAACACCCAGGTGGCTCATGGCATCCATGTGGTTGGGCGTTAAGCCAATTTCATATACCCAGTCAGCATATACATTGTAATAAGCCGCGGCAGGAGAACCAACTTTTGCATCATCACTTAAAACAATAATGCCATCATGGTTTTCGCCGATACCAATTTCATCTTCTGCGCAAATCATTCCCTGGCTTTCCATGCCGCGGATCTTTGCAACTTTCATGGTAAGCGGCCCGCCATGCAACGGGTAAATGGTAGTGCCGGCAGTTGCTGTAATTACTTTTTGCCCGGTTGCAACATTTGGCGCGCCGCATACAATCTGCAGCAATTCCTTTGCGCCGGTATTTACTTTGGTAAGTTTTAATTTATCTGCATTGGGGTGCGGCACACATTCCATTACTTCGCCGATAATCAAACCATTCAGTGCGCCTTTAATGCTTTCATACTGTTCAAGGCTTTCCACTTCAAGACCAATGGACGTAAGTATTTTTGATAACCGCTCCGGCTCAATTTTTTCGGGCAGGTATTCACTAAGCCAGTTGTAAGAGATCGTCATGAATCAGTTCATTTTCTGTTGGGTGCAAATATAAAACATGGCAGCCAGCTATGCGCTTTTAAAAACAAAAGCCCGGCTTTAAATGGGCAGGGCTTTTTGGGAATAAAATTTTTATTTATTCATGTACCGCAATGATGGGCACATGGCTGTGGTATGCAAGTTTTTTTGTGTAATTGCTTCTGAATAAACCGCCGAGAAAAGAATGGTTCCGGGGAACGGTTATCAGCAAATCAATTTTATAGTCTTCTGTAAAGGCGCTGATGGCTTCTGTAAAATCGAACAGGCGCATAAAATAAAATTCATGCCGGTAACCCTGCAGCATTTCATCCAGCTTTGCGCGCTCTGCTTTGTATGCTTCAGTCAATTCCACATAATGCTCACTGTCCACATTCACCACATGTACAAAGGGGTTGAACAAACTTAAAATAGACTGCAATGGTTTTACAGGTGTTGTTTTATCCACCTCCTTAAAGTCTGATGTAAACAATACGTTTTTAATGCCGTTGAATTTTGCATCCGGCGGAACTATCATTACGGGGCAAATAGCTTTGTCCACCATATCCAGTGTATTGCTGCCCATAAAAACCTGTTCAAGCCGTGTGGCGCCTGTAATGCCCATGATGATCATATCTGCGCTCTGGTGGCGGGCAACACGCTCAAGCGCCTCGGTAAAAAATGAAGACTTACCATCTTCTGAAATGCAGGTGATTGCTGTATTTGGGGCTATCTGCTGCATTTCATTTTTTAAAATTTCCAGCGCCTGACGGTAAATACCGTTGCGGTTTTGCAGAGAAACCGCATCATCGTCTGAGGAAACAGAATAGTAAAGATTATACAATAATATCTGCGCATTCTGCATCTCTGCGGTGACGCCTGCGGCAAACATTGCGGCGTTCTTTGATGTTTCTGAAAAATCTGTAGGTACAATAAAAGTCTTCATGTTTTTATGTTTATGGGCGATAAAAATAGTTAAAATAAAAACCTTACCCAAACCCTCTTCAAAGGAGGGGCTTTAATGCGTGATTATCATCCTTCCTGCAACTCTATCAACACCACCCTTCAATTTCAGCAGGCCAATGCAAAACACCCTAAAAGTATTGCGGCAGCAGGGTGGACAAAAATTTTGCTTATAAAACGTTTATCGTAATATTGCAATATTAAACTTTAAATATGGGGGCGACAAAGACAGACCATTTTACCGGCAAGCAAAACGAACTGGCGACACTTGCCAAAGCCATCGGGCACCCTGCAAGGGTTGCAATCATTGACTATTTGCTAAAGGTGAACTCCTGCATTTGCGGCGACATAGTAAACGAATTGCCATTGGCACAACCGACAGTTTCCCAGCATTTGAAAGAACTAAAAAATGCAGGGCTGATCAAAGGTGAAATTGAAGGAAATTCAATCTGCTATTGCATTGACGAAAAAACTTTTGCCAAGCTGCAAAATTTCTTTTCAAACATTTCAACCAAAATAGAAAAGAAAAAAAGAATTGCTGTTAATTAAATAAAATCAAAATGGAAAATTCAGAACAAATAAAAGAGCTGGTAAAACAGAAATACAGCGAAATCGCTTTACAGGATAAAGAAGTAAATCAATCATCCTGCTGCGGCTCCGGTTGTTGTTCAACAAAAGTTTATAACATTATGAGTGATGATTACAGCACATTGGAAGGCTACAACCCCGATGCTGATTTAGGTTTAGGTTGTGGTTTGCCTACACAGTTTGCTAAAATCAAAAAAGGAAACACAGTAATTGATTTGGGCAGCGGTGCAGGTAACGATTGCTTTATTGCAAGAAACGAAACTGGCGAAGACGGTAGAGTAATTGGTATTGACTTTACACCTGCAATGATTGAAAAAGCAAAAACGAATGCCCAAAAATTGGGCTTTGCAAATGTAGAGTTCAGGCAAGGCGACATTGAAAATATTCCTGTATCTGCAAATGTTGCTGATGTAATTGTTAGCAACTGCGTTTTAAATCTTGTACCTAACAAAGACGGAGTATTCAAAGAAATATTCCGTGTATTAAAGCCTGGTGGACATTTCAGCATTTCAGACGTCGTATTAATTGGTAATCTTCCCGAAACATTACGCAACGATGCAGAGATGTATGCAGGTTGTGTTGCAGGTGCAATTCAAAAGGAAGTTTACTTAGAACTCATCAATACAAACAGTTTTTCAAACATTACTATTCAAAAAGAAAAACCAATCAACATTCCTGACGATATTTTACAGAATTATCTAAACGAAGAAGAACTAATCAGTTTTAAAACTGGTAACACAGGAATATTTAGTATCACAGTTTATGCAGAAAAATCTAAATCTTGCGGTTGTGGAACAGAGTGTTGTAATTAAACTTCTCTGGAAAAAATATCGCAGACCCATTATTATAACAACATCTGTAATTGTAGTGCAAGTCATTTTTGGCTTTGACCCAAAATTTTGCATCATCAATATCATTTGGCTATTCGTTTAATATGACACAGAAAAAAATATTAGTGCTTTGCACAGGCAACAGTTGCCGCAGCCAAATTGCAGAAGGTTATTTACGATACTTTGCAGGCGACAAAGCAGAAATTTATAGTGCAGGCATTGAAACACATGGTGTAAATCCTAAAGCCATTGACACAATGAAAGAAGATGGCATTGACATTTCAAATCATACTTCAAACAACATTTCAGCATACAGAAACATAGACTTTGATTTTGTAATTACAGTTTGCGACAACGCAAAAGAACGTTGCCCGTTTTTCCCGACTAATGCAAAAAAGTTTCACTACAATTTTCCCGACCCCGTAAAAGCAACAGGGACAGAAGAAGAAATAAAACAGGAGTTTCGTAACGTCAGGCAATTGATTAAAAACTATGCAGAGGCTTTTGTTATTGAAAATCTCTAACGGCTGATACAAAAAAGAACATGCCACTAACACCAGTTTTCAAAATGGGGCGGATGGAAGCCGGGTTAAAATAATAATTATACATTTTAACCGCCAATTCTACCGGGTGATAGCTTTTATTCTATTTACTTTTTTGTCTTAATCCCGATATTCACCGGGACAGGCTACAAAAAGTAATTAAAATGCAGTTGTTACAATTTAGCTGCAACCGTTACGCCAAAAGTTTTTGGGTTGCCGAGATGGACCGCGCCAAAATCATACGCATAAGCGATATATTTTTTATTGGCCAAATTCCTTCCCCAGAAAAATACATCAATATGTTTTGAAGAAATGCCGATGCGTGTATTGAATAAACTGTATGGGTTTTGTACAATGGTATTTGCCAGGTCAAAATATTGTTTGCCCAGATACATCCATTCTCCGCGTACAATCATTTTTATATTATGGTTTGATGAAAAATAAAAACCATACTCTATGGCTGTCATGGAAGTAACATCCGGTGTAAAGATTTGTTTCCTGCCTGCAAGGTCAACAGCAGAACCATTTTGAGAAATTTTAAGTGATTGATAAGTTGCATCTGTATATCCAAAATTATAATCAAGCTGCAAACCTTTTGCCGCCACTGCAGAGAGTTCAAGCTCCGCGCCTTTAGCGGTAAGCTTTCCCGTGTTTTTTGTAACGGTGATGGCATCGGGCAAAATGAGTGTAGGCACCTGCGCATCCGTTACGCGTGTATAAAATAAAGTGATATTCAAATGCAGACGGCTTTGAAAAAAATTATTTTTTATACCCGCTTCAAAGCTGTTGCTGTACTCCGGGTTGTAAGGATATAATGGCGGCTGCGACGGATCGGAAGACAACTGTGTAAGCCCGCCGGTTCTGTACCCGCGGCTGTATGTGGCAAATAAATTACTGTTTGCACCGGCAATAAAATCAACCCCAACTTTTGGTGATACGGCGCTGTAATGCAGCGTGGCTGCGGTATCGGGAACAATGGTAAATGCATCCTGCCCGTCGGGCTGGTATTCACCCAGCACGCTTAAATTTTTATTTTCATAATCATACCGCAGGCCGGCGATCAAAGATAATTTTTTAGTGAGTGCATAATTTATCTGTCCATACAATGCGATGCCTGTATTTTTTGCTTTGGTAGAATTGATGATGGCGAAGTTTGAATCGGGCACGCCAAGCAGCCCGGCATCTTTTCCAAAATGCGTGGCCTGTTTTGAAGGATTGTACTGGTGGAAAAAATAAGCGCCTGCCACCCATTTAAAAGGTGATGATGTACTGGCGGGCGAAGTAAATTTTAATTCCTGTGTAAACACTTTTACTTTATTCCAATCGCCACCATAATTATTGATAACGGTAACGGCATCCGCAGGTGAGAAATCACCATCCAGGGGCGCATTGTAATAACGGTGGTTGCTTTGCCATGCACTTTGCGAAGAAAAATTAAAACCATGCCCTGTATAATTTACCATCAGCGAAGCATTGAATGTATTGTCAATCATTTTTGCAACAGCATCCTGGCTTAGCTGAAACGGGTTGCTGAATGCATCTTCCACGCCATTCACCAAAGGAAACGGCCCATTGTTCCGGTTATTCCGGTGTTTTACATTTAAGGTAACAGCCCATTTTTCAGCGGGGATATATTTTAAATAATAATTGCCCGCAATACCATGCTGTTTATCAAAAGAAGTATTGGTAAAAGTATTTGTATAATAGCCATTGCGGCTATCAAACAGGCCCGATGCGCCAAAGAATAATTTATTTTTTATAAGCGCTGCACGGATTCCTGCACTGTAACGCTGCAAACCATAGTTACCGTTATTTATTTCCGCAAAAACATTTGTGGCATTGGATGGCTGTTTGGTAATGATATTGATAACGCCGCCCATGGCGTTCCTGCCATAGAGGGTGCCCTGCGGGCCGCGCAGCACTTCAATCCTTTCAATATCATTTAATGATGCGATATAAGTATCGAGGCTGAACTGGTTTACGCCGTCAATATAAGTGGTTACCGCAGGATCGTAAGATGTGGTAACGATGCCGCGGATGGATGTTACATTTCTCTGGTCGCCGGGATCACCCGAATAAAAATTGGGCACAACAGCAGTCAACTCTTTACTGTTCCAAAGCCGGTACTCCCCTACCTGCCTGGCAGAAAGCGCCGTGATACTTACCGGCACATCCTGCAGGGCCTCTTCTTTTTTTTGCGCGGTTACCACCACTTCATCAAGGTTTTTTGAAGCATCGGGCAACTGGATATTTAAAGTTTCACTGGCTGAATTATTTACGGAGATATTTTTATTTACCGTGGCATACCCCGCAGCGGAAACTGAAACAATATAATTGCCGGCAGCAATATTTTTTAAACTGAAGCTGCCATCTGCATTACTGAAGGCGGAAGAATTTGTATTTAGCAGATAAATAAATGCATCGGGAACGGGTTTTGAATTTTCACCGGTTATTTTACCTGAAATGCTTTGCGCATGGCATATACAGGCGGTGAGAAAAAATAAAACAACCAATAATTTTTTATGAAACATTTGCTGAATGATTTTTTTAATGTGTGCAAATTAGGAACTCTGCGGCGAAGGATGATAAAATTAGTGATGAACTGCTGCGGGGATTTATGCAACACGGTAGCGGCGAATGTGTATAAAAAATTGCAGCTTACCTGATGGCCGGGTAACAGAAAATAAGTAATATTATGGCTGAAACATTCATACAAACACTTTTCTATTTTATTATCCGCTGCACCCTGTTTTACCTGCCTAAAATAACGATTTACCATTTGGGATGAATGAAAGATAAACGAAGGATCATTGAAGGATGAACGAAGGATTATAGGCTTTACCGGGGAGTTGCCCGGGAGTATGATGGGAGTTAGCATAAGGGAGGTGGGGATGCCGCCAGCCTTAATTTTAATCTTTTATTTTTTAACCCTGAAAGGGTTACATGTTAATAGAAAAACATCCATGCAATAATTCGACCCTGAAAGGGCTGAACACTTACGATTGAATTGTTTTGCTATTAATATTAAATCCCTTCGGGATTTTATCATGCTTCAACAGCTCCTTCTTTTTTAAGTGCATCCCTCAACGCCCCCTCCAACAACATTTCATTTTTTTTGCATGCTTGTAATGCTTACCAAAGTTTAATTTGTTCTGCCTACTTAAATCTCTTTATTCCATCTGGGTAACCTACCATGAATGCTTAAATATTTATTCAGCAAAGTAATTTTAATCTCTCTTGGAAAATCTTCGTTGTAAATTCCATGAGTTACATACCAATAAATATCTAAGGCATCAATGTTTTCTAATCGCATTTGATTAGGCCATGTTTTTTGCCTTAAACCTCCAAACTGTTGCCTGTTAAAAACCTCCCGCGTAAACCATCTTTGCGATGAACAATTTTTTCATCAGCACCTCTCCTACCGGATATGCCGATATAAATAAGATTAACCTTTCCTTTTTCTAAAGCATTAATCAAGTATATACCGCTGCTATTGTTAGGAGCGTTGCATACTTCAGATAACCTGTCAGCAGGTTTAAAAAAGAAATGGTCGTGTTGTTTGTATTTGTTTAGTTCGTCAAACATTTGTATAAGTTTTATTAAGTATTCATTCCTCCGCTGCAATACTAAACCCTTTATTCACTTTATACTCTTTTGGCTTTGCCCGCAATGCATCCCTCAACGCACCTTGCAACAACATTTCATTTTGTTCTTTGCTTGCTTGTATGCTTGCCTGCAAATCATCACAAAGTTTCATTAACTCTTCTAACTTTTTTACGATGCGGTTTTGTTCGGGAAGGGGGGGGAGGGGAATTGGAAATGAATTTAATATTCCAAGATTGATATTTTTTTGAGCAGTGGCTGGAGCAAACCTTTCTAATTCTTCCTTCACAATTTTCAAATAGTAGTATGTGTATTTTTCAATTGCTTTATGAATTGAAGAAAAGCAAACAATGCTGTCAGGAACACAAGCATCAAAATTTAAGAACCCACATTCTGCAATGTTTGCGGCAATGGTTATGCAAAGTGTACCTTTCTTTTGAATTTCACTTTGCTTCAAGCCAAACTCACTGTAATAATTATTTACTGTAGTAATTAAGTCATTATTGTTTTTTGCCTTTGAAACATCACCAGTTTGAATAAAAGGATATGTTCCATTTTCAAAAAGTTGTTTATCATCTCTTGGACGATGCTTTGACTTTCCTCTTTTTAGCTCTCCAATTTCCCCCAACCTACACCACACCCAATTTTCAGGAATGTCAAAAGGAATTTCTTCTTCTTTAATTGTCGGAATCAGGATTTTCTTGATTTTAGGATTAGCAGGATTTTTCGCCTTAGCTATTTTCTCTTTTTCTGTTTTTATTCTTTCTAATAATTGTTCACCGGTTTCATAATCCTGTTCATCCTTTAATCCTGCTAATTCTGATTCTGACAATATTTTGCCTTGCATAGCTTCTCTTAAAAAAGATTGGCGAAGTTGTTTTACTAAATCTTGTTGGCGGGTGAGTTCGGTGGTGAGTTCTTCCTTTGAACTTATGAAATTTAGAGTTTGGCTGATGCCGTATTTATCATTATCAATTTGAATAATTCCATTCTCTATATTATTTAAAATTGCTACAATTTCATTTTGAAGTTTTAAATCAATTTTAGGAATTGTAATTCCTGAAATTCTTTTCAAACTAATTACAGGTTGTGCTGCTGTATTTGCATACTGATTCAAGTTTTTAAAATTCAGAAAGTGAATCAAGAATTCAATATCAAATGATTCATCAATTTTATTTGCATACAAAGCATTATCCGTAACCCATGATTTTGGTTTGATTTTAAAAACACAACCACATCTTGCTCCAACTCTTCCAATTCCAAAGGTTTCAACCGCAACATTAAATTCGTTGTGCTTTTTTGCAGTTGTCCCTCCACCTCCATAAACATCAAATTTTCCATCAATCATTTTTTGAATAGGTAAATAATCACCGCTTGATAAAACGATAGCATCAAAAATATTTACCTGCTTTTTATCAGATAAACTTCCAAAGAGCTTATTCCTTATTGCTGAAAGTTTAATATCTTCTATATAAATTTTTGCCAAGATTATTCTACTGCTTCTTTTAATTGTTTCAAAAGAGAATTACTTTTTGTAAAACTTTTCTCCAACATCCCCATCAACTCTTTACTTGTATATTCATGCGCTTCTTCGGCTTTGGTAGGGTTTTTAATATCTAAATCGTAATTGCGCTCAATGATGGTGTCAATAGAAACTTTCCAACTTATTTCACTTTCTTCTCTTTTCCCTGCCTTGCCGGCAGGCAGGTTCCACCATTTTTTTATCGGTTCAAATTCTTCTACACGAATTGGTTTTGTTTTGCTGTATGCTTTGTATCCTTCGGGCATACGGTGTTCATAATACCAAATCTCTTTTGTAGCCCCACCTCCCGTCCTCCCCGAAGGAGAGGAGGCTTTATCAAAAAATAAAAGATTGGTTGCGACAGTAGCATACGGTTGAAATACAGAATTAGGCAAACGGATGATGGTATGCAGATTACATTCTTCCAACAAGCGTTGTCTTACTCTTTGTTTTACTCCATCGCCTGTTAAACTTCCATCAGGCAAAACAATTCCTGCTCTGCCTCCTTGCTTTAGTAAGTGAATCATTAAAATCAAAAACAAGTCGGCACTTTCTTTTGTTCTGTATGTTTGAGGGAAATTATTTTCGTTGTTGTTTGCCACTATGCCACCAAAAGGTGGATTGGCAATGATTACATCAACCCTGTTTTTCTCTGTAAAGTTGCTCAAGGGTTGGTCAAGTGCATCACCAAAACGAATGTTTGGAACTTCAATGTCGTGCAGAATTAAATTTGTTGTAGCCAATAAATAGGGAAGTGGTTTGTATTCCCAACCCACCACATTTTCCTGCAATGCTTTTCTTGCTTCAACGCTGTTTGCTTTTTTCTTTAAGTTTTCAATTGCACAAGTGAGGAAACCACCTGTGCCACATGCAGGGTCAAGAATTTTTTCTCCTTCTTTTGGATTAATAATGTCAGTAATGAATTGAGTTACTGCTCTTGGTGTGTAGAACTCTCCGCTTTTACCAGCACTCTGCAATTCTTTCAAAATGCTTTCATACAATTCGCCAAAAGCATGACGGTCTTTTGCAATGTTGAAATCAATTTCATTGAGTTTGTTCAACACTTTACGAATGTTGATTCCGCTCTTCATGTAGTTATTGTTTCCCTCAAACACTTCACGCACTATCAATGCTCTGCGGTTGCCCGTGCTTACATTTATGTTTCGCAATGCAGGGAAAAGTTTTCTGTCAACAAACTCTAACAATTCATCACCAGTCATACCTTCATCATCGCCAGCCCAATTCCCTTTTTCTTTTATCCAATGAAATTCGGCAGGTATGGGAGATTTATATTTCGGATTCATTAACTCCATTTCAACATCTTTGTCGGAAAATATTTTTAGGAAAAGCATCCAACCTAATTGTTCAATGCGTTGTGCATCTCCGTTCAATCCTGTGTCCTGCCACATGATTGTTCTTATCGCTGCTATTGTTCCTGAAATGTTGCTCATGATTTTTGTTTGTTTGTCAGTTTTAAGGACTTTCAACGACTTGCAGGACTTCAATGAGTGCCCTTTAATTGTTACTGTCCTTTATTCCTTTTATTAATTCTTGCTTTTGTCATTCTTTCCCTTAAACCTCCTTCATTAATAAAAGCCTTTTCCAGTGCCTTTATTTGCTGGTTAAGCAAATAATTGGTAACCATAATTAATCCAATCATTGCATTTGCGCATATTTCGGTTTTTTCATTTTCTATTGCCTTACGAAAAATTTCATAATTGGCATTAGGTATTTTGTTTAACTCCCGAAAACGCACAGTTAGTTTATCTGTTTTTTCCCACTGTTTTAATTTATTCGTTCTTAAAAAATCCTTGTAATCTATCATTAGTTCTTCAAGACTTGCCCGGGCTACATTGGTTAATTTTATTTCTGTTTCTTTTGAAGTACCTGATGCCATACTTGCTTCAGCAATATTTTGTTTGCCGCTTCGTGCTGCTTGCACCATCTGGTCTATGGTGCGGTCATACTTCTGAAAAAATCTTTTGGTAAAATAAACTGTACCATCATAAATAATTTCTGCTTTCTGATAAGATATCAGCTTTTCGTAACCTCCGTGCGGTGGTATAAAACCATCCGTATTTTTATTTTCAGACATTTTATCCTTATGCTGATTTATACAATTCGGTTTCTAATTCTTTTACGGCTTGCAAATATTTTTCTTTGCTGCCAAACTCATTTATTATTTCTACTGGCGAACCGAACTCCGTTAATGGTTTTACTTTTAATACTTCCATGCTTTCAATGTTTTCAATTCCTTCATCGGCGTATTTGTCAAGCAATGCTTCCAACACTTTACGGCTTTGCTCACCATATTTTGTAAAGTAGTTTCGTTTCTTTACATTGTTGGCTCTTTCTTTTCGTGTTAGTGGTGGCTGGTCGTATGCGATATGACAAATCAAATCAAACAGGTCGCAAGCCGCCTGCCTGCCTTGCAACTTTCCCTCTGCTCTCTGATTATTTATCCAATCTCTTCCTCTTCCTGATTTGAAATATTTTTCTCGTTCAATTGCTTTTTCTCTTGAATTGAATTCTTCAAAGTGGATCATTTCATCAACCCCATGAATGCTTGTCCAATCAGATGCTTTTCCTATTTTATGTTCGTTCCACCTTCGAGATAAATCTTCTGTATGACCTTTGTAAAGCGTTCCATCTTTGCACTCAATTACATAAGCGTAAAACTTACCTTCCTGAAAGGCGGGCAGGTTATTTTCAACTGCTTCCATCAATGCCTCTACTAATACTCCCTGCTGTTGCAACTCCTGAATAATTGCTTCTTTTCTTTCTGTGTTATTCCAACGGTTTAAGAAATCATCTAACGAAGCAAATTTCCCTTTAATAATTTCTTTGGTATGGTCTTTTAAACTTGCTGTGATTGGTCTGCCGTTCTGGTCAAAGTATAACTCACGGCTTACCAAAACTGAAACATCAACTCCGTTGACATAAATTTTTTCTCTTGGCTCACTAATATTTGGTTCAAAAGATTCTTCTAGTGTCCTGATGTAAGGCGGTGTAATAATTATTTCTTCTCCTGTTTCTTCATCAATAATATTTTCGGTGCTGTTTTCTTCTTCTTCAATAATGTTTCCTAGATCTGTTTCCTCTGTAACTGGTTTTATTCTTATCGGGTTGCCGTCAAAATTTGGGTCGGCAAACAAATCAGTTGCATTTCTGAAATCTAAAATGGTAAAATAAAGTTTGTTGTAGTCTTCATTGATTCGTGTTCCTCTACCAATAATTTGTTTGAATTTGGTCATGCTTGCAATATTGCTGTCTAAGACGATTACTTTGCAGGTTTGAGCATCTACTCCTGTAGTCATGAGTTCGGATGTGCAAGCAATAACCGGATATGTTTCTTCGGGGTTAATGAAGTTGTCTAACTCCCGTTTACCTTCGTCATTGTCGCCTGTAATCTGCATTATATACTTGTGATTAGCGGCAGCCAAATCACTATTGTGTCTTTGTAATGCAGTTCTCATTCTTTCCGCATGGTCAATGTCCTGGCAAAAAACAATTGTCTTGGCAAAGCGGTCATACCCTTTGAGAAATTCAGTGAGTTTTTTTGCAACGGTATCGGTGCGCTCATCTATTACAAGATGACGGTCAAAATCTTTGCGGTTGTAAATTCTATCTTCAACAGGGTTTCCGTCTTTGTCTGTTTTGCCTTCGGATGGTCGCCAACCTTCCAAGTCCACATTCAAACCAACTCTTACTACTCTGTAAGGAGCTAAGAAACCATCATCAATTCCCTGCTTTAAACTGTAAGTGTAAATTGGGTCTTGAAAATATTCGGTATTGCTTGCTGTGCTTGTTTCCTTTGGCGTTGCTGTTAAACCGATTTGTGTTGCCTTCTTGAAGTAAGTGAGAATTTCTCTCCAACTGCTGTCTTCGTTTGCACTTCCTCTATGGCACTCGTCCACTACAATCAAATCAAAAAATTCGGGAGAAAATTGTTTGTAGATATTTTTTTCTTCTTCATTTCCAGTCAACCCCTGATACAATGCCAAATAAATTTCATAACTCTTGTCAACCATTCGGTGTTTTACCACCGTCATTTTATCTTTAAAATGTTTGAAGTCGCCCCGTCTTGTTTGGTCAATTAAATTATTTCTGTCTGCTAAAAAAAGGATTCGTTTTTTTGCTCCTGCTTTCCATAAGCGATGAATGATTTGAAAAGCAGTATAGGTTTTGCCTGTGCCTGTTGCCATTACTAACAAAATCCTATTCTGTCCGTTGGCAATTGCTTCAACACTTCTGTTGATTGCAATTTGTTGATAGTATCGTGGCTTTCTTCCGCTGCCGTCAAAATAATAATCTTGAGAAACAACTTTCTCAGTGTCCTGATTATTCGGGATGCATTTGTAGACTTTGTATTTCTCCCAAAGTTGTTCGGGAGTAGGGAAATCTTCTAAAGCAATTTCGGTTTCAATGTTTCCGTCTGTTGCAGTTCTGTCGTGAAATAAAAATCCGTCACCGTTACTGCTGAATACACAAGGAATGTCAAGGATCTTTGCATAGTCAAGTCCTTGTTGTATGCCTGAACGAACTGAATGGTTGTTGTCTTTGGCTTCAATGATTGCAATTGGAATGTTTGGTTTGTAATAAAGAATGTAGTCGGCTCTTTTTCTTGTTCCTCTTGCCGTGAGTTTTCCCCGAACATAAATTTTGCCATCAGTAAAAGAAACTTCTTCCAATATCTGCGTTTGCTTGTCCCACCGTGCGTTTTCCAATGCAGGTGTGATAAACTTTGTGCAGATGTCCCGTTCTGATAAAGTTTTCTTGTCAATCATTCTTTTCTAAAATAGGTTTCTAAAAGTAGTCAAAATATAGAGCGCATATCCGGATTAAAATGAAATCCGCTATTACTTACACTTTAGTTTAAGCATTTTCACAACAAAAAATAATCATCACTCTTTTTCCTCCTTCCTTTTCACTACCAGCATCCAGTCGCCTTCCAGGGGCAGGTACCCGTATTCATAACAGAAGTTATAAACATTCCCTTTTTTATTGGTGTACTGGTGCGTGTGAAAACCAAACCGGAAACCTTTGTCGGCAAATTTATTTTTTGGGTATTTTTTCATGCCTTCGCTGCCCAGCAATTCTTCCAGTATAGCGCGGTTTTTTTTGAGTACCTGGTTTATACGGCGCACATAACTGTTGGTCTCGCTGTTGAGTTCATTGTTGTAAGTATTGCGGCAATAGTCATCGCAAAATTTTTTGTCGGCGCGGCCTTTAACGGGTTTGCCGCAGGCCAGGCAGTTGCGTGTATTGGTTTTCATGGCTGAAAGGTATAAAGATTATCCGTGTATAAACGCTTATGCCCGTTTATATCTGTAAGTAAACGTATAAAAACCGGGTAAGGCTTTTGGGCCGCCGCATCTTTGCATTATCAATGGCCGGCCGCCAGAAACGTAAAAGCAAATTTGAAAACATTTAAAAACAACAATCATGAACAACGTTAAAAACAAAGTACAGTTAATCGGTAACCTGGGCAATGCACCGGAAGTGAAAACGCTTGAAGGCGGAAAAAAACTGGCCCGTATCAACCTTGCCACAAACGAAACATACAAAAACGCCAAAGGCGAAAAAGTTACTGAAACGCAATGGCATAATGTTATTGCCTGGGGCAAAACCGCGGAGATAGCGGAAAAGTATTTTACCAAAGGACTGGAGGTTTTGGTGGAAGGCAAGCTTATCAACCACAATTATACGGATAAGGATGGCATCAAACGCTACATCACTGAAGTGCAGGCGAATGAATTGCTGATACTTACGAAGAAATAAGAAACGGGAACAGGGATAACGCGGATGATATGGATTTTCACAGGTTCTTATTTATTTTTTTTACCGGCGTGAACGATGCTTTATTCAACTCTTCCTTTCCATATATCAAGGTGCCGAGTATAAATAGCGGCACCTTTTTTATTGTATTACCCAATGCTGTCAAATCTTTTATCCGCTCAAGCCGTATGGCTTTGTTGTCTCAACGCCGCTGCTTTTGGTTTTTTGAAAAAAATATGCTGCGCATTTTTTTCAATCCGCCTTTGGCGGACCAAACCAAAAGATGCGGCTTATGAGACTACCGGTTGAAAGTGGGGTGTGATAAATGGTGTTGTTTAACTGCGTTTGTGTTCCGGTGATCTTAATCCTGATAGTATCGGGGCAGGCTTTAATAACGAAAATAATTGCAATAAAAGGATTTTTTCCTGTTCTTTTGCCTTGAAGGCCGTATTAAATACTTAAAAGCATAACCATAAAACTTTTGTTGCCTAACGTTCCATTCAATCTTTTTTTTAAAGTCATTTTTCTGAGGCCGCATTAGTTGCACTGCTTTCATCTTCCGCAATTGTATTGGGCTTTCAGCAGTGGCAACCTATCTTTGTCCGCATGAGCCAAAAGCCCACACTGAATACGCTGCTTTCACCGCGGTTACTTGATCTTTATGAAATAAGCAACAGCATTGTGGTGATCATAGATGTATTCCGCGCCACTTCCACCATTGCTGCGGCGCTGTATAATGGGGCAAGCAAAATAATCCCCGTTGCAAATGTGGATGAATGTATTGCTATTGGCAAACAACTGAATGCAATAACTGCCGGGGAACGTGATGGAAAAGTTATCCCGGGGCTGCAATATGGCAACTCACCTGCGGAATACCCGCGTAGTTTTATTGAAGGAAAAACACTGGTACTCACCACTACAAACGGTACAAAGCTGCTGCATATGGCATTTGACAAAGGCGCAGGTGAAGTGGTTACGGGCTCTTTCCCCAACCTTGATGCGGTTTGCAACCATTTGATGAGTGCAAATAAAAATGTTATCCTCGGCTGCTCCGCCTGGAAAGACCGTTTTAACCTTGAAGACACATTATTTGCGGGCGCCGTGATAAAAAATGTAAGTGCATATTTTACCATTCATTGCGACAGCAGCCTGATGGCGGAGAATATGTACTGCCTGCATAAAGATGACCTGAAAAATTTTATACGCCATACCACCCACTGGCACCGGCTGGCGGGTTACGGATTAGAAAAAGACCTGGAATATTGTGTTACGCCAAATATTGCCAATATATTACCCATATATAAAGATGGGGCGCTGGCGGTGATGTAATTTTTTAAGGGTTTATAAAAACCGGCTCCGGGTAAACACCATAGCCGCACTGCCCGGTTGTTCAAAAGCAATTTTTTTAAAGGATAATAATAAGCAGGAGTATAATGATGATAAGCCCTGCAATTGAAATATACACACCGCGCATACCCCTTGCTTCCCGGCGCATATCTTTTGCCTCATCACGCAGGTTCTTGCGGTCTTCGGCGCTCATCTGCGATTTGTCCAGCGATTTCATTTCTTCAGCCCGCTGCTTAAGTTGACCCATGCGTACTGCTTTTTGTTCATCTGTCATACCTTTTGCATTTTCCTTAGGGTCATTATTACTTAAACCTGATGCGTGAACAGGCATTGCCATTACTGAAAATATCATTGTAAAGTAAAAAAGGCAAAGTTTGATTTTCATTTTTTATTATGGTTTTATGTATTGAAAAATCATTTTTTTAAGCTGCATTATTATCCCCGCTGCTGCACATTGCCATGTTGTGTACCTGCGCTTTTTTATTGACCCGGGGGTTTCTGTGCACCGGGATTAGGATTTTGAGGCGATTGGCTGTTATTCTTTTTTTGTTGTTTTGCACCCTGCCATTTATCAACCTGTGCCGGGGCGGGTTTCTTCCCGTTATTAGTTTTATTTGTTACTGCGGGTTTATATATCTGCACTTTGTCGCCACTTTCATTTTGCCCCGGTTTATCGGCATCAACTACCGCAGCTTCTTTTATTGGCTGGCCGGTAGCTTTTTCCACATCTGCTTTTCGGGGGCCTGTATTGTACGTAACATGTGTGCTGTTATTTACATGCGTATTATTTATGATGGTGGTATTATGGATGATGGTAACATTTTTTGACCTGTCAATATAATAATTATGAATATCAGGCCTGTCAATATCACGGTTGTTTACAAACGTCCACCTGTCGTTGTGATTGTTGTACTCTCTTTGAGAAGAGTTCCTGGAAGGTTCCATTGGATACCATCCAAAATGATCATTATCCCTTCTCCAGTTTACCCATGCAGGACCCCAATGTGTGTCCGGGATCCAGAGCCAGCCTAAGGATGCGTCACGATCCCACCGGCCATAATGAAAAGGCGCCCATCCCCAGGAAAAATCAGAGATCCAAGTCCAGCCATCGTTTGTTAACCGCCAGTGGCCATTTGTTGAATAAGGGCTGAAACCCACGCCTGCCTCTGCACCGGGCAGCCACACATATCCGTGTCTTGGATGATGTACCCAATGCCCGTAGGGGCTTAACTGATCGTAAAATACCTGCATGCTTACAGATGCCTGCTGTGCGGATGCTTTCTGCGCAGTCATTCCCAGGCATATACCTGTGATTAAAAATATACTGAAAAATTTTATAATAATTTTCATGATGTTAATTTATTTTGTAACCGTGTGAGTGTTTTTATTGTTTGCAGTTGTTTGCACAGGCAGTGGAACGGTTACTGCAGCAGCAACTGTTTGAAGTGCATTATTAACGGGTTGAATATTATTGCGGTTGAGTGCATGATAGGGGCGATGCTCCCGGGTCCTTACTGAACAAGAGGCGAAAATAACAACTGTTGATATGCCGATTAATAAAAAATAAATTTTTTTATTTGATTTCATTTATTTTTATTTTTAACTGTAACCGAATTATTACCCTGCAAAGGTAGCTATCCTTATACTGTAAAGCATTACACAATTATGTTAATAAGTTACCTAATTCGTACATTTCAGCGATACTGGTTACAGGTACCGTTTTTAATCAAAATTGAAATCATTTTAAAACACAGGGTTATTTCATTTCCGGGCAGATTTCTTCAGGAAGATTGACAAATAAAGTGCGGTATAAATTGTTTATCTGCCAGCAATAATTTTATCCTTCAGGAGCAGGCGGGGATGGATTGGTATCCTGCTTTTCTTCTTCTTTTTTAAATTCCAGTTTGCCAAATTTCCATGTAAAATTAATACCTATAGAACGGAAAGGCACTTTGCGCAAACTGGTGGCTGTAAAATTTGGGCCAAATAAATAAACCCTTTGGGTAATATATTCATTAAAAGGGTTTGTGGCAGTTAAGGCAAGGCTTCCTTTTTTGTTCCAGAAAAGTTTACGTATGGCAAAGCTGTAAGAAGTAAAAGAAGGATAATTGCCCTGTGCTTCATGCCTTACTGAATTAAAATTACCAAAGAATTCTGCGGCAAGGTTGCCCGTAAACTGGTATGCGGCATTCATATTTATACGGTAATTGAAACTGCTTGAATTAAAGCCCGGGTCAATGGCATTAATGGTATGCCGGTGAAAGAAAAAAAGATTTGTTCTTATTGTAAGTTTTGAATTAAAATTAAAATTGCCGAATAAACTAATACCTGCATTTTTTTCAAGCCCTATGTTTTGGCGTGTACTTACCGCCACATTTGTGTATGTTGAATCGCCAACAGTAAACGTGGGATAGTATGTAATGTATGGCTGGATATCATGATTATTTGCCCTGTAAAAAATGGTTGCCATAAAAGAACCGGCTTTATTAAATTCCCTGTTATAACTCAGTTCATAGCGGTTCCCTATTTCCGGCAACAGGTAAGGGTTTCCTGACGAAATGTTTTTTGGGTCAGCGGTATTAATAAAGGGATTAAGATCGCCATAATCCGGTCTTTCTATACGTTTGGAATAACTCAGTTTTATGGTTTGGTTATCCTTTAATTTTTTAATTAAGAAAACAGAAGGAACAAAAGTGTTGTAGCCGGGTATGCCGGCCTGCTGCTGTGCGTTTGAATAAAAAGAATTTATTTCAGTGCGCTCATAACGGCCGCCAATCTTTGCGTCAAAAAGTTTACCGGCGGGAAAACTTAATTCAGTATAAACTGCATAAACTTTTTGATGATAATTAAGATAATTGGATAAAGAACTGTCGAATAAATAAAGTTTTGAACCGGGCTGCAGGCTGAACACATCAGAAGTGCTGGCAATATCCACAAAGTTCAGTTTGCCACCCACACCAAGTATCACATCTTTGGTAATGGGTTGGGTATAATCTGCCTGTATTTCTATTTCATTTTCCCTGCCGGGGTTGGTGCTGGTTGTTCCAAAAAACAAAGAATCATCCGGCAACAGCAGTTGGTAATTGCTTGCCCGGGTAAAATTATTTCCAAAGCTTCCATCGAAAGAAATTTCCAGTTCCTGGTCTTCTTTGTCAAATGTTCTTTTATAATTCAAACCGGCATCAATATTATGAGAGTTGAAATTATTGTTTGAATGACTAATGGAAGAAATATCAGCAAGCATATTTCCTGAAAAATCAGTAATGGACTGCGACTGGTTTATGATACCAAACCCTGCATTACCAAAATTATCATACCCCAATGAACCCGTAAAACTGTTTTTCTTTTTATAGGTCCAGTCGAACCCGATACCCGACTCTATGCCATGACGTTTAAATTTATAATTGCCATCCTGGTATAAAAGTTCATTTGTTTTTAATAAAGAATCAACTGACAGGCGGTTATAGATGGCGGGTGTATTGGCTGTTAACCTGGCGTTACCGCTTACAAAAGCATTGAACCCCAAATTGCCTTTGCGTGCATTAAAATTAAAAGAACCATTTTCCATTCGTGTGCCTGCTGTTAGTGAAATATTGCCATTAACACCCTGTGCAGTATTCTGTTTCAGTATAATATTAATAATGCCGCCCATGCCCTGGGCATCATATTTTGCACCGGGGTTTGTGATTACTTCAATACTTTTTATCTGGCTGGCAGGAATAGACTGGAGCACGTCAGCAACATTACTTCCAAAAGCAGTGGATGGTTTTCCATTAATCAGGAATCGGACACCTGAACTTCCCGCCAGTTCTACGTTTCCATCCACATCTACAGATACCATGGGAACTTTTTTCAGTACATCTGTAGCTACGCCTGTTTGAGAAGTAATGTCTTTTTCAGCATTAAATACAATTTTATCAATTTTATTCTCTATCAATCCATGTTGCGTGGTTACCGTTACATTTTTTAACTGTTCCTGCTTTTTTTGCAGAGCAATTTTTTTTAAATCAATGGTTTCATTTTTGGTAATGCTAATATCAGTAAAAGTATAAGGGCGGTAACCGATAAACTCTATCACTACATCATAAATACCTGCACTTATTCCTGATACGGTAAATGCGCCTTTATTATCAGCAGTGGTGCCATTTACTGCTTTTTTACTGCCTGCAGGTAATAAACTGATAGTGGCGTATTCCAGGGGGCTTCCTGAAACTGAATCGGTAACCGTGCCGGTAATGCGTGTATTTTTATTTGCTTTTTCCTGTGTCTGCGCAAGCATAACCAGCGAGACACTTAAAAACAAAATAGTTAAAAGCCATTTTTTCATAACAGGATCCATGGTATATTATGCAAACTTATCACCAGAATCTGAAGTAAGTTTGTATTTATGGGTTTATATGGCAATGATAAAAATTACGAACGGGTTGAAGGTTTTTTAAATGGCAAGCCGGAATATACGATTGAACTGTTCCATCATTTTGCAGAGCAATACAGGCAGGTGGCAGACATAACTTTATATCCAGCAAAAACAATGATTGGTATAGTGCATGGCAATAAGCGTGTTGCCTGGATTACACAGTTTGGGAAAAACTTTATTCACATAGTGTTCCCTTTTAAAAAGCCATATCCTGATAATTTATGTTTTCAAAAAATAGCGCAGGTGCCCGGCGATGACAGGCAATTTAATCACCATTTCCGCATGTATTACAAAGAAGATGTAAATGAAGAAGTGCTGGAGTTTATGAAGATGTCCTGCAGAGATATGTAAAGTATCATTTTTACAGCATTAAGGCCAGGTTCACCTATACCCTAACGCTAATGAATGTAAGTTTAATGCCGCTGCAACCACCAGAAAAACTTTTGGTACAAATTATATTGCACCTTACTTTCGCGCTGCAATGAATAAATTAATGAAACATACAAAGTGTATTACAAAACATCCTGTTAAGGAAGGTGCGTAACGTTTATGTATGCTGAAACATAACTGAAGCCTTCCTGAAACGGAGGGCTTTTTTTATTTGATTGTTTTGTACAGCAATATTCAGAAAGATGAAAAGTGCAACGCCCGCCTGAATGATGCAGTCGGGCAGGCAAGTAAAGTTTTATAAACGTTATATTGCCCGGCTCAAAAAAATTTATACCATAAAACAAAAACAAAAATGAAAGTTGCAGTTGTAGGCGCCACCGGCCTTGTAGGTTCAAAAATGCTGCAGGTACTTGCAGAAAGGAATTTTCCGGTAACACAATTAATTCCTGTTGCTTCTGAAAGATCAGTTGGCAAAGAAGTGGAATTTAAAGGAGAGAAAATTAAAGTAGTGAGCATGACGGACGCGATTGCCGCAAAACCAGCCGTGGCAATATTTTCAGCGGGCGGCGGCACTTCACTGGAATGGGCGCCAAAGTTTGCAGAAGCAGGGATTACCGTGATTGATAACTCAAGCGCGTGGCGCATGGATCCCACAAAAAAATTAGTGGTTCCTGAAATAAATGCTGATGCACTTACTGCAGAAGATAAAATTATTGCGAACCCAAACTGTTCCACCATTCAAATGGTTGTAGCGCTTAACCCGCTGCATAAAAAATATACGGTTAAAAGAATTGTGGTAAGCACTTACCAGAGTGTTACAGGCACGGGCAAAAAAGCTGTTGACCAGCTGATGAATGAGCGCAAAGGTGCTGAAGGGGAAATGGCATACAAATACCGGATTGATATGAATGCCATTCCGCAGATTGATGTTTTCCTGGATAATGGTTACACAAAGGAAGAAATGAAAATGGTAAAAGAAACCTGTAAAATTATGCGTGATGATTCCATACGTGTTACCGCCACTACTGTGCGCATACCGGTAATGGGCGGCCACAGCGAAAGCGTGAACGTGGAATTTAAAAATGATTTTGACCTTGATGAAGTGAAAGAAATTTTAAGCAATGCGCCGGGTGTAATTGTGGAGCATGATGATGCTGCACAACTTTACCCCATGCCCCTGAATGCTCATGAAAAAGATGAAGTGTTTGTAGGAAGGCTGCGAAGGGATGAAACACAGCCCAACACATTAAACATGTGGATTGTAAGTGATAACCTGCGCAAGGGAGCTGCCACCAATGCAGTGCAGATAGCAGAGTATTTAATAGAGAAAGGATTGCTGTAAAATTTTGTTGTTACAGGTTAAAATATATATTTTAGTTTTATTGCCTGCAGTAATATTGTCATTTTAATTACTTAAAAATGATTTACAAAAAATCAGTTTTTGCATTCATAACCTTATTAAGCATCAGTGCAGGGGCTCAAAAAAATATATCTGCTAATGCGAATGATAAAAAATGGTGGAAAGAAGCGATAGTGTATCAAATTTACCCGCGCAGTTTTAAAGATAATGACGGCGACGGGATAGGAGACCTGAAAGGAATTATTTCCAAACTTGATTATATAAAAAGCCTTGGTGTTAATGTGATATGGCTGAACCCAATTTATCAATCGCCCAATGATGATAATGGATATGATGTAAGCGATTACCGCAACATCATGAAAGATTTTGGAACAATGCAGGATTTTGATGCATTGCTGAAAGGCATGCATGAACGCGGCATTAAACTGGTGATGGATCTTGTGGTAAACCACAGCAGTGATGAACACGAATGGTTTAAGCAAAGCCGCAGTTCGAGAGATAACCCTTACCGCGATTATTATCACTGGCGGGATGCGGAAAGAGGCAAGCCGCCATACCGTTACAGTTTCTTTGATATCAATCATGATGCATGGAAATATGATTCACTCACGAATGCTTATTACCTGCATTACTTCAGCAGAAAACAACCTGATCTTAACTGGGAGAACCCGAAGTTGCGGCAGGAAGTTTATGGCATTATGAAATTCTGGGCAGACAAAGGCATTGATGGTTTCAGGCTTGATGCGTTTCAGTTTGCGGCAAAAGATACCAGCTTCCCTGCTTTCCCGCAAGGATATGAAAAGAGCTTTGCAAAATATTGTGCAATGGGGCCGCATTTGCACGACTATTTAAAGGAGATGTACAGCGAGATATTCAGTAAATACAATATAATGAGTGTGGCAGAAGGCGCGGGTAATTCATTTGAAGATGCACATGACCTGGTTGATGCAGACCGCAAAGAACTGAATATGGCTTATGCATTTGAAGGTGTGGATATGGCTACATCAAAAGGTTATAGCCTGTTACATTTTAAAGAAGTGTTTAGCCGCTGGGACAGCGCTTTTGCTACGAATGGATGGGTTTCTATTTTTCTTGCCAATCACGACCAGGCGCGGATGGTAAGCAGGTTTGGAAATGATGATCCTGCATTCAGGGATGTATCTTCTAAAATGCTTACCACATTTATCATGACGATGCGTGGTACACCTTATTACTACAACGGCGATGAACTGGGCATGACGAATGCAGGATTTTCTAAAATAGAAGATTACAGGGACATGCCTACGCTTAATGAATACCAGCACCAAAAAAATATCGGTGGTGATATGCAGCAATTCATGAAAGAGATACAATTCAGTTGCAGGGATAATGGCCGTACACCTTTTCAGTGGAACGGCAGCGCGAATGCAGGATTTACAACAGGAACACCGTGGATAAAAGTAAACCCTGATTATACAAAAATAAATGAGGCTGCTGAAGAGAGCGATCCGAATTCTGTATTAAACTACTTCAGGAAAATAGTAAAACTGAGAAAAGAAAACAAAACGCTGGTGTACGGAAAATATACTTTGCTTGATAAAGACAACCCAAGGGTTTATGCATATACAAGGGAACTAAACGGAAATAAACTATTGATACTCCTCAACTTTTCCAAAGAGGTTGCTTCTGCCAATACAGGATTTGATTTGAGTAAAGCAAAAGCATTGCCTGGAAATTATTCAAAGATTTCAGCAAATGGAATATTACGGCCTTATGAAGCGGTGGTTTATCAATTAAAACAGGCGGTACAATAAATCCTACATACCACCATAATAAAACCTTACACCGTGTGAAAGGCGGATGCTGAGTGTGAGAAACATTGTTACATAACTGTCGTTATTATTACTGTGCGCTTTTTCAATCCCGGGTTTTACTTTGGAAGGTGTAAGCGAACGGGAATATAATTGGCTGGCAATTGCAGCCTGGGCGGCAGGGAGATATTTATAAAATAATGAAGGATCAATGTAAGTGGTACTTATATCATCAATATAATCGGTAAAAGTATGCCTGAAGTTTATACCGCCCGAAAGTGCAAAAGTATTATTGAAATAATATTTAATGCCAAATGTAATGGGGATATAAATCTGCGTGAGATTGTAAGGCTTCCTGTTAGGGTATTCTGCAAAGCCCTGCCCTTCTAAGTGAAGCGGTTGCAGATATACTTTGTCGCCGTTTAGCTGTGTATGCGGATTAAAATGAAACACGCCAACGCCTAAGCTGATATAAGGGCTTATCTGGTGTATCTCAGCGCGTTTATCCCAAATCATTACGGGATAAATATCAGCCATAAGAAACCCTTCAAAAATGGAAGATTTAAAACTAAGGTTGCGGTAATATCTCCACCGCTCAAAACCACCCTGGTTGTTAATAAGACTGTCTGCTCCCTGTACGCTTGTGATATTAAAGCCACCTCTTATGCCCAGCCAACTGTTTGGATATTTGGTAAATGCAAGCCCTGCCAGGGGTGTAATTGTTTTGTACATGTAGTCTTTTGCGCCGGGCTGGCCTATACCAAGGTTGCCCCCAAGATCTCCCAGAAAATTATTGGCGCCAAGCGTAATATTGGCTTCCCAACACTTTGCAATATCTACAAGCGGTTCATCCCTGTGCTCATGCATCTGCGCCTTTATGTTCAGTGCATAAAGCAACATTACAAAAATTACAGTTAGTTTTTTAAAGAAACATGTAGGCATGTTATTCACAGAATATTATTATAATAACGGATTTGGGCTTTTGCAATAATAAGCAATTATTTCATTCATTCTTCATACAGCATGGTTGTATGCGGTATGCCGTCTTCCAGATACATTTCGCCGCATTGACTGAACCCAAACGATTCATAAAACTTTTTAAGATAAAGCTGGGCTCCTATTTTAATACTTTTTTTATCAAAATTTAATACACATAACTCCATTGCTTTTGCTACTAAGGCCCTTCCTGCTCCGTGTTTCCGGTATAACGGCGAACTTACTATCCTTCCAATTGATGGCTCGCTGTATGATATACCCGGGGGAACCAATCTTGCATAAGCCACTAAGTTTTCATTGTCCCATCCGCATAAATGATAGCAAAGCGGATCTTTATTATCTGCATCCTGGTACACGCAGTTTTGTTCTACTACAAATACTTCGTTGCGTAAACGAATAATTGCATACAATTCGTATGCAGAAAGCGCATCAAAAAGCCTGCACTGCCAGTTTATTTCCATTTTACTGTACATTTTGCTTTATAAAATCAACCAGCTTTGTATAAGTATCCAGCAGGTTAAATCCAACCCATCCATGCCCTTCGCCTTCATATTTAATGAATTCATTTTTTACATGATACAATTGCAGTTTTGCCGCTAATCTTTCGCTTTCGCTGATGGGCACTATGGAATCAACAGTTCCATGAAAAATTTCTGTAGCCGGTGCACCGGCGCTAATATAATTTATGGGGCTTGCGTCATGATAAACCATTGAGTCCGCCGATGGCGTTGCCCCCAAAAAATTAAATAATACCGGGTGAGAATATGCGGTATCAGGGTGCTCATTATACATCCACAAAAGATCAGTGGGGCCAAAAAGATCTATCACCGCTTTTATCCTCCTCTCATTATTGTTTTTATAAGCTTCCAGCAGTGACAGGTGCGCACCCGCACTTGCACCAAGCAGGGCAATTTTATCCGCATTAATAATGTATTCATCCGCATGCGAAACGATAAACCCAATGACGCTGTGCACGTCATTGATTGCTGCAGGATATTGATTAGTGCCCGCAGATGCCAGCCGGTAGTTAATGTTGAATATGGCAAAGTCAGCAAGCTGCCCCCGCAATGCACTGATGCCATCGGTGAAATCTGATTTATCGCCTTCCGCCCAGCCGCCGCCATGAATTAATATTAAAGTTTTTGTACCGGATATTGTTCTTCCTGCCGGAAGGTACACATCCATTTTTTGTGCGGGATCAGTGCCATAGGAAACATCTGAAATATCTTTTTGAACCTCCGGTTGCGCAGAATTACTGCCGGTTTCTTTTTTACAGGATACCAAAAGGCCGGCACTTGCCGCAAAAAGTAACCATGAATAAATACAGCGTTGATAATTTTTCATAGAAGAAAAAAAGATTTTATTATACATACTTTCTTTAACCCGGTTTGCAATCTGCCGGGCGAAAATAATTTTACAACCCTATTCAGAAATCTCTGTTTTATGCCCTTTGTGCTCACTTGAAACAAAAGAATATACAGCCGGAATGACTAATAAAGTTAAAAGCAATGAAAACAAAATGCCTCCTACTACCACAATCCCCAAAGGCATCCTGCTGGTAGAAGCACCTGCAAGGCTCAGTGCAATGGGCAATGCGCCTAAAGAAGTAGCAAGGCTTGTCATAAGAATGGGACGTAAGCGCTGTGCTGCGGCTTCAACAACGGCCTCTTTTTTAGACATACCGTGCTCCCTTTTTTTATTGGCAAACTCCACAATCAGGATCCCATTTTTTGTTACCAGGCCAATCAGCATAATCATGCCTATTTCTGAAAATATATTAAGTGTTTGCCTGAATAAATATAAACTAAGCAAAGCGCCTGCTAAAGCCAAAGGTACTGTAAGCATTATGGTAAAAGGATCTACAAAGCTTTCAAACTGTGCTGCAAGTACAAGATAAATAAGTATGAGTGCGAGACCAAAGGCAAAAGCAGTATTGGATGAGCTTTCTGCGTAATCACGCGACGGCCCGCTGAGCGATGTTTGAAAACTTTCGTCAAGTGTTTTGGCGGCAATGGCCTGCATGGCTTTAATACCATCGCCAATAGTTTTACCATCAGCAAGTGATGCAGAAATGGTTGCCGCTTTATACCTGTTGAAATGATACAGCGTGGATGGGCTGCTGTTTTCTTCCAGGTGTACTACGGTACTCAACGGTATGGGTTGCCCCTTGTTGTTGCGCACGTATAGTTTTGTAATGTCTGAAGGCATATCCCTGTTTTCCCTGTCAACCTGTGCAATTACCTGGTATTGATCAGCGCCCATAATAAAATAAGCCAGGCGGCCACCGCTGAAAGCGCTCTGAACAGCGGCTATCACGTCCTGTGTGGAAAGGCCAAGGTCTTTAATCTTCATACGGTCAACACTCAACTGCACTTCTGGTTTATTGAACTTAAGGTTTACATCTACATTTGCAAATGTTGGGTCTTTTCTCGCCTGTTCCAGAAATTTGGGAACATCTTCTTTCAGTTTATTGAAGTCCATATTTTCTATCACGAACTGCACGGGCAGGGCAGCCCTCGATCCAAGGCCAACAGAAATAGTTTGCTCCTGTATGGCAAAAATCCTTGCATCATTAAAGCGGTTAAGTTGTTTTTGAAGATCATTGGCTATATCATTCTGGCTTCTTTGCCGTGATTTTGGATCTATAAGCCCAATGCGCGCCTGCGAGGTATTTACACCGCTTCCTGCGGGCGTTCGGATAAATACAAAATCCCTTTCAGGAACTGAATCGTACAGAAAATTGCTTACCTGGTCGGCTATATTTGTCATATAGTCAAAGCTTGCTCCTTCAGGTGCACTAAGTGTAAAACGCACACTGCTGCGGTCTTCCAGGGGTGCAATTTCACTTTGAAGCCCCGAACCTGCCAGCCATATTATGATACCACAAATGGCAATTATTACCCAGGCCAGCCATCTTATTTTCATAAATGACCCCAGCCATTTTTTATAACCATTTTCCATTCCGGTAAAGAAGGGTTCTGTTTTTCTGTAAAACCACCCATGCCCCATATTTTTTCTTGTGAGATAAACATTTAAAACAGGCGTGATGGTAAGTGAAACAAATGCCGACACTAAAACGGCGCATGCCAGTACCACTCCAAATTCACGAAACAGGCTGCCTACAAAGCCCTGGAGAAAAATAACCGGCAGAAAAACAATAGCAAGTGTGATGGAGGTGGAGATAACCGCAAAGAAAATTTCTTTACTTCCTTCCACTGCAGCTTTGCGGATGGGAAAACCCTGCTCGAGTTTCCTGAAAATATTTTCGGTCACCACAATACCGTCATCCACCACAAGGCCCGTGGCCAGTACAATTCCCAGCAGCGTGAGTATGTTGATTGTAAACCCCGCAGCATACATGATGAAAAAAGTTGCCACCAGTGAAATGGGTATATCAATCAATGGTCTCAAAGCAATCATCCAGTCCCTGAAAAAAAAGAAAATTACCAGCACCACCAGGCCGAATGCAATGGCCAGCGTTTCTTCCACTTCAGTTATTGACTGGCGGATGATTTGTGTATTATCAATTAATACTTTAAGCTGGATATCGGATTTATTTGATTTCTGAATATCATCCAGTCTTTTATAAAACTGATCTGCAATCTCAATATTGTTTGCACCGGGTTGCGGTATAATGGCCAGCCCTACTGCATTTACCCCATTATACTTCCAGCTTTGCTCATAGGTTTCCGGGCCCAATTCCACGCTGGCAATATCACCCAGCCTTACAATGCCCGAACTGTCTTCCTTTATAATCAGGTCGCGGAACTGCTGTTCATTGGTAAGTCTTCCAATAGTGCGTATGGTAAGTTCAGTATTGCTGCCATAAATTTTCCCGGGCGGAAGGTCAATATTTTCACTGTTCAGGGCATTTCGTATATCAGTAAATGCAATATTGTAAGCATTCATTTTATCAGGGTGCAGCCAGAGCCGCATGGAGTAACGTTTCTGGCCAAAAATATTAATTGCGCTCACCCCGCTTATGGTTTGAAACTGCTGCTGCAGCACATTTTCAGCATAATCACTTAATTCAAGTAAACTTTTGGTGTTGCTCTGCACAGCGAGTATTAAAATAAAATCACTGTTTGCATCTGATTTTGTTACAACCGGCGGTGCATCTACATCCTGCGGAAGGCTGCGCGCTGCCTGGCTTACTTTATCACGCACATCACTGGCGGCTGCTTCAAGGTCAATACCTAAATTAAATTCTACAGAAATATTACTGCTTCCTAATGAACTTGATGAAGATATGGTGCGTATGCCCGGAATGCCATTGATCTGTTTTTCCAGCGGCTCTGTTACCTGGCTTTCAATAATGTCGGCATTGGCACCGGTATAAGAAGTGTTTACGCTGATGACAGGCGGATCAATTGCGGGATAATCCCTTACCGGAAGAAATGTATAACCCACAATGCCAAATAAAACGATCATGATGTTCATCACGGCAGCAAGTACAGGCCTCCTGATGGATAATTCAGATATATTCATTGTATTGGGCTAATAGTATATTGTTTTTTGAACCCGGCTTTTGCACCGGGTTGATCTTTGTTGCGTCGCACACTTCTGCTTCCGCTTATCTTTCATCAAAAAAAGTTACCATATTCAAATATTTTACAACCCAGACTTTATTTCTGCACTTCCTGAGCTGCTGCAAGCTGATCCAGTGTTTTTACACTGCGCACTTTAACGGCATTATTTGCACGAGCAAATAATACCCCTGTAACAACCACGGTGTCCCCTTCAAGGATACCTTTTAAAATTTCAACATTACTTTCTTTTCTTATGCCCGTTTCCACATTTGCAAATTTTGCATTGCCATCTTTTACAAGCACTACCTGTTTATTTTTATCATTTGGTATTATGGCATTGGTGGGTATCATAATTGCTTTTATGCCGGCACCTGCATTTAAAAATACTTTTACAAATGCCCCGGGGTTTGGTTTTGTATTGTCATTAAGCACAGCCCTTATTTTAAGGTTTCGTGTAAGCGTATTTGCTTCAGGTTCCTCTGCAATAATTGTTGCTGTATGCTTCACACTGTCTGAGGCATCAAACTGCATAGTTACCACAGCGCCGTTTTTTATATAATTACTGTATTCTTCAGGAAGCGTAAAATCCACTTTCAGTTTATCAAGCTGCTGAACAGTGGCAATTACCTCAGCGGGGTTTACATAGGCGCCAATGCTTACCTGCCTTAAACCCACCACACCACTGAAAGGCGCTTTGATAAAAGTTTTATCAATCAATGCAAGCGTATAGGCTATATCGGCTTTTAAACTGTTTACCTGGTTAAGCGCCGCATCATAATCGGCCTGGTTTACCCCGTTAATATCAAGCAGTTTTTTTAACCGTTCTTCCGTTTGCTCTGCAAGGTCAAGCTGCACTTTGCTTTTGCTTAACTGCGCCTGCAGGTCTTCATCATTAATTTTTGCAATAAGCGTTCCGGCTGATATATATTTTCCTTCGGGCACATTAAGATAAGTGATTCGGCCGCTTACTTCGGGGTGCAGTTCCACATATTCATTTGCCACAACAGTACCGTTTGCTTCTATAGTATTTGAAATAGTTGTTGCCTGCGCAATCATTACATCCACAACAGGCGGCGGTGCGGTTTTTTGCTGTGGCTGCTGTTTTTTATTTTCACAGGCGGGGAAAAAAAACGCAGGTATTATTACTGCTAAAAATATTTTTTCAGAAATGTGCCGGCGCATATTTGTAAAATGATTTGGTGTTTGAAGGTAAAGATAAGATGATAATTAAACCAGCTTAATTGATGAATAATAGATTTTGCATAGAAAAGGTAATGCTGCGCAGCACCACAGGTGTAAGGATTTGCGATGCCCGGCCGAAAAAATATTTGTTTATGTTAAACCCTGCAATACAAGTAAAATTACTCTATCACTTTTTCAATTCTTGTAAGCCTGCCGTCTTTACTTACCCCTTCCACAATTACACGGAAACTGTTGGTAATATCATTGTTGTAAAAAGGCAGCCTGATAATATGATTGGCCGAAGTAGTTATCACCAGAGGGTTCCAATAAATAGTGGAACGGTAATCCTGTTGCTCATTGCGCTGATCAATAGTGCCGTAATCCGGCGAATAAAATTCTTTTTGGGGTGTATATCCTGTAACTATTTTATAAGCCAGGCCTTTTGACGGCCTGCTGGAAGCATCGCCGCCTTTTTTTGTATAAACAGCAATGGCGCCTCCCGAACCGCCCCCAAAAGCGCCCATAAATGGAGGCCGGAAAACTTTTATATAGGCGATATCATTCATGGTAAGGCTGTTGGCAGTTGACACATCAGACTGTATTTCGTCTATATATATCTCCGGTGTGGAACCGCGCCATGTTAATGAAGGTGTGCCCCCGCTGCTGCTTGCAGAGTTTATTGTTAGCCCCGCCACCCTTCCCTGGAGGTAAGTAAAAATACTGAATGTGCTTTTTGCAACGGGGTCATTTGTAAGATCAAACTGCGCTGCATCGCCGCCGCTGAATAAGCCGCCTGCATATTTTTCATCCAGCAGTTGGAGCGGGCTTTTTGCTTTTGTTTTTACCACTACATCCTGCAGGGTGGTGGTCTTAAGTAATTGTGCAAGCCTTGCCTCTTCGTCAGCAAAATATTTTGCACGGTTTTCTGCTGCCGTATCAATATAAAAATTTTTAAAATTATCCCTGTTTATACTTATTTTTTTTGGCGAAGGAACCGAGCCATTGCCAAAGGTTACTTCTGCGGAATTATTCAGGTTGGTAACACCGGCAAACTGGTAAAAAGCCTTCAGTGTATCAAACAATATCACATTGGACTGCTCAAAACTTCCATCAGGGTTTACAGGCACAATCATATTTTGCTGTGAACTGTCCTTCGCTTTTAAAATTATAAGCAGGTTGCTTGACCCGCGCAGTTCATCAGGCGAGGCGCCATATACTTTTCCCCCAAAACTCAGGTAAGCTGTATCATTTGGATATTTTATTTTTGGCATTTTCCCCTGCACTACATCTTCCCATTTAATCCTGCGCCAGCCATTGGTAAGCATTACCAGGTCCAAATGCTGGGCGGTGCTGTCGCTGCTGTTTGAAAAATAATAAGAAGGATGATATACGCTTCCTTTTAAATCACCTGTTATTAAGAAATGTGAAATAATATCATCGCTGCTGTCCACACCCACGCCTGCATCCGTTATTGCTACAGAAAGATTTGCTTCAACAGAATCGGGCAGGCTTATCACAAGGATATTTTCCCGTCTTTTTTCAAGTCCAAGCGCAGAGAAACCCACTTCAGGCTCAAAATAAAAATCATTATTGTTTACAAAGCAAATGCGCTCGGCCACAGCGATCCAGTTAGAATCAAACAAAGTAATTTGTAAAATACCTGATGGCAATTGTGCAGTGGGTATTGAACCGCTTACCACCGGCGAGGCATCCAGCTTTACTGATGCCATGTACACCAGTTGCTGCTGCATTGTTGCCACGATATGCATTTCAGTAAAATTACCGGCGGCATTTATTGAACGCCTGATAACAAAACCTGTTTGGCCTGTTGCGGGTTTTATTTCCAGTGCAGCTCCGTTATTTTTTACAACGGGTAAATTGCTTTGATATAAAACAGCTTTATCATCTTTCCATTTTGCATTATAAGTTTCACCGGCCTGGGGCTCGAGGTAAAAAAAACCCATCCCATCATGCATTGATGCAAGAGTGGCCACTGTTTCACCTTTGCTGTTAACCACATTGCCATTTACATTTGCCGGCAAACCGTTTTCATAATTTGCCTTAAATGCAATTTTACCATTGATACCTGAAATACAATCCCCGCTTTCGGGGAAAAAATGTATTACCGCGCCGGTTTTTTTAACCGCATTCATTGCGGCCGGTTTTTTTTGAATAACGAAAATGTCTTTATTGTATAAAAATGCAGAATCAAAATTCAGCATCCATTTTGTGTAAGCGGTTATATGAATGGTTTGCCCTGTGTATGCAGCGGGAATTTCAAACCCGCCTTTGGCGGATGACTGGATAACAGGTGAAATGCTGTGCAGCAGCACATTCCCGCCGGAATCTGTAAAATCAAAATAAAAATTTTTACTAATGTCAGATGTATTGATACCCTGCATGATATAGGCTTTAAACCAGATGGTTTCACCGGGTGCATAGACGGGTTTATCAAACTGTATATAAATGCGCTCCTGCTGAAAATTGGTACCGTAATTTTCAATATTTGTTTTCACAGACCGGGTAGTAACAGTTTGCGCAAACAGGTGAACCTGCAAAAAACACAGCAGCAATAATTTACTGCACACAGAAGATTTGATGTTGTAAAAAAATTTCATCTCCAAAATAACAGCATTAATTTATTATAAGGGCGGAGTTAACAGATTAGCAACAAAAAATTTCATAAGGTACCTGCTGCAATAAATATATGTATAATCCGCTAACTTCAAATCCTGAAATTACTGAGTATGCAAACAAAACTGCTGGCTTTTTTTCTTTTCGTATCCGCTGCTGCTGCGGCGCAAAAAACAGATAAAAACCTTGAAGCCCAAATACATGATTTACTGAAAGGGTTTCATGGCGATGCAGGCGTATATGTACATGATCTAAAAAAAAATAAAATTGCGGCCGTAAATGCAGATACTGTTTTTCCTACGGCAAGTATTGTAAAAATTTCCATACTTACCGGCATTATGGATAAAATACAGAAAGGCCAGTTAGATTATCACCAGCGGCTTACTTATACCGATTCACTTTTTTACGGTGAGGGAGATGATATATTATCACGCTTTAAAGACAGCTCCACTATTGAACTGAGTAAAGTAATTATGCTGATGCTTACCATCAGTGATAACTGCGCAAGCCTTTGGCTGCAGGGGCTTGCAGGCGGAGGTACGCGCATCAACCAACTGCTCGACAGCCTGGGTATAAAAGATACAAGGGTAAACAGCCGCACACCCGGAAGGGAAATAAGCCGGAGTATTTATGGATGGGGGCAAACCACACCACGCAGCATTGCAGGCATTATGGAAAGAATTGTAAATGGCGAAATGATCAGCAAAGAAGCGAGTGAAAAAATGCTGCGTTTATTAGGCAGGCAATATTGGGATGAAGAGGCGCTTTCCCAAATACCGCCAGGTGTTTTTTGTGCAGATAAAAATGGCGCTGTTGATGAAAGCCGTGATGAAGTAGTATTTGTAAACAGTAAAAACAACCCTTATATTTTTTCCATCTTCACAAAAAATAATGCAGATACAAGCTGGGAATATAATAATGAAGCATGGGTGCTTACCCGCAAATTATCTGCTTTGCTCTGGAAATATTACAACCCGAACGATACATGGACAAGTGAAGCAGCAGCAAAATAAAACAGCAAAAAAATTTATAGCGGATTTTTTTCATTCTTTAAAATATCCTTCTTCTTCATCCGTCAACCCTGTTATGACGGACGGTGCAGCTTTGATAACAGATACAATGGCAGAAGCGCAGAAAAGAAATATTACACAGGTTATTAATGAATACAGCAAACGCCTGATGGGTTTTATCCGCAGGCGCGTAAACAACGATGCCGATGCTGAAGACATACTGCAGGATGTTTTCTACCAGTTTATCGGCAACACTTCACCTATTGAGCAATTAACAGGCTGGCTTTTTACAGTGGCAAGAAATAAGATTACTGACAGGCAGCGCAAAAAAAAACCTGAACTCCTGGAAGATATTTATGGTGACGAAGACGGTGAAAGTTTTATGGGCTGGGCTGAATTATTTTTTGATGAATCGGACAACCCGGAAACAGGATATTTGCGCTCTTTGTTTTGGGAAGAACTTAATGCTGCGTTGGATGAATTGCCTGAAGAACAAAAGCAGGTTTTTATTTTAAATGAACTGGAAGACATTCCCTTTAAAGATATTGCCGCCAAAACCGGTGAAACCGTGAATACATTAATATCGCGTAAACGCTATGCCGTACTTCATTTGCGGGAACGGCTGAGCGTTTTGCACGATGAATTACTTAATTATTAAAAAAAAGTTTATGAAACGTTTTTCAATTAAAAGCGGAGTAGGTTTTTTATTTACCGGCATTGCAGCCGTGGCTCTTTTCAGTTTTATAGTGATGAGTTTGTGGAACGGTATCCTTGTTGCAGCCTTGCATGCAAGCGCCATTAATTTCTGGCAGGCAGCGGGTATCCTTGTACTGTCAAAAATATTATTCGGTGGTTTTCCCGGCCGCCGGCACCATGGTTACGGTAGCCATCATCAATGGGGAATGGAAATACGTGAAAAATGGCAGCGTATGACTCCTGAAGAAAGAGAGAAATTTAAAGATGAGTGGAAGGACCGGTGCAGGAAGCCCAAACAATATATGCAGCAACAGCAACCGCCGGAAGGGATGTAAGATAAACCCCGTATGATTTCTTTTTTAAATCATGCGGGGTTTTAAGGCAAAATATTTTTTAATAAGTAAACCTGCATCTTTTACCTTTGCAGCGCATTTCTTTAATCCCCCCGTGAAATTTTATTTGATTATTTTATTAAACCGCGGGCTTATGAATATTCTTGTATTTAAAACAAACCTGGCAGATCAAAAACATGTAAGGAAATTATTTCCTGTGATGAAAAAGATTGACGGCATCATGCGGTGGAACGTGGATCTTGAAGATGAGGAAAAAATCCTTCGCATCGTAACTGAAAGCTTATCCCCGTCAGCAGTGGAAACCGCTTTGCAGGGGGCAGGCTATTATTGTGAAGAACTTAGTGATTGAGGCATGCTAAAATATTCCGGCAAGTTCTAAACTGCGTTTTTTTAGATTGCGCACCTCAATATTTTCTATAATGGGGTCCGGTGTAAGGATCAATGAAACACCGCTTTGTTTCCACCATTTGTTATTTACTAATTTTTTGAAATGAATGGCGCCGGTAAGATAATTTCTTTCCTGCCCGCTATGCCATTCTTCCATCCATTCAAATTCTTCACGCGGAACTTTTGTAACATCATCAAAACTTATATAAGCCCTTACATAAAAATCAGTAGTCAGTTCTCCCGGTGTGTGGTAATATAATTTTTTATACTCGTAATGGTAATCGTAACGCAAAGCAGAAATATCACTGAGCACTGCAGATGCTGTCGGGAAGCTGCCTGCGCCTTTTCCGTAAAAAAATTGTTTGTCTGCAAAACCACTTTCAATTACCACGCCGTTGTATTCGTTTTTTACAAATGAAAGATGGTCATCATGCTTTACAAATTGCGGCAATACAAATGCTGCAACTTTGCCATTCTTTAATTTTTGCGCCTGCGCAACTAACTTTATGCCGTAATTTTTTTCCTTTGCAACTGTGGCATCGCTCAACTGAATATTTTGTATGCCGGTAAATAAAATATTATCCGGGTGTACCACAATACCATAAGCATGATTGAGCAAAATGGCCCATTTGTTAACCGCATCATAACCTTCCACATCTAATTTAGGATTGCTTTCTGCAAAGCCCAACTGCTGCGCCATCAGCAATGCTTCGGTAAAATCCAGTTTATCCTCAAACATTTTTGTAAGGATAAAATTTGTTGAGCCGTTCACAATAGCTTTTATCCCATGCAGTAAATCGTTGTCGTAATATTCTTCTAAGTTTCTTATTACAGGAATGGAAGCGCATGCTGCCGCTTCGCATAAAAAAGGTAATCCTGTCTTTTTTTGTAAGGCAAGTATTTCAGGTAAATGTTCTGCGATCATTTTTTTGCTTGCACTCACTACAGCTTTATTGTTGAGCAATGCAGTTGAAATAATTTGAAATGCGGCATCCGCATCATCAATCACTTCCACTATCACATTTATTTCTTCATCATTCAGTAAATCATTTTTATCTGTTGTAAATAATTCTTGCGGTGCATTTCTTTTTTTACCGGGATGTTTAATACACACTTTCTTTATCTGTGCTTTTAATGAAGGGGTTTGATGCAAAACTTTATACAATCCTTCACCCACTACGCCAAAACCAAATAATCCAATCATCAGTTGTTTATGTGTGTCCATTTTTTTTATAAATTAATCATTGATGATGTGTTCTCTTTTTTTAAAGCCCCTTCAGGGGTTTGGGGCAAATAATTTTCCAGCAGTTGTGAAATCTGTTCATATTCAAGCAGGAAACCATCATGTCCGTGAGGTGAATTAATGATGGCGAGTTCAGCATTGGTTATATGCGCTGCAAGAAACTCCTGTTCCTGCACAGGAAACAATATATCCGATGAAATGCTTATCACCAAAGCTTTTGCGGTGATACTGCCCAATGCTTCATGCATTGATGTGCGGCTTCTTGCCACATCATGTTTGTCCATCCCAAGACTTAAAAAATAATAACTGAATGCATTAAAACGCTTAGCTAATTTTTCTCCCTGATAACGCTGGTAAGTAGCCCCATCCCGGCCTTCCCCAACGGGGAAGGAGCCTGTAACCTGCTTTGTAGTTTTATAAGTTTCATAATTTCTGTAACTCAACAATGCAATACTCCGTGCATTTTTCATTCCATTAAGAGCTGCATCAACATTTCTCTCTAACCATGTTGCATCATTTTCTATGCACCACCGCTGACTTTCATTAAATGCAATTCCCCATTGTGAATGCACCGCATTTGTTGCAACAGGAATAATGTATTCAAACAAATTCGGTTCTTCAATTGCCCATTCCAATAATTGTTGCCCACCCATTGAGCCGCCAATACCAATATGAATTTTTTCTATACCCAAAAACTTTTTTAAATGAGCATAAACACGTACCATATCACGTGTGGTAAAAAACGGAAAATCGTGATAGAAAGTTTTTTTTGAATGTGCATCTTCATCCAGCGGGCCGATGCTTCCGTAACAACTGCCGGGCATGTTTACGCAAACAATAAAATATTTTTCAGGATCAAAAAAAGTATTGTCACCCACCAGGCCGGGCCACCATTCAGCCGGGTTGCTGTTTGCGGTAAGTGCATGAAATATCCAAACTACATTGCTTTGTTCTTCATTCAGTTTGCCAAGTGTTGTATATGCCAAATGCAGGCCAGGCAAGGTTTTGCCGCTTTCAAGTGTGAAATTGTGCTTGTATGAAAATGTTTTGTGGTGCAATTGAATTTATTTTTTGTTATCAACTTTTGTTCTTTAATGAGCCGCCTCACCCTCTTATCCCTCTATCCCTCTCCTCGCGGAGAGGGATGATACAGCGTAACTTTTATCAACTCCCTGAATTCCAAATCACCTTTAGAATTTAGTTGTTCAATAGAATTGTTACAGTACAGGAGTGCGACGCAACAGAAGCTAAATTTTTATTCTGTCGTTTGGCACAAAAATTTTATTTTAATTCAACGCAAACTGCGGTTCACTAATTTTTTGCAGCGCCTGTTCAAAATCTGCTTTTATATCATCAATATGTTCGATGCCCGCGCTGATGCGCACCATGTTTGGCAATACACCACTTGCAATTTGTTCTGCTTCACTCAACTGCTCATGCGTGGTAGATGCGGGATGAATGACCAATGTTTTTGCATCACCTACATTTGCCAGATGGCTTGCGAGTTTTAATTCATCAATCAACTGCGATGCTTTTTCTTTTCCGCCCTTTACACCAAACTGCAGCACGCCGCCAAAACCATTTGTAAGATATTTTTTTGCGAGTGTATGATAAGGGCTGCTGTCCAAACCAGGATACCAAACATATTCAACAGCAGGATGCTGCTCAAGCCACTGCGCAAGCGCCAAAGCATTGTCAGCATGGCGTTGTACGCGAAGTGATAAAGTCTCTAACCCTTGTAACAATAAGAAAGAATTGAAAGGCGCTTGTGAAGAACCGTAGTCTCTTAACCCTTCCACTCTTGCACGGATTGCGAATGCAATATTTGGTAAGCCAAGCGGGTTGCCTTCGCCAAATACATCCCAGAATTTTAAACCATGATAACCTTCACTTGGTTCGGTAAAGTGGGGAAATTTTCCATTGCCCCAATTGAAATTTCCTGCATCAACAATAACACCGCCAATAGTTGTACCGTGGCCACCAATCCATTTTGTTGCGCTTTCAACTACTATGTTTGCACCCCATTCAATTGGCCTGCATAAATAACCTCCTGCGCCAAAAGTGTTGTCAACAATCAAAGGCAGGTCATATTCTTTTGCAAGTGCTGCGAACTTTTCAAAGTCAGGAATATTTAAACGCGGGTTGCCGATTGTTTCAAGATAAATCGCTTTTGTATTTTTGTCAATCAGGGGAACAAAGCTTTCTACATCATCACCATTTCCGAAACGTGCATCAATCCCGAGGCGTTTGAAAGTAACTTTAAACTGGTTGTATGTACCGCCATATAAAAACGAAGTGGAAATAAAATTGTCTCCTGTCTGTAAAATATTACTGAGTGCAAGAAATTGTGAAGCCTGCCCTGATGAAGTTGCGAGTGCAGCCACGCCGCCTTCGAGTGCAGCCATGCGTTGCTCAAACACATCGGTAGTAGGGTTCATGATGCGTGTGTAAATATTTCCAAACTGGCGCAGGCCAAATAAATTGGCAGCATGTTCACTGTTGTCAAAACCATAGGATGTGGTTTGATAAATAGGCACTGCACGTGCTTTTGTGGTAGGGTCTATTTGCTGCCCGGCGTGCAGTTGCAATGTTTCGAAATGTAGCTTGCTCATCGGTTTGATTTTTAATTTTAAAAAATGTTAATAAAAAATATTTTCAAAAATTATCAGAAAAACGGAAAAGATGATAACAAAAAAAGCCCACCGGATAAATCAGATGGGCTTGTATATTTTAAAGTTGCAGGGGCGCAACAATTAATAAATTCAAACTTACTCTGACTTATCTTCTCCCGCTCAATGCGGAATAGGAGTTGGCACCTTCATTACAGTTGAGTGAACTGTAAGGGTTGCCAAGGCTTCATCGGGCCAATTCCCTCTGCCTTTCTTGATAAGTATTTAAAGAACTCCCGCAAAAGTAATGCAGCATTTTTATAACTGCCAAAAATAATTAAGATAATAAACAGGTGTTAGCAATAAGTTCATTTGGGATTTTTTTGCACCTGCTCCTGACTGCCAGGGCTGATGGTTCAGTTAAAACTTAAACCACTATGATATGGAAAGGTTTTAAAACCTGTATCCAACACAGAATGCGGGTTGTATATTATGCAGCCTGTGATCAGGGGCTTTCCCGTTCACCTTTGATGCGATATTCAGCAACCCCCATTGAACATCCAGGAAAAGCTGGAGCCTGCTTTTAAATTCATAACCCAGGCTGAGGTTAAGGCCTGCATCAAATCTTTTTAAATAAACATTATGCGAGGAGTCTTCACTTAAAGAAATATTGTTTTTATACACCAGGCTTGCATTTTGCCCGTTTGTATTTGTAACACTTCCTCCCGATGCAAAAGCGATATAAGGCCCTACCCCGCCTACAAAGGAGCCATTATCAAAAGGCTGGATATAATAAAGATTAACGGGGATATCAGTGTACACTGTTTTCACATTTATTCCCGAAGGTAATTTGGCTCCTTTTGTATCAAAGAATAAGCCGGGCTGAATATAAAAATCATCAAAAGACGGGATTTGTACAGCGAAACCAAAATCAAAACCTGCAACGGATTTAAAGTTGCCGGCACCGCTGGTGGTGCTATAAAAAGTAGAAAGGTTTGGACCGCCGTAAACTAAAAAAGAAGTTTTCTGCGCCTGCGTTTTTTGAACACATATCAGCAGCATGGCGTTTAAAAAAATGACTGCAAAAGTTTTTTTCATAGTTACGTTAAATTGACTGTAGTAATAATTGTTTAATGAAAATCATAAATTACTTTACATATTTTCTGCAAAGCCTTACTTTGTAAAAGTAATACAGAAAAAGTTACTTTGAATGATAACGGAGATTTGAGAAAAATTATTTTTTTTGAAACAGCGATACATAAACAAGCTAAAGATTATTTGTGTTTTATGAATGATGATTTAATAGAAGTATTCGGGGCAAGGGAGCACAACCTTAAAAATATTGATATTTCCATACCCAAAAATAAATTAGTGGTGTTTACCGGTGTAAGCGGCAGCGGCAAATCATCCCTTGCATTTGACACTATTTATAATGAAGGCCAGCGCCGCTATATGGAAAGTTTCAGCGCCTATGCAAGGCAGTTTATTGGCGATATGGAACGCCCCGATGTAGATAAAATAACAGGCCTTTCTCCGGTAATTTCCATTGAGCAAAAAACCACCAATAAAAACCCCCGTTCTACCGTAGGCACCATTACTGAAGTGTATGATTTCCTGCGTTTGCTTTTCGCAAGAGCGTCTGAAGCATACAGCTATAACACGGGAAAGAAAATGGTAAAGTTCAGTGAAGAAGAAATTGTAGAAAATATCTTTCAGAAATTCAACGGCAAAAAAATTATTTTACTGGCACCTGTTGTACGCGGCCGCAAAGGGCATTACCGCGAACTATTTGAAGACATACGCAAAAAGGGTTTTTTAAAAGTAAGGGTGGATAAGGAAATTAAAGATTTGGTTCCGCGGATGCAGGTGGACCGCTATAAAATACATGATATAGAAATTGTAGTGGACAGGCTGCCGGTAAATGGAAGCATGAAACTTAGACTCGGGCAGAGCGTGCAGAAAACTTTGCAGTTGGGCAAAGATTTAATGTTTGTGGCACAATCAGCAACCGAAGATAATTTCAGTAATGAACATGCTTATAGCAAGCAACTGATGTGTACTGACACAGGAATCAGTTATGAAGAACCATCGCCCAATGCATTTTCATTTAATTCACCTTACGGTGCATGCCCTGTGTGTAAGGGCCTGGGCAATATATATACAATAAGTATCAATGCAGTGCTGCCCGACAAAACAAAAAGCGTAAAACTCGGCGGCATAGCGCCATTGGGCGAAGAGCGCGATGCAAGTGTGTTTCAGCAGGTGATACAGTTTGCTAAAAAATACAAAATTGATTTAGACAAGCCGGTAGAAAATTTACCTGAAGTACAACTTAATTTACTTTTATATGGAGATAAAAATGCCCAGGCAGGATTTGATGTGGATATGGATGATGAAACAATTCCTGAAGTATATACCGGTAGCTACGAAGGAATAATCCCTATGCTTAAGCGCTGGTTTGCTTCCTCACAAAGCACCGAAATGCTGCGTGACTGGGTGGAAAAATATATGGAACTGAAAACATGCCCGTCATGCAATGGTGCAAGGCTGAAAAAAGAAAGTTTGTGGTTTAAAGTGGACGGAAAAAATATTTCCGAACTGGGCGAAATGAATTTAGATAAACTGATGCAATGGTTCAGTGTAATTGAAAAGCGTTTAAGCACAAAGCAAAATACTATTGCAAAAGATGTACTTAAAGAAATAAGGGAGCGGCTGCAGTTTTTATTAAATGTGGGTTTAACATATCTCAGTTTAAACCGCCCTTCCAGGACGCTTAGTGGCGGCGAATCGCAGCGGATCAGGCTTGCCACGCAAATAGGTTCGCAACTGCAGGGCATCACGTATATACTCGATGAGCCATCTATCGGTTTGCACCAGCGGGACAACCAGCGGCTGATTGAAGCATTAAAAAATTTAAGGGATATAGGCAACAGTATTTTGGTAGTAGAGCATGATAAAGAAATCATGCTTGCGTCAGATTTCCTTGTTGATATTGGCCCGCGTGCGGGCAAATATGGCGGACAGATTGTGGCAGCAGGCACACCGGCACAGGTTGTAAAATCCAATTCTGAAACAGCGCAATACCTGAGCGGCGGTAAATCCATTGCCGTTCCAACAGAAAGAAGGAAAGGAAATGGGAAATTTATAGAACTATCAGGCGTTACCGGCAATAACCTTAAACAGGTGAATATTAAATTTCCGCTCGGGAAATTTATAGTGGTTACAGGTGTAAGCGGCAGCGGCAAATCAACGCTTATTAAAGAAACATTATACCCGGTTCTTTCGCGGCATGTTTACAATTCCAGGGTTACACCCATGGAATATAAAAGCATAAAAGGTTTGGAAAATATTGACAAAGTAATTGAAATTGATCAAAGCCCCATTGGCCGCACACCGCGCAGCAACCCTGCAACCTATTGTGGTTTTTTTACGGAGATAAGAACATTGTTTGCGTCAGTGCCCGAAGCAAAAATAAGAGGGTACAATGCGGGGCGTTTTTCTTTTAATGTAAAAAGCGGAAGATGTGATGTATGCGAAGGCGGCGGCATGCGTGTAATTGAAATGAATTTTTTACCCGATGTATATGTGCACTGTGAAAAATGCAATGGCAAGCGGTACAACCGCGAGACACTGGAAATACGGTACAAAGGGAAATCCATCAGTGATGTGCTGAATATGACGGTGGATGAAGCCTGCGAATTTTTTCAGCCGGTTCATTATTTGTACCGCAAAATAAAAGTGCTGCAGGATGTTGGGCTTGGGTATATCACTTTAGGCCAGTCGGCTGTAACCCTTAGTGGCGGTGAAGCGCAGCGTGTAAAGCTTTCAACGGAACTTGCCAAGCGGGATACGGGAAAAACATTTTACATATTAGACGAACCCACTACCGGTTTGCATTTTCAGGATATTCAGCATTTGCTGGGAGTGCTGAATAAATTAGTTGACCGCGGCAACAGCGTGCTGGTGATTGAGCATAACCTTGATGTAATAAAAGTGGCTGATCATATTATTGACCTTGGCCCGGAAGGCGGCGATGGCGGAGGGAAAATTTTATTTGAAGGCACACCCGAAGAAATGATTGGCAATAAGCAAAGCCATACGGCAAAATATTTAAAAAGCGAATTGCAGTAGTTTAAAATATTTTTTTTCTCCGGCAGCGGTAAGTTTACTCATCTTTATTGTGTCACTCACTTGTACTGAGGAAATATAATGCAGCATTTATTACGCAGATGTCTTTTACAAACTTTTACCCATCCAGTATATAAAGAAAAATACGGCGCTTAAATAAGCCCACAAAAATGAGAACAGGATATGGATTACTGTTTCAAATTTTTTTCCCTTCCATAGTTTTGCCGAATAGCCGAAAAATTGGACAACTAATCTGGCCGCCCAAAATATTCCAAATCCGAATACTATCTTATTACCAAGTGGTGTTTCTATAAGTTCGCTGGAATAGGTCAGGCACAGCAGTCCCATTAAAAATACTATCAGGCCAATGAAAAATGTGTGAACATACATCATTTGCCGGTTAATCAAACTCAATCCCTTTAATTCACTTTTCCAGTTAAAATATTTTGGAAAAAAAATATGAATCAATCCTAAAATTGTCAGTATCAACCCGGTTATTTTAAGATGGAGTTCCATATTTTTCAAGAATAAAAGTTGTTATGAATGGAGTAATCTTTATTTCTTTATAAACTTTTAGCTCTGCGGTTTTAAATGTTCTGCACCAGGATGATTTAGTGATAAAATGAAAAACCCCAATGTTATAAGCTAAGAAATTCGGGATGTCCCTGAGATGTTCCGTTACAATAATTTTCCCTTTATCATTCAGTATTCTTTTAAGTTGCCTGAAAAAAATATTTCGTTCAACTTCTGCTCTGATTTCGTGTGCAGATAATGTAACAAAAATCTTATCGGCATAATTGTCTTTCAACGGAATATTTGAAGTATTGATTTGCTTTGTATATGGAAATGGCGGATAAGCTTTCCTTGCGCGTTTTATGGAAACCTCAGTATGTTTCGAAGGATCATAAAAGTCAAAAACAATCAACTCAGAATTTTGAAATTTATCTTTCAGCAAAATACTGGTTTCATCAAAACCTGCATTAATAATTACAATTTTATTATTATCGCCTGTAAGAAATCCGTTTAACCAATTCAGTTTGTATAAGCCTGATAAATCGTAAATGTAAAAAGAAACTGCCAGAGAAATGACAGTTGCCGCAACCATCAAAAAGCACATTATATTTATATAATTGCGAAATGTTTCACTTAGATAATTGTTCAGCAAAAAAATGATTGACATCATTACAAAGGACAGCAGGTAAAAATGCCGGTTAAACCTGATAATATTCCAGATACCCTGGAAAGGTTTTCTTATCCGCGCCATTGCTCTGTTTTTCCTTTTTTCCAATAATACGGAATATTGCTAATTATAAACGCGTTTGCCAATATTGCATCTTTAAGATTTAATGAAGCTAAGAATGAAAAATTATAATCAATAACTTTTGCCGGCTTCGGTATCCAGTTTCGCCTTACACCTTCAATAATCAACACTTTCTTTTTACGCAGGTTGTATGTAAATGTAAATGGCAAAGGGCCGGCAAATTTTCTTGCTTCGTCCCAGTCAGTAAAAGGGGAATTTTGGGGAAGTGAAACTTCCGCATTTTCAGTTTCAATCTCTATTTTAAAATCTGACCGGGTTGAAGTTATTTTGATGTTATTGTTTTTCTGTGTTATAAGTATATCTGTAGTGGTGTAATTGTAGTGTGTAAAAATATTTCCCAAAAACTCCATTTTCTTTTTATCTGTTTCCGATTTGAGAATGTATAAACCTCTTAATCTTTTTCCTGCATTGTTAGTGTATCTTACAAAAACACGGTAACCGATAAGGAAAAAGTCATTGCCAAGAAGTTTTGGAAAACCTTTTGGCCGCAACCCTGCAGTTTGAACCATTGCAATAGCAATAAATGCCCACCTGCCGTTCAATGTGTCCAGCTCTAAACATTCTGGAACCAGATGTTCAAGCTCTTCTTTAGGAACTGCAAAAGTAATAACAAGTGAACTTTCAAAAAAAGCCTCAACGGCAAAAGGGTGATTTTTTAGGAATGAAAACATACTATACAGTTACGCCGGTTTCTTATTCAGTACAAATTCATTAAAGTAAATAAAAACAATGAAAATAAATGCAAAAATTGAATTGAATTTTCCCCAAAGCAATAAATCAGGGGCAAGTATGAACTCCAAGATGTTCATGGCTGCAACTATTAAAATTTGTGTTACTGTATTCAAACGGGTTTTAATTCTGCTTAAAATCCATACTGCCATTAATATTTCAGAAACCCCGATTGCTTTTGTAAAAATCCCTGCATATTCGCTGCCTAAAATTCTAGCCACAATTTGTTCATGTCTTGGCACAAGGTTCAGCACTTTACAGAATAGCCCGTTTGCAAACCATACTACAGCAATGAGGTAAGTAAGTATTTTCTGAGCTTTTGTGTACATCATTACCAGTTGTTCTGTTGTTTTTATACTTGCCGATACGCCTTCATCATCTTATTTATAAAAATACTTTCCAAAAACTATCCATGTTTTGCATATTGAAAATTTATCCAAACAATTCTTTCAAAAAATCATCTTTGTTAATCTGCAGATGATTGGCAACATCAGAAAGGATTGCAGATAGGTTCCTATTTTAAGAGGGTTATGATTTGGAATAGTGATATGATGCCGGCCATTGAGCTCTGTAGTTAATCTTATATGGCTCCCTGTTTGACGTGTAACATTATATTGATATGCTTTAAGCAATTTTATCAAATCCTGTCCATTAATATCCCTTGGTATTTTCATTCAGCAATAACCTCTTCTTTTACAATATGCAAACCGATAATCCTTTTCTTTCCATCATTAAAATGACAAAGCACTGCATCTTTCACAGCAATCCGCAATTCTTCCATGCCGTCAGCTTCTGTATAAATAGAAATACCCAGACCCTTTGCAATAAAGCCGCCTTCCGGGCTTTATTCAACTAAAAAAAATCACTCCCCGTTTACCAATACATTCCTGTTAAAACTTTCATCAAGCGAAATAAATGTTTCGGTTCTTTCTATGCCTTTTATTTTCTGCAGTTCATCGTGCAGTACAAAGCGCAATTGTTTAATGTCTTTGCAAACCACCTCTGCAAACATGCTGTAATTGCCGGTTGTATAATTGAGGCGCACTATTTCGGGTATTTTTTTTAATTCTTTTGCCACCGTGTCGTACAGTGAACTTTTTTCGAGAAAGATGCCGATGAATGCAATTACATCATAACCCAACGCTTTTAAGTCCACCGTAAGCCTTGTGCCCTTTACGATGCCTATTTCTTCTAATTTTTTTATACGCACATGGATGGTGCCGCCTGAAACAAATAATTTTTTTCCAAGCTCTGCATAAGAAATTTCTGCGGTTGCCATCATCTCCTGGATGATCTGGAAATCCAGTTTGTCTAAATTGAATTTTGCGGCCATTTTAGCAATCGTTTTTAAATAATATCAATCAAATAACAATATTAATTAAAATTTATCTATTTTATTAAAAAATATATTGAAATATTTTTAAGATAGGATTTGTTTTGCTTAATATTGCCTTATCAAGAGAACAAATATAGTTCTTTATACTGTGGGGTGATGAAACTCTTTGGCAGACATGCCCTCTCGTCTCGGGGGTGGAGATAAAAGGATAAACTTAACATAGAGTCGACCAAAACATCCGTTCGGCCGACCGGGGTTGACCACCAGGCTTTGTGTGAAAGCTAACTTCTCCGTGCAGGTTCGAGCCCTGCCCCTACAGCAAAATCCCCGTAAATTTTACGGGGATTTTTTATTTTCATTTCAACCTTTATCTTTGCCGCCTTTAAAGCCAACAGATTCAGCTCTCATCCCTTTATCAACGGTATTGAAATACTTTTTAACCTGTTAATACAAATTTTTGTTTCATGAAAAAAATTCTTTCCGCTGCTTTATTATTTATTGTTGCTGCGGGGGTTTTTGCGCAGGATCAAACAGTGCAAAGTCTTAAAGCCGATGCTTCAAAAGCAATCGTAAAAGACCCCAATGACACTATTGCAAAAATCTGGAAAACAGGCGGCCTTTTCAGTTTGAACCTGGCCCAGGGTTCTTTAAGCAACTGGGCAGCAGGTGGTGATAAATTTTCGCTTTCCATCAACAGTTTTATAAATGCACATGCATATTATAAAAAAGGGAAAGACAGTTGGGACAATAACTTTGATGTGTTTTTAGGGTATGTAAAAACAACCAGCCTTGGAACAAGAAAAAATGATGACAGGTTTGAGCTTTTTTCAAAATATGGCTATGCGCTTAATTCTAAACTGAATTTTGCAGTGCTGGGTGATTTAAGGAGCCAGTTTTTTAAAGGATATGCTTATCCTGATGCCACCACAAAAATTTATACTTCCAAATTATTTGCACCGGCTTATCTTTTATTAAGCCCCGGCCTGGATTACAAACCTGTAAAAAACTTATCCATCTTTTTTTCCCCTGCTGCTGCAAGATGGATTATTGTAAGTGATACCGCACTTTCTGCTTTATACGGCCTCGATGCCGGCAAAAAAAGCCAGTTCCAGTTTGGCGCGTATGCAAGCATTAACTATGCTGCCGTTTTGGGAAAAACAGTTTCATACGCCGGCAAGCTTGACCTGTTTTCCAATTATAAAAATAACCCCCAGAATATTGACCTGTATATGACCAACCTTTTTGCAGCAAAACTTTCCAGGATACTTTCTGCCACCTGGAGCCTATCGCTTATTTATGATGATGATGTAAAACAGTTTGGGCCAAATAATGATTCGCCGGGGCTTCAGTTGCAATCCCTGGTGGGCGTAGGTTTGCTGGTTAAGTTATAAGAAAATATTGTTGAAAAAAAGCGATTGGGTTGCTCAGAAAAAACATTTCCGGTTAATTTGCAGTACGCATATACAAAAAAAGCGGCTGTGTTTCCACAGCCGCTTTTAAAATTGCGTAAACAAAATTAAAATTCATCGCTTCTTCCGAAAGTATTTTTTCGGGTTTGCCATTGGCCTTTTGTAAAGTCAGGTATTTGCTGCAATGTACCGCCCTCTGCAATTGATTTTTCACTCAATGGTGTAATGGCATACCATGTAGCGAGGTCATATACATCCAACGGAAACGGTACATTACGTTTAATGCTCTCTATAAAAGCATTGGATACAAAAAAATCCATGCCGCCATGGCCTGCGCCTTCTGCATCTTTTTCAAAACGCTTCCATAAAGGATGGTCATATTGTTCCATCCACTTTTGTGTATTTTCCCATTCATCATTGGGGCTTTTATTTTCAATATAAATAATGCCTTCATTAAAATTGCCTTCATGGTTATCAATCCACAAACCATTGGTGCCCTGCACCCGGAAACCTAAATTATAGGCACGTGGCGATGAAGTATCATGCGTTAATAAAATGGTTTGCCCGTTTGCAGTTTGTATCTGCGTATTTACAATATCACCTTCTTTAAATTTTATTTTTGCATTGGGATGATTTGGCCCGCCTTTGGGGTGATTGATAATATAACGGTGCAGCCCTCTTGTATTGGATGAGATGGATGACAATGCAGTAAGCCTGTTGCCCCGGTTTATATCAAGCATCGTTGCCACCGGGCCCAGGCCATGCGTTGGATACAATTCACCATTGCGGTTTACATAATGATTCGTTCTCCATTTTGCTTCGCTCATCGCTTTATCGCCAAACTCAACGCCTGAATTATAAGCAGTAACACCATCATTAAACAATACGCCGCGTAAATCATGTTCATAACCGCCCTGTGCATGGAGCAATTCACCAAACACTCCCTGCTGCACCATATTCAGCACAGCCATTATATCCCTGCGGTAGCAAACATTTTCCATCATCATCACAGGAATTTTTGTTTGCTCCTGCACGCTTACAACATCAAAACAATCCTGTAATTTAATGGCACCACAAACTTCCACACCTGCAATTTTTCCTGCATGCATTGCATCAATAGCCTGCTCTACATGCCATTCCCATGGCGATGCAATAATTACCGCATCAATGTCATCACGTTTAAGTAAATTTTTGTAATCATAATTGCCATCGGTGTATTCAGCGGGTGCTGTCTTATTATAACCCGCAACTAATTTTTGCGCCATCGCCATCATGCGCTTATCAGGGTCGGCCATGGCCACCACTTCCACATCGCTGCGTTTCATCATTTCATCTAAATGGGATTGTCCGCGGAAACCAACTGCAATCATGCCCACGCGCACTTTGATCATTTTTTCTTCTGCAAAGGTTTTTAAAGGAAGGTTCATTAAAGAAATAGCAGCGCCTCCTGCAGCAGCCTGCTTTATAAATTTTCTACGGTTGTAATCGTTAAACATGGTTCTCGTGTTTTTTTGAAAACAAACTTATACATTCAAATCCATAACAGCGAATGCAAGCGGTTGATTAAAAAAATATACCCGGCTTTGCACACAGGATTATATTATTTATAAAATATTTATACCTTTCTTTATTTACACATCTTGGCAGCACAAAACGTTATTCAATAGTTTTCTTACTGTTGATATAATTGCCCTCAGAGGGTTTAAAACCTGTTTCTGAAACTCCTTTTATCAGTTTGTCGCCATATCCGCATTAATAATACCATACCCATAGTCAGGATCCTTATGGGGGTATTTGCTGGAGCTCTGCTGTAGTTTGGTAATTACCTGGTCGCGGGTAAGCGTTGGAAAGCGGCTCCACACAAGCGTTGCAATGCCCGCTGCTGTTGAAGTGGATACTGATGAACCGCCTACCGTAGTGGGCTGCGTGCCGCTTATAGCTGTGGTAATAGGGTGATGCCCGTCACTTCCTCTCTCCATCACTACTACAAAATCTATTTGTTTCCCTTTGTGGCAGTCCGTGCATCTTTGCAGGCTGGTGGTATTGTCCTTTACACCCGTAATTGCTTCCACTTCGGGCAGGTAAGCCGGAAAAATAACACCAAACCACCCGGCAGACCAACTGAAAGATGTACCGCCTGCGCAGAAAATAAGTTTGCCTTTGTTATAAGCATATTTTATTGCATCTTTTATTTGTGAACTGCTGGTAATGCGCCCCATGCTCATGCTGATAATTTTTACGTCACTGCTGTTGCCTGCCCATGTAAATGCATCGCTCACTCCTTTTACTTCTTTGCTTGCATCAAGATATACATCTTCTGATGCGTGGCAGGTAATAAGGTTGCAGTTATAAGCCACGCCGCAGGAACTGCCGTTGGTGCAGCGGGGTGCTGCTAATTCACCGGCCATAGCCGTGCCATGACCGCAACCATCATCAACCGTACCTCGGGGAATGGTTACCATTTTTTGTATGGTTCGCCCTGAAGAATAACCCTGGTTAAAACCACTGTTCAGGTTGTCCTGATCCGGGCTGAGGCCTGTATCAATGATCATTGCAGTTATACCCTGACCTGTGGATTTACTCCATGCTTCAACTATATGCTGATAACTGTAATTCCATGAAACTTTGGCGCCTGGCGCAACAGAGGTGTAATCAACACCTTCAGCAAGACTTCCATCACCATCATACCCACCACAGCCGCTGCTGCCAATATTGCTTGGTGTTTTATCATTTTGCATAAAGTCTTTTTCGTAAGTGCCGGGGTCATATCCCATGGGTTCGGCATAACGCACTAACTTGCTGGCACGTAAGACCTTTATCGTATTGATACTGGAAACATATATATCCACAACAGGGAGTACTTTTTCCGGCCATACTTCCGTTTGCAGGTTTTTTCCGGAAGCAGCAGCATTATTTTCAGCAGCGTAAATAAGTTGCAGCACCTGGTTTTTTGCTGATGTCCATACAGCGTCACGGATATTTATTTGTGTAAGCCTGTCTTCCACATTTATTTCTGCTGCGGGCTGATAACCTACAGATAAAATATGATCGCTGCGCTGCAGTGCGCTCCATAATACTTCATCGGGAACATCCTTCCATTCAAAGCTGCCCTTTTGCTGAACCTGCTGCCAGATAATATCATTTATCTGTTGAGTGGACAATGTTTGCTGCTGGCCGTGAACAGCAAAACCGGCCTGCATTTCATCGTTTTTTTTACAGCCAGCTGCAGCAATTAAAACTGTAAGTGTAAGGGCCGCATAAACTTTTCTCATATTGGTTAATTGATGGCCTGAAAGAATAAATGAATGTAATACTTTTTAATTAAAAATGTATGAAAATGCTTTTGGGTGTATATAAATTTTTTACAGAACCTGTATTACCTGGTATGAAGGAAATATTTTTTTTGTTTACAAATATTATTTTCACCTTTAGAAACTGATTTTTAATCCTTAAACAATACTCCCCATGGAACAGCCCGTAAACTGGCCGCAAAAAAAACGTGAAATGTTAAGTCATCATTTTGATTCTACGATCTGGAACGATTTTCAGTTCAGGGATGATGATATTATTATCGCCACCTATGCAAAATCGGGTACCACCTGGCTGCAGCAGATTGTATCGCAACTGATTTTTGATGGGCAGGAGGATATGGAAGTAGCGGAAATGTCACCGTGGCTTGATCTGCGTGTGCCTCCGCGGGAAGTAAAAATGCCGGCTGTTGAAAGCCAGCAGCACAGGCGGTTTATCAAAACGCATTTACCGGTTGATGCATTGGTTTTTTCTCCTAAAGCAAAATATATTTATATAGGCCGTGATGGGAGAGATGTGGTGTGGAGCGTATATAACCATCATGCAAATGCAAATGATTTGTGGTACCATGCATTGAATGATACACCCGGCCGTGTGGGCCCCCCTATTGAAAAACCCGTTGAGTCAATTGTGCAGTATTATAATGAATGGCTTGATAAGGATGGTTATCCCTTCTGGCCTTTTTGGGAAAATATACGTTCATGGTGGGCGATAAGGGATTTGCCTAATGTGTACCTGATTCATTTTCAAAAATTGAAAGAAGACATGCCCGGTGAAATAAAGAAACTGGCAGCATTTCTCGGTATTCCCATTAATCCTGAAAAATGGGAAGCTTTGCTGGAGCACTGCAGTTTTGATTATATGAAAAAAAACTCTGTAAAAAGTGTGCCTCTTGGCGGTGCTTTCTGGGATGGTGGTTCGGATACTTTTATCCATAAAGGCACTAATGGAAGATGGAAAGATTTACTTACCAAAGAAGATAGTGATAAATATGAAAAGCTGGCCGCAGAAAACCTTGATGCTGCATGTGCAAAATGGTTACAAACTGGTGAAAGGTAAATTTTGCATCAGCATAAAAAAGGGATACAATTTTGTATCCCTTTTCTGTTTAAACAAATACTTTATTATTTACTGAACTGCTGTATCAGTTCTTCTTTTTTTACCACTTGTACTTTATCGCCATTTTTAAGTTGCTTGCTTACTACATCATAAGGCCCGGTAATAACCATATCGCCTTCTTTGATGCCGCTGAGTATCTGTATATAATTAATGTCCTGTATATCTGTTGTTACGCGGTATTTCTTTACTGTACCATCTTTCTGCAGCACAAATACCACTTCCTGCATATCACCACTGCCTGATGTATTTGCAGTCTGGTTATCGGTTTGATTATTATTGTCATTACTTGTTTGCACAGAGCTGGCATTGCCTGATGTATCCCTTGTGGTAACTGCATTCAGGGGTACAGATAAAGCGTTTGTGTGTGTGCTTGTTTGTATATCCGCACTGGCCGTCATATTGGGTCTGAAAGGGAATGGCTGGCCTTTTACAATCAGATCATTGTAACTTCCGGGTGACAACCGTATATGTACCTGGTAATTTGTTACAGTAGTGGAAGAACCGGATGTGAGCGAACTGGTAACAGGGTTTGCAATTTTAAACACAATACCTTTAAATTTACGGTTGTTGAAAGCATCTACTTCTATAATGGCACTGTCACCTATTTTTACTTTGGGGATATCATTTTCACCCACATCCACCTGCACTTCAATACTGCTTAAATCTGCAATGCGCATCATTTCGGTGCCCACATTAAAACTATTGCCTGCAACACGTTCACCTTTTTTTACGCTCAGCAAACTTATCACTCCATCCATGGGAGCTACAATAGTGGTGCGGCTTACATCTTTTTCTGCTTTTGATAAACTGGCCTCAGCGCTTTGCACATTTGCCTGGTTGGCTTTTATATTTTGTTTAGAGGCTTCATAATTTGCTTTAGCTGAAAGATAAGCCTGCTCTGACTGTTCAAATTCTGACTGCGAGATAACTTTTTGATCAAGCAAGGTTTTCTGGCGGTTGTATGCTGCTTCAGTTTGATCAAGGCTTGCTTTTAAAGCACCAAGCTGTGCACTTGCATTACCCACCTGCGCCTGCGATTGCGATACCATTGCCGCAGCCTGGTCCCTTTGCGATGCATAAATGTCTGCATAGATGCTTGCAAGCACCTGCCCTTTTTTTACTGTATCCCCTTCGACCACATTCAACGATACAATTTCACCTGAAATATCGGGGCTTACTTTTACTTCTACTTCAGGGAAAATTTTTCCGCTTGCAGTTACTGTTTCTATAAGGGTTCGGTTGGCTGCTTTTTCAGCAGTTACTTTTACACCTTCATCCTTGCCAAATGCACCTGCCATTTTTAAACCCACCAGTGCAACTATTATTATTACAAGTACGATGATTACCCATTTTAAAGTTTTGCTCATATAACTATTTTTCTCTGTTTAAGATTATAATGTAAGACCCTGGCCTTTATAAAATTCCAGTAATTTCATTTTAAAAATAAAATCGTACCGCGCATAAATTTGATTGATTCTTGCAGTAAACAAATTGTTTTGTGCAGTGATATAATCTATGGTGGACAATACGCCAATTTGGTAACGTTTTTCTGCAAGGCTAAAAGCATATTCCTGTGTTTGCACAGATTTATTGGTTGCATTGAATTTTTCCATTGCTGATTTGGCATTGCTGTATGACTGGTAAATATTCTTCTGTAAGGTCATATTATCCTGCTGCTGCTGAAGTTTTAAACTTTCTACATTCAGTTGCGAACGCTGGTAGGCATCTTTCAGCCTTCGGTTGCCGGCTATAGGAATGTTTAACTGTAAGCCTATCGCCTGGCTAAAGTTGATATTTCCAACCTGCTTGAAATAAGAAGGTTTATTAAATAGGCTCTTGAAACCGGGTGTTAATGCATAATAATTTGTTCCGTTTACCGGAACTACAGCTATTGTATCAAACTTGCCCGTTGGAAATGCACCGCCAAATTCCCTGAATATGCTTCCGTAATTACTTCCCAACTGGCCAAATGCAGAAATCGTGGGATACATGGCACCCTTTGCACTTTTTACGCTGTATTGCGCTGATAAAATACGCAGGCTGTCAAATTTTTGTAATGGCTGGTTTCCCATGGCAAGCTGGTACACATAATCAGCCTGCAGTTCCGACAGAGGCTCTATTGGAATTTTGTCAACATCGGGGACTGAAACTTCGAATGGTGCAGCGGCATCTAAGTTCAGGTATCCCATCAGGGTAATTTTATTCTGCTCCGCCGTTGCTTTCGCTGATATATAGTTGCTGCTATCAGTAGCAAGCTGCGCTTCCAGTTGCGCGGCATTCAGTTCGGGCATGCTCCCTGCATCCACTAATTTTCTTGTATTGTCCAACTGCGCCTGTGTTTGTGCAATCTGAACTTTTGCAATATTTGTCTGCTCAATTGCTAAAAGGTACTGGAGGTAACCCGCAGCCACGTTCAATGATATATCATTCCTTGCATTATCAATACCCAGCGAATAGGCTTTTACATCCACGTCTGCCGCAGCACGGCTGTTTTTTATATTGAACCAGTTAAACAATGTAGCGCCGGACTGCAATCCATAGCTTTGAAAGAAAACTTTTTGGGTAGTATATTGGTTGGTGGTAGGGTCAATAGAACGGCCAAAATTAAAGCCGGCCTGTGTATTAAAAGAAAGATTAGGATATACCTGAGCATCGGCAAACTTTTTCTGCAATGCGGCTGTTCTTGCTTGTACATCAGCCTGCTTTACCGAGATATTATTTGCAACTGCATAATCCACGCATTTGCGTAAATCCCATTTTTCCTGTGCTGGTAAGGATAAAGGCATTGCAAAACACAATGCAATGAATAAACGTTTCATCATACAACAAAAATAACTGAAAGCTTGTTGTTGTTGTTTTAAATTTTCGATAAACGGAAAGCGGAAAGGTTATTAGGTTGCATAACTATTCCATTAATTCAATTTTTTGAAAAGCCTGCTCCAGGTCGTTAATAATATAAGCAGGTTCTTCCAGTCCGGTGTATAAGCGGAGCATCCGGTGCCAGGAAACAGAAAGGTCAAATGCTTCCCGTTTTATTCCCGAACATTTTGGGATAATTAATGATTCATGCCCGCCCCAGCTAACAGCCATTAGTATATGCCGCAGTGAATCGCAAAACATTTCAATGGTCTCAATTTTTTTTGTTTTGATAATAAAAGTTAATAAACCGCAAGCGCCGCTCATTTGCTGTTTTGCCAAATCATATTGCGGAAAATTTTCATCAAAGGGGAAAATCACCTGCTCCACTCTTTTATGTTGTTTAAGATAATCAATAACAGCCTGCGTGGTTTTGGTAATCCTGTCAAGCCTGGCAGGCAGTGTGCGTAATCCGCGTATAAGCAGCCATGCATTAAAAGGTTGTATGCCGCTGCCAATGTTCATGTATTCACTGTTGAAAATTCTTTCAATCATTTTTTTACTGCCGCTTAAAACACCTGCAACGGTATCGCTGTGCCCGCCAATATATTTTGTAGCCGACTGTAAAACCAAATCAATTCCAAACTTTATGGGTCTCTGATATAATGGTGTGCAATAACTGTTATCGCAAATAGTGACAATATTTTTTTCTTTTGCCAATGTTGCTACCGCTTTTAAATCCTGCAGTTCATAAGTCCAGCTGTTGGGGCTTTCAAGATAAAAGACAGCAGTATTTTCTTTAGTGGCGGAGATAAAATTTTTAATGTCTGTACCATCAATGTAAGCAGTGGTTACATTAAAGCGGGGAAGTATTTCATTAAACATTTTTTGCGCCCATGTGTAAACACCCTGCACGCTTACAATGTGGCCGCCGCTTTTTACATTTGCAAGTACCGACGCAAAAATAGCAGCAGCGCCACTGTTAAATACAAGGCAATCTTCAGCGCCGTCAAGTGCTGCTAATTTTTTTCTTAAAATTTCAACTGTTGGGTTTAAGCCGCGGCTGTACAGCCAGGCGGAATATTCATCTTCAAAACTTTTTCTAAGTTCATCAGTTGTTTTAAATGCAAAATTGCTTGTTTGTATAATGGGCGGCGCAATGGCACGGAAATAGTGATCACGGTCTTCGGCGTATTCGTTGAGTATATATGAAATATCCATCACCTTCTTTTTTTAAAATAAAAAATATAATACACCACCAGTAAAATCAATGAGAGAATAACACTTGTAACAGCGGCCTGCGGGTTGGCAATCACCACGGCTATTGCTATCAGTAAATAAGTAAAAACAAAAATGCCTGCGAGTACCGGCGTATATTTCATCCAGCCTTCGGTAATTAAATTTTGATTTTGTTTCCTTTTCCGCAAAATAAATATTGCAGCAGCAGATGTGCTCATGCCGATGCTGTCCAAACACATGCTGAAGCCTAAAATATTGTCCACTCCCTTTCCAAAAAATGTAATAATAATAGTGACCAATGCAAATGCTGTAAGCCCTGCAACAAGGGCGCCTGTTTTTTTATTGGTATATGAAAATATTTTTGGAAACACTTTGTCCTCACTCATGGCAAACATCACCCTCGGATTGCTCATCAGCAAAACATTTACATAAGCGAGAACGGATAAAAACATCAGCGCATCAAAAACCTTTCCGCCTGTTTTGCCAAACCATGCTTCACAAAGCAATGCACCGATGGCAGTGGCGTTTTTCATTTTATCATAACCGATTACCTGTACATACGCATAATTGATGGAGAGATAAAGAGCCAGCACAATAAATATACCGATGATAATTCCCCGGGCTAAGATTTTTGTTTTTTTTGCCTCACTGCCAAAGTTGATGGTTTGCTGGTAGCCGCCGTACGAAAAGAAAACAGGTATCATGCTTATTAAAAAAAGCTTCAGCCAGTTGTTGTCTTTAAAATCATACACCGGTGAGGATTTGTCATATCCATGCGGTTCAATCACCACCCCTTTCAGCACACTTGCTACCAGCAAAACAATTAATGCAATCTTCAGTACGATTAAAAAATTCTGGGTGCGGCTGCTTGTTTTCAACCCTAAAAAATTAACCCCGTAAAAAAGCGCCACTGCAACAATGGATACGGTAATATTGAAGAGTGTTCCTGAAGGCGCGCCAAATAACAGGTCACTTACATAATCAGCGCCAATCAATGCCACCACACCCAGTGATGCTGCATTGCTTACCAGTATGAGCACGTTTACCGTAAAGCCAACTGCGGGATGGTAACATTCCGCAAAAATTTTATAATAGCCGCCCATCACCGGCAGGCGCACACCAATTTCAGCATAGGTTAAAGCGCCGCATAAAGCCGCAATGCCGCCTGTTATCCATACTGCAAAAAAAATATTGCTGCTGCCTGATGTGGCGGCCACTTTTGCAGGCGTGGCAAAAATGCCCATTCCTATTACAAGGCTGACTACAATCATGGATAAATCAAAAAGGGAAAGTTTTTGTTTCATAAAACCTGCAGATAATTATAATAATTTTTTGTACCCGGCAGCATGAATGCTATGATGCATTGTTGCGTCGCACTCCTGTGCATTTATATCTTTATTGAACAATTCAATTTGTAATTGTTGCGATAAATGTAAGAAACATAAACTACAACTTCACTTATCAACTTTATTTAAACACTGCTTTAAAAAATATTTTTATCAAGCATTGCATCCGTTACATTTGCAGCAGATTTTGGTTCCCGAGAATATTTTTTGCTGATTAAAGTATCAGCAGTACAAGAGTGCGACGCAAGAATGTATAATTGAAAAATTGCAGCCCGGTACAAAAATATTTAACGGATTAAAAGGGAAGCCGGTGTAAATCCGGCGCTATCCCCGTAGCTGTAAAGGCAGCCCCACCTGACCTTCCCAAGGGGGAGGAAAAGGAAGCAACTTCATTAAAACCACTGTCCCGCCTGAGGCGGAATGGGAAGGCGAAGTGAATGCCAAGCCAGAAGACCTGCCAGATCAATTGCGCATTAATCGCTGAGCTTTCGGGTGAAAGGCCGGAGATGGATACCACCTTTCTGCAGAAGGCTGTCTTCATTTCTGCTCAATTCATTTGCACGAAAGTTCATCATTCGGAAACATTTTTAAAACACGAACGGTGAACATGAAAAAATCCTTTACAACATTATTGATTGCAGTTTCAATTGCTGCATCTGCACAAAAAGACACGCTGGCAAATACGCTTAATGAAGTAATTGTTACCGCCAACAAGTTTGAACAAAAACAAAAAGAAACAGGAAAAGTTTTAACCGTTATTACGCAGGAACAACTGTGGCGCAGCAGTGGCCGTTCGCTTACGGAAGTACTGAATGAGCAAACAGGCATAATAATTAACGGAAGCAATAATGCACTGGGCGCCAACCAAACGGTGTATATGCGCGGCGCATCGTCAGGCAATACTTTGATATTGATTGATGGCGTGCCTGCGTATGATGCATCGGGCATCAGCAGCGAGTTTGATTTGAATTACATCAATATTAACCAGGTAGAAAGAATTGAAATTTTAAAGGGTGCACAATCCACTTTGTACGGAAGCGACGCGGTGGCGGGTGTTATTAATATCATCACCAAAAAGAGCGGCAGCAGGGCTTTTGGCGGATACGGTACCTTAAGCGGGGGAACTTACGGAACTGTTAACGGCGCTGCCGGTATTAACGGGAGAAAAGACAAATGGCAGTATGATGCGGGTTATTCTTATATACACAGTAATGGGTTTTCATCCGCGTATGATTCAACAGGAAATAAAAACTTTGATAAAGACGGTTATACACAAAATACTTTTAATGCGACAGTTGGCTATGATGTAAGCCCGCAGTTCAATATACGTGCTTACAGCCATGTTAACCAGTATAAAGCGGCCATTGATGCAGGCGCTTTTACAGATGATAAAGATTATAATATCACTGATAAAAATTTGCAACTGGGTACAACTGCGGATTATAAATCCGGAGGGAATAAAATTATTTTTAATTACCAGTATAACACTATCAACAGAAGCTATATTGATGATTCAACAGATGCGGGGGGGGTTGCAAAATACCAAAATGGAATGTATAAAGGTTATTCGCATTTTGCAGAACTGTATGGCAATTTTAAATTGAATGATAAGCTGGAACTTTTAACCGGCGTGGATTACAGGGAAAATAAAACCAGCCAGTCTTATTTATCCATCAGCAGTTTTGGCCCTTATTCAACAGCGTTGGGCGACAGTGCAAAAACAAACCAGGCCAGCGCTTATGCATCACTTATCCTAAAAAATATTTCGGGATTTACTTTTGAACTGGGCGGCCGCGCGAACCATCATTCCATATATGGATGGAACGGTACGTACAGTTTTAACCCTTCATATAATATTGACACCAACTGGAAACTGTTTGCAAATATTTCAAGTGCATACAGGGTGCCATCTTTGTACCAGTTATACAGTGAATATGGAAATAAAGGTTTAAAACCTGAACAAACACAAAGCTATGAGGGCGGTGTGCAGTACTCGGCAAAAAAAATTACTGCACGTGCGGTTGTATTTAAAAGAAATATTAATGATGTAATTTATTTTTATACTGATCCCGCAACTTATATAAGCACTTATATAAATGCGGATAGGCAAAGGGATAACGGCATTGAAACGGATGCATCAGTTGCGGTAAGCAAAGTCATAAATATTTCTGCAAACTATACTTATGCAGATGGAAAAATAATGACCACTTCAGATTTTACAGGCAAGGATACTGCGGTATATAATTTATATAAAAGGCCGCGGAATGTTTTTAATGTGCAGGCAAATTTCCAGGTTACAAAAGCACTGGATTTTTCGGTGCACCTGAAAACTGTAAGTAACCACGAAGAACCTGTTTACGCGGACGCACCCATAAAAGTAAAAGGTTATTATACTATTGATATTTACAGCGAATATGCCGCATCAAAAATGATAAAGCTGTTTGCCAATTTCAATAACATCACCAACCGGCAGTATTTTGATATTCGCGGATACAACTGCAAAAGATTTAACTTCATGGCAGGTTTGCGGGTTCAGTTCTAAGAAGCTGTTTAAAAATGATTCTGCAAAATGCTTATTGCATTAAAAAGCTCGCGGCAGGCAACAGCTACCGCAAGTGTCAGGCTGATTTTTGTTTTCAAAGCTCCTGAGTGGAAAGTTAGGGTCTGTAACTTTAAAAGAAAGGTATCCCGATTACAGATGGAGTATGGCTAACAGGTTATTGCTGCAGGGTTACTATGAAGTTATCAGGGATGTACTATAAGGTAACTATGAAGTAGCGTCCCTGTAAGGTCTCTATAATATCCCTGTAAGGTCTCTATAAGGTCTCTAAGTGATTGGATGAAAATGAGGTGACATGGGTATATTTTGAGAAATACCCATTGGTTAAAAGTGTGCAGCATCAAGTTAATAATAATTTCTGTAAAGGAAAAGAAATTTCATTCTTTATTTTTATTGTTTTTTTGACCTGACCGATATGGCTTCTTTGAAGAAATCTATTTTTAGACTGTTTCTAAAACTCTTGTGCCCTGTAATCCCGCGAGGCAGCCTTATATATTTTGCATGCATGGCCACGAAAATAAAAATTGCCCCGGATGCATCGTTTTACACCCTGCCGTAAAGGTTGATGCAATAGATATTACCTTTGTAAAAAAGCGGGTATATGAACTTTGAGTTTGATCAATTGGTAACAGTAACTTTCACACTTTTTGCAGTGATAGATATAGTTGGCTCCATACCCATTTTAGTTTCAGTAAAAGAAAAATCAGGCGCTATAAAAGAATTGCGTGCAACCCTAATTTCCGGCGCTATTATGATTTTGTTCTTATTTGCAGGACAGCAGTTTTTAAACATTCTCGGGCTCGACAAACATTCCTTTGCTATCGGAGGTTCAATCGTTATTTTTTTCATTGGCCTCGAAATGGTGCTGGGCCTCGAGATTTTCAAGAGCGATAAAGATGTGTCAGGAACTGTTGTACCCATTGCATTTCCCATTATTGCAGGCAGCGGCACACTTACAACCATTATGTCGCTGAAGGCAAATTATGAGCAGCAGTATATTCTTGTTGGCATTATTATTAACCTTGTTCTTGTGTATATTGTTTTAAAATCGCTTAAATGGATAGAACGAATGCTGGGAAAATCAGGCCTTATTGCGGTGAGAAAGTTTTTTGGTGTGATATTACTTGCAATTGCTGTAAAAATTTTTGGGAGCAATATCGGTTACTTTGGAAAAAATAATGCTTCCGGGTTTTATATTGAGCCTCCTTCCACCAAAACGGAATCAACCGTAAGCTCCTGTACAAAAGTTCTACCGGCCAGGCAGGCCATCATTCTTGTAAATGCAAGCTTTCCGAGTTTGTAACCGCTTGTTTCCACATAAGTAATTTCAGGATAATATAATTTGGGTATAATGCCGTTGCTTATGGAAATTACTGTTATATCATGCGGTATTTTTAATTGCAGCTCCTGTATTGCTTTCATGGCGCCGGTAAGGATTTCATCACTCATGCAAAAAATGGTATCGGGTTTATTTTTTGATTTGAAAGCTGCATGCGTTTTTATTTTTGCTTCGTCTGCATTTTGTACGTGTTCGATTCCGGGTAAGGCTTTAATATTATTAAGCCTGAATATTTCTGTAAATGCGGCAAGCCTTCTCTGGGTAATAGATAAATTATTATTTCCAAATAAAGCAAGTACCCTTTTCTTTTTTTTATATATGATGGTTTCTGCGGCAATTTTTGCAGCTGCCGCATCAGCGAGGCAAACTTTATTACAGGCTTCAAAAGCCGGAACTTTGTCAAAGAAAATTATGGGAATGCCTGATTCATCCAATTTAAGAAAAGCGTTGATGGAAGTTGTGTTTGGGGTAATGCATGCAAAGAGGCCGGTAATCCTGTTTTGGCGGCATAGTCTTAAATTTTCCTGTTCAATGGCCGGGTTATCACCGGATTGAAGTATCATGAGCGAATAGCCGTTGGCCCTGCATTCTTCTTCCATTGCGGCTATAAAGGAATCGTAAAAATAATAAGTAACCGATGGCACCATTAATCCGAAAACTTTACTGTTGTTGGTGCGCAGTTGCACAGCGTAAGCATTTGGCTCATATTCGAGCAATGCAGCAAGCTCTGTAACTTTTAGTTTTGTTTTTTCCGAAATATCAGGGTGGTTTTTTAAAGCCCGTGATACCGTGGATATACTAAGATTAAGTGCCCGTGATATTTTTTTAAGCGTTGTTGCGTCTTTCATTTTCTGCCAATTGAGGCCCCGATGTAATTTTTTTTACACAGCAACGGTTTTCGCAAACAGTTCCGCAATCGTTTGCGGTGATGCCAAACGTTAAACTTATTCCTGCTTTCTGTAATAAATTATTTTTACTCAAGGGCTTTTATAGTAATGTTGTTATTAATGATTAAGGTTGAAATGTTCCCTTATTTTTTTGAAACCCTTATTCAGCAATGGTTTCAGGTGTGTAAAAAAACCGGTAAATTAAAAAAGGGAACATTTCATTTTCCAAACCTGCGGGAAATGGATATACATAGTTAACCGAAAAAAAAGAAATATAACGCCTGTGCAGCGTTTAAATAAAAAAAAATGCCTCATTTGAACAGAAAAAATAAAATAGCGTTATTCACTTGTAATTAATTTTTTTTTCAAATTGTGTATTATTTACACAATTTACTTATTTTTGATTAATAAACTGCCTGTAATTATGACTACAACTCGAATGCTGAGGGTAATCCTCTTATGCCCGCTGTTCATGTTAATCATGCAACAATCCTGGGCCCAGAACAAAACTGTTACCGGAAAAGTAACTGATGAAAAAAACAGCCCTGTTGCCGGGGCCTCTGTTGTTGTTAAAGGAACCAAGATAGGGACTTCTACGGATGCCGCCGGTGCATTCAGGATTTCAGTGCCTTCTTCTGCGACAACACTCATGATTTCTTATGTAGGATATACTTCTGAAGAAGTGAGCATATCTTCCGCTTCAGATGTTTCTGTATCCTTAAAACCTGAAAACTCAACATTAAATGATGTGGTGGTTATTGGTTATGGTACTTCAAGGAAGAAGGATATTACCGGATCTATTACCTCTCTGAAGGAAAAAGATTTTAATAAAGGCGCTATTACATCTCCCGACCAGTTATTGCAGAATAAAGTACCCGGTTTGGAGGTTACAAATAACAGTGGTCAGCCGGGAGCTGCTACAACTGTTAAAATACGCGGAAACAATTCAATCAGGGGAGGCAACAATCCAATTTACGTTATTGACGGAGTTGTTTTGGATGGCCGTTCAGCCAGGCCGGGTATCAGTTTAAACGGTTTGGGCAGCACTCCGGATGCCAATCCCCTTCTCTATATTAATCCTAATGACATTGCATCAATAGACATATTAAAAGATGCATCTTCAACTGCAATCTATGGTTCGCGTGGTGCTAATGGGGTAATAGTAATTACTACTAAGAAAGGTTCATCCGGAGCCACAAAACTCGAATTTGGCGCAGGCTTTGGTCTTTCTGCCGGGTTTATGAAAAAATATCAGATTTTGGATGCCGGCCAGTTCAGGACTTCACTTACTAAATATAATGTACCCAACGCTTCTTCCCTGGATGGGGGCAAGAGCATAGATCCTCAAAAAGAAATTACGCAAAGCGATTTATCGCAAACTTATTCTTTAGCATTCAGTGGCGGTAATGAAACAGGAAAATTCCGGGGTTCATTCCTTGGCGCAAAATCCCAGGGTTTTATTAAAAGCACCTCATTAGACAGATATATTGGAAATTTTGGCGGTGAATATAAGTTCCTGGATAAGAAGCTGACGCTTGATTTTGATGTAATTGCAGGTCATGTAACTGAAAACCTCGGTGCGGTAACCAATAATGCCGGTTCACAGGGGAACCTTATCAGTGCTACATTGGAATGGAACCCAACACAGTCGTTTACGGATCCTTCAACAGGATACTACGTTTTCCCTGCCAATGGTTCAGGCAACCCTTTAGCCTTAATTGCGGGTATATCTGACATTGCGAATGTGAATACTGTTTTGGCAAATATTTCCGCTGCTTACAAACTTACCAAAGGGCTTGAGTATAAATTTTTGTATGCCGTGAATCATGGTTCAGGTTACAGAAATACAAATGAATATGGCTGGCTTCAGGGATATTCAGGTTTGTCAGGTCTTGGATTTGGTGCAATCTCAAATGCGACATTGACTTCTGAGACTTTCACACATACTTTGAATTATAATACTCAACTTGCGAAAAACCTCCGCTTAGATGCAACTGGAGGTTTTGAATACTGGACATCTGATTATTCCAATAATACTTTTTCTGCATCAGGGTTTAATACGAACTTAACTCAGAGTACTATTATTAAAATTCCTTATACCAATATATTAAGAGATGGAAGTACTCAAAACCAGCCAAGTACTTTTGCTGACCCAACTACTGAATTGCAATCTTATTTTGTAAGGGGCATATTAAATTATTCCGATAAGTATTATTTAACTGCTACTTTCAGGGCTGATGGATCAAGTAAGTTTGGTAAAAATAACAGATACGGGTATTTCCCTTCAGTTGCGGGAAAATGGATAATCAGCAATGAAGAATTTATGAAGAATAGCGGAAGGCTGTTTACAACTTTGGCAATCAGGGCATCATGGGGGCGTACCGGTAACCAGGAATTCCCTGCGGGTGCATCCCAGGAACAATTTGGTTTTTCCGCCTTCAATTCTGCGGGGCAAATAAATGTAGCAAACCCCGATTTGAAATGGGAAACTACTACTTCTTATGACTTTGGATTGGATTATTCTTTGCTGAAAGGCAGGCTCTTCGGGGCTTTTGACTACTATAATAAGAACACTACGGATATCTTATTCCAGAGTACTGCTATTCAACCGGCCCCTGCTTCTTCATACTGGATTAATATCCCGGGTAATTTAAAAAATACCGGTTGGGAATTTGCAATTGGCGCTGCTTTAATAGACAAAAAGGATTTGGGATTAGATGTTAGCTTCAATATTGCGAATAATAAAAACCTGCTGACTAATTTTTATGCCCCCGGTACCAAGACATCATTACAGATATTAACAGGTACAATTGACGGACAGGGTGTATCAGGAACTTTATCCCAGATTATTACCAACAATCAGCCGGTTAATGAATTCTATTTAAAGCCGTTTGGTGGATTTGATGCCAGCGGTAACCAGATCATAGGGCCTAATCCTGCTTTTGCAGGGGATCCTAACCCGCACACGATATATGGTGGCAGCGCAACATTACGTTTCAAAAAGCTGTCATTTGGTTTAAATGCCGGTGGCGCAGGTGGTTATCTTATTTATAATAATACCAGGACAAATATTACAAATATTTCGGGCATACTACAGGGAAGAAATATTGACCAGGCAGCATTTAATTCTGCTGAAGGCGCCGGTAGCGGTGTAGGTGCTTCCACCAGATTTTTGGAGAGCGGCAATTATTTCAAATTAAGAAACGCATCACTTTCATATAACGTGGGAACCATGGGTAAACTCAAAGACCTGAGCATTTTTGTAAACGGCAGCAACCTGTTTGTAATTACTAAATTTACGGGCTTTGATCCGGAAGTAAACGTTGATAAGAGCAGCGGCGGGTATCCATCAAGGTCTATTGAATATATTCCTTACCCAACACCAAGGATTATTACATTCGGGCTTAATTTTTCTTTATAAATCTTATTAAAAACTAAATTTTATGATACGTTACAAAAATTTAAAAATATACGGAGTGTTGCTTGCTCTGGCTCTTGGTGGCTGTTCTAAACTGAATGAAGGGCTGAACAGTACACTTACAAACGGGCAAACATCATCCTCATTGGGGGCAGCTGGAACACAGTTACTGTTACAGGCAGCGTATAATGATGTTGGTGGCCCATTTACCGCTCAGGATCTTGTGTTTTCTCTGGAAGAAAATTCATCTGATGAATCCCTGGTTCCTACCAGGGGTGGTGACTGGGATGATAACGGTGTATGGCGTGTGATTCATAACCACATGTGGAATGCAGATCACGCACAGGTATTAAATGTGTTCAATTCTTTGAACAAACTTAATTTCGATGCAACGAATGTGCTTGCTTTTAGCCCAACACCTACTCAAGCGGCCCAAGCAAGGTTTTTAAGGGCGCTTTCATTATATTATCTGCTTGATCTTTACGGTCAGTATCCTTTTAGAAATCCCGGGGATAATTTACTGAATGCCCCAACAGTTAAATCAGGAGCCGATGCAGCTCAGTTTATAATAGATGAACTTAATGCAACTCTGGCTGACTTGCCTGCAGGAGGAAACGCAAATATGAGTTTGGCAAATGCAGATGCATGCAAAACTTTATTAATGAGATGCTATTTAAACAAGGGAGCTTTTGCTAACAGAACCGCACCTACTTTTGATGCCGGCGATATGCAACAGATAATTACGCTGGGGAATTCTATTATCAGCAGTGGACACTATTCTTATATGCCTGAATATTTTGATAATTTTAGTGTTACAAACAGTAACTCTTCAGAAGGTATTTTCGCTTATCCAAACCATACGGGTGTTTCTGCCGGTAACAGCGGAATTAACGGCACTTGGTTTAAGACCTTACATTATAATCAATTTACACCTGATAATCCAAATGCAGGATGGAATGGATTTTCAAGCGTGGCCGATTTTTATAACAGTTTTGGAGTAACTACCCCAATAGATGCCAATAACCCTAAATTAAGTGATACAGCCATAGATAAAAGACTGGGAGGAAGATTTTATCCCGGCGTTACTGATAAAAGTGGCCAAAGACCAGGGATAATGATCGGGCAGCAATATAATGAAAGCGGGGTAGCATTGAAAGACAGGAAGGGTAACCCACTATCATTTGACCCCAATATTGCTGCAAATATGATTGAAACGGGCAGTAACCTGGAAGTAACGGGATTACGCGTTGAAAAATACCCTCCTGATTTAAGTAATGGCCAGGCATCTTACAACGGGCCTTCGGGCAACTGGTTAATGATTTTAAGATATTCTGATGTTGTGCTGATGGTAGCAGAAGCAAAAATCCGCACAGGTTCTGATGTTCCGGGTGCACTTGCTTTAATTAATGGGTTAAGGACTGCAAGAGGTGCAGCTACTGTAGCTTCAATGCCTTTAGTTAACCCTTCTAATCCGGAAGACCCACATACCTTATTGGCAGAAAGAAGCAGGGAATTATATTGGGAAAGTGTTAGGAGAACTGACCTGATTCGTTTTGGTGTCTTCACCAAACCTTGGTTATATAAACCTACTGACGATCCAAAATATCTTGTATATCCTGTACCTAACCAGTCTTTGGCCGCTAATCCAAACTTGGTTCAGAACCCCGGATACTAAAAAAATTAATTTTGATATTTTAACAAAGGTCATTATACTAATAATGACCTTTGTATTTATTTCATACCTTAACTTAGTCCACACGTTTTTTACAGAGAATTTATATGCTTAACTGCCGCAGTTTTTTAATTTATTGCTGTTTCGCAGGCGTCCTTATTTGTCTTTCATGTAACAACAACCATACGAACACAGTACAGCCGCTGTTTGAACTGATGCCCAATACCGGGATTGATTTTGCAAATAATGTAAACGACGGGCAGCGTGATAACAGTTTTCTTTTCAGAAATTTTTATAACGGCGGCGGGGTAGCTATTGGCGATATTAACAATGACGGTTTGCCCGATGTTTTCTTTACTTCCAATATGGGAAGCAATAAATTATATTTAAACAAAGGAGGATTTAAGTTTGAAGATATTACGCAAAAATCTGCCATTACACAAGACAGCATGTGGAGTACAGGAGTAGTTTTTGTGGATATAAATAATGATGGCTGGCTGGATATTTATGTATGCAATTCCGGCCATATGAGCAACGGGCACAGAAAGAACCAGCTTTATATAAATAATCATAACCTTACTTTTACCGAATCTTCAAAAAAGTATGGGTTAGATATTTCTGCTTACACAACACAGGTCTCTTTTTTCGATTTTGATAATGATGGCGATCTCGATTGTTTTATGATTGACAATAGCCCGATACCTGTAAATCAATTAGGCTATGCCGCTAATCGTGATTTGCCGGAGGATAAATGGAAAGTAGGTGATTTTTTAAAAGGCGGTGGCGATCATCTTTATAGAAATGACAACGGTCATTTTACAGAAATAACAAAGCAGGCAGGCATTCATGGAAGTTTAATAAGTTTTGGCCTGGGTGTTTCTGTAGGTGATATTAACGGAGATGGATGGCCTGATGTATATGTTTCCAACGATTCTTATGAGCGGGACTATCTTTATATTAACCAAAAAAACGGAACGTTTAAAGATGAATTTGAAAATTTCTTTAAACATACGAGCATGTCCTCAATGGGTACCGATATTGCAGACATCAATAATGACGGTTACCCGGATCTTTTTACCACTGATATGTTACCCGGTGATGATTACCGCCTGAAAACAATGGGTGCATTTGATAATATTGATCTTTTTAACAGCAAGATCAGGTCAGGTCTTTATTACCAATATGTAAAAAACTGCCTGCAGCTGAATAACGGTAATGGAAAATTTTGTGAGATCGGAAACTATGCCGGTGTTTCGGCAACTGACTGGAGCTGGGGCGAATTATTGTTTGATGCGGACAATGATGGGTACAGTGATATTTATGTTTGCAATGGGGTAAACCGTGATGTAACAAATCTTGATTTCATGGATTTTTTTGCCAATGAGGTAATTCAAAAAATGGTTTTAAACGGGAAAAAAGAAAGCGTTGATCAAATAGTGCAAAAAATTCCGCAGACACCACTTGTGAATAAGGTTTTCAAAAATAACGGAAACCTGAAATTTACCGACATTGGAGAAAATTGGGGTTTTACGCAGCCTTCATTTTCCAATGGCGCTGCGTATGGTGATCTGGATAATGATGGTGATTTAGACCTTGTGGTAAATAATGAAAATGGCCCGGCATTTATTTATAAAAATAATGCGCGTGAGTTGAATAAGAATAATTATACAGCAGTATTTCTTCACGGTATACAGAAAAATACTTTTGCAATCGGAAGTAAGATAGAGGTATTTGCAGCAAATCAAATATTCACACGTGAAGTAGTTCCCAGCAGGGGCTTTCAATCTTCAATAGACTATAAACAGGTTATCGGTCTTGGGAAAATCAGTAAAATAGATTCTATGATCATTACCTGGCCGGACAGGTCTGTTTCGAAATTTATTTCACCCGGAATAAATATGGAACATATAATAAATGAAACTGATGAAAAAAAACAGCCACCGGTATTGATTCCTCCATCTGCGAAAGATATATTACTCGATTCGGTTAAAAGTATTTTTGAAAAACACCAGGAAGATGATTTTATAGATTTTTATTACGAACGCAATCTCCCTAAAATGCTTTCGCGTGAAGGACCCAAAGCCTGCGTGGCCGATGTAAACAGGGATGGCTTGGAGGATATATATATTGGAGGCACCAAGGGCCATGCTGGCCAGTTATATCTTCAAACACCCGATGGAAATTTTAGTAAAAAAGACGAACCTTCATTTAACAGATTTACTGATTTTGAAGATGAAGCAGTTCTTTTTTTTGATGCAGACGGGGACGGAGATATGGATTTATTTGTGGGGCCCGGAGGTAATGATAACCCGCCTTACAGCCGGCAGATGCAAAACCGTTTGTACATCAATGACGGCAAGGGAAATTTTACAATAAAAGTGGATGCCTTTGCAAATAACACAACTGGCGTAAATACAGGCGCTGCCGTTGCATTTGATTTTAATCATGATGGTTACCAGGATCTTTTTGTGGGTGGCAGAAGTGTTCCGGGTGTGTATGGCCAGGCTCCGTCAAGCTATTTATTTTTGAATGATGGTAAAGGGCATTTTACAGATATTGCAAAAACCAACAATCCTGATATAGCAAACATCGGGATGGTTACAAGCGCTGCCCTTGCAGATATAAACGGTAACGGCGAAAAGGATTTAATAATTGCAGGTGAGTGGATGCCCACCCGTATTTTCACATATAAAAATGATCATTTTCTGGAAATAAAAACCAACCTCAGTAATTTATATGGCTGGTGGCAAAAAGTAACAGTTGCAGATGTAAACGGGGACGGGAAACCCGATTTGATTTTAGGAAATATTGGCGAAAATTTTTACCTGCATCCTGATGAAAACAGCCCAGTAAAATTGTGGATCAATGATTTTGATCAAAATGGATCAGTTGATAAAATACTCACACAAACCATTAATGGGAAAGATATGCCTGTATTTCTTAAGCATGATATGGAAGACCAGGTACCCTCTTTAAAAAAGCAAAATCTGCGCCATGAACAGTTTGCCAAAAAATCAGTACAGGAATTATTTTCGCCGGATTTAATAAAGCAATCCAGGGTAAATGAATTTAATTACTGCAGTTCAATAGTTGCCATAAACGATGGTAATGGAAATTTTACAGTACAGAAACTGCCTGTTATGGAGCAGCTTTCATCAGTAAACGCAATTCAATGCTTAGATGTAAATGGCGATGGGTTTCCGGATTTGGTTACAGGCGGTAATGAATATGGGTTTCTGCCCCAGTTTGAAAGGCTGGATGCCAGTTTTGGAGATATTCTTTTAAACGATGGCAAAGGAAATTTTTCCTGGGTATCAGCGCGCAAATCGGGTCTTATGGTAAATGGAGTGGTTAGAGATATTGCTGTTCTTGCCGGAAGAAAAGATACACAACTGCTGTTTCTGCGCAATGACGATTATCCGGCATTATACGAAGTGAAAAAAAATTCAAAAAATAGTATCAAATAAATACATTGAAAAGTATTGATCATGCCAAAAAAAGTGTGTTTGTTTTTTTATTTATTCCCTGCAGTACTGGTTATAGCATTATCAGCGTGTAATACAAAGCCTGAAAACCCGGTAATGTTTGAAACACTTGATAACACAGTTACCGGTCTTAATTTTACCAACAAACTCACATCCGCAACCAATTTCAATGTATTTGATTACATGTATTTTTATAATGGTGCAGGCATAGGCGCCGGTGATTTTAATAACGATGGAAAAACAGACCTTTTTTTTGCTGCCAACCAGGGAGATGATAAATTATTTTTAAACAAAGGCAACCTTCAGTTTACCGATGTTACCAAAGAAGCTGCCATTCCACAGGACGGTGGATGGTCAACCGGTATATCTGTTGTAGATATAAATAATGATGGCCTGCTGGATATTTACATTTGCAGGGTTGGTAAATATGAGTTGCTTAACAGCCACAATCAACTGCTCATTTGCCAGGGCATTGATAAAAACGGGGTTCCTTATTACAAAGATGAAGCCCATCAGTACGGACTGGATTTTTCAGGCTTCTCCACGCAGGCGGTGTTTTTTGATTATGACGGTGACGGGGATTTGGATATGTACCTGCTCAACCACTCCATTCACCAAAACGGAACATTTGGCGTACGCCAGCAATTACTGGGTGTAAAAAGCCCTTTTTCAGGAGACCGCATTTTCCGCAATAATGGTGATAATACGTTTACTGATGTTACTCAGCATACAGGTATAAACAGTTCTGTTTTAGGATATGGTTTAGGTATCACTATATCAGATATTAATCTCGATGGTTATCCTGATATTTATGTGGGCAATGATTTTCACGAAAATGATTATCTCTACATTAATCAGCATAATGGCATATTCAAAGATGAGCTGCCTGACCGCATGATGCATACCAGCCAGTTTACGATGGGTGTGGATATTGCCGATGTAAATAATGATGCTTATCCTGAAATAATTTCTATGGACATGCTGCCTTCCGCTCCGCAAATATTAAAAGCGTCACTGGGCGAAGATGAGTATGATCTTTTTTATGAGAAACTGGGCTACGGGTACAACTATCAATACACACGGAACAATTTGCAGCTAAACCGCCGTAATGGAATGTTCAGTGAAGTGGGTTTATATTCCGGTGTATATGCCACGGACTGGTCCTGGGCGCCGTTGCTGATGGATTTTGATAATGACGGATTAAAAGACCTGTTTATATCAAACGGCATTTCAAAAAGGTTAAATGATATTGACTATATAAACTATATTTCCGATGATGCACTTCAGGCAAAAATGCGTGATGATAAAATGAACGAACAAGACATGACCCTTATTGATAAATTCCCGCAGCAAAAAGTGCCGAACCGGTTTTTTAAAAATAACGGAGACCTTGTATTTCAGGACGTAGATGATAATGTAAAGGGGCTTGCGCCAAGTTATTCAAATGGGTCAGTATATGCAGATTTTGATAATGACGGCGACCTGGATATTGTGGTAAATAATGTAGATGCACCGGCATTATTATACAGAAATACTTCAGATGATAAAAAAGACAAACCATTTGCGGAGCTGAAACTAAAAGGCCCTGAGAAAAATATCAATGCACTTGGCGCTAAAGTAATTGTATATGCAAACGGGGGAATCAGAACATATGAAAAATATCCTGTGCGCGGCTTTATGTCAAGTATGGAAACACCCATCCATATAGGGCTTGATAAAACCAAAGTGGATTCTGCTCTTCTTATATGGCCTGATAATACTTATCAGCATATTGATTTTTCAAAAAACAATTCTTTTCTAACTGTTACTTATCAAAAAAACCTCCCGAAGTTTAATTATAACTCACTTGCCCAACACTGGCAAAACCCAACAAAGCCAATGGAGGATATTACTTCTAAAGTAAACCTTGATTATAAGCATGAAGAAGACCTGTTCCAGGAATTTAACCGCGAGCCCCTCATACCACACATGCTTTCAACAGAAGGCCCCGGAATTTGTGTTGGTGATATTAATCGCGACGGGCTGGAAGATGTTTTTATGGGTTCATCCAAATGGAAAAAAAGTGCAGTTTTTCTTCAGCAGCCATCCGGTAAATTTATACGTACTTCCCAACCGGATATTGAACACGACAGCACTTATGAAGATGTAGATGCCTGCTGGACCGATATTAATAATGATGGCTATCCTGATCTTGTAGTAGCCAGCGGTGGCAATGAGTATTATGGTAAAGACTCTCTTTTAACCCCAAGGATTTATCTCAATGATGGCAGGGCGCATTTTACCAGGCTGTATAATGTTTTCGACAGTTTATTTATTAACGCATCCTGTGTTACCCCTTACGATTTTAATGGTGATGGTTTTGTGGATTTGTTTATAGGAGGAAGGTCTGTGCCATGGAATTATGGCCAGGTGCCGCAATCATATTTATTGCAGAATGACGGAAAGGGAAAATTTATTGATGTTACATCAAAATACTCGGGAGAACTTTCGCATATCGGTTTTGTAACACAGGCTCTGTGGTTTGATATAAATAAAGATGGGAAAAAGGATCTTCTAATTTGTACAGAATGGGGGGGTATCTATGCCTTTATAAACAATAACGGTTCATTTGAAAAGAAAACATTGTGCGATAAAAAGGGATGGTGGAATTTTATTTTACCTGTTGATCTTAATAATGACGGCAACATAGATCTAATAGCGGGGAACCTTGGGTTGAACAGCAGGCTGAAAGCATCGGAAAGTGAACCTGTAAGGATGTATTACAACGATTTTGATAATAACGGGAAAAAAGAACAGGTGCTTACATATTATATTGATGGAAAAGAAATCCCGTTTGCCAGCAAAGGGGAACTGGAAAAACAAATTCCTGTAATAAAAAAGCATTTTTTATATGCGCAGGATTTTGCCAAAGCATCACTTGAAGAAGTATTTACTAAGGATAAATTAAGATCCGCGGATACATTAACAGCAAATTATTTCTATAACGCTGTTTTAATAAATAGAGGCAACCTTAATTTTGATGTACAGCCAATGCCCTGGCAGGCGCAGCTTTCACCTTTTAAAGATGCAGCAGTGGCAGATGCAAACGGAGACAGCCTGCCCGATATATTATTATTCGGGAATTATTATGAAAACAATATACAGATGGGAAGGTATGATGCAGACTTCGGAACAGTTTTACTGAATAAAGGAAACAACGGGTTCTTTGCAGAAAGCCTCAATGGTTTACAGGTAAAGGGACAGGTAAGGCATATACGCAGCATTAATATTGCGGGGAAACAGGCTTATATACTCGCACGCAATAATGACAGTACAATGGTAATCTGGTTTAAGAAAATGCCTGTGCAAAAATGATTATATCAAAAATTTGAAACGTGTATTGATGCAGCTAATATGCAGCAGGCTGATAAATTTTTGTAACCCACTTTGATGTATCCGTTTCCTTGCTTCTGTCCGTAACAAGTACCTCAAATGGTATGGCCATTATGGTTTTATGGTAATCAGACATAAAAAATAATAATTGATTAAGCGCATTATTTACTGTATGATATCCTCCCGTAACTTCTGTTTTCATAAAATTCCCGGACACCATTCTTCTCGGGAAAATAGCCCCATTCCCTTTTAGTTCTTTATCAATGGGTAGTGCAACCATCATTTCATAAAGCGTATCACCAAGTACAGTCACATTCATCATAGGTACATTTATTTCCTTTGCATTATTACCGGAAATATAATTTTTCAGCGTATTTATCAGTTTATAAATATCAGCAGTGGATGGATAAGTATGGTAAACAGCCCTGGTGGCAATTAATACAGTATCAGTAAAAGAGCTTTTGCTTATTTCCATGCCATATACATTTTCTTTTTTTCCTAAAAATGATTGAAGGCTGTCAAGTATAGCCACCATATTATTTTTTATTTTCACCGCCAGTAAATATTGCTGTATTTTTTTTACAGGATTAAGGCTGGGTGCAAATGTGCACTGCCATTGCACTGCTGTGGAATCAAAAGGTAAAGCCAGGATAAACATTTTGCTGCTAACCGTATCCCCATTATTATGTATGCAAATTTCCACAGTTCCATCTGAGTTTTGCAAAATAGTATAAAGTGAATTATTGTAATAAAAGGAATCGGCACCAGTATATTGTTTGCTCCCTCCCATTGTGTTTGGCCACCATTTTGGCCAGTTATTGTTATCGGATAAAACCCTTATTGCCCCATTGGTTGTGCAATTGATATTACGGGTTTGTGTAATACTTATCTGTGCCGGAATAAAGATATATACAGCCGCTAAACTTATTACAAAAAGCCCTGAAATTATAAGAATTTTTTTTTTCATTCTGAAGAAAACTTTAATAAGGAAAATGCAAAATTGCATAAGGCGGGATATTTGGTTTTTATTTCCCGCGGCGCCCCTAAAATACAGCTATCTTAACTTTCAGCAGAAGCAACTTCTCAAAAAAATAGTTAATAACTTTTTATATTTACCAATTTAAAAGGAATGGTAACTTAGCCGAGTGTTTTTACAGCCTTACAAATGAGAAATATTTTCAGTTATACATCCCTCCTGTTTTGGTTTTTATTATTTTCAATTGTTTTTTTTTCATGCAATGAACCCCAAAATGCCCCCCCCGTAAATACTTTATTTCAATTGGTGCCGTCTTCTGAAACTGCAATTACGTTTAAAAATGAAGTAACAGACACCAAAGAAATGAACATCTTTAATTACCATAATTTTTATAATGGTGGCGGTGTGGCGATTGGTGATATAAACAATGATGGTAAACCCGATATTTTTTTTACATCAAACCAGCAGCAGAATAAATTGTACATCAACAAGGGCAACTGGAAATTTGAAGATGTAACTGAAAAAGCAGGCCTTCAAAGCAATCACCACTGGCATACAGGCGCAACAATGGTAGATATAAACGGCGATGGGTGGCTTGATATTTATGTATGCAACGCCGGGATAATAAATGGCGATGACAGGGCGAATGAATTATACATCAATCAAAAAAACGGAACGTTTAAAGAGGAAGCGCATCAATACGGGCTCGATGATAAAGGCGCATCTACACAAGCCATTTTTTTTGATTATGACCATGATGGGGATTTGGATTGTTTTGTACTCAACAACAGCCCGAAATCAATAGAGAGTTTTGGCTACCAAAAAAATTTAAGAAATATCCGCGACACTCAAAACGGTGACCGTTTATACAGAAATGATAAGGGGAAATTTACCGATGTAAGCGCGCAGGCGGGTATTTATGGAAGCGAAATAGCATTTGGCCTGGGAGTAACGGTGGGCGATGTGAACAACGACGGGTGGGATGATATATATGTTTCAAACGATTTTTTTGAAAAGGATTATCTCTACATAAACCAGCAAAATGGTACATTTAAAGAAGTGATTGATGATGCAATGGGCCATATCAGCAATGGTTCCATGGGTTCAGATATGGCTGACATCAATAACGACGGTTACCCTGATATATTTACCAGCGAAATGCTGCCCGAAAATGATTACCGCTTAAAAACCACGGTCAAGTTTGATGATTATGATGTGGAAACAGCAAAAAATGATCTTGACCTGCACCACCAGTTTACCTGCAATTCTCTTCAGCTGAATAACCGGGACGGCACTTTTAGCGAAATTGCCCAGCTCTCAGGATTAGAAGCTACAGGATGGAGCTGGGGCGCACTCAGTTTTGATTTTGATAATGATGGATGGAAAGACATGTATGTATGTAACGGTATCCTTAAAGACCTTACCGACCAGGATTTCCTGGCTTATTTCAACGAGGAAACAATGAACAATTTTGTACAGCAGGGATTTACATTTAAAGACCTGCTGCAAAAAATGCCTTCCGTTCCTATTCCCAATTATGCTTTTATAAATCAAAAAAACCTCTTATTCAAAAATGAATCTGCGCAGTTGGGTTTTGTTACGCCCAGTTTTAGTAATGGTGCAGCTTATGCCGATCTTGACGGCGATGGTGACCTGGATCTTGTTGTAAACAATAATAATATGGATGCTTTTGTGTACCGGAATATAGCATCGGAAAAATTACATCATCATTATATAAAAATAAAACTGGCAGGTAATGCCCCCAATACTTTTGGTTTTGGAACAAAAGTAATTGTAAGCGCTGGTGGTATTAATCAAATGCAGGAAGAAATGCCCTGCCGTGGTTTTCAAAGCAGTGTTGATCCTGTTTTAAACTTTGGATTGGATACCCTGAAATCCGCAGACAGTTTGATTGTGGAATGGCCGGATCAAAAAATGCAAATTCTACGAAATGCAAAGGCTGATACGGTACTTGTGTTTAATCAATCCGATGCACATGAAAGCGTGCAGTACCCTGCAAAAAATAAAAATACACTGTATAAAAATGTAACCAAAGAAACTCTTACAGGCAATATTGTTCACCGTGAAAATGAGTTTACCGATTTTGACAAAGAAAGACTTATCCCTAAAATGCTTTCTGCCGAAGGCCCTAAAATAACTGTGGGTGATGTAAACGGAGACGGTCTGCAGGATTTTTTTATGGGAAGTGCGTTCGCAGATACAGCCAAAATATTTATCCAGCAAAATAACGGACGGTTTATACAAAAAACACAGCAGGCTTTTATACATGACAAATATTATGAAGATATTGGTGCAACTTTTTTTGATGCAGATGGCGATGGCGATATGGATCTTATTGTGGCATCCGGCGGAAACCAGGCAACCCCGGGGTCTGCATATCTGCAGCCAAGGCTGTATTTGAATGATGGCAAAGGAAATTTTTCACGTACTGCTAAAGGCTGGCCTGTAGTTTCTGTAAATGCTTCCTGCATAAGGGCAGGAGATTTTAACGGAGATGGAAAGGAAGATATTTTTATTGGGGCCAGGAACGTTCCGGGCAGTTATGGCATTATCCCGTCAAGTGTGTTATTGCAAAATAATGGTGGAGGGAATTTTACAGATGTTACAAAATCTGCTGCGCCTGATTTACTTTATCTTGGCATGGTAACCGATGCACAATGGGCCGATATTGACGGCGATGGGAAAAAAGAATTGATAGTGGTTGGAGACTGGATGCCGGTTACAATTTTGAAATATCAAAATAGCCAATTTAAAAAAATATCCGAACTCCCTAATTCATCCGGCTGGTGGAATTGTTTAACCGTTGCAGATGTAAACGGGGATGGGAAATTAGATTTGCTTGCCGGAAATTATGGCCTGAATTCAAAAATTAAAGCAGATAAAGATCATCCTGCAAAACTATATACTGATGACTTTGATAACAACGGCCAAACAGAATGCATACAGGCTTATTATAAAACAGACGGTAAATTGTACCCATTTAATTTACGGGGTGATTTGGTAAGCCAACTGCCTGCCCTAAAAAAGAATTTTTTAAAATTCAGTGATTATGCAGGCAAAACAATTGACCAGGTTTTTACGCCCGATCAGTTGAAACACGCACAAACATTATCGGTTAAGCAAACACAAACATGTATTTTTTTAAATGATGGCAACGGTAACTTCACTATGCAACCATTGCCTGTAATGGCGCAGCTATCACCGGTGTTTGGCATTTTAGTAACTGATTTAAATGATGATGGAATAGCTGACATCTTTCTTGGAGGGAATTTTTACAGCCTCAAACCCGAAGTGGGCCGCCTTGATGCAGATTATGGCTGCACTTTTTTAGGTGATGCGCAGCACCGGTTTAATTATATCAGGCCTTCTGAAAGCGGGTTGTTTATAAAAGGCCAGTTAAGAGACGTGAAACAAATTACTACAAAACAGGGCTATGATATAATCATGGCGCGCAATAATGATTCACTCCAGGTTTTTCAAAAACAAAAATTTTTGATGAACCTAAAAAAATAATTTTCATTTTTAGCCATCACTTATCAGGAATCTGGATTCTTTTTGTATCAAGATGTAAAAAAATCACAAGGTTTCGTTCCACACCATAGAATACTGATTTGCACAGCCATAAACATTATCTTTAACAAAAAATTACCCGGCGGCTTTCTGATGCCGCAAATGAATTACATTTATTTGTAAAATAAAATTTAAAAATCATGGAAGGAAAAAAATACAAAATATTGTTGTGCGAGGATGATACAAACCTGGGGATGGTTTTAAAGAACTATTTAGAGCTGAATGATTACGATGTTACGCTTGAAAGGGACGGAAGGCTTGGCTTGGCTGCATTTCAGCGGGAGAAATATGATATTTGCCTGCTTGATGTAATGATGCCAAACATGGACGGTTTTACAGTTGCAGAAGAAATAAGAGATATTGATCCTGAAATACCGCTCTTTTTTCTCAGCGCCAAAACCATGAAAGAAGATATTATCCAGGGGTATAAACTGGGCGCCGATGATTATATCACCAAACCCTTTGACAGTGAAGTTTTGCTTTTAAAAATAAAAGCCATTTTAAAACGCAATGAAGAACTGAACAGGGAAACCGAGAACATGCAGTTTGACCTGGGAAGGTACCACTTCAATCCGCGCCTGCGTGAACTGATACATGATGGCAAAACGCAAACACTCTCCCCAAAAGAAAATGAATTGCTTAAAATGCTGGCAGAGCATAAGAACGATTTGCTGCCACGCGAAAGGGCTTTGAAAAAAATATGGGGCAGTGATACTTATTTCAACGGCCGCAGTATGGACGTATATATTGCCAAGCTGCGCAAGTATTTAAAAGACGATACTGATATTGAAATTGTAAACATTCATGGCAACGGATTCAGGCTTGTTGCGCCATAAAAATTATATTCAGTAAGTTATAGATAAAGGTGATGCAGGATTGCTCACCTTTATTACTTTCTGTTCGTTACGCATCATTTTGCTGTCAACTGAATAAATTCCCGGCATAAATATTACTGCCCGGTTTTTTACCTAAATGCTCATAAGCTTTATGTGTAACCTCCCTGCCCCTTGGTGTGCGTTGTAAAAAACCTTCCTGGATCAAAAAAGGCTCATACACTTCTTCAATTGTACCGGCTTCTTCACCCACTGCGGTTGCAATAGTTGTAATGCCAACAGGGCCTCCTTTAAATTTTTCAATGATGGTTGCCAGTATGCGGTTATCCATTTCATCAAGACCATGCTCATCTACATTCAGTGCTTTCAGTGCGTGTTGTGTAATGCCAATATCAATATTGCCATCATTTAATACCTGTGCAAAATCCCTTACGCGCCTCAGCAAGCCATTTGCTATTCGCGGTGTGCCGCGGCTGCGCCGCGAAATTTCAGCAGCGGCATCTTCCTTAACGGGAACATTTAAAATAGCTGCACTTCTTTCAATAATTTTTTTCAATATTTCAGAATGATAATATTCCAGCCTTGATTTTATACCAAACCTTGAAAGCAACGGCGCAGTTAATAACCCGCTCCTCGTAGTGGCGCCAATTAATGTAAAAGGGTTCAGGTTTATCTGTATGCTTCTTGCACTGGGACCGGTATCAATCATAATATCAATGCGAAAATCTTCCATTGCCGCGTATAAATATTCTTCTACCACATTGCTTAGCCGGTGTATTTCATCAATAAATAAAACATCATTTTTTTCAAGGTTTGTAAGCAGCCCTGCAAGATCGCCGGGCTTTTCAATTACAGGCCCGCTTGTTTCCCTTATGTTCACACCAAGTTCGTTCGCCACAATTCTTGAAAGCGTTGTTTTGCCCAATCCCGGAGGCCCGTGAAACAGGATGTGATCCAGCGCATCGCCGCGCATCTTTGCTGCTTTAATAAATATGATGAGATTCTCTACTAATTGCGGCTGACCTGCAAAATCGCCCAGTGCAGCCGGGCGGATACTGTTTTCAAATTCATTTTCCGCCGGAGTAAGTTCTGATTTTTCTGTATGTAAATTTGGATTTGACATGATTTAATTAAACTTTGTAAATCTACACAAAAGTAATAAGCTTATTTATGAACATACATTTCATTCAGCATGTTTCATTCGAGCACCCCGGGTGTTTACTGCATTGGGCGCAGCAACAACACAATATCAGCTTTACCCGGGTATTTGATGAAGTGAAATTTCCGGCATTTCAGCAAATTGATTTACTCATTGTAATGGGTGGGCCAATGTGCGTGTATGAAGAAAAAAAATATGGATGGTTGAAAATCGAGAAACAATTTATCAAAGATTGTATTAAAGCGGGAAAAAAAGTTCTGGGCATTTGTCTTGGCAGCCAGTTAGTGGCAGAAGCATTGGGCGCAAAAATTTATCCGCATACGGAAAAAGAAATTGGGTGGTGGCCGGTAAAAAAAACAGAAGCAGAAAATATTTTATTGAAAAATTTTCCGGAAGAATTGATTGTGTTTCACTGGCATGGCGATACGTTTGATCTGCCGCCCGGAGCAAGCTATTTATTTTTTTCCGCCGCCTGTAAACAACAAGGTTTTATTTACAACAACCGCGTTGCCGGTTTACAGTTTCACATGGAAGCAACGGAAGGATTAATAGATAATATGATTGAGCATGAAAGGGAAGAATTAATTGCAGGTAACTATGTGCAAACCGAAGAACAAATCCGGCAGGGCATTAAAAAAAATGTACCGGTGCAAAACAGGTATATAAAAAATTTTATGGAAGATTTCGTTAAGCTCTAAAAAATATTTGTATATACAAATAAAATCATTTTATCTTTGACCCTCAATGAAAACCTCCGAAAGCAGATATTCCGGGTGCATGTATTTTTCCTGCAGTGCCTTTGCAAGAAAAATTGAAAAGATTGCTGTGGAAAGCTGGAAGCCCGCAGGCTTATCACCCGGCCATGCTTACCTGCTGATGATTGTAATTGAAGAGCCGGGGGTTCAGCCGGGCATATTAGCCGGCCAGCTTCAGCTGCAACCCAGTACCATTACACGTTTTATAGAAAAATTAGAGGAAAAAAAATTAGTAGTGCGTACCACAGAAGGGAAGTTAACAAATGTGTATCCCACACCAAAAGGAAAGGCGATGCATCTAAAACTGAAAGAATGTGTAAAGCACTTTTATACTGCGTATTCAGGTGTATTGGGCAAAGATGAATGCGCAAGGATGGTTCAGAGCATGAATAAGCTGGCAGATAAGCTGGCGAAATAATTTTTTTGTAGTAATACTTGTATATACAAGTTTAATATAAACATATTATCAACTTCGTAAATTTTTAAGTATATAAAAGACAAAACAACATGAAATACGTAATCACAGGCTCGCTGGGCAATATCAGCAAACCATTGGCAGAGGCACTGGTAAAAACCGGACATGATGTAACAATCATCACTTCAAAACAGGAAAACGCAGCAGCCATCGAAGCGATGGGCGCAAAGGCAGCGGTTGGTTCAGTAACTGATGCAGCTTTTCTGGCGCAGGCATTTACGGGCGCAGGCGCTGTATATACAATGGTTCCGCCAAAATTGGATGCCACAGATTGGAAAGCTTACATCGGCAGCATCGGAAAAAATTATGCGGATGCCATAAAAAAAGCAGCCACAAAATACGTGGTGAACCTCAGCAGCATTGGCGCACACATGGCAGATGGCGCCGGCCCGGTAAGCGGTTTGCACCGTGCAGAAAATGCGCTGAATGAATTGAAAGATGTGCATATCAAACATCTGCGGCCAGCCTATTTTTATAATAACCTGTTTGCAAATGTTAGCATGATAAAACACATGGACATTATTGGCGGCAATAGCGGCGGGGCAGATACGCAGATGGTGATTGTCGACCCGGCTGATATTGCAGCCATTGCTGTGGAGGAATTGTTGCAGTTGAATTTCAGCGGCCACACTATCCGCTATATTGCAAGCGATGAAATTACAAACGGTGATATTGCAAAAACACTTGGCGCAGCAATAGGAAAACCTGGATTGCACTGGGTGGAATTTACAGATGAGCAATCGCTGCAGGGTATGCTGGGCGCAGGTTTGCCGGATGAAGTTGCAAAGAATTATGTTGAAATGGGCGCTGCCTTGCGTTCAGGTGAAATGCAGTCTGATTATTTGAAAAACCGTCCTGCAATTTTTAGCAAAACAAAACTTGCCGATTTTGCCAAAGTATTTGCGGCTGTATATAATGCATAGGATATTTTTATTGAGGCGGGCGGCACAGCATGCTTCAACGCCTGTTGTGTCACTCACTTATACTGTACTAATTCTATTCAGCAATAAACAAACCTTATATGAAAACAGGAATCATCGGATCAGGGGTAGTAGGCCAGGTGCTTGCTAAAGCTTTTAAAGCAGAAGGCCATGAAGTAATACTTGGCACACGCAATACAACAAAAGAAGAAGTTGCAAAATTTCACAGTACAACAGGTATTGCAGTTGCAACGTTTGAGGACACTGCAAAAAATGCAGAGCTGGTTGTGCTTGCCACAAAAGGCACGGCAGCCGGAGAAGCACTTAAACTTGGGGGTATTGAAAATTTTAAAGGGAAAATTATAATTGATGCAACCAATCCTATTGCAGATATGCCACCAGTAAATGGTGCATTGCAGTATTTTACAGCAATAAATGAGTCATTGATGGAGCACCTGCAGAAAATTGTTCCTGAGGCAAAGTTTGTAAAAGCTTTCAACAGCGTGGGCAATGCATTGATGTATAGACCCAATTTACCCGGCGGCGCGCCAACTATGTTTATTTGCGGCAATGATGTGGCTGCAAAGAAAACGGTAAGTGAAATCATCAGTTCCTTTGGCTGGGAAGCAGAAGATATGGGCAAAGCTTCGGTCGCAGGTTCTATTGAAGCGTTGTGTATATTGTGGTGCGCAAGAGGGTTTAATACAAACCAGTGGATGCATGCGTTTAAATTACTGAAGGGGTAACTGTTAGAACCTGGATTTTTGCGATTTATGGATTATAAGGAATTAGCTGTCGAAAAAGCATCAAAAAAATTTGCATTATGCAATACAAACTACTTGGACGAAGCGGATTAAAAGTCTCTGAATTATGTTTAGGAACAATGGGCTTTGGTACTGAGAACGGATGGGGTGCCGATAAAGAAACCAGCTTTGCAATTATGGAAAAATTTGCTGAAGCAGGCGGAAATTTTTTAGACACCGCAAATATATATAAACTGGGCAACAGTGAAAAAATTATTGGCGAATTTATAAGCAGCCACGACAGGGATTTTTTTGTGATTGCAACAAAATATTCTTTAAAAGATAATAACACCAATCCTAATGCCAGCGGCAATAACCGCAAAAACATGATGCGCAGTGTGGAAGAAAGCCTGAAGCGTTTACAGACAGATTTCCTTGATGTGCTGTATCTGCATATATGGGATGATCTTACACCAATAGACGAAGTGCTGCGCGGCCTGGATGATTTAATATGGCAGGGCAAGGTAAATTATGCAGCCATCAGCGATACACCTGCATGGATTGTATCCAAGGGAAATACACTTGCAGAGCTGATGGGCTGGAGTCAGTTTATTGCACTGCAGGTTGAATACAGTTTGCTGCAGCGCACACCTGAACGGGATTTGATACCCATGGCCAAACATTTTGGCATGACGCTTACACCCTGGGCGCCGCTGGCAGGTGGCGCACTTACAGGAAAATATTTGCGCGGTGATAAAGGTCGTATAAAAGAAGGCAGCAACAGGCTAAGTGAAAACAGCCGGCGCATTACAAAAGAAGTGATTGCTGTTGCAGAAAAATTAAATGTGCAGCCATCGCATGTGGCATTGAAATGGGTAATGCAAAAAAACTTTTCAACCATACCAATTGTTGGCGCAACAAAATTGCTGCAACTCGAAGAAAATTTAAAGGTAATGAATGTGGTTTTATCGGATGAAGATATACAGCGGTTAAATAATGTAAGCGAAATTGAGTTGGGTTTTCCGCATGAGTTTTTTAAAGAGGAAGGTGTGCGGCTGAATAATTTTGGAGGATTTTATGATAAAATAGAAAAAAGAAGTGATGCTGATTAAAGTAAATGCTGAAAAATCAAAAAGCCTCTGTAAAAAAGGGCCTTCAAAAAAACTATCCGTTACTTATTCCATTTCAGCAGCGCCTTCTACCAGCACGGTTGCTTTATTGTTCAGCATTTCCACAAAACCGCTTTCAATGGAGTAGTTTTCAAAACTGCTTTTGTCTATCAGTATTTTCAAATTGCCTTTGCGCAGCGCGCTTACAATTGGGGCGTGTTTATCAAGTATTTCAAATAAACCGGTAATGCCAGGCAGTTGCACGCCATATACTTCGCCGCTGTACAATTTTTTTTCCGGTGTTAATATTTCTAAAGTCATTGCCTCCTCCATCTCCCCCAACGGGGGAGGGTTAAAGCCCACTCTTTTGATTAATCAGAATGAACGGGATTAAAATAATTATGTTGAATAAAGAACTAAATGTTTGTAACAAAAAATACCCTGCTCAAATTCCTTCCCGTTGGGGAGGTTAGGTGGGGCTTCCTTACCCCTGTGCGGCAGCAATCATCTTCTTTCCTTTTTCAACAGCATCTTCAATAGTACCTACAAGGTTAAAAGCAGCTTCAGGATAGTCATCCACCTCACCATCCATTATCATATTAAAAGCTTTGATAGTATCATCAATATTTACAAACACACCCTTCAGTCCTGTAAACTGTTCTGCCACATGGAATGGTTGGCTTAAGAAGCGCTGTACCTTTCTTGCACGGGCAACGGTCATTTTATCTTCATCACTTAATTCATCCATACCAAGGATGGCGATGATATCCTGCAATTCTTTATAGCGCTGTAAAATTAATTTTACGCGGTTGGCACAATCATAGTGTCTATCTCCAACAATCAGCGGAGTTAATATTCTTGAAGTAGAATCCAAAGGATCCACAGCAGGATAAATTCCAAGGTCAGCAATTTTACGGCTCAGCACAGTTGTTGCATCAAGATGCGCAAAAGTAGTAGCCGGCGCAGGGTCGGTTAAATCATCGGCAGGTACATACACCGCCTGTACGGAAGTGATGGATCCGTTTTTTGTAGAAGTAATGCGTTCCTGCATGATACCCATTTCGGTTGCCAGTGTTGGCTGGTAGCCTACGGCTGAAGGCATACGCCCGAGCAGGGCAGACACTTCAGAACCTGCCTGTGTAAAACGGAAAATATTATCTACGAAAAACAAAATATCCTTCCCTTTTCCTGTACCATCGCCATCACGGAAATATTCAGCAACAGTTAATCCGCTCAAAGCCACGCGGGCACGGGCTCCGGGAGGTTCATTCATCTGCCCGAAAACAAATGTGGCTTTTGAATCTTTCAACCCTTCCATATCCACTTTGCTTAAATCCCAGCCACCTTCTTCCATACTGTGTTTAAAAGCATCACCATATTTCATAATGCCTGCTTCAATCATTTCGCGTAACAGGTCATTTCCCTCACGGGTACGCTCACCCACGCCTGCAAATACTGACATACCACCATAACCCTTTGCAATATTATTTATCAGTTCCTGTATCAATACCGTTTTACCCACGCCTGCACCGCCAAACAAGCCAATTTTTCCGCCTTTTGCATAAGGCTCAATCAGGTCAATTACTTTAATACCGGTATATAAAATCTCTGTGGCTGTACTAAGGTTCTCAAACAGCGGCGGCATTGCATGAATAGGGCGGCCATTTTCTTTGCTTACCTGAGGCAGGCCATCAATCGCATCGCCGGTTACGTTAAAAAGGCGGCCATGAATTGCTTCACCCGTAGGCATTGCAATCGCTTTGCCTGTATCAATCACCTCCATTCCGCGCACAAGGCCTTCGGTTCCGTCCATTGCAATAGTGCGCACACTGTCTTCGCCCAAATGCTGCTGTACTTCAAGAACTAATTTGTCGCCATTATCCCTTCTTAATTCAAGGGCATTGTAAATTTCAGGCAGTTTCCCTTCCTGGAACTGAACATCCACCACAGCACCGATAATTTGTTTGATTTTACCTTTATGAGCCATAAATAAGTAAGGTTTTAAAATTTGCGGCAAAGGTAAGGGAAAGAGGTTTCAAAAATCGAAATATTATAAAGTTTACCGACTAATTTTTTAGGTTCCGGATGCCCGTTTTTTAATGATTTTTTTTAATTTTTCAAATCACCCGAGGTAATTGCACCCGCCTTAATCACACAGATTTAATAAGAATTCCTATCTTTCATTTATGAAAAATATTTTTTATTTGGCACTGCCTCTATTTTTTTTGATGGCGGGATGCAGCAATAATTCTGCAAATCCTGAGGCAGGCACATTTGCAAAACGTGATACCTCCATTAACGCTGCAAACGCTTACAATACCTTATTTTTTGACAGTGCTGCCCTTGAAAAATTTATCAGCGCCAACGACATTAAAGACACTGCGGCCGATCATCTGCGCAGTTTTTATTCTGCCCGAAATTACCAGTATGCATGGTTTAGCGGCAACACATTATCAGATTTTGCCAATACTTTTTTAGGGATGGAAAATGAGTATATAGATTATTCAAAAGACAGCGGTTTGTATAATCCAAAATTGCAGCAGTTAATTGATTCGGTAAACACAGACAGTTCAACTTTATCTCCCGCAGACAGCATTATCCTGAAAACTGAATTATCATTAACGGTCCAGTTCTTTCACTATACAAGAAAAGCTTACCAGGGGAAAAAGCTGGATGTGAAAGATCTGGACTGGTATATCCCCAGGAAAAAAATAAATATAGTAGCCACGCTGGATTCCATGCTGGCCGCAAATGGTAAAAATGTACAGCAGTTTGAGCCCGTAAACAGGCAATACGGATTGCTGAAGAATTATTTACTGAGATATTATGCAATACAAAAAAAAGGCGGATGGGAAACGGTTAAAGCTGATAAAAAAAGTTACCGGGAAGGCGATTCCGCCGATGCTGTTGAAGGAATTAAGAAAAGATTATTTGCCACAAATGACCTTGTTATCAGTGATTCATCAAACGTGTTTACACCGCAATTAACCGAAGCAGTAAAACATTTTGAACACAGCTTTGGCTTAAAAGAAGATGGTATTGTAAGTACAGCTTTCATCACACAAATGAATAAAACTGTTGATGAGCGTATAAACCAACTGTTGATAAATATGGAAAGAGTGCGGTGGATGCCCGCAAACCCCACCACAGACTATATCCTGGTGAATATACCTGAATTTAAGCTACACGCTTATGAAAATGGTAATCATGCATGGGACATGAATGTAGTGGTGGGAAAAACGGGGCACAACACCGTAATTTTTACAGGCAATTTAAAATATATTGTATTCAGCCCTTATTGGAATGTGCCGCCGAGTATTATAAAAGCTGAAATACTGCCCGGCATGCAGCGGAATAAAAATTATCTGGCAGAGCACAATATGGAATGGAATAATGGCGCTGTGCGCCAGAAACCGGGGCCAAAAAATTCGCTTGGCCTGGTAAAATTTTTATTTCCAAATGAGTATAATATTTACCTGCATGATTCTCCGGCCAAGAGCTTATTTGCAGAAGACAGCCGGGCATTCAGCCACGGTTGCATAAGGTTAAGCGAGCCGAAAAAATTAGCAGTATGGCTACTGCGCAAAGACAGCAGCTGGACCGATGACAGGATAACAAAAGTAATCAATGGAGGTAAGGAGCAATACGTTACGCTCAATACAACCATTCCTGTTTTTATCGGTTATTTTACTGCATGGGTTGACAGGAACGGGCAGCTTAATTTCAGGGATGATATTTATGGCCATGATGATAAAATGGCGAAACAATTATTTGCAAACGTAAAAAAATAAACTGTGCTTATTTTTTCTTCCACCAGCTATAAAGCGTGCTTAATGCTGCAAACATACCCAGCTTTTTTGCATCATTAAATACATCACTCTTTATTTCTGCTTTGTTACTGTTTTTTTTACTGAATATCAACTGCGTTGATTTTTTTGCAAGCAGTAATAAACGGGAAACTGTTGTATTGCTCAACCATGCACCGGCAATTGCACCCATTGTGTATTTCAACGCCTGTTGGGGAAGGCGCTGCCACCTTTCAGCCAAATCGTTTTCATTCAGGTCAATATCAGTTTTTGTGCGGCGTATTTCTGCGCGCAGGCCTTCAATGTTTTGCACGTGGCTGAAATCTTTATCCATCATTTTCTCCTTTTGCATCTTCATTTGTTTTATCAAAAAAAATATCCATCAGGCTTTTTACAATAAATTTATCCAGCACTTTCTTCTTAAGAAATAAAATAGCAGTAAGCAGTAAAATATAGAAACCCGCCACAATACCAAACCCTGCGTAGAGGCTGCCGGTAAGCGAAGCAAAATAATAGCCAGCCATAATACTTATGAACAGCACAATAAAAAAGCCAAAGAGCATTATTACAATTACTGAAAAAAGCACGCTGATAAGCATGCTCATTTTTTCAATAGACTGCAGCTTAAACAGCAGCAGCCGCTGCTGTATATATTCCTGTACTTTCTTTTTTGATTCTCCGAAAAATTTTTCTTCATCGCTCATAAAAAAGTTTTTATCATTTCTAAACAACATGTAACTGAAATTGCCTTCCCGTTTATATTTAATAATCCCCCACTTATAAACTTTTACCCGCCAAATACAAGTCAGCGCTTTAAACGGCATTGTAATTTAATACTTTAGTGTTGTTATATATCTCCAATGGAAAAATTAAGCATTGTATCCGGATTAAAAGCAGATGTAATGGTAGCGGAAAGGCTGGCCCGGATAAAATTTTACCTGGAGAAAAAAAGCCATGTTGTACTGCGTGTTTTTAACAGCGAAGATAAAGAAGTGAGGTTGCTGATCAATGAATTATTACCTGCAGGTGCGCAAAATATCGTCTTTAGTTTTGGAAATTTAAGTACTGCGGAATATATTATTCGCCTTGTGGTAAATGGCGAAAATGCCGTGGATATAGAAACTGTAAACATTAAAATCAATTAATATGAAAAAGTATATTGCAGTTGCAGCCGTTTTTTTATTGTATGCTGCCAAACCCTTATCTGCGCAGGTGGTAAGCCCTGCACAGGCTACCAAAGATGCAGCTACAAACGCCGCTAATAATAATATTTATAACGGTGCAAATACCGCCGTGGATAAAGTGCAAAAGGGAATAAAAGGCATCTTTAAAAAGAAAAGTAAAACAGGCACAACTACTGATACGACAGCGGATGGCGCCAATCAGGGTACGGCCGCAAATGCAACTGATGCTACTGTTGCACAACAGGCACCCGCTGATGTTACAGCTTATCAGAATTATGATTTCCGTGCAGGCGATAAAATAATTTTTGCTGATAATTTTGCAGCAGACCAGGATGGCGAATTTCCCGCGCATTGGGATTTAATCAATGGCCAGGGTGTTGTAAACAAGGTTACCGGTGTTCCTTCTTTTCTTTTAACCGATGGTAACTATGCAAGGGTAACACCACGTCTTACTACTAAAACCTATCTAACCGATAATTTTTCCGCCGAATTTGATGTTTATATGAGCGATGGTGCTTATGGTTTGCGTATGCACATTCATGACGCCACTAATGAAAATGAAATGGACCTGTCAATGACTTCGGGAGACATGAGTTTTGGGGCATCTAACGGAACATCATTCTCAGGCAATTTCCCTGCAGCAATTCAATACAATAACTTTTTAAATAAATGGCATCATATAGCGGTCGCTTATAAAAACGACCAATTAAAAATATATGTTGACCAATATCGTGTGCTTGTAGTTCCGCACTGCAACATGAAACCCGCAAATTTTGAATTTGCAGGCATCGGAGATCAGAACAATCCCATCATTTTTTCAAATGTAAAAGTAGCGGACGGCGCGCAAATGAATATGCTTGATGCTATTATGACCAGCGGAAAATTTGTAACCCATGGTATCAACTTCGATGTAAACAGCGCAAATATTAAACCCGAAAGCATGGGTGTAATTGGCGACCTGGTAAAATATATGCAGGCCAATGCTTCATTGAAATTAGAAATTGACGGGCATACAGACAGCGATGGCGCCGATGATGCCAATATGAAACTTTCACAGGCACGTGCAGATGCTGTAAAAGCTGCAATGTTGGGCGCAGGCATTGATGCATCACGTCTTACCACAAAGGGTTTTGGCGAAACAAAACCAATTGCAGGTAATGATACACCGGAAGGGAAAGCCATGAACAGGAGAGTTGAATTTGTAAAAATGTAAAAGATATCATTCAGGCGTTACGTGAAGGATGAGCAATAAAATTTGTATTTATTTCCGGCTCATCTTTCACGAATTTCAAATCATGCATCACCTAAATACCTAATTCATGAACAGAAAAATTATATTGCTTTCTGTAATGGCCTTTTTTAGTATTTGCAGGTTAAAAGCGCAGCAGCCTTTCGATGTTTCAGATTCGGTACCCATTACTGTTAACGGGCTTGAGATGGGTTACCATATTAAAAGCGCTGAAGAAAAAGAAGTAAGCGACAAAGGTAATTTCAGCAGGTATAGTGTTCAGTTTTATATCACCAATACTACTACTGAAGCCAAGATTATTTTATATAAAGAAGGCTGGAATATTTTGGGTAATGTATCAGATTACCTTGTACGGTTCGATTGTTTAAATGCCACAGGCGCAAGATTTACCAGCAAAGGGGCAACGCTGGAAGCCGCGCCCTGCAATATATTGGCCGATGTGGAAGATAAAGACTGCTCTTCCGGCAAAACCACCCACAGCAAAAAGTTTGTACAGATAGGCTACTGGATAAAAGCCAGGCAAACAATCAGTACCAGTACTGTAATGATTGTTCCGCTGAATGAAATGCCAAAAATGACAGCTGCTTTTTTAATGAACAGCGTTTCTTCAATGGCATCAGCGCAATATGGGCAACCGGGTGCCGGAATTAATGATATACAGTCTTTTTCAAAAGTCAGGAACATTTGGAAAAACACTTATCTCAATAACCAGAATGGCGCACTTGTATGCACTGGTATTGATAATGGCTGGTGGAGTGCGCAATGGCAACTGATTCCGGTAAGCGGCACCAACCTTTTCAACATAAAAAATAAATGGAAAAATAATTATATCAGTCTTGATGAATCGGGCGCAGTTACGGTCAGCCTCATACAATCCAATATAGCCATGTGGCAGTTGGAGCGGGTTCAGGACAGCAATGCATTCAGGTTAAAAAATGTTGCCAACAATACTTACCTCAACATTGAGAACGGAACACTGCAGTCAACAAAAATATGGGACACTGCATTAAGTGCACAGTGGATTTTTGAACCCGCACAATAAAATTTTTATGCACCAGGCTGCAGCATGCATGGCATTCCCGATTACTATCGGGATTGCGTAGCACATACTGACGCCTTGGTCAATATCCCAGCATTCATTGCCGGCACTTGTGCAATAAATTTTTTATCCGGCAAAAAAATAACCCGCGAAAATATTTTTCAGCAACATTTAAATGATCACTTTTATAAAATAAAAACACACTACATGAAACCTGCCATCTTTCTTTTGTTAACTGTTGCTGTTGTTGCATGCAGTAACCCGCAAAACAATTCATCAGCAAATAATGCAGACAGCAGCAAACCCGCTGATGCAGCACCGGCGCAAAGTAGCAGCTCATCAACAGGTGCAGCAAGCCAAATGACTGTAACACTTACCGGAGGCGCCAATGCTGGCACTTACACTGCTTTAATTGATGAAGCTACCTGCAGCATGGGGCTTACAGGCGATAAATCTTTTGGCAACAAGTATTCTGTAAGCGGTAAAGCGGATAATGAATTTTCAAGCCTGCAGTTGATAGTGGATGATTATGAAGCCGCAAAAAAAGGAACAGATAAATTTTATATCAAAGTTGCTTTTGGAAAAAGGCTTGAAGGAAATAAATATGAAATTAATGGAAGCGATAACCAGATGGCCGGGAAAAAACAGGGCAGCGGCACAGCTACCATTACAGAATCAGGCGCACAGAAAATTGCAACTATTGATGGTAAAACTACAGATAGCGTTTCCGTTCATGCAGTGCTTACCTGCGGCTAAACAATGAAAATGGTAAACGGGCAGTTAACCGGACAATGAAGAACGGAAAATACTTCAATAACTTTCAAAAAGCTGTAAAAACATACACCGGAAAAGATTTCTGTGATTGAATAATATAAACAGTAATGTACGAAAAGATTTTTTTAAAAATTTACCTGCCTGCGATTTTTATTTTATTGATGCAGGCTACAGTTCACGCCCAGCCCTCCTCACCGGGCTGGCCCGACCCTAATACAAATATTGGACAGGGCGCTACCGCAGATATTTATGCAGATAAATATATCAGCGAGCCCGGCGAAACAATTAACCTTACTGTCAAACTTTTACTTGTTGACCATTCCGATCCGCTGCGCGGTATTCATTTGTATGATTACCGTCCGGCGGACCCTTCAACAGCACCATGGAAGATAGGCAACTGGAAAATACAGGATGGCGGCGGTGAACTGGTTACCCCATCGCCCGACAGCTATTATGCAGTACTTCATTCACCGGCACAAATGCCCGCCAATAAATGCGTTGTTGTAACGGTTGAACTTGACCCGCAGTTGCATGGGTATTCAAAAATAATTTTATACCGCACTATTTATATGCAGGATAATGAGAATGTATTTTATTTTAACTGCCCGGCTTACGGAGTGATGCAGGGAAAATATTTAGTGAACAATAATGGCGGTGTACTCAGTTCGCCTGCCATTCCAAATAATGCTGCTACACAAAATAACCAGCAGATAAAAGACCTGCAGGCACAACTGCAGCAGGCGCAGCAAACGGCAAAAACAGCTATAGCTGCAAAAGGATACGATGCAGGCGCACTTACAAGTAATGCCCGCGCAGTGTATGCAGCAAATGAAAATATTACTACCATTGCCATTCAGGGAGATGATGTGCAAATGCAAAAGGTTTTACAGTAAACAGTAAAAGAAAATTTAGGATAAGCCTCAGCTTTCCCGGCCAGTCTACAGGCAGCTTTAAAGTGAAATCGAAACCGGAAATTTCTGCTGCCATACTTTTATTTACTGCAAACCAGACCTGTGGTTGCGATGATGACCCCAATAAGCCCGGAGAACACCCTTCATGCCGCGGCGGTACTATTTATATTGATGAATACAACAAACAAACAGGTATTATAAAAGGCAGCGTATATGTAAATATGGAAGGTGCAGTAGGGCAACAAATTATTTATGGAGATATGGAAGGAAAGTTTACAGTGAAGCTTGCAAACCTTCAATAAGTTTATTGCATTATCAACCCGTCTTTCATGTGCAGCACACGGTCGCTCATGGAAGCAAGTTCTTCATTGTGTGTAACAATTAAAAAAGTCTGGTTAAAATCTTTGCGCAGCTGTACGAACAGATCGTGCAGTTCTTTTGCATTCTTACTGTCAAGGTTGCCCGTGGGTTCATCCGCAAATACAACAGAAGGTTTATTGATAAGTGCCCTTGCTACTGCCACACGCTGCTGTTCGCCACCGCTCATTTCCTGCGGTTTATTGTTTATTCTTTCTTCCAGGCCAAGAAGCGCCAATAATTTTTTTGCCTCATCTTCCGTTTCTTTTTTCCTTCGTCCGGCAATCCAGCCGGGAATGCACACATTTTCCAGCGCCGTAAACTCCGGCAGCAAATGATGGAACTGGAAAACAAACCCGATATTTTTATTACGGAAAGCGGCTAATTTTTTTCCGCTTAATGAATGCATGGCCACACCATTCAAAAAAATTTCGCCTTTATCCGGCAGGTCAAGCGTGCCAAGAATGTGCAGCAGCGTGCTTTTACCCGCGCCTGACGAACCAACTATGGAAACAATTTCACCCGTATTTATTTTTATATCCACACCTTTTAATACCTGTAGCTGGCCGTAACGTTTATGGATATTTGAAGCCTGCAGCATCTGTACTGTTTTAAGGCTGTAAAATACAACCCCGTTTTGAAACTGCTTGCAAAAACATCCGGCGGCTGTTTTTAGAAATTAATTTTGGCAGTTAAAACAACACCCGTTTGGTTATTTCGTTACAACCCTTACATTTGCGCAAAAATTAAGAACCTATGTTCTGGACTTTAGAACTGGCAAGCTACCTGGAAGAGGCACCCTGGCCCGCCACAAAAGATGAACTGATTGATTATTCCATCCGCAGCGGTGCGCCTATTGAAGTAGTGGAAAACCTGCAGGAACTGGAGGATGAGGGCGAAGTATATGAAAGCATTGAAGACATTTGGCCCGATTACCCAAGCCAGGAAGATTTTATGTTTAATGAAGATGAGTATTGAGCAGGTGAGTGGTGAGTAAAAAATATTAAACCGTTGCAGTAATGCAGCGGTTTTTTTATCTGTGTATGTTTGTGGAAATTTGAGGGAAATGTTTTTTGAGCCAGCTTTGGTTCGTTGTGCATCAACGGTTGTGTCACTCACTGCTGCGTTTTGTTTTTCATGGGAGCATAGTAAACCACTGTATAAAGTCTCCCAATTTTTTTAAACGATAAATTTTTTCTTCCTGCGCAATTATTTTATTGGCTACAATGGATGCCTTACGCTCATACAGTACAAGAGTGCGACGCAACTAAAGTTGCACAATGATATATTGCCTGACGAAAAAATATTTCTTTCATTCACCCTTCTTCATTTTACTTTTAATTTCTGCAAAATTTATTTCGGATGCAAGCTTTATAAATTCGGGTTGCTGCAGCATACGGTCTTTGTCAGTAAAACCAAAACCAACCGCTTTTATTAAATCACTTTCCGCTGCTTTGGCATTATTGTTCCGCGCATTGAGTATGGCGGAGAAATACCATGCTTCGCTGTTGGTGGCATCGGCCATTTTATAAAGCCCGACAAAATATTGCGCTTCATTATTTTGGTTGCTGTTGATAAACTGGTTGCTGATGGAATAAAACGCCAGCGACAAATACGCCAGCAGCCGCTGGTACATCGCGCCTTCATCGGTTTGCGCACCGGCTTTTATTTGAAGATCAGTAATGGTTTTGTTCCAGTAATTTATATCGCCCTGCTGAAATTGCTGTGTGTATGCAGCTTTCATCTGCTGTTCTGTTGCAAGCAGATTTTGTTGTGCCTGCCACTGCTGTTGAAAAGCTGCATTGCCTGCAAACGCAGCATCTTTTGTTTTGAACCAGTTCACTTCTGTTGTTAACCCGTCGAGCATACTGATGGAAAGCTTACATTCCTGTTCTGCTTTTATCAGCCTGTTGTTTGCAGTGTATTCAGCCACCCGATTTTTACTTTCCAAAATATAATTACTGATAAATGCATTGTCTTTTTGAATAAGTTGTGTGCGCATGGCATCAAACTGTAAACCCGCAAAGGCAATGCTCATGGCGTTTTCAGGCGCCCATTCATGTTTGCCATCAAAAAAAATAATGCGGTGCGTTGTTTGTGTGTTATCCAGTTCATTGGTTATGGCAACTAAATCTGTCATATTCATATCACCTTCTCCAGTAACCGCCGTAAAGCTGAAATTAAAATTACCGGCAGAAGTTGCATCTGGCAAACCGGCGCCATTGGCGATAACGCCTTTCACTTCGCTGTGATGCAGTGCCAGGTAACCCGCCACTTTTGCACCGCCTGAAAAACCGCAGGTATAAATACGGCTGGTATTTATTTTTAAGCGCGTTTGTACATCACCTGATAAAGCATGAAAGATATTTTCTGCAGTTGAAAAATCATTCCCGTTCTTTGAATTATTGCTGCCTATAAAAATAAAATCATATTCATCAGCCAATGCTTTGTATTTGTTTAAAGGCAAAGCGCCATTTCCATGCGGATCAAAAAAATAAATTACAGGCAGCACTTCATTGTTGCCTTTGGCAGGAATGTATAATGCATAAGATTGAGCAGCATCAGTTTTACAAACCACATGTTCAATAACTTTTCCTGCCGTAAAAGAATCAATAGAAGTTGTGCCGGATGAAATGACAGTATCATTTGCTGTATTGCTGTTTCCGTTTTCCGCAGGTGTTTTGTAAGTACATGCAGTGATGCAGTACATCAGCAAGATAAGTTTGGTGAACAGCTGTGGCTTCATATTAAGATGCATTCAAAATTTACCGGGAGATAAACCAAATATTTCATCAGGCAAATTAAGAGTAAACGGTTTCTTGATTGCATAATTTTTTTCTCAAAACAAAGTTTTGTGCGGATATCCAAAAAAAATCATATATTAACCAAAACAGGTATGAGTGAAATATAAATTCATATTCCTTACATTTATAAACAAAAATTTGCCTTATGTTCTGGAATAAGAAAGACGATGAAAACCCGGAAAAGAAAGTAACCCCTGAAACGCCTGAGGTTCCGCAGCCGGCTGTGCGGAATTTTAAATTTAAACACATAAAATTCTATGCAGCCACTGAAAGTTTTGCAGATGAAAAGAAGTATTACCGGAAAGTGATTGAGCAGGAAGAGGTTACTTACCTGAACTGGGAAGTTGCTTTGTATAATAAAAAATTTGATGAAGCAGACTGGAAAGGAGCCATTGTAACCAGGTGTTACAAAGTTGATGAAGGCAAAAAAGAAATGTGCAACATTACTGCTGAACTGAATGTTACAAAAGATATTGATATATATTATTACCGCTACAGTTGGGGCACAGATGCGCCGGGATACTGGGTGGCAGGCATTTATTCATGGGAAGTATATATTGACAATGAACTTGCAGGCACAGAAACCATGTACATAAATTATTTTGGGTTAGTTACGGAAACCAATAACCCCTATTTTGATTTGTCTGCAGTAAGGCTGTATCCCAGCTATGATGATTTCCGTGAATCAAAAGAAGGCTACAGGTATGCAACACAGTTTGACGCAAACATAACAGAATATGTGGGTGTTGAAATTGAAATAAAAAGAAAACAAACGGTGAGCCTGAATTATGAATTCATATATTATATCAATAAAAATGAAAGCACACCCAAAGCACTTTTTACTAATACCAGTGTGCTGCCCGCGGGTGAAATGGGAAAGACGGAATACATACGGTATGCGTGGGGCGTACCCAAACCGGGCTACTGGAAGAAAGGAAATTATTTTGTGTATGTAAATTTTATGGGGCAAAAAATTGCTTCTGCTGTGTTTTCAGTTGGCGAAACAGAAATTGCCGGAACGCCTTCACTACTAAATTACGGTAACACATTATCACAAACGCAGCCAAACACCATTACTGCTGAACCAACAAAAACAACAGAAGACCTGCTGAAGGAATTAGATACGCTTGTCGGAATGGAGAATGTGAAGAAGTCAATTAAGGAAAACATATCGTACCTGCAGTTCAACAAAATACGCATAGACAAAGGGTTTAAAGACGACAGTGCTATAAACCTGCACAGCGTATTTACGGGAAACCCCGGCACGGGTAAAACAACTGTGGTGCGCCTGCTTGGACAAATTTATCATTCAATGGGTCTGTTGTCAAAAGGCCATGTAGTGGAAGCGGGCAGGGCAGAACTGATTGCTGAATACATAGGCCAGACCGCACCAAAAGTAAAAAAGGCCATTAATGATGCGCGTGGAGGAATGTTGTTTATTGATGAAGCCTATGCATTAACACGTGAGGATGATAAACAGGATTTTGGCCAGGAAGCCATTGAGATTTTGATGAAAGAAATGAGTGATGGCCCCGGGGATATTGCCATTGTGGCTGCAGGATACCCTGCAGAAATGCAAATATTTTTAAACTCAAACCCCGGGCTTAAATCGCGGTTTAAACAATATTTTAATTTTGAAGATTACCTGCCCGAAGAGCTGATGGAAATAGCACAGGTTGCTTTGCAAAAAGAAGAAACAACGCTTGATGATAATGCCCGCAAGCTGCTGAATAATTATATTACGGAGCAATACCGAAACAGGGACAGGAGTTTTGGCAATGCACGTTTAATGTATGGCATTATTGATGAAGCCAAAAAACAAATGGGGCTGCGGTTGCTGAAAAACCCGGATATTGAATCACTGGGGAAAGAAGAATTAAGTACCATCACTGCGGAAGACCTTCAGGCAATTTTTACTGAAAACAACCGCCGCAAACTTACACTCAGTATAGAAGAAAAGGAACTGAAGGACACGCTTGATGAACTGAATGAACTTATCGGGCTTACGCAAATCAAGAAAGAAATTTCAGATACCATAAACCTTGTGCGTTTTTATTCAGAAACAGGCAAAGATGTGTTGAATAAATTTTCACTGCATGCAGTATTGACCGGTAACCCCGGCACCGGGAAAACAACACTGGCAAGGCTGATGGGGAAAATTTACAAAGCCCTGGGTTTACTTGAGCGCGGGCATTTGGTGGAAGTGGACAGGCAGGGCCTTGTGGCAGGATATGTGGGGCACACAGCCATCAAAACTGCAAACATAATAAACCAGGCAATGGGTGGTGTATTGTTTATTGATGAGGCTTATGCGCTTTCGCAGGGCGGTGAAAATGATTTCGGACAGGAAGCCATTGAAACAATTTTGAAATCAATGGAAGATAACCGCGGGCAGTTTGCGGTAATTGCCGCAGGCTATACAGACAATATGGATCTGTTCCTGAAATCCAATCCTGGGCTTAAATCCAGGTTCGACAAAATGTATAACCTGCCCGATTATACGGTTGCTGAAATGATGGAAATTGCACAGTTGTTATTTTCAAAAGAAAACCTTTCACCGGATACCGGAGCTGAAAATTATCTGGAGCAATATTTCAGCAGTTGCTACGAAACACGCGACAGGTATTTTGGAAATGCCCGCGCAATAAGACAGGCGGTTGAATCAGTCATTATGCAGCAAAACCTGCGCCTTGCGGCCATACCATCTGCACAGCGCACTAATGAAATGCTTGCGCAGATTTTATTAGAAGATGTAAACCATTTGCCCTTAATCGCGGTACAAAAACCTTCAGGCATCGGGTTCAAAAAAAGTTAGATGTTTGGGAGGAGAATATTTTTATTTACCAGGCTATAAATTTTTTGTGGAGCTTTGTTGCGTCGTACACTTGCACTTCCTTAATTATAATAAGCAACTTACGTTAGCAATGAAACTTTGTACATGCAATACCGCAATGTCCATAGCTAATGCATAAAGCTATTTATGAGACCTTGCGGGAAAAAAAGTTTTATAAGTTAAGATTTACAGCAATTGCCGAATTACTTTGAATCCATTTTTTAACTTCTTCGCTTATGTCGTCCATCATTGTTAAGAATTCGAAAAGAGTTATATCTTCTCCATTAAATCTTTCATATTTTATATCCTCTGGCTGAGTAATACCGGTAATTTTTACTTTTGCATAACCGCTTTGGTGATTTTCAGAGATGTCAAATGAAAGCGAGCTAAATTTAAGGTTATCCCCTTTTTGAGATATTGATTGGAGGAATAAAAGGATTACTGCTTATATCAAAAAGTTTTTCTAAATTATCAAAATAGGCTATGGAAAATGAGAACTTCTCTCTATAGTATTGCTCAGTAAATTGATATTTAAAAGGGTTTGACATATTTATCCAAAAGTAAAATCTATCGCTTTGTATTGAGAAATTGGTTTCCTTTATTTTTTCTAATAATTCAAAGACTTTTGAAGAGCTTCTTTCAATTAAAGGGGTTTCAACTCCAAACTTATTAAACAAAATAAGCGCAATGATCACGGTAAGAACTGTAGCTATAGAACTAATTATAGATGCTGATAAATTAAGCGTTTGATTTATTGATTCATTTTTGTCTTTAAAAATAAATGGAAATGCAAGTGCTACAATAATTGCGGCAATAAGTCCTAAATAAAGTAAGAATCGGGTACTCATAAAAAAATTTCAGCCAACTCATAAGTATAAGCACTAAACCGGACTTTAAACGGTTATTAATGTTTAAATACCTGTACCAACTTTTATTTAAAATCTACGATAGATTTTTAAAACTTCAAAATGCTTTTGTTCATTAAAAAACAAAGTGTTGAAGTGTGCGACGCAACAGGAGTTGAGTTTTTTTTCTATAGCCAGGCCCAAAAATTATTTCTCCATCTGCTCAATCACCGCCTGTGTAACGCCGGTAAAACTAAAGCCTCCATCATGAAATAAATTCTGCATGGTTACATATTTAGTCATATCACTAAAAATGGTAACGCAGTAATTGGCGCAATCGTCTGCGGTAGCATTTCCCAACGGGCTCATTTTTTCGGCATAAGAAATAAAACCATCAAAACCTTTTACACCGCTGCCCGCAGTGGTGCGGGTGGGCGATTGCGAAACGGTATTTACACGCACATGTTTTTTTACACCGTAGTGGTAACCAAAACTTCTGGATACACTTTCCAGTAAAGATTTTGCATCGGCCATTTCATTATAATCAGGGAATACGCGCTGCGCGGCAATATAAGTAAGCGCTACTACACTGGCCCATTCATTCAGCGCGTCCATGTCCCACGCTGTGCGCAATACGCGGTGCAGGCTCATGGCAGAAATATCGAGAGTCTTTTGGTTAAAACCATAATCCATTTCAGTGTACTGTTTTCCTTTGCGAACATTCAAACTCATACCGATGGAGTGGAGGATAAAATCAATTCCGCCATTAAAATGTTTCATGGATCCTTCAAATAATTTTTTCAGGTCATCCATATTTGTAACATCGGCGCCAAATACCGGTGCATTTACTGTTTCGGCAAGTTTATTTATTTCGCCCATGCGCAAAGCAACAGGCGCATTGCTTAAAACAAGTTCTGCGCCTTCTTCATGACAGCGCAGCGCGGTTTTCCATGCGATTGATTTTTCATCAAGCGCACCAAAGATGATCCCTTTTTTTCCTTTCAGTAAATTGTATGACATGGTTTTGAAATTTGGATATTACTGTTGCCTGCAACAAATGCTTTTTAAAATCAGGAAGTAAAAATAACAGATTTGCAATAAATCAAATTTAAACGATAATTAATCCGGCAGATATGCACAACTTTTGCCCGTTGCACATATTTCACTATTTTCACGCCGTTAATAAAAATGAGAATGATGACGTGCGGTTGCCAGAGTGAAAAAAGATATACCCCGTGATGAAAGCAATAATTCCCGTGGCCGGTGCAGGCGCCAAATTAAGGCCGCATACTTATACACAACCCAAAGCGCTGATACCTATTGCAGGTAAAACAATCCTTAGTTTTATTGTTGACCAGTTGCATGGCGCAGGCATCAATGAATTTATTTTTATTGTGGGTTACCTGGGCGAAAAAATACAGGAATATGTAAAGCAAACATACCCGCACCTGCAATGCCATTTTGTTTACCAGAATGAACGGCAGGGCACCGGCCATGCAATTGAATTAACGCGCAGTATTGCCGGTGAAGACGAAGTCTTTGTAGTGCTGGGCGATACCATTTGTGAGTACGATGTGCAGGAAGTGATCAACAGCCCGGTAAGCATGCTGGGGGTAAAAAAAGTAGATGACCCGCGCAGCTTTGGCGTGGCGGAAATAAATGAAGAAGGCTTTATTGATCATGTGGTGGAAAAACCTTCCATACCTAAAAGCAATATGGCGCTGGTGGGTTTATACAAAATAAAAGAAACACATTTTTTATTTGAGTGCCTGCACCATTTATTTACACAGGATATAAAAACTTACGGCGAATATAATTTAACCGATGCGCTTGACTGCATGATAAAACGCGGCGCAAAATTCAAATCCTTTAAAGTAAAAAACTGGTTCGACTGCGGCAAGAAGGAAACACTTCTGGAAAGCAACGCCACGCTGCTTAAAAAATTTGGCGGTACCGTGCATGAAAGCGTGCAATCAGAAAATTCCATTATCATACCGCCGGTAAGTATTGGCCCCGGCTGTGTTTTAAAGAATTCAATTATTGGCCCTCATGTGGCTGTTGGCGCAAATACCAATATACAATTTTCCATTGTGCGCGACAGTATCATTGGTTCTTACACAAATTTGTACGAAGTGGTTTTGGATAATTCTTTAATTGGCAGCGATGCATCTGTAAAAGGATTAAGCCGGAGCCTGAATATTGGTGATAATACGGAGATTGATTTTGGGTAACTCAGCGTAACCGGTTTTTAATTGCTGCTTTGCTTCCGTGATGATGAAATAATCCTGCAACAATTACTTCTTTTGCTGCTTCATTGACAATATAAATAATCATATACGGAAAACTTTCCAGGATGATAGGGCGGCATTTGCTATTCAGATTAAAATAATAATGCGGGTTTGTTTGGGCTTTATAAAAAGCTGCTGTTAATTCCAGTTCAAACCTTTCCCCCAATTTAAAAGAAACAGCATCATAATAATCCAGTGCTTCTGCAATGTTTGATTTTAGCCGTTCATCTTTCCTTATTGTATAAGCCATGCCTTCTTTCTTTTAAAAAATCATCAAGTTCTTCTTTGGAAATGAGCTTTGCACTACCGGATTCAATATCTGCAACACGTTTATTTATTTCAATCCATTGTTCCGGGCTTAATTCATCCTCACGCAAAACATTATCATCGGCTTCAAGATCATCCTGCAGGGCATGATAAAGTTTTATTTTTTCTTCTTTTGGCAATTTCATTGCTTTGTCTATTATTGTGCCCATATTTTTTCTTTTAAAATTACAACTTAATTCCCAAATCTTAATTTTACGGGATGTCATTCAAAAACAGGGTTACCGGGCTCTTCCGCATACAATATCCCATTGTACAGGCGGGCATGGTATGGGCAAGCGGCTGGCGGCTTGCAAGCGCAGTAAGCAATGCAGGCGGGCTTGGCCTTATAGGCAGCGGCAGCATGTATCCTGATGTGTTGCGTGAGCATATACAAAAATGCAAAGCAGCAACAGATAAACCTTTTGGCGTAAACGTACCATTGCTTTACCCGGATATTGATAAGCGTATTCAGGTAATTATTGATGAGGGTGTAAAAATTGTTTTTACATCAGCAGGCAACCCTAAAACATGGGCGCATGTTTTAAAAGAAAAGGGAATAACCCTTGTGCATGTAGTAAGCAGCAGCAAATTTGCAAAGAAGGCGGAAGAAGCCGGTTGCGATGCTGTAGTGGCGGAAGGTTTTGAAGCGGGCGGGCATAATGGGAGGGAAGAAACAACAACTTTTGTTTTACTGCCGCTGGTGCGTGATGCCGTAACTATCCCTGTGATGGCTGCAGGCGGGATTGCTACAGGCCGTCAAATGCTTGCTGCAATGATACTTGGCGCTGATGGTGTGCAGGTTGGCAGCAGGTTTGTATGCAGTGAAGAAGCATCTTCGCATATTCATTTTAAAGAAAAAATAACACATGCTGCAGAAGGGGATACATTACTGAGCATGAAGAAAGTGGTGCCGGTGCGGCTACTGAAAAATAAGTTTTTTGAAACGATCAAAAACGCGGAATTATCCGGCGCGTCAGAAGATGAATTAAAAAAAATATTGGGAAAGGGCCGTGCCAAAAAAGGAATGTTTGAAGGCGACGTGGATGAAGGCGAACTGGAAATAGGGCAGGTAAGCGCCCTGATAAAAAATATAAAACCCGCTGCAGCTATTCTTAAAGAAATATGGGGTGATTTTGAAGCTGCTTTAAAAAACCCATTGCCGTAACAGGTTAATCTTTTTGAGTCTTATTATTTTACAATTGTTATGGCTTCATTGTCAAGTAAAGGCATATTGCTGAACCGCAGGATAATATTTGCCACAACAACCACATCGCGCTGGCAGTATTCTACAATACGGGGCAAATCATTTTCACCGTAATATACATGCTGAACCATGCTGCCATCCATATCTGTTTTTGAAGTGGGCACGCCCAGTACGTTTGCAAGCAAATGCAGTGATATATAATTTTTATAGTCGCCAAACTTCCACCATTGCAGCGTATCCACCATTTTTACATCCCAGGGTTTTGCGCCATGCAGTTGCATATATGCCGGCAAATGGATTTGCTGCATAAGCATCCGCCTGCATAAATAAGGAATATCAAATTCACGGATATTATGGCCTGTAAACTGAAACTGTTTATTGTGCTGATTTATCTTATTTGTTATTTCGATAAATTTCTCCAGTATATCTTTTTCGTCATGCCCATAAATACTTTTTATGCGTAATGATGTTTTTTTGTTTTCATCTTCAAAAAAATAGCCGGTTGAAATACAGATCACTTTCCCAAATTCAGCAAGGATACCTGCTTTTTGCAGGTAACTTTCTTCAGGTGAAATATTTTCTGGCACGGTTTTGGAAATTTTCCCGTCCCAGAGCAATTTCCATTCAGCAGGCAATTGTGAATAGGCCGGATAAACAGGCACAGTTTCAATATCCAGCAAAAACAAATCAAATATGGATGGCATATTACTCATCTGGAAAATAAATTAACATTTTTAAAAAAATCTATCATTTATGAGTTACACAAATTATCCTTCCGCTGAAAATCCGCAGCAACCTGCAAAAGATAACCGTAAAATTATTTACGGCGTTTTAATTGCTTTGCTGCTGGGTACATGGGCATATATTATTTATGACAGAAGTAAATCTAATGAACAAATTACGCAACTCCAAACCCAATTTTCAAATGTAGATTCTGCCCGCAATATAGTACAGCAGGAATATAATGATGCACTGAACAGGATGGATTCTTTAACAGGAAGCAACACGCAACTGCAGGGCGCCCTGGCTGATAAAAAAACTGAAATTGACAAGTTAAAGCAAAACATTAATGCGGAATTGCATAAAAAGAATGCTGACCTCAATAAAGCGCACCAGATGATTGCAGAGTTAAACGGCAAAATTACTGACCTGCTTACACAGATAGACCAGTTAAAAGCCGAAAACCAGCAACTGACAATTGATAAGCAAAACCTTACTACAGAAAGGGATACATTAGCTTCTCAAAAACAGGCAGTAGAGCAAAACCTCGCTACTACGCAGCAGGAAAAAGCACATGTGGAAGATGTGGGTTCTACCCTTCATGCGTCAAATATAAATATTGCAGCTATTGATGTAAGAAACAGCGGCAAAGAAAAAACTACCACTACGGCAAAGCGTGTTGACCTTTTCAGGATTTCGTTTGACCTTGATGAAAACCGTATTGCGCCAAGCGGTTCAAAAGATTTATATGTATGTGTTACCGGCCCTGATGGCAAACCCGTTACCATGCCCTCTAATTCAGGCACTTTTTCCACGAGGGACGAAGGTGATAAAGTGTTTACTGATAAAGTGAATGTACAATATGAGCAGGGCAAACGCCTTCCTGTAAGTTTTGACTGGAAACCTGAAGCAGGCCATTACCTTGCGGGGGATTATAAAATAGAAGTATATCAAAATGGATATAAAATCGGTGAAGGCACAAAGTCTTTAAAGAAAGGCGGATTGTTCAGTTAGTATTATCTAATATATATGTATTTAACTATTGTTTTTTAAAACGGCCCCGCCCTCCGGCGGGGTTTGTTTTTTTAATACACCAAAACATTTCTACATTAGGAGCATGATTCAGCAATGGCTTAATGCAAGAACGCTTTTTTTCCTCGTGGCCGTAAGCATCGTTACAGGTACCATTTTTTATTCCCGCTATCTTTCCCAAAAAATTGCAAATGATGAAAAACAAAAAGTGGAAATATGGGCTGAAGCCCTGAGGACTTTAAAAGATGCCGATGACCAGTCAAGTATCAGGCTTGCTTCAAAAATTGTTATAGAAAATAAAGATATACCCATAATTGAAACAAATGAGCATGACAGCATTAACCCTTATAATTGCGTAAACCTTGATACACTTAAAATAAAATCCGACACAGATTACCTGCACCTGAAGCTTGATGAGTTTAAAAAGTTTCATGAACCCATCATTCTTGAGCTTAGCCAAAAGCCTTACACTGCAAATAAATATTATTATGGAGAAAGTGTTTTGCAGGAGGAAGTACGCTATTATCCCATTGTACAGTTAATCATCGTAAGCTTATTTATTATTGTTACAATCATCTCGCAGCGTACATCCTATGTAAGCAGGCAAAACCAGTTATGGGCAGGCATGGCAAAAGAAACTGCGCACCAGTTGGGAACACCCGTTTCGAGCTTAAAAGGATGGATAGAAGTATTAAAAGAAATACCCGGCAATGAAAAACTTTCCGCCGAAATGGAAAAAGATGTAAACAGGCTGGAACTTATATCGGACCGTTTTGGAAAAATAGGCAGCAAGCCGCACCTTGAAGAAACAAATATTACCGCACAGATTTACAAAATGGTTGATTACGTTAAAAAAAGGGCAGGCGGCAAAGTAAATTTTGTAATTGATTCAAATAACGGCGAGCAGGTAACCGCAATGATCTCGCCGCCGTTATTTGACTGGGTGATAGAAAATTTACTGAAGAATGCACTGGACGCCATGGAAGGCAACGGCACCATTAACATTCAAATAAAAGATACCGCCGCTCAAATTCTGGTTGATGTAAATGATACAGGCAAAGGCATTTCAAAGGCCAACCTGAAGAAGGTTTTTGATCCCGGGTTTACAACAAAAAAACGCGGATGGGGGCTTGGCCTTACCCTTACAAAAAGAATTATTGAACAGTACCACAAAGGGCTGGTTTATGTAAAATACAGCGAACCGGGAAAGGGAACCACTTTCAGGATTGAACTGAATAAATAAATAGAAAGCCACGCTTCAAAATAATTTCAACTCCTTACATTTGCAATCCAAAGTTTGCGGAGGTGGCGAAACTGGTAGACGCACTACTTTGAGGTGGTAGCGCCGTAACTGGCATGGGAGTTCGAATCTCCTCTTCCGCACAAACCTTTTCAGCAATGAGAAGGTTTTTTATTTGTGTTCCCACAGAAAACTGCTGAACGCGCAGAAATAAGTTTCAGTTCTGCGTTTTTTGTGCTTTTTGCGGGAGATATTTTAAGCAATGAAAAGGGTTTTTATTTGTGGCCCCGCTGCATAACAAATATTTTGCTTTGTTGCAGCCTGCCCCGCCAGCAGCGGTGGCCGCTTTCTTGTACAGCAAAAATTCTATGGAGCAGACATCACCCACACAAGGCAAAGCTCATCAAATAATTTATACTGCAACTGCAATGGGGCGGTTTCTTTTTCTTTTATAAAATATGCATCAATAAACCCTTCGTTATGTAAATCAAAAGGCTGCAATAAAATATGTTCGCTAAAATCAACATCGCCCCAGCCCCACCATTTAAAAACTGATTCTTTTGCAGCCCAGATAACAGTGAGCAACTGAATGTTGAAGGATGCCTGTTGTATGAAAGCCACTTCTTTTTCGTTTAAAAATTTATGGCTGATGCGTAAAATTTTTTCTGTTGGTATTTCAATGTCAATGCCTGTGCGCCGGTCTGTACTTACGATTGCCGCGGCAAAATTGCCGCAATGCGAAATAGAGAAATGATATTGTTCGTAGGGCAGGTATGGCCTGCGCGTATCGGCAATTACAATTTCTTCATAAGGAAAATCCGGGAACAGAAATTTAAGCAGGTAGCGGCCTGCCAGATGCTGCAGCTTTTTATGCGGGTGCGTAATTTCCCTTTGCAATGGCACCGACTTTAAAAAAAAACTTTCCGGCTCTTTTATTTCCCATATGCCGAGTTTGGCGTTTTCGTTGATAGTATGTTGATAAAACAGCGGCATTTTTTTTACTTTCCGGTTTTAGATTGCACCCGCCCAAAAATAATTTTATTCGGGCAGGGATTTACGATTTATTTGCAGAATATTTGTAGTGGAAACTTTTGCGCCCAATAAAGAGCAGAACGGTAAAGTGCTTGCGACGCAACATGCGATGCTATGAAAATATGAAGCCGGTACAAAAATCATTTCTTTAAATCGTAAACCGTACTTTGTAAATTGTAAATACAAATGATATTAACGGATAAGCGCATACTGGAAGAAATGGGTAAAGGCACCATAAAAATTGTGCCTTACAGCCGCGAATGTTTGGGCAGCAACAGCTATGATGTGCATTTGGGAAAATGGTTGGCCACTTACCGCGAACATATATTAGATGCAAAAAAACATAACGAAATTGAGTACTTCGAAATCCCTGAAGACGGTTTTGTTTTGTACCCGCATATTTTTTACCTGGGCGTTACGGATGAATACACTGAAACGCATGCACATGTTCCATTCCTCGAAGGCAAATCTTCTACGGGTCGCCTGGGCATTGACATACACGCGACAGCGGGAAAAGGCGATGTGGGTTTTTGCGGAAACTGGACGCTGGAAATTTCTGTAAAACAGCCGGTAAAAGTTTATAAAGGAATGCCCATCGGGCAGTTGATTTATTTTCCCGTTGACGGCGAAGTGGAAATAAAATACAATGAGAAAAAAGACGCCAAATACAGTGGTCAGATAGACAAACCCGTGGAAAGCATGATGTGGAAGAATAATTTTTAATGCTTTACACAAAATATTTTCACAAGTTTTTAGGCTGAACATAAATGTTGAAAATAACAACCTATCTTTTTTTCACATAGTTTTGATTTTATGTGGATGATATGCAAAAAAGAATGGCGCCAGTTTTTCAGCAGCCTCACCGGTTATATTGCACTCATTGTCTTTTTACTGCTGAATGGTTTGCTGCTTTTTGTTTTTCCTGATACAAGTTTGCTTGATTTTGGATATGCCACTCTGGATGGTTTTTTCAGATTGGCGCCCTGGGTTTTATTATTTCTTGTACCCACCGTAACCATGCGCAGCTTTGCGGATGAATACAAAGCAGGCACTTTTGAATTACTGAAAACAATGCCATTAAAACCATCGCAGATTGTATGGGGGAAATTTTTTGGTGCATTATTGGTTGTATTGCTCGCATTGATACCCACAATTATTTATGCAGTTTCGCTGCAACAACTGAGCGCTGTGGGCGGTATTGATATTGGAAGCACTGCCGGCAGTTATATTGGATTGTTATTGCTGGGCGCCGTGTTTACCTCTGTGGGCATTTGTGCAAGCAGTTTTACAAGCAACACTGTGGTTGCTTTTATTACCGGCGCTTTTGTTTGTTTTCTTTTGTTTAATGGATTTGAAGCGGTAAGCAAACTGCCTGTATTTGCAAACGGCGCGGATTATTATATTGAAATGCTAGGCATAAATTTTCATTATAAAAATATCAGTAAGGGAGTGGTGGATATAAGGAACATTATTTATTTCTTCGGGATAATCGTTGTTTTTATCAGCATTACGCAGAGAAATATTTTGAAGAGATGAGGAATTGGTGAATGGTGAAACTGATACCTTTTAAACTATAATTACACAAAGTACATGAAAGGTTTAAATAAAATATTTCAGCATAGGTACGGATTGATAGTTATTATTATTTTATTTATCAGCCTTGTTTACCTGTCATTATTTTTAAGATACAGGATTGACCTTACCGCAGAAAAACGTTTCAGCCTGAGTGAATCAACAAAGAAATTATTAGACGGGCTTGATTCAACCGTTACCATAAAAATATTTTTAACCGGCGACCTTCCCGCTGATTATAAAAAATTAAATATTGCCACGGAGGATTTATTGGATGAGTTCAGGGACATCAGCGATAATAATATTAAAATAAGTTTTGAAGAACCCGGAAAGAATTTACCCGATAGCAGCAAGGATGTTTTGTACGACAGCCTTTCCCGCATGGGCGTTGTATTTGAGCAGAATGAAGATGTTTCAAACACCAATCAAAGATCAACAAGCCGCCTCATCATACCCTCAGCATTGGTGTATTATAAAAACGAACAGCCCTTTGCTGTTGACCTGCGCAGCAGCAGAAAAATATTTAATAATTATAATGTGATGAATGATGAGCCGCAGGAAAATAAAGAAGCCACGCTTAATTCTGCGGAAGCGCTGCTTGAATACAAATTTGCAAATGCCATTGATAAACTTACCCGCAAATATGTACCGTCCGTTGCATATATGGTGGGCAATGGCGAGCCCGTTGACTTAAAAGTAAACGATATTGGAGAAAGCCTGCGCAATGATTACCGGCTTGCTATTTTTGATCTTAAACAGGGTTATCCTGACCCGGGACTGCTGGATGCATTGCTGATTGTAAAACCAACAAAACCATTTACTGATGAAGACAAACTTAAACTTGACCAGTATGTAATGCATGGCGGAAAAATAATCTGGTTTGTTGACAGGCTGTATGCAGAGCTTGACAGCCTTATGCGCAGCCAGGCCGATTTTATTGCATTTGACCGAAACCTTAACCTAGATGATATACTTTTTAAATATGGTGTGCGCATCAACAGCGATTTGGTACAGGATTTAAACTGTTCAAAAATCCCCATTGTAATCGGCTACAACCCTGATAACAGCCCTCGCATACAGCGCATGCCCTGGCCTTATTATCCTTTCCTTTCTTCAAATAATAATAACCCCATTTCAAAAAATTTAGACCGCGTGCTGCCCATCTTTCCTTCAAGTATTGATACGGTAAAAGCACCAGGCATCCTTAAAATAATTTTACTTGCAACCGATACCAACAGCCGTGTTTTAAGTTCACCTGCATTAGTAAGTTTAAACAGTATAAAAACCGATGTAGATTTTTCATCACTAAATAAAAGTTATATACCGGTTGCTGTTTTGCTTGAAGGAAAATTCACTTCACTGTTTGCCAACCGGTTAACACAGCCCGTGATTGATTCTGTGCAAAGGGCTACGGGCAAAGCATTTGCGCCCACTGCAGAAAAAGATACCAAACAGATTGTGGTGGCTGATGCAGATATTGTAACCAACGCAATCAGCCCTACCACCGGCCCCATGCAGATGGGTATGCTGCCGCTGGAAGATTACCGTTTTGCCAATAAGGAATTTTTTCTGAACAGTATTGATTATCTCGTAAGTAACAGCGGTATTTTTGAATCGCGCAACAAAGATTTCACGCTCCGCCTGCTGGATAAAAGCAAAGTGCAGGACCAGGAAACCACCTGGCAGCTTATAAATATTGCCGGGCCCATTACATTGATTATACTGTTGGGGGTTTTTTACCAAATGGTGCGGAAGAGAAAATTTGCAGCATAAGCTGCTTCTAAATTTTTGCATGGATACGGGAACTGAGCCCGGATGAATATTTTGTGCATTTTAATTAATCAATGATTATTTCTTTACCGGTTAACTGCCCAAAATATAAAAATTACTGCGTCAATGAGAACATTTCATAATTAACTTTAAATAAAAAAAATGAATACAACCACAAATGAAACAACAGTATCGCAGGCACTTTTTGTAAAAATGACGCTCACTGCATGGCATACGCAAAATACAAGGGTAAATGAATTGCTCGAGAAACTTTCTGATGAACAATTACTGGAAAAAACCGCACCGGGCAGAAATACGGGTATCTATTTATTAGGGCATCTTACTGCTGTAAACGATGGCTTATTTAAATTACTTGATATTGGTGAAAGGCTTCACCCCGAACTGGATATTGTTTTTTTAAGCACTCCTGATAAATCCGGACAGGCAATGCCTTTTGTTGATGAACTGAAAAAATACTTGACTGATATTAATACAACGCTTACAGATCAATTCAATAAAATGCAGCCAGCAGAATGGTTTACCAGACATGCTTCAGTTTCAGAAGAGGATTTTGCAAAAGAACCACACAGAAATAAATTAAATATTATTATTACAAGAACTGTTCATCAGGGTTATCATCTTGGGCAAATGAATTATTTAAAGTCTGAATAACCTTTTGTATTTTTTCTCTTGAAAGAAAGAGTACCAAAAAGTTCAGGAAGGAAAAATATACAACACTTTCCTTCTTTCGCTTTGATTTGACTTTTGTACTATTATGGCTTCAACTATTGAACCCTGATGAATTAATTATGAAAATTGGTTCTATGATAAAAATCAATATTTCAGGTTTCTTTTTTTAATGTATGTATGCCACAGCAGGTAAGCGGCAATTGTTCTGTAAGGTTTCCATATTTCAACAGCATGTAAAATTTCTTCTTTTGTTGCCTTTAAAAACGATGGTTTTATCTCTTTAAAGCTTTTGATAAGCGCAATATCGCCTGCAGGAAAACAATCACAGCGGTTTAAACATATCATCAAAAAAATATCAGCTGTCCATTCACCAATTCCTTTAATTTTTTTAAGTTCATGTTTTACCACATCATCAGGTTTCGCTGCAAGACCTTCAATCGACAATTCACCCGTTAATACTGTTGCGGCAAGATGCCTTGAATATTTTATTTTTTGCCTGCTGAAGTAGCAGGCTTTTAATTCATCCTCAGTTAGCTGCAGTATTCTTTCAGGAGTTATCCTGATTTTTTCCTGCAGTTTATTAAAAGCTGCTTTGGCTGAAGCAAGTGAAACCTGCTGCTCTAAAATAATATGGATGAGTGTTGCAAAAGAAGGTTCGCGTTTCCATAATGGAGGGTAGCTGTATTGCTCAATAACTTTATAAAGCTCCGGGTCTTTTTTTGCGAGTTTATTACAGAAAGGATGAAAATTATTTTTATCAAATGTTTTGATCATTAAAATGTCATTTCATTTAAGCAATGAAGAAACAGAAAACTATATAAAATTAATGAGCGGCGGTTTAGTAAAACCGAAAGATGCCATTTGTATAACAGATGAAGTGCTTACGACGCAACCCCGCCCGACCGGACGGGCAGGGAAGATGCTATGAAAACCGATGCCGGTATTTGAATAATTATTTTTAAAAATAAACAGTTAGCTGCAAACCTTATCTGCGCAGCAACTGCTGGCAAAGGCTTCCGGCTTGGCTTTGAAGGCAAAACCCATTCCCAGTATATAGCCCATTGCTTCGCGCAGCGCATCATTGCTTTTAAAATGCGGGTTTGTATTTATATCGGCATGGACTTCCATATCCACATCGTACTGGATAAAAAGATTGCAAAGCTCATAAGCAATTTCAATGCTTTTTGCTACTTCTACCAGCATGCGTTCCTTAATGTTGAACCGGTGTTTTGTTTTTTCGTTGTGTATGTACATAAAGCCGCCGTTATGTTCGCGCAGGAACACAATTACGGTTGCAAACTCTGTATCACCCCCTTTTACCTGGCTGTCTGTGCCAATGCAAACTTTCAGGTGCACACCTTTTTCATGCTCTTTTTTTATGGCTTCTTCCACCGCGTCTTTTATGGGTAAATAGATGCTTTCCCCGTTAAATTTTCTCCAGCGCATATAAATGATTGTTTTTTGAAATTACATATTAATCCTGTATCAAAAATCATTTAGCGGTTACGATATTATTAACAGCCGTGGAAAACAGGCGCCGACAGTAAAAATGCGGGGCACAAAAAAGCCACCCGCCCCCAGCGGATGGCTTTATATTTTTAAGTGAAATATTTCTATTGTTCAGTACTTGATTTTACAATTCCCAGTTTTGCTTCTAAGCTTAATGTAGCATGCGGTACGGCGCGCAAACGTGCTTTGTCAATAAGCTTGCCGGTAACACGGCAAATTCCGTAGGTTTTATTTTCAATGCGTATCAGCGCTTTTTCCAGGTGATCAATATATGTGATCTGGCGGCTGGCCATCTGGCTCAACTGTTCACGTTCCATACTCATACCGCCATCTTCCATGGTCATATAACGGTTATCGCCTTCATCGCCTCCCATATCATCTTTGCGCATGATAAGCCCTTGTAAATATCCGAGCTCTTTTTTGGCGGCATCAAGTTTTTTATTGATAAGATCCCTGAAATCAGACAGGTCGGCATCATTATATCTTACCAGAGGTTCACTGGGTTTTTGCACCGGTTCATTTCTTTTTTCAAGCGGGGTATAGCCCGGTTCATAGCGCACACTGGTTTTCACGCTTGTTTTCGGAGCTTTTACTTCTTTTAATGGTTCTTGTTTTTTTGCCATAGGTTTTATTTCTTTTGCTTTTGGTGTTTGGGCAGGTTTTGCAGGCTCAACTTTTTTTGCCACAGGCTTGGCGTGGGGTTTTAAGGCAGCTTTTTTTACCGGAACTGTTACTTTTTTCACAGGCTTTGGCGCTGGTTTAGCCACAGCTTTTTTTACTGGTGCCACTTTTTTTACAGGTTTAGCTACCGGTTTAGGAGCGGGCTTCACATTTTTTTTCACAGTTACTGCTTTTTTAGCAGCGGGCTTAGAGGCTTTTTTTGCCACAGGTTTTTTTGTAGCCATACAATTATCCTTTTTTATTTACCCTTACTTTAAGCAAGGAATCGTTAATGTCAATTTCAGCGCCATCGGTCAATTCAGGTACAAATTGAAGGTCATCAGCCAAAATTTCGGCGCAAATATAGTTTTTAAATTCAATCAGGGAAGCGCTGATTTCTTTATTGGCAAGCACAGCCACGAATATACGGTCTGTAAGTTCAAAACCATTTTCTTTTCTTATATTTTGTATCCTGTTCACAAATTCGCGGGCTTCGCCTTCTTTTTTGAGGGTTTCTGTAAGGGTAATATCGAGGGCAACGGTGAGGTTGCCTTTTGAAGCTACACTCCAGCCGGGAATGTCTTCGGCGGTTATTTCAACATCGCTAATTGATAATGGATAATTGATAGTTGATAACGGTAAATTAATGGTTTCGTTTTTTTCTAATTCGGCGATTTGATGTTGCGAAAGACTGCCTGTAACGAATGCCGCTTCTTTCATATTAGCACCCAGTTTTGCTCCTAATGCTTTATAATTAATCTTGATTTTTTTCTTAATGATGCCTTCTGTTTCCGTAATGTATTCGAGTTCCTTTACATTTACTTCCGATTTGATTAAATCTTCCACTTTTTGCAAATGCAGTTTCATAGAAGGGTTTAAAACGGGGACCAATACTTTCTGCAAAGGCTGGCGCACTTTTATATTTACTTTTTTGCGCAGCGACAATACAAGCGATGAAACATCCTGCGCCAACTGCATTCTTTCTTCCAAATCTGTATCAATCACTTTTTCATTCGCCTTTGGGAAATCTGCATGATGCACAGACTCAACATTGAACTTTTTAGTGATACTGTTTAAATTTTGAAAAACCGCATCGCTGAAAAACGGAGAGATTGGCGCAATTAGTCTTGTTAATGTTTCCAAACATTCATATAAAGTTTGGTAAGCAGATATTTTATCCGCTTCGTATTCACCTTTCCAAAACCTGCGCCGGCAAAGGCGTACATACCAATTGCTCAAGTACTCGTTCACAAATTCTTCCATCAATCTTCCCGCCTGTGTTGGTTCATAATCATCCATTGATCCGGTTACCCTTTTAATCAATGTATTAAGTGATGAAAGGATCCAGCGGTCAATTTCAGGGCGTTCGTTTAACGGAATATATTTTTCTTCAAATGAAAATGAATCAACATTTGCGTACAGCGCAAAGAATTGATAGGTGTTATATAATGTGCCGAAAAATTTTCGCTGCACTTCTTTAATTCCTTCGAGGTCGAATTTTAAATTATCCCAGGGACTTGCATTTGTAATCAAATACCAGCGCGTGGCATCAGCGCCAAAAGTTTCAATCGTTTTGAAAGGATCAACAATATTGCCCAGGCGCTTGCTCATTTTCACGCCATTCTTATCAAGCACCAAACCATTGGAAACACAGGTTTTATAAGCTCGTCCGTCAACTTTTGCTGTTGGTAAATTTGCTTTCTCCAATTCTTCAATAACACTTTCTTTTATCAAACTTCCAATCGCATGAAGCGTATAAAACCAACCACGCGTCTGGTCAACACCTTCAGCAATAAAATCTGCGGGATAATTTTCTGAAAACGTTTTTATATTTTCAAACGGGAAATGCCATTGCGCATAAGGCATAGCGCCACTATCGAACCAAACGTCTATTAAATCAGGAACGCGGCGCATTGCTTTGCCATTGCTATCTACTAATGTTATATAGTCAACGTAAGGTTTATGCAAATCGAAAAAGGTCGAAGCATTTTCTTCAGGCAATAAATCTTCATCGCTATTTGTTGCATATTCTTGAGCTGGGTCTCCATTCAAATATTTTACTTTGAATTTTTTAGGCTCTTTAATTGGATTAGTTGAATCAATTCCAAGCTTAATTGCTTTATCTATCTCATCGGATAGTTCTTGTATTGAACCAATACATTTCTCTTCGCCACCATCTTTTTTTTCTAAATAAACCCAATTGTGTTTTGATTCTTCTATAATTGTTTTCCATACCGGCAATGGCGTTCCCCAAAACCTGCTGCGGCTCAAATTCCAGTCAACCATATTTTCAAGCCAGTTGCCGAAACGCCCTTCGCCAGTGGATTTTGGCTTCCAGTTGATCGTTTTATTCAACTCAACCATTCTTTCGCGCAGCGCAGTTGTTTTGATAAACCATGCATCCAATGGGTAATATAAAATAGGTTTATCAGTACGCCAGCAATGTGGATAACTGTGCTCGTATTTCTCTACTTTAAAAGCACGGTTTTCTTTTTTCAGTTTTACGCAGATGTCAACATTTACATCCACATAATCTTTTTCGTCTTTATAATTTTTTACATAACGGTTGCTGAATTCTCCCAAGCCATCTACAAATTTCCCCTGCCGGTCAACCATGGTTAAAATACCAATATCATATTTTTTTCCAACACGAAAATCATCTGCACCAAAAGCAGGTGCAGTATGCACAATACCTGTTCCGTCTTCGGTCGTAACAAAATCTCCCAATAAAATTTTGAAAGAATTTGGATTATCAATTTTGTTTGCTTCGAAAGGAAGGAGCTGTTCGTAATGACCATGTTCCATGTTTGTTCCTTTAAATTCATGGATAATTGACCACGGAGTAACTTTTGATTTTTCGTCATAGTTTTCAAAGTCTACATCCTTTCCTTCTTCTTTAAAGTATTTGCTCGCTAAAGCTTTGGCAAGAACAACATTTATTGGAATTTGAGTGTATGGATTAAATGTTTTTATAAGAACATATTCAATGTTTGCTCCCACAGTTAATCCAAGATTAGAAGGCAACGTCCAAGGCGTAGTCGTCCATGCAAGTAAAAAAACATCAGAAGGTTTAAACTTCGAATTTTCCCAACTTTCCATGGCAAGCCTAATCAAAGTATTATTAAATGTATACTTCCACTTATCATCAACTATAACAGGAGTTAATTTGAACATCGCCACACAACTTGTATCCTTCACATCTTTATAGCAACCCGGCTGGTTCAATTCATGCGAACTCAATCCCGTTCCTGCTGCAGGGGAATAGGGCTGAATGCTGACGCTTTCATAAAGAAGTTTTTCACCATCAACTTCAGTTTCGTATAATTTTTTTAATATCCACCAGAGCGATTCAATGTAATTGTTTTCAAACGTGATGTATGGATTTTTCAAATCAACCCAATAACCCATTTTTGTGGTCAGCTCATCCCATTTATCTTTATAGCGCAAAACCGCTTCGCGGCATTTTTTATTGTATTCTTCTACAGAAATTCTATTGCCGATGTCTTCTTTTGTAATGCCTAATTCCTTCTCCACACCAAGCTCCACGGGCAGTCCATGTGTATCCCAGCCGCCTTTTCTTTTTACCTGGAAACCCTGCATCGTTTTGTAACGGCATACCAAATCTTTCAGCGTTCTTGAAATTACATGGTGAATGCCGGGCATGCCATTGGCGCTGGGCGGGCCTTCATAAAACACAAATGGCACGGCGCCTTCACGAAGTGAAACGCTTTTTTCAAATGCTTTTTCTTTTTCCCATCCCACCAGCACTTCCTGCTCAATGGAGGGTAAATTCAATCCTGGAAATTCTTTGTATTTCTCGCTCATAGCCTGTACAATCCTTATTGTTGCTGATTTAAAGGCTGCGAAGTTAAGAAATATAGGTTAAGCGGTTAAAAGAGAAGATAAGAGATTTTTTTTGCCGGGCTTCAATTCGTTGAGCATTACCCTTGCGTCGCACATTTTTACGTCCGGAACATATTTGAGCAGGGAGAATTTTTTTATTGTTTTAGAAAGTCCGGAGACTTTTTGCAGTGTGTTGCAAAAGGGTGGACTTTGCGAAAAAGTGTTTATTTTGTATTAAAGAATATCTTTATGCTCCGCTTTCTTATTACTTCCTTTTTAATACTTTTTCTTTTTGCCCCTATTAAGAGTTCGGCCCAAAAAGATACTGTAGTATTCTATTTTGACAGTAGCCTCACCATTACAAAACTTGGATCAGCTTTTTATAAAGAATTTGCTGTTAAAGAAGATACAGGCTGGTTTACCTGTTTGATAAACCTGAAGCTGAAAATTAAAGTGATGGAAGGTGTTTATAAAGACAGTACTTTGGAAACCGGTAATGGGTTATTTCAATATTTTTTTCCCAGCGGTGAATTGCAAACTACAGGCTATTATATTAACGGAAAACAGCAGGCAGTTTGGAAAGTATTTAATGAAAGCAAAAGAGTTATTGATTCAGTTTATTTTAAAGAGGGAGAAATTATATCAGAAGGCACTTCTGATTACTATGAGAACGGCATGCTTCACATTTACGATTTTACAAATACAGCTACTGATGAAAAAATCAAAACAGAGTATGACGCTGAGGGGCATTTGCATTTTCACAGCCACTTTCTGAAAAAAGAAGGAGACGCTGCATATTTTTATCCAAATGGTAATATGATGATTCAAACCTTTTTTAATAAATATGGAATGACTTCAGTAGTTCATTATGACGAAAACGGCAAAAAAATGAGCGATAAAGATTTTCAAAAACAGGCAAATCAAAATATGACTGATAATAATACACCCCAATATCCCGGGGGAGATTTTGCTTTTTTTAGTTACATAGAAGAAAAATTGAAAAATAATACTTTACTGAAAGATCAATTAAGCTCTGTTGGTGAAATTACTTTTACATTTTGGCTTGATGAAAAGGGAAGACCAAATAAAGTAGAAATCCTGAATTATACCTCGGGTGACCTGTTATCGGCATTAAGTGAAATCATTAATTCAATGCCGCAATGGAATATGCATGGAGTAAAAAGCTATGGCCCGGTAAGAAGAACAATTAAATTTTATTAAAATAGATATACGGGCTATCAAGTCAAGTGATAGGATACAATTTTTTGGTGCTGAAAATATTCCAAACTATCAAGTGTGCGACGCAACCCCGTTCTGAGGCGGGCCATGAAATAAAAGCCCGGTTCAAAAACTTTCTACTTTCCAAAAACTTTTTTGCCACCGGAGTAAGTGGCAATCACTTTTGTATTGAGGATATTTTTTTCTTCTGCTTTCATCAGGTCATTATCAAGGATAATAAAATCTGCTTTTTTGCCCACTTCAATACTGCCCACTTCTTTCTCAAGAAAATCTGCTTTGGCAGCCCAGATGGTCATGCCGCGTATAGTTTCTTCTCTTGATAATGCATTCTCCATTTGAAAACCTCCATCAGGATAACCATTGGCATCCTGCCTGAAAACCGCTGCCAGGAAGGTTTTGAAAGGGCTGATATCTTCCACGGGAAAATCAGTGCCCAGCGGTATCCAGCCATTTTGCTGCAGCAATCTTTTATAGGCATATGCATTTTTTAGCCGGTCATTTCCCACGCGGCTTGCGGCCCAGTACATATCACTTGTAGCATGTGTGGGCTGCACCGAAGGAATAACGGAAGCCTTTCCAAACAGATCAAAATCATTTTCATTTACTACCTGCGCATGTTCTATGCGCCAGCGTTTATCATTCTTTCCTTTTAAATATTTATTATACACATTTAAAATTTCGCGGTTGGCAGAATCACCGATAGCATGTGTGCACAATTGAAAATCTGTATTTGCAAGAAGCGCTGCTATTGAATCAAAATGTGTTTTGCTGCTGAGTAAAAAACCATACCAGCCCGGTTTATCATTATAAGGCTGCAATAAGCAGGCGCCGCGGCTGCCAAGTGCGCCATCGGCATACATTTTAAAACCATGTACAAATAATTTATCTGTTTTATAAGGCCCTGATTTGAGATAGCGGTTGAAATTGGCAGTATCATCACTGAGCATAATATACAAACGCATATTTAATTTATCTTCTTTCTGAAGTGTGTCTATCATGGCCACAGCGTGGTAACTTAGCCCACAATCGGTGATGGTGGTTAACCCCTGTGCAAAGCATTTTGCCTGCGCGGCCATCAGCCATTTTTCAAATTCAGCTTTTGACGGGTAAGGGATTTTTGCAGTAACAAGATCAACGGCATTATCAATAAGCAAACCGGTGAGCTTTCCGTTTTTTGTTTCAATTGCACCACCTTCAATGGTTTGCCCGGGTTTTATGCCTGCAATATCTAAAGCTGTTTGATTGACGATACATGCATGACCATCCACTCTTCGCAACAATACAGGTACAGAAGGAAACAGTTCATTCAACTTTTCATTCGAAGGAAATTCTTTGCCGGGAAATTTATTCTGATCCCAGCCGCGGCCGCGTATCCATTTTTCAACGGGGTGTTCTGCTGCAAATTTTTGTACGCGCTGTATCACTTCATCAAAACTTTTGCAATCATTCAAATCAACTGTAAACAATGATTGTCCGTATGCAACAAAATGTGCGTGGGCATCAATAAAAGCAGGATATACAGCTTTGCCCTGCGCATCCAACATTTCTTTGGCATTATATGTATTTAGCAGTTCGTCGTTTTTGCCAACAGCAATTATTTTTCCATCCTTTACCGCAAAGGCTTCAGCAATAGTAAAGCTGCTGTCAACTGTATAAACGGAGGCGTTGTAAACAATAAGATCAGCATTTTTTTTTGTATTGCAGGAAGCTGCAAAAACAAAAAATAAAAAAAGACAAATATTTATTTTCATAAAAATTATTTCCTGCTAATTATTCACCACTCACTGTTCACTTCTTCCTTATCACTTTGTAAATCCTTACGGCACTCATCAGCAAAATAATAAAGGAAACCAGCCCGATCAATCCCCATACAAAACCTATGGCCTGTTTTACTGTAACAAGCATTACGATTGAAACCAAAAAAATTGTTGCCACTTCATTCCATATACGCAGTTGCTGCGATGAATATTTAAAGATGCCGTTCAACTGCTGTTTAAAAATCCTGTGCAATGAAAAATGATAGAGATATAACAACAGAACAAAGATCAGTTTCAGCAATAACCACAGGCCTTCCGGCAGAAAAATAATTTTATACCAGCTATAATCAGGGCTGAATAAGAGTGCGGGGCCAAGTATTAATGTAAGTATTGCAGAAGGCCAGGTAATGCCATACCAAAGGCCCTTCATCATTATTTTAAACTGTTTCCGCAAAGTATTTTTTACCGGCTCATCTTTTTCTCCCGCTTCAGTATTATAAATAAAAAGCCGCGGCATATAAAACATTCCTGCAAACCAGGTAACCACGAAAATAATATGAAGCGCTTTTAAGTAAGGATACATGCTGAAAATGTAAAATGAAAAATAAAGAATGTAAAGTATAAAATGATTACCGGAATCTACCACGTAACTCATCTCTCACATCCGCCTCACTTCTCAACATTTCAACTACCGCATTCACCCACTCTACATTTGTATTCATGCACGGGATCATTGTGTAAGATTCTCCCCCTGCCTGCATAAAACTTTCTTTTCCCCGTTCTGCTACTTCTTCCAGTGTTTCTAAACAATCACTTACAAATGCAGGGCAAAGGATCAGTAATTTTTTTATTCCTTCATTTGGCATTTCTTCCAAACGCTTGTCAGTAAAGGGTTGCAGCCATCCTTTACCTAACCGCGACTGAAATGAAATTTCATACTTATCTGCCGGAATATTCAACCGCTGCGTAACCAATTTTGTTGTTTCAAAAACCTGGTGCCGGTAGCAGGTTGTATGCGCAGGTGAAGCTACATTGCAGCAATCATTCACCTTTAAACAGTGCGTGCCTGTTGTATCACTCTTTCGCAGATGCCTTCCCGGAATGCCATGATAGCTGAATAAAATTTTATCAAAATCATTTTTTAAATATGGTTGCATGCTTGCAGCAAGCGCATCAATATACAACGCATCATTATAATATGGCTTTACAACTTTCAGTTTGAAACTGTAATTATTTTTTTTATGCACTTCATACATGTATTCCACCGCAGTTTCATAACTGCTCATTGCATAGTGCGGGTACAATGGAAAAATAATTACTTCTTCCAAATTTTTTACCTGCTGCAATAAATTTTCGTATGCAGTTTGCGGCGAAGGATTTCCATACCGCATCGCAATTTCCACAGGCTCATCAAAAAATTTCTGTACTTCCTGTTGCGATTTTTTTGTGAGCACAACTAAAGGCGAACCTTCTTTCCACCAGATGGTTTTGTATGCCTCAGCAGATTTTGCTGCGCGGAACGGAACTATCAAACCCTTTACCAGCAAGGTTCTTACAACAATGCCTTTATCAATCACACGCTCATCCATCAAAAATTCATGCAGGTACCGGCTCACATCTTTGACATCAGTAGAGTCCGGCGAGCCCAGGTTTATCAGTACAATCCCTCTTTTTACCGTTCCATTCAATTGTTTTTCCATTTCAGCACAATTTATGTTGTGCAAATGTAATTGATGATGTTACTTTATTCAATGAAACGCAGTGATAATTTTTCTAATGCTAACCTCGTGAGAAAATTATTACAGTGTTACGCGGTTTTTGTTCATTCATTTAATGTTGTACAAGAGTGCGACGCAAGGAACGATGATATTTGTACAGAAGCTGAAGACAAAAAAAATAAAAAATATTTTGTACCCGGCTTTTGATTGTTTGTGAACCAATTGTTGCGTCGCACACTTTTACGTTCAGAACATTTTTGAACAGTAACAATGATAATTTTTTTCAGCAATTGAAATTTCTCCCTTTACCGCTATCACCCAAAACATGACAGAGAAATGACAGAGCAATGACGAAAGTCATGTTTTTGTCGCATCTCTTGAAACTACTTTTGCGTTACTCATGTAAACGAAAAATATTTATAAGCAGGCGATGGACTTAAACCAGTTTTACATAACGGGAATCAACTACAAAAAATCGGATGCATCGGTGCGTGGCGAGTTTGCAGTGAGCAGTGAAAAATACGCGGCTATACTTGAAACCGCTGCTGCATGCGGATTACAGGAAGTTTTTATACTCAGCACGTGCAACCGCACAGAAATTTATGGCATAGCACATTCGGCACATGACCTTGTAAAACTCATTTGCAAACAAACTCCCGGCTCCACGGAAATATTTCATGGAATGTCTTATATAAAACAGGGCATGGAAGCAGTGGAACATTTATTTTCTGTTGCTGCAGGTTTGGATTCACAGATTTTAGGTGACTATGAAATTGTGGGGCAATTAAAACATGCTGCAAAATTTGCAAGAGAAAGAGGGTTTATAGATACATTCCTCGAAAGATTATTGAATTGTGTTTTGCAATCATCCAAAGAAATAAAAAACCATACACAATTAAGCGGCGGCACTGTTTCCGTTTCATTTGCAGCGGTAAGGTTTTTAAAGGAGCATGTAGAAGATATACAAAACAAAAGAATTGTTTTACTGGGCGCAGGAAAAATTGGCCGCAACACCTGCAAAAATTTAGTGGATTATTCAGGTGCAAAAAACATAATACTTATTAACCGAAGCGATGAGAAGGCCGCGGAACTTGCGAAAGAGCTGGGGTTGCGGGCAGCTTTATATAATGAGAGTAAGACAGAAATACAGGAAGCTGATATTGTAATTGTTGCTACCAATGCCGACGAGCCTGTAATAAAAAAATCAGATCTTTTAAACAATGGAAAAAAAGTCCTGGTAGATCTTTCTATTCCCCGCAATATTGAACCTGCTGCCGGTGAACTGGAAAATATAACACTGGTAAACGTGGATGACCTTTCAAAAATAAATGACAGTACATTGGAGCAAAGGCTCTTAGAAGTTCCTAAAGCAAAAAATATTATTGCGGCATACATGCATGATTTTACTGACTGGCACACTATGCGTAAAAATGTTCCTGTTTTAAAAGCAGTGAAACAAAAACTTACTGATATGCAGCGGTGCAATCTCTACCTGTCTGCACATCCTTCTGCGGCAGAAACAAATATCCCGCAAAATTCTCATTTTGTTCAAAGAGCCATTACCAATATGGCCGTAAAGATGCGTTCGCAAAACCAGCCGGGATGTAATTTTATAGAAGCCATCAACGATTTTATTTCCTGCAGCATTAATTGATACAATAAATGATTAAGCCATTGCGTATTGGTACAAGGGAGAGCCAACTGGCGGTATGGCAGGCGGCGCATGTGCAGCAAATGCTTGCACAGCATGGTTTTGAGAGCGAACTGGTGTTTATAAAAAGTGAAGGCGATATTGATATTGTTACCCCACTATATGAAATTGGCGTGCAGGGGATTTTTACAAAAACGCTGGATGCAGCATTATTGAGTAAGAAGATTGATGTTGCAGTACACAGTATGAAAGATGTGCCCGTGCAATTAGCCGGGGGCATTGCACAGGCCGCAGTTTTAAAAAGGGCTTCACACAAAGACATTCTTGTTTATAAAGGTGAATGGTCAATGGTAGATAGTCAATTACAAATTGTTTCGGGCAAACTTAATTCACCGCTCATTATTGCCACCAGTTCAATCCGCCGTAAAGCGCAATGGCTGCACCGCTATCCAAATATTGTTATTGAAAATCTGCGCGGCAATGTAAATACGCGTTTAAAAAAACTGGAACAGAATAACTGGCAGGGCGCCATCTTTGCCGCAGCCGGTTTGGAGCGTATAAATCTCCGCCCGGAAAATTCAATCGACCTTGACTGGATGCTGCCTGCACCGGCACAGGGCGCTATTATGGTTGTTTGTAATGAAGAAGATAATTTTGCAAAAGAAGCCTGCAATTTTTTAAATGATGATGATACCGCTTTCTGCACCCGCATTGAGCGTGATTTTTTGAAAGCCTTGCTGGGCGGCTGTTCTGCGCCCATAGGTGCATTGGCCGTAATTGAAAATGAAACAGTAAAATTCAAAGGGAATATCCTTTCGCCGGATGGGAAACAAAAACTGGATATTGAAAAAATGGTTGCAAAAAATGATGCTGCGGATTCAGGCATAAGGGCCGCATCAGAAATTTTGAACAATAGAGGGAATGAAATTATGAAAGCGATACGCAATGAAGGGAAATAAAACAAACATATTATGTACAAGACCCATAGAAACCCTGCTGATAAATCAGGCGCTTGAAAAGGGTATTATCATTGATACTTTTTTCTTTATTGAAACCCAGCCTGTTTTAGCGGGTGAACTTACCGCGGAAATACAATTGCTGGCAACAAGAAAAATTGTTGCTGTTTTTACCAGTATGAATGCAGCGGAAGCGGTGGCTAAACAGCTCGCTGTAAAACCGGATTGGGTGGTTTACTGTATAGGGGGTACTACAAAGGAACTTGTGTATAAATATTTTGGACAGACTTCTGTAGCCGGCACGGCAAAGAGTGCAGCCGCTCTTGCAGAAAAAATAATTGCTGATAAAAAAAGCAATGAGGTTTTTTTCTTTTGCGGGGATCACCGGCTTGATGAACTGCCTGAACTACTGAGTAAACAAAAAATAACGGTAAATGAACGCATCGTTTACAACACTATCCAGTTGCCGCAGGTGATTGATAAGGAATATGCAGGGATATTATTTTTCAGCCCGACAGCGGTGCATAGTTTTTTTTCAGCCAACACGGTATCAATTAAAACAATTTTGTTCTCAATTGGGAAAACCACTACGTCATGCATACGTTCTTATTGCACCAATATAATCATAACAAGCGAATGGCCGGGAAAAGAAAATATGGTTAAGATGGTAATAAATTATTTTGAAAAATAAATTAAACAGTGTGACGGTTACTTTGTAATTAAAATAATTGCAGTTCCATTTTTCACACAGGCAAACAACAAATGAGCATTTTAAAAAACGATTTACTGTTAAGGACATTACGCGGGAAAGAAACAGAAAGAGCGCCTGTATGGATGATGCGTCAGGCGGGGAGATATTTGCCGGAATATATGAAGCTGCGCGAAAAATATTCTTTTTTTGAGCGTGTGCAAACACCTGAATTAGCTGCTGACATCACATTACAGCCGGTTGATATTATTGGCGTAGATGCCGCAATTTTGTTTTCGGATATTTTGGTGGTGCCGCAGGCAATGGGTTTGGAAGTGCAGATGATTGAAAGCAAAGGGCCGGTGCTTCCTGAGCCAATCAAAACACAAAATGATTTAAAAAGAATCTCTGTTCCCGATGTTCATGAAAAATTGCATTATGTTTTTGAGGCCATCAAATTAACAAAAGAACAATTGAATGGCAGGGTTCCGCTGATTGGTTTTGCCGGTGCACCATGGACATTGTTTTGCTACATGGTGCAGGGGAAAGGTTCTAAAACATTTGATGAAGCAAAAGCATTTTGCTACACCCAACCTGAATTGGCACATCAACTGTTGCAGATGATTACGGACACTACTACCGCGTATTTGAAAGCCCAGGTAAAAGCCGGTGTTGATGCAATTCAAATCTTCGATAGCTGGGGCGGGTTGTTAAGCAAAAATGATTTTGAAAATATTTCTCTGAAATATATTACGCAAATTGTTGCTGCACTGAAGGATGAAGTGCCGGTAATCATCTTTGCAAAAGGCGCATGGCATTCGCTTGAAAGCATGGCTGCAACAGGCGCAGCAGGTTTGGGTATTGATTGGTGCATTGAACCGCAGATGGCAAGAACGTTTGCAGGGAACAACATTGTGCTACAAGGAAATTTTGACCCGGCAAAATTATTATCGCCAATTCCTATGATTGAAAAAGGAGTAAGGCAAATGCTAAAAGGGTTTGGCAAAAAAAATTATATCGCTAATCTTGGTCATGGCATTTTACCAAATGTTCCTGTTGACCATGCAAAGGCATTTGTGGAAACTGTCAGAACAATGATTTGGGATGATTAAAATGATCTGAATGAATTATGCCTGTATTAAAAAATCATACTAATGCTGTAAATCAAAAACATCATGGTTCAGACAACGGCAAAAAAAGAAACCTGGATTGATTTTATACATGACCTTCAAAACCATATTTGCGCTGCATTAGAGCAATGCGATGGCAGGGCAAAATTTATTGAAGATGAATGGGTGCGGCCTGAAGGCGGTGGTGGAAAAACGCGTGTGATAGCAAATGGAAATGTGTTTGAAAAAGGCGGCGTTAATACATCTGTAGTTTTTGGAAAGATTACTGATAAAATGAGTATTGTTTTAAAAACCCCTTTTTCAGAAAGCGGGAACGCATGGTGGGCTTGCGGTCTTTCGTTGGTGCTGCATCCCGTAAATCCATTTGTGCCAACTGTGCATTGCAATTACCGCATGTTTGCCGTTGGTAAAAATGAAGACGGTTCTCTATGCTCACCTTCAGGGGATGGGGACTGCTGGTTTGGCGGCGGCACTGATTTAACGCCCTGTTATTTATTTGAAGAAGATGCAAAACATTTTCATCAAACATATAAAAATGTGTGCGATGGGTTTGATGAAAATTTTTATCCGGCATTCAAAAAAGAGTGTGATGATTATTTTGTGAACACGCACCGGGATAATGAACGCCGTGGGATTGGCGGAATATTTTACGACCATAAAAAACCAAACGAAAAACAGGATATTAATTTTTGGTTCAACTTTGGAAAAGCTTGTGGCGATGCGTTTACGGAAGCATATATTCCCATCGTTGAAAAAAGAAAAAATACTCCTTACACAGATGCGCATAAACACTGGCAGGAAATAAGAAGGGGCAGGTATGTGGAATTCAATTTAGTGCATGACCGCGGAACATTGTTCGGGCTGAAAACCAATGGCAGAACGGAAAGCATATTAATGAGCTTACCACCGACTGTAAGATTTGAATATGATTATCAGCCTCTGAAAGATACGCCGGAAGCGGATTTGGCGGATGCTTGCTTACAACCAAGAGAATGGCTGTGAAATCGCTGATGTTTGATTTTATGATCTCTGATTTCGTTTAATTCAAAAACTTTTAATTAGGAATAGAAAGGAATTAGAAGACAGAATAAAACGGTTTCATATAAATGTCATTAAGCTTTGTTAAATGTTGCCGCGAAATGTTGCAGCTTATGAAATTGCAAAACAGTTAAGCAGGGCAGCAGGTTCTGTGGGTTCAAATTAGCGGGTAACAAAAAGAGCAAAATCAACAGCAGATTTTATTTATAAAATCGAAGTGGTTTTGGAAGAAGCTGATGAATCGCAGTACCGGCTCACAATTATACAGGATGCGGATTTACTCAATGTACCTTTGTTACATGAATTAAGAAAGGAAGCAAATGAATTGACGGCAATATTTGCGGCTTCGGATAAAACAGCAAAACAGAACCGAAAATAAATCACCCATCAAAAAATCAGAGATCAGACATTTTATGTATTTACAACACAGAAACAGGATTCTCAGAAATAATCCATCAATAAGAAGTTTAGTTGCCGAAACAAAATTATCTCCTAATGATTTTATTGTTCCTCTATTTATTGAGGAAGGTGAGAATGTGAAAACAGAAATAGCTTCTATGCCTGGTTATTACCGCAACAGTTTGGATGTAACTGTGACGGAAGTAAAAGAGATGTGGAGCATGGGTTTGAAAAGTATTTTACTTTTTGTAAAAGCAAAAGAGGATACAAAAGATAATACTGGTAAAGAAGCATGGAATAAGGATGGATTAATGCAGCGCAGCATCAAAGCAATGAAAGATGCCTGTCCTGAAATGCTTGTTATGACTGATATTGCGCTGGATCCTTATTCATCTTATGGCCACGATGGCATTGTAAAAGATGGAGAAATTGTAAATGATGAAACTATTGATGCGCTTGTAAAAATGAGTATCAGCCATGCAGACGCAGGCGCAGATTTTGTTGCACCAAGTGATATGATGGATGGCCGCATTGGTGCTATTCGCAAAGGCCTTGAAGAAAATGGATTTACAAAAACAGGCATCATGGCGTACAGTGCAAAATATGCTTCCTGTTTTTACGGACCATTCCGTGATGCATTGGATTCGGCTCCGGGTTTTGGCGATAAAAAAACCTATCAAATGGATTACTGCAACCGCATAGAAGCCATCAAAGAAACATTGATGGATGTAGAAGAAGGAGCGGACATTGTAATGGTAAAACCTGCGCTTGCCTATCTTGATATTATCCGCGAAGTGAAGAATGCAGTAAATGTTCCGGTAAGCGCTTACAACATCAGCGGTGAATATGCCATGATAAAAGCCGCAGCAAAAATGGGCTGGATTGATGAAGACAAAGCAATTCTTGAAACCCTTACCGCTATTAAAAGAGCAGGTGCGGATTTAATTGCGACTTATTTTGCAAAAGATGCTATCCGGATTTTAAACCACTAAGACACGAAGGCGCTAAGTTGCACTAAGGCTTTGTGATTCTTTGTGGACTTTGTGTCTTTGTGGTTCAATGAAAAAAACATGAACATCTTAACAAGTAAAGAACTTTTTGAACGCGCACAACTCTCCATTCCCGGCGGAGTAAACTCTCCCGTACGTGCATTTAAAAGTGTGGGCGGCACACCATTATTTATTTCAAAAGCGAAGGGTGCTTATTTATATGATGCTGATGGAAATAAATATATTGATTACATCGCATCATGGGGACCGATGATTTTGGGTCATGCTTACGAACCTGTAGTAAAAGCCATCCAGAAATATGCAGCTTACTCCACTTCTTACGGCGCGCCAACAGAACTTGAAATAAAAATGGCGGAGCTTATAAAAAGCATGGCGCCAAATATTGATTTGATACGCATGGTAAGCAGTGGTACTGAAGCATGTATGAGTGCATTGCGGTTAGCCCGCGGCTTCACAGGCAAAAATAAATTTATAAAATTTGAAGGATGCTATCATGGCCATGCGGACAGCTTTTTGGTTAAAGCAGGCAGCGGTGTTGCCACATTAAATATTCAAACTGTGCCGGGTATAACAGCCGGTGTTGCCAACGACACGCTAACCTGTGCATACAATGATTTAGCTGCTGTTGAAAAATTAGTGGCTGAAAATAAAAATGAAATTGCCGCGGTTATTGTTGAACCGGTTGCAGGAAACATGGGTTGCATTTTACCAGCGCCCGGATTTTTGGAAGGCCTGCGAAAAATTTGCGATGCAGAAAATATTGTTTTCATTTTTGATGAAGTGATGACAGGTTTTCGCCTGGCTTTGGGCGGTGCGCAGGAAAAATTAAATATCAATGCTGATCTTGTAACGTATGGAAAAGTAATTGGCGGCGGAATGCCTGTTGGTGCTTTCGGTGGTAAAAAAGAAATCATGGAAAAAATAGCGCCACTCGGAAACGTTTACCAGGCGGGCACATTAAGCGGCAACCCCATTGCAATGATTGCGGGTTATATGATGCTCTCCGCATTAAAAGAGCAACCTCAATTATTAAAAGAACTGGATGACAAAACAGAATATTTAAAAAATGGTTTGCATGAAGTATTGAAAGCATCGGGCATTCCTTATACAATCAATCACGTCGGTTCTATGATAAGTATTCATTTTTGTGAACATGCAGTAACTGATTTTGCAGGCGCCGCTGCTGCCAATAATGAACTGTTTAAAAAATATTTTCATGCTATGCTGCAGCGTGGTGTGTATTTGCCGCCATCTCCTTTTGAAAGCTGGTTTTTGAATAATGCTTTATCAAAAAAAGACCTGGATTATACCATTGAAGCAACGGAAGAAAGTTTATCTGAACTGTGATTTGGGGAGATTTAAAAAATTATACGGATATTTTACCGCTCAATAGAAATGTTGCGGTAGAAGTGTGCGACGCAACATGGATGCCATGAAAAACAAATGCCCGGTTAATAAAAAATATTCTAAAATGAGGCGCCGAAAGAAAAATAAAGACTTCTTCCGATTGCAGGTATAATGCCGGGGCCGGGATATTCATCAGTACGTTTGGTAAAATAATTTTTATTGGCAAGATTGTTTACGCCAAACTTAAGATTGCAATTGTTTTTAAGTTTTATGGTTGATGAAAAATCTATAACGGTATAAGCAGGGATAATACCTGTAATGGGGTCATCCGGGCTTAATACTGAATTGCCTGCATCGCCATAGCTTTTTGAGGTGCTGCTGATAACATAAGTGGCGGAGAAAATTTTCTTTGACCATGTTAACCCAAAACGGTTAATAATTTGCGGCGCATATTCAACAGAGTTTCCTTTGTAAGGGCCTGACCTATATTTTGCATTTATATAAGCAAAAGAATTAAAGAAACTGATATTTCCTGCATTGTTGCGCGGGGTTATTTTTGTTGGCCTGAATTCAATATAGGTTTCCACGCCTTTACTTACGCTGTTTGCAATATTGGTGCGGTAAGTGTAAGGGTTACCATTAGCATCGGTCAGCTCTATCAAACCAATCCTGTTATTGTAACCGAGGTAAAAAGCATTGACATCAAAGTTTAAGTAGTTGCCAAAAGTGCCCCGCCAGCCAATATCTGTATTAAACCCCTTTGCATCTTTGAGCTTCGGGTCAATTTTGGAAACAGAGCCAAGCGGTGTAAGCTGGTTGTAAGTTACAGGGCTATATGCCTGTGAAATATTAGCATAAATATTTGTGGTGACAGAAGTTTTATATTGCGTGCCAATGCCAAATAAAGGAACATAACGGTTCTTTGAATTATTGGAATTTACAGTGCTCCCATCCACCGTTTCGTCAGTGTATCCTTTTATGGTATTGTGAATGTATTCATACCTTATTCCCGGGGTAACGGAAAACTTTTCAGTAAAGCGAAAAATATTTTCAGCAAAAGGCGCGATATTGGTTGTTGTAAAATCTAAATCATAACCATAATGTGGATTTAATAAAGTTAAATCAAAATCGCTTCCGGCAGTGCCAAATCCGCCGCCCTGTCTTTTAAATTTCCCTGTAAAGATGCGTATGCCTGCTGCAAGTGTATTGTTTAGTTTAAAAAATTTATAATTGCTCAGCAACCTTGCTTCAGTTGTTAAGCTGTTCATTTTTTCCCTTTGCACTTCACGGTTCACGTATTGCAATGTTTCGGTGCTTATGCTGTCGGGTATTTGCGGGCCGCCGTCTTCATTCTTCCATACCAAATTTCTTGCGCTGAATAAATAAGCTGATGTAATATTTAAAGAAGTATTTGCTGAGAATTTATATTCCGCTTTTGCGGCCACAATATTCCACGGGCTTTCAAGCCAGTTGTGGGCACGGTAAGAAGTATCACTTTTATAATTAAACTGCGCATCATCAAAACCGCCGGGCATGTGTATATAGTTGCGCATGATGGTGTATTCGACACCTATTTTTAATTTTGAATTTGCCTGGTAATAAATTTTGCCAAAACCGCTGAATTGTTTGTAATCTGAATTTGGCCGCCAGCCCTGAATGGTTTGATACTGCATATAGGAATAGTAATTTACCTTACCCAACTGCCCGCCAAAAGAATTAAATGCATTAAAGAAACCATAACTGCCACCGGTAATTTCAGAATTGAATTCAAAAGGTTTATTGCGGTTGCCATCTTTAATAATGTAATTGACTACGCCGCCAAACTGCGGGCCAAACTGGAGAGATGATTCACCACGTGTTACTTCAATCCTGTCAACTGCTTCTAAGGGAGACAGGTAATAGGCTTCGGAATAACCATAAATATCTGAGGTCACATTATAGCCGTTTTGCCTTGTATTTGTTTCGATGGACTGGCTTGGGTTCAATCCCCTGAAACCCACGCCATTGGCGGGAAAACCGCTTCCCTGTGTTTCGGAATAATTGGCCCCGGGTATCCTTCCCAATACCTGGCGGGGATTGTTTTGTGCAGTGTTTGCATCTAAACTGTCTAATATCAGGACTTCTGTTTTTTTACCCGAATAAACAGCCCCGTAATGTATTTCATCTAAGCGGCCCATGCCGCTGATGGTTCGTATGCTGGTTACATTTATATCTTTTAAAATATTAGCAGTTGGTTTTACTGTAAAATAAACAACGGCAGTTTCATTGGCTTTTACTTCAGCAGTTACAGACGTATTTTTAAAACCAATGCTGCTGAAATTGATTGTATAAATTCCCGGCTGGAGTTTGCGAAAAAAGAATATGCCTAACTGGTCGCTTACAGTGGCCGCTTTATTGTTTGCAATGCTGACAGAAGCATAGGATACAATATTACCGGTATTATCTTTTACCGTTCCTCTGATAATACCTGTTTGCGCATTTGCTGTTGAAATAAAACAACACAATGAAATAATAAAGGGAAATTTTACCTGTGACCATTTGCTCAAAAACATATAGAATTGATTTAACCTTTTTTTGGATGTGCAAATGAAAAGAGGAATTTATCACTCATCCGCCGCAACCGGGAAAATGATTTATACAATCGGGAAAAATATTGTGGCAGGGACCCGTAAAAAGGAAGACCCTTGGCTTAACTTTATAGTTCAGCAGGCCACACATTCATGAGAAATCTGACTCTAATTTTAATATTTATTTTAGCAGCTACATGTTCTTTATGCCAATTGCAGAATGGTAAGGAACTTTCGATTCACTATAATGATGAAGCTCTGAAGATATCAAATACGTGTGATTTATCGGATTCACCAAAATTGAAAATTGTATTTCAATATCTTGATTCAGCAATTTATTATGATAGGGAATGTTATGTTGCGTATAGGAATAAAATCAACTTTTTACTGCTTTCAAAAAATAGCCCCGAAGCTTTACGGCTTTTGATTTTTTTGATTCAGAAAAAATATAGTGTAGCAGAAAATTTAATGGTGAAAGGTTTTATTTACGAAAAAAATAACGATTCAATTAATGCAAAAGAGATGTATAAGCAGGCAATTTCTGAATATAAAACGAGGATTGGAAAAGAGCCTGATAACATTTCAAATCAGGTGAACTTGATTTTTTCTGAATTTATTTTAGATCCAGATAATAAAACAGCTTTAGTGAAATTAAATTCATTAAACAATGATAATGAGGGAAGAATTCTGATTGACGCGACAAAGGAACTAATTGAAAATTTTAAGAGGAATGATTTTTTAAACTATTATTAAATGGTTTGTAAGGAAAGTAAATAATCCTTGGATTAACTTTATAGCATGTAGTTGCATAGCTCCTTGCCCATACACATCGACTTTCAAAAGAGATTGCTCAAAGAAAGAAACTGTTTAATAAAATGAAACAGATACTCACATTCTTCGATTATGTTTATTATCGTGTATGTACTTTTTACAATAATAGTGGAGAAAAGCGAAGTAGCATTACTGGATTATTTATTATTTCTTTATTCTATTTTTTTAATTTAATTTCTGTTGCAGGTTTTGCTATTATCATTTTTAAAATTGACTTACCCGCAATAAATAAATCAGCTTTTTTAATTGTAAATATTTGCATAGTAATATTAAATGGAATCCGGTATAATAAATTAAAGTATGATGTATTAAATGAAAGGTGGGGAAATGAAGATGAAATTACAAATGAGAAAAAAGGGTTTGCAGTAGCCCTTTAAATCGTTTTAAATGTATTAGTGATGATAGCATTAATTATTTGGAGAGCTAACACAAAGTAATTTCTGCAATCTCCACGAGGCTTCTATAATAGAAGCACGAAGATTCGTTTTGAGGTGCTCCCATGTAAACAAAAAGCACAAGAGTGCGACGCAAGAAAAGCTTAACGCTTATTCCTGCGCCGGGCTCAAAAAAAATATATTTTACGATTTATGCGATGGCAAAAACCAATGAAAACCCACACCTGCTGTAAAATTGTTGTTGTGCGTGGTAAGGTTGTATTCCGCAGTACTTACAGAAGCAGCACCGCCGGATTTTGCTGTGTAATTGGTGGTATTTATTTCATGGCTTTTGTTTATACTATAGTTGTAACCTGCATACACATCAAGCCCAATATTTTTCTGGATGAAATGCGTAAAGCCAATACTGCCGCCGACATTCCAGTTGAAGATTTTAGAAATTTTCCCGGTCATTGTAAAAGTGTTTATATCATTATCGCCTGAGCCCGAGCTGCTGCCTGAACCGGTTCCAACTTTTGTATCAAGCTGCGTATAAAATAAATTGCGTGAAGGAATGTTGTTGAAAAAATAATAGCGTACAAAAGGCCCGGCATTAACTGTAAATGTGTTTGTTTTTGTATTGCTGTTGTTTATTTTGGTTTCCGTACCTGTAACGTCGGTTTTTTTTGAATCGAGGTTAAAACCCAAGCTGCCGCCTACTGCCAGGTGGTTGGTTACAAACACACCTAACTGCGGGTTGAAGCTTATGCCGAAGTTGTGATTGGTGCTTTTCTTAAACCCGCTGTCAGTGTAGTTATATTCGCTGTTGCCTGAAGCATAGGACAGGGTACCAACAGAAGTTCCAACGAATAAATTTCCTTTTGAAGTTTGCGCGAATACCGCCGCAGATGCAACTGAACAAAACAGTGCAACAAGAGTTACTTTTTTCATGATTAGTTTTTTATAAAAAAATATTTGCACGGAAAAAAATTTCCGCACAACAGGGACTTTTATTCAGCAGGGATGTTTAATGAATGAAATGAAACCGCGGGTGTTTAACAAAACGTTTGAATACATCTGTTTGTTAAGGCAGAAAAATAAAAGGGGAGTATTTTACATCAATACTTTTTCAATTGCTTTTGCCTTTAGCAAACATTCTTCATATTCTTTTGCAGCATCGCTGTAAAAAGTAATGCCGCCGCCAACAAGGTAGCTTAAATATTTATTTGCAGCATTGTATAAAATGCTGCGGATTACAACATTAAAATCAAAATCTTTTTGCGGGGTGATGTAGCCAACTGTACCCGAAAAAATACCGCGCTTGGTTTTTTCATACTGCTCAATAAGCTCCATTACTTTTTTCTTTGGCGCACCCGTCATGGAACCCATGGGGAAGGTGGCACGGAGTATATCACTTACATCAACATCATTTTTTAACCTGCCTGAAACTGTGGAGATAAGCTGGTGCACCTGCGGAAAACTATACACACCAAAGAGTTCGTCCACGTGCACGGACCCTTCTTCACAAATTTTACTGAGGTCATTTCTTACAAGATCCACCACCATTACATTTTCAGCTCTTTCTTTTGCATTAGTGAACAAAGCCGTTTTTAGCGCTTTGTCATGCTCCGCATTTGCAGTATCCCTTCTAAAAGTCCCTTTTACAGGCTGCGAAATAATTGTGGCGCCGCTTTTTTTTAAATACCGCTCCGGGCTTGCGCACAATAAATATTTATCATCAAGTTTATAATAGCAGGAGAAAGGAACCGGGGAAATATCAGTAAGCTGGCGGTATATTTCCAGCGGGTCAATGTATGCATTTTCTGCAAAAAATTCCTGGCAAAAATTTATTTCATAACAATCGCCACGGAGGATATGGTTTTTTAACTGCGCAATAGTTTGCAGGTATTTTTCTTTTGTTATGCGCGGCTGTATATGAAATTTTGTTGTATGTTTTTCGTTTCTTCCGGGAAATGAACAGATATCATTAAAAATTTTCTCCGGTTCATCCTGTAAACAGGAAAGCGTAATCTTTTTTTCACCCAGCTCCGCCACAATTAATGGCTGAAACAAAAACGTATCGGGGAACTGTATGTGATCGGGGTTACAAGACGAAAGTTTTTCAATTTCATTTTTAAGGTCATAAGCAAAATGCCCGAAAAGCCAGTCGGGATGTGTATTACACAAGGCGGGTAGTGTTTGTAAAATGTTTGCTTGCGGGGAAAATATTTCAGCGGCCCCGGCTGCCAGCAGGCATTCGTATGAATGATACCTGCTCCTGTACCGGTGATTGTCCAGAAAACAGCAAATGCTGAACCGGTTTGCCCAGCCCAGCATCTGCTGCCTGAATTTTTTTAAATTGCTTACGCCAAATGAGGCTGCTCTTCGCTCCACGTTATAGTTTCAGAGGATTTAAAAATCATCCTCTTCTTCTTCATCATAATCATTGTCGTTAAAAAGATCGAATTCTTTAAAGTCTTTATCAATTTTAAAATCATCGTCATCGTCTGCGGCTTTTTTGCCCCCAACTACTTTTTTAGGTATTGATTTGGGTATATCAAATTCATCAAAATCAGGATCCCATTCTTCTTCCTCTGCAGGTTTTTCCCATTCGTCAGGTGCGTCATCCACCTCTTCGCTGTCATCGTCATCTTCATCATCAGCTTTCGGCTTCTTTGACAAAGTTTTTGTGGATTTTTTTGAGGTTGCTTTTACGGTTTCTTCATCGTCATTAAACTCTTCATCTTCATCATTAACCTGTTTTTCCGGTTTCACTGATGATTTTTCTTTATGTTTATTACCGGCTGCATGTGGTGCAGCTCCGGTATTTTTTTTGTCTTTGTCTGATTTTGCCGCCATAGTTTTTAAAAGATTAACTGCGTAAAATTTCAACGAGTTTTTCAATCAGCCAAAAAAATTTTTTTACTCAAATCCTGTGCCTGAAATTATATTATTTTTTTTAAAAAATATTTTTATTGTCCTTTGTTTTATTACAAAAAATCATATTGCGTTTTTAATTTGTACCATTCGCAATAATGAACTGAAAGCTGAAGCGCAGGAAAAGCTGTACACCTGTTCTTAGGCCGGGACAAAAAAATAAAGAGCTACTGATTGTTTTACAGTGTTATTATCTGATCGCGGCCCGGCCCGTTTGATACATACTTTACCGGTGCCCCCACATACTGATTGATATACTCAATATAAGTTGACATATTCTGCGGCAGTAACGCTGCATCTTTTATTTGTTCGGTGTTTGTGTTCCAGCCTGCAAAGTTTTTATACACCGGTTCAATGGCAACCCTTGTCATTTGAAAAGGCACTTCAGTTTTTTCTTCACCGTTTATTTTATATGCCGTACAAAGTTCCAGTTCAGCAAATGAATCAAGCACATCGGCCTTTGTCATAATTACCTGCGTTACACCATTCAGCATGCAGGCATATTTTAACGCCACCAGGTCCATCCAGCCGCAGCGCCGCGGCCTGCCCGTGGTAGCGCCAAATTCATTGCCAGTTTTTCTCAATTCTTCGCCTATTGCATTTTCAAGTTCAGTAGGAAAGGGCCCGCCGCCCACGCGTGTGCAATAGGCTTTTGTAACGCCAAGCACCTGCTTAATTTTTTGCGGGGCTACGCCAAGGCCTGTGCATACACCGGCTGAAATAGTATTGGATGATGTTACAAACGGGAAAGTGCCAAAATCAATATCCAGCATGCTTCCCTGCGCGCCTTCGGCCAAAACTTTTTTACCTTCACTTATTTTGTTGTTGATGAAATACTCGCCGTTTACAATATTGAGTGTACGGAGAAATTCAAGTGCGTCAAAAAACTCTTCTTCCGATGCAGAAATATCTTCAATAAAATGAAAGTTGTCCAATAATTTTTGGTGCTTCAATCGCAGCCTGATATAATTTGTGGTGAAATTTTTATCTAACAAATCCCCTGCACGGATGGCATTGCGGCCTGTTTTATCCATGTAAGCCGGACCGATGCCTTTTAATGTAGAACCAATCCTGCTGTCGCCTTTCTGTAATTCAGATGCCTTATCCAATGCACGGTGCGTGGGCACAATAATATTTGTACGTTCTGAAATAAAGAGGTTTTTCTTTACATCAATACCATGCGCTGCAACGGCTTCACATTCCCTTCTTAGTGTGACGGGATCGAGCACTACGCCATTGCCTATAATATTTATTTTATCCTGGTGAAATATGCCTGAAGGTATCTGGTGCAGCACCATTTTTTTCCCATCCACATATAGAGTATGGCCTGCATTTGGCCCGCCCTGAAAACGGGCAATAATATCATATTGCGGGGCAAAGTAATCCACTATTTTTCCTTTACCTTCATCGCCCCACTGCAAACCGAGGATAACATCAACCATTGAAATTGTTTGTTAGTGAATGGCAAAAATAACTTGCAGATTTTGGATTACAAGAATTGATTTTGCGGCAGGAAAATAGCAAGTTTTGCGGAGAGTGGGGCGGGAAAATAATTATATTGCGACCCCTTATCAATAAAATAAAACCAAAACACATGAAAAGAATCATTGGATTTGTATTACTCTGCACATCCATCTTATCCTGTAGTACAAAAAAACAGGGCGATGAACCAAAGCAGACAGCTTTGCCCATAGCCGGAACATGGAAACTGCTTACGGGGACGCTTATAGAAAAAGGCGATACCACTGCTACAGATTATACAAAAAATTTATCCTCCATTAAAATTATTAATGATACGCATTTTGCTTTTTTGGATCATGATTTGAATAAAGGAAAAGATTCTGTTGTTCTTTTTGAATCGGGCGGCGGGCATTATTCCCTTGCCGACAGTTTATACACCGAACATTTAGAATACTGCAGCGACAGGAAATGGGAAGGCAATGACTTTACATTTACCATTACCATAAAGAATGATACATTAACACAGACCGGCATAGAGAAAGTGGAAGGCGCAGGTGTAAACAGGCTGAATATTGAAAAGTATGTGAGGATAGGGAAGTAAATTTTACCGTATTGATTGTTGAACAAATCAGTATAGAGTGAGAGGCTTTAGGGAAGTATTTTTTGTAAGTCGAGAAAGTATAGCAGTAGGTTGTAACACTTAATAAAAGATCTAAGCATGCAAAAAGGCAGTAAGCTAAAATCAAATCTGACTTTTTCAAACTTGGATTGTATCAAATCATTGGCGGAGCTATTGGCGCTATCATGATTTTGTTTTCGCTATTTGACACAACACAATTTGCAGGATTGAATATTTTGGTTTTAGCTTTTATGTTTATATTCTTTGCCTACCCAGTTTTTTGTGGAACTCTTTGTCTAAAATCAAAAGAGTCAGCATTGCGGCACTCATTAATAAATCAATTCCTCCAACTTTTAGGTTTTGCTTTCTTTGGTTTTGCTTTTAGTTATGTCGCAGGTATTTATTTGTCAATTGGTTTAGATTTATCAAAATCAATTGATGTGAAATTTGATATTGGGGTTTCTAAATTTGATTTTAATATAAACAGAGAAGCAGAAAGAGCGGAAATAAATTTCAACTTAGTTGCTTTTGGACTTATTTATTGGATTGAAAAGCTGACAAAGAAATTAAAGGCAGAAAAAGAAATTATCGAAGCAGATTCTATTGGATAAAGTTAAAATGTGCAAACAACAATCATACCCTACCAAAATACTGCTCAATCATATTTCTTCAGTACAAGTGTGCGACGCAACAAAAGTTTAATAGAATTTCTAAAGCCGGGTAAATAAAAATCCCTACACATTCCCTATTACAAACATGGCAGTTAACGTAGGAGAATCGCTGCCGCCTTTTTTCTCAAGCGTAATTGCAAATGCCTGTGCTTTGGGTATATTGTTCAGTTTGCACAAGCCATTGCAATCACTTATTACGCCTGCGCTAACGGGCTTGCCATCCACAATGGCCCAAAGCTGGTATTGCTTGTCAGCGGGTGTTTGCGGTAAATTATTCTGCAGAAGGTAAACATCTTTTGTTTTTGTATTCCAGTAAACGGTGGCAAGGCTGCCTTCTTTGCCGGGAACGGCATTCATTTTCACGGCCTCCATTACAGGGTCGGCCATCAGCCTTATGCTTTCATTTACATCATTGAGTTTTGTTTTAAATATATCATTGTTTGCCTGCAGGGTATTGCGCTCTGTAAGCAATGCCTGGTAATCATTTTTTACAGAATTGTATTTACCGTAATAATAAAAATTAAGCGCGGCGCTGGCAATTAAAAAAATAATAGATGCAGCAGCGGCATATTTCCATATAGAAATAATTTTTGCAGTATCAATTTTTTTATCTTCAAACGGTATAACCGGGGCAGGATTAGCAACATTTTTTTCTGCTGAAAACTCACCGGAAAGCAAACGCATAAGTTTATCCTTCACCTGTGCAGGAGGTATAATGGCATTTTGTAAAACCTGCTGCTCAATGGATGCAGCAAAGTCATCCACCGCGTTTTTAATATCCGTGTGCTGATGCATGAGCAACTCCAGTTCAGCAGCTTCTTCCGCACTGGCCAGTCCCAGCACGCAGCTTTCAATAATACCTGATTCTATGTATGCCTTTGTATCCACTTTATTTTTTAACTATTTCGCGTAATTGTATCAAAGCGCCGCGCAACCTGGTTTTCACTGTTCCCAATGGTATATCCATTATTTTTGAAATTTCTTCCTGCGTATAGCCCTGGAAATATGAAAGTTCTATTAAAGCGCTGTATTCATCCCTCAGTGTATGTATAATTTTGCGCAGGCCAATCCTGTCAATATTTGTAACTGTGTTTCCCCCTGCATCATATACGGCTTCTGTTAACTCACGGTTTTGTTTGCTGTTCTGATAGCTTTTGCTCCTTAACGTATCAATGGATGCATTTCTTGCAATATTTATCATCCAGGTAAACAGGCGGCCTTTGTCTGCATCGTAGCTGTCCATCTGCCGCCATATTTTTACAAATACTTCCTGCAGCACATCGCTGGACAATTCCTTATCAGCAATAATAGATAATACAATTGAGTAAAGCGCACCGGAATAATTATCATACAAATATGCAAAAGCCTGCTGGCTGCGCTGTTTCAGCGTCTGCACCAGTTCTGCTTCTGTATATTTTAATGTTTCCGGCATTTCTCAGAGAGGGTTCAAAAGTTTCATTGTTTAAATGTTTAAACATGTTCACCGGTTCAATTGTTCACCAATTTATTTTGCAAGCCAGCTATTTGAGCTTGTAAATTTATGAACAATGAAACCGGTTTACCCTACCAACTGCCCGTAAGCTTCAGCAGTCATCAGCGCTTCAAGGTCTGTAGCGTTTGACAGGGCAACTTTCACCATCCATCCTTCGCCATAAGGATCTGTATTAACCAGCTCAGGTTTTTTTTCTAATGCAGGGTTTACTTCCAGTATGGTTGCTGCAACAGGCAGAAATAAATCACTCACTGTTTTTACTGCTTCAACTGTGCCAAAAATTTCTTCTGCGTTTAAGATTTTGCCCACAGAAGAAATATCAACATATACAATATCGCCCAGCTCCTGCTGTGCAAATTCTGTGATGCCGATCAAAGCATTGTTTCCATCAGTTAGTTTTATCCATTCATGGTCTTTTGTGTATTTGAGGGATTCAGGAAAATTCATGAGGCTATGTTTTAATGGTACAAATATTGAATAAAAATTTTAATAAATCCTGTACAGTTAATTCAGCATTTTTATTTTCATGCGGATGTTTTGCAATGGCCTGTCATTTGCATCGCGGGGCGCTTTTGCAATTTTATCAATTACATCAAGACCGGATATCACTTCACCAAATACAGTATAGTTCTGATCGAGAAAAGGCGTACCACCCGCCGTTTTATATATTTTTCGTTGTGCATCAGTATAAGTAAAGGCCGCGTTTGTATTGCGTATATTACACTCCATCTGGTTCAGTTGCACATCATCATATTTCTGCCCGTCCACAATATAAAACTGGCAGTTACTGCTCGCCTTTTCGGGGTTATCGTCTCTTGCCGCAGCCAGTGCACCTTTTTTGTGAATAAGCTTCGGGTTGAATTCAGCGGGAATGCGGTCTCCCGGCGCTTCACCATTGCCCAGCATTGCTGAATCGGATGCATTTTTACTTGCGGGGTCGCCCCCCTGAATCATAAAACCGTCAATTATGCGGTGAAATAAAAGGCTGTCATAAAATCCCGATTTCACTAATTTAATAAAGTTGTCACGGTGCTGTGGTGTAGAGTCTGATAATTTTATGATCATGTTTCCATAACCGGTAAATATTTCCACCATCCTTGGCGGTTTTGCTGCCGTTGTTTTAGGTTTTGGGGTACTTGTTTTTGTTTGTGCAAAACCTGTTTGCACAAGTAAAATGCTTAAAGCAAGAATCATTATTTTTTTCATGTCCATTTTTGTTTTAAAATCCCTGTTGTTCGAAGTAAAATAAAATATGGTCTTTTAAAAAATTTTCCTGTTCAAATAAATTCTGCGCAGGTATTTCTTTTACCTGTGCAAAATGTGGCCAGCCCTCCTCATCATCACCTTCTTTTATGTAATAGCCGCTTTGCGCAAGAACGGTGCAAACCGCCACATGCATCAGGTCCTGCTTTTCTTCCTTGGTAATTTTTTCCTGTATAAAATTTGTTTCCTGCAGGCCAATTAAAAATAAAACAGCTTCCAGGTCGGGCTTTTTCTCAAAGCGCTCCGTAAGTTTAGCTTCCAGCTTCCACCAGCGTTGCTGCAAATCATCCTGTGCCAACATATTGCCGCAAAGGTAGGGCTGGGCGTGAAACAGAAAAAACTATCTCTTTTCAAACAGCCACCAGGATGGCTTACGTTCCATTACTTTATAATTGGCGGTAATATATTTGCTTATATGCTGCATCGCTTCATCTATATCATCGGTTAATAAAACAAGGTTCATGTCTTCCGATGAAATGGTTTTTTCTTCCACCATGAATTTTATATTGTCAAGCAGGGGCTGATAATATTTTTTTCCAAAAAGCACAATAGGAAACTGTGTAATGGATTTTGTTTGTATTAAAGTAAGCGTTTCATAAAACTCATCCATTGTGCCAAAGCCCCCGGGCATAATAATAAATGCATAGGAATATTTTATAAGCATTGTTTTACGTACAAAAAAATGTTCAAACGTTACGGATTTTTGTACATACGGGTTTATTTTTTGTTCCTGCGGCAATACAATATTGCAGCCGATGGATCCGCCTCCGCTTTCAAAAGCACCACGATTGGCTGCTTCCATTATGCCAGGGCCGCCGCCCGTCATCGTGTTGAAACCCAATGCTGCTATGCGTTTGCCAAATTCCCTTGCAGCTGCATAATAAGGATGATCTTCTTTAAATCTTGCCGAACCAAAAACCGTGATGCAGGGCCCGGCAAAATGCAGGTGGCGGAAAGCCATAATAAATTCTGAAAAAACTTTTAAGGCAAATAAGAATTCGTAACCACGGCTTTTAGGGCCTTCCAGGTAAACATTTTTTTTTGCAGGGATAATCCGCTCAGTCTGTAACATATTAACTTCAATATTAAATAAAGATCGTGAAACAGGTTTATCTGCAACAGATTAATTTGCACTATTAAATAAATTTTATGCGTATCATATCCTACAATGTAAATGGCCTGCGAGCAGCTATGCGAAAAGGGTTTATTGAATGGCTTAAAACAGATCCGGCAGACATTATCTGCCTGCAGGAAACAAAAGCCATGAAAGAAGATGTGGACTATACGCAAATTGAAGCGCTGGGTTATGAAAGTTTCTGGTTTTCTGCGCAGAAAAAAGGATACAGCGGCGTGGCAATATTTACAACAATAAAACCTGATAAAGTTGTGTTTGGAAATAAAAATGAACAGAGTGATTTTGAAGGAAGAATGATACGCGCAGATTTTGGTGATATTACTTTGCTTAACAATTATTTTCCATCGGGCACAAGTGGCGATGAAAGACAGGCATACAAATACAAGTGGCTCGATGAATTTTTTGAATATGCGGATGAATTAAAAAGAACAAGGCCGCAGTTAATTATCTGCGGTGATTATAATATTGCACATAAAGAAATTGATATCCATGACCCCAAAGGGAATAAAAACTCATCGGGTTTTTTGCCTGAAGAAAGAGAATGGATGAGTAAATTTTTAGCCAACGGATATATGGATACTTTCAGGATAATGCACCCTGATGCACCGCATCATTACAGCTGGTGGAGCCAGCGTTTCCCTTCTGTGCGTTTGCAAAATAAAGGCTGGAGAATAGACTATATCTGCATTACAGGGAATTTAAGAAATAAATTAACAGATGCTGAAATTCTCCCTGACATAAAACACAGCGACCACTGCCCGGTATATGCAGCCCTAAATCCCTAGAAGAGCTTTAAAAACAAAGAATAAAAAAATGCATTTAATAAAGAAAAAATATTGCTGAACAAATATCAACTTACTTATGCTTGTCTACAATATCACCTTAAAAGTCAACAGCAATATTCATGAAGAATGGCTGCAATGGCAGCAACAGGTACATATACCCGAAATTATGGCTACCTGTTGTTTTCAAAAATTTCAAATGTCAAGGATCCTTGACATGGACGATAGCGAAGGCCCTACTTACACAATACAGTTTTATGCAGCTTCCAAAACTGATTATGAACGTTACATAAATTCGCACGCCCCAAAACTGCGAAGGGATGCAATTGAGAAGTGGGGCGGTCAATTCACCGGTTTCCGCACTATAATGGAAGTAGTGCATTGAGTGTGGAAATCTTTTTAATTCTGTTTTGGCTGTCACAAAAGAATGTTATATTCTCCTCAAATGCCCTTCAGTACAGCATTTCAGCAAGTATGCCCTGAAAGCCTTTACTAGTAAGCGTTTCAACCTGCTGTAAAATTAAATATTACTGCAGTGTGTACTGCGTTTTCTTTCAAATCCTTTACCGGAGCGGGTTTAACGTACTTTAAAAATTCCGGTAGATACAAAAAAATATTTTGCTGATTGATAAAAGCGAATAAATTTGTTTCTGTTAATTAACCAGAAAAAAATAAACATTATGAACAAAGCTGAATTGGTTGCCAAAGTGGCTGAAGATGCCGGTATAACCAAAACACAGGCAAACGAGGCCCTTGATTCTTTTGTAGGAGCAGTTACCAAAACTTTAAAAGGCGGCGGTAAAGTTACTTTAGTCGGTTTTGGCACTTTCTCTGTTTCGAAACGCGCAGCCCGCACAGGCCGTAATCCGCAAACAGGCGAAGCCATTAAAATTAAAGCAAAAAAAGTTGCCCGGTTTAAAGCAGGAAAGGAACTGAGCGCAAAACTCTAACGGCAGCGCTGTACAAAAAAAAGCAGAAGATTACCACTTCTGCTTTTTTATTTTTTATTCCCAACAGATAAAACAATTGCGCATCTTTGCGCATATAACATTTTTAAAAACTTAATTTTTTTTATATGGGAAGAGGTGATAAAAAAACAAAAAAAGGAAAAATTTTCAAAGGCTCATTTGGCAAAAGCAGACTGGCAAAACCAGCAAGGGCAAAAAAAGCAGCAGAGAAAAAAGAGAGCTAAATATAAAGTACCAAACATTTAAGCGTACTTCTAACTTTGCACTTCTCAGTTATTATCTGTATCATGGCGCCAGCCTTTCCATTTTCCATTCACTGTTATCCATTTTTGTATAACGGATCCGGTCGTGCAGGCGATTGCTGCGGCCCTGCCAGAATTCAATGCTGACGGGTATTACACGGTATCCACCCCATTGCGGCGGACGGGGGATATTCCCGGTAAATTGTGCGGAATATTTTGCAATATTTTCATCAAGCACATTCCGGCTTTCAATTATTTCGCTTTGCGCTGATGCCCATGCGCCTATGCGGCTACCAGGCGGACGTGATGAAAAATAGGCATCGCTTTCTTTGCCCGGAATTTTTTCTGCGGCACCTTCAATCCTTACCTGCCGCTCCAATTCTTTCCAGAAAAAAACCAAAGCTGCATGAGGGTTTTCAACAAGCTGTTTTCCTTTGTGGCTGTTATAATTGGTGAAGAATATAAAACCTTTTTCATCATAACCTTTCAACAGAACAATTCTTGCAGAAGGTAAACCGCTTGCAGTAGCTGTGGCGAGTGTCATGGCGTTTACTTCTTCAATTTCACTTTTTACAGCATCATTCCACCAGTGTGTAAATTGTGCGATGGCGTTTTTTTCCGCACCTGCTTCATTAAATGTTTGCAGCCTGTAATCTTTTCTTATATCCGCAATTGATAAATGCATACTTACCTTGTTGTAACTCTCAATAATAAATGTTGCTGTATGCTGAACAAAATTGCTGAACGTAAAAGTGAGTGACACAACAGGCGGTGCCCTCTAAGTGCCATAACCGGGCTCATAAAAAATTATACAAGTTCGCCCTTTAAAAAATTTTTCCAGTCATCGAGCATACGCCCCCTTAACACCCGCGGGAATTTGTGCTGGCCGCCAATTTTTCCCTTTGCTTTCATAAATTCCATAAACTGTTCTTCGTTCAGAACATCGAGTAATACTTCTTTCAGTGCAGCTTTTCTTTCTACAGCATAATCATCATTCAGTTCTTTTAGTTTTTGATCTATATTCCTACGCAGTGTTTCTGCATTTACATGGTCATTGCACGCCACATACCAGTGATGTGCAAAAAAAGTTCCATAAGGTTCGCCGGCCACTGCAAATTCCGGGATGCATATATTTAATTCTTCACTTACCATTTGAATGGCTTTGTTCATATTATCCACACTCAAGTGCTCACCTACCAAGCTCAGGAAATGTTTGGTACGGCCCGTGATTACAATTTCGCAGCGCCCCTTGTCCACAAACCGGATTGTGTCACCGATAAGGTAACGCCATGCACCGCCGCTTGTACTTATGAGCAATGCATAATCCTTACCTTCTTCCACTTCATGTATCATCAATGCTTCGGCATTTGGCATCAGTTCGCCATTGGCATCAAAGTTTTTATAATTGAACGGAACAAATTCAAGAAAAATATGTTCATGCAGTACAAGCCGCATACCACGGGCGTACTGGCGGTCCTGGTAAGCAATAAAACCCTCGCTTGCGAGGTAAGTTTCAATATAAGTGAGCGGTTTGCCGAGCAGCCTTTCAAAGCTCTTTTTGTATGGCTCAAAGCTTACGCCGCCATGTACAAAAAATGCAAGATTGGGCCATATTTCATGTATATTACTGAGCCTGTAACGTTCAATAATTTTTTCAAGGCACATCTGTATCCAGGCCGGTACGCCAACCACAAAACCAATATCCCATTCAGGGGCGTGCTCCACAATTTCTTCTAATTTTTTATCCCAGTCCCTTTCTTTTGCAATTCTTTTACCGGGTTTATAAAATGGCTGAAACCAGAAAGGGGCTTTCTTTGCAGTAATGCCGCTTAAATCACCGGCATAATAACCCCCGTCTTTTTGCAAAGCTGTACTGCCGCCAATCATCAGCCATCCTTTGCCAAGTGATTTTACAGGAAGGTCCTGATAGGTACGCAGGCTGAGGAGCTGCTTTATCATTACCACTTTGTTTCCTTTAAGTAAGTCATTGGTAATGGGCAGATATTTACTGGATGCTTCGCTGGTACCGCTGCTGAGTGCATAATATTTTATTTTACCGGGCCAGCATACATCCGGTTTACCTTCCAGCGTTTTATGCCACCATTCTTTATATATGCTGTTGTAATTGAATTTGGGAACAATTTCCTGGAATTTTTTACCCACATGCCTGCTCATGAGTATCTCATCAAACCTGTACTTCTGGCCAAATTCTGTGAACCTTGCTTTGCGTAATAATTTCTTAAGCACATGCAATTGCTGCCTCCGGGGATCGTTTTGCGGAAGACGCAGTGTTTTAAGGATATAGTTTGGCAACTTAATATCAAAGATAGCCATGCGTTGCAAGGGGTTTGTTAGAAAAGCGAAACTACATAAAAGAGACAAATAAATTTAACCGTCCGGCATATAAAATGCATTACAGGCAGGTTAATAATATTTTTGTAAGATAAGGATTTTTAAAGGCCGCCCGCTGTAAAAGTGGCCTGTCTATTTATTTTTTTGATTTTTATCAGTGCCAATCAGCGCATTGATCAATGCTGTAACAATGGAAAGCACAATACTGAACCATAGGGCAGCCCACCAGTTGGCAACTGTAAAACCGGGAACAATCTGTGCGGCGCATTTAATGATGATGATATTGATGACAAGCAAAAATAAACCAAGCGTTAGTATGGTGATGGGAATGGTGAGTATAACAAGTATGGGTTTGATAAAATTGTTGAACAATGCCAGCACCACAGCAAAAATAATGGCGCTTATTACATCATTAAAATGTACCCCACTGATTAAATAAGAAGCAATGAGCGCCGCTAATGCCGTGATGATTATTTTACCAAAAAAATTTACCATATTAAATAACTGTAAGCTCGTAAAATGAAGCGGGATGCAGGTATTTATTCGCAAAATACCGCAGTTCTTCCGCTGTAATGGTCTTAATGGTTTCTATGCTTTTATAAAAAAATGCATCTGTAAGGTTATTAAGTATATAATTTTTCCACCTTGCAATAACCTGGAACGGCCCGTCAAGGTCGCCCAGTATGGTTCCTATCATATAATTGCGTACAAGATACAGTTCTTCTTCATTTACAGGGTCCTCACACAGCCTTGTCATTTCTTTGTATATTTCTTCAATGGTTGCATCGCAAACATCCCGCCCTGCTTCGGTACTTATCATCCATGCAGTTTGATGTATATGGTTTTGAATGTAACTGTGTATGCCATAAGTGTAGCCTTTGTCTTCGCGGATATTGCTCATTAAACGCGACCCAAAATAGCCTCCAAAAATATTGTTGAGCACCTGCACTTTTATAAAATCGGGGTGGTGCCGGTTGGGAAAAGGCCTCGCTATCCTGATGGCCGCCTGAACGCCATTTACATCATTCAAAATACTGTATTTTTTTTCTGATGCAGGTTGTTCATTATACTGAATAACCGGCAGTGTTTTTTGATTGAGCGGCAGGTGCCCGAAATTTTTATTAAGCTGTTGCTGTATATCCGCCGTAAGCTTTCCCGCAACAAACAATATACATTGCCCGTGTGTATAAAACTGCTGATAAAATTTTATTAATTCATCCCGCTGCAGTTGATCATAATCCAGCGTGGATGTGTATTTGCCATAAGGGTGATGAAAACCGTAAATATATTCATCAATTAAACGTGAGGCAACAAAATCGCATTTCTTTAAACTTACTTCCAGCCTCTGTTTCTGGTTTTGTTTATAAATGGCAAGTTCCTGCTCCGGGAAAACAGATTCAGTAATAAGTTCTGTAACTGCGGGGAGTAAAGTATGTATATGTTTTGACAAACTGTGCAGGGTAATGGTTGCCGTTTCATTAAAGCAACTGCGGTTTAAGTATGCACCGTAAAATTCAAAGTGTTCATTAATGGCAAAGGCAGATTTGCTTTTTGTGCCATTTTTCAGCATATAGTTGGCAGTGGCAGCAACAATATTTTTTTCTTCATACCAGTTACCTGCGTAAAAAACCCATTCTACCATTATTACATCCTGTGCTCCTCCCTCAATTGCATAAACCGGTACGCCATTATCAAGTGTAAAATGGGCACAGGGCTTAAGTTTCAGGTCAAATTCCACCGCATCATGTATAGCCGGTTCCTTTTTTCTGTCAATCATTCATCAACTGATTAGAGCGCAAAAATAACTGAAATAAAAATGAAAGGGTTTGCATATCTCTTTTTTGAAAAAATTATAATTGTAATTTTAACAGCAATATTTTTACTTAAATAAAATACAGGATAATTTTTTCCATGCTGCAGATTAATTTCACCCCCTTCCCAACCCTGCTCACCAACCGCGTGATTTTACGGCAAATTATTCCCGGCGATGCAAAAGAGATTTTTTTTCTGCGCTCAGATGAAACAATCATGAAATATTTAGACAGGCCGCGGGCAAAGTCAATAGAAGAAGCGGTTGCCTATATAGAAAAAATTACAGGTATATTAAATAAAAATGAAGGCATCACATGGGCAATCACATTAAAAGGTCAAACAAAATTAATGGGCACGGTGGGTTTCTGGAGAATTGAAAAAAAGCATTACAGGGCGGAAGCAGGCTATACACTGCACACAGCTTTGCAGGGAAAGGGCATTATGCAGGAAGCATTAACAGCAGCATTGGATTATGGTTTCAATACAATGCAGCTCCATTCGGTGGAAGCCAATGTAAACCCTGATAATTTGTCATCCATAAAACTTTTAGAAAGAAGTAATTTTACCAAAGAAGCGCACTTTAAAGAAAATTATTTTTACGACGGGAAATTTTTAGATTCCGCAGTTTATTCACTGTTAAAATCAGGGTTTAAAAAAATATAAATAACCTTCAAAAAATGGAAGACCATCATTCAAAAGCCGGACCTTCAAAAAAATATTTTGCATTAAAACTTATCGCACCGCGGCCCACGTTTGCGCAGGATATGACGGATGATGAAAGGCAAATTATGCAGCAGCATGTTGCGTACTGGAAAGACCTGATGGAGAAAGGGTTTGTAATTGCTTTCGGGCCAGTGCTTGATCCTGCCGGGGTTTACGGCCTTGGCATTGTGCAAACGGATAATGAAGAACAGGTAAAAACCCTTACTGCAAATGATCCCGCAAACGGACTGAGTAAATATGAAACCCTTCCCATGCTTGCCGTATTGCAGGCAAAACCACCTTTCTCTTTACAGTAATATGACGGGCTTAATTTTTTAGTTCCATGTAGATACATTAAATTTGCCGTTCAATGTTACAGGTACTTGATATATTAAAAGTTGCACACCGCAATGGTATTGAACCCAGCATGGATCTGCTTTATCAAAAAGAGCAAAACATCCCGGGCTCAATCCAGTATAATATCCGCCGCTATTATGCGCAGCATCCCTGGGTAGGAGAAGATACAGGAATGCTGGTATATCATTACAACAGTAAAAAGCCAAAAGAAAATTATCTTGAATTAAGGTTTTGCACCACGGGCAACCGGTATTGCGCAGAACGCAGTTGCAGCCAATGCTCACAATTGCCCACCAATAACTGCAGCGGCAAACATGAAACCGTGGATGTGTTCACTTTTCATTTTACTTCCACTTTTTTGCACCAGTTTGTACACAATGTAAAGCTGAGCAGCCGCAAAGATGAAGTGCTTGCATTTAAACACCCTAATTCATTTACAAAAATATTTCCTGTTTGCAGCCGCAAGCGCGTTACGCTTGACGCATTGCTCAATCACAGCTATTCTGGCGCATTGGAAAATATTTTTACCAATGCCAAAGTGCATGAAATATTATTGTACAGTTTAGAATGTTTGGTGGATGAAAAGGAAGAGGGCTTCAGTTGCAAATTTCTTGCAGACGAAGGCGGTAAAGAACGCATTTACGCAGCAAGGGAAATTTTACTCCAGCGCATTGGCGAACCCATTACCATAAAAGAACTCAGCCGCAAAGTTGCCATCAATGAATGTTATTTAAAGAAAGGGTTCAAAGAAGTTTTTGGCACTACCATATTCGATTTTTACCAGCAGCAGCGCATGGAACACGCAAAATATCTTCTGTACGAAAAAGGATTAAGTGTTACCGATGTATCTGCATTGCTCGGCTATTCTTCCATCTCGCATTTTTCCGCCGCATTTAAAAAGCATACAGGGTTGAAGCCCTGTGATTTGCTCAGATAATTTTTTTGTTCCCGGCATTAGTAATTCTATTAAGCATAGTTGCGCAGCACTCTTGTACGGCATGAATGTGAATCGTCATTGCGGGTCTTGCCAGGCAGCATTGAGGCAAAAATTTTTGCTGCGCAGTATTACAGCGCAGGTTGCTTTGCGCCCCGCAATAGTTTGATTGCACAATGGTGCGACCACCGCCTTTGGCGGGCATAGCGCCACTGAAGTTAAATAGAATTAATGGAGCCGGGTACAAAAAAAATGCAGAAAACTTTCAGGTTATTTTTCGTTTTTTGTCACTTCTTTTTCTCTTTTCCACCAGCGGAAGCCTACAAAGCCTGCGATGGCCAATGGTGTGAACATAAGGTATAATATGCCTGCATTCAGTCCCCTGGCGGGTTTCTCGCCCAACTGCGATGCGGTTTTTGTACAAATAGAACATTGTGCCTGTACAGATGGCAGGTTGCAAAAGGTGAATGATAAGCTCAGGAACATTATCAGCAGTAATTTCTTCATCACAAATCTTTTCACTGCAAAGATATAACTGAAAAGCGGGAAATTTTTTTATGCACCCATTGTTTTTTTACGCACAAGCTGAAGTATAAAGCTTTTGGATTTTTAAGATTATTTGGCCCCCGTTTATTTTCATTCGCTTTCATCTAATTCGTTCAGTTTATTAAATGCCTCTTTCATTTTTGGATACAATGCCCGGTAAACAGGAAAAAGTTTTTTATACAACGCATGATTTTTTTTATCGGGCAGAAAAATCTTTTCTTCCTTTCTGAAATTTTTTGTCTCTATCAGGTCATTGATCATATTTAACGCATACATAGCCATAAAAGCTGCGCCCATGGCGGATGCATCCGTGGTATAGCTGATGATGAGTTCATTTCCAAGTACATCTGCAAGCAACTGCACCCAGAATGCTGATTCAATAAAACCGCCGCTGATAAAAATTTTTGTACACGTACCGTTTGTTTCTTCCAGCGCTTTAAGTACATCGTTTAAAGCAAAACAAATTCCTTCAAGCACCGCCCTTGCAAAATGTTTTCGCTGGTGGAGTGATTGTATACCAAAGAAAACAGCTTTTGCACCCGCATCCCAAACAGGGGCTCTTTCTCCCAGCAAATAAGGAAGAAACAATAATTTTTCTGCGCCCGGTTGAGATTGTTCTGCCAGCTGTAAAGCGCTTTTAATTTTTTCATTTGCATTTCCGCCGGCAGATAAAAAATTTTCAGCAAACCATTGCAGCGCAATGCCGCCGTTATTCACAGGGCCGCCAGTTACATAAATTTTATCCGTAAGCAGGTAGGTAAACAGCCTTTTTTGACCATCGGGTTTTGGGGTGGCGGTTATCATTCTTACCGCACCGCTTGTGCCAATGGTTAATGCCGTTTCACCGGGAAGAATTGCGCCGCTGCCAAGATTTGCGAGGCAGCCATCATTGCCGCCAACAATAAAAGGGATGGCATTTTCCATATTTAATTTTTGCTGAAACCCACTATGCATAATTGTTTCAGCATGTGTGCATGGCACAGGCCAGGATAATTTCGAAGCATCAATACCGGCAATATGTAAAGCTTCATTATGCCAGTGTAAATTATATATATCAAACAGGCCGGTGGCGGAAGCGATGGAATAGTCCACAATATATTTCCCGAACAAACGAAAAAAAATATATTCTTTTATGGAGATGAATTTGAATGCTTTTGCAAATACATCCGGCAATTTATTTTTCATCCACATTAGTTTGCATAAAGGCGACATTGGGTGGATCGGCGTTCCTGTTTGTTCATAAATCCTGTTTCCACTTTTATCTTTCAGTAATTTCTCTGCATACAATTTACTTCTTGTATCGGCCCATGTCATTGCATTTGTTAAAGGTTTTCCGGTTTCATCCACAGCAAGTAAACTGTGCATGGCTGCGCTGAAACTTACGGCCACAATATTATTGTTCGCATTTGCTTCAAGCGATTGTTTCAGTAATTGCAATACAGACTGAAAAATCATTTCTGCATCCTGTTCATGTTCGCCGCGTTTATCCTGAATGGATGCAACATCCGTTTTGAAAATATGTGTTACCTCAGCATTTCCGGCCACGGTAATTGTCTTGCAATGTGTCGTTCCCACATCAAGAGAAATAATTTGTTTCATCTTTTTATAAATGTTGCCCACCGAATATAAAAAAAGCATTTATCATTTAACAGAAAATCATACATTCACCATTCATTCTTCACTTTAATTTTATTGCCTGTTATGGGAAACCTCCAGATAAAAAAACAACCAAAAAAATATGATGCAGTGATTGTTGGCTCCGGTGCCGGCGGTGGTATGGCTGCGTATGTTTTGGCAAAGGCCGGACTAAAAGTTTGCCTGCTTGAAGCAGGGCCGATGTATGATCCTGCAAAAGATTCTAACCAGTTAAAAGCGCCGTGGGAATCGCCGCGCAGGGGTGCCAGCACTAAGTTCCGGCCATTTGGTGATTTTGACGGGTGCTACTGGGGATGGGAAATTGACGGCGAACCTTTTACACATGCCGAAGGTGACAAATGGGAATGGTGGCGTGCAAGGATGGTGGGTGGAAGAACCAATCACTGGGGACGTATTTCTCTCCGTTTCGGACCCAAAGATTTTAAGCGGCACAGTATTGACGGGCTTGGTGATGACTGGCCGATTGGATATGAAGATGTAAAACCTTATTACGATAAAATTGATCAGTTGATTGGTGTGTTTGGAACAAACGAAGGTTTGCCAAATGATCCTGATGGATTTTTTCTGCCGCCGCCAAAACCACGTTTACATGAAATGATGATAAAAAAAGCGGCCACAGGAATAAACATCCCCGTTATTCCTTCAAGGCTTTCTATCCTTACACAAAAACTAAAAGGAAATGATGACAGGCACCCGTGTTTCTATTGCGCACAGTGCGGAAGAAGTTGCAAAATATATGGCGATTTTTCGTCCTCATCCGCACTTGTAATCCCTGCATTGAAAACAGGGAACCTTGATTTGGTTACCAATGCCATGGCACGCGAAGTGTTAACTGATGCAAATGGTTTGGCCACGGGTGTTTCTTATGTAAATAAAGATGACATGATGGAATACCAGGTAAGCGGCAGAACGGTTATACTTGCTGCAAGCACCTGCGAAACCGCAAGGCTGTTACTGAATTCAAAATCACAACGCCACCCTAACGGCCTTGCCAATTCAAGCAATGTTGTGGGCAAATATCTGCACGATTCTACCGGCGCAGCAATTGGCGGTGTGTTGCCCGATCTTTTTGACCGCAAGCGCTACAATGAAGATGGAGTGGGCGGCATGCATGTTTATACACCCTGGTGGCTTGACAATAAAAAACTTGATTTTCCACGCGGTTATCATATTGAATACTGGGGCGGCATGGAACAACCTGCTTACGGGTTTGGCTGGGGTATTGAAGGAATGAATGGCAAGTATGCGGTACACGGAAAAACAAAAGACGCTGGCGGTTACGGCAAATCATTAAAGGAAGATTACCGTTTCTTTTATGGTGCAGGTGTAGGCATGGCCGGTCGTGGTGAAAGTCTTGCGCTGGAAAGCAACTTATGTGAAATAGACCCAACCATTGTGGACAAATACGGCATTCCTGTTTTGCGTTTCAATACAAAAAATTCTGAGTATGAAATAAAACAGGCCAAACACATGAAGGAAACATTTAAAGAAATAATGTATGCCATGGGCGCGGTAATTACATGGGGTGATGATGACAGCGCTGCAAATGATTATGGCCTTTCCAACCCCGGAAATATTATTCATGAAGCGGGCACTGTGCGTATGGGTAATGATCCAAAAAGTTCTGCATTAAATTCCTGGAGCCAGGCGCATGATTGTAAAAATTTATTCTGCGTAGATGGCAGCCAGTTTGTATCACAGGCAGATAAAAATATCACGTGGACAATATTGGCTTTATCCATGCGTGCAAGTGAACATATTATAGATGAAATGAAGAAAAATAATTTGCCGTCCTAAATCCCCCCTAAAGGGAGGGCTTTAAGAATGGTTCCTTATTATCAGTTAGTTTTTTTGAAATATTTATTTTTTCAAAGCCCCAAATTATGGACAGAAGAAAATCACTAAAAGCCATTGCCATTGGCACATTTGCAACAGGCGCTTTTGTGGAAGCCTGTAAAACAGATACGAAAGACAATGGCAATACCGCCACCACGCCCGCTTCCACTTCTACGGATGGTATCAACCGTATGGCCGAAGAAAAAGAAAATGAAGACCGGCTGAAAAATGAAAAAACTTTTTTCACGGATGCGGAAATTGCTACCATTACTGTGCTGGCTGATATCATTATTCCTGCCGATGAAATAAGCGGCAGCGCCAGCGATGCAAAAGTTGCAGACTTTATCGGCTTTATTGTAAAGGATATGCCGGAGCACCAAACGCCCATGCGGGGCGGTTTGCGCTGGCTTGATCTGCAGTGCCTGAATAAATATGAAAAAGCATTTACCGATTGCACACAGCAGCAGCAAATGGAAATGGTGGATGCCATTGCATGGCCAAACAAAGCAAAACCCGAAATGGCGCAGGGCGTTGCTTTTTTCAACCTGATGCGTAATTTAACTGCTACGGGTTTTTATTCTACTCAAATGGGATGGAAAGATATTGGGTACGTGGGTAATACACCCAACCAGTGGAATGGCGTGCCGGATGATGTGCTAAAACAATACAACCTTGCTTATACAGACAGGGAACTAAAGGAAAGTGTGAGCTTTTAAAAAGAAATAAAATAAAAAGGATTGCAAAATTTTACAACCCTTTTTTATTTCACAAAAAATAAAATTCTCAATTTTACTCAGGCATGTTTAATGCTATTTGCATTTTTGAAGTATGCATAACCAACTCTTACCACTGCTCAAATTGCACAGGCAGCAATGGCTATTAATTCGCCTTGTGTAATTTTAGCATAACTAAAATATAGCGCAATTCCTGCCAAAAAAAATCCTGATAAAGTATAAGCAATGGCGATGCTGATAGTTGGCTTTGTATGCAATAATTTTAAGATTAGTATAAAAGCATTTTGCATACTAATCAAACCGGTACCAATAAGCAATGTGGGCATAAAAAGGATTTTTTCCTAAGGTAGACTAATCCATTTTTAAGGGGGAAAGCTTATTTCAGTTCTTCCGTATCAAACCTGTGCACACTCTGGATGCCATTTAATTGCTTTAACCTTTCTACCAGTTCATCTAATTCTTCTTTATCATGCACAAAAACTTTTATCGTTCCTTCAAAAAGGCCTTCACCGCTTTCAATCGTTAGTGCGGAAATATTCACTTTCATTTCCCCGCTTACCACGTTGGTAATTTTGTTGATAACGCCCACATCATCCATACCCACTATTTTTAAACCGGTAAGAAAAGAAATTTCTTTGTTCTTCGCCCATTTTGTTTTTACAATGCGTGGCCCGTAATTGGCCATCATCTGCGCGGCATTGGGGCAATTGGTGCGGTGTATGATAAGGCCCTTGCCTGTGCTTACAAAACCAAACACACTGTCGCCGGGGATAGGGTTGCAGCATTTGGCAAGAGAGTATTTTATTTTATCGCTGCTCTCGCCAAAAATAATAAGTTCCGAATCTTTTTTGTGGCCCTGCTTATGTTCTGTCTCCTGTTTTATTTCTGTAATTAAAAGCTTGGGAGGTTTGGGCGCTTCTAATTTATCACCATGCACATGAAACTCTTTCAGTTCTTTTAAATCGGTTTGCTTTACAGCGATGTTGTAAAACAAATCAAGTTGCGAAGGCACTTTGTAAAATGCCACCAGTTCATCAATATTGTGCTGGTTAAATGCAGCGCCAAGACCTTCCATTTTTTTCTGCAGGATATATTTCCCGTCCTCTGCAATTTTTCTTTTCTCCTCTTTAAGCGAATCTTTTATTTTGCTTTTTGCTTTTGCAGTAACCACATAATTCAGCCAGTCTTCCGTAGGTTTTTGTTTGTTGCTGGTGATGATTTCAATCTGGTCGCCGCTTCTTAATTTATGGCTGATTGGCACCAGCCTGTGGTTTACTTTTGCGCCAATACATTTACTGCCGATTGCAGAGTGGATGGAGAACGCAAAATCCAGCGCCGAGGAACCCACCGGCAGCATTTTTACATCGCCGCGAGGCGTATAAACATAAATTTCTTCGGCCAGGAAACTGGTTTTAAAGTCCTGCAGAAAATCTATGCCGTCTGTATCCTGGCTGCTTATCACTTCGCGTATCTGCCCGAACCATTTATCAAAGCGGTCCTCATCATTACTGCCTTCTTTGTATTTATAATGCGCCGCCAAACCTTTCTCTGCAATTTCATTCATGCGTTTGGTGCGTATCTGCACTTCCACCCATTTGCCCTGAGGGCCCATCACTGTTGTATGGAGCGCTTCATAGCCGTTGCTTTTGGGGTTGCTCAGCCAGTCGCGCAACCTTTCAGGCGATGGTGAATATTCATCGGTAATTAATGAATATACTTTCCAGCAATCTTCTTTTTCCTTTTCCGGAGGTGAATTTAAAATAACGCGGATGGCGAACAAGTCATACACTTCTTCAAAAGGCACCCCTTTCTTTTTTATTTTGTTCCAGATGGAGTGGATGCTTTTCGGCCTGCCATAAATATCAAAATCAAAACTGAGTTTGGTAAGTTTTTCTTTTACAGGCCTGATGAATTCGTTGATGTATTTTGTGCGTTCGCGTTTTGTTTCAGCAAGTTTGCGTGCAATATCTTTATAAGCTTCCGGCTCAAGATATTTCATGGAAAGGTCTTCCAGCTCGGTTTTAATATTATACAAACCCATGCGGTGTGCAAGAGGTGCATATACCCATACCGTTTCGCTTGCAATCTTCAGTTGCTTTTCACGCTTCATGAAATCTAATGTGCGCATATTGTGCAGACGGTCGGAAAGTTTTATCAGAATCACACGCGGGTCATCGGTAAGCGTAAGCAGGATCTTTTTAAAGTTCTCGGCCTGCTGGCTGGTGTTAGTGTCCATTACCGAGGAAATCTTGGTAAGGCCATCCACAATCCTGGCAATCTCGCTGCCAAATTCGCGCTCCACATCTTCTAAAGAAATATCCGTATCTTCCACAGTATCGTGCAGCAGTGCGCATATAGTTGAGCGTACACCCAGGCCTATTTCATCCACGCAGATCATGGCTACTGCAATAGGGTGCAGTATATAAGGTTCACCACTTTTACGCCGCATGGTTTTATGTGCTTCTACCGCCATTTCAAAAGCTGTGCGCACAAGTTCTTTATCGCCGCGTTTTAATTTGGGGCGCAGACTGCGCAGCAGTGCGCGGTATTGCCGCAATATTTCTTTGCGTTCCTGCTCTTCAGTTAAGGAATATTTAGGCAGCGGTATTTCTAAAACAGTTACTTGCTCATCCATACTTTACGAATTTACGAAAAAGCTGCCGATTTTCGTTTGTGCGATGATGAAGGTTTTGATTGAGCGGAAATTTAGTATATGGCTTTTTGGATAAAGACTTTTCAACGGTTCGGAACGAGATGATTCCCTAGTGCATATACAAGGGCAAGTATTTGTTCTTTGGTATTAATAACTTTGATAAAGAAGCGTGGGCATTATCAATAAATTATGTTTTATTCAATTGATACAACGCAGATATATAACAACGCTTTGCCTTGTTTTGAGCCAATGTTGTGGGAACCGGATGAATCAGAAGAAGTATTAATATGGTACCAGGGTTTAATCAAAAAAGCCCCTGATGAATTGAATGATTTCTTTGCTTTTCTTACAGTACCTCCATTTCCTCCGTTTCCGGAACATTTACGTATGAAAAAAATGTGCGGTGTTGTTTGGTGTTATAGCGGCGACCTTGCAAAAGCCGAAAAAGTTTTTGAATCCATCCGTAATTTTAAAAAACCTGCTTTGGATTTTGCGGGCCTAATGCCCGTTCCTGTAATAAACAGTTTGTTTGATGGGTTGATGCCCCGGGTTTAAACTGCTACTGGAAAGCAGATTTTGTAAATGAACTTAATGACGAAGCTGTTAATATACATTTGAAGTATGGCCCTCAAATGCCGACACCGCTTTCCACCATGCACCTGTATCCTATTAATTGAGCGGCTTCCAGGGTAAGCAATGAAGGGACGCCATGGAGTTACCGTAATGCAACATGGGCAATGGTAATCGGAGGCATTGATCCTGATCCTGCAAATAATGATATTATCTCTAAATGGGCAAAAGATTACCGGGAGGCATTGCATCCATATTCTGCCGGTGGCGCCTATGTAAATTTTATGATGGAAGAAGGGGAAGACCGTGTGAAAGCAACCTATGGAGATAATTACGAAAAACTGACTAGGATAAAAGCTAAATATGACCCTGATAATTTATTCGGGTAAACCAAAATATAAAACCCTCAGTTACGGAAAAGGCTATGGTTGAATGATCAGAATAAAAACCTCAGAGCTTTATATATACATTTCATAACTGTTTTACTTTTGCAGAGTGCCCTGCTTTTCTGATATGCCGGGCACTCTGTTTTATTTAATCAGTAAATCATATTCGTTGAATAAATCACAAAGCATACTGTGATTTCTGCCACATCAGAAAAAACAGTTTCAGATAAAATAATTAAAATCTGGGTTTTTAAATGATACTTTGTGCCTTTAAATATAAAAAATGGCTAACAAATTTAAAACAGGAGACAGGGTGGCTTTAAAAACCGGGGGCCCTGTGATGACCATTAAAGGTCATGCAGCAACACATACATTCAATGGTAATACTGCCATTATAGATAAATATGAATGTATTTGGAATGATGGCAAAAAAAACCAGCAGGCAGTATTTATAGAAGATATATTAAGACTAATTTCAAACAGTTGACAGCCACTTATATCTTTACTAAAAGTGCGACCCAGGTTTTATACGCTTTACCTATGCAGTAAGCCGGTATAAAGCTTTGCCTGTTCTAATATTACATCCATTTACTGCAGCAATAAAATTGTTCCCTGCTTTACTATTCTTTTACCCGATGGACCTTCCAGTTCAAGGTTATATACATAGGCACCCATGGGTTGAAGTACGCCATTAAATTTACCATCCCAACCGTTGTATGTATTGGCTGCCTGAAAAACCCTTACGCCCCAGCGATTATATATAACTAGTTTAATCAGTTTGTAGTTTTCAAATGCTAAAATCCTGAACTTATCATTCTTACCATCACCATTGGGAGTAAATGCATTTGGAATGTAAATGTCGTTATATACTTTTACGGTAACGTAAGAAACTGTTGTTCCGCATCCCACGGTTGAAATAGCATTTAATGTGTACTGAAGATCGGCGGGCGGATAAACTTTAGGGTTTATTAAATGACTGTCATCCATATAAACAGGGGGAGACCAGTAAAAATTTACAGCCGTTCCTTTTACTGATGCATTTAAAACAGCAGAATCACCTTTCAGGATTATTTTATCCGGGCCTGCATTAACGGCAGGAAGCCGGTAAACATTTATGTTTACCAATGCCGAATCTTTGCAGCCATAAGAATTTGTAATAAGTACCTTGTATTGGATGGAATCTTTGGGGCTGGCTAAAGGGTTTGCTATAGTATCATTAGATAAACCAATTGCAGGTGTCCATTTATAACTTCCTCCTCCGGTTGCAGAAAGATTTACACTTGTGCCTTCACAAATTGAATGAACCGGCATTACAGAAACTGTTGATGAAGGATATATTTTTAGCCTGAAACTGTCTCTTATTGTGCAGCCAAAATCAGCAGTTAATATTACAGTATATAACCCAGAATCTTTGTATTGTACTTTGGGGATGGTGGGTGTGGGGAAATCTGATTGAAAACCGTTGGGGCCTGCCCAGTGAAACTTCAGAACATAAGTTGGATCAGTAAGTATAAAATCTTTATTTAAGCAGCCGGTTAAATCTGTTGTTGGCTGATGATCCGGCAGCGGGTGAACATTTGTCCAGATTGAATTAGAAGCAATCCTGCATTGCGGGGAATTGAAATTTATCCGCTCGGCAATTGCCATGCGGTATAAAATAACACCAAAATTTCTTACCGGGATAGAATATGTGGTAGTGTTTGCACCGGGTATATCTATCCAGGTCTTGCCTGTATCAATACTGTTTTGCCATATCATTACAGGGTCTGTAAAAACGGGGGGATAAGTGGCATGCAGAATAAATGGATTTGAATAACCTGCGCATACATCAATATATGAAATATTCTGGCCATCGAGTGTGGCTACTACAGGCGGCCCGCAGGCTTTAAGCGTGATATCATCAATAGCGAAAGCGTTTCCGCATGCACCATTTGCATTACTTTTAATACGCAACACCAGGGAACTAATATTTGCCGGCGTAGTAAAAAAAAGCCCGTACTGGTTCCATGTTTTTTCATTGGTTTGGGGTATATTACCAGTGTTATAAGTAGCCAGCACCGTTCCTGAAACTGTTTCCACAATAAATGTAAGATTGGGCAGCACGGTGTTTCCGCCGCAGGCGCCGTTTTTTACAACATTCATAACCCATGCTGCGAATTGATATGTTGTATTGGCACACAAACCACTGGCCGTAGTTACATATACGTTTCCCGTAAAGCTTTCAGCATTTATTACCATGTACCTGCCATTTGTATTGTGTGTGTGATCACCCGCAAGTAAAAACCAATTGTTATTATCGCACCCAAAAAGCAGGCTGCTTACAGAATATTCACCCGCAGAGGGGCAACCTCCGGCATAATTGTATGAGGTAGCACCGGCCGGCAACGGCAAAGTAAAATTTTGAGGACCAAAATCAATATTTACAATAGGGTCACCTAAATTCCCTGTGCATAGCTGGGCTTTTGATAAACATGGAAGGCATGAGAGCAACAACCCAGTGAATACAAAAAATTTCATGTTAAGAATGTTCTTTAACTGCATAGCAGGGGGATAAACTAAAACGTTTTTCTTCTATTATAATACAGGAAGATTTGCTTTTCACAGAGTTTCCATTTTAATCAGAGTAAAATTCAGCAGTTAAATATAGCAAATAATAATTCTGCACCCGGTCAAAAAAAAGGCAGTTTGGGAAAAGGGGTATCAAAAATTTTTAAGAAAATAAATAAAATATTGCAGCAATGAAGCTAAACTGTATAATGTAAAAATTTATTTCAGGTAAGCAGCTAAGAAGGCAAATATGTTTTTCCTTATATAATCTGCATCAAACATTTCACCGTAATGCGGTGCATTGGGTACAATGATGAGTTGATTTTTTACGCCTGCAAGGGTTAACCATGCACTTAATAATATGGATTGTGTATTGGGTACAGACTGGTCTTTTTCTCCCTGCACAATTAAAAATGGCGGATCGGTTTTATCGATATAAGTAACAGGGCTGGCGATTTTTGCAAGATCCGGACGCACCAACGGCAAAGCGCCTAACAGTATGCTTACAGGATTGCGTGCATTATTTACAGATGTATCGGTGCTGCCTGCGAGCACTACAAAATCTGAAGGGCCGTAAAAGTCAAGTGCGCATTTTATTTTAAAATGAGTTTTTATTCCGCCTGCATAAAATTCTTTTACATCATTGTTATTGGATAACGCCATTAATGATGCGAGGTGGCCGCCGGCCGAAAAACCTATAACAGCAACTCTGTTTTTGTCAAGCTTATATTTTTCTGCATGCTGGTATAAATATTCGAGAGCCCGGTTGCAATCCTGTATCTGTGCCGGAAAAACAGCTTGGGTGCTGTACCTGTAATCAATGGATGCAAGTGCATAACCACTGTCAATAAAACCTTTAACTGTATTTTTCATGTAGTTCATGTCGGCATACTTGTCGTTAAGCATCCATGCGCCGCCATGAACCCAAACGATCAGCGGAGTATTTGCACCGGCATTTTGCGGCAGGTAAATATCAAGTAGGTGCTTTTTATCTGTATCATTTGCATAAGGCAGGTTGCTGTAAGTAATTGTTCCTTTTGGAAAAATATTTTGCACAGTTGAAAAAGGCTGTGCATCTGCATGATGAAGCATACAAAACAATAGTATGAGTTGTATAAAACTGAATAAGGATTTATTCACTTTCATGACCGGAATTTTTTTTAAATATAATGTATTAACCAAACAAAAGACTTTGAAGATGTGATAGTGATGCATTGCAACTGCATAAATGCTCCTTTCCTTCAAACATCTCTGCAAAGGAAAAAAGCACAAAAAGTGAAGCCACCTCCTTTGGCGGAATAAACTACAGCAAAGTTCCATTGAAACATACAAAGCCGGGATATAAAAAAATCATTTACCGCTTACTACCGTTTATTAACCGACATACATGGATAGCCTGCCTATATTTTATTGCAGGTTGATATATTTACATGCATCTTTGAAAATAAAAATCAACCAAACCAATCTTCATGGATCAACAAAAAAATAATTACGTTCTGCAGGTAGAAGGACTGAATGTGTATTACGGTTCATTCCAGGCTGTAAAGGATGTTTCTTTTACTGTACTGCCCGGGGAAATATTCGGGCTGCTGGGGCCAAACGGCGCCGGTAAAACGAGTACACTAAGCGCTGTGGAAGGTTTACTTAAACCGCGAAGCGGTTCCGTAGTAGTGGCAGGCTACAACACACAGGAAAAACCACGCCATGCGCGTGCTGCTATTGGTGTGCAACTGCAGTTCACCAGTTTTCAGCCGGAACTTAACGTTGGAGACATTATAAAACTCTATGCAGGTATTTATGGTGTTGATATGCCCGAAGAAAAACTGGCGAACATACTGCAGGAGATAAAACTGGAAGAAGCAACGGGTAAAAAATTCGGGCAGTTAAGCGGCGGGCAGCAGCAGCGCGTATCACTTGCAATTGCTACACTGCATAACCCAAGCCTTGTATTGCTTGATGAGCCCACATCGGGCCTTGACCCGCAAAGCCGCAGGCAGCTTTGGGAACGTATGGAAGTTATGCGTGAAAAAGGCCATGCTGTTATTCTTACCACGCATTCTATGGAAGAAGCAGAAGCCGTGTGCGACCGTATTGCTATCATTGATCATGGCAAACTGATTGCTATTGATACGCCTCAATCTTTGATAGATACTTACCGCAACGATCCCGAAGTGGTAAAGGCATCAAGAAGAGGAAAGATAACATTAGAAGATGTATTTATCGGCCTTACCGGCCGCGCTATCCGTTCATAAAACAAAATATAAACATGGATATAAACATACCAAAAACCTCTGCCGTATTTGCTTCATTGCTGCGTGCAGATATTAAAACGCAATGGCGCAACAGGCGCTCTTTTGTACTGCTGCTGCTTGTGCCAGTTATCATCCTTATTTCATGGAAAGGTGTAATAGATAAGCTGGGCGGGGCTTTTGCGCTTTCCTCCTGCATTACTATCGGGCTGGTGGCTATTGGCCTGATGGGTTATTCAAACAGTATTGCACGCGACCGGGACAAAGGCGTGTTTCAAAGGCTGCGTGTAGCACCGGTGGCATCCTGGAGCATTATGGCAAGCCGTCTTACGGTACAACTGATGATGATCTTTCTTTTAACCATCATTGTATTTTTTGCGGGTTATTATATTGACCATGTAACTATTGAACCTTTGGGATATGTGTTAACTTTCTTTACTGCTATTATTGGCGGCGCAGTATATCTCGGTCTTGGCCAGATGATCGTTGGCCTTATTCAAAACCCTGAAACGGTAAATTCTACCAGCAGGCTTGTTTATTTTGTATTTATCATGGTGGGTATGTTTGGCGAGTTTGGCATCCTGGGGGATGAGGTAAAACAGATAGCAGTATGGTCGCCCTACGGCACAGTAAAACATGTAGTATTTGCAGGCATGCAGCCCGAAACATGGAACACGGAAACAACTATTGCACTGCTGGCAACCATTGGTTATGCTGTTGTATTTTCTGCAATCGGCATTAAGAAATTCAAGTGGAATACGAGATAATATTTTTAAGGAATAAATACATTTACAAATACCTAAGTTTTTAATAATTGCTGAAGATTATAAAGATGCTGAATTTATTAAGCCGTAGACTTGCTGTAAGAAAGCGCCCCGAAAAGCAGCTTGAAATCTTTCTTTTCAGTAGCACAAATGTTTAGTAGTTACTCATTATTCTATTCTTGCAACCACCAGTTGTAAACCTGCAACTTCTAACTGTACTCAAAGTATTTGTACTTACGCCATTACCGAATTACGAACTAATTGTTTCATATATTGAAGCGATATGCGTGTTGCATGTTCAACTTCTTCAATCCCCGCTATTTTATGATTTTTTATAACCGGCAAACAATATTCTGAAGTAAGATAACCGCTGTAACCAATATTCTGCAGCTCTTCAATAAACGCCTGGTAGTTGACAGGGTTGCCTGAAGATGGTGAAGGGTCCTGCACAATTTCCCCGTTGCCGGTTTCGCTGAAATTCCATGCGCCGTAATGTGTTTGCACTAAATACTTCCTGCATTTTTGTACAGCCTCACGGATATATTCATCGCTCTGCCTTTCATAAAACAAAGGCGCATCAATACAGAGCTTTACATTTTTGCGGTCCACTTCCTGCATCATAGTCAGCGTATCTTCATAACCCATTGTAATAACAGGTGCATGGTTCTGCAGGGCGAGTGTAATACCCATATCTGCAGCCATATCAGCCGCTTCGCGGATACCATCCACGCAACGGTTCCACAAACGCAAACCTGAAGGAAACAGGCGTTTATAGTAATGGCCACGTTCAAATGCACCATATACAGATATTTCTTCTTCATCATTGATAATGCCGGGCCATGCTGCAAAAATTTTCACAAGCCCCACGCCAAGGTCTTTTGCAAGCTCAAGTACAAGACGCATCATGGCAAGATTGTTTTCCCTTTCTTCCATGTGTTTGCCAGCAAAATTCGACATGCTTTCAATGGCGCATAAAGGAACGCCTTCATCCGTGGCCAAATTTTTAATGCGGTTGCGGTCTGCTTTTGAAAGATCAAGCGGTGAAGCAACAGGGCGTTTTGTTTCAATTGCCAGTGCATCAAAACCTAATTCTTTTGCTTTGTATATCTGCTGTTCAAGCGATAAAGCGGGCCCTTTATAAAAAAGGCCGCCGTATGTTACGGTAAGCAATGCAAATTTCATAAGCGTAATTTTTAATTGTATTGATGAACCCAAGATAATTTTTTTTTACGAATACAATGGCAATTATGAACATAAGCTGTAATTATTATGAAGCGGCAAGAAAGTTTGAAACTTTAAGCACAGGGCTGCGATGCAAAAGCTAAGCGGCGTGCCTGCGCCAGTTTTACATTTCATAATTTACATCCCGGGCCAGGAGAGAGAAAGTTATGTGGTATTTGGATTACAGATGGAGTATGGCTAACAGGTTATTGTATAAGGTTATTATGGATGTACTATAAGGTAACTATGGATGTACCATAAGGTTATTATGGAGCATGGTCTCTATAATCTCTCTATAATGTCCCTGTAAAGTCTCTATAATGTCTCTATAACGATTGAATAAAAATGAGCCGGAATGGTATATTTTGAGAAATACCAATGGGTCACAAGTTCACAGGATTAAGTTAATAATAATTTCTGTACAGGCCAAGAAATTACACCAAGTAAATTTTTTTTCATACTTAGTTTCATTTATGCGTTCCCCCCAGGATTCGTTTTATTGTTCTGAGTGAAATTATACCAGGATTAAAGTTGGATAAACCTTTCAACTGTACAAGTGTGCGACGCAACTCCGGCCTCATAGTAATTCTTGAGTTGGGTTCATAAAAAAAATCTGTAAAAATTTACCAGCTGCTTCCACCACCGCCGCCAAAGCCGCCACCGGAAAACCCGCCACCACCAAAGCTGCCGCCACTGCTTCCGCTGCTGCTTGGGGCGCTGTAAAAAGATTTTGACATTTCATTCATGGAATGATCGAGGCTGTTCATAAACATTACTGTATTGAACACTGCATAATTTCCCGAGTACCAGGTGGGTGGCGGTATATCGAGTCCAGCCAATTTATCTTTCCATGTGTCTGCTATATTGAATACGATGGCGTAGGGTAACACTTTGTCGAAGTACTGTGCATCCTGTTTTAAAAATTCTTTCAGCCGGTCTTTTTCAACATACACAAGAAAATCTTTAAAGCCCAAAAGTTTTTGGTACAATTCAGTGCCTTTCTGTGTTTTCTTGCGCATAACCGCAGCGAAAATTAAAATAATTACGCCGGCGGCAGCAAAAGCAACCCCATACCATAGCGTGCCCTGCCATACACCCGTTAAAACAAGGACGCCGTAAATAATCATCAGGATACTTATGACTGAAAACAGGCAGCCCAGCCCAAGTGAGCCTTTTACATAATATGCGCTTTTGTCCACTTCCGCTTCAAGCTGCTGTTTTGCTACTGACATTGTTTTATACAGCACATTTTTCAGCCCGCTCAGCATTACTGTATCGCCTGTTGCAAAAATTCCGCTGAATAAAGTCTTTTCAAATGACATGGCTTCCGCCGGAAGCTCTTTCAGTTTAATAAAAGTGTAGTCTTTGTTTTTTATTATACCGAGCAAAGCCGTAGTTTCTGTTTCCTCAATTCTCAGGTAGCCGCCTGCGCCCCAGTAAGGCACGAGTGCAGTAAGGTCTCTTCTATCAAGCGTATCATCAATAATATAACCCGATACACTGGGGCTTATATTTGCAGGTGGGTAATATTCTGTTTGTACGGTTGGCTTTTCATCTTTGCCCCACTTGTTCCATACAAAAAACATAATTATCAAAACACCCAATGGCAGAAGCAGCCACCAGATGCCCCTTAAAAAATAATTCTGCTGTATTAAAAAATCTTTTGGCAGAACGATGCCAATTGTCACCCCTTCATTATCGCCAAGCTGCGCGGTGGTGCGGCCTGAAAATGTTTTATTATCACTCCATGCTGAAATGGTATTATTTGCTGTGGAGCCAACAGGGCCGGTTGCTACAAAATAATCAGGTGTGGCACCAGGATTATCATACAATTCAACAGTGAAATTTACAGAGTCAATGGTAGTTGCCCATTTGTCGCCAATGACATTAAAATATAATTCGGAGTGATCATTAAAAAAATTGATGGCATTTAATACACGGTAATGAATTATATATTGCTGATCTCCGTCAACCGTTTTATCTGCTGAGCCGATCTTTATTGATTTATAATCGCCATCGGTGGTTACAGCATAATCCCATCCATCCACGCTGATGTTTTCAATAATGGTATGTGCGTAGCCGCCTGATTCAAGCTGCCTGTTTGCCTTCACGGTTCCCGCAGGTAAAGATTGCAGCGGGTATTGAAATGGAATGAAACGGTAAATACCATGACGCGGCTCAGTGAAGTGAAGATTGATGGTTTCATCAATATCTAATGATGCGTCTTTATTTACTCTGATCTTTACGTCATATTGCTTTATGGTAAAATACTCCTGAGCGGTGGCCCAGTTAACGAGTATAAATGCAAGCAGAGTGGTTGCAAAAAGTTTTTTCACGGGGTAAGTTTTAAAACTTTACTTCAACGTTTTGTGCTTCCTGTTTATCCTCCAGTTCAAAAAAGTCGCGAGGTTTAAAGTGCGTAATATTTGCCACAATCACACCGGGGAACTGCTGGATAGAGGTGTTGTAATCCCGCACTGTTGCATTATAATAACGGCGTGAATTACCCAGATCGCCTTCTATACTTTGCAGGGTTTGCTGCAGTTCAAGAAAATTCTGGTTTGCTTTAAGGTCGGGATAACTTTCCGCAACAGCCAGCAACCCTCTTAATGCGCCGCCCAGTACCTGGTTGGCCTGTGCAGCTGCCTGCACATCACCCGCAGGTACAGCCACCGCCGCACTACGCGCCTGCACTACTTTTTCAAGCGTCTGGCTTTCATGCGCCGCATAACCTTTTACTGTGTTTACCAGGTTAGGGATAAGATCGAAACGCTTTTTAAGAAAAACGTTTATGTCGCTCCAGCTGTTGTCAATTTTTATTTTTGCCCTTACAAAACCATTGTACATGCCAACGATCCAGAGAACAAGTAAAACGGCTACGCCGATAATAATCCAGAGTATCATAGTTATAATTTTTATGTGTGATTAAATTTTGCAGAAGAACCCATAAGCCTTATGCAATGTAAGAAAAGATGAAGAAATGGATTAAAAAAATTGCAGCAGCGTGTTTTGACGGGATTTGATATTTGTATAAAAGGCAAACAGGTGCGGAAACGACAATATATCGCTAATTACTACAATTGTATCTTTCAGCATTTGTTGCCTGAATCAGGCACCTATAGTTTACCGGTGAAAGCTATGAGAAAAGCAGAATTATTTTCTCCAACGCTTATGTAATATATTTTTTCTTTATATTTTTTTGTTGGTATCTTTAATATTCATTTTACCCCGTTTCAAAGCGTACCCGTTAAATTCTGTAATTATATTGTTGCAACCATTGAAAAAAATCAACAAAAGAAAGCGTGTTTTACTTTTATCACAATTTTAAAATAAACTCTATGAGAAAAAGCATTTACTTATTATTTGCTGCAACATTCTTACTTTTTAGCAGCAGTTCATTTTCGCAGGTAACAATGGTCATGAAAGCATTGGACAATAATGGTGTCCTCATTAATGGCGGTTCCACAGTGGCGGGGCATTTAAAAGAAATTGATATGCTTGCATGGTCACATGGAATGTCTTCACCATGCGCCATCGGTGGTACCTGTAACCCATATATACAAGATCTCAGTTTTACAACATATCTAAATGCTGCTACTATTAAATTAAAACAAATGCTTCTCCAGGGGTTACAACTCCAAAGTGTTGATTTGACTTTTATTAAAAATGGCGCTGCTCCATTTGTTTTTATGAGGATGCGTTTGGAAGGTGTAATAGTTTCATCCGTTTCAGAGGGTGGAAGCGGAGGTGAATCTCAATTTACAGCTAACGTTTCTTTTCTTTCGACTAGAATTGCATGGCAGTTTATTACACAAAATACAGATGGTACTGCTGGTGGAAGAACAAACACCGGCTGGGATTTGGCCCTAAAAGCCCCATGGACTTATTATTAAGGAAAGCTGACTATTTATCAGCAGATTATTGCATAATAAAAAAATACCGCAATGAAAAAATATTTGGTGTTATGTGTTGCTGCACTTGTATGTTTTGTACAAATGGCATTTGCTCAACCGCAGGTTTATACCCCTTTTGTATATAAACAAGTACAGCCGCCTTTACCGGTGAAACCGATGCCACCGGTTTCAGCCAATTTAAAGCCAGTGTATATTGCTGATAAAGATCCTTATGTTACAATGATGAACCACACACAAGATCTTATCACAAAATCAATGGCGAATTGCCCTGCGCTGAAAAACCGCTATGCAACAATTGTACTCAGCGCGGAAAGGGCAAACAATTTTACGGCTAACCTGAAATGGGAAACAAAATATGCTTTTAAAGCATCCGGTTTCAGTGTTGAAAGATCACTGTCGGACACCTTTCATTTTATTGCACAGAATTTTGCACCGGCTTCAGCAGGCAGGGATATTAAAAGAGATTATCAACTGCCCGACCATAATGATTACAGCGGTATTTCTTTTTACCGCGTCAGGCAAGTTAACTTCGACACCAGTTATATTTATTCAAATATTGTTTTAGTAAAAGGATATGATTCCCTGCCTTTCAGGGTTTACCCAAACCCTGCATTAAACAGGGTATGGATAGAGGTTACAACAAAGCTTACCGGCAATGCAACGATCATGCTGTATGATGCTTCAGGCAAAATATTGCAGCAGCAGGCATTGAACTGTGCAAAAGGCCTGCTTACCAAGCAAAGCTTTGATATAAGCAGGTTCGGAGCCGGCCTTTACCAGGTAAAAATACTGATGCCTGATAAAACTTTTGTCACAGGGAAATTTATTAAGGAGTAAACCAGTTGAAGTTTTACAGAACTACAATATAACATTATTAAAAGAGGGATAAATATTTATTGGCACCGCTGAGGAGCCTTTCTTCGTCACCTGTTTCGTTGCACTCCTGTACATTCAGATTAAGTTGCAGTTTAGTGATTAATTTAATTTTATGTTTTATTTACTGACCGGCTAATTTGCATGTAATGCAAATAACATTGCTTCCATTTATGTTTGCAATGTATATCTGCGATTGCGGCCAATGCCCGTTGATGAATGCAATTTCTTTTCTGTCAGGCGACACACGTGCATTGAATGCCCCGTTTGTATTTGCAATAAAATGTTTATGCTTACCATTGATATCCATCATAACAATCTGCCTTGCCTCCGGATCTTTTCCGTGTGGGTCTGATGCCGTATAGCAAATCTTTTTCCCATCCGGAAACCAGCCGGGATAGGTATTGTGCAACGTGTCATCGGTTACCATGGTTTCTTTTTTGTTTGCCATATCTATTGCATATACCTTATCTCTCTGGTCGCCGCGCTCCCTGAAATAAATTATTTTATTTCCTCCGGGTGACCACGCAGGATTATAATATGCAACGGAATCAAAAGTTATTCTTTGTACATCAGTTCCATCAATATTCATGAGATACAGATTTCTTTTCCGGTCCCTGTCTGACGAAAAACATATCTGTTTTCCATTTGGAGAAAAACACATGCCGCCTGTTCTTGAAGTATCGCTGTTCAGCATTTTTGTTTTGCCGGTCACAGCATCCAGCAACCATATATCTGCACCCCGTTTTGAATCATTTCTTTTTGTGTATGCAATCCATTTCCCACCGGGGGACCATGCTGGAAAAATTGCCCCATCTATTTTTCTTTCAATCTTTAATTCAGCAATGCTGATGATATAACCTTCATAAGTAAAATTGCCGGCTCCATACCTGATGACTTCTGTACAAATCTTCTTACCGTCAGGCGACCATTCAACATTCTGATAAAAGAGTGTATCCTGTGCAATGAGTTTTGATGCCGGGATGATAAGTAGTAAAAGAAAAATTATTTTTTTCATAATTACAAATTTATGTGGTCATAAATGTGCAGAACGCTGAAGTGAGCGGCAGAGTTCCTGTTGGTATCTGCGGAGCAGAAAAGTTCGGAAAATTAAACGGGTAAAAATTATTGTTTCGGATAAGCGGTTGGGGTTGGTTGGGGAGATTTTTTGCTGCAGGCATGCAACCAGCCACAAAAAGGCAGCGCCCGGTGTACGGCTGCAGAAGGGCTTTAAAGGGGCTTAAACCGGGCTCAAGAAGGGCTTTGGATGGGCGTTACAACGAAGGATTAGGGAAGTACACTGGGCTTTACTTAATTTTAGCCTGCTTTTTTAACGGCTATGGCTATAACCCATGATATTATACTTTCCGGTTTACGGGGGCAAATTGGTAAAAAAATCGTTTTTAAAAAATATGGTAAGAAAACGGTTGTAACCAAATACCCTGACATGAGCAATGTGCAACCGAGTGAGCTGCAGGTTGCAAAAAGAAAACTTTTTGCGGAGGCGGTGGCGTATGCGAGGAATATCAATAATAACCCTGTATTGAAAGCGGAATATAAAAAGAAGGTAAAGAAAGGGCAGCGGGTTTACCACTATGCAATAAAGGAATATTTAAGGAATAACAAATAACATAAAACTTTTCTTTATCATTTTATGTCCTGCTTTTTTCTGCAGCATGTTGATTTTTGAAGTACAGATTGCTTCTCCAGATAGTTATCTGGATCGCAATGACGAAAACTAGCCCAAAAACTCTTACAGGCAAACTCACGCTTCAGTCTTTAGTTAGTGTTATGTTCAATAATTTACATCCCTTTACCAGCCGGGTATTTTGCTGTTTATATTTATTTTATTTTCTTGCACGTTATTTTCGCACCTCCCTGGTTGAGTATAAAACCATCTACTTCTTTCTTATCATTTCTTGTAAATTCTATCTCTATATCCTGTGACTTCATAAAGAAGAAATCCTGTTTTTCAGCATACAAAATGTTTGTTGGTTGCCCTGTTGGCGCTGCCATCAGCTCACCATCTTTTACAGAAATAATTACATCAAAGCCAGGCTTTATTTCATACTCACCTTCATATTGTTTCAATATTTCTTCGGGTACTTTTATAACTGTTCTTTCCTTTGGCAATTCATACGCTTTATTATACAGGATAGCGAAAATACTGGTTGTAATATCATGCAGTGTGCCATCCGATGCATTACTCAGCAATACAATACATATATCATCCTCCGGTACCCTGGCAATATTAGTAGAAAACCCGGGAATGCCGCCGCTGTGCCCCACCCTTCTTTTGCCTTCTACGCTGTCTATCCCCCATCCGTAACCATAATTATTTTTTACAGGTGTATATGCTTTTTCCTGCTGCGCTTTTGATAAAATGGTATTATTCTCCAATGCCTTATGCCATAGGTACAGGTCGCCGGTAGTAGAGTATATAGCACCTGCGGAAAAAGAAATCGATGAATCTACAACAGGCGCCGCTACTGTTTCTTTATCATCCAGTTTAAAATACCCAGTTGCTTTATCACTACTTTTTAAGTGGGCGAAATCGAAACCGCTGTGTGTCATTTGTAACGGTGTAAATATATATTTTCGCACTGCCTGGTCATAAGGTTTTTTTGTTACCGCTTCAATAATATATCCAAGCAGGGAGTAGCCGCTGTTGGAATAATTCCAGCCTGTACCCGGTGAAAAATCAAGTGGCTTATCTTTAAACAAAGCCATCATCTTTTCCCTGGTTGCCGGTTTGGTTATTTCATTAGCCATAAAATTTTCGTCATTAGTATAATTGTAAATCCCTGAAGTATGCGTCAATAACTGTTCTATAGTAATGCTGTCTCCCTTAGGGTAGTTGGGAAAATATTTACTCAGCTTATCCGATACGGTCAGCTTTTTTTCTTCCTGCAGTTTCAGAATGACGGCTGAAGTAAATTGTTTGGTAATGGAACCCAACTGGAAAATAGTTTGTTCATTATTCAATACTTTATCAGCGGCATTGCGGTAACCATAACCTTTATTCAGCAGGATGGTACCGTTCTTTGCTACCAGCGCCGATCCGTTGAACTTATACAATTTTGCATAAGCGCTTATCAATGTGTCGAGCTTATTAACTTCCTGCTGGGCGAAACTGAGATGAGCAATACCCAGCACTGCTGCCAGGATAAATATTTTTTTCATGCGGCAATGGGTTTGATGATTTTGAAAATAATATTTTCAGATGCCGTAAACAGGTAACACGCTATACAAACCTAAGTTTAAATTTGATGGACTGTCGGGAATTTTATTTTACAACGAAACCTAACCCGTACAAGGCCTTTACACACAAACCCACGTCTCAATCCTGAGCTAGAGCTACGTCTTATAATTTTCATTCTTGGTCTAGCTGGAGGTAATCAAAAGATTTGTTCTAGAATTTTTTTCATATCTTTTATAAACTGATCAGAATTAACTTCAGTATGTGCACTATTGATATCAATTGAATACTTTACCTCCAAATGCTTTGTTATTAATTTGCTTTGAGATTGACAAGCATCAATACCCATTTTAATTTCTTTCTTAAATTTTTGCTGTTTTAGTGAAAACAATTGCGATACGACAATTATTAAAAGAAACACACCCATGATTAAAAAAGAAGATATCTCAATTATTTTTGCAATTACACTATTTGGTTTAAGTGAATCAATACTGCCGAAAGTAATAGTTTTTATAGTATAATAAAAAAAATCAAACCCAGTTGGATTGTTTAAATAAATAAAGTTGTTATTATTTATTTTAAAAAGTTCATAATTAAAAAAAGAAAAGTAAGATAATGTAATTATAAAATATAAACTAAGCTGAAAAATACAAAACTTTAAATAAGACCTTTCATTTCTAAAGCCACTCAAACTTTGGCTTAAATATTCCAAAAAATAATTTACTCTAATTAATCTTATTTTCCTTTTATGAAGCTTTTCATTTTCATTCAGTTTCTCGTCCTCCTTTTGATTTTCTAAATCTTTTATTAATGTGGAATTATCAGTATCCGTTTCTGAAATATATTTTTCCAATATATTTATACTTTTTGGTTCGAGCAATTGTGCTGGTTTGAAGAAATCCCGTATAAAAATTTTTAAGAAAAGATAATAAACATACGAGAAGAAAAATATAGAGAATATTTTGACCCAAATTGAGCTAGTAAGTAATAAAAGAGTTAATGTGCATACACCTATAAAAAAAATGAAAATTGCGTGTTTAAATTTAATAATTAATTGAACTATAAAATTTAGATAATACAAAAAAATATAAATCTTCCCTTTTACCAAAATCCATTTTGGCAAAAACCAAAATATTAAAAGAAAGGGATAAAAAACAAAGGCGATTGTATAATACCATTTTTGATTTTTTATTAAGAAAAATAATAAGAAAATAAAGAGCACAGGAACAAAATAATTTATTTCAAAGTTCTGTATATGAAAGACACTAAAGATTGATGTATCTACCCTAAAAACAAAAATGGCAATTCCAAACACCCAAAATAAAGAAAACAAACAATGTTTTAAAAGGAGTTTTTTAGGCAATCCACTATCAAACTTAAAATTAATAAACTTTGTCATAAAATTAATCTTAGTGTCTTTATTTGAAAACCTATACTAGCTTTAAGTTTTTTAATTTACGTACCTGGCTAGCTGATTAAAAGAAGACTTATATAATTTCTCCAATTTTTAAATTTTTAATTTGAATTGCACTATAAGAATTTTCAATTTCTCTGTCATCAATATCCACAACAAAATCCATATTAGCGGAAATACGAATTTGATTTTCATACTCTTTCCATACTGAATCATTTATTTTAAAACTAAAATTAGCTTTATGTATCCATTCTGTTGAATTATACCTTTTAGCAATGAAATAAAGATGATGATATCCTCCAATAGTTTTTACCGTAAATCGAATACTGATTACTCTGTTGCCTGATTTACTTATATCCCTTTTGATAAAATCCACAGGTCCGGTACTTGAATTGTATTTAACCAATTTCAAAAGAATCCTTCCATCTTTATTACTTCTGTCAATATCAATTGTTTGATTTTCAAATTTAAAATAACCTTTACTTATTTCACCTTGCGCTTTGTTATCTTTTCAAATATATTCTTCAGTCGTAATAAAAAAATATTTTTTTGCAATATCTCTATCAAATAAGAGTACAGACTCATTAATTAAATGATTTTTTGCTTTTAAAAGTTGCGGTGTTATTTTTAAAAACCAGATATCTAATAATAAAAAAAATAATAGAAACTAATACATAAATCCATAATTCAATTTTATATCTCTAAAAAATAAGAAATGCATCCTGAAAATCTATATTTTGAGTTTGGGATATTACATAATTATAAATTATTGTAAGTGCCGCAATAATAATCGCTGCTATTACTTTACTCCAGACCGGGTCATCCCAATTTTTTTTTATTCCCATTTTTTATTATTTATTATAAGGTTTCATTATGACGATACAAACAAGATTATTTATATTCCCAACTTTGAAAATACACATTGCTTAATATCCAATCCAACCCCACAAGTGTGCGACGCACCCGCGGCCTCATAGCAGTACCTCAGCTTAGTACAAAAAAAATTTATTTATATCAAGTGATCCTGAAACAATCCTGAAACAAGTTCAGGACAGGATGACGTGCTACCTGTACCCCTTGGCCTGCAAATGAAATAACTCTGCATAACGGCCCTTTAAAGCAAGCAGTTCTTCATGGCTGCCTGTTTCTATCAACTGCCCTTTATCTAAAACAAGAATACGATCGGCCATGCGCACGGTGGAGAAACGGTGAGAGATGAGCACGGCAGATTTGCCTTTGGTGAGTTCGGCAAAACGCTGGAACACTTCGTACTCAGCACGTGCATCGAGGGCGCTGGTGGGCTCGTCGAGTATGAGTAACTGCGCATCTTTCATATAAGCGCGTGCAAGCGCTACTTTCTGCCATTCGCCACCACTAAGCTCCACACCATTATTGAAACGGCGGCCCAATGATTGATCATATTGCAGCGGTAATTTTTTTGCGAGTAAATTGGCCAGACTTTTTTCCGCAGCGGTTTCTATCAGCGGCCGGTTATGCTGCTCTTCAATATTACCCACGGCAATATTTTGCGCAAAGCTCATCTGGTAGCGCAGGTAATCCTGGAAAATAATGCCGGTGTGTTTGCGCAGTTGCAGAATATCGTATTCACGCAGGTCAATACCATCGAGCAATATGCGGCCTTCTGTGGGATCATATAAACGTGCAAGTAATTTTACGAGTGTTGTTTTACCTGCGCCATTCTCACCTACGAGTGCAAGTTTTTCTCCTGCATGTAATGTAAAACTGAGATGACGGTTGGCCCATTTTTCAGAGTTGTGATAACGGAAACCAACATCCTCAAAAGTAAAACCCTGTTTAACAGGATTAGGAAAAGGCAATGGCTTTGCAGCGGCTTTTATTTTTGGTTCTATCTCAAAAAATTCAAAAAAATCGCGGAGATAAATAGCGCCCTGAGATACAGATGTAAAGCGTGTTAAGATGCCTTCGAGCAAACTTCTTAACTGCCTGAATGAACCTGCAAGAAAAGTAAGCGTACCGATTGTGAGATCGCCTTCCACTGTTTTTAAAATCATTACTATATAAGCTGCATAATACCCAAGGCTGCCGAGCAATGCAAACACAGTGCCCCATGATGCACGTTTTACAGAGAGCTTTTTATTATCAGCATAAAATTTATTGCTGAGTGTTTTAAAACGGTTGATTAAAAAACCCGAGAGGTCAAAGATCTTCACTTCCTTTGCGGTTTCATCACTGGCGCCGAGGTAACGTACATAATCAAGTTCGCGGCGCTCAGGTGTTTGCCCGCGGGTGAGGGCATAGCTGCGGTCGTTGAAATAAGATTCACCCAAAAATGCGGGTACGATTGCTACGAGCAATAACAATATTAGCCATGAGTTGAATGCCATCAATCCCGCTGCAAGAAATACCATCGTGATTAAATCCTGCACCTGTGTAAGTACCTGCGATAATAAGATGGTGCGGCCAATAGTTTGCTGTCTTGCACGTTCCAGTTTATCATAAAATGCAGAGTCTTCAAACTGGTCAAGATCGAGCGTGGCTGCGTGTTCCATGATCTTTACAGATGTGTAGTTGCTGAAGAGATCGCCGAGTAAACTGTCTACGAGTGATGTGGCTCGTGATAATGCATCTGATAAAATAGCGAGTGCAAATTCTGCAGCAACAAGTTGCCATAAGAATGTGTAGTCTGTTGCGTGGCTTTTGCTCAGCGTTACTACTTCGTCAATAATAAGTTTGCCAATATATAAAATAGAAACAGGAATAGCAGAGCGTAATAATCTTAATACGGCATTGAGTATGGTGTACCAGTGATTGGTTTCCCAAACGAGTTTAAAAAATCGTGGAAGATTGCCAAGTGCTGCAAACTTTTCTTTCAGTGTGGGTTTGGGTATGGTATTCTGCCGGTTGGGCCCTTTTTCACGTGCCATGCGTATTTTGCTCATGGCTGCAAAATTAGGCAAAGGGTTTATGTGTTTATTTTTTTGTGGAGCGGGTTGCAGGAATGCTATTGAGCATTGTTGCGTCGCATTCTTGTACAGTTGAATAAACTTGCAGCAAATGATTGCAGATGCCCGCGCCCCTCAGTATTACAGAATCATTTCCAGAAAGCGTTGATGCGCTGCTGCACATTTTCCCGCACATTCAGGTAATACAAATTGTAATCGGCAATATGATAATTGGGATTTGTAAAAAAAATATTTCCAAAAAAGTGGGGCTTGGATGTCCACAGCACATCCTGGTGTATATGCGCTTCAGCAGCGCGGGGTAAAATTTTGTTGAACTTCAGCAGCACGGCACCATGGTTGCCGGCCCTTGCTGCATCCGGTTTTGAAGCGTCCCAGGTTAAAGGGTTTGTAACAATTACGGGCAATTTTTCATTTTGCACATAGCCGGGCTCATACCCATTTTTAAAAGTGCGCCAACTGCATACACAACCTGTTTGCGTGGGCGTATTGCAGGCGGGTATGTTTGAAAAATAACCCTGTTCTACAGGCATGCCTACAAGATACGCAGCCACTAATTTGTTTTGTAAAGGCTTGCCATCGAAAAATTCTTTTATCAAACGTTTTGCATGGGTGCTGCCCTGGCTGTGCGCTGCAATAATAACCGGCCTGCCATTGTTGTAATGCTGCAGGTAATATTCAAATGCAGCTTTCACATCACTGTAGGCTTCATCAAATGCGGCCAGCGCAGCAGCGCTGTCTGTGGGGAAATATGCAAAATAATTTGCCTGCCTGTACCGCGGTGCAAACACACGGCCTGCCTCATTAAAAATACTTGCCTGGTAAAGAATGGAGTTTTTATCTGTTTTTGCATTTAGTGTTTCATCATCCACTGGCGCGTTCCATCCAAAGGGCATGGATTTATCTAAGTAGGATGTGGGATGAATAAAAAAAATATCCACGGTTGAATCGGGGTGATAATTTTTTTGCAGCGGTTTGGGCACACTATCTGAAGGATCATGTTTGTAAGGATGCGCCGCCCAGTTTTCCATCTTGCTGTAATCAGGCGCAGGGGGTGAAGATTTTAAAACAGGTATTTCCGCTTTATTAATATGCGCTGCACCACAGGAAATGAAAAGCCATGAAATCAATAAATATGGAATTATTTTTTGCATATATTATAAACGCTGAAAAATTATTTTCATTTTACGGTTACCCCGAACGTTTCTGCGACAACAGTTTCAGCAGCACACCATTTGTCCAGCCAAAGCCATCCTGCGAAGGGTATTCACCGCCGCCTGCATCAAGGTTGGTATCCACCACATTATATTTCTCCATTAATTTACCTGTGCGCTTAAACACTTTTTTGTTCAGCGCCGTCCAGCGTTTTGCAATTTCACGGGCAAGTGAAAACATAAAATAATTTTCCAAACCCTTTATGGCAAGCCATTGCAGCGGCGCCCAGCCGTTTGGTGCATCCCATTGCTGCACGGTTGTTTCAAGTGTGGTTACAAGCCCGCCCGGTTTTAAAAATTTTGCATGAAGTATCAAAGCAATTTTTTCTGCCTGCTCTGCCGGAGCGATATTAAAAAATAGAGGAAAGACTGCTGCAAGCGTATAATTTGTTTTTTGCTCAGCTTTTACAAAATCATAGTCAAAATAAAAACCTGCCGCTTCATTCCAGCAGTAGTGCTGTATGGCACCTTTTCTTTTTGCCGCAAGTAATTTATAAACTGAAGCCTTCCCGTTATTACCGGATAACATAAAAGCTTCCGAGATTGTTTCTTCAAGATGGTACATTAAACAGTTCAAATCAACCGGGATAATTTCCGTGGTATGTATGGTAGAAAAATCAGCTGCATTTTTAAACCACCGGCTGCTGAAATCCCAGCCGCTTTCCGCTGCAGCGCGGATATTGCGCCATAACGATGCTTTGTTTTTTGAATGGTGCGCAAGTTCCGCATCTTCCCTGAATGATTCGGGACGCGGGGTATCATTTTCATCCCAATAACGGTTTAATAAACAACGGCCGGGCATTTGTACCACATGCTGTACGGTACTTTTTTCATCATTCAGCAAACCAGATCCTTTCATCCAGAAATGGTATTCCTTTTCCATCTGCGGCAAATATTTTATAAGGATATTCCCGCCATTTTCTTCAGCAAGCAATTTTACCATCAGCGAAAAAAAAGGCGGTTGCGAACGGCCAAGATAATAGCTGCGGTTGCCGTTTGGTATATACCCGGTTGTATCAATAAGGTAAGCAAAATTGTTTACCATGTTTTCTATTAAATCAATGCGTTTTGATACCTGTAAACCAAGCATGGTAAAATAACTGTCCCAGTAATAAATTTCACGGAATCTTCCCCCTGGAACGATGTACGGAAAGGGTAATGGAATTAATGAACTTTTTTCGCCATCCGGCTTACGTGAAAGTATATTCCATAACTGCTCAATATTTTCTTCAACAGGTTTGCTTTTATTGCTTTCATAATTTGCCGGGTCTTCTTTTGGCAGTTCAAAATTTTCATCCACAAATTTTTTTAAATCAAAGCCTGCGGATTTTTTCTGCTGTAAATATTTTTGGTTGATTTCTTCCGGCTCATATTTTGGGATGCAGTCGGGAAAAGTTTTTCCATCTGCAAGCACCGCCTGTATTTGCACTGCTTCAAAAAGTTCGCCAAGCTGGTGTATATTTTTTATCTCCATAGAATATAAAGCATATTGTTACTGCGTAAAGATATGGCGTATCCTGAAAGTTTTCGGGATGCAGCGCAACAGGAGTATAATAATATTGTAAGAGCCGGGCAAAAAAATCAATGCGCCCCCTTTGCTGTAAACTCAACCGGCGAAGCAGCCGTTTTCATTTGTATGCGTTTGAAAATAAAAAGGCAAATGATGAGTAAACTTATTGGAACCAGTGTAAAATAAAAAGCGGTTTGCCCGTCATAGGCATCAAAAATATGACCGGTGATCAATGATCCCGTTGTTCCTCCTAATGCTGAAAAAATAATTATGAGCCCCGACATTAAACCATGCTTTGGTTTTGGAAGTGAACTGAGTATAACAGAATTGATAGCAGGATAAATGGGTGCAAGAATTAAACCGATCAGCGGGAAAATATATGCGGCCAAAGGCGCACTGAACCAGCTTGATGCATTGGTGCCGGTTGCATTTTTAGCAAGCGGCATTGCCACCAGTACCAGGAGTGCGGCTAATAGCAGGCAGCCAATCAACACATAAAACCAGTTTAATTTTTTTAAAACGATACCTGCAAAAAATCTTCCCAAAGCCGTGGAACCCGCCAGGATGCTTCCCATTTGAATGCTGAGCACAGCGGGCAACAGCAATACTTTGTTATTGAATGTGGGTAAAAAATTCTGTATGCTTTGTTCAATGAGTACATACAGGAATGCACAAAGCACAAATGCCAGTACAATAGGTTTTACCATCAGTACAAACATTTCACCAAATTCTTCCAGTAAAGGTTTTTTCTTTTCAGCTTTTGAAGCAGATTCATCAAGCGGAGCGGAAAATAATAAAACAAATGCCAGTAATGACAGGCCGCCCAGCAAATAATAAGCATTGAGCCAGGCGGTAGATTGCGGGTGGGCATTATCCACAAATGAGCTGAAAATAAAATACAGTGAAAGGTTGCCGATCATAAAAAAAGATTCAATAAAATTCATAAAGCTTATATGCTCCTTTGAATCTTTTGTAATGATGCCGATGGTGCTGTACACACTCATTTTAATTAATGCGAAACATGACCCAACTGCAACAAATAATAATTTAATGGCCACAAAACCGGGGGCATCCGGAATGATAAAACAAACTGTTGCCACTATTCCCAATGCAGCAAGCATGGCGCGTTTATATCCAAACCGTGTGATGTAGGATGAAACAAGAAATGAAACGATTGCAATACTGAAATCTTTACAGGGATCAATCCATGCGGCAGATTGCTTGCTTACACCAAAATTATTCTGCACCTGTAAAATGGCAATACCTGAACTGTTGAGTAAAATAGCAAACACAAAATAGTTGAGGAAAAGCGAGAGTTTTATTTTCCAGTTTCGCATGGCAGTTGATTTTTTTTGAATGAATGTAAATATAATTGATAAAGCAACGGAGCGGCAACAAAAAATTTTTCTCCCAAAATCTAATCCGCTAACTTTCCAAAAACTTTTGTTATGCCAAACCAGGATCAATTTTTACAGGATGTAAAGCAGGGATACACATTTGCAGGAGAGCATGTAAAGCTGGGCTGCGCCATGCTCGACGGGCAGGCGGTTGCCGGCGCGGATGTTTTTCTTCCGCTGAAAATGATGAACCGCCACGGCCTGATTGCAGGCGCTACCGGAACCGGTAAAACGAAAACACTGCAGATGATCAGTGAATATTTAAGTGATGCCAGTGTGCCGGTAATTATGATGGATATAAAAGGCGACCTGAGCGGCGTTGCCGCAGCAGGAACCGTGAATGATAAAATTACAGAACGCTGTAAGCTTTTGAATGTAAGCTATACGCCATCTGCATTTCCTGTAGAACTGATGACGCTCAGCAATGAAAAAGGTATCCGGTTGCGCGCTACTGTAAGTGAATTTGGCCCGATCCTTCTTACTAAAATTTTAGGGTTGAATGATACGCAGGGCGGGCTTGTGGCCATGATATTTAAGTATTGTGATGACACCAAATTACCGCTGCTTGATTTGAAAGATTTTATAAAAGTGCTGCAGTACGTGGGCAATGAAGGCAAGGATGAACTTGCAAAAAATTATGGAAATATTTCCACCACATCTACCGGAACTATTTTGCGCAAAGTGATAGAACTGCAGCAGCAGGGCGCCGATGTATTTTTTGGCGAACCCAGTTTTGAAGTAGATGACCTGATGCGTATAAGCGATGACGGAAGGGGAATGATAAATATTTTGCGCGTTACCGATATGCAGGCTAAGCCAAAACTGTTTTCCACTTTTATGCTGCAACTGCTTGCTGAATTATACGCCACTTGCCCGGAAGAAGGGGATATGGATAAACCAAAACTGGTTATGTTTATTGATGAAGCGCATTTGCTGTTTGAAGAAGCTACCAATGCATTGCTGCAGCAAATGGAAACGGTTATAAAACTTATCCGTTCCAAAGGGATTGGCATTTATTTCTGTACCCAAAACCCGCAGGATGTACCTGCTTCCATTCTTAGCCAGTTGGGTTTAAAAGTGCAGCACGCATTGCGCGCCTTCACCGCTGCCGACAGGAAAACAATTAAGCAGGCTGCAGAAAATTTTCCAGAAACAACTTATTACAAAACAGAAGACCTGCTTACACAAATGGGTATTGGCGAAGCATTCGTAACGCTACTTAATGAAAAAGGGATACCCACGCCACTGGTGCATACCATGCTGTGCCCGCCGCGCAGCCGCATGGATATTTTAACCGATGCAGAAATTGATGCATTGGTAAGCAAAAGCAAACTTGTAAATAAATACAACCGCGTTGTTGACAGCCAGAGCGCCTATGAAATATTAACCGCAAAGCTGGACGATGCACAGCAGAAAACACAGCAGCAGCAACAAGAACAGCAGCAGGTAAAGGACCAGAAAAATGCGCCAAAAGAAAAAAGTTTTTTTGATAACTCTGCTGTAAAACAGGTAGAGCGTACTGCTGCTTCTGTAATCACCAGAAGTTTATTGGGAGCATTAGGTCTTGGTGGAAGAAGCAGCAGCCGGAAAAGTTTGTGGTAAATGCATTAATCGTGAAATGTCAGGCGTTAAACGTGAGAGGCTCATATTTCAGCCATCATTATAAATCTTTTTTATGCAATCAAAAGCTGCAACACCAGAAGCATATATAAAAGAACTGCCTGCTGAAAGACAGGTAGCTGTTTCCAGTCTGCGGAAAGTAATTATACAAAACCTGCCCAAAGGTTTTAAAGAAGTAATGGGCTATGGCATGATTGGTTATGTGGTGCCTCACGAAATATATCCAAAGGGCTATCATTGCAACCCCGCACTGCCATTGCCTTTTATGAACCTTGCATCACAAAAGAATTCCGTTACTGTATATCATATGGGTGTATATGGCGACAAAAAATTACTTGACTGGTTTGTAAAAGAATATGCAAAAACTTCTGTATCAAAATTAGATATGGGGAAAAGCTGCATACGGTTTAAAAAGCCTGAAAATATTCCGTATGAACTGATTGGCAGGCTGTCAGCTAAAATGACTGTGGAGGAATGGATACGCATATATGAAAAGAATGTAAACCTTTAATAATATTGAATATGGCTTATGATGAAAAGCTTGCAGCAAGGGTAAGGGAAATTATTTCGCTTAAACATAAAAATACGGAAGAGAAAAAAATATTTTCAGGGCTTTGTTTTATGGTAAATGATAAAATGTGTGTGGGCGTTCAGGCTGAAAAGATGATGGTAAGGCTGAACCCTGAAGTATTTGAAGAAGCAATTCAAAAAGAGGGTTGCGTGCCAATGGTAATGAAAGGAAAAATGATGCGTGGTTTTGTATTTGTTGATACAACACAGCTTGCCACAAAAAAGAAGCTGGCATACTGGCTCAACCTTGCATTGGAATACAATAAGATTGCAAAAGCATCCCCCAAAAAAAAGAAGAAATAAGCCCGGCAACCGGAGTTGCAAATGGAATAAAACATCCTTATCAATTTACAGTATGAAAAAAAATATTGGTTTACTTTTTTTTATTTTTTTCACTTATGTACTGCATGCCCAAACCGTAAAACCTTTTGGCCCGTTGCCTTCTGCGCGGCAACTGCAATGGAGCAATATGGAGTTTTACCTATTCACACATTTTGGCCCAAACACATTTACTGACCTGGAATGGGGAAAAGGAACGGAGCCCGAAGACATGTTTAACCCCACACAATTGGATTGCAGACAGTGGTGCCGTATTGCAAAAGCAGCGGGTGCAAAAGGGATTATCATTACTGCAAAACATCATGATGGTTTTTGTTTGTGGCCAAGCAAATATTCAGCGCATACAGTTGCGCAAAGTAAATGGCGCGATGGCAAAGGGGATGTATTGAAAGAATTAAGCGAAGCCTGCAAAGAATACGATTTAAAATTGGGTATTTATTTATCGCCGTGGGACCGCAACCATCCAAAATACGGAACGGATGCATACAATGAAGTTTTTATAAACATGATGAAAGAAGTTGTATCGCGCTATGGCCCTTTGTTTGAATTCTGGTGGGATGGCGCCAATGGTGAAGGTCCTAATGGAAAGAAACAGGTATACCAGTGGCATGCATTTGAAAAAACGATGAGAACGGTTGCGCCAAATACGCCTGTGTTCAGTGATATTGGCCCGGATATAAGATGGGTAGGTAATGAAAATGGTTTTGCAGGAACTACCAACTGGAATTTATTAGATACCACAGGATTCAGCCGTGGTGCGGGTGCACCGCCAACCGATACATTGAATACCGGAAATATAAATGGAAAAAACTGGATACCCTCAGAATGTGATGTGAGTATAAGACCGGGCTGGTTTTATCACGAAAGCGAAGATGTGAAAGTAAAAACACCTGAAGAACTTTTTCAGTTGTATTTAAAATCTGTGGGGCGTGGTGCTGCATTGTTACTGAATGTTCCGCCGGACAGAAGGGGATTAATCAATGGACATGACAGCGCAGCATTAATGGAATTTAAAAAATTAAGGGATGAAAGTTTTGGTAATGATTTAGCAAAAAAAGGTAAGATTGATTTTATAGTAAAGGATGTTCTCCACACAACAACTAAGCTTAGCGATAATAACAGGAACACGTTTGTAACATTACCATTGAGTGTTTTTTCCGGCATACGCATTAAATTCAGTGAGCCGCAAAAAATAAATTGTATTGTTTTGAGCGAGCCTATACAAATGGGGCAAAGAATAAAAAGTTTTTCCATCATTCTGAAAAAAAATGAAAAGGTAATATATGAAGCGGATGGCACAACCATCGGTAATAAACGGATCATTACTTTTCCCGCGCAGGAAGCGGATGATATTCATATAATTATTTCAGATGCAAAGGCAACTCCGTTAATCAGTGAAGTGTCCGCTTATCTGATTGATGAAAATTTGATTGAGCGCTAATAAAAAAATTGCCGCTTTAGTTTTTTAATTTGCATACAGCAGTATGAACAAACCACAGCGCTATATCGCCCATTTTGACCTCGACAGTTTTTTTGTAAGCGTTGAGGTGCTTAATAACCCTTTACTGAAAGATAAACCCGTACTTGTTGGCGGAAGCCCCACAGGGCGGGGAGTGGTGGCGGCCTGCAGCTATGCTGCGCGTAAATTTGGTATCCATTCTGCCATGCCCATGAAGAAGGCGCTCCAGCTTTGCCCTGATGCCATTTTGGTAAAAGGCACACGCGGGGAATACAGTAAATTTTCAAGATGGGTAACAGAAATTATTGCAGCAAAAGCGCCGCTGTTTGAGAAAGCAAGCATTGATGAATTTTATATTGACCTTACCGGAATGGATAAATATTTTGATCCCTATAAATGGACGGTTGAATTAAGGCAGGAAATTATTGATAAAACACAACTGCCCATTTCATTTGGGCTGGCAGGAAATAAAATGGTAGCAAAGATTGCAACCGATGAAGCAAAACCGAACGGTTATTTATTTGTGCAGCCGGGCATGGAAAAAGAATTTTTAGCGCCGCTTGCGGTAAATAAAATACCGGGAGTGGGCGCACATACTTTTACTGCATTGAAAGAGATGGGAATAAAATTCATTGGCGATATTTTAAAGAAATCAGAAAAAGAACTGGAAGAGCGGCTGGGCAAATGGGGAACTGATTTGTGGAGAAAAGCGCAGGGCCTGCATTTCAGTGAAGTGTACCCCTGGCATGAAGCCAAATCTATTTCTACTGAAAATACTTTTGACGAAAACAAAACGGATATTGATTTCCTGCTGGGCGAGCTGGTGCGCATGACGGAACGCGTAGCTTATGAACTGCGCGGTGATGAAAAACTTGCGGGCTGCATTGCAGTAAAAATCCGTTACCCCGATTTTGAAACCACCTCAAGGCAAACAAGTATTCATTATACTTTCAGGGATGATGAACTGATTCCTGCAGCCATCAGTTTATTTCACAAACTTTACCGCAAGGGAACGCCGGTACGCCTGCTGGGTGTGCGTTTGAGCGGGTTAACCAGCCATGCAGTGCAGGGAAGTTTGTTTGATGACACAGAAAAGAAAAATAATTTATATAAAGCCATTGATGACGTGAAAAATAAATTTGGCAAGACTTCCCTGCAGAAAGCGCGTACCGTGAAGAACAGCGGCACGGGTATTAAGAGATAAATTTTCTGCACTAAATCCCTTCCTCCTGAAAATGCTGAACGAAAACCCGGTGTACAAGAGTGCGACGCAAGAAAAGCTATATTCATGCTTTTCAGCCGGGCTAAAAAAATTCTTCTCTGAATCATAAAAAATATTTTTTATCAGTCCACTTATTTTATAGGGAATGAATATCTTCGTATTTCAAAATAAAAAATTATGAGTTTAAGATTAGGTGATGTTGCGCCAAACTTTAAAGCAACAACTACAGCAGGTGAAATAGATTTCTATGAATACCTTGGAAACGGCTGGGGTATTTTGTTTTCTCATCCGGCTGATTATACACCCGTATGCACTACCGAGCTTGGTAAAACCGCATTGTTAAATGAAGAATTTGGAAAGCGCAATGTAAAAGTGCTGGCAGTAAGCGTGGACCCGCTGGATAAACACCATGGCTGGGTGAATGATATAAATGAAACGCAAAATGTAACGGTGAATTTTCCGATTATTGCCGATGAAGACAGGACTGTAGCTACGCTGTATGATATGATACACCCCAATGCATCTGCAACAGCAACTGTGCGTTCATTATTTGTAATTGGCCCGGATAAGCTGGTAAAACTGATGATTACTTACCCTGCTTCCACAGGAAGAAATTTTCATGAAGTGCTGCGCGTGGTGGATTCTCTGCAACTGACTGCAAATTACAGTGTGGCCACCCCCGCTGACTGGAAGGCGGGTGAAGATGTAATTGTAGTGCCTGCGGTAAGCACGGAAGATGCGATAAAAAAATTCCCTAAGGGCGTGAAAGTGATAAAGCCCTATTTACGCTATACGCCGCAACCAAATATTGATTAGCAACCATAAGTTTTCTCATTGTGCGTTTAGTTTGCCCTGCTGTAAAAAGCGGGGCTTTCTTATATTAAAAACCCCGGTGCAACAGGCACCGGGGTTTTTAATTCAGGATGAAAAAATTATCTTGAAATGATAACCTGTTGTGTAACTGTTTTATTGTCTGCACCGGTCATTTGTAAATAATAAATTCCCGGCTGCAGTTTGCTTACGTTTACATTCATATTTTTTAAAGAAGAAAGGTTTACGTTGTCTGCATTCCAGAATATATTGCCGGTCATATCTTTCAGGATTAAAGACACAGTGCTGTTTTTGTTTGTTAATGTTGAAGCATCAACAGTAATGCTTATTTGCGTAGAAGCAGGATTGGGATATACTTTAAGGATACTTGCAGGAACTATTGCTTTATCTTCATCATCCATCTGTTTGATATTGGAAGCATTTAAAGTATATGTTTGTTTTTGAAAACCTACACCCGGGCGTTTTGCAAAAGCCCCTGAAGAGGTAGTGAAATCCGGCCCGTCGTGATACTGAGAATTGCCGCTGCTGCATTTATTCTGCATGCGCCAGTTATATTTAGTGCTGGCAGTAAGCCCTGCAACATCATAAAATCCTGATGCGGGATCAATATTCTTAACATCTGTCCATGCGGTGGTACCATCTACCCTGTATTGCAATTTCCCGCTTCTAGGAGGATTCCATCCCGTAGGTGTGGAATTATAAAACAACAGCAAAGCATTATCAGATGCAGGAACGAACAATGAAAGCGGCCCGGGATAAGTACAGCCGGTTGCAGCAAGCGTAACAGGGGTAAATGCCTGCCCGTTTGTCCATGCGGAATAAACGGGGTTGCCATCAGTGTTATACATGTACATGCGTACCCTCCATTTGTATTTAACACCAACAGTCAGAGGAACGCCAACGATTAACCCCCAGGAAAGATCACTGCCTTTCTGTACAATCGAATCTATGGTACCACCAGCCCAATGCGCATCTGTTGCACCTTTCCATTCTACCTGCAGGCCGTCAATAGTATCGCATACTGGTTGCAGGATAAGAAAAGCAACATCAAAACCATTATTGGTTTCATAAGCAGAGTTCAGATACAGAGGCGGGGTAGGGCATTGTGCAGTGCTGATTTTGGATAACCCCGTAACAAGAGCAAGCAAAAGGAGAATTTTTGTTTTCATAATACAATTTTTGGTTTGAAATTTTTAGCGTATAAATATAATATCATTTTTAATTGAAATAATAATAATCGCATTTTTTTTGAAAATGCAAATTGCCGGGCAAATGTTTGTTTTCTACACGAAGGCAGAAGTTTTTTTTAATGACCTCGGTTGCAAAATAAAGGCCCCGCTGCAAAAGCAACAGAGCCTTTTAGTAAACCGCAACTTATCTATCTTGAAATAATAATCTTTTTTGCACTGATTATATTCTTTGAATTAATTATCTGAAGTATATAAATACCATTTGGTAATTTGCTTACATCCACATTCATCGTTGTACCGGCATTTGTATTTTCTCCGCTCCATACTGTTTTGCCGTTTATATCTTTCAGCACAAGCAATACTTTTCCTTCGCTCTTATTATCTGCATTGCTCAAGACTATATGTAATTGAGAAGATGCAGGGTTGGGATAAACTATGGTTTCACGAACAATGTTTTTAGCTTTGCTTAACAAAGTTGCAGAATTACTGTCATCTGCTTCCTGTGTAACATCTGAAGACTTGAAGTTTAATATTCTTCTGATGATTAGTTGTTGTGAGCTGGCTTCAAAACCAGTAGCTGCTGTTGTAAAATCAGGGCCTGCAATCCATTTAGAGTTATGCCCCGAGCCACAAAGAAAACGAATACGCCAATTATATAATGTTGAAGGGGCAAGGGAACTTATAGAAGCAAAAAAAGCCCCGTATGGTTTTGGCGTCTTGGCTGTAATGGAAGACGGCCAACCAGTTGTTCCGGATACCCTGTATTCTATTTGATATTTTTTAGGAATATACCAGTGTGCCATCGGCTCGTCACCAATAATCATTCCAATGGATGAACTGCTTGGTAAAAACATCTCCAAAAATGTTGGTGTTGTGCTGTATCCTGTATCAGGCGGGTCTGATGGTACAAATGAATTTCCAATCGCCCAGGATGAATAGACAGGCTTTCCATTTGGCTTGTACATAATCATTCGTACGCGGCACTGGTATTTTTGGCCAAGTGTAAAATGCCCGCCAAATCTTCCTCCCCACAAACCTGCACCACCCACCTGTTTAAGAGAGTCAAAACGATCACTCGACCACGAAGATGAAGAGCCCTGTATTCTCCACTCCATCTGCCATCCTAAAATGCTGTCGCATGAAGGCTGAGGAATGGTAAATGTAAAAACGGTACTGCTGTCGTTAAACCCTGTTGCACTTAAATATAAAGGCGGTTGGGGGCACTGGGCATTTGCATTTCGCAGCAGTACAAAAATGATTGCAATGACAAGAATAAATTTTATTTTCATGTTGCATAGTTTATATTATAAAAAAATTGCGCAGGATAAAATAATTAAGGGATAAAGTACCTGCTGTTTTCACAACAGGCACTTTTATAAATGTTTAATGTTTATCTCTGTACAATCACTTTTTGGGTAATTTCATTTTTGTTTGCATCTGTAAGCTGGAGGTAATAAACACCGTTTGGCAATTTGCTTATATCCACATCCATTCCTGATTTAAGTACCGCTGAATTTATATTAGCAGCCTGCCATACTGTTCTCCCATTAATATCTTTAAGTGTTGCAACCATATTACCATTTGTATTAATGCCTGTGAACTGTAAACGGAATTTGGAAGAAGC
>JBBRAD010000004.1:0-191736 GCA_038207175.1 Chitinophagales bacterium
CCAAAAATGATTTTATAAATTGCTTATTGCATGAAAAAGTTGCGGGTGAGACAATACCACCTGCATAGCAGCTTCAATAGCTCCGACAGTTAGTGCAAGGCAACCAGGCTGATTTTTGTTTTGAATGCGTTGAGGTGGAAAGTTGTGACCTGCAACTTTACAGGCTTAGGGGTATTTGTATTACAGATAAAATAGAGCTAACAGGTAAGTACTATGGGTTTACTATAAGGTTACCGGCGGGCAGCGTGCAGGCAGCGTACAAGTACCGTCTCTATATGGTCTCTATAATGTCTCTATAATGTCCCTATAAAGTCTCTATAACAATTGGATGAAAATGAGCTGACAGGGTATATTTTGAGAAACACTGATTGTTAATAAATGTAAGGGATTAAGTTAATAAAAATTCCTGTAAGACCAAAGAAATTCATTCTTTATTTTTATAGTTCTTTTGGCCTGACCCGAAATGGCTTCTTTGAATAAATCTATTTTAGACAGCTCTTATAAAATTACCCGGTAAAACTAATGACAAACAATACTTTCCCATCTGCACCTATAAATTAAAACGGTATTTATTTATCGTCACAGGAAATAAAAACCCCGTGCCTGCAAATGATTCCAGCAACCCACCCAATCCTTCGCTGCGGATCAACCCCAATGATTTTCATTTGAAATCGGGGTCGCCCGCAATAGGGAAGGGAAACCCGGTTTACAACAATGATATTGGCGCATACACTTCTGATGGTAAAGGAAACCAGCATTAAATTTTCTTTACAGGATTAAAAAACAGTATTTTATTAAGCAAAAAGTGGATTGAAAATTTCAATCCACTTTTTGTTGTAAGCAACATATTAAACAAAATACGCCCACTGCTGTGTTCTTTTAAAACTTTGTTCTGCTTACATTTTTAACCTCTTGCAATAAGAATAATAATTTTTTCATTCAGTAGAACAGGAAGGTGTGGCTGCGAAAAAATAAGATACAAGTTTGGCCCCGATACGGAAAAATCATCTCCGGTCTTTTTCTTTTCAATAACAATATCAGCAAAGGCTATTTATTTACTTCGGCATTCCTGTGTTAATGACAAGTGATTCCCGGCATTATTTAAGTGCAGATTGTTTGCTATGTTTGCTTATTATGTTTTCACTATTTCCCCAAATTCAGTTTAATAAAAATATTCAGATCCATTATGAATAAAAAGATTTACAGGATTCTTTTCATGCTTCTGTTTAATACGCTTATTTTTTTGCATATATCAGCACAGGTAAATGTTGTGACACAGCATTATGATATTGGCCGCACAGGCTGGTATAACCATGAAAACATTTTGAATAAAAACAATGTAGGCACCGGCACATTTGGCAAGTTATTTACATGCACTGTTGATGATCAGTTATATGCCCAGCCCCTGATTGTGCAGGGGGTAAATATACCCGGCGCCGGTAAAAAAAATATTGTTTACCTGGCTTCAGTAAACAATTCTGTTTATGCTTATGATGCAGATTCTGCCAACCAAAACATACCTTACTGGAAAGTAAACTTAACCCCGGCAGATTCACGCCCGGTGAGGCAGCAAGACCTTACAGGCGCCTGCCCCGGCAATTTTCAAAGCAATATCGGTATTGTAGGTACACCGGTTATTGATACCCTTACTCATACCATGTACCTTGTTGCAAGAAGCATCAATCCATCCACAGTTGTTTTCAGTGAATACCTGCACGCACTTGACATTACAACAGGCAGCGAACGTCCCGGTAGCCCCGTACTTATACAGGCACAGGTAAATGGTACCGGAGATGGTAATATAAATGGCATTGTTCATCTCGACCCTCAAAAAAATAACCAGCGCACAGGGCTTCTTTTACTAAAAGGCACGGTATATATGGGCTTTTCATCCCACTGCGACTGGGGGCCTTATCATGGGTGGGTATTGGGTTACGATGCAGCAACCCTTGAGCAAAAATTTGTTTACAATGATACTCCCGATGGCTATAACGGAGGTATTTGGATGAGTGGTACCGGTCTTGCAGCAGATACAGCAGGGAATATTTATTTTTCCACCGGCAATGGTTCTGTTGGTACTTCAAGCGACCCCTCTAATCTCAGGAACCGTTCAGAATCGGTAATACGCTTAAATCCTGCCGACACCACGCAACCGGCAAAAGATTTTTTTACGCCTAATAATTTCCCTGATCTTGAAGCAGCCGATCTGGATCTTGGTACAAGCGGCGTAATGATTATACCCGGTGCGGGAAGAACAATAACAGGTTGCAAAGATGGCAATATCTATCTGTTGGATCAATACAATCTTGGGGGTTATCACAAATCTGCCAACCAATGTGTGCAGGCGGTAAACTTGGGTGTAGGTGCCAATATGCATGCACAATTTACATATTATGGCGGCACACAAAATGAATACGCTTATTTCTGGCCTGAAAATACAGCCTTAAAAGCTATTCCATTTAACAGGGCTACGGGAAAGTTTGATGTCCAGAATATTATCACAAGCGGCATTCCCGGACCTGTGGGGCAAACCGGTGCTATGCTGTCTGTTTCATCTGACGGCCCACTTGACTCAACCGGTATTTTATGGGCCAGCCACCCTGTAAACTGCGATGGTGAAAATTACAACTGCCCCGGTATTTTACGGGCTTTCGATGCATCAGATGTTACCAAAGAATTATGGAATTCAGGGATTATTTCAGCAGATAACTCAGGAACCTTTGCAAAATTCAGCAGCCCTGTTATTGCAAATGGTAAAGTGTACCTGGGGACATTTTCAAATCAGTTAATAATTTACGGACTTACCAGCACCCTGCCTGATAGCTGCAATACTCCAAATATTGCTTTAAACAAACCTTCCTATGCTTCCTCAGTTTATGGTTCCCAATTTCCAGCCGGAGCCGCTTTTGATGGTAACCCGAATACGAGATGGTCGAGCGATTTCACTGACCCCCAATATATTTATGTGGATCTTGGGAAAAGATATGACCTCTGCAGTATAAAATTAATATGGGAAACTGCGCTGGGAAAAGATTTCCAGATACAGATCTCTGATGATGCCGGCAACTGGCAAACATTGGCAAACATTACCAACAATATTTCTTTCATTAATATTTTACATATAAAGGGAACAGGAAGATATGTTCGTATGCTTGGTACTGCACGTGGCACGCCTTATGGATATTCGTTATTCGAGTTTGAAGTACACGGCACAGAAAGTTTGATACAATGTGCGCCTTCTTCAGGCCTTGCAGCCAGTAATATTTATGAAAATACCGCTTCGCTTCAATGGCTCAGCAGTGGTGCAGACAGTTTTAATATTCAGTATAAAGCGGTAAATGCTGTCAACTGGACTACTGTAAGTACAAATGAAAATCATATAGTTATTAACGGCCTTAATTGCGGAACAGATTATTATTTCAGAGTACAGAATATATGTTCAGACACTTCATTAAGCCCTTATTCTTCCAATTCTGCATTTTCAACGCTTTCCTGCGGCAGCAATTGCGGGCTATTACCTTCGCGCTGGACATCGCAGGATATAGGCGCACCGGCTTTGCCCGGATCTGCCTGTTATTCAAATGGAATATTCACACTCAAAGCTTCCGGGAATGATATATGGGATCTTGCAGATGAATTTCATTTTGCTTATTCTGTATTGCAGGGCGATGGATCATTTATTGTAAGGATTTCCTCAATTGATCAAAGCAATCCCTGGAATAAATTCGGAATTATGATCAGGGAAAGCCTTGACCCCGGCTCTAGGCATGCCTTTATTGCGTTAACGGGCGGCAATGGAGTTGCATTCCAGTACCGCCAGTTTACAGATGGCTACAGCAGCAATAATAATGATGCGGGTTTTACCGCTCCTTATTGGATCCGGTTGACAAAAAATGGAACTGTTTACAGTGCATACAGGTCTTTAGATTCCGTAAATTGGAAACAGGTAGGCAACCCTGTAGATCTTGGCTTTGGCAGTAATACGTCTGTTTATTGCGGATTGGCTTTAACCAGTCATGACAATAATATTCTCTCAGTGGCCACGTGTGATCATTTCAGTTCATCCGGTTTTACACAAATAGACCTGCAAAGTTTTACCGGTGAACTTACAGCCCAGCAAACTGTAAAACTTAGCTGGACCACTTCCCTTGAAATCAATGCAGATTATTTTATTTTAGAAAAAAGTAATGATAATATTCATTTTTCCCGGATTGATTCTGTACCTGCGGCAAATGGCGGAAGGTTCATGACCAATTATGTTTCATACGATAATAACCCTTCACAAAATATCAATTATTACCGCCTAAGAATGGTGGACGTTCTGGGTAATTACAGTTATTCGCAGTTAGTTGTAATACGGCTTACAAACAGCAAAGCGCCTGCCATGTATCCTAATCCGGCCACAACCAGTGTAAATATTATACAGGGAACAGATGCGATAAAATCCATCACTATCTACGATCTTATAGGGAGAAGGCTTTTTAACAGCAATAACAGCAGTAATGCAACAGTATTTACCATTCCTTTGTACAACCTGCCAAAAGCCATGTACATTATTGAAATAAGAACAGAGAAAGATGCATTCAGAAACAAATTACTGAAACGATAATAGAATTATTTTTTGAAATAGCAGATTAAGAACCCGTCAACTTTACAAAATTGCAATAAGCCGCAAGGTGATTCAATTCATAATATTTATCAGGATATAAAAAGCCGGAAGCTGCTATGCCCCCGGGCTTTTTTCAAGAATAGCTATTTTTATTGTTTCATCAATTTCAATGTTCCTGTGTGTACCTGGTCAATTACTATTACCATATAAATGCCAACGGCAAAACCGCTCAAAGGCACATTTACATAGTTGCCTGTCAGTTTCTGCGACTTCCATAAAACCTCACCCTGCAAGTTCGCACCTACTTGTAAGATTTTAGTAATTAATACAATCACTGCTTTCGCTGGAACCAATAATAATAAGTACTTTTCAAATTCTTTACCCCCACGCGTTTTTATTATACGTTTTTGAATCATAATGTTGATTATTTAATACCCTGTTCAAATATCTGCAGAAAGTAACTATGCGTTAATACCAGTTTACAGATCATGATTTTTAATTCCTCAAGCATGATTTTTGGAGTTCATTGCATTATAACCGCCGTTTATCTCATTTCTGTTTATTTCTTAAAATTGATAATTATATTTAACAGGCTTAATTTTAAAAACTATTAAATAAAATGGGTATGAAAAAATCACTTTTAATTTTAACCTCCATATTCTTAAGTTCCGTATCAAATATTGTACTGGCCCAGAGTGGTTCAGGCTATCATCTAACGCAAACATTTCACATTAAAAGCGATGGCGGGTGGGACTATATAGCCGTAAACAATAATAAGCTGTATGTATCTCACAGTTCGCAGGTAAATATACTTGATGCCAAAACAGGGGACTCCCTGGGTGTGATCCCAAATACGAATGGTGTTCACGGCATTGCATTTGATAATGAACTTCACAAAGGTTATACCAGCAACGGAAGATCGTCCAATGTTACCGTGTTTGATCTTAAAACAAACAATATATTGGGGCTGATTGCAACAGAAGATGGCCCGGATGCGATTTTTTACGATGATTATTCAAAAAAGATCATTACCTGCAATGGCAGGGCAAAAAGCCTCTCCGTGATTGATCCGGTTACAGATAAAGTAACAGCAACTATTCCACTGAGCGGCAAACCTGAAACCGCTGTAAGCGATGGAGAAGGCAAAGTTTTTGTGAACAATGAAGATAAAAGTGAGATAGCTGTTGTGGATATAGTAAATTATAAGGTTCTGGATAACTGGTCAATTGCCCCGGGTGAAGGGCCATCAGGTTTATCAATTGACAGGAAAACCAAACGTTTATTCTCAGGTTGCGATAAAATGCTGATGGTGATTGATGCGTCAAACGGTAAGGTTGTGGCGCAGGTTCCAACCGGCGATGGATGTGATGGTACAGCTTTTGACCCAACTTTAAAATATGTTTATTCCTCTAATGGTGATGGTACACTCACTGTTATCAAAGAAGAATCAAAGGATAAGTTTACAGTAGTGGAAAACGTGCCCACTAAAAGAGGTGCAAGAACCTGTACCTTAGATATATATTCGCATACAGTGTACCTGCCCACTGCGGATTTTAAAGAAGCTGCCAGCGGGGAAAGAAGACCACCAATGGTACCGGGTAGTTTCCAGGTTGTAGTTGTTTCATTGCCGCAGTAAAAATTTCAAAAAAACATTTTTATACAAACTTACATCAGATATTGGTGATAAGTCTGTATAATATATAAGGGATGCTTTTATAAAAAAATGGCTTTTTGCTATATTGTTTTAATTGCTCCGCTAATTATTACTTCCCTGGATCAGGAGAAGATAATTACAAAATAAAAACCAATATAAATACAGGCATATTATTCAAAAATATCAGGAATTTACAGTTATCAGAAATTGTAAATACTATGAAACCGTTAATATTAATGCGCTGTAAAACAGTAATTATTCAGACGTTTTAATCACATCTTTTTTGGTAATTGCCAGGTATATGACGGCAGCAAGGATAGCAGTAAGGAAAACGGCACTCGTTCCTACAGTACCAAGGCCCAGGCCCCCATCATTCCGGGATTGAGAAAGATAATCCCCAACAGAAGCGCCAAGAGGCCGGGTTAAAATATAGGCTATCCAAAATGTAAGCACCGGGTTTAATTTCAGGTACTTATTAGTAATACACACCAGCAGAATTAACGCAGCGAAAATAAGTGCTGACAAAAGATAACCTACATTAAGGCGTTCTGCCAACAGATCCCCGGCAGCAGTACCCAAAGCGAAAGTAAACAGAATAGCCAACCAATAAAATGCTTCCCGGCGGATAGTATTTATTTTATGTATTGACAATGTTTTCTCCTTTGCGTACCATATTGCAAATGTTACAGCCAGTGTTACCGCAAAAACAGCAGTAGTCGTTTCAAGGGAGACCCCTAGATTATCTGTGAGATTATCAGTAATTAAAGTACCTACAACACTTATCAACACTACGGCAAGCCAATAAATGCCCGGTATGTATTGTTTTGACCTGAATTGAAAAAAGAGGACAAGGATAAGCAGGATGCCCATGACAACAGATGTACCTGTGAGGCCCAGGTTCAGGTTTGTGTTTAAAAAATCCGCAGCAGTTTCGCCCACCGTAGTACATAAGATTTTAATAACCCAAAAGTAAAGGGTGATTTGTGGTACTTTGTTTAAAACCTGTCTCCGTGATTTGAGTATATAACTTTCGTGAATATTTTTTGTATCCATCAATTAAATATAATTCTTTACAAATGACCTGTCTTTTGATTTGCCCCAAACACCCGGCCCGGAAATCAAGGACCAAAGTTGTGCCGCTATAGTGCGGATATGATTACGAAACATTTCAAAGATAACCGGATACTATCGTATTAAACCGTAAATAATAAAATACTGATAAATTTACATATTGGCGGGCACAGCTATCATATATATCCCCGGCAAAAAGCAATCATATTTTAACTTCAACATTCTTTCCCCGCATTTTAAAAAACCATTGCACATATTTTCACCCCCGATAAAGACTTTTATTAAAAAGCCGCCAGGTAATGAAACCCGCAGCTTTTTTTGAGCAGCCAAACATTGAAAACACCTGCAATTTACCCTGCATTTTTAAATAACTTTTTTACCCTGGAAAGACTATACTATTCCCGGCCTGAATATTACAGCATAGTTATTATCATAATTGATACTAAAAGATAAAAAATATATAACTCCGTTCTTCAAACTATCTACAGAATCATATTTGAACTTTACAGTGAATAAAATAAAAAACATTATGAAAAAATTTTTTGTAAGCGCCTCCTTTGCAATTATATTGATGGGCAGCGCATGCGGACAGGATTTAAAAACATCGCAAGTACCGGCAAACGTAAAAACCGCCTGTATGAAAAAATATCCTGAAGCCACGAATATTGCATGGGAAAAAGAAAATGGTAATTATGAGGCCAACTGGGGAGGAAAATCGGGTGAAGATAATTCTGCCATGTTTACACCTTCCGGTGTTTTTGTGGAAATTGTAAAAGCTATCCCTGTCAGCCAGTTACCCGCATCCGCAATTACTTATGTAAAAGAGCATGAAAATGGTGCCACCATAAGAGAAGCGGGATTGGTTACTGATGCAAACGGAACGGTTACTTATGAAGCAGAGATAAAAGGAAAAGATTTGATTTTTGATAAAGATGGAAAGTTTCTTAAGGTGGATTAATGTTTACCGGTTATTTGTATAAAGGGGCATATTAAATATGCCTCTTTTTTATGCACTTTATTGCAGTGCGGGAAGATGATTAAAAGTGCAGGTTCAAATGACCATGAGATTTCACAAAGTGGGAAACTTATAAAAAAGGTCCTGTTAAAGGGCCTTAGAATTTATACTCCAGGGTTAATATCAGCAATCACAACCATTGTCTTCAAAACTAATGTCAACATTTATTTTCAGCACATTAGCAGATTTCATTTTTATACACTATAAATCCAAACATTTGATTAATTCAAATGCAGGTTTTATTTCTTATTATTATTGCAAATTTGGTGAAATAATATTGCTAAGTTTAAACAGATAACCATACCCTAATGGTATAGTATCTCTTGGCCATACATAAGTAACAGTTTTATAAAGAAAGTGGTCCGTAACCTGAATATTTATATCTAAAAGACGGGAAATCATGTCATAATCATCAGTACCCGGTTTGAGGGTGCTTGAATCCAGTAAAATTACTTTAGCCATTTCCCTTGTTTCAATATTTGATGGTTTGGTAAAAAAAGAACAGCTCCCAGAATTAATACAAAACTTAAAAAAATAGAAATGTTTTTCATAAGATTCAGTATATAATTTACAAGATACCATAGTGGGCAGGGTTTATATGATATTTACTTCATCAATGCCTGTGATTCTTAAAATACTTTCTTACCGTTTTCTAAAAAAACTGCGCCCGTTTGCGGCTGCCAGCGCCACCTATTATGTTTATTTTTCAAAACAGTAACTCTATTCATCCGCCCCGAAAATTTTTCCTGAGGTATTTTTTTGATTCCGTATAAAAGGCCGTATAATTAAACGGTTGCCTTTATCATAAGTAAAGTAATTCCATATCCAGTTTATCAGTACCAGTAACCTGTTTCTGAAACTGATAAGAAAAGTGATATGTATAAACAACCAAATCCACCAGGCGGGCCTGCCGCCAAAATGAAGATTGGGTGGCAGATCGGCAACCGCTTTGCCCCTGCCAATGGTGGCAAGCGAGCCTTTATCAAAATATTTAAAGGGTTTTACTGCAATATTTTTATGAAAGTCCTGTAAATGTTTCCCCACATATTTGCCCATTTGAATAGCTGGTTGCGCAACGCCCGGATGGCCTTTGGGATATTCCTTTGTTTTCATTAATGCAATATCTCCAACCGCAAAAATATTTGAGGTACCCTTTACCCTGCAGTTTTCATCAGTTAATAGCCTTCCCTTTTCCAGCCATTCTGTTTTTAATCCTGGTAAAATATCTCCGGCAACGCCTGCTGACCAGATGACTGTAAAAGAATTTATTTTTTCGCCGTTTTTCAGCGTTACTGTTTCTCCGTCATAATCCGATACAATTGTATCCATCTTTAAAATAATCCCCATTTTTTGTAAATCCTTTTCACTGCGGCTACCTGCTTTTAATGACATTGCCGGCAATAGCCTGCCGGCGCCTTCAATCAGGTAAATTTTCATTTCGGAGAAATCAATACCCGGGTAATCTTTGGGTAAAACATATTTTCTCAATTCGGACAGGGCGCCTGCAGTTTCTACTCCTGTGGGGCCGCCCCCTGCAAGAATGATGGTCATTATTTTTTCTCTTAATGTTTTATCCGCGGTTAAATTGGCCCATTCAAAAAGCTGCATTAAATGGCTGCGCAGGTTTAATGCATCCGTAATGGATTTCAGCGGAAAAGAATTCCGTGCAATTTTTTCATTTCCAAAAAAATTTGATTTCATTCCATTGGCAATTATCAGGTAATCATACTCCAGGTCGCCTGCCAGCGTGGAGACAGTATTTGCACCGGGGTTTACAGATAATACTTTCAGCATGCGGAAATGAAAATCTTTATACCCGTAAAAAACTTTCCGCAAAGGGCCTGCAATCGCATCCGGCTGCAGACCGGCCGTAGCCACCTGGTACAGGAGCGGCTGAAAAGTGTGATAATTTCTTTTATCAAACAGCACCGCCTGGAAATACTTCCTGTTTATTTTTTTTATTGTATATAACCCGCCAAATCCGCCACCAATAATAATTACACGCGGCTTGCCGGAAGGAGGAATGTTTAAAGAAAGATGGTTTTCTTCCGGCAGCATTTTATTAAATTTTTGCGGTTTTTCTTTCCGGCATTTGTTCCTTCACCAAAAATAATAAACAGCATAAGCATAAGGGAATATTTGTTTTCATAAAGTTTTGTTTTGGTGAACAGGTAAATTGTTTTGGTGCAGTAATACTTCTTATTAAAGTTAATGATACTTTATAACTACGGGTATTTATTTCCGCAGGGCAATTTAAAACCCTGTCTTATCAATTTTTTATAACGGCTTCTTCAGTTATCAAACGTGGTTTCTTACATTATTTCCTGTGAAAAATCACATGCTTTTTTGTGAGAAATCACATTTTTTAAACCAACCCAGCTTTTTAATTTAGCCCTGTAAAAAAATTTCTCCCTCGCGGGAATAACTTAAAAAAACAAACACCATGGCAAGTAAATCAGAAACAGGCCATGCCATTAACATGGCAAACTTTAAAGTAATCATTGATGCATGCACCACTTACGGTGCAGTGTACAATCCTGCAAACGCAAACCTGTCCATTGCAAACATGACTGCATTGTGGACCACCGCAAACACGGCGCACAGCCAGATGCAGAGCACTATTGCCGCCGCCAAACCGCAACTGAATGCAAGGGAAATCTTATTTGAACCCCTGAACGGGCTTGTTACCCGCGCAATAGGTTTGCTGAACAGCACCGAAGCCAGCAAACAGTTTAAAAAAGATGCAAAGGGATATGCCGATAAGATACGCGGCTTTGGATTACGCAGGAAAAAAACAACTGCCGCAGCAACAAAAGATGCTGAAACAAAAGAACCCGAAGCAGTAAAAGACAATGCGCCCGCCGCCGAAGCGTTAACTGACCCTGACTTTGTAAGCAAAAGCCATTTGAGTTATGTGCAGCGTGCGGATAATTTTAAAGCTTTGGTAGAACTGCTTAAAAATGAACCAGGCTATACGCCCAATGAAGCAGATTTAAAAACCACGGCGCTTACCACAATGTACAATAACCTGAAAGCGGCGAATGACGGCATCGGCGCCATATTAAAAGGCGTGGATAAAAGCCGTATTACCCGCGACAAAGCCCTATATGCACCGGGTAGTGGCATAGTGGATATCTCGCTAAAATGCAAGGATTATGTAAAGGGGATATTTGGCGCAGGCTCAGCAGAATTTAAAATGGTACGGGGCATTTCGCTTTATACGCCCAAAGAAAAAAAATAACGGAGAATAGAAATGGATAAATCCATTGCAAAAATTGTAAAAACCTCCATAGCCCATGGTTTAAACCATGGGCCACGGGTTTTAAACCATGGGTTACGGGTTTAAACCATGGGCTGTAGGATAAAACCATTGGGTATTAAAAATCGCACATATTCAACAAAACCGTTTCAACGGTTTTTAATTAAACAAAAATGTAAATTATGCCATATTCATTTAATAAAATTGGGTACATGCTGTTTGGGCCACTAAAGAACGGCTCGCTTTAATTGTCCCCGAAATCGAACAGCAGGTTTATGATTTTATGTGCAGCCAATTTGTTGAATCAGGTTGCCCGGTGCGGATTATTAACGGCATGCCCGATCATGTGCATTGTTTGTTTTTATTAAGCCCGCAGAAAACAATTGCAGAAATAATAAAACAGGTAAAAGGCAGCACATCACATTTCATTAATGAGCAAAATCTTATCCCGGATAAATTTGCATGGCAAACCGGTTATGCTGCTTATTCTGTTAGCCAATCTGTTTTGGAAAAAGTTGTTGAATATATCAGGAACCAGAAACAGCATCATTCCAAAAAAACTTTTCATCAGGAATATGATGAGTTTATTAAATTACTGGAAAATAACGCATAGCTCAACCCCATAGCCCAACCCTTCAGGGTTGGGTTGGGTTGGATTGGATTGAGTTGAAACAAAGAGGACATGGAGCCATGAGCAAAAAACTTCTGATCTATCAAGAACATACCCCGAACTATCAAAATCACTCCCCCAACTATCAAAATCACACCCCGAACTATCAAAAACGCACCCCCAAACTATCAAAATCACATCCCAAAGTATCAAAATCATACCCCGAAGTATCAATAACGCATCCCGAAGTATCAAGAACGCACCCCGAAGTATCAAGAACGCGCCCCGGAGTATCAAAATCACACCCCGAAGTATCAATATCACACCCCGGAGCGCAAATACCACACAAAATTTTAGCGCATCACCTGCAGATAAAAATTATATTTGTACCTACTAAAAAATACCATCATGGGAATGTTATCTCCAAAAAACAATAAGGGTGAAAAAAAAGGAAATAAAAGTAACCTGAATAATGTTTCCGGTTCCAAGTTTATATCAAAGCCCGGAAAAGCAGCCGCCACGGGCTTTACAAAAAAGAAACTGAATACCGGCGGCACCAGGGGAAGCTGAAACAGGCGGCAGCCGCCCTTATGTATCAATGTACAATTACCGGTTAATGAAAACAGCCCCGCAAAATGCGGGGCTGTTTCTGTTTAATTTTATTACTAATATCCCCAGCCCTTCATTATATCATAGTCAGCCTTTGAACATTCAACCGGGGTTTTGCCCTGGTAAGATTCCTGCTCAATAATAAAATCTGAAGTGCCGCCGGATTTGCGGGCAAGGTCAACCACATCTTTTACGCCAATAATCCCTATGCCCAATATGGTGCTTTCATACGGGTCATCCATTTCACCCGGTTTATCAATTTTTATTTCATCTTTCACATGCATCAGTTCAAACCTGCCGGGGTATTGTTTTAAAATATCCATCGCCCTTCCGCCTGCGCCGTACATATTACCAATATCCATTTGCTGCGCCACCAGTTCAGGATCAGTATTCTGCAGCATAATATCATACAGTTTCATGCCGTCAATGCTGGTGCTGAATTCAAAATTATGGTTGTGGTAACCAAATTTCATCCCCGACTTTTTGCACAGTTCACCGCTTTTGTTAAACACATTCATATAGCGTTTCAGGTCGTCCATAGTTTTGCGCATACTGTCATCCAGCCATGGGCTTATTACATAACGCTGACCCACCGTCGCAGCATCATCAACCGTATATTTCCATGCATCGGTAAAATCATTTGCAGCTTCATCCCAATGCTGCTTGCCCATTACGGTGTGGCCGCTGCGCATCTTCAGCCCCAAACCGTCCAGTACTGTTTTAAATTCTGTTGCGGAATAGCCATAAAATTTCCTGCCCGCATAATTAGCATGTTCCACATATTTGTAGCCTATGCCTGCAATTTGCTTTAATGTGCCCAGGGGATCTTTCATCATATCATCACGCACTGTATAAAGTTGTATGCCCAGTATTTGGTTCCGCCGCATGGTTGCAGCAAGTAAATCACCTGAAAATATTGCTGTGCCTGCAATGGCAAGGGCGCCGCTTTTAAGAAATGTTCTTCTTGAAGTACTCATAAAAAATTGTTTTATTATTGGATGAATGGAAACTGACCGGCTGAAATGATTGGCTAATTTAATTTTTTTTAATTAAACGGGTAATACAAATTTTATATCCGGGAAATAAAATATGCACACCAGTTAGCCGGCTGCAAAAAAATCTTCTTTAAAATTACCACGCATTCAGTAACTGTCATAAAATTTTGTATCTTATCCGCAAATAAAATTACACCATGAAAAAGAAACAGGTACTGAAAAGAATTTTAATGTTTACTGTCTGCATTACAGGATGTGTATATGCTTTTGCGCAAAAGGATATTACCAAAATAAAACTGCATGAAAACAAGCAGGTGGAAGATGAAATTGGATATTCACAGGCCGTAAAAGTGGGCAATACTTTATATATTTCCGGCACCACATCGTCTGACACTTCCATGTATGAACAGATAAAAGACGTGATGGAAACTTTAAAATCCACGCTTGAAAAATACGGCGCTACTTTTCAAAACGTCGTGAAAGAAACCGTTTACACCACAGACCTTGATGCGTTTATAGCCAATAAAGAAATACAGAAATCTTATTTCGGCGGGGACTACCCGGCAGCCACATGGGTAGAAGTAAAACGGCTTTACCTGCCGCAGTTTAAAGTAGAAATTGAAATGGTGGCTGAATTAAAATAATGGCTCCTGGATATCCTGATTTTACTTTTAAAAAAATTATTTTATGAGTGATTATAACTGGAGTGAATTTACAAAACGTATTCCGCTGAATACAACCGGGCAATCCATTTATGATGCCTGGTGCACATCCGGGGGATTGAAGAGCTGGTTTTTAAGAAAAGCCATATTTAAATCAGAATATGGCACTGAGAAAAAGGATGAGGAATATATATCCCCCGGTGATAATTATGAATGGCTTTGGCACGGATGGGATGATAACACAATGGAAACGGGAGCTATACTGGCCGCAAATGGCAAAAATGAGTTTCATTTCACCTTTGGGAAAGCAGGAAATGTTGCTGTAAAAATATACGCGGAAGGAGACTGCAATATCTGCGAATTAATACAATCAGAAATACCAACTGATGAAAATGGTAAAACTTATTATCATCTTGGCTGTTCAACGGGCTGGGTATTTTATCTTGCCAATCTTAAATCAATTCTTGAAGGCGGTATAGATTTAAGGAATAAAGATGCTTCGCTGAAAAATGTTGTGAATTCATAATTCCTGCATATTATTATACTTTCATTTTCTTAATCATAAAATAAATATATGCATACGCAAATACGCAAACTGTTTATGTTGCCGTTGGCGCTGATGCTTGCTGCCACTGCATTTGCGCAATCACAAAGCACAGAATATTCCCGGCAGGAAATAATGATACCCATGCGTGACGGTGTAAAACTTTACACCGTTATTTATTCACCAAAAAATATTACAGAAGCATTGCCAGTACTTATTGAAAGGACGCCTTATGGCAGTGATGATGAAATGAACCCTGCGCTGCAGCCATATCTTAAAGATATGGCAACAGACGGTTATATTTTTGTTTTCCAGGATATCCGCGGCCGTTACAAAAGTGAAGGGCAGTTTGTAATGAACCGTCCCATTACTGATAAACCCGGCGAAATTGATGAAAGCACCGACACTTACGATGCTGTTGAATGGCTTATAAAAAATGTAAACAACAATAATGGCAAAGTGGGTCAGTTAGGCATTTCTTATTTAGGATGGACTGCGCTGGTTGGTGCGGCACGCCCCCACCCTGCGCTGAAAGCCGCATCAGAACAGGCTTGTATGAGTGACTTGTTTTTGGGTGATGATTTTCATCACAACGGGGCATTCCGTTTGTCCTACGCTTTTGATTACTCTTTTATGGAAGAAGCTTCAAAAGTTGACACGCTTTTTCCTTTTGACCATTATGATTTATACAACTGGTTTTTAAAGCTCGGCCCTTTATCAAATGCCAATGCAAAATATTTTCATGGCAAACTCCCAAGCTGGAATAATTTTATGCAGCACCCTAATTATGATTCTTTCTGGCAATATAAATCACCTTTGCGTTATGTGGATTACCCGCGCATACCTATGCTCCACGTAGGCGGCGTATGGGACCAGGAAGATATGATGGGCCCGCAGATAATGTATGCAAAAATGGAAAAGCGCGACAGCAGCAACCGTAATTTTATTTGCCTTGGCCCCTGGAACCACGGCCAATGGGCTGGATATAAAATAGATCATCTCGGTGCCTATCAAATGGGGAGCAATACATCGGAATATTTTCAAAAAAACATTCAGAAAAAATGGTTTGATTACTGGCTTAAAGGAAAAGGCGATGGAAATTTTGCAGAAGCAAATGTATTTCAAACAGGCAGCAATGAATGGAAAACATATTCAAGCTGGCCACCTAAAGAAGCCGGTATTCAAAGGCTTTATATAACTGAAAATGGAAAAGTTTCTTTCTCAAAGCCGTTAACCACCAGCAGTACAGCTTATGACGAATATATCAGCGATCCAAAAAAACCTGTTCCTTACCGCTCAAGGCCAATAGAGCAAACATACGGCGCCGGAAGCCGCTGGTACCCCTGGCTTACAGAAGACCAGCGTTTTGTACAAAGCCGCCCCGATGTATTAAGCTGGGAGTCGGATACACTTACAGAAGATATAACTGTTACAGGAAGTATTATTGCCCACCTTTTTGCAAGTACCACCGGTTCCGATGCCGACTGGGTGGTAAAACTCATTGATGAATATCCTGATAAATATGCTAAAGAACCAAAAATGAGCGGCTACGAGTTAATGATTGCAAGCGAAGTATTCCGCGGCAGGTACAGAAAAAGTTTTGAAAACCCGGAAGCAATAACCGCAAACAAAGTGGAGGAATATACTGTTGACCTGCACCAGGTAAACCACCAGTTTAAAAAAGGCCACCGCATAATGGTGCAGGTACAAAGCAGTTGGTTCCCTATTATTGACATGAACCCGCAAAAATTTGTGCCAAGTATTTATAATGCTAAAGCAGGGGATTATCAAAAAGCCACACAGCGTATTTACCGCAATAATATGTATGCTACTTATATTGAAATGCCTTTGATGAAATAAATAATTGTTCCGCATAAAATAAAAAGCCCATTGCAAAATTGCAATGGGCTTTTTTATTAAAGTTATTTTATATAACCCGGTGCTGTAATGCTGTTAACCCCCGGCAGTTACCAGGACTATGCCACAATCCTGTACAGGTGAAGAGTGAATGGGTAACCGTTAATTATATTCATTAGTAACTATCCGCTATTGACGAACGAGGTTGTGAAAGTACAAATGAGCAATACCCTTTCGAACAGCAGGACCGGGAGGTCAAAAAGCAAATGCACAAAGAGTTTGAGCCCGGTACAGGGTTTTACAAAATACTTTGCAGGTCATTTCTTTTAAAACATAGCTGCATAAAAAAACCATCCTGCAAAAGCAGGATGGTTATAAGCAAAAAGTATGAAATAATATTAGTTAGATTTCTGGAATTGTGGGTGCGGTGCAGGAACCGTATTTGGACCGGTTTCGCCTGTACCCATTAAATCAACTGTGTTTACATCACCGGGTGTACCGTAAGTAAAGATGAAACGGCTTTCAGAAATACCTTGTTTTTCCACTAAGTATTTAATGATTGAGTTCACCCTGTCCCAGCTTAATTGCTGTCCGCGTTTGTCAGATGGGCCATGGCCTGTAACCCGTACATTACATGTGGGGTTAGCATTCATTTGCTGTGCTATGCTTGCAAGTATTGACATTGCAGTGCTGCCTAAGCTTGTGCTTCCGCTCTTAAACTGTACGCTTGGCAACATACCAATTGAACAGGTTGGCATAACCATTGGTTGAACTGGGAAACAGCTTGCAGGTGGGCATGGGCATTTACCAATACCATCAGCATCAACAGGGAAACAGTTTTGCGGGGTAAGTAATTCCTTATCACGGCAGTCAGGAACACCATCACCATCTGTATCGCGGCTTACACCGTGGCTGTCAACAGGGCAACCTGCAGGTGTATTAGGCTCCATATCAAACTGGTCAGTAACACCATCACCATCAGCATCCGGCAATATCACCGGTGGGAACTTCATGTGTGTGGGTTTGTTTATTTCGTTGTAAACATAATTGTTTGGATTTAACCACCATAAAGGCAATACATGCTTTGAGGCGCTTCCTATATTAATGTTTATTCTTGCCTGCGTATTACTCTGTATATCATTAGTTCTTCCATCAACTACACCATCGAGGTTATCATTACCTGAAGCAGTAAATCTTTGCTCTATTCCAAGATTAACACGGTCAGTGAGCCTGAAGGCCACACCACCACCAAAATTAAAACCGTGCATTACATACCATTCACCGGAATGGCCTATAAAAAGCCTGCCCTGATTTGGTCCAACAGGTGCATCGCTTTCGTATGTTTTATCTTCAAGGGCTTTAATATCTGATTGTATTTTAGAAGATTTTTGTGTATAGTCTATGCCTGCGAAACTATAAAGACCACCAGTTACGCTGCCGCCTTCGTTACGGGCATTTACATCTACATCTGAACCCTGTATTGAATATCCAGCCAATAAATACCAGTCGGTTTTGGGGTTACCACGGTAATGGCTTAGTGCATTAAGACTCACAATGGCGTCTAAAGCTATCTGATGAACCTTTGCCCGGTAATTGGTAGAATATCCACCTCCATTCAGCGGCCCTGCTACTAAATAGGCAGCCCAGGGATCTGCATGTCCTTGTGTTGTTGAGGGTTCTTTAATCCTGAACTTATTGTCAATACCATAATTTATAGAGCCAAAATAAGCGGCTCTTAATGAAACAACATGGCCCAGGGCTTTCCTTACACTAACGCTTCCGCCATAGCCGAAACGCTGAAGAACATCACCATAAATTTGTGCCATGCCGCCGCCAAATCCAAGTTCCCACATACTGCGGGGCTTAGAAGGATAAGGGTATTGGTTGTTCATGAATTCGCTATGCTGGGGCATATTTTTAGTTGATACTTTAGAAGAATCAAATACCCAGCTGTCAGAGGCATCGCTCTTTTGTGCAAAGGATGCTGTTTGAATTAAGCCTATCAGACCTAAAATCAAAGCGTACTTTTTGCTTACCATAGGTGTAATTTAAATTGTTTTTTAATGTTTCCCGATTTTTAAAACTAATACAAATTTATACATTGGCAGTGAAATACCAAATTTTTACAATTTATTTTATTTATTATGTGAAAGATTTTTTTTTCTGCTTCTAAGGACAACAGGCTGTTATAAAAAGTTGCATAGCCATGATTGTTTTATTTGGCACTATATTGCGCCCAAGTTTTAGAAAATGAAATTAGCCTCGCAACTTATAAAAGAGGAACTTGCGCAGTTTGAAAATTATTTCAGCGAAGCCGTTAAAAGCAGGGTTGCCCTGCTTGACAGGATCATGCAGTATATTGTAAAACGGAAAGGCAAGCAAATGAGGCCCATGTTTGTTTTGCTGAGCGCCAGGCTGGGAGGAGCCATAAACCCGGCTACTTACCGTGCAGCATCGCTTGTGGAGCTTTTACATACGGCCACGCTGGTGCATGATGATGTAGTGGATGATGCATTCGAACGGCGCAGTTTCTTTTCTGTAAATGCACTCTGGAAAAATAAAATAGCCGTGATAGTGGGCGATTACCTGCTTTCCAAAGGGCTTTTGCTTTCTTTGGATAATGAGGATTACAGGCCATTGCAGATATTATCATCAGCCATAAAAATGATGAGTGAAGGTGAATTGCTGCAGCTTGAAAAAGCCCGCAGCCTTAATTTAAGGGAAGAAGTGTATTATGAAATCATTAAAGGCAAAACGGCTTCATTGCTCGCTTCCTGCTGCGCAGTTGGCGCTTCTACCACGTTCAGCGATGCAGTAACTGTAGAAACCATGCGGTTATTTGGCGAAAAAACGGGCATGGCTTTTCAGATAAAAGATGACCTTTTTGATTATGGCAATGAAAATATAGGTAAACCCACAGGCAACGACATTAAAGAAAAAAAACTCACGCTGCCCTTAATATATGTTTTAAATAATTGTGATATTTCATTAAAGAAAAAAATTATTTTCATTATAAAAAACGAAAACACCAATAAAGAAAAGGTAAAGTTTGTACTGGATGCTGTTGAAAAAAACGGTGGTATTGATTACGCATATAAAAAAATGTATGCTTTCAGGGATGATGCGCTTCAGTTACTTTACGGCTTTCCCGAAAGCGATACAAGGGCTGCGCTGGAAGAATTGGTGCGATTTACCACAGACAGGAAATTTTAATGGAAAAAAAATGGAAAATATTACAGCCGGGTGCAGGTGAAGTAAATACACTGCACGCAGATTTGAAAATAAACAAAACTCTCTGCGCAATTCTTATTGAACGCGGTATTTCCAGTTTTGAAAAATCAAAATCCTTCTTCCGCCCGCAACTTTCACAACTTCATCAGCCCCGGCTGATGAAAGATATGGGTAAGGCTGTAAACCGCATTATTACTGCCATTGAACAAAATGAAAATATTTTGGTATATGGCGATTACGATGTAGATGGCACCACTGCTGTTGCATGCATGTACCAGTTCCTGAAAAATATTTATCCGCATGTATCTTTTTATATCCCTCACCGCTACAAAGAAGGCTATGGCATTTCAAAAATGGGCATTGATTATGGAAAAGAAAATAATTTCTCCCTTATTATTTGTCTTGATTGCGGAATAAAATCTTTTGAGCTTATTGTTTATGCCAAATCATTGGGTATAGATTTTATTGTATGCGACCACCATTTGCCGGATAAAGAAATTCCTCCGGCAGTTGCCATTCTTAATCCAAAACAAAAAGATTGTGATTATCCGTTTAAGGAGCTATGCGGCTGCGGCGTTGGTTTTAAACTGATGCATGCACTAAGTGAAAAATTAAACCTGCCGCCTGAATCTTATTTACAATATTTAGACCTGGTAGCTACAGCCATTGCCGCAGATATAGTTCCGGTTACCGGAGAAAACCGCGTGCTTGCTTTTTATGGTTTAATAAAAGTAAATGAACAGCCCTGCGCCGGCATTAAAGCGTTGATGCAGCTGGCAGGCATGCAAAAAGAAATGCATATCACCAATCTTGTTTTTGTAATTGCACCTCGTATAAACGCCGCCGGCCGTATGGATGATGCAAAAAAAGCCGTGCAGCTTTTTATTGAACAAGATTACAGCAAAGCGCTCGAATTTGCAGAAATGCTGCACAGCGATAATAGTGACCGCAAAGAAGCGGATAGTTCCATTACCGCAGAAGCGCTTTCAATTATTTCGGGCGATGAAATTTTGATAAACAGGAAAACAACGGTTGTTTATAAAGAACACTGGCACAAAGGCGTGGTGGGCATCGTAGCCTCAAGGCTGATTGAAAATTTTTATAGACCCACCATAGTGCTTACCAAAAGTGGGGATATTGTTGCCGGTAGTGCAAGAAGCGTAGCCGGGTTTAATTTATATGAAGCCATTCATGCCTGCAGGGAATATTTAATTGGATATGGCGGCCACTTTGCCGCAGCGGGGATGACTTTATCCGGCGAGAATGTAGAAGCTTTCAGCAGAAAATTTGAAGAAGTGGTATCGGCTACTATTGCGCCTGAATTATTGATCCCTGAAATTGTTATTGATGCTGAAATTAATTTTACCGAACTCTCAAATTCATTCTATAATATCATTCTTCAAATGGAGCCTTTCGGGCCCGAAAATATGCGGCCTGTTTTTATTGCAAAAAATGTTTCAGAAACCGGCTATTCAAAAATTGTAAAAGAGCTGCATATACGTTTTGTGGTACAGCAAAATAACTGTACTTACACAGGCATAGGGTTTAATATGGCGCAAAAATTTTATTTGCTGCAAATGCAAAAACCGGTTGACATTGTTTTTACACTTGACATGAATGAATGGAACGGCGAAAAAAACCTTCAACTGAAAGTAATTGATTTCAGGCTGTCCCAATAAATATATTGTCAATCGCCCAAAAGTTTAAGTTTCACAAGTTCAATAGTTATAAGCGCAGAAAAATAATTATAAAAAACAAATCCCGCGAATAATATCATTCGCGGGATTTGTAAAAAAATTGAAAATATTTTCTGTTTTTCTTTTTATTTTATATAATCTGAAAAATCTTTGTGCTCTTTTTTATACAGGCTTTCTGTGGTTAAGGTTTTAAAATATGCATACGTTTTTTCAAGTCCTTCTTTGCGGTTTACTTTAGGTTCCCATCCAAGCAATTTGCGTGCAAGTGAAATATCCGGCTGTCTTTGTTTGGGGTCATCAGTAGGTAAAGGTTTATAAATAACTTTTTGATTGGCTCCGGTTAATTTTAAAATTTCTTCTGCAAAATCTTTGATGGAAATTTCATTGGGGTTACCGATATTTACAGGTGATGCATAATCGCTGTGAAGCAGCCTGTATATGCCTTCTATCAAATCATCCATATAACAGAAACTGCGTGTTTGCGAGCCATCGCCAAAAATGGTAAGATCTTCACCGCGTAAAGCCTGACCAATAAATGCAGGCAGTACACGGCCATCATTGAGACGCATGCGTGGACCGTAAGTATTGAATATCCTTACTATTCTTGTTTCCACTCCATGGTAAGTGTGATAAGCCATTGTAATGGCTTCCTGGTAACGCTTTGCTTCATCATATACACCTCTTGGCCCCACGGGGTTTACATTGCCCCAGTAGCTTTCTGTTTGCGGATGTACAGCCGGATCGCCATACACTTCTGATGTAGAGGCTACCAGTATCCTTGCTTTTTTATCTTTTGCAAGACCGAGTAAATTATGCGTTCCCATGGCGCCCACTTTTAATGTTTGAATAGGAATTTTAAGATAATCAATAGGGCTGGCCGGCGAGGCAAAATGCAGGATATAATCAAGCTTGCCGGATACATGTACAAATTTAGAAACATCATGATGGAAGAATTCAAAATCAGCCAGCGGAAATAAATGTTCTATATTTTGAAGGTCGCCGGTAATTAAATTATCCATGCCAATTACAGCATAACCTTCCTTTATAAACCTGTCGCACAAATGCGAGCCAAGAAAACCGGCGGCACCCGTTATCAATACCCTTTTTTTCATTTTTTACAAATTAATTTTTATGATTAATCCCGATTCCAAAATAAGTGAAGCCCCTTTCTTTCATATCATTTGGCTGATAAATATTACGCCCGTCAAATATTACTGCGCCACGCATGGTTTCGCGGATGAGCTTCCAGTCGGGCAGCCTGAATTCAGGCCATTCGGTAACAAGTACAAGCGCATCGGCATTTTTTGTGGCCGATATGGCATCGTGTGCATAAGTGATTTTATAACCCAGTGCATGTTTAGCTTCGCCCATTGCTACCGGGTCATAAGCCTGTACATAAGCACCTGCTTCCAGCAAAGCATCAATGAGCACCAACGATGGTGCTTCGCGCATATCATCTGTATTGGGTTTAAAAGAAAGCCCCCAAACGCCAATTCTTTTTCCTTTCAGGTCATTATTAAAATATCCAAGAATTTTGGAAAAGAGTACTTTTTTCTGATCATCATTTACATCATCCACAGATTGTAAAATACGCAGTTTGTATCCATAATCTTCCGCTGTGCGGATCAGGGCTTTTACATCTTTAGGGAAACAGGAACCGCCATAACCAATACCCGGATAAATAAATTTTTTACCGATCCGTGCATCGGTGCCAATACCGTTCCGCACTTCGTTTACATTGGCACCTACCAACTCACAAAGGTTGGCAATATCATTCATAAATGAAATTTTTGTGGCGAGCATTGCATTGGCTGCGTATTTTGTCATTTCAGCGGAAGGGACGTCCATAAACAAAATGGGATGGTCATTAAGCAAAAAGGGTTCATACAATTGCTGCAGTAATGTTTTGGCGGTTTCACTTTCCACGCCAATTACAATCCTGTCGGGCTTAAGAAAATCGTCTATGGCAGCGCCTTCTTTCAAAAACTCTGGATTAGAAGCAACATCAAATTCCAGCTTCTGGCTGCGCTGTTCAAGTGCAGCAGCAATAGCCGCTTTTACTTTGGACGCTGTACCAACAGGTACGGTACTTTTGGTAACTACCACAATGTATCCATTTATGCTTTTACCAATAGCATCTGCCACTGCCAGCACATATTTTAAATCAGCACTGCCGTCTTCTCCCGGAGGTGTACCCACAGCAATAAACGCTACCTGTGCATCTACAATTGCTTCGTCAAGTTTTGTACTGAAGTGAAGCCTTCCTTTCTTAACATTCCTGTCAACTATTTCATCTAAACCCGGCTCATAAATAGGAAGGACCCCTTTTTGCAGGTTATGTATTTTTTTCTCATTCACATCCACACAAATAACATCCGTTCCTACTTCCGCAAGACAGGCACCTGTTACAAGGCCAACATATCCGGTTCCAACAATTACAATTTTCATGGTTATAATTTATTTTTCTTATTTATTAATATTTGTGGAAATAAAAAATGTTTATTCAGATAAATTTCAGATATGAGTCAAACTGGATATCCATTTCTATCCTGTATAAAATTATTCAGTACGTTCCACTACAAACCAGGGGTTTAATAAATTTTCTTTGTTGTATTGCAGGTCATTGCCTGTTGCATAATTATAGACCCGGCACCCGGCAAACCGTGCGACCGCATCACCTGCTGCCGTGTCCCATTCCATAGTGGGCGCCAGTCTTGGATATACCTGTGCTTTGCCCTCGGCCACCAGGCAAAGTTTCAGGGAACTGCCTGCACTTATTAAATTCACATCTCCATGTATCTTTCTTCTTTCGTCAATAAATGTTTCCGTATCGGGTGTGTTGTGAGAACGGCTGGCAACAATTGTATATTTTTCAGGTGCATGCACTGATGGTAGCTTTACAGCTCCGTTTATCATTTCATCAGTCGTATGTCCATTTTGATTATTGATATTAAAGGAAGAACTGCCTGTTTCCTGTGAACCAAAATAAACTTCGCCTGTAACCGGAACATACACAACGCCCATTACCGGGGCTCCATTTTTTATAAGGGCGATGTTTACGGTAAATTCCCCGTTCTTTTTAATAAATTCTTTTGTGCCATCCAATGGATCTACCAGCCAGAATGTACTCCACTTTTTTCTTTCTTCATACGGTAATTGCTTACCTTCTTCACTTAAAAGAGGTATGTCCGTTTGCAGTAATTTATTTTTTATGACAATATGCGATTGCCGGTCAGCTTCGGTAAGCGGTGAGCTATCAGCTTTTGTTTCCACTGTAAAATCACGCTGGTAAACTTCAAGGATTTTTTTTCCGGCTTCAATTGCCGCTTCTACTGAAACATTTAGTAAGTTTTTCATGATTAAGATTTTTTAAGTTATCTGTTATATTTAATGAGGGCGCAAGATAAAGATTTGAAATAAAAAAGCATCACTGCTGCAATTACTTATTCATTGAAATGATAATTAATACGCAAAGGATAAAATAATAAAAATGCGGCTTTAAAAATCGTGGTAATAATTAAACAGGTTTGTTTTGATGCCAAAAGAAAAATAAAATTCTGACTGGCTTATCTGTGGTGCTGTATGTTTCCTGTAAACAATATCAGCCTGCAGGCTTAACCTGTTTTTTGGATTAAGCAAATAACCTGCAGTAAACTGGTTGTAAAGATATTTATTTTTTGCGCCGGCTAAAGTTTTTACGCCAAAGGGTGGTATGCCTATATCACCGCCCCATAAGTCTTCCCCGTTATTATACGGTACACCGGGGTTTTCACCGCGAATGGCAAAAAGGTTTTCCAGGGAGCCATACCAGCGCATATTGTGATAATTAAAAATAGAAATAAATTCATGAAAATTTGCATTGAACGGATCAGCAAGCGCCTGGTTTTTATTTGTGTAATTTAACCCAAAATTACCCAGGCCGTGACTGTAAGTATAAGGACGTACCCCATTCCATTCAAACCTGTAAGAAAGGTTTTTTACATTGAATATATCCTGGTTCCATATACCAACCTGCAGGGCGTACTTATTGCCACTGCTCTGTTTGTTTGCCAGACGGGAATCTTTGATATGCAAATCATCCAGGTTTATCTGCCCGTACAAAAAACCATGTTTGTAAAACTTGTATTTGTACGTTAAACCTAATAACGCGTTGTCAGGTGAACCAAGCGCTAAGTTTACCGGATGCAAAAAAATAAGCGGGCTTAAATACTGGAAATCAAAACCCCTGTGGTTGTTTGTATCTTTAGCCAGCCAAACAATATCATCAAATAAACCTAATTGAAACTTACTGGATAAATTTATACCGAGATAATGCAGCACACTGTATTTCCTCTGATCATTTCCATCGACTATATACCGCGGGTTAAAATATTCAGTGTATAAAACATTATAAGTAAATTTCCAAAGCTTTGCCTGCATACGTACATAAGGATAGCTTGCTGAATTATCGGATAATATCAGGCTGCGGTATCCATCACCTACAAAATTTTTTCCATACCCGGCAGCAAAAAGAAGGTGCTTCCCGGTTTGATAAGTTACATTACCATAAAACTGCGTATTCGTAAACCCGCCACTTGTTTTTGGTGTCCCCTTTCCCATTCCCGGCATGTAATGCTGATTGGAATCAATATAACTGTTTATATATGCAGGAAACTGGTTAAACCCCGAAATAAACCCAAATGTATAAGAAAGCCTGTTGTTGCAAACGCCCTGTATATTCACTCCTGCAGAGGTTTGCAAAAGCAACCCTGTATTAACAGAACTGCTTCCCGCTGCTGCATCAATATAAGGGTCAACAGCAAGCGTATGTGTTTTTCCGCTAACTTTTACCAGGTTGTCTGTGGAAACATTCTGGAAAAAATAACTGCCGCCTGCTGTGGGCGCAATTCCAAAAATGCTGTCAGTAATATCTGTTTTTACTTTGCTTAAAAATGGTTTTACCTCCAGCCAGTTTATTGAGCGAAAGCCCGTGAATATGGAAGTATCAGCATTCAATGAAATTTCATTAAGCCTGTTTTGGACAGCGGCATTTAAAGGTATTTGCTGGCAAAATATTTTACCCCCAGTTATTATAAATAAAAAGAAAAAGAATATTTTTTTCATATAAGATAAAATGCACACTGTGAAATAATAGTTTTAAAAGTCGTAAAATATTTTCCTGAATGATACACGCACGCCTATATAAAATATTTTGTCAGTATAGTGAAACTTTTTGCTGTTTTCAGTACGGTATGTAAACCCGGCTTCAATCCGCATGTTTGTAGCAGGATTAAGCACATAACTTATTTTTGCATCGGCAAAATGAACATTTGTGCTTAGCCCCTGGCCAATAGAAGTATTATCAGAAACAGTTCTGGTGCTGATAGGTTTAAAAATATTCTGGCCGTAATTCAAAGAATCAGAAGCATCGGCACCATATTGCGCAATAAAACCTTCTAACCTGAACCGCCAGCTTTTGTATGCATATTCAGCCACCAATAATCCTTCTTTAAAATTCGCACCAAAAGGATCTGCCAAAGGCTGGTTTTCATGCGCATAATTTGTATTCAGCGAATTGGTTGAGTACATATACGGCCTTGCCATATTTCCTTCCAGCAATACATTCAGGTGCTGCACGCCAAAGAGATTTGATGAACGGATACCCGCCTGCGCAGCGTACCTGCTTTGCCATGAATTGCCGCTTTTTAAATTATCAAGTGCCAGTTGTGCATACAAGTGTGCGCTTTTCAATATACGATAAGATATATTAGCACCGGCAATATCATTATTGGTTAAGCCTGAAGGTGATTTATTTCCATGCAAAAACATTACGGGGCTTGCCAGCCAGGGGCTTATATCCTTTGACCGGATATTATTCATAGAATCCTGATCGGGCCATATTACCGTTTCAAACAGGCTTACTGATAAATGATTTGTTGCCTTCCAGTCCAGCAAAAATGTTTGAGCCCATTTACGGAAAAACCCTTCATGGTTATTACTTGCTTTGCTTCTTTCGCTTATATACTGCGACCACATGGCATTGTACTGAAATTTTCCAAAATTTACAGTGGCTTTAAAATATGGGTAATTATACGACCAGTCAGACAAAAGAACGGAACGGTAACCATCTCCAATAAAATTTTTACCGTAGCCCAAATCAAAAGAGAAATGTTTATTTGGTAAATAAACAAGCCTTGCTTCAGAGGAACTAAAGTCGAAATTTTTTCCGTTTCCTGAATTTTTAAACCCGCCCTGGCCTGGTATTACAGTTGTTTGCCGGATAAAGCTGTCAATATAACCACCAAACCTCGCCTGGTTTTCGTAGAAAGCTGTTTCAAAATAAAATTTATCGCCCACGTTCCCTTTCATTTCAAAACCCCTGGTATTTAACAAAGGTGTTTGAGGGCTCCTGGAGCTTTTGCCGATGCATTCATCAAAAACTGCATCAATATAAAGATTATAATCAGGCTGGTTTACGTGCACCAGGTGATCATGAAAAAATTTACGCTGAAACCATGTACCCGGTGAAGGAGCGTGCACAGTATCGTTTAGTATAAAAGGCTTCCATACTGTATGAAGGGAAGTATCATTATAAATTAATTCCTGGTTATAATAATTAGACAACTGCACAGATCCGCTGTTTTGCGAAAAAGCAGTTGTTGAAAATGCGGAAAGGAGAAGGAAAAAAAGTACCCGGGAACTTTTTGAACAATCAAGTTTCTTTTTAAGTGCCACCCAATTTAAATTTAGCATGGTGAACAATATTGTTGCCTGATAATTGTACTGCAATATTATGCTTTCATATCTATGAAATTATTTTACCATCTGCTTAAAGAAAATAATTTTTTGAAAATAAAACCATATTCTTTTTTTGCGGATTTGGCATTAGCCGGTAACTTTTTTTGCATTGAACAGGATTGGCAAGGTAGTATAAATCATGTATCACAATAAAATAATTTATCAAAACCCGGCATCTTTTTATAAATACGTAAACCACCTGAAAAAGGAAGCCTTGAAATTTAAAAAACTAATAGCGGTTATTGTAAAAAATTAGTTGCGATATAACTGCAACAGGTTTTTTGTGCAAATGATTACCTTAAGTTTATTTATTTGGTTCGGTTCTTTTTGTCCATGACAAATAAATTTCTTCAAATGTTGTTTTTAAATCTTTGGTAATATCCCAGTTGGGATAATGCGCCTTTAATTTATCTAAATTTGAAATATAGCACATGTGGTCGCCAATCCGGTTTTGATCACTGTATTCGAATATCATTTTTTTACCGGAAATGCTTTCTATTAAAGAGAAGGCTTCTAAAATTGAAACCGAATTATCGCGTCCACCGCCTAAGTTATACACTTCTGCCACGCGGGGAGCCTCTATGAATTCATAAATAAACCTTGCCACATCGTAAGAATGGATATTATCACGTACCTGCTTCCCTTTATACCCAAAAATATTATACTTCCTTTCTTCCAGGTTGCATTTTATAAGATAACTTAAAAAACCATGCAACTCCACGCCACTATGGTTTGGCCCGGTGAGGCACCCACCCCTTAAACAGCATGTTGGCATTCCAAAATAGCGGCCATATTCCTGTACCATTACATCGGCAGCCACTTTTGAAGCACCAAACAAAGAATGTTTTGACTGGTCTATGCTAAAGCTTTCTTTAATGCCATCTTTATATTCATTATCAGCATAATCATACCTGGTCTCTGTTTCAATCAAATTAAGGTTGTTTGGTGCATCACCATATACTTTATTTGTTGACATGTGCGCAAAAGGTATTTCAGTATTATACTGGCGGGTGGCTTCCAGCAAATTCAAAGTACCGTTTGCATTTACGTCAAAATCATCAAAAGGCCTTGAAGCAGCAAGGTCATGGCTGGGCTGGGCTGCAGTATGAACAATTGCATCAGGCTTTGTTTCTTTTATAAAAGCAAGCACTGCTTTCCTGTCCCTTATATCAAGAAAAGTATTTTTAAAATTTGGAAACTTTTCCTCCAGCCTTTTTAAATTCCATGTGGTATCACCTTTTTCGCCAAAAAAATCTGCGCGCATATTGTTATCAACGCCTGTTACTTCCCAGTCATGCTGTGCAAAAAAACTTACTACTTCGCTGCCTATTAAACCTCCGGAACCTGTTACTAATACTTTTTTCATTATTTAAACTTTAAAGATTTTTTTATAAATAGATAAATAAAATGAGAGTTTGTAGTGAGGTACCTTTTCCATAACCTCCCGGGCTCCATGCATAACCGGAAAAACCATTCAAGCCCGTTATTCTGCATCCAGGCGGGAGCCTGTTTCAGTGTGCCGGCATGAAAATCAAATGCAGCACCTACCGCCATCATTGCAGCATTTACTTTTCCCAAATGGCTCCCCACCCATTTTTCCTGCCTCGGGCAGCCCCTGCCCACCAGTACTATATGTGCGCCGGAAGCGTTGATTTTATTGATATCGTCTATATCTTCTTCTGGTGTGGCATCCCTGAACCTGTCCACATGGATACCGGCAATAATAACATCAGGATATTCCCTGTTTATAAATGCTGAAAGTTTTTCCAGTGTGTCGGCTTTGCTGCCGTAGAGGTAAACTTTTAGCTTTTCTTCATTCATTTTTGCAAGAACGTGCAGTGTAAGCGTGGGGCCGTAAACCCGGTCTTTAAGTTTGGTTTTATAAAAATAATTCATTGACCAGCGGATGGGCATTCCATCAGGAACTATCAATTCAATTTTATTTACAAGTTCCATCAGGTCCTTATTTTTCACACATTCCATTAAACCGTGTACAGCTAATGCATCTACTCCAAAACTTTTATTCTGGCGCGCATTTTCCATAATAAGCACTGTGGCTGATTCATAATCACATTCAGTATAGTTAACCCCAAAAAGTGAAAATTTATTCATAGATTTTTTTATTACCTAAAAAAAGATTCGGTTTTTTATTGAAAAAAATAGCATGCCTGTATTGAACCCGTAAAATAAAACAATAAATCTCTTATGCTTTCGGGTAACCGTATTTGCTCAAATACCCGGAGCAAATAAGCTTAATCAACATTTTATCTTTTGCAGAAAGGATTGTATCGTCCCTTTCTTTCGATTCAAATATTGGTTGGTCCCATGAATCCCCGTCTGCAATCCTTCCATGATTTACCTGCCGGTAAGCTGAAAGTAAATCCACATCCTGCACACCGAGCGCAGTTAATATATCACTAAGGTAACTTTCAGGTTTTTTTACAAAATCCTCGTACTTAAAAAAAATATAGTTTTCTTTTTTTACAAATTTTACTTTTATGTTTGATACAAGCCAGGCTATTATAGTATGTATGCCATGATACTGTTTTCTTTTTTTTGAAGATATCATCACATCAAAAGGGTTGCGCACTATATGTACAAAAAGTGAACCGGGAAATTTTGTGCTTAATAATTTCAGGTATTTAAAATTCTGAGGTGTTTTATCGCCCCATATTTTTTTGCCTGTCTTTTCTTTATACTCCATACACCAGTTGCGCATCAGTTCATCGGCGGATGTACTGGCATCATATATTTTGTGCAGGCTTTCCTGAGAAAATTCAAAATCTTTTATTTCCCTGTCAGCAATTTTTATAAATTCTGAAAAAGTTTTTGGATAGTGATTCACCACCTCTTGCATGAATTTCATTTCCGGGCCAATTGCAATTTCAGGATGGGAATTAAGCAATACCCTTAACAATGAAGTGCCGGAGCGTTTATAGCCGAGTATGATTACACTGTCATATTTCATGATTGCCTGAAAATATTTTTTACCTGCCTGTTGCTGTTGAAGGCAGGATGGTTTTATTTTAATAACGCCTGCGGTGCGTTAATAAAAAAGGAAAATGGATTATATATATTACTGCTTTTAAAAAAGGATTGATGGGTGTTTTCTTTAACTTGGTTTCCAGTGATATTTTATCGTAAAGCCTTATGCGGTTCGCCCTGAAAATATGGCCCGGTTTCAGGTTCTGCAAATCAAGATTCTCAATTTCAATGTTGAATTTTTTTTGTATCCGGTTTAATTCTTCGACAGGATGCGTAATAAAATCTTCATACCGGAGTTTCATTCTTTTCTTTCTGGGCAGTAATACATACACCAGATTGGAAAGGCACGAAACGGCAAAGAGAAAATAATTGCCTGAGAAAAAATTCTTAGACGGCTGTTCAATATCTTTTCTTTTAAATGAACCCATCATTACATCCACCGGGTTGCGGTACAGGTAAATGTAATGTACATCCATTGCGGGATTTTGGTTAAGCCAGTATGCACGCGGGGCATAGTGCGAGGAATCAATAATAGTTGAAGCCTGCGCCACATTTTGCATGGAAGTAAAAAGTTCTACGGACTGCTCATTAAAACTTTTTACTATTTCTCTTTTTTGGGATTTGAAGATGGAAAGTATAGCCGTATGAAATTCTAATTTTTTATCAAAGTTACACTTAAAGAATTCTTCCCTGTGCGGCACACCCTCATTTACCTTATCCCAAAATTCAAAATCTTCTGCAGGCATGCCTTTATCTTTATTCCACAAATGGAGTTCACCGCCAAAAAAATGATTTTTTATATTTCCTAAAACAATCCCCAGGATTGTACTACCGCTTCTTCCGGATCCTAATATGTAGATTACTTTTATTTTTTCCAAAACAGGTAAATTTTTTTGATTGAAGGTTGCTGGTTTTTTGTATAAAGGCCGCTGGTTTATTTATTCACCTGCCCACATCTGTAATAAAAAAGTTTTCCATCTTTCATTCAAATATTCCAGGTTGAACTGTGATGCATAATTCATTCCGTCTGCAACTAATTTGTCATCATCCAGCGCTTTAGAAATCAGTTCCTGCAGATTATCACCGTCACGGTAAATAATTTGGCTGGCATTGTGAAGCAGCTCGCCAAAGCCTGCAATATCAGTTCCAATAACCCTTGTACCGCAAATGAGTGATTCGTGGGCAATGCGGTTCCAGCCTTCCTGGAATTTTGACAGTATAACCGTAATATCTGCAGCGCAGAGCAATTGTATGTATTCAGTGGCGTCAAGCTGCAGGTGCAGGTGCTTCAGTTGTGTATTTTTGTCTTTGTTGCCCGATGTAATTATAAAATACTTTGCTGCATCAAGCTGTGCAATCACATCCAGATAACCTTTTATTTTTAATGCATTCCCGGCATATACAATTATTTTATCATCAGGTATATTATATTTTTTTTTGAAATCAGTTTTTTGAAAACTCCTTTTTACAGTATCTATTTTTTTCGTGTTGAAGGAATTGCAGATCAAATATATTTTTCTTTCATCCACATACTGTGCAACAAATTTTTTCCAGTAATCCGCTACCACAATTATATGATCAAAGTTTTTAAGGTTTGACAGCAGCCTGTTTTTTAAAATGCTGCGCACAACAGGATAAGCGCTTTCCTCACTGAAATAATGATGAAAAATTAAAATCTTTTTATTGAACTGCTTTTTTAAAATACCTGCATACACGCCCGCCTTGTTTGTTATAAGTATATCATACTTCTTTCCCGGCTTGTAAGATTTAATCTGGTACGCGTACTTAAGCTTGGTAAAGAAAAAAATATTATTTTTCTTTGAGTTCAGCTCAAGCACACTCACCACATAATCGCCTTCCAGGATTTTTTTTATCTGGTCTTCATAAGCAGCGCCGCCGGTATTTTCTTTTTTTGAAACGAATAATATTTCTGGCTGCATTAAAGTAAGGCTTTGCCGTTTAAGTATTTAGTTTTTGGTCTGCACATCATCATCAGGGATTTATTTTTAAACTCAGCAATTTTTGGTAGAGACCTTCTGAAGCAGGTGAGATTTTAAAAGAGCCGCCAGCTGTGATTGTTGTTTTTGATTTGAATGCTTTTGTTTTATCAATGCCGGTTTCGCCGGGATACAGGATATTATGTTTGTAACCTTCAAGCATTACGGGCTGAAAGTCAATGCCTATAAAACCTGCCACTTTTTTAATAATTATTTCCGGTTCATTTACCAAATCCTCGTAAGAAATGGTTATGGTTTTTTCAGGATATTTTGTATTCAGTTCATAAATAATTTCTATTGCGCGGCTCCATCTTTCTTCAGCAATTTTTCTTTCTTTTTTGCCGCGCTTCATGATAGAAGAGATCACATCATTTCCATCTCTTGTAATGGCAAGTATTTTTATGCCGTCAAGTGCCAGGTAATCCTGTATGGAAAAACGTGAGGATGTATAGTTAACCGCGAGGCCAATCTTTTTCAGCGCTCTTGTTACATAGTTTGCCCTTTTGGTAAGTTCAACCTGGTTGGGAATGCACAGTTTATTTGCAAGCACTTTTTTACCCGTTAATCTTTTTACCCCAAAAAACCTGTCTTCTATAAGCATGGCCACATCAGGATGAACGCCTATCATAGAAGCAAGCAGAGTGGTGCCTGACCTGGGCGAGCCAACAATTAATAAATACATTTATAGTGTACTTTATAAAAATGAAATAAAAAATGCTGCATTGCTGCTAAAAAAATTAAACGAGCAGAGCACATCACCCCTTGCAGTTTAAAGGTAAGAGAAAGCGCTCTTTGAATGAAGTATTGAGTAATAAATTATATTCAGGTTGCAATAGCTTTTTTATCTTTTTTACCGGCTGGTGAAGATTTACTTTTAGTGCGCCCCCAGTAAAAATGGCGCACCGTACCAAGTGCCGAAAAAAGAAAAGATGAAACCGGGTTTGTTTTTTTTACATTCCATTCCGGCGGAAATTCATAATCCCATTTTTTCATAAATGGCGCAAAAACAAAAATAGCCCGTTCCCTTATTTCCTGCGGGTAATAGTTTATAAAATTTTCTTTTTCAGATGTTTTATTCACTACAGGCAATTCTCTTTTTGGCTCAATACCCAGTTGTTTTAATACCTCCGCAAAATCATTGCTCATATTTTCGAACCTTATTATAAAATCAAAATTTTTGTGCGCCAAGCGGCTCCAGTTATCATAAGGCATTTTAAAATATTTCATAAAATAATCAGTAAAACCAAGGTTTTTATTGGTTATTTCATCATACAGTTCAAGGAATTTGTCAGATAAAGTGCCGCCATTCCTTCTCCATTCCGCAGGATTTGTGAACCTGCATTTATGATTATTTTTAATTTTTAAATATTCGCTTACAACCAAATCCATCGGGTTGCGTATGCCTGAAAAAGTAAAATATTTTTTTTGGCTTTCACTGGCTGTTGCTAAAAATTCATGGTACCTTGAATGTTTTCGTAATATTTTTTTGCCATCATACAGCTCACATAATTCGCTGCTTATAGCAGTAGAACCCGTATAAAAAAGTTCTACAAACAGGTATTTATTTTTATCGGAAATGACCATTTTATTGTATCGTTTATTTTTTGAGGGCTACTAAAATTTTATTAGTTTTTACCGGCAAGCGGCGCCAGTTCTTTCTTTCGCATGGTATAATTACGTTTTACACCAAGGATATTAAAAACCATTTTAGAAATAAACGGAGGTTTTTTTACACCCCATTCCGGTGGAAAAGAATAACCCCAGATATCTAAAAAAGGGGCAAACACAAAAATTGCCCTTTTTCTTATACCGGGGGTATAATATTTTATAAAGTCATCTTTGCCTTCTGTTTTATTCAGCTGGGGGAGTTTCCTTTTTTCTTCAATATTCAATTTGTGCAAAACAGTGGTAAAGTCATTTTGAAGGTTCTCATAATGCATTACAAAATCAAATTTCGCATGGTCCAGCCTGCTCCATTTATCATAAGGCACTTTATAATATTTTTTAAAATATTGTTCAAAGGTTAATTTATTATTTGTTACATCTGCGTACAGCTTCAGCTGCCCTTCTTTTACATAACCGCCGTTTACCAGCCAGTCTTTGGGATTGGTGTATTTTCCCCTGTGGTTGTTTTTGAGTTTCAGATATTCCGTTACAATTGAATCCATCGGGTTCCTGATGCCTGAAAAAACAAAATATTTCTTCTGTTCTTCCGTAGCTGTTTTTAAAAATTCGTGATAGCGTGAATGCTTGCGCAATATTCTTTTTCCGTCATACAGTTCACACATTTCATTACTGATAGTTGTAGAGCCTGTATTATACATTTCAACAAATAAATATTTGTACTTATCAGAAATTATCATTTTTTAATTGTTTATTTAAGTCCGAATGTAAGCAGTACAGAAGATTGTAAAAAGAAGTTTTGCAAACCGGCAGGTGTTTTAGTATTACCTGCCGGTAATAATTTTTTAAACAGTAAGTGCAACTATTTTACTACCAGCAGTGAATATTTATGCACGTCCATTGAAGTAAAATCTTTATACCTTTTTTTGGTTATTTGTGAATTAAGGGAATTGCTTTTTAAATTCCAGTCCTCAAAATTATAATTGATAAAAGAAAGCTCTGTGTCATCCTGCAGTGACTGCACTATTTTGTTCCTGTCAATCGTTGCAGGTGCAGATGAAAGATTGAGGATAAAATAAATATTCTTCCCTGCAGTTTGAGTTACGAGTATATACAGGTTTCCATCTTTTACAAATTTCACAAATTTTTCCCCTACGTTTTTATAAAATATCTGCTCAGCCTGCGTTTGGATAGGGATGGTAGAAATATTTTTATACGGTGTAGTTTTGCTTACAATATTATTATTGAATGCCGCAGGGTCTGACTGGAGGTATATAAAAGGTGTTTTTCCTAAAAACACATGATAAATAATGCCATCAATAGAATTGCAGCTGTAAAAATTCATCAGGTAGTAAAACATCATCAACGCATGGATGTTTGAATTTACGTTTGCATTATCATGTGGCATTCCAAGATATACCGAAAATTCAGTAACAAAAAAATGCGGTGTGTATCCTGCGGGAAAATATGAAAGCATTTTCTTTTCAAATCCCGGTATGTCTATATCGCTTATTCTTTTCTGAATGTCCTGGTCAGTTTTATCTTCAGTATATACATCCACATAAAAATGCGGGGCAAAATAATTTATTTTGGAAAGTAGCCGGTACTGTACCAGTTTGTTTATAAACTCATCGTTCCACTTGTCCCTGCCACCTTTTTCATCGCTGGAATTTGCAAAACTTACAATAATTTCATCCTGGGGGTAAAGCGACTTAATGATATTTACATAAAAATTTACAATATCGCCTTCAATGCTGCCACTGTACATGTAGTATTCTTCATTGCCAATTTCCCAGGTTACTTTTTGAATTTTTTTATGTGTGAAATTTATCTGATCGGTTAAATATTTCCTCAGGTTCTCACCCAGGTTTTCTGCAGCACCGGCACCTGCTCCGGCATTTTTATTATTAAGCTTATCATGTTTCTGGTCTCCGGGTTGCTGAAGAAAAGGCGCTACCTGATAAACTTTATTATTGTAGGCATAGTAATTTGTGCTTAACGTAATTAAAGGCTGTACCTTATTATTTACACAAAACTCAAGGAATTTTTCATAATAGTTGGGCGGAAAATTAAAGTTTGGCTCCCGGTTGGCAGAACCATTTTCTATAACCTTTTTTTTCCCGCGCATTTGGTAATAATCCAATGCCATGGCCCTGGCCTGGTTGGAGAGGTCACTGCTGTAGTAAATAAAATTGCGCGCAGCAGTGCCACCCGGCCATCTCATGTACTGGATATGGTAATCCCTGAAAAAATTTGTATAGTTCACTGTATCAGAAACCATCTTCACAAAATCCTGATCCAGGTATGGCATATTCAGCCCAAACATAAGTTTGCCATTTGTCGCTACCTGTGCATCTGCCTTATTGCCGGAAGAAGCAATTACAATAAGCACTAAAATATTTATGAAAAATTTAGGCATCATTTTCTTTTATTTTAAGACCGTTAAAAAATAATATTTCAGGATACCCGCCCCGACAATTATCGGGGTATTTTATAGTCCCGTCACAGGCGGGATTGCGTCACAATCACTTTATCCGTAAATCTATGGGCATATTTGCCATAGAAAACATTCCAAGTCAGATGGAAGCGGCCTCTTTAAGTTTGTTAAATAAATGTAAAATAAATTTATTCTTCAGTAACTCTTGTTTTAGCTAAAACCCATTGCCTTAATAAAATGCCCATTGCCACATACCACATCACAATTACATTAGGATCCGAAATTAATTCATTGCCTACCAGCGACCAGATCATGCCTGTAGTATAAAAACCGAAGATTGCACACACATAAGGTCTGCTTTCAAAATCAAATTTATTTTTTGCGGTAAGCATCATCACAAGAAACCTCCCGTGAAAAATCATAAACAACAGCAAACCCACCACCCCGGTTGTTACCAGGAAAGTCATGAAAATATCGTGATAACCTAAATCATCTACCTGGTGAAAATTGTCATTGCCTTTGGGAAATACCACCGTTTGCACATAACCAACACCCCAGCCCAGTATCGGCCTTTGAACAAACAGGTTTATGGATGTATTATAAATAATCAGTCTCCATGCAATACTGTTCTGCCCCTCCGAAAAATCAGTCGGGTCTTCTATATTGTTTATGGTTACAAGTACCCTGTCCTCTACACTTTTTACAATTACATTATCAGGCGCTATTCTTGTAATGGCAAAAAGCAGACCTACTACAATAACTACTCTTAAAAATATTTTAGAAATATATGCATAGGATATTTTTGTAACGCTCATATAATACACTATAAATACACTTGCAAAAGATGAAACCCAGATACCCCTCCTGTTTGTAAGTACAATAATAATAACCGTAATAGCAGCCATAAGCTTTGTAACCATACTTGTTTTGCGGCGCATAAAATACATGCTTACAGCATAAAAAAGCAGGTAAGAAACCACCCATGCTTCAGTATGGTCAAAATACTGAAGATAGCTGCCCTGTGCGCCAATCTTGAATATATAGAAAACTACGGATAAAGGCAGGTAACATAAACAAACTATATTAATTAAAAAATGATAGTTCTTTAAATGCTTAAGGTTGCTGAAATAATTGTAACCAACAAAAATGGCAAGCGGGTATAAAAAAATATACCGATAGCTTGCAAGTGAATACCCCAGCTTGTTATGAAAAAACCTTATGCTCCAAAGGAGGTCAACAAAGCCAAAAACAGCAAAAAAAGCATACCAGGCAGTAATAGGCGTATTAAACATCCTGTTATAATCCCACCGGTCCACCAGCATAATCAATAATGATAGCGCCAAAAATGGTTCTGCAAGCCCAACAGTAATACTGCCCACCGGTATTGGCGGAGCCCTTATAAACAGCGCCGAAAAAACTATTAAAAAGCTTACAAAAAAGGGGATGTTGCGGGGATGTTTGTAAGGTATGGCTTTTGGCCTTAACAACTGGTCCATAAATTAGTATAATTTAATTTCTCCATTAAAGAGATTTTAGCCGAAGGAAAATATAAATTATGAAAGAATGTTACTCATACTCCTGAGCGGGTGCTTTCTTTTTCTTCTTTCTTTGCGCAAGAAAATTCCTTATTTTATTTCTTTCATTTTTATCAATTACAATTGTTCCGTAAAAGGCGGATAATACTGCAATAAAAATAACCGTCTTTAAAATTTCTGACACCGGAAGAAATGCTGTTCCAAAAATAGTAAAAACAAAAAGCCCTACAATCAGGAAATATTTAGCATTGAAAGGAGATAATTTGTAAATAACCATTAATTCAACAACACTCAGTATCTGCAAAGTTATATTTGTAAATGCATTTGCCAGCGCTGCACCCATCAGCCCGTACCTGGGAATAAGCAGGCAGGAAGAAGCAACATTTATAGTTAATGTAATAATTGAGTTAATAAGGTTTATTCTTCCGCCACCCGACATGGTAATTAACTGGCGGGCAGGACCAACTCCAAAATCAATTGTTTCGCTTATTAAAATAATCAGTATAATGCCGGCTGAAGTTTCGTAGGCTTTGCCAAAAAAACCCGTAAGATAGGTTTTAAGAAAAAAAACGATACCGAAAATAAGGCTGCCAAGAACAAAAATGATCCTTGAAACGGTTTTGTATAAATCATTTACCTCATCATGTTTGCCCTGGCCTATAAGCCTGGCCGCTACAGGTATAAAAATGGTATTGATAGCATTTGCCGGAATAGAAATAAATGCAGCTATCCTGAGGCCTATATAATATATTCCCACTTGCGTACTGGTGCCGAATATGCCGAGAAAAAAAGTATCCCCCCATTTTTGGGTTTGGTTAAACAAGGCAGATAAAAACTGCGGGAATGAAATTTTATAAATCGATTTCTTTTCTTCTTTATCAATTTTAAGAGAAAACCGGTAACCAAGCTTTCGCTGATGATATATTAATATTAGTAAGAAAATAACATGTGCAGCTAAAAAGCTGATTTTCACCAAAGGCTCTTCGGTCAGGAAATAAGTAAAAAAATAAAATACTACAAGCAGCAGTGCAAAATAAAGTACCTGGTAAAGAAACTGCCCTTTATCTGCTTTTTTATTTACCTGGTACAAAGAAGTGATCATGTTCAGCAAAACCATTACAGGTATCGCAAAACTGAAATATCTTATCTGTGAAGCAAGTTCAGGCTTTTTAAAAATATATACAGCAATCAGATCTGCGCAAAAAAATGTAAGTAGGCCAATAGCCGTTCCTATCATCAGTGCAACGGTTATAGTGTAATCTTTTATCTGGTTATACAGCGAAATATTTTCTTTGCCCAGCGCAAATGAACCCTGCCGCAATAAGCCTTTATGCAGCCCAAATAAAGCAAAAAGCGGTAAAAGCGCAACAATAGTTCTTGTTAAAGCAAAATTTCCAAATACCTGTGGCGTTAAATAACGTGTGTAAACCCAGTTGCTGAAAAACCCAAGCACAACAGTAAGAATGAAGTATAAGATAAGAAAAACGGATTGCTTCATTATTGTTTTTAGATTCGACATTTGCAGTGCTGGTTAATTTTTAGGGTTAGCTGAAATCAATTATTGCACGAGTAGTTATATAATTATTTCTTATAGTTTGAAGGATCCCAATGTGATAAATCCCTGCCGAGCATTTTTTCCAGTTCCTGCACATCGTCTTTAAAACAATCCCAATATTTCAGGCGGTCTTCCATAGATAATTTAGGCGGCTCCGTACGCTTCATCCCTTTCCTCATCCCATCCTTTAAATTTTTAGGTATTGCATCTATTAAAGACCTGCCAAGTTTTTGTCCCAAAACAGATATTACAACTTTTGTAATTTTCCTGTCGTAATAAAAGTTTACTGATTCTTTATTAGGAACAATAAAATTGGGGTTTACACCGAGGTATGCAAAAATTTCAGACATCTTGCCATCAAGGTTATTTCTTAAATCATCAAAAAAAATAATTTTTAACTGTTCAGGTTTAAAATACTGAGAATATAATTTTATCATTTCAGCAAACCGTCCAGCAAGTATATATGAACGGGGCCTCATTTCATTTTTGCCGCTGTGATTATGGTTATTTTCCACCCAATATCTTTCACCTTCAGTCCCTGCAAGCATATCCCTGGTATATTCAAGCATTTTTTTACAGATGTCCATTGATGTATCAAAGGGCAATGTTTCCGTACCCAAACCTGTTTTCATCAGCCAGCTTGAAAAAGCCCTTTCTAAAGGGTTTCGCAAACAAAGTATAAGTTTAACATTGGGGAAATGTTCTTTTATCCGGGGCGCTACATAAGGAAGAAAACAATAAGTAGGCGTTGCTTCACCAATCGCTTTTTCAATAGTGGCTTCACTAAAATGAGTTGCGTAAAAATCCATTCCTTTATTATACTGTAAACTGAAGAACCCTGTTTCCTTTGTTTTGGAAGTATAAATTTCAGGATGCTGGCCAAGGTAATTATGCAATGATGAAGAAGCGCATTTTGTAGAACCGATAATAATAAAATTGGGAAACATATTTATTTATTACTGCTTTTTACTTTCTGATAGAATAATTGCCTGAAATAAAAGTAGTGCAATGGCTGCTACAGCAGTTACCAGTTTATGCCAGTATAATTATTATTGTCCATGATTGTTTTTGAAACACGCACCATATCAATAATAATTTTACCTGTAACATGCTCAAGTGCTTCCTGGAATTGTTTTTCTTTATTGCTTATAATAATTACATCGCTTGATGCAATAAGGCTGTCAAGGTCTTCCACCAGCAATTTTGCTAGGTGCGGTATCCTGCTTTCAATATATTCTTTATTTTTTCCGGTAAGCTTTGCAATATGAATGTTCATGTCGTAAATAGAAATATCAAAACCTTTACCTGCAAGTATTTCCACCAGTTCTACCGAAGGGCTGTTTCTTAAATCATCTGTGCCCGCTTTAAAGCTAAGACCGAGCACCGCTATTTTTTTGCCAAAATATTTACTTATTAAACTTACTGCCCGCTGCAGTTGTATCTCATTCGTTTTATCAATATTATCTATCACAGGCGTTTTTATATATAAATCATGCGCCAGTGTTTGCAGACCTTTTAAATCTTTGGGCAGGCAGGAGCCACCAAAAGCAAAACCAGGTTTAAAATAATAGGATGAGATATTCAATTGGGTATCCCTGCAGAAAATATCCATCACTTTATAAGAATCAATATCCAGTGCGCTGCAGATATTTCCAATTTCATTGGCGAATGAAATTTTTAACGCATGAAAAGTGTTGTTTACATATTTCATTATTTCAGCCACTTTTACCTCTGTTACAATTATTTCGGCTGGAAGCTGTTTGTATAAGCTTGTCATTTTTGCTGCAGCCGGTTCGGAATCGCTTCCGATAAGTGTAAGCGGAGGGTTATAATAATCATGAACTGCTGTTCCTTCCCGCAAAAATTCAGGATTATCCACCACGGCAAAATGTTCATTATTTGTTTTGCCTGTTTCATCTTCAATAATGCGTGCAAATTTCTCACAGGTGCCCGGCAAAACAGTAGAGCGGATGGCTATTACATGAAAATCATTTTTTTCCTTCAGCACCGATGCAATATTTGAAGCCACTTTAAATATGTATTCAAGGTTCAAATGCCCTTTGGGGGAAGAAGGGGTTCCTACAGCAACTATTGAAATTTCTGAATTAAGCACAGCATCTTTATAATCGTTTGTGGCCCTTATCCGTCCAAGTTTTTTCTGCTCTCTGATTATTTCATCAATATCTTTTTCTACAATAGTGGCAATGCCATTATTGATCTGATCTATTTTATCGTCGCTTACATCCACTCCAATTACGCTATGCCCGTTTTGCGCCAGGCAGCCTAGGCTTACGCAGCCAACATAACCGAGACCGAAAATACTTATAGTCATTACTGATGTATTATTATAGAAATGGTTTGTCTTTTATTATTTTGGCATTTTATTAAAAACCAGGCAGCAAGTTTTATTTACTGAGAGTAACATTAATCCCCATAATAAAATTCCTCGCCATATTTTCAAGTGTTAAATGCTTTACAGATTCAAATGCCTTTTGCCTGAACTGCTGTACCCGCTGAGGGTTGTCCAATAAATTTTTTATTGCAGCGGCATATTCCTGTGGGGTAGTAGAATTGGGGAGGATTAATGCATTATCATCATTCATATATTCATATTCCGGGCTGTGAAAAGCAGAATCTATCAGTACAGGTGTAAGGTCATAACAAAGCGATTGCAGCGGCCCCAAACCTACTACGCCGGGGAAAATAAACAAATCGCTGAAAGTGTAGTATTCACCAATAACATCATCCGGTACAAAGCCGTGGCATTCTGCCTCATTGCCCGGGTATCTTTCCTTTATACTGTCAATAACTTCTTTTTCCCCGCTCCCGGCAAAAATAAGTTTGTATGAATGATCAGAAGCATATAACGCATCAAAGGCTTCGAGGATAAAATCAATTCTTTTATTTTTAATAAGCCGGCCAACAAACAGCAATACTTTACGGTCGCTCAGATTATATTTTTCTCTTAATTTGTTTCTGTGCTGTATCAGTTTTTCAAAGCAATCTCTTTGTTTAAAAATATCAATGGTGTTTTCTATGGCAATTATTTTATTTTCCTTTACGCCTTTTGAAATTAAAAATTGCTTTACACCTTTTGTATAGGCGAAAAAATAACTGGCCTTTCTTGATAAAAAAATTTTGAACCGTTCTGAAATATTTTCTGCTAAATCTTTATGCTCGGCTTCATAGTCTTTTCCTTTGCCCCACAGACTTACTTTTTTGCCAAAAACTTTAAACAGGAAAACAATTGGATAGGTAAGGTTATCCAGTGCACTCCCCACTATAATTAAATCGTACCGGAATGATTTTAAAGGAAAGGTCTGCAGTTTCAGCTTTCTCTTCAGTAATTTTATATTGTATGTTTTTGTATTTTGTGTATTAAATGAAAAACCAAAATCATCAGTTTCTTTAAAAAAATAACTTTCAGATTCTTTCTTATCAAAAACAACCGTAAAATCCCATGTGTCCGGTTTTAGTTTCTGCAGGCAGTTATAAAACTCAACACGGTAGTGCGGTATAGTGGATTGGTGTGCAAAAAGAACCTGCTTTGTTTTTTTCATAAAAAATCGGGCAGATATTTTTTAAAAACAAAAAAAATAAAAGGGCCTTTTGAAAATGGCTGTATTATTTTAACCCTACCCATAACTGTATTTTTTCATTTTCCGTTTTAAAAACAAGTTGATCATAAAATCAAATTGTTTTTTGAAGAGGTAATTATTGTTCCTTTCTTTTCCGCCATTACCGGAGAAACTGGATCCTTTTACCGGCGGGTTCAGGATACTTTCATAAAACTCAACGCCCAAAAAACTGCATACTCCCTTTACCGTGTTTTCATGGTCATTCAGCAAATCTTCATACCGTACGCTTAAGTAATTTGCGGGATAATCTTTTCTGTATTTTTCGTCTAAAGAAGCAGCGCGGCTCCATGAATAAAACACAGAAAAAAATACACCAATGTTATAAAACAGATTTCCTTTTTTGATGGGAAAATCGGGCTTCACTTCTTTTTTGATGTCGGAAGCAAGCACGGCTTTGGGATTTCGTATTATATGCAGGATCTTGGCATTGGGGAACCATTTCATAATAGCAGGTACATGAAATATATGAGAAGGTGTTTTTTCTCCTGCAATTATTTTACCATGTTTTTCTTTATCTGCTTCCAGTATTATTTTAAAAAAGGATGGGTATGATCTGTCGCTTGCCAAAAATTGCTGCTGTATTTTTTCCCTGCCGGTGAGATGGCCCGATTTCCAGAAAGAGCCAAAAATCTTTTTTGAAAACATTGTTTCTACAAGCCTGCGCACGTTTTCATCATCTTTCATATCGCCGATTTTTGAGGCGGTTTTTATAAATCCATTGTGGGCTACGCTGCTGAAAAAATGTGTTTCTACACTTATATTAATGGAAGGATGCGAGCATAAAATATTTTTTATGTATTTTGTTCCTGACCTTCCTACGCCGACTACAAAAATATAAAACGGGCTCTCCATTTAATTTACCTGAATAGTTTTGTTACTGAATATATAAAATTCATTGATGAGGTCATATCCTTTTTCTTGGCCTGGGCAAATAATAATATGAAAGTTTGTTCATAAAATGGTTAACAATGCCTTCCCGCGGAATGAAGCCTGTTAGTGCATCTCCCGGTTTTATCATTTCAAAATTATAATCCTTTAAAACATGCGGGAAAAACTCGTTTACAATCTTTATTTCATATTTTGTAATTTCTTTCTTCCATTTTTCCAGGTTTAAATCTGATATACCTGAATAACTTATTTTGCTTGTGCTGTTTCCGGTCCAGGCTTCACCTGAAAGTGTGGGTGATAACAATATTTCATTAAATTCAATTCCTGTAAATGCTGCAAGTTCCTCCATTATTTTTTCAGGTTGCTTTATTAAATCCTCATATATAACTACTTTATACTTTTCTGAAGGAATAAGCTTTCGGTTTTTATATAAAAAATAATACGAATTATCCATGCCCAGCATAGCCCTGTTTGAAAAAGGGAACCTTGCTGCATTCATAAATTTTCTTATGGCAACCAGGTTGGAATAAGGGTTTCGTAAAATATAAATAAACCTGGCATCAGGGTACAGTTGCAGCCATTCAAGAGCAAACTCCGCGTTTTCAACTGACTTTTCTACAAAACGAATATCCGGGAATGGTTTACCGTACAAAGAAACATAAATACACTCCACATATAAATCAGACAATTCCTTTAAACTATATACAGGCCTTGAATACATTGTCTCTTTAAATTTTTCCAGGTTCCATTTTCCTGAAGTAAACCCATCCGCAACCGTATTTGACCTGCTGTTGGAGAATTCAATCCACCTGACCAAATGATTTTTCATTTCATCGAATGTAAAATTTTTGGGCTGTGAACGTCTGAAAAAATAATTTACCCAACTACCCGTGTACTGAAAAAAATGAGATTCGGCCGGTATTGCAAATAAGCATGGGTGCCCGTCAAAAAGATTGCGTAATAATGATGTACCGGATTTAGTGCACCCTAATATGAATACAGGATCTTTACCCATTTATATTTTTATTTACAGAACTTATCATGATATGTAACCGGGTATTTTTTATATTTTACGCAATTGTTTAAAGCTCCGCCATTTCAGTCCCATTTCTAAAATTGACTGATTAAAAAATATATCAATAACTGCAAATATCAATGCCTGTTTATTTAGTACATAAAGCATACAAATAAACTGAGGATGCGGTTAAATTTGGCAAAGGTTTTTTCAAACAGATTTTTAAAATCTAATAATATATAACTCCAGTTATACTTTGGTGTTTCACTAAGTTATTTCCCGGAATAGTAATGAATATACTATATCATTTTAAAGATAAACGTGCATAACTTTTGGCTGACTAAAATATACACGCTACCCGGGGTTATATTATAAGCTTTAAAATACAGCATTGAAAAACTCTGTTTACAGTCTATAATACATAATCAACAATAAATTGCCGTAATAAAGAACAAAGCTGAAACATACTTATATTATAAACTTTGTTCTTCTGCAGGTTATTTATTCTTTGAAAAAAGGTTTTTTAACCGGCTCCCTGTTTTGCCTTTTTTCCCGTTGCTGTGGTAATTTCCATATCCGTATCCATAACCATACCCGTATCCGTATCCATACCTGTACGAAGCACCTTTACGCACATCATTTATCACTACATAAAGATTTGCAAACTTTTTATTTTCCAAAAGATCATTTATTATCTCTACGCTGTTTTTATAAGAATACCTTTCCCTGAGGATAAACAAATTTACATCGGAATAGGCAGCAAGTATTTGAGCATCCGTAACCAGGCCAATGGGCGGTGAATCAATAATAATTAAATCGAACCTTAAACTTAATTCATCAAGCATAGTTCCCAAAGCAGGCATCATAAGAAGTTCTGCCGGATTAGGCGGCACAGGACCAGAGCTTATAATCGATACATTTTTCATTGAAGGTATGGGCTGTATAAAGTCATCTATTTTGCCTCCGGATACAAGGAAATTTGTAATACCCCTTTCAGCGTTCATATCAAACATTTTGGAGATATGCGGCTTACGTAAATCCATTTCAAGTATCAATACTTTTTTATCAGAAATTGCATGCACCTGCGCAAGGTTTGCCGCTACAAATGATTTGCCCTCGCTGCTCATAGAAGAAGTAATTAATATGCGGGGGCATTTTTTAACGCCTGTAACAAAAGTCATATTGGTTCGCAGCGCCCTAAATTGTTCAACAAGTATAGAACGGCTGTCATCTTTCATGGCCAGCACAGGACCTTTATCATTATGCCCTATTTCAGCAAGTATATTACAATCTGTGCCTTCAGTAATATCGTCTCTGCTGTTAATACGTGTATGCAGCGAATATCTTAAAATAACAAAAACTGCAGGGAAAAACATACCCAGGAAAATGCTTACTGCCATCAGCAGGATAAGGTTTGGAAAATAAGGCAGGTAATCTGATTTTGGCACAGCAATTACACTTGCTGATGACATGGTAGATGCTTCAGCAATGGCAGTTTCCTCTTTCTTCTGCAGGAGATAAAGATAAAGCGCCTGCTTTACACTCTGTTCCCGTGTTAATGAAACATACTGCCGTTCCTGCACCGGCACCTGCTGTACTTTACTGGCAATAAGACTGTTCTCTGAAACAAGCTGGGTACGGCCAGTTTGCAATGCTTTGATCTGGTTCTGCAGGCTGCGTACCAAATCACCCCTTAAACCGGCAATCTGTGTTTGCAGGTTTTGTGTTATTGGGTTTGCATCTGATATTGAAAGCGATATTTTATCTTTTTGTACAAGTAACGCATTATATTTCTGAACCAGATCAAGAAAAGTTGGATCGCTGGTAAGCAGGTATGGTACAGGCCTGGTGTTGGTTTTATCATCAAGAACATAGTTCAGTGTTGAATTGGCAACATCCAGTTGTACATCAATCTCATTTAGTTTTTGATTGTACACGCTTGCATTATCTACCAGTAACCTTCCCTGTTCTGAAATATCAGCAAGGTTATTATTTTGTTTAAAATTCTGTATCAATCCTTCTATTGAATCAAGGTTACGTGATACAATTTCAATGCGTGAATTAACAAACTTTAATGTACTGTCTGATATCCTGTTTTTTTCACTTAAGTCCCTTTTCATGTATTCGTTTATCAGGGTATTAAGCACATCCTCGCCTTTTATAGGCACATTGGTAGTATAGGTAAGAAGTATAATTGACGCCTCTGCATTTGGAATTTCGATTACCATATTTTTCAGCATATCGGTAACCATGTAATCCACAGAGTTAAGCGTTAATACATAACCGTAATCTTCAAATGGCCTGCCGGTGCGGGTGAAAAAAAGTTTGCCCATACGCGTCTTCAGGGTGTCTCCAAAAGTGCCGGTAAAAGAAGTGTCAAATAAAACATTGCTCATGCTTATAGTGAACTTATCATCTTTACCCAATTTTTTAAAATTAATGTCGCACGTAGTGGTATAAATTGAATCGTTTTTTGGCTTAAAATCTACATGAAACGGCGTTCTTTTATACAATTCCCTGCTGCGCAAACCAAAGTCTTCAGTATATTTTACTGTAAGATCCAGGTCCCTCACTGTTTTTTCCATAAGGTCTTTCGCCTGAAGAATGCCCATTTCGTTATATACATTGCTTTGCACACCCAGCAAATCCCCAAAACTGGACAGAGCTGAAGACCCCAGGAAAGAAGAAGGCTGGTTGCCTGATTGTTCCTGCACAAGTACCTGTGCATGTATATTATAAGACGGGGAAACATACCAGATAAAAAATATACCCAGTAAAATAAATCCAATAAGGGAAAAAAGAAAAGTTTTCCAATGATCGAGTAATCTCGATACGATTCTTTTAAGGTTAAAAGAATCGTCTTCGTTCATTTGTTTTGTCTTCATGAAAAGAGTGCTTTATAAAAGATTTCTTATTTAACAACTTTTGCGAAAATAACTACCAACAATGATATTCCTGCAGCAACAAGTGAAATCGTCCGGGTACGCGCAGCATCTAAACTGGCAATTTTCTCCGGTCTTGGTTCCACATAAATTATATCATTTGGCCTGAGATAAAAATATGGCGAGCTTACTATGGCTTTGGAATTTAAGTCGAGCCTTATCATTTCTTTCTGATCGGTGAGTGTATCACGCATCAATAATACGTTTTCCCTTTTTCCGAAGATTGTCATGTCGCCAGCAAGACCTAATGCATCAAAAATATTTACTTTCTCGTTGGGCACTACATAAGTAGAAGGTTTTACAACTTCACCCAGAACAGTAATCTTAAAATTAGCAAACCTTACACTTACAACGGGACTGTTAAATTGCTTTGCCACTTCTGTTGTTATTTTGTCCCTTGCTTCCTGCGTGGTTAATCCTTCCAGTTTAATCTTTCCGGTAAAGGGCAGCTCAACTTCCCCATTTTTATCTACAAGGTATCCTGAAGGTATCTGCTGCTGACTGGTTGAAACCTGCGGTGCAGGTGCATTGGTTGTACTGTTTAAAACAGTGCTTACACCGGCGTCAAGCGTTTGTATATTTATGCTGAGTATATCGTCCGGCTGAATGAGCGGATTTTTAAAAGGGATTGTTTGAGATAAAACCGGTTTGGATGTGTCAGTAACATCTTGTATATATGGGATATTTTTATATGAAATACAGGAGTTCATTAAACATAAAAATGCCGATCCTGTAACTATAAGACTGATTTTTTTCCGGACACAGTATTTCATAAGCTATAGATTATTTTTTTTGTGGTGCAAATATATAGGCATTGGTTTAAAATCAGCAAATAAATGTTTTACATAATATTTATATATAACGCCTTCTTTTTTTTGAAGAATACAGATGTTTCTATTCATAAAAACTTATAATTAATCAGGCACTTTTATGCTGTTATTTGCCCGGTTTATATCTGCCATCCGCTGGCTGGGATCAATTGCAATTTCTTTTATATCTTTTACAGCATGATCAATCTGCAGGGTGTACATAGGGTTTACCCATTTCCATTCCGGGTGCACAAATCTTGGTATATTATCTTCAACAGGTTTTTCCCCGTACATTAAATTCATGGGCACATAATGCATTTCTTTTGTTCCATCTTTATAGGTTATCAAAATATCAACAGGCATTGGCATAAAACCTATACGTTTTAAAGTAATTATTGTTTTGCCATTGGTCTCGTTTATATCTCCAAGGCTATAGTCAATTGTTTTTGTAGTATAAATCCAGTACTCTTTATACCACTGCAATTCCATGCCGCTTATTTTTTCTGCAATACGGATAAAATCATTCGGGTTAGGGTGTTTAAAGCGCCATTCATTATAATATTCCACTAAAGTCCTGTCAAGTACTTTATCCCCAACTATGTATCCAAGCTGCGAAAGAAATATCGCACCTTTTGAATAAGAACCAACCGAATAAGCATAATTGGTATTGAAATGATCTGCATGGGTACTCAACGGTTCTTCCATTTTGCTTTTTGCAATATTGAAATAAGACCGGTAAGCATTGCCATAGGCAAACGTGGTGTCTTTTCTTAGCCAGGCGCTTGTTCTCAATTCTGCATAAGTAGCAAAACCTTCATCCATCCATGCATATAAACTTTCGTTTGTTCCCATCATACCCTGGTACCAGCTATGCATAAATTCATGTATAACTGTGCCTGCACTTGCATTTTTAATAAGAGTGGCCATAGGATATTCCATACCGCCATCACCGCCCTGTATAAAAGAATAATTTTTATAAGGATAAGCACCAAAAGTTTTTACTATATAAGGATAAGCGGTTTCAATAGTGCCAGCAACATTTTGCCAGGCCGCCTGTAGAGAATCTGTTTTTTTATACACGAAATAAAACAACGGCCCGCCGGAAATTTGCTTTTTGATCATAGTGTATGCCGTATCTGCGGCCCATACAAAGTCGTGCACATTTTCTGCACTGAATTTCCATGTTAATGTTTTCGCAGTTGGCCGTTCATTATTCATCGTGGACGGTTTATCTTCATAGCCAAAACCGGTTTCATTTGCATTTTGCAAAGTGCCGGTGCCTGCCAGCATATACGTTTTATCTATTGTAATGTTTACGTTGTAATCGCCCCATACACCATAGAATTCCCTTGCTATATAAGGGCTTGCATTCCATCCCTGGTAATCATATTCAACCATTTTGGGGTACCACTGGCTCATACTGAACCTTACTCCTTCAGCATTATCTCTTCCGCTTCTTCTTATCTGCACTGGCACCTGCGAAGCAAAACTTAATTCAATATTTGTTTTGGAACGGGGAAGAATGGGTTTATCCAGAGGCACTTCTAAAATTGTTTCGTGATAAACCAGTTGCTGCTGTTTACCTCCAATCATTACATATTTTACGGAATCGAAACCAATTTCACCAGGCATAAGCTTACTGATGCGGTCTTTCACTCTTTCATCCCAGTCATAAACAGGGTTCCCCTGTTTGTCAGTAGCTAAAACAGTTTTGCCCAGTTCACGGCTGCGCACATCCATCATACTGTTTGGCTGAAATGCGTTCCAGTACAGGTGAAAAAAAATACGGGTAAGGGTGTCCGGGGAATTATTGAAATAATCAATCTTTTCTGTTCCCGAAAACCGGTTGGCTGCTGCGTCCATGTTTACGTTGATCAGGTAATTAATACGTTGCTGCCATCTGTCCGGTTGCCCCTGTACGTTTTTTATTAAAACTATTAGTGCAACTGCTATGCAAAAAATTTTCATTTGATGAAATTTTAATTGAGCGAAAATATAAAATAAAAAGCCTGAAACATGCAGTGCACGATCAGGCTTTACATATAGAATAAAAAATTACAGTGTAAGTGCTTCCCTGTCCAGTTTGCCATCAGTATCAAAATATAAATATCTTTTTTCCAGTGCGCTTTTCCGTACGAATACCCTGTACTGCAGTGGTTTTTCAGCTTTCTCAATTTGTACAACTGAACCTTTTATCCAATCAATGTATTTGCTTTTTGAAAACCCGTCCTTTACCAATTCGGGTAAATCTTCAAAAATTATTTTCTTTTCACTTGACTCCCATTCGCCGCTGCCGTTGAAATCAGCGCTCATTTCCACAGCATTTAAAATAAACTGTGCTTCAAACACAGTAATATTATCTTTCCATGAAACCTTTGCAGCATGAGGGTAACGTGCAGCAAAAGCGTCAGTAACTTCCGAAGGTATTTTTCTTATCTGCGCCTGCATCGTTACAGCAAAACCAAGAAGTGTAAAAATTAAAAAAACATTTTTTTTCATAATTATTTTTTTACAACCTGATGCAAACTTCGTACAAAGTTGCAGATAAAATTTTCCTGCAAATTTTGTTAACGCATTTCTAACAACCAAAATCAGTTGAAACAATTCTGCGCAATTTTAAATAATAACATGTTTTAAGCCTCCTGCAGAAAAATAAAACTGACAGCCGCAAAATGCATAGAGGCTGCCTGCTGAGCAACCTCTTTTTTGTAACTAAAGGATTTTAATTTTAGAATTTGAGAGTAAGCCCGCCGCTTACTATATATTTTCCATAGCCCGCTTCCAGATATATCCCGGCACCTTTTGATAAATTAAACCTGGCACCCAAAGAGGCCTGGTAAGCAAATTGCGATGGGTCGGCAACAACAGCGGCTTTATTGCCTGAAGCATCTACATAATCCTGTTTCCAGTTATTAATGCCCACTGCAGTTCGCAGATAAGGCTCTACTTTACTATCATAGGTAGGAAAATAATTCATCATATTCAGCATAAGGCTCCAGTTTTCAAGCTTGCCTGTAAAATCAGGTGTAGCGGAAGAAGAACCATAATTGTAATAAGGAACCGACACTTTACCATAAGTACCCATTACACCAATACTCATATTACGGCTGAACTGGTAATCAATCGCTCCCGTAAAAGGGCCGTTTTGCGTATAGGTGTTGCCCATGTATGCATCGGAAAACTGAGCAAACTGATTTTTATCCAGGTTGGGGAAACCATACCCGGCGCTGAAATTTACTGTAGGCTGAAAACTCGGTCTCTTTTGAACCGGACGGCGGGGTGGATGCGGCCTTCTGTACCCACCTCCACCAACATAAACTCTTGTGCGCGGGCCATAACCATATTGTGCTTCAGCTGCCACAGCAAGAAACAGGAACACTGATAAAACGGTAATATATTTTTTCATAAATAAAAATTTCTTATCTGATAACCAGTTTTGAACCAGGTTTAAGGCTGCCGGTATTTCTTTCATAACATTAACAATCTCTAAAATTTGTTTTTCCATTTGCTTATCTATTTGTAATTTTGCCATCCTTTTTATTTTGGAGCTGCAGGCAACCGGGAAAGAAGTAACCATTGTACGTGCTTTTAAAATTCCGGTTCTCTCTCAATTGTTATAAAAAAACCGGTTAAATACAACTATGTCATCAACTAAAATGCAAAACAGGATCAGCTTCGGTAAAACAAAACACCTTGCTGAAACACCTGATTTATTAGACATCCAGTTAGAATCTTTCAGTGAATTTTTCCAGTTAGAAACAACGCCTGATAAGCGCAATGTGGAAGGTTTGTTCCGTGTATTTAAGGAAAACTTTCCGATAACAGATACGCGCAATATTTTTGTGCTGGAATTCCTGGATTATTTTATTGACCCGCCACGCTACACCATTGAGGAATGCATGGAACGCGGCCTTACTTATGCCGTTCCGCTGAAAGCAAAGCTGCGCCTGAGTTGTAACGATGAAGAGCATGTGGACTTTCAAACAATTGTGCAGGATGTATTCCTTGGAAATATTCCTTACATGACACCGCGTGGCACTTTTGTAATCAATGGTGCTGAACGTGTTGTTGTATCGCAATTGCACCGTTCACCCGGTGTATTTTTCGGCCAGTCTGTACATCCCAACGGTACCAAAATTTATTCTGCAAGGGTAATTCCGTTTAAAGGCGCGTGGATGGAGTTTGCAACAGACATTAATAATGTAATGTATGCATACATTGACAGGAAGAAAAAATTTCCCGTAACCACTCTTTTACGCTCTATTGGTTTTGAAACAGACAAGGACATACTGGAGCTTTTTGGAATGGCTGTTGAAGTAAATGCAGATAAAAAATCTCTCCAAAAATATTTGGGTAAAAAATTAGCGGCCCGTGTATTGCGCACATGGGTAGAAGACTTTGTAGATGAAGATTCAGGTGAAGTGGTTTCCATAGAACGTAATGAAATAGTGATGGAGCGCGACACAGTGCTTGACGAAGAAGCGGTGGACACTATTTCCGAGCTGGAAGTAAAAAGCGTATTTGTACAAAGAGAAGATGTAGGGGGTGATTATGCTATTATTTATAATACACTAAATAAAGATACTTCCAACAGCGAACTGGAAGCAGTACAGCATATCTACCGCCAGTTGCGCGGTGCGGATGCGCCTGATAATGAAACAGCACGCGGCATCATTGATAAATTGTTCTTCAGTGATAAACGTTATGATCTGGGTGAAGTAGGCCGTTACAAAATCAACCGCAAATTAGGTGTAAACCAAAAGCTGGAAAATAAAGTATTAACCCGCGAAGATATTATTGAGATCATCAAATATCTTGTACGCCTTACAAATGGCAAAGCAGAAATTGATGATATTGACCACCTGAGCAACCGCCGGGTACGCACTGTGGGTGAGCAGCTTTATGCCCAGTTTGGTGTAGGCCTTGCACGTATGGCGCGTACAATCCGCGAAAGAATGAATGTGCGTGATAATGAAGTATTCACCCCCGTTGATCTTATTAATGCAAGAACATTATCTTCTGTTATCAATTCATTTTTTGGCACATCGCAATTATCACAATTCCTGGATCAGACAAATCCATTATCGGAAATCACACATAAGCGCCGTATATCGGCTTTGGGGCCGGGTGGCTTAAGTCGCGAAAGAGCCGGCTTCGAAGTTCGTGACGTACATTATTCCCATTACGGCCGGTTATGTACAATTGAAACGCCGGAAGGGCCAAACATTGGTTTGATATCTACGCTTTGTGTTCATGCAAAGATTAATGATATGGGTTTTATTGAAACCCCTTATCACAAAGTTTCGGAAGGAAAAGTTGATCTTAAACATTTAAAATTCCTGAGCGCTGAAGAAGAGGATACGGCAAAAATTGCACAAAGCAATACGCAGTTAGATGATAAAGGGAATTTTGTTGAGGAAAAAATTGTAAGCCGCCAAACCGGCGACTTCCCTATTCTTGAAAGAACAGATGTGGAATACATGGATGTTGCGCCAAACCAGATTGTTGGATTGAGCGCTTCATTAATCCCTTTCCTGGAACACGATGACGCTAACCGTGCACTGATGGGCAGTAATATGCAGCGTCAGGCAGTTCCGCTTATACGCCCTGATTCACCAGTGGTTGGTACCGGCCTAGAAGGTAAAGCTGCACGTGATGCACGTATCCAGATTCATGCTGAAGGTGATGGCATCGTTGAATTTGTGGATGCCAAGGAAATTCATGTGCGCTACAACAGAAATGATGAAGAACGTTTGGTTAGTTTTGAAGATGACCTGCAAATTTACAGGCTCACTAAATTCATCAAAACAAACCAGTCAACATCCATTAATCTTTCTCCTGCGGTTAAAAAGGGCCAGTCAGTAAAAAAGGGTGATTTCTTAACTGAAGGATACGCTACAAAAGATGGTGAACTGGCATTAGGCCGCAACCTGCATGTAGCTTTCATGCCATGGAAAGGTTACAACTTTGAAGACGCTATTGTAATAAATGAAAAAGTAGTACGCGAAGATTTATTTACATCTATTCACATTGATGAATATGAACTTGAAGTGCGTGATACAAAATTAGGTGAAGAAGAACTGACGCCTGATATTCCAAACGTATCTGAAGAAGCAACAAAAGACCTGGATGAGCATGGTATCATCCGTATTGGTGCGCAGGTGCGCGAAGGCGATATATTGATCGGGAAGATTACGCCAAAAGGTGAAAGCGACCCGACACCCGAAGAGAAATTGCTCCGCGCCATCTTTGGTGACAAAGCCGGCGATGCAAAAGATGCATCTTTAAAAGCGCCCAACGGAACCGAAGGCGTGGTGATTGATAAAAAATTATTCCAGCGCGCAAAGAAAGACAAGAACGGAAAGATCCGTGAAAAAGCACAACTGGAAAAAGTTGAAAAGGTTCACGAGAAAAATGAAGAAGACCTGAAAGAATTATTGCTCAGCAAACTTCAAACCTTACTGCGTGATAAATCTTCCTCAGGCGTAAGCAACAACTTTGGCGAAATGCTTATTTCCAAAGGCACAAAGTTTAATGTAAAAAACCTTGCTGCCGTTGACTACCAGAATGTAAACCCGCTTGGATGGACAAGTGATGCAGCACTGGATAACCGAATAAATATTTTGCTGCATAACTACAATATTAAGTTCAATGAAGAATTAGGAAGATACAAAAGGGAGAAATTCAATATTTCGATTGGTGATGAATTACCCGCGGGTGTTTTAAAACTGGCCAAAGTTTACCTGGCTGTAAAACGCAAGCTGAAAGTAGGCGATAAAATGGCGGGCCGCCATGGAAACAAAGGCATCGTTGCAAAAATTGTACGCGCCGAAGACATGCCGTTTATGGAAGACGGGACGCCCGTTGATATAGTGCTCAACCCGCTGGGTGTGCCATCGCGTATGAACCTTGGGCAGATTTATGAAACCATTCTTGGATGGGCCGGTAAAGAGCTGGGTGTAAAATTCGCCACACCAATTTTTGACGGAGCCACAGTAGAAGAAATTGCGGAATACTGTGAAAAAGCAGGGCTGCCTTCTATGGGCCATACTTATTTATACGATGGCGAAACCGGTGACCGTTTTCACCAGAAAGCGACTGTTGGTGTTATTTATATGATTAAACTGCATCATATGGTTGATGATAAAATGCATGCACGTTCCATCGGGCCTTACAGCCTTATTACGCAGCAGCCTCTGGGTGGTAAAGCACAGTTTGGCGGACAGCGTTTTGGTGAAATGGAAGTTTGGGCTCTTGAAGCTTATGGCGCATCAAACATTCTGCAAGAGCTGCTCACCATAAAATCTGATGATATTATCGGCCGCGCAAAAACTTACGAAGCAATTGTAAAAGGCGATAATATACCAAGGGCAGGTGTACCGGAATCATTCAATGTACTGGTGCATGAATTACGCGGACTTGGTTTGGATTTAAAATTTGAATAATTCATCAATAAATAAAATTATAAGGCTGCGAAATTTTCTCGCAGCCTTTTTTTATTTTATGTACCGGGCTTTTGCTTTTTATGGCATCAACTGTTGCGTCGCACTCTTGTACGGTTGAACTATGAATGGGCTTGCTCACAAGAGTTTACAAATTCTATACTGCTGCTGAATTTTTATCTGTATTAATATTTTACAATTTTCATCAGACAATTTTACTGTTGCTTATATATAAACAGTTAAACCTTTCTGAATAAAATCAATAACATAAACATTATATTTTCCTTTTCATTCAGCTCGTTACTATTGTATAAAATTTTAAATTATGAAAAAACTATTACTCTTTACATTAATGTTAGTTATTACATCTGCTACATTTTCACAAATCAACAAGGGCAATTTTATTGTCGGCGGAAATGCAGGTTTCTCGTCGTACAAATCATCAGGTGCGGATGCAGCCAGTTTTAAAGGAACCACTGTTACATTTTCTCCAAATGCAGGTTATTTTATCTTCAGCAAAGCCGCAGCTGGCTTAAGATTGGGCCTTACAAGTTTTAAATCAAACATACCCGGTGGAAACTCCTCTACAACGACTGATTTTACTTTTTCTCCTTTTGTGCGCTATTATTTTTTAGAACAAAAAAATAATGTGCACATTTTTGCTGATGCAAGCTTCAATCATACCAGCCAAAAAACAAAATATTCGTCTTCATCAAGTACAAATAAGGCTAATGGGTTTACTATCGCTACGGGGCCATCAGTTTTTTTAAACCCACATGTTGCACTGGAATTTACAGTTGGATACAATTATTCCAAATCAAAAGGTTTTGATAGTAAAGTAAATACTTTTCAAACCGGGGTCGGTTTTCAGATTCATCTCAGTAAAATAAAAAGTGGCAAATAAGTAACACGCCGCATAAAAATTTTATTTATAAAATGTAAAAAATAGAATGCGAAAACCCTGCAATGCTTTGCATTGCAGGGTTTTAATTTGCTGCAAAACATTCCAACTGTACAGGAATGCGACCCAACCTAACTCAGTGAAGTTTTCGACTTTGCCGCATTTATTTTGAAGTTTGAAACTTCTTTCGTCATGCCGAACTTGTTTCGGTATCTCCTGGAAAAGTTATTATCTAAACAATCCAGGAGACCGTGAAATAAATTCAGAGTGACGGCAGCAGTGCTCAATGCTGAATAAAGAATCAACCGTACAAGAGTGCGACGCAACGAAGCTCAATGCATATTGTTCAGCCGGGTACAAAAAATTATTGCAACTAAAGTATAATTCGTTTGTTAATTTTTTAAGTACAAATTTTTTCTTCCGTTTTGTGAAAGCGCAACATTATTTTTTTATGTAGCTTACAGTTATGATTGGAAACCGGTTTATAAAATTTGATCCAAACGAAAACAACAAAAGCCGTTTTGAACAACTGCTTGATTTGTTTATGGAACTTCTTTCTTACACCAGCAGCGATGTAAGCGAAGCACTGCAATGGATGAATGAACTTGATAAACAATATCAGCTGACCGATGATGAATACGGTATGGGCGATTTTATTGATGAACTGAAAGAGAATGGTTATATAAAAGATAATAATGAAACAGGAAAAATTGAGATAACAAAAAAGAGTGAGCAAAGCATCCGCAAACGCAGCCTTGAAGAAATTTTCGGCAAATTGAAAAAAACAAAACAGGGCGACCATCATACACGCAAACCCGGTCAGGGTGATGAGGTGAGCCCTGATTACCGGCCATTCCAGTTTGGCGATATGCTGGAGCAGATTGATTTTACAGAGAGCATTCGTAATGCACAAATCAATCATGGCATTGACAGTTTCAGCATGCAAGAAGATGATCTGCAAATTCGCGAAACGGATTTTAAAACGCAAACATCCACAGTACTGATGATTGATATTTCTCACTCAATGATTTTATATGGCGAAGACAGAATTACACCCGCGAAAAAAGTGGCAATGGCTTTGAGCGAACTGATACAAACAAAATATGCAAAAGATACTTTGGATATTGTAGTGTTTGGAAATGATGCATGGCCTATTGAAGTGAAAGATATTCCTTATTTACAGGTTGGGCCTTATCATACCAATACTGTTGCAGGTCTGGAGCTGGCGATGGATATTTTATGCCGCAGGAAAAATCCAAACAAACAGATTTTTATGATCACTGATGGCAAACCCACCTGCTTGAAAATCGGGAAAAAATATTATAAGAACAGTTTTGGTTTGGACAGGAAAGTGGTAAACCGCTGTATCAACCTTGCCGCGCAATGCAAAAAATTAAAGATACCCATCACCACTTTTATGATCGCCTCAGACCCTTACCTGCAAAGGTTTGTAACGGAATTTACAGAAATGAATAATGGTAAAGCATTCTTTGCTTCATTGGATAAACTCGGCGCTTTTATATTTAAAGATTTTGAAAGCGGGAAGCGGAAAATGGTGTATTAGTTTTTTGCCATTGAAACGCTCAGACACCAAATATATTTTTAATAATGCTGTTGGAAAGAAAAGAATATTTGCGAAAAGAAATTGTTGATTGTGCTTATAAAGTGCATAAACAATCAGGGGGTTTCTTAAAATTTTGATGTTGCATTTATGAAAAAAACGGTATAAAAGATATGTTGTATAATGAAAAGCCTCAAAGACACAAGGCCAAAAAATAAACTTAGCACCTTCGTGTATTCGTGGCAATAAAAAATAAAAATTAATTAATGAATATCAACAACATTAAAACATTAGGGGAATTAAAAAAGAGTGACTATAAAAAACAACCGATCAAAGACGAGATTCGTAAGAATTTAATTGAGAGAATCCGCAATAAAGAAAATACTTTTCCCGGCATTCTTGGTTATGAGGATTCTGTAATTCCTGATACAGAAAGGGCTTTGCTCAGCCGCCACAATATTTTATTTCTTGGTTTGCGCGGACAGGCAAAAACAAGAATGGCAAGGCTGATCATTGAACTGCTTGATGAATATGTTCCTGTTGTAGCAGGCAGCGAAGTAAATGATGATCCATTTCAGCCGCTTAGTAAATATGCAAAAGATTTAATTGCAGAGCATGCAGATGAAACGCCCATTACATGGATGCACCGGGCTGACCGTTACGGTGAAAAACTTGCCACGCCTGATGTAAGTGTTGCAGATTTAATTGGTGATATTGATCCCATCAAAGCAGCAAACCTTCGTTTGAGTTTTGCGGATGAAAGAGTAATTCATTACGGAATTATTCCACGCAGCAACCGTGGCATTTTTGTTATCAACGAAATCCCCGATCTGCAGGCACGCATACAGGTTGCGTTGTTTAATATTTTAGAAGAAGGTGATATACAAATACGAGGGTTTAAATTGCGCATGCCGCTTGATATTTTATTTGTGTTCACTGCAAACCCTGAAGATTATACAAACCGCGGCAGCATTGTTACGCCTCTGAAAGATCGAATAGAAAGCCAGATACTCACGCATTATCCAAAGACTATTGAAACATCACTTGCGATTACAGAACAGGAAACAGATGTGCCTGACGCACAAAAACAAAAAGTAAATGTGAGTGATTTGGTAAAGCGTTTGATTGAGCAGGTTGCATTTGAGGCACGCAATAATGAATATGTTGATAAAAAAAGCGGAGTGAGCGCAAGGCTTACCATTGCTGCGTTTGAGAACGCAGTGAGCAGTGCGGAGCGCAGGGCAATTATACATAATGAAAAGCAAACACAGGTTTGGATAAGCGACCTTTCCGGCATCATTCCTTCTATCACAGGGAAGATTGAATTGGTGTATGAAGGTGAACAGGAAGGCCCTTTCCAAGTTGCATTAAATTTGCTTGATAAATCTATTCGCTCACAATTCATACAATATTTTCCAAACCCTGAAGCGCAGAAAAAAAAGAGAACAACAGGTAAACCATCTGCACAACTGAAAGAAGAAGAGAATCCTTACAAGTCAATCACACGCTGGTTTGATGCTGGTAACCTTCTCGATTTATTTGTTGACATGAAGGATACAGAGAAAATTGCAGCATTGTATAAAGTGGATGGTTTGTATGGCTTTGTAAAAAGATATCTCCCTCATGCAAATGAAATGGAAAATGCTTTGCTCATGGAATTTGTATTGCACGGCCTCGCTTCTTATTCGCTCATCAGCAAGAAAATAATTGAAGGGAAAATCCAGTTCAAGGATCTTATTGGCAGCATGATGAATTTAGGCCAGATGAATTATGAAGATGATGAATTAAACGAAAATGATTTTAACTGATTAAGTTTTTCCGGCACCTGCCCGGTTTGAAAAGCTAAAAACCTTCTTTACTAAAATAAAAAGCAGCGATTAGAAAACCGCCGCTGTTGTGTCAGCATTGTATAACCCCCAATGAAAAAAAGTTTTATAAAGAATATGTTTTTCACAGGTTAGCAACCTCCTTAAACATATGGCTTCATATCACAAAGATGAATCGCGTTTCTGACATAAAAAATGTGATTTTTCACATAAATGGATGTGATTTTTCACATAAACCCCATATGATTTTTCACATCAACAGTTTTTTAGATGTAGCGGCCTTGCGTTACCTTAGCTGAATGTTTATCAATCTCAGTGCCCGGCACAGCCTTATCAGCAACTGGATAAGTGAATTAAGAGATATTAATGTGCAGACTGATGCCATGCGTTTCCGCCGTAACCTGGAAAGAACCGGTGAAGCTATCGCCTATGAAATAAGCAAGGAACTGCCATGGCAGGAAACTGAAATACAAACCCCGCTTGGCATTCATAAAAGCAAAGTATTGGTGCAGCAACCGGTGCTGGCAACTGTTCTGCGTGCAGGCCTGCCCATGCACCGGGGCATGCTTAACTTTTTTGATAAAGCAGATAATGCTTTTATTGCCGCTTACCGAAAGCACCGCAGGGACGGTACATTTGAAATAAGCCTGCAATATATCAGTTGCCCCTCACTGGAAAACAGGATTGTAATTATTTGTGACCCCATGCTGGCAACCGGTGCCTCGCTTGTAAAAACAATTAGTGTACTGAAAGACGAAGGCAACCCTTCGCAAATTCATATTGCATGCGCTATCGCCTGTACAGAGGGTATTGAATTTATTTTCCGGGAAGGGGGCAGTAGCATAAAGATATGGTGCGGGGATATTGATGAGGAACTTACAGCAAAAGGCTATATTGTGCCCGGCCTCGGAGATGCCGGTGATATGGCCTTTGGAATAAAAACGCAATCCTGAATGAATTTGTTAATACTTTCGTGCCGGGTTTTTCGTTATTCAATCATTCATTAATTTTAAGCGCGAATTACTGCTGATGAGAACCATCTTTTTATCATTTATGTTTATTATTTGTGCATCAAAACTGTTTGCACAGGATCCTCATTTTTCACAATTTTATTCATCGCCGCTTACATTAAACCCTGCGTTTACTGGGAAATTTGATGGTGTAATGCGCGTATCAGGCAACTACCGCAACCAATGGCCAACTATAAATCGCGCCTATCAAACCGGGACAGTTTCGGTCGATTTTCCCATTATGCAAAAACATATTGCCTATACGGATACATGGGGTGTTGGCATCATGGCTTATTCTGATAAGAGTGCCGATGACGCTGTTTCCTTCAGCTATGCATCCCTGTCCACAGCTTTTCATAAAGGCCTGGATGAAGACGGGTACCAGCAAATAGGGGTAGGTTTCCAGGGCACTTACAGCAATATGCTTATCAATACAAGCAACCTTAAATTTGAAGACCAGCTAACACCTTTTGGTTTTACGGGTGTAACCGGCGAAATATTTAATAACACACAATTAAAGTCAAGTTATTTTGATGTAAACGCAGGGTTGCTTTATACAGCAAGTACAACAGATAAAAATAATATGTATGTGGGTGTGAGTGTATATCACCTTACCAGGCCCAAACAGAATTTTACAAGTGGAGCCGAGTATTTACTGGAACCGCGGACCACTTTCCATCTTGGTGGATATTTTCCCGTAGGGGATATATCCACTCTGCACGTAAGCGCTTTATACAGTACACAGGCAAAAGCACATGAAACAGTTTTTGGAGGTGCCATGCAGTTTGCAGTAGGCCCGCAAACGGTTGAAAACCCTGTAAATTTTTATGCAGGCGCATGGATACGTTTGGGCGATGCAATTATCCCCTACGTGGGTCTTGAGTGGGATGGATTCAGGCTTGGAACTACTTATGATATCAATACGTCTAATTTAAAAACAGCTTCTCAAAGCCGCGGTGGCATTGAAATTTCTCTTATCTATATAAAAAGGCCTGCAGAAAGCAAAGGGCTTCCCTGCCCCAAGTTTTAATTTTTTTTCATAGCGCCATACGGGCAGAGCAACCTGATCCTGTACTTATTTTATTTAATTTGTTCTTAAATTTTCATCATGATGGATAATTATTCTCATACAGTTTCTGAAAGATTTATTCGCTATGTGCAGGTAGATACACAGAGTGATCCGCAAAGTAATACATATCCCACAACAGAAAAACAAAAGATCTTAAGTAAAATACTAGCGGAAGAATTATTGTTAACAGGAGTTGAAGATGCACATACAGATGAATATGGATATGTATATGCAACCATTCTATCCAATACAAAAAAAAATACTCCTGTAATTTGTTTTTGCAGCCATGTGGACACGGCGCCTGACTGCAGCGGCTCCAACGTAAAGCCCATACTGCACAAGGCTTATACCGGTGAAGATATTATTCTGCCTGATGATGCAGCACAAGTTATTTCAATAAAAGATTACCCTTACCTCAAAGAAAAAATTGGCAGCGATATTATCACTGGAGGCGGGTTAACATTGCTTGGCGCAGATGATAAAGCTGGTGTTTCCATTATTATGGATATGACGGGTTATTTAATTGCCCACCCCGAAATAAAACATGGAACAATAAAAATATTATTTACACCCGATGAAGAAGTGGGCAAAGGCACAGCAAAAATTGATTTGAAAAAATTGGGGGCTGATTATGCATACACACTTGATGGCGGCGAAGCAGGAACACTTGAGGATGAAACATTCAGCGCAGACGGAGTGAAGATAACTGTGCATGGTGTGATTGCGCATCCTGGTTATGCAAAAAGTAAATTAGTAAATGCGTTGAAAATTTGTGGTGAAATTTTAGCAGCGCTTCCAAAAAACGAATTTAGCCCCGAAACAACAGATGGCCGGGAAGGTTTTGTGCACCCGGTGAGTATGGAAGGTATTGCAGAGAAAGCAGCGATAGAGTTTATTGTGCGCGATTTTTTAACTGCAAATTTAGAAAAACATAAAGCAAGGCTAAAAAATATTGCAGACGAAGTGATAAAAAAATATCCGAAAGTTTCTATGGATTTCGAAGTGTATGAACAATACCGCAACATGAAGGAAGTGCTGAACGCGCATCCTCAGGTAGCCGCAAATGCAGTGCTGGCTTATGAAAGGGCCGGGTTAACTGTACGCAGTGAACCCATACGTGGCGGCACAGATGGCAGCCGGTTAAGTTTTATGGGTTTACCATGTCCAAATATTTTTACCGGTATGCAGGCCATACACAGCAAACATGAATGGGTGGCTGTAAACGATATGGAAAAAGCGGTGGAAGTGCTTGTAAACCTGGTACAGGTTTGGGAAGAAAATCCCTGATCCTGTTTTTTGTTCATCATTGCTTACCTTTCCCAAAATTTTACAATTATGAATTTGCTTGCAGATTACTGGTATGTACTGGTCATACTCTTTATCATCTTCAGCGGGCTTGTTACCGTAAACCAGGGTTTTATTTCTGTGGTTACCATGTTTGGAAAATACAAGCGCATTATGCGGCCCGGTTTGAATTTTAAAATACCCCTGTTTGAACAGGTGTATAAAAGAATAAGCATACAGAACCGTTCAGTGGAGCTGGAGTTTCAGGCTGTAACACTTGACCAGGCGAATGTTTACTTTAAAGCAATGCTGCTGTATGCCGTACAAAATGCGGATGAAGAAACCATAAAAAAAGTTGCATTCAAATTTATCAGTGATAAAGACCTGATGCAGGCGCTTGTGCGTACTATTGAAGGTTCCATCCGTGCATTTGTTGCAACAAAAAGACAGGCAGAGATCCTGTTATTAAGAAAAGACATTGTGGAATTTGTAAAAGAACAGATAGACCATTCATTAGAAGAGTGGGGTTATCATTTGCAGGATCTGCAGGTCAACGATATTACTTTTGATCAGGCTATTATAGACAGCATGAGCAAAGTGGTGGCAAGTAATAATTTAAAAGCCGCAGCTGAAAACGAAGGCCAGGCTTTACTTATAACAAAAACAAAAGCTGCTGAAGCAGAAGGCAACGCAATAAAAATTTCAGCGGAAGCGGAACGTGAAGCGGCAAGGCTGCGCGGCCAGGGTGTTGCCCTGTTCCGCGAAGAAGTAGCCAAAGGTATGAGCCAGGCTGCCGAGCAAATGAAACAGGCAAACCTCGACACAAATGTTATTTTATTCAGCATGTGGACAGAAGCAATAAAGAATTTTGCAGAAGCAGGTAAGGGCAACATGTTATTTTTGGATGGCAGCATAGACGGTATGCAGAAAAATATGCAGCAACTCATGGGCATGCTTAAAATGAGCGGGGATAAAACCCTTCCGTCTGCAAAATAAAAAAACTCAAATCTTTTAGTAGAAATTTTTTAACTGGGCTTTTGAAAATTAATTGAGCTTTTGTTGCGCTGTGCCCCGCAAGCGGCGGTAGTCGCACTTTTGTGCGTTCCGGATCTTGCTTAGCAGGCTAAGGTGGCAATTTATTCGGGGGGTACAATGCCGCAAATGAGTGCAGCGCAACGGCGATGCTGCAAGTCCGAAAACCTGGGCGGGCAACGAAGCCGGCACCTGCACAACTGCCTGTCAAAAATTCTTATTTCTTTAACCCGCGGTAATTGTGCAAAAGGCTTATCGTATCTATATTTGCAGCTACTATGCTGTGCAGGAAAAATATAATACTGCTTATTGCTTTGTTTGCATGCACAGAAATCTTCGCGCAACCACACGGTATTACACCCGATACATTTATCACACATACCCCGGTGTTGCATGCCGGTGAAAAGCCGGAAGATATTATTCAAAAAAACATATTTGTACGTGTGGCTTCAAGCAAAAAAACGGTTTTTGTGGGTGAGCCTTTTTTGGTTACATATAAACTTTATACTACGTTAACGAGGACTTCAAACATTACAAAAGAACCTGAATTCAGCGGATGCAGTGTGCTGGAACTTTCAAGTGACAGTGATGCCGATGAAGAAACCGTGGACGGAAAAAAATACCGCGTTCTGTATATACGCAAAGTGCAGTTGATACCGCTTACAGAAGGGCCGTTGCAGTTAGATGAAACATCGGTGGAAAATATTGTTTCATTTACTGATATGGGTGATGCAGGAAAAACAGAAGACTACACGCTTACTTTAAGCAATAAACCTTTAACGGTAAATGTGCAGCCGCTGCCTGATAACAATAAACCTTCAAATTTTCCGGGCGTGCTGGGCAGCTTTAAAATTTCTGCAAAAACCGATACAAACAATGCGCCGGTGGGTGAAAATATCCATCTGCAGGTAACGGTTTCAGGCAGCGGAAACATAAGCGGAATAAGTCTTCCGGCTGTTCAGTGGCCTTCGGGTATTGAACATTTTGATGGGACAGATACACAATATACAGCGCCTTCCGGTTTTCCTGTAAGCGGCAGTAAAACATTTAACCTTCCTTTTATTGGAACGAAGGAAGGCAATGTGGTGATACCTGCAATTGCGTTTAATTTTTTTGACCCGCAGTCAAAAAACTATCAAACCGTTTATTCAAAAAGCATTGCGGTTTCAATTACTAAAGAAGTACCCAAAGAACAGGAGAATAAAAATATTATTACGGAGGATATAAGCAACCGCAGGTATTTATGGATTGTTCCTGCAATAGCTGTAATCGTTGCTTTCGTTTTTATTATCAGCAACCGGGTAAACAGGAAAAAAAACAATGTGCAAAAAAAACAAACTTCAGCAACTGAAAATAAAAGTGCGGAAGAAAAAATAAATATAAATGAACCGCCGGCAATAAAAACTGATTTTTCTTTGGCACTAAGAGAGCTTGAAAAAATAAGTGACAGCCAAACTTTTTTTGCTCTTGTCAAATCCCTGCTCACAAAAGCATTGCAGGAAAAACTGCAAACTCCTGCCGGAACTGAAAGCTATTTGACGGATGAACTAAAAAGAAGTGGCGCAGGTGAACAGGTATTTAATGATGCAAAAAAAATATACGCAGCCTGCGACCTTGCTTTGTATTCGCCTGTTGTTTCGGATGATGAAAAAGCAAACCTGCATTTACAGTTAAACACGGTGATTAAAAGATTGTGCTTAATGTAATTTCAAAATTTCACGTCTTCCGTTTCACGTCTCACTTTTAATCGCTGTACTTATAGCCCATTCCCCTTACGGAATGAAAATGTTTTGGGTTGCGGGTGTCTTCTTCAAAATATTTCCTGAACGAGAGGATAAAGTTATCAATCGTTCTTGTAGTGGGATAAACATTGTAACCCCAAACCATCTGCAATATTTTTTCGCGGGTTACCACTTCATTTTTATTTTCCAATAAAAGCTTCAACAGCATCGCTTCTTTCTTACTAAGTTCAATCACTTCACCATTCCAGGTTGTTGCCGTTTGCGCTTTAAAATCAATTTTATTATTACTGAATTCATATACATCGCCAACGCTTTCTTTATCCTGCAGTTTTTTATTTTTAAGTACCAGTTTATCCACCCGCAGTATCAGTTCTTCCAGGTTAAATGGTTTGGTAAGATAATCATCCGCACCTTTTTTCAGCCCCAGCACACGGTCGGCGCTGCTGATTTTTGCGCTTAATATTAAAATGGGCACTTCATTGTGCTGCACACGTATATTCTCTGTAATGCTTATCCCGTCAATCTCCGGCAGCATGATGTCCATAATGATCAGGTCGAAATATTCATTCGCCACAGCCTTCAGTGCTTCCATTCCGGTAAAAGCAGAAGTAACGGAATAGTTTTCCAGTTCTAAATTCAGTTTTAATGTTTCATGAAGATTTTCTTCATCTTCTACTACTAAAATATTTCCCTTATTTTCAGTTGTCATATTTATATTGATTGCAGCGTAACGGTAAAAACACTTCCATGCGGTGTATTATTTTCAACGCTTATTTTTCCTTTGTGGTCATGCACAATTTTTTTACAAAGATATAAACCCAGTCCCGTGCCTTTTGTTTTGCGTGTGGCTTCATTGCCTGTGCGGTAAAATTTCTCAAATATTTTTTTCTTTTCATCATCGGTAATCCCTTCACCTTCATCAGTGATTTTTAAAATGGCTTTCCTGGAAATATTTTCCAGCTGCACTTTTATAGCAGGTTCTTTTGGTGAATAGCAGAGCGCATTGTTTAGCAAATTATTCACTAGCATCTGCAGCAGCATTGTTTCACCTTCCGCAAAAATATTTTCACCAATATGCCGAGTGATATTCCGCTGCGGGTTGCGGCTGCAAAAATCTTTCACACACCCCGTTACCAGATCTGTAAAATTTATTTCCTGTTTGTTCAGCGTATAATTTCCCGATTCCAATTGCGATGCAACAAGGATATTATTGGTCAGTACATTCAGCCTGTCCGTTTCACTAAGGGCAACCGAAATTAATTTTTGCTGCTTTGCTTCATCCAATTTATGTTTTTGTAATGTTTCCAAGTTCAGCCGCGTTACAGCAATAGGTGTTTTTAATTCATGCGTTACAGCCATCATAAAATTCTGCTGCTGGTACGATAACTTTATCTGCCTTCTTACTGCGCGGTAAACAAACACTGCACCCACAAGTGTTACCAAAAGAAACGTAATGCCTTCACTTACAAACTGAGCTGTTTTTCGTTCATGCTCATCGTTAAGGAAGGATAATTTTTGCGTGTAAGCAGGGTCGGCTCTGTTCAGCTGCGAAGATTTGTATGCAAGCATCTGGCTGTTCTGGTTTTGCAGGGATATAAACCACCATATCCATGCAGCCACAATAAATATCAGCAGGAACCAGTACACAGCAGTAATGACCTTTAATCTTTGCCTTCTGAAAATATTCATCATAAAATTATCCACCGCAACCGTTTGCAGGTGCGCACAAAGGTAATACTGTATTTGTTTCAGGTGTATAACTTACATTTATGAAACCCTTTGTTTATTTTTATCCATTCAATAATTTAACAGCCTGCTATGACCTTTACCAAACCCCGGCTTACATTTTCCCAGATCATAAATATGAATGTGGGGTTCTTTGGAATTCAATACAGCTTTGGGTTGCAGCAAACCGCCGTGAACCCGCTATTCTCATTTCTTCATGCTAAACCTGAAGATCTGCCGCTGCTAAATCTTGCGGGGCCTGTTACGGGCTTATTGATACAACCGCTTATTGGTGCATTAAGCGATAAAACATGGCACCCAAAATGGGGAAGAAGGAAACCCTATTTTTTAATGGGCGCAATGGGCTGCAGTATCTGTCTTTTTCTTTTTCCGTTCAGCAGTGCATTATGGATGGCCGTTGGGTTGCTTTGGCTGCTTGACGCTTCCAACAATACAGCTATGGAGCCGTACAGGGCCTTTATTGCTGACAAACTTCCTGCAGAACAAAGGGCTACTGGGTTTCTTACACAAAGCTTTTTTACAGGACTGGGAATTACACTCGCCAATCTTTCTCTTTATTTTTTTCAGAAAGTAATTACCGGCGAAACAAAAACGGGTACAGGAGAATCGGGCATTCCATATTGGGTATTTGGTTCTTTTTTTGTTGGCGCAGTTTGCTCCATTGCATCTGTGCTGTGGTCGGTTTCCAAAACACCGGAAATACCGCCAACCGATGAAGAACTAAAACATCTCCGCGAATCGAAGAAAGGGATTTTTGTACCCATTATTGAAATATTTTCTGCAATAAAAGACATGCCCAAAACTTTATGGCAATTAGCCTTAGTGTATTTGTTCCAGTGGTATGCTATGTTTTGTTACTGGCAGTTTATTTCTTTGAGCCTTGCAAAATCCATCTGGCATACAACAGCAGAGCAAAATAAACAACTCTACGAAGAAGCAGTAGGATGGACAGGTCTGGTAAACGGTTGGTACAATATTGTAACCTTTCTTTCCGCATTTGCATTGGTGGGGCTTGCAAAAAAATACAGCGCAAAATCTGTACATGTAATTTGCCTTGCGCTTGCAGCAGCAGCACTTATTATATTGCCGCATATTGAAAATAAATATCTTGTTTTTATACCCATGATTGGTTTTGGTATTGCATGGGCAAGCATGATGGGTGTGCCTTACATCATGGTGGTAAACAGCATATCAAAAGAACGTTATGGTGTGTATATGGGAATCGTGAATATGATGATTGTAATACCCATGATATTGCAAAACCTTTCATTCCGGTATGTGTACGAATATGTGCTGGGAGCAAACCCGAACAACGCCATTATGTTTGCCGGGGTATTTTTGTTACTTGCGGCTTTGGCAACACTGAGGATAAAAGTGATGAAAGGAAATGATGAAGATATAATGATGCCTATAGGCGGCGGGCATTAGGCAAAGAAAATTTTTATACACCGGGTTGATGAATAAGCATTAAGCTTCTGTTGCGTCGCACTCTTTTACGCTTTGTTCTTAAATCAACAAAAAAATGCCCATTGGGTTTTGACATGAAAAAAATACTCTGCATCGGTGAAGCCTTGATTGATATGATCTGCACTGATAAAGGCAAATCGCTCAGCGAAGGAAATAATTTTTTAAAAAAAGCCGGCGGCGCACCTACCAATGTAGCAGCCGCAATTGCGGCACTGGGCGGCAATGTGGAGCTTGCTGCCAAAGTAGGCACAGACCCTTTTGGCAAACATTTGATGGAAATAATGAACGCATTTGGCGTAAGCACAAAATATGTGCTGCAGGATGAAAACTATTTTACCACATTCGCTTTTGTATCGCTGATGGAAAACGGTGAGCGTGATTTTTATTTCAACCGCGGCGCGGATGGCCAGCTTACAAGGGAAGAAATTGAGCATATCAGCCTTGATGAATTTTCTATTATTCATTTTGGTTCCGCCACGGGTTTCCTTCCAGGCCCGCTGCAGGCAGCTTATGCAGGGCTTATGCAAAAAGCATTGCAGGCAAATATCTTCATCAGTTTCGACCCCAACTACAGGCACCTTCTTTTTAAAAACAATGATCAAACATTTATAGACCAAAGCTGGAATTTTTTACAAAGCTGCCACTTTTTTAAAGTAAGTGATGAGGAAGCAATTTTAATAACCGGAAAAGCTACATTAGATGATGCAGTAAAGGTTTTACTGGAAAAAACAACCGCAGTGTTTGCCATTACGCTTGGCAAAGAAGGCACATTGCTTGGCATGAACAATGAAACATATATTATCAGCAGTATTCCTGTAAAACCTGTGGATACAACAGGTGCAGGTGATGCTTTTGTGGGCGCACTGCTTTACCAGTTAAGCGATAAACCGTTAAATGAAATTCAATCGCTGCGTGTTGATGACTGGCGGAAACTTATTGCAAATGCGAATAAAGCGGGAGCCAGGACGTGCGAATACATGGGCGCTATGGAAGCCTTTAAATATTTGAGCAACGATATTTTTAATTAGACTAACCGACCGTGTACAATTATAACCTTCATCGGGAAATTAATCTTGAACTGCAGAAAAGCAATATTGATTTTGCAGGCAAAGACAATTTGTTTTATACCCGGTTTTTTGCAAATGCATCTGCCATACATGCTTTATATATGGAATTGTATGCAGGCCATCCCGCCTGTGATGCGGACTTTAAAAAGCTTTTAAAAACAATTATCGGCGCATATAAGAAAAGGCCTGATAATTTAAAACAAAAAGATTTACAAAAACTTGAAAAAGGTTATTGGTTTTTAAGTAATGAAATCACCGGCATGAGCTTATATGTGGACAGGTTTTGCGGAAACCTTAAAACACTGGAAGAAAAGCTTGTGTACTTTGAAAAACTTGGTGTAAACCTTTTGCACCTAATGCCCATTTTTGAAAGCCCGGAAGGGGAAAGCGATGGCGGTTATGCAGTTTCAGATTTCAGGAAGGTGGACGGGCGTTTTGGAACGCTGGAAGACTTAAAAACACTGGAAGAGAAAATGAGCAGCGAAAACTTTTATCTGATGATTGACATTGTGCTTAATCATACATCGCATATACACGAATGGGCAGAAAAAGCAAAGATGGGCAACAGGAAATACCAGGATTATTTTTATATGTATGATGACCGCAATATTCCTGATGCATTTGAAAAAACAATGCCTGAAATTTTTCCGGAAGCAGCACCGGGAAATTTTACATACAATAAGGAATGTAAAAAATGGGTGATGACGGTATTTCATAATTACCAGTGGGATTTGAACTATACCAACCCGGCGGTGTTTGTTGAAATGCTTGACAATATTTTTTTCTATGCAAATCTTGGTGTGGATATTTTGCGCATAGATGCCCCTGCATTTATCTGGAAACAGTTGGGGACTGCATGCCAAAACCTTCCGCAGGCGCACGCTATTTTGCAATTAATAAAACAATGCACTAATACGGCAACACCGGGCATGGCATTACTTGGTGAAGCCATCGTGGCTCCAAAAGAAATATTGAAATATTTTGGAACCGGGCCGGCAACCGCCAAAGAATGCGACTTTGCTTATAATGCCACGCAGATGGCACTGCAGTGGGATGCACTGGCAACCGGCAATACAAGGATAATGCTGGCTGCACAGCACCTGTTATTGCAAAAACCTTACGGCACATCATGGATTACTTACACCCGCTGCCACGATGATATTGGTTTGGGCTATAATGATTACATGATAGAACAGGCAGGCTTTAATGCATACGAGCACAGAAAATTCCTGAAAGATTATTATTCCGGCAGTTATGAAAACTCACCTGCAAAAGGTGCTTTGTTTTCTGTAAACCAAAAAACACAGGATGCAAGGATAAGCGGCTCACTTGCTTCTTTATGCGGGCTTGAAAAAGCGATTGAAAATAATAACGGATATGAAACGGAAATAGCAGTAAAAAAAATTTTACTGATGCAGGCGCACAGCTTTTTTATTGGTGGCGTACCCATGATTTTTTATGGCGATGAAGCCGCATACACCAATGATTATTCTTATCTGGATGATGAAGGAAAGAATTATGATAACCGCTGGATGCACCGCCCGGTAATTGACTGGGAAAAAAATAAAAAAATAAATGCGGAAGGAACAACAGAACATATTATTTTTTCATCTACGCAAAGGCTTATCTCCATAAGAAAAAAAGTCTCCGCAGTTGCTGATTACAAAAGCCTTAACTGGCTTGCTCCCCATAACATACATGTGGCTGGGTTCCTGCGTGCATACAAAGATCAAAAGATATTTTGCCTTTTTAATTTTGGCAGTGCCGCAGCTTACGTTACCTGGTATGCATTTAAGGAGCATGGCGCCCCACCGGTAACATTATATGATCACTGGAATGAAAAAAAATACGCTGTTGGCCCCGATAATGAATATCTCATTCTTGATCCTTATTGTTTTTGTTTATTAGAACCTCAATAATTTGTAAAATATTTTTTAAACAATGATTTGCTGCCTGCCATTAATGTATAGAGAACCGCCGTGTTTTTTTAGTTATTATCTTTATCCGCAATTATGAATGGCTCCCCTAAAAAAAAGATATTCGATTTTTCTGTGCTCAAGCGGGTGTTTGTATTTGTAAAGCCTTACCGCATACAGTTCTTCAGCAGCCTGGTGCTTGCCATTGTGCTCGCATTTTTTACTCCTGTACGCCCTTATTTAATCCAGCTTACCATTGATAAGGTTACGCATAAACCTGTTGCAGTGCCAAAAATACTTGCATGGTTTTTAAATACAGATTTGAGCGATGTAGCTAAATTTATTATTGCCATTACTGTTTTTCAAATTGCCTTCCTGCTTGTTGAAACAGTTTTCAGGTTTTTATTTTCTTTTTTAACCGCGTGGCTGGGGCAGAATGTGGTAAGGGATATGCGGGTAAGTGTGTTTAAAAAAATAACTTCGCTTAACTTAAAACAGTTTGATACCACGCCCATCGGCACGCTTACCACCAGGACGATCAATGATATTGAAAGCATCAATGATATTTTTTCGGATGGGCTCATCCCCATTATTGCCGATCTGCTTTCAATTATTATTTTATTAGTAGTAATGTTTGTAACAGACTGGCGGCTTACATTCATTGCATTGATACCTTTTCCTTTTTTATTGCTTGCTACTTATTACTTTAAAGAAAGCGTAAACAAAAGTTTTATAAAAGTGAGAAACGCTGTGGCGGCACTTAATGCATTTGTGCAGGAGCATATTACCGGGATGCATATTGTACAGGCATTTGCAGCGGAAGGGCGCGAGTTTGAAAAATTTAAAAAAATAAATAAAGAGCACCGCAACGCCAATATCAGGTCTATTTTTGCTTACTCTGTTTTTTTTCCCATTGTGGAAATCGTGCTGGCCATATCAATGGGTTTACTCGTATGGTGGCTGGCAGGCAGGGTGGCAGATAATCCTGTTGCCAATAAAAACCTTGCAGGCGAATTAATTGCATTTATACTTTATCTCAATCTTATCTTCCGTCCGCTACGCATGATTGCGGACAAATTTAATGTGCTGCAAATGGGCATGATTGCAGCTGAAAGGGTATTTAAAGTTTTGGATAATAATGATACCCCAAAATCAACTGAAAGGAGTTTTGAAAAAACTCCCGGCAAAATTGAGGGAGCAATAAAATTTGACCATGTATGGTTTGCATACAACGATGATAATTATGTTTTGAAAAATATAAATTTTGAGGTAAAGGCTGGTGAAACCGTTGCATTAGTAGGCCACACAGGCAGCGGTAAAACTTCCGTTATAAGTCTATTAAACCGTTTGTACCATATACAAAAAGGCAGTATTCAATTAGACAGGGTGAATATTGAAAAATATAACCTTGATATACTGCGCAGCAGCATTGGTGTAGTGCTGCAGGATGTATTTTTATTCTCGGGGTCGGTAATGGATAATATCACTTTGCGCAACCCTGATATATCAAAGGAACAGGTGATTGAGGCAGCAAAGCTGATAGATGTTCATGATTTTATTATGCGACTTCCCGGTGGCTACAGTTATAATGTAATGGAAAGGGGAAGCACATTGAGCCTGGGGCAGCGCCAGTTAATTTCTTTTATCAGGGCATTATTATACAACCCATCCGTTTTAATTCTGGATGAAGCGACTTCTTCCATTGACAGTGAAAGCGAACTGCTGATACAAAATGCTATTGAGAAACTCATTTCCGGGAGAACATCCATTGTAATTGCACACCGCCTGTCCACCATCCGCAAAGCGGATAAAATTATCGTACTGGATAAAGGCGAAATAAAGGAAACAGGCACACATGAGGAACTGCTGCTGCTAAATGGTTTTTATGCCAAATTATATAATATGCAGTTTGAAAAAAATCCTAACCGGAAAGTGCAGGGTAACTTTGCATTGTAAGATGAATGGAATAATATCCGTATGCAGTCATACAATCTTTTTTGCAGCAGCATTTATTTTTTTCATCCCCAACCCTTATCTTTGCGGCAAATTTACAGACAGGTATGGCCTTCAGACGCATGAAATTATTACTAGCATTAGCTTTCAGCCTTTCTTCCCTTTTATTTTCCAATACTTTATTTGCACAGGATTCATCCGAAAAAAAGGGAACATTCAAGCCCGGCGACTTACTGATGGAACATATAATGGATGCACATGAATTTCATTTTATCACCATTGGTAAAACTGAAGTTTCCATTCCTCTTCCTGTTTTTATTTATTCGCCTCAAAAAGGCTTTTCCGCTTTTATGTCATCTGCCTTTAATCATAACCATGATGCGTATAATGGCTACAGGATAATTGATGAAGAATATGTGAAAGAACTCCAGCAAAAAGGTATTGATATTAAAAAAGAAAATTTAGGCCTTGGTAAACTGATAGCTGTAGATGCAAACGGGGAATGGGATCCCGGGGCAAAGTTCTACGATTTTTCCATGACACGCAATGTAGTGCAGATGATCCTTGCATTGATTTTGCTCGTTGTGTTTATGACAAATATTGCAAAAAAATATAAGAAAACCGGAGCTAATGTTGCACCGTCAGGCTGGCAGAATGCAGTAGAACCCGTAATAACTTTTGTACGCGACCAGGTGGGTAAATCCACGCTGGGCAACAAATATGAAAAGTACATGCCTTACCTGCTTACTGTATTTTTCTTCATCCTCATAAATAATATTGTGGGGTTGATACCCGGCACTGCAAACGTTACTGGTAATATTGCCTTTACGGCTGTACTTGGTGTGATTTCATTTATTGTTATCATATTCAGCAGCAACAAACATTACTGGGGTCATATATTCAATCCTCCCGGAGTGCCGGGATGGGTGAAAATTATTTTAGTACCGGTGGAGATACTGGGCATTTTTACAAAGCCCTTTGCATTGATCATACGTTTGTTTGCAAACATGATTGCGGGCCACATGATCATCACCTGTCTTATAATGCTGATATTTATTTTTGGCAACCTGAATACGTTTGTTGGATATGGTTTTTCACCCGTATCCATTGCCTTTTGCATATTCATTTATTTTATTGAAATATTAGTGGCTTTTTTACAGGCGTTCATCTTCACTATGCTTACCGGCGTATTTATAGGCCAGGCATTTGAAGGCGGACATGATGATGTGGACCATCACGCAGATGCGGTTATTATTTAACTTTTTTTATAATTAAAACCCAGGTATTATGTCTATTTTAAATGTATTATTGGATGGGACTGCGAATGCAGGCGCTGCTATGGGTGCCGGTTTGGCTGCCATTGGCGCAGGTATCGGCATTGGCCAGATTGGTAAAGGCTCTGTAGAAAGCATTGCCCGCCAGCCTGAAGCTTTGAACGACATCCGTCAGAACATGATCCTTACTGCTGCCCTTGTAGAAGGTGCGGCATTGTTTGCGATCATCGCTTCAATAATTGCAATGTTCGTTTAACTGCAGGGTTCCCAAAAATTATTGCTGTACCTGAAGCACAGGGCGGAGGGTGCAGCAATTAAATTTGAAAATGTGATCATCAAATTAATAAAAATGTATTTTCAAATTATTTAATCTTCAAATTTCAAATCAATTTTATGGATTTGCTTACTCCCGGTTTTGGATTACTGATATGGACGGTTCTTGCGTTTCTCATCGTGTTTTTTATTTTAAAAAAATACGCATGGAAACCCATTTTATCTTCCCTTAAAGAAAGGGAAGAAGGAATTGCCAATGCGCTTTCCACTGCTGATAAAGTGAAAGCGGAAATGATGCAGTTGAAAAGCGAGAATGAAGCTTTGTTGAACAAAGCCAGGGAGGAAAGAGCTTCAATGCTTAAAGATGCAAAAGAAACAGGTGATAAAATGATAAGCGATGCAAAAGAAAAAGCAAAGGGCGAGTATGACCGCATTGTGGCCGATGCACAGCACGCAATCACTCAACAAAAAAATGCGGCTTTAACAGATGTAAAAAACCAGGTGGGTTCATTGGTAATCGAAGTGGCGGAAAAAGTGTTGCGCAGGGAGCTGGCCAATAAAACAGACCAGGAAAATTATATTAAACAATTAGCAGACGGAGTAAAATTGAATTAAGCACCCTCTAACTCCCCCAACTGGGGAGCATCAAATAGAGAATAGCTTAAAAATTATTTTGTACTTTTTTAAAAAAAGTCTCTCCTTTGGAGGGATTTAGGGAGGCCGAATATGCCCAATCCACGTTTAGCAGGCAGGTACGCAAAAAGTTTAATTGATCTTTCTGCAGAGAGAGACCAGCTTGAAGTTGTATATAATGATATGCTGTATCTGCAGGCAGTATGCAAAGCAAGCCGTGAATTTGTAAACCTGCTGAAAAGCCCCATTATTAAAGCTGATAAAAAAGAGCAGATTATTACTGCGGTTACAAAAGATAAAGTAAGCGCACTTACCGCAGCATTTAATAATTTACTTATAAATAAAGGAAGGGAAAGCGATCTTCCTGAAATTGTTAACGCTTTTATTGACCAGTACAATACACTTAAAGGAATACATAAAGTAAAACTTACTACGGCAAATGCTGTAAGTGAGAATTTGAAAAATGCAATTGTTTCCAAAGTGAAAACGGAAGCGGGTTTGGAAACCGTAGAATTAGAAACAAAAGTGGACGAAAAACTGATTGGCGGTTTTGTTCTTGAATTTAATAATAATCTTGTAGATGTAAGTGTGCTGCGCGATTTGAAAGATGTAAAAGCGCAGTTTAAGAAAAATATTTATGTACATAATATAAGATAAAGCTGTTAGTTTTTTCTGCTGAATAAAGAATAAAGCGTACAGGAGTGCGACGCAACGGAAGATGAAAAGCAGGCATAATGATTGGCTAAAAAAGATATAAATAATAATTGATAAACTTCCCCTTCTTTTAAGGGCCGGGGGCAAAAATCAGAACATGGTAGAAATTAAACCGGATGAAATATCAGCGATACTGCGGCAGCAACTGAGCAATTTTAATGCTTCTGCGGATTTGGAAGAAGTAGGTACAGTGCTGCAGGTGGGTGATGGTATTGCACGTGTATATGGATTAAACAACGTGCGTGCAGGTGAACTGGTTGAATTTGAAAATGGTGTGAAAGCGATTACGCTTAACCTTGAAGAAGATAATGTAGGTGTTGTGTTAATGGGTGAATCATCTGAAATAAAAGAAGGTGACAAAGTAAAGCGCACCGGGAAGATTGCCTCTATTAAAGTAGGCGAAGGGTTGGTAGGCCGTGTGATAAATACATTGGGTGAACCCATTGATGGTAAAGGACCTATAACAGGTGAGTTGTATGAAATGCCGCTGGAGCGTAAAGCGCCGGGTGTTATTTTCCGTGAGCCTGTAAAAGAGCCTTTGCAAACCGGTATTAAAGCAATTGACGCAATGATCCCTATTGGCCGCGGCCAGCGTGAATTGGTGATTGGTGACAGGCAGACCGGAAAGACCGCTATTTGTATTGATACTGTTATTAATCAGAAAGAATTTTATGATGCAGGAAAACCTGTGTATTGTATATATGTGGCTATTGGGCAGAAAGCATCCACCATTGCCGGTGTAATGAAAGTATTCCAGGATGCAGGCGCAATGGCTTATACAACGATTGTTGCCGCTTCTGCAAGCGACCCCGCACCACAGCAGTTCTACGCACCTTTTGCCGGAGCCGCTATTGGAGAATTTTTCCGCGACACCGGAAGACCAGCATTAATTATTTATGATGATTTGAGTAAACAGGCGGTTGCTTACCGTGAAGTTTCACTGTTGCTGCGCCGCCCACCGGGCCGTGAAGCTTATCCCGGTGATGTATTCTACCTCCACAGCCGTTTATTGGAGCGTGCTGCAAAAATCATTACCAATGATGATGTGGCAAAAAACATGAATGATTTGCCGGATAATATCAGGCATCTTGTAAAAGGCGGTGGTTCTTTAACAGCATTGCCCATTATTGAAACACAGGCTGGTGACGTATCTGCTTATATACCCACAAACGTGATTTCAATTACCGACGGACAGATATTCCTTGAAGGTAACCTGTTTAATGCCGGCATCCGCCCCGCGATCAACGTGGGTATTTCTGTAAGCCGCGTGGGTGGTAATGCGCAGATAAAATCAATGAAGAAAGTGGCGGGTACTTTAAAACTCGACCAGGCGCTTTACCGTGAAATGGAAGCCTTCTCAAAATTTGGCGGCGACCTTGATGCAGCTACAAAAGTGGTATTGGACAAAGGCGCCCGCAACGTGGAAATATTAAAGCAGCTGCAATATTCACCTATGTCAGTAGAAAAACAGGTAGCTATTATTTATCTTGGTACACAAGGCCTGTTACGCGGAGTGGCAGTGAAGAATGTAAAAGCATTTGAAGAACATTTTTTAATGGAAATGCAGAATAAATTGCCCGATGTACTTGCAGAATTTAAGAAAGGAAATTTACCTGAAGATGGGCTGAATAAAATGGTGGAACTCGCGAAAGGTTTGATGCCACAGTATAATTAATAAGTTATAAGTATGAAGTTATAAGAAAAGCGGTGCTGATTTTAGCGCCACTTTTATTATTTTGCATACTTATCATTTACTTCTCCGCAGTTAAGCTTGCTGTTGCATACTCGCGGTTAAGCCTTGCAATATTTCTTAATGAGATTTCTTTAGGGCAGGTTGCCTCACAGGCACCCGTGTTTGTGCAAGCGCCAAACCCTTCTTTATCCATTTGTGCAACCATATTCACAACACGTATTTTTCTTTCAGGCCCGCCCTGTGGCAGCAAAGCAAGGTGCGCTACTTTTGCTGATAAAAAAAGCATAGCAGAACTGTTTTTGCATGCAGCCACGCAGGCGCCGCAACCAATACACATGGCCGCGGCAAAAGACGCATCTGCTTTTTCTTTTTCAATGGGTATGGAATTACCATCCACTGCATTACCGGTGTTTACACTTATATAACCACCGGCCTGGATGATGCGGTCGAATGCAGTTCTGTCAACAATTAAATCTTTTATTACCGGGAAAGCCTTTGCGCGCCATGGTTCCACCACTATGGTATCGCCGTCTTTAAAGGCGCGCATGTGCAACTGGCAGGTGGTATTTGCCTGCCATGGGCCGTGCGGTTTACCGTTGATATACATGGAGCACATGCCGCAAATACCTTCCCGGCAATCGTGGTCAAATGCAACAGGATCTTTGCCTGCATGGATGAGTTGCTCATTCAGCACGTCAAACATTTCAAGAAAAGACATTTCAGAAGAAATACCCGAAACCTGGTAGGTTTCAAAATAGCCTTTTGAAGCAGCATTTTGCTGGCGCCAGACTTTTAGTGTTAGATTCATATTGTAATGTTCCATTCAACAATTATTTATAATTTCTCTGCGTTGGTTTTATTACATCATACTTTAATTCCTCTTTATGCAGTTCCCATTCACTTTCGCCTTTCAGTTCCCAGGCCGCCACAAACATATAATTTTCATCATCACGCATCGCTTCACCTTCAGGAGTCTGGTATTCTTCGCGAAAATGTCCACCGCAACTTTCGTTGCGCATTAAAGCATCTTTACACATCAACTCGCCCAGCTCAATAAAATCGGCCACACGGCCCGCTTTATCTAATTCGGGGTTCAGTTCATCAATACTTCCGGGGATTTTTACGTCGCTCCAGAATTCTTTTTTCAGCGATTGAATTTCAGTGATTGCCTGTTTCAATCCTTCTGCATTTCGCGCCATACCGCATTTCTCCCACATTATTTTTCCCAGGCGTTTATGAAAACTTTCAACAGACTGCGCACCTTTAATATTCATTAATGCGTTGATCCTTTCCGCAACATTTTTTTCAGCTTCCGCAAATGCAGGGTGATCCGTTGCGATAGGTTTATTATAAATTTCTTCTGCAAGAAAATTCCCAATGGTGTAAGGAATTACAAAGTAGCCATCTGCCAAACCCTGCATCAGCGCTGAAGCGCCGAGGCGGTTGGCGCCATGATCGCTGAAGTTGGCTTCGCCCAGCGAATATAAACCAGGCACAGTTGTTTGTAATTCGTAATCAACCCATAAACCACCCATCGTATAATGCACTGCAGGATAAATCCTCATCGGCACTTCGTAAGGGTTTTCGCCTGTTATTTTTTCATACATGTCAAACAGGTTGCCGTATTTTTCTTTTACCACTTCTTTACCCAATGCAATAATTTCTTCTTTGACTGCATTTTCTTTTCCTTCTTTTCCCACTTCTGTTTTTCCATAACGTTCAATAGCAGCAGAAAAATCCAGGAACACGGCCTGCTTTGATGAACCTACCCCGTAACCTTCATCACATCTTTCTTTCGCGGCGCGGCTTGCCACATCACGCGGCACTAAATTTCCAAACGCCGGGTATCTTCTTTCCAAATAATAATCTCTTTCCTCCTCAGGGATTTCATTAGCTTTCCGTGTATCGCCTTTTATTTTCGGCACCCATATCCTTCCGTCATTTCTTAAGCTTTCGCTCATCAATGTTAATTTGCTTTGATGATCTCCTGAAACAGGAATGCAGGTTGGATGAATTTGTGTAAAACAGGGGTTGCCAAAGTACGCACCTTTTTTATGCGCTTTCCATATAGCAGTAACATTGCTGCCCATTGCATTGGTGCTTAAATAAAACACGTTTCCATATCCGCCGCTGCAAAGCAGCACTGCATGGCCAAAATGACGCTCTAATTTTCCGGTAATTAAATCCCTGGCGATAATGCCACGCGCTTTATTATCAATCACCACCACCTCAAGCATTTCGTGGCGTATATACATTTTTACATTACCCAGTGCTACCTGTCTTTCCAGTGCCTGATAAGCACCAATTAGTAATTGTTGCCCTGTTTGGCCCGCAGCATAAAATGTACGTTGCACCTGTGTTCCGCCAAATGAACGGTTGGAAAGTAGGCCACCGTATTCCCTTGCAAAAGGGACACCCTGCGCCACACACTGGTCAATAATATTTGCACTTACTTCTGCGAGGCGGTGCACATTTGATTCGCGTGCACGGTAATCGCCGCCTTTAATAGTGTCATAAAATAAACGGAAAACACTGTCCCCGTCATTCTGATAATTTTTTGCCGCGTTAATACCGCCCTGCGCTGCAATGGAATGCGCACGTCGTGGTGAATCCTGGAAACAAAATGCTTTTACTTTATAACCCAGTTCGCCCAAACTCGCGGCAGCACTGGCTCCTGCAAGACCCGTACCCACCACAATCACTTCCAGTTTGCGTTTGTTTGAAGGGTTCACTAATTTGCAATGGCCTTTATAATCTGTCCATTTGTCATCCAGTGGCCCGGCAGGAATTTTTGCATCAAGCATACAATCAATTTGAAAATTTGGTGATTTGAAAATAAATCAATCCCTTTTATTCTTAATCTTTACAATAAATATCGGACTCTTCTACAGGATATTTTTTTTCTAGGTCTACATTATTAAAACCTCGTACGCCACCCCACGAAAAAACCTTTTCGAAAAAAGGTAACAGCCTGTTTGTTTTTATTTTATCCAAAAAATAAACCTCATGTTCTTTTTCTTTTATTCCCATTTCGTACAATATTTTATCATGTTGTTTTATTCCAAGTGAATTGAAATAATGTTTCATTCTAAAATATTCACATACATTGCCGCTTTCCAGCCTCCCGGCAAAATAAAATGGCATGAACCAACCGATGAAATAGCAACTTGCAGATATAGTTTTACCTATCAGATAAAACCTGCTTTCGTAATATTTCGATACCGGTACATCATATTGGTGCATTATTTCCAGCACTTCTTTGCGATGACTCCATTCATCAATTTCAATTTGTTTTATTGCTTTTTTTTCTTCGCCATTTTTTACTGCGCCTGCATGACCCTGATAAGCAAATGCAGCCGCTTTTTCAGCCGAATATGCTTTTTGCAATAAGTCAATCAATTTTCTGTGCTGAAGTTTCACTTAAATGCCGTTTTAAAATTCCACCCTTAATTAGCAGAACCGTGTTGCCAAATTTGCACATCTGCACATTTGATAGCCTGCTTATTAATGAACCCATCCTAAATAAAAACTTACCGGCATCATGGCAAATGCAAGCGGAACAATAATGGCAAATGCATAGCCCATCGTTTTCAGCATTATCATGTATTTTTTATTATGCACACCCATTGTCCTGAAAGCACTTTGAAAACCGTGCGCCAAATGATATCCCAAAGAAATACAACCCAGCACATATACAATTACCACCCATGGTTCCTGAAAAGTAGTTTGCATTAATCCAAATAAATCATGTACTTTTTTGCCATCCGAAAGCGTAGCTTCACCCATTTGCCCAAACCTGGAAGGCCCCCAAAATTGTATCCAGTGAAGAATAAGAAACAATAATATAAGTGTACCCAATAAACCCATGCTGCGGCTGTACCATTTACTGCCGTGGTTACCATAATTCTTTACATAGCCTGTACCCCGTTTATTTCTGTTGTATGCTTCAAGTGAAAGCCCCTGTATTATATGTATAAATATGAAAATAAATAAGCCGATCTCAAGTATGCGGGGTATTACATTTGAGCCCATAAAATTGGCAGCCCTGTTAAACATTTCACCGTGGTCAGAATTTTTGCCTGTTGCATTCCATATACAGGCATTTAAACCCACATGCACTACCAAAAATAAAATAAGAAAAACACCGGTTAAAGCCATCGTTAATTTCTTACCAATCGAGGAAGTGAAAACTTGTTTCCAGGCCATACTTGCGGAATTGATTGTGAGAAAATCGCTGCAAAAATACGGCACGATTGCCAGTTTTATATTTTTGTTTTATTTTTTTTATAGGCCACAGCGTGCTGCCGGAAACTCTCTTATACATTTGGTACATTGCAGGCTGTTGGATGCAATATTTTTTCTGCAGTACAATCTCTATCTATTGCATTCTTCACAGTTGGAATAAAAGAATTAAAATAATGAACTCAAATAAAAATTTGCTTAGCTCCCTTTTAAGGGATGCGGGCATAGTCATCACCGGCGCAGGTCTTGTAGGTTCTTTGCTTTCCATTTATTTAGCTAAACGCGGGCATAAGGTAAAATTATATGAGCGCCGCGGGGATATACGTAAAGAAAAAATTGTTGCGGGCCGTTCCATTAATCTTGCACTCAGCGACCGCGGCCTGCTTGCGCTGGAGAAAGTTGGGCTGGCCGGTGAAATACAAAAAATTTCTATTCCCATGCATGGCCGGTATATACATAATATGGATGGCAGCACTGCTGTTCAACCTTATGGAAGAGAAGGGCAGTTTATCAATTCAGTTTCACGCGGCACACTCAACTGCAAAGTGATGGACATGGCAGAACAACATGGTGTTGAAATTTTTTTTAATCACAAATGCACAAATATTGACTGGAAAAAAAATGAAGCAACATTTGAAACTTCAGGCTCCGGATTTCAAACTTCAAACTTTGAACTTCTTTTTGGCGCTGACGGCGCTTTCTCTGCAACCCGCCTCCAGCATCAATTACAGCATGATAAATTTGATTACCAGCAATATTATATTAACTGCGGTTATAAAGAATTAACCATTCCTGCAACTGCAAATGGTGATTTTGCGATGCACATTAATGCGCTGCATATCTGGCCGCGCAAAGAGTTTATGCTAATTGCGCTGCCCAACCTTGATAAAACATTTACCTGTACTTTATTTTTTCCTTTCGATGGAGAGTTATCTTTTTCAAAACTTGATACAAAAGAAAAAGTAAAAGATTTTTTTGAGAGAACATTTGCTGATGCTGTTCCGCTGATGCCAACATTGATTGAAGATTTTTTTAATAACCCGACTTCATCACTGGTTACTGTAAAATGTTTTCCCTGGGTACGTGAAGATAAATTTGCGCTGATTGGTGATGCGGCACATGCTATTGTTCCATTCTTCGGGCAGGGGATGAACTGTGGTTTTGAAGACTGCAGGATATTGGATGGATTGATTGAAGAACATGGCGGCGACTGGGAAAAAATATTGCATGAGTTTCAAAATTTACGAAAACCTGATGCCGATGCCATTGCAGACCTTGCTATAAATAACTTTACTGAAATGCGCGAAAAAGTTGCCGACCCGGAATTTTTGCTTCAGAAAAAAATTGAAGCAAAGCTGCACGAAAAGTATCCTGAAAAATGGATACCGGCTTACTCGCAGGTAACTTTTAACCCGCAGATCCGCTATTCAGAAGCATTATATAACAGCCGGAAACAGGAGACCATTATGCAGGAAGTAATGCAGCAAAAAAATATTGAACAGTTGTGGGATAATGATGGTTTTCTTGCAGGGGTCATCAGCAAACTGTAATTTATTTTTCGATGCTTAACTTTGCAAGCCGATAGACAAAAACAAATCATATTTAATGAACCGCCCGCAGCTCATCAAACAAATTAAGGAAAAAAAATCTTATCTCTGTGTAGGTTTAGATACAGATGCAGCAAGGCTTCCCAGGCATTTGCAGGACCACCCGGATGGTATTTTTCATTTTAATAAAGCTATTATTGATGCCACAAAAGACTATTGCGTTGCGTATAAAATAAATACTGCTTTTTATGAAGCCATGGGTTTGAAAGGCTGGGAAGCAATGGAAAGAACAGTTGATCATATTCCTTCCGCACATTTCAAAATTGCAGATGCTAAACGCGGCGATATAGGCAATACTTCTGCGCAATATGCAAAAGCATTTTTTGAAACCATGCATTTTGATGCTGTTACTGTTGCGCCTTATATGGGTGAAGACAGTGTGCGCCCTTTTTTGGAATATGAAGATAAGTTTGCGATTGTGCTTGGCTTAACAAGCAATAAAGGTGCAAACGATTTTGAACTGCAAAAAATGGGCGATGAGTTTTTGTATGAAAAAGTTTTGCGCGCAGTTGCAAAATGGGGAACACGGGATAATTTAATGTTTGTTGTTGGCGCCACACAGGCAATTGAATTGGGCAATATCCGTAAAATCATCCCTGATAATTTTTTGCTTGTGCCCGGTGTAGGTTTTCAGGGGGGTAGTTTAAAAGAAGTGAGTAAATATGGGATGAATAATGATTGCGGTTTACTGGTAAACGCAAGCCGCACTATAATTTACGCAGGTGAAGATGAAAATTTTGCGGACGAAGCAAAAACAATTGCGCAGCAATACCAAAAAGAAATGAGTGAATATTTACCCCCATCCCTTAAAGGTTACTTATAAAAGAGCCACTGATCTTTTGTACGGTGTTGACATACTGCAGGCGTTTCAGGAGGTACAAAGTTTATGGTTTTATCTGCGATTCAAAGATAACAGCAACCTGCTTCGCCCATTTCAAATATTCTTTTCCTGAATAATGCAGACCATCTCCTGCCAGCAAACTTTTATCTTTTGCCGCTTCCCTCGTGCTCTCTGTAATGCTGATGTAATGTACTTTGTACCGCTCCGATATTTTTTTATTGATAGCATTAAAAGCATCAATCTCGGCACCAATTTTTTTTCTGTCTCTTGCTTTTGCAAATGGTGTGGCGCCCCAGTCGGGGATAGACAAAACAATTACATGGCTATTTTTTTCTCCTGCAAAATGCAATGACTTTCTCAGTAAAAATTCAAAATCGTTTTTGTAATCATCAGCGCTTAAGCCACGGTACTGATTGTTTACACCAATAAGCAATGATACAAAATCGTAATGCTCATTAAAGCCTGTATGCAGTATATGCTCTGCCAGTTCAAAAGTTGCCCATCCTGTTCTTCCAGCAATTTCCGGGGCCTGGAAATGCAATGCCCGCCTGCGGAGCAATTGCACAGTTTGATATGGAAGGCTTTCGTAGAGTGGAACTCCTTCACCAATGGTATAAGAATCACCAAGCGCTAAAAAGGTAAAATGATGTTTGGCCATAAAATATTACAAAACCAAAAATAAAACTATTGTGCCTATCCACTATCTTTAAACTTCAAATACAAAAATCATCTTTATGAAGATTGCTTTCCACGGTGCTGCAAGAACAGTAACCGGCTCAAAACATTTACTTACATTAGACAACGGAAAAAATATTTTATTTGATTGCGGCATGTTCCAGGGGCTTGGCAGGGATACGGATACACTTAATGCCAGCTTTGGTTTTAATGCCACTGAAATAGATTACCTGCTCCTCTCCCATGCGCATATTGACCATTGCGGACTGATACCAAAACTTGTGAAAGAAGGCTTTGCAGGAAAAATATTCTGCACACCGGCGACAAAAGATCTTGTTGCCATTTTGCTTCAGGATTCCGCAGAGATACAACGCGACGACACAAAGTTCATCAACAAAAAAAGAGCAAAAATGGGGCAGCCGCCACTACAGCCTTTATATACAGTGGAAGATGTGCAGGCTGCATTGCCACTCTTTAATGAAGTGCAGTATGCACAATGGTTTACTATTGAAAAAGGCATTGATGTATTATACTCTGATGCGGGTCATATCATCGGCAGCGCCGCTGTGCATGCACGCATTACCGAAAATGGAAAAACCACGCAAATAAGTTTCAGCGGGGATGTTGGAAGATACCGCGATGTTATTTTAAGGTCGCCCGATGTTTTTCCGCAGGCGGATTATATCATTATCGAAAGCACTTACGGCAACAGCCTGCACGAAGATATTACCAACACGCCGGAACAATTACTCAACTGGATAAATAAAACCTGTGTGCAGAAAAAAGGGAAACTTATTATCCCGTCTTTCAGCGTTGGGCGCACACAGGAACTGCTTTATTTTTTAAATGATATGAGTAATAATAAAACATTACCCAAAGTGCCGGTGTATGTTGACAGCCCTTTAAGCCTGGAAGCCACGCAAGTGGTAAAAAGTCACCCGGAAAATTTTAACAGCCGTGTAAAACAATTATTGGAAACAGATTACGACCCCTTTGATTTTGATGGATTGAAATTTACAAAAACAGTGGATGAAAGCAAGGCGCTCAATGATTTTCACCAGCCCTGCATCATTATTTCTGCAAGCGGCATGGCCGACGCGGGAAGAATAAAGCACCATATTATGAATAATATAGGCGATACAAACAATACTATTTTAATTGTGGGTTACTGCGAGCCCCATTCACTTGGAGGCAGGCTGATGAATGGTGAAAAACAGGTACGTATTTTTGGGGATTATTATAATGTGATTGCCGAAGTAGGTGTAATGCGCAGCATGAGCGCACATGGCGATTACAATGACCTTTGCCAGTTTCTTGCATGCCAGCACGAAGAGCTTGTAAAAAAATTATTCATCGTTCACGGCGAAGAAAATGTACAATTAGACTTTCAGAAAAGTTTATTGAAGAAAGATTTTAAAGATGTACAGGTGCCACACCTGCATGAAGTGTTTAACCTGGAATAGTTAAATATAAAATCCAAAACATTTTTTGTATCTGGAAATTAGTTCTGAGTACCGCCTGTTGCCCGTTACAATGGGCGTTACATTCCTTAGGCGTTGAACCCCTGACCCCAGGTAAGGCAAAAAGTTTGAAAGATCCATACAGCATAAACAGGTTTCTGCATAACTGCACCAAAGCTTTACCCGGCCGGCAAAAAAAAGTCCCATGCATTGCTGTTAAGGACTTGTGTGGTAGCTTTAAAAAATTACGATCCGGCACCCGGCTCATTTTGTTCCACCCTTCTAACAGGCGGCGTAGAAGTACGCCGTGTACGCTGCTGCCTTCTGTGTTCATCGTTGCGTTTGCGCATGTTTGCTTCATGCTCTTCATACCATGTTTGGAATTTTACCATAGCTGCTGCTTCGTCAAACAAACCCAGCTTTACACCGCGCAATAAATGTTTTAAATACAAAACACCTTTGAATGACAGGATGCGTCGTACCGTATCGGTTGGTTCTGCGCCTTTGTGGAGCCATTCCAATGCTTTCTGGCGGTCAAGCTGGATTGTTGCTGGTACTGTAAGCGGATTATACGTACCAATTTTCTGGATGAACTTGCCATCGCGTGGTGCGCGGGCATCGGCCACTACAATAAAGTAGAATGGGCGTTTTTTACTACCGTGTCTCTGTAGTCTTAGTTTTACTGCCATGTAAATAGAAATTTAAAGGCTGTGATTAAATAAGGTTAACTGTTTCAGGAATGCGAAAATAATAGTTTATTTTGAATAATACAAGTCATAATAATGCAATAAAATGTTAGAAAATATTATTGCTCATTTTATTTCCTGTTTCGTTTGGGGGAGAATTCCCCGTTTCCCGGTTTTGGCCGGGGAACAGTTCCCGGTTGCTTGTTTCTGATAGTTATTAAGATAAAAATAACCAGCAAAGAAAAACAGTTTTTTTGCCAGTGGGAATAATTTAAATGCGTATCTTCATAATTGTTTTAAAACATTCCGCTTCTTTAATATCACCTCCCGCTTATATAGTTAAAACATCATCAGACCTTCAATGAAGAATGAACGAAAGATAATCGAAGGATGACCGAAGGATACCCGGTGTTAACATAGAGTTGCCCCGGCGTTACTGGGGAGTTAACCGGGGGTATGTATTGCTTGTGTTATTGGTTCTGATTGACTCATTGCATAACTTATATTTTATAGCTTATCCACATTGTTTGTACTTTTAAGTCCGTTTTGGACAGATTTTTACGCTAAAAACAAGGTTGTTAAGCGGTTATTATTTATTTTACATCCCAAATCAAGCATAACCCTAACTGAAACTAATTAATTTATATCCTATGCAAAGGAAAATAATCCTGCCCCTTGCACTGCTGTGCATATCTGCGGCTAATGGTTTTTCTCAAATGAAAATTGGTACAGCCCCAACGGTTATTAATGGCGGCTCGGTGCTGGAACTGGAAAGCACCACGCAGGGGCTTTATTTGCCCCGCGTAAGCCTTTCGGCCACCGGCACCTGGGGACTTTCAGGCATTGCACCCAACACATTGGTTAACGGGGGAATGATGGTGTACAACATCAATGCGGGAATCACTGGTACAGGCGCTTCCGGTATGGGTATTTATTACTGGAATGCCGACCCCACCACTCCGCTATGGGTCTATTTGAAAAATGGTGGTAATAAACAAGATTGGTCGCTTACTGGTAATGCCGGGACTGTGGCAGGAACCAATTTTATTGGTACAACCGATGCCATTGACTGGGAGGTAAAAACATTTGGTACAGAACGTATGCGGGTAAAAGCTACGGGTGATCTTGTAATAGGTGCTAATGACAGCACTGCTACAGCAACAGGAGGCATTTTTAGAGCAGGCAATATTTCAGCAGGTACTACCAATACCGTTGGCCCCGATTTTCTTTTTTATGCAGGAAACGGAACGGGTAATAAAGGCTCCGGCAGCATTACTTTCAGCACTGCACCCAAAGGGGCATCAGGAACTGCTGTAGATGTAATTAAAGAAAGGATGCGGGTAACGAATGATGGCAGCGTAAATATCAATACCATTGTAAATATCGCTTCAAACGATCTGTTAGGTTCACAAGGTGACGCTACATTTATTTACCCCATAAATGGATATGGTACCACATCTGCTGCCATTGCAGTTTATGGCAGCAACAGCAGCACAGGGCTGGGCGTATTGGGCATACAGGGCAATGGTGCAACGGGTTTATTAAACCCTTCCACATTTGTTTTAACAAATGCCGGCGGCGCTTTTCAGGGTATTGTATATGGTGCATATTGCCAGAGCGACCCGGTAAATTCTGCAGGTGCTGGTGTTGCCGGAGTGGGAGGTTTTGGCAGCACTACCGCCACAACCGGAGCTTTTGGGGTATATGGCACTTATGACTACGCTACCACCAATCTCGATTTTGGCGTTGGCGTCCTTGGTGTGGGTGATGGGGGTACTTTGCCTTCTGGTACAGCTGCAGATTATGGTGTGGTGGGAACTATAGGAACTACCAAGGTTACAACAGGTGCAGGTGTTGCAGGCTATTCAGGTACTATTACCGCACCTAATATTACTAACCTTACTTCGGTTGGGGTGTATGGCAGCACGAGCAGCACTTCTAATTTCGGGGTATATTCCAATGGCGCGATGGGTGCAGCCTTAAACGGCGGTATTGCGGGTGTAGTTAGCCACGCTGTATTAAGTTTAAAAAATGGACATTTGCAAAGCCAGCAGACTACCGCCCCAACAATCGCATCTAACACAGGTACGCCTTCTATTTCAAATGCGACAGATATAGCAGGAAAAGTTAAAATAATAGCTCTTGGAACAACAACAACAATAACTACTACTTTTAATACATCTTATGCTACGGCCCCCATTGTAGTCATTACACCTAATGATGCAGCTACTGCCACCATTATGGTTTCAAGCAAGATATTTGTAACAAGTACTACAAACACCTTTGTTATCAACTTTGGAGCGGCAGCCGTCGCCGCAACATATAACTTTTCATATCATGTAATTGAAACCCAATAATCATCTATCTAAAATATATAAAATGAAAAAGATACCCGCATTTATAATAATGTTTTTATTCTGTGTAATGGCTGCTAAGGCACAAACAGCATCCAAACAAAATATTACCCCGGCAATAGTACCTGCGCAAACTAATATACAGCAACCACAGGCAGCAAATGCAGCAGGTATTGCAAAAAAAATGGCGCGTGCAAAAGAACCGCAATTTGAAACAATCCCGGTAACGGGCAATAATGGCAAAAAAGCAGTAGCGAGAACCAAGCAGTCTGCACAGCAGCAAGCAGCAGAAGGCAAAACTGCGCAAGCTACAGACGCATCACAGGGCATACCAGGTACAAGGGTGCCAGTGCCTTCACCACCTAATCCTTAAAAAGAGTGCCATTACCTGTATTGATAAAACATAATTTTAAAACCCGGATAAAGCTTTTATAAGGCAGCAATGAAAAAAATTTGAGAATGCAACAAAAATATCTGAGTAAAAAAATTCAGCTTGTGGTATTGTTTACCCTTTCAGGTATATGCGCTATTGCACAGGGTAACAGTAAAATAGCAACACCCCCAGGCCTTGATAATAATATTAATTTAAAAGTATATCAGCAGGCTGTTGGCCTGGGTGATTATGCTACTGCTGTTCATGCTGTGCATTATTTAATTGCAGGTGACCCGGTAAAATATGCCAACTGGGTGGACACACTGGCGGTGCTTTATCTTCAGGAAGGCGCTTACCAGCAGGCTTATATCATCAGCAACCAGCAGGTTGCCACAAAGGGTTATACAGAAATGCGGATGCAGGTAAAAGCTATTTCAGCCAAAAACCTGCAACAACCTGTGGAAGCGATAGATGCGTATAAAATATTGTTTGACAAAACAGCGCGGCCCGGTTACGGGTTTGAGGAACTGCAGCTTGAGTATGGTATCCGCCGCCTGGGGGAAACAGTGGCCACGGGTAATAAACTGCTCCAGGTTATCCCTGCTGGTGACAGCACCATTGTAACAATGGCAAAAATGGATGGCAAAACCGCGCAGCAGGTAACTTTAAAAGCAGCAGTGCATAATTTACTTGGCCTTGCCTATATAGATTTAAAGGATAAGGACGATGCGGTAGCGCAGTTAAATGAAGCATTAAAAGAAACCCCTGATTTTGAACAGGCCAAAAATAATTTAACAGTGGCGAACGCGGTAGTGGCGGAGAAGAAGAATTAAGGAGCAGGAGTCCGGAGACAGGAGTTAGGAGATAGGAGCAGCAAAACAGCAAAATAAAGAAACAAAGAAACCCAATGAAGTACATTATTACCTTACTGTTTTGTGTGTTTGCAGCGGGCGGCGTGCAATATGCATCTGCGCAGGGTGTGCAGAATAACGGCATTATGTATATCAGCGGCAATGTGGGCATACTGGGAACCTACAATTTTACAAATGAAACCGGGGCCAGTTACCTGAACAATGGCAACCTGTATATTTATGCCGATTTTACCAATAAACAAACAACCCCCATGGTGGCCAGCGTAGCGGGCAATGCAGCGGGCACTATCTGGTTTCAGGGTGCGGCCACACAGGCGCTCAATGGTACGCAGGATTTTAATTTTTACCAGATGCAGTTGAATAAAACGGCTGCCGGCAACTTAGTAAATATGTCGCGCAATGTAACTACGGTAAACAATCTTACACTTACAAAAGGCATAGTTACCACCGGCACGAATCTTTTTACCTGGAATAATACAGGCACGCTTACTTCACCTAACAATCCATGGGTGGCACACACTGCATCTTATGCAGACAGTTATATAGCCACCTGTGATGCCAGCGGAACACCTTTAACCGTGGCAAACGCCACAACACCGCTTACCAGCAGTTATGGGTTTATGATAAAAAACATAGGAACGGGTGGAACCATAACTGAAGTTTATTTTCCCGTGGGCGCCACATATCTTACATCAGGAACAGGGGTTGCCACTCCTGCCCCCAACAGGATGTCAATCAAAAACACCGGGGTTGCAGATAATTTTAATGTGGTGGTAACTTACGGTGATATTGGCGGCACGCCGCAGCCAAAGGTAAACCGTATATGGTATGTAAACAGCGGGCTTAGTACCAATAAGGTAACGATGAAACTGTTCTTTACCGAACGCACCACCAGTAACTGGCCCCTGATAGAAAACGAGGTAGAAAACCTGCCCTCCCCGTTTGATTATACGAATATGATATTGGTGGAAAAAGATTATGTAGCCGCGAATAATAATTTTATTGCTATAGCCTCCGGCACAGATGTACAAAATTTCCCCAACGGAACTTATAATAATGAAGAAGTATATGGATTGTACACCGTGGGGGTAAGCGCCGATGTAGCCGGGAATAAAAATGGCATTACCCAGTTTAACCGTTTTACCATTACAAACCCCGGCGGCATCATTCTTCCTGTAACCATTGTAAACCTTAAGGCCTACCAGCAAAACAGTGATGTAAAAGTTGACTGGACAAGTGTGGATGAAACCAATATTGACCACTACGAAGTAGAACGTGCAGCAGACGGCGCTAATTTCTTTTACCTTGGCAGCGTGGCCGCGCTGAATAACGGGCAGCAAAGCATTAATTACCATTTTACAGACGGCGCGCCTTTTGGCGGGGATAATTATTACCGTATAAGGGCAGTGGACAAAGACGCCAAAGCTATTTACAGCAATGTGGCGAGGGTAAATATAAGCGATGTAAAACCCGGTATAATTGTATATCCCAACCCTGTAACCGGGCATTATATCAATATACGGTTTAACAATATGGCAGCAGGAACGTATAACCTGATCCTCTATGATAACCTGGGCAGGAAGACAGCGCAGAAAGATGTGCAGCATCCCGGCGGCTCTGCTTCTTACAATTTATATGTACCCGCAGGAACAGCCAGGGGGTATTATCATTTAAACATACAGGATGGCAAAGTGATAGTGGATAAAAGTTTACTGGTGGATTAACTTAAATTATAAGTTACCGGTTAAGGTGAGGATGCTGCATTTTTTGTAAAAGGTGAAGACAGAAACTTGAAGCTTCCTCACCTGCCGTTTCAGTTACATTGAAGTTATACTGAAGTTATACTGAAGTTATACTGATCTTATACTGATCCTTACCCCGGGTAAACTGCAGGTAACTCCCTGTTGCATCCGGTGTATATCCATGATAACTATATATTCGCCCCATGCTGATCTTATTACCACTGTACCATAGCCAGGGTAAAATGAAAAGATATTCCGGGCAAACAATTAAATGTTCTTCAGCCGCAGGGATAATTTACCTCTGCCTGTTGCGTTGGTAAGGCGGCCAACAGCGGCACAGATGCCGTTGACGGTTACCTGACCACAGGTGTTCGGAAGAAAGTTCAAGCCTGTCCCGTAGGGACAAAATATAGGTAGTAACAATGAAGAAACCCTTTTTTGGCGTGCCGTAGGTACGCGATGTGATTTTGTCAACAGCTAAAATATTTCGTTCCGATAGCTATCGGAACAGCACGAATAAATCATTTTTGATCTTTTCCTGACAATATTTTGTGGCTACCGCACATAACCACATTGCTTTTCAAATCTTCCGAACAGTTGTAGTTAACTGACCGTCAACTTTTTAAGCTATACTTTCTTCGTGCCTTTGTGACTTTGTGGCAATTTTTTTATCAATCCAGATACCCGGTTTATCCCGGCATAACAAAAAAAATTCCCCGTTTTCTTTTTGTTTTTTAAGAAAAAGTATAATTTTATACCCGCTATAATGCAGCCCGTTATCCGTTTTATTTTTTTTAGTATGGATAAAACAGGAAGCCGGGCGCCTCAGCAATAACCTTCACATTTTTAGACCCATAAAATCTATTATGTATGAGAAGGATATTGCTGTACCTGCTTGCACAAAGCGTTGCATCATTTGTCACTGAAGATGCGCAATCGCAAAATATTATTGTTGAAAATTTCCAGACCTGGTCTGTGCATAACAGTTACGGCAGTTATACACAGGCAGGCAGCGGTGGCGCCTGGAATATGGTGCAGTGTATTGTATCCCCTACAGGCGCCGGCATTGGTACCGGTTCTGACGGCTATGTGCAGATGAAAGGAAGTGCAGGTGCTTTATTTACCCTTCCGCAGCTTGCTTCAGGCGGGGCAACGAGTATCACTTTTACCATGGAAGTTTCCACCGTAAGTGGTGCATCCATTCAAATTGAAAAACAAATTGGGGCGGGTGGATGGACAACCGTGCAGACAATAAATTCAGGATTGAGCACTACAACGCAAACTTATACAGTAAATATAAATGATAACAGCGCCAGCCTTACACTAAGGTTTAATAACAATGGAATAAGACAGGATGTTATACACGATGTAAGCGTACAGCTAACAGGTGCAACTGATATCAGCAGTTATATTTACCGTACCAAAGGCAGCGGAAACTGGAGCCAGACAAGCCCCGTGGTTTGGGAAAGAAGCGGGGATGGCGGTACAACATGGAATGATGTGACAAACAGCATTTATCTGCCTAATTACACTAACGGGAGTATTACAGTTAGTTCGGGTAATTCAATAACAGTAAGCACCCCAATATATTTAGATCAAACAACTGTACAGTCAGGCGCAACAGTCACCACCGGCAGTGGCGTGGATATAAATGTACTTGACGGAACCGGAACTGACCTTGATATATATGGCACGGTTGTGATGACTGCTTCGCGGCTTTTATATGGAAGTACAGGTACGCCTGCCGCCTGTTTCCGTTCGGGCGCATTTTATAAGGCAATTGACCAGGCTTCAAATATACCCACTACTGCCAATACCACCTGGGATGCAAACTCAACTTTAGAAATAGCGGGAACAATGACCGCGGCACCGGGTTTCAGCAATTTGCAAACTTATGGCAATATGGTGTGGAATGCCACCGGCTCCACGGGAATTATAAACCTGAACGCAACACTTGTAAACCTGGGAGGGTATTTTAAACTTAGCAGCTCAGGTACGGGAAGCCTGAGGTTAAATGGTTTATCAGGCGTTAGTTTGACCATTGGCGGTGATTTTATTATGGAAGGGGGAAAAATGGATTTTAATAATGGCAGCGGTACAACAACTTTAAATGTTTCAGGAAATATAAATATTACAGGAGGAACATTTGGTTTTGCAACCATGACACCAGTAACCATCAATATGAACGGGAGTAGTAAAACACTTGTATGCACACCCTCTTCTTTTGCCGGAAGCGCATCATTAACCATGAATATTTCTGCTTCCGCGGATTATACTTTATCAGGCAGTTGCAATATCAGTGCAGGTAAATTAAATATAAACGGAACGCTTACCACGCAGGCAAACCAAGTTACGGGAACAGGTACGGTAACAATCAGCAACAAACTTATTACTGCAAATGCAGGAGGTTTATCCGGCAATAGTTCCAGCGCTATTAACGGCCCGGCACTCAATACACTTGGCAGCATATCCATCATTGAATACAATTCGGCCGGAGCACAAATAATTACAGGGCGTACAGATTATTATAATGTAATCCTTACCAATGCCGGCACCAAAACATTGAATGGTAATACAACTATCAGTAATATTTTGCAAATAAATGCAGGTGATTTATCCATCAGTTCCAATACACTTACTTTAAACGGAACTGTTACAGGCAACGGTACGTTAAGTGGAACCGGTTCATCCGGCTTAACTATTGGCGGCTCTTCCGGTGGTAGCCTGGGTACGCTTGTTTTTACAGCAGGCAGCCAGAATTTAAATATCCTTACCGTGAACCGCACAGGTGTGGGCGCCAATGCTGCCACGGTTTTGGGAAGTGACCTTACAGTTAAAAGTTTTATCCTTACAAACGGCATAGTCGCCACAGATAATTATCTCTTAACCTGGGATAATACAGGAGCGCTTACCTCACCAAACAATCCATGGGCAGCCAATCAAACAAATTTTTCAAACAGTTATATTGCTACCTGCGATGCAAATGGCAATACACCTTCCATCACCACACCCTTTGATGGCAGCAAAGGTTTCAGGGTAAATAATATGGGCACAGGCACCAATATAAATTTTCCGGTTGGCGCAGATTTTACTTCTGCAAACAGGATGCTTATCAGCAATAGCGGGACGGCTGATAATTTTACAGTGGTAGTTGCCAAAGGTGATATAGGCAATACCCCGCTCCCACGCATAAACCGCATCTGGTATGTGCATGCAACCAATGGTGCAGGCATAAGAGCCACCATGGAATTGTTTTTTACAAAATGGAACTGGTCAGCTACCCATTTTGGTTCAGGGCAGGATGAAACGGAGGATGGTTTTTTGTATGATGATGTACACTTAGTGCAGGAAGATTACACTAACCAGTTTGTAAATAATTCTCAAACCGGGACTTCGGATATCACCGATTTTTCAAACAATACTGCTTATAATTACGGCTCTGAAATTTTTGGAAAGTTCAGCGCGGCAAGTATTGATTTATCCGGTAATAACAATGGCGTAACGGGATTTACGCGGTTTTCTGTGGTAAATGCAAACGGCATTGTTTTACCTGTAACTATTACAAATTTTACAGCACGGATGCAGGGCGGCAGCGTGAAACTTGGGTGGACCGGTGCGGATGAAACAAATATTGATCATTATGAAATTGAGCGTTCACGCGGCGGCAATAATTTTATCATGATTGCAAGCCTGCCGGCACTGAACAATGGCAGCCAGGCTAATTATATCATTACTGATACACAGCCATTGGCAGGAAATAATTATTACCGCATCAAAGCAATTGATAGGGCGGGAAAATTTATATACAGCAGTATTGAAAAAATAAATTTCGCAAACAGTAAACCAGGTATTCACCTGTATCCTAACCCCATAAAGGGTTTCATAACAACTGTGGGTTTCAGTAATATGGAAGAAGGAAATTATTTTTTAATACTATGCAGTAATAACGGTCAAAAAATATGGCAGAAAAACATACAGCACCGCGGTGGTTCGGCGGTTTATACAATACAATTGCCCGCAGGTTTTGCAAAAGGCATTTATCATCTTATTATCCGGGGTAATGATTTTAAAATCAGTAAGATTTTACTGGTTGAATAAATCCATTAATTATTTTATTTATGGAAATTTTCTGAAGAAAGTATAGCGCAGCAATACTTCTGCCGCAATAAAAATAATTCCTGCAGCAAGCCAGGGAAAATATTCATCGGTAAATTTATTGTAAGTGGTTACCTGCACTTTTGATTTTTCCAGTTGATTGATGCTGGCATATATTTTCTGCAGGGCATCTTTATCAGCAGCATGAAAATACTGTCCGCCTGTAGATTGCGCCAGGTCCTGCAACAGCCCTTCATTAAACTGCATTTTTCTCGTTTCAGTAACAGTGCCAAGCGGTGAGTTCACCACTTCCTGAATTTCTTTTTGCGACCCAATGCCGATAGTATAAATTTTTACACCGTACAGCTTTGCCATTTCTTTTGCAATATCAGGCGGAATAGCGCCGCCTACATCCACGCCATCGGTTAGCAGGATAACAATTCTTGTTTTTGACTGGCTGGTGCGCAGCCTGTCAATGCTTGTTGCAAGCCCCGAGCCGATGGAAGTACCTTCATCCTGCAGGTAACCGCTCTGTATGTTTTGTATCTGCTGCTGTACTGCATTATGATCGGTAGTAACGGGGCATAACGTAAAACTTAGTTTACTGAAAATCACCACGCCAATGCGGTCGCCTTCGCGTTGTTTTACAAACTGCGCCGCCACTTCTTTTGCCGCTTCCAGCCTTGTGGGCTGAAAGTCCTGCTCTGTCATGCTTCCGCTGATATCGAAGCAGAGCACAATATCAATGCCTTCGCCTTCTGTTTGTTCTTCGGTATATTTTAACTGCGGCCTTGCAAGCGCAACGATCAGGCAAATGAGGCCGAAGCATCGCAACACAAATGGCGAATGCCGGAATATAGTTTTAAAGCTTTTTGTACCACCTACAAAATGTGTGGTGGTTACCATCATAGAAGCCTGTGATCTTTTATTGCGCCGCGCATACTCAAATGCAAGTATGGGCGCAAGCAATAACAACCCCAATACCCAGGTGTATGCAAATTCAATATGCTGCAGCCAGTCACTAAGCATAGTTCTTTTTTAAATGCTGATATAATTTAGCAATGTATTGAATTACTCTTTCTGCAGTTTCCACCGCCTGTTTGTTTTCTTCATCACGGGGAATATATTTTGCAAATTTCACAGCATTGGTCAGTCTTATTAACTGATAAAATTGTGTGCGCAACTGCTCTTCATCCAAATATATTTTTAAGCAGAGCATGATTTCATCACCGGTTGATTTTGAGGAACCCATCTGCAACTGCTCATCAAAATAATTCCTGCATATTTCATCAAGCTTTTGATAAAATATTTTCACGTACCCTTTTGCGGGAAGGTTTTCTTTCTGCAAAGCATTTATTTTTTCCTGTGCCCTTTCATAAGCGGTCCCTTTCAATACAGGTTTTGCAACCCGGCCCGGTATTTTTTTTCTGCGCCGTAATAATAAAAAGATCAACACAGCAAGTACAAGGGCAGAAACTGAAACGGCTATTATCCAACTATAATCATTATCACCGGCGTTTACTTCAATGATGTCTTTTATTTCATGATAATTTTTTAGCCCGGAAACATCCACCGGCAATACGTACAGCGAAAGATTGCCTGCTTTTAACTGTGTTTGTTTACCTGATGCAATTTCCTGTATAGTAATTTTTAAAGGCGGTAACTGCCATTTTCCCGAATCAAAAGAGGTGAGTGTAATTGTCTGCAGGTAAGTGCTGAGACCGTTTACATCCACCGTATCAACCGGTTCACGTTTTACCACCTGCAAATGACCGGCTGTGTCCGGGATATTGAACCATGAGGCAATAAAAAAGCTTTTTGCATTAATATCTTCTGCTTTTAACTGAAGCGTAACCTGCTCCCCCAGCACAATTTTTTCCCTGTCGAGTGAAGCGGATATTTTTTGAGCGAATGAAAAATGAAAAATGAAAAATGAAAAATGAAAAAGCAAAGCCTTCCTTAAAAAAGCTCCGTATGGCGGGTTAACCCTTCGTTGCATATGATTCACTGACCATTGACGATTGACCATTGACGATTTTCTCATGCTCTGCGGATAAAAAATTGCTGCAATGCTTTTACATAATCTTCTCCTGTTGCAAGCTGTACAAGGTCGGCTCCTGCATCACGGAAAGTTTGTTTTGCATCTTCCATAATTTTTGTAAACTGCCGGTTGTACCTGAAACGTGAAAGTGTATCATTGGTATCAATCCAAACCATCTTTCCTGTTTCCGCATCGCGCAACTGCATCAGGCCTGCTTTGGGCAATTGTTCATCGCGTTTGTCGTAAACCTGTATCCCAATTACATCGTGCCGTTTTGCCGCTACGCGCAATACTTCTTTGTATCCTGCATCGGCAAAATCACTCAGTACAAATACAATACTTTTATGCCGGGTAACATTGTTTAAAAAAGCGAGCGCTTTTACAATATCTGTTTGTGCAGAATGTGGCTGAAAAGACAGCAATTCCCTTACCATATACAGCACATGGTCCTTTCCTTTTTTTGCGGGAATGTATTTTTCCACTTTATCGCTGAAAAAAATAAGCCCCGCTTTATCATTATTATTGATGGCCGAGAAGGCAAGCACAGCGCATATTTCAGTAATGAGGTCTTTTTTTGTTTGCCGGTAAGTGCCGAATAAACTGCTTGCGCTTACATCCACCAAAAAGAAAACACTCAGTTCCCTTTCTTCTTCAAACAGTTTGCTGTAAGTGTGGCCCATACGTGCGGAAACATTCCATTCAATAAAGCGCACATCATCGCCGGGCTGGTATTCACGCACTTCTTTAAATGTCATCCCGCGGCCTTTGAATGCCGTGTGGTATTCACCGGTGAATAAATGATTGGTGAGACGCTTGCTTTTTATTTCAAGTGTGCGGACTTTTTTTATTAATGCTGCGGAATCCATAATAGTTGACGGTTGACAGATAACAGAGGACAGATGCCAGTTCACTTATTTTAATTCATTTCTTGTTTCGTATGCACGTATAAGGCCGTTAAGTATTCTAAGCAGTTCATCAATTTTCGGAGCAAATGCATCAAATTCATTTTGTAAGACAATACCTGTCATAAAAGCAATATTCAACAAGGTTTCCAATTCATATAATGAACCTCTTTCAATATGAAGAAACTGAATAGTATCTTTTTTATAATTTCTGCCAATGCCTTCTGCAATGTTTGCCGGAATGGAAACAGCCGCCCTTTTAGTCTGTGATGTAAGGGAAAACAATTCTTCTCTGGGATATTTCTTTGTAAGTAAATAAACTCCCTTTACAAGCTCCATAGCTTTTTTCCATGCTTCTAAATTTTTATATGATGTCATATAATAAAATTTATTTACCGGTAAACTATTAACCAACATCTGTCAACTGCCAGCTATCATCTAATTTTTTACGGTACCTGTACTGTCCTCAATATTTCATCAATTATTTTTTCTGTTGTAATGTTTTCGGCTTCGGCTTCATATGTTAAACCAATGCGGTGTCGCATTACATCCTTGCAGATTGCTTTTATATCATCGGGTATTACAAAGCCCCGTCTATTCATAAATGCAAAAGCTTTAGCAGCCAGAGCAAGATTAATGCTTGCCCTTGGTGATCCGCCATAATTTATCAGGTCTTTTAATTTGCTTAACCCGTACTGATCGGGAAAGCGTGTAGCGAATACAATGTCCACTATGTACTGCTCAATTTTCTCATCCATGTAAATTTGTTTTACCAGATCGCGGCCGCGGAGTATTTCGCCTGTGCTTACCACAGCATCTACTTTTGGGGCATCCATATTTTGCACCTGGCTGCGGATAATGAGCTGTTCTTCTTTTTTATCGGGGTAACCTACTATTACTTTCATCATAAACCTGTCCACCTGCGCCTCTGGCAAAGGATAAGTGCCTTCCTGCTCCAGCGGGTTTTGCGTGGCGAGTACCAAAAAAGGTTCATCTAATTTATAAGTATTTTCGCCAATGGTTACCTGCCGCTCCTGCATGGCTTCCAGCAGGGCGCTCTGCACTTTTGCAGGGGCGCGGTTTATTTCATCGGCCAGGATAAAATTTGCAAAAATAGGGCCCCTGCGTACCACAAATTCATTGCGGCCCTGGTTGTATATCATAGTGCCCACTACATCGGCAGGTAATAAATCTGGTGTAAACTGTATGCGGCTGAACTTAGCTGCCACGGCCTGCGCCAGTGATTTTATGGTAAGCGTTTTTGCCAGGCCGGGCACGCCTTCCAGCAACACATGCCCGTTGCTCAGCAGGCCAATAAGCAGGCGGTCAGTCATGTGCTGCTGCCCTACCAGCACTTTTGACAATTCATTCCTGAGTTTTTCAATAAAAGCCGCAGCATATTGTATCTTTTCATTTAACTGCTTTATATCTTCTCCTGTTTGCATGTTCAGAATTTAATAATGCGTGAAAGTACAAACTAAGTTTTCAGTTTGCATTATTTGCAGGGCACAAATATTTTTTGCGAAACATTAACCAACAATTGTGCCGCGGCGTGTTACAGGATGTATCCATTACTATGCACATGTTAAAAACCGCTGATTCATTATTTGCTGAGAACCGCATATATTCATCTTTTCAACAAACCTGTTAACAGCATTATTATGCAATTTGACCCTGAGAATAAAGTAATAAAACTTTGTGCAGAAGGAATGAAAACTGAAGCGCTGGGGCGGGCTGCTGCAGCACATGAATTTTTTAAACAGGCCTGGGATATGGCCGACAATAATTTTGAAAAATTTATTGCAGCACATTACCTGGCCAGGAACCAGCAGGATCCGGAAGAAAACCTTGCATGGAATTTAAAAGCCCTGCATTATGCAAAAGCGGCGCAGGATGAAAATATTAAAAGCCATTTCCCCTCCCTTTACCTGAACCTTGGAAAATCTTATGAAACACTTGGTGACATGAGCAGGGCAGCGGAGAATTATCAACTGGCTTTGACATTTTGTAATTATTTACCTGCGGGCAGCTATGCCGATGTAATAAAATCCGGGATTAATGAAGGCCTGAAACGTTCAGGCATTAGAAATTTTGAGAACAGTATTTTAGATAATCTTATTGACAAATGGTGCAGGCTAAAAGAATTGCGGCCATTGTCATTAGTGCTGCCTTCATATTTAGGAAACTCGGGCAGCGAAAGTGATACAGATAAACTGGTAAGTGCGTTGAGTTTTTTAAACGCTGCAAAATGTTTAGATACAACGGACCGGGAAAGCGTGGAAATGTTGATAAAAAAGCTTTCGGAAAAATAAACTTCACGGGATCATAAATTTTTTCTGCGATACCAAAAGACCGGTTAGCCCGGATATTAAATTTGATTATACAAAAAAACACAGTTCCACTAAAAAAACTTTCTATCCCCCGGTAAAATTATTTTTAATTCATCAAAGGGTATTTTCAAATTAATGAATTGTTTTAATGAATAAACAAAAAAATTTGTTATTCATTCAAGTAAGCATGTATTTATAAAAAAATCTTCGAATCCCCTGTCTGTTAAAACTAACAGAAGTAAGCATTTGCATAATACCTTTGCTCTTCGAATCAAATACATGCTTTCTATGCCATTAACAGCAATCAGGGTTCCTGAAAAAGAACTCTTACAAACCGGGCTTATTAAACCCCATATACATTACCAGTTAAGCCCTGAAGAATTAACGGAGCAAACCATCGAACTTGGCCAAGGGACACGCAGTGATACAGGTGCGCTTTGCATAAATACCGGCGAATTTACAGGCCGCAGCCCCCTGGATAAATTTACTGTGAAAGACAGCATTACTGAAAACAGTGTACACTGGAACAATTTTAACATCCCCATTGAAGAAAAATATTTTTACCAGTTGAAGAAAAAGTTGCTAACCTATTTAAACACCAAAGAAGAAGTATGGGTGCGTGATTGTTATGCCTGTGCCGATGAAAATTACAGTGTAAATATCCGTGTGATAAATGAAAACCCATGGAGCAATTTGTTTGCAAACAATATGTTCCTGCGACCATCAGAGGAAGATCTGGATAATTTTACCCCTAACTGGCAAATTATACAGGCGCCCGGTTTTAAAGCTGACCTAAAAGTTGACGGTACCCGCCAGCACAATTTTGCCATCATTTCATTTATGCATAAAACAATTTTAATTGGTGGTACCGGCTATACCGGCGAAATGAAAAAAGGCATTTTTACCGTGCTGAATTATATTTTACCGCATGATAAAAATGTACTGAGCATGCATTGCAGCGCCAATATAGGCCGCGAAGGGGATGTAGCTATTTTCTTTGGGTTAAGCGGTACAGGCAAAACTACATTGAGCGCCGACCCGGAAAGAAAATTGATCGGCGATGATGAACACGGATGGACGGATAGTTCAGTTTTTAACTTTGAAGGCGGCTGTTATGCAAAATGTATTGATTTATGTGAGGAAAGAGAGCCGGAGATATTTAATGCTATCCGCCCCGGCGCACTTGTAGAAAATGTAACTTTTTTTGAAGGCACCGATGAAATTGATTTTTCCGGGAAAACCATTACTGAAAATACGAGAGTAAGCTACCCGCTGGATTATATAAGCAATGCCGTGGAACCAAGTATTGGCGGGCTGCCTAAAAATATTTTCTTCTTAACCTGCGATGCGTACGGCGTACTGCCACCCCTAAGCAGGCTTACACCCGGTCAGGCCATGTACCAGTTCATCAGCGGTTATACTGCAAAAGTTGCGGGAACAGAAGCGGGTGTTACTGAGCCAAAAGCCACGTTCAGCGCATGTTTTGGCGCACCTTTCCTTCCGCTTCATCCCGGGAAATATGCGGAAATGCTGGGCAAAAAAATGAAAGAGCATAATGTAAATGTATGGATGATAAATACCGGGTGGATTGGTGGGGCTTATGGTAAGGGCAGCCGTATAAAATTGAAATATACCAGGGCTATGATTACCGCAGCACTAAATGGCAGGCTTGATAAAGTGGATTATGAGATGCACCCTGTGTTTAAAATGATGATGCCAAAAACCTGCCCGGGCGTACCCCGTGAACTGCTGCATCCGCGCTACACATGGGCCGACAGGATGGCTTATGATGCAAAAGCAAACGAACTGGCAAAGCTGTTTATCAATAACTTTCAGAAATACGTTTCAGGTGTAAATTCAGAAATATTAAGCTCAGCGCCTTTGGCAGTTTAAAAAATATTTTTATATTTATCTATTGTTTGATTTTTTATTGCGCTTATCAAACAACACAGCCTCTCCCGATTGCTCTGTATTATAAAAAACCCTGCTGTTGAATGCAGGGTTTTTATTTTATTATTCAGTGGAATATTTATTGTTTAATAATTTCGGCCAGCTTGTTTATAAGCTCATCACCGCGTAACCCTTTTGCAACAATTACCCCATTTCTGTCCAGCAGAAAATTCATAGGAATAGCACGGATGCCATATAATTTGCCTGCAGCACAATCCCACCCTTTTAAATCGGATACCTGCACCCAGGCAAGTTTATCATTGCTAACAGCCTTCAACCAGTTATCTTTTGTATCATCAAATGAAACCCCAAGGATATCGAAACCCTTTGAATGATAAGCCGAGTAAGCTTTTACTACAGAAGGGTTTTCGGCACGGCAGGGGCCGCACCAACTTGCCCAAAAATCCACAAGCAGATAATGGCCTTTAAAAGAAGAGAGCACCACCGGTTTGCCGTTTGCATCATTCAGCGTGAAATCAGGAGCAGGATGGCCAATATCTGTTTTCTTTGCTGTTTCAACCCTTTCGAAAATCATGTTTCCAATAGCGGATTCTTTTACAGATCTATCGAGTCTGGTATATGCCGAATCAAATTCACTTACTCTTGGATTGTAAGAATACAGCGCCATAATTTCTGAAGCGGCTATATATGAAGCCGGGTGTGCGGTTATATATTTTTTTACAGCTATTGTTCTTTCGCTGTCTGTTTGGTCATAAATTTTCCCCAGGCTGTCGAGCGCTTTTTTATTGTTGGCCTTGTTTGCCATTTCATAAGCGCTGTTCAACGCATTCATCCGTTCGGTAAAAGGTTTCATCTGATCCTTATACTTGCGATACTCTTCATTTGTTATGGATCCGGTAACCATTGCATTTGAAAGCGAGTCTTTAAAAGCGGAAAATGTGATATCCGCATCCTCAAGAAAAAAATCTCCACCGTTATCGGGGTTGGGGTCATCTTTTATGCGCAGGTAAGCGTCCTGCGGGTACCCAGTTGAGCCTGTGAGAACAAATGCGCCCTTTTCCACTTTGGCAGAGTCAGTTCCATATTTATCCCCTTTCATAAAGTCTATCATTACCCAGCCCGAATCCATGCCTTTGATTATGCCTTTAATGGAATACATAGTATCTTTTTTTGTAACTGATTCATTGCTGCTGTTGTTTGTACAGGAGCAGAAAAAAGCAGTTGTTCCTGCAATGGCTGCGATTAAATAATTTTTCATTTATTTCTATTTAAGTTACAAAAGAACGCAATATAAAACGGTTTATTCTGTAGTTACCCATACAATACCAGCAGCAAAGCCCTTTTTAATCTTTAAGTCCGGGTCTTAGCCTTACACGGCTTTTATTAAAAATATTTTGCCCTTTATCAATTCCCTGGCGCAGTTGTTTTTGCCGTTCAAGCGGCATCTGCAGGGTTTCTTTACAGGCCGTGCAGCAGCAGCCATCATATTTTATGGCGCATTCACTGCACTGGATAAACAATAAGTGGCAGCCGTTGTTTTTGCAGTTGGTATGTGTATCGCCGGGCTTGCCGCATTGATGGCAGGATGCAATTATATCATCCGTAATTTTTTCGCCCAGCCGGTTGTCAAACACAAAATTTTTTCCAATGAACCTGCTTTCCAGTTTTTTTTCTTTTACCTGTTTTGCATAGTTGATAATCCCGCCTTCCAGGTGAAAAACATTTTTAAAGCCCTTGTGCAGCAGGTAGGCGCTTGCTTTTTCGCAGCGGATGCCGCCCGTGCAATACATCACTATGTTTTTGTCTTCATTTCCTTTTAGCATATCAACAGCCATGGGCAACTGGTCACGGAAGGTATCGGAAGGAAGTTCCAGCGCTTTTACAAAATGCCCCACTTCATATTCATAATGATTGCGCATGTCTACCACTATTGTGGAGGGGTCATCCATCAAAGCATTCATTTTTTCCGCATTGGCATACTTTCCCCTGTTAGCCATATCAAATAAAGGGTAATCAATTCCGTCAGCTACAATTTTTTCACGCAGTTTTATTTTCAATACCCAAAAGGATTTGCCGTCATCATCCACTGCAATGTTTAACCGCATTCCATTCAGCGGTTCTATGGAATACAAAAAAGTTTTCATTGATTCATATCCCCACTGCGGCACACTTACCTGGGCATTAATGCCTTCCCCGGCCACGTAAATCCTTCCAAAGACATTTAAATTGTATAAGTGCTTATATAGATAATCCCTGGTTTCCTGCGGGCTTTGAATGTGAAAATAACAATAAAAACTAAGGGTAACCCGCGGCTCCGTTTCTTCCATGAGGCGCTGCTTCAGTTCTTTGCTGGAAATGCGGTTATGTAATACGGGCATATAAAAAATTTCTCGCATCGGGGCTTTCATGAGCCTGCTTTTGCAGCAGCATTACTGAAAATGCCATCAACACTATGCAAAATTACGGTTTATGTTTTAATACACTTTTAAGCCGGTTCTTAAAATACGGATAAAAGATTTGAAAGCCATTGATTTATATACAGTATGGAATTAAATTCGTTGGGTAATTCATAATATGTTTGGCGATTACAGCAAAAACGAATTAGGAGCACTTATAAAGCTTGCATCGTATAGAAACCAGTTTTCCGTTCCGGAAGCTTTTTCTTCTACAAAAAGGGAATTGCTTAAAGAAGAAATAAAAATGTTTATCCAGATATTTTGTGCACAGGATTTTGCAAACAGCGATTACAGTTTATTGCAAAAAAAACGTTTTCAGTTTGCAACAATAAAAGAATGGATTGAACAACTTACTATTGATGAAATACTTAAATATCTTACCTATATTATATGGCTTGATAAAACCCGGGAAGGTTTTTTTGTAAAGAGTATAAACGATGGCACGTTTGAAACCCTGCTGGCAAGGCTTGAGTTACTTATGTATACTTACTTACCGGTTAAGTATGAAACAGGGGCGTCTGTAAAAGTAATTTCTACTGCTGCCGAAAAGAATGAAAAGCCTTTAGCTAAATAAAAAACGCTGTACTAAAACAGCGTTTTTATATTGTGGAGCTGAGGGGAGTCGAACCCCTGTCCAAACACAATTACCATAAGCTTTCTACATGCTTATCCCGTTATTGTTTGTAGGCACATAACAGGAAACGGACAAACCAATTATGTACTTAGCTGAATAATCTTTTGCTGCAGTCACAGCCTTCCGCAGCAGCAACCTGCTTTGTTTTGAGTCGGCGGCAAAACCTGGTAACAGGTAAACCCGCTTTGCGGCCCAAATGACTGCGCTAATCTCTGATTAGGCAGCCATGGCTAACTGTGTGTTGCCATTTATAGTTTTGAGTATTGAGATTAAAGTGCTGATTACCCAACGCACTGCATGCTTGCACCTACCGTAACCTGTGCTGTCAAAACCAATACAGCCCCCAAACTATTTACGATTTCTTGATTTCAGATTTACGATTTGTGAGTTCAAAGAACTTTATATCAATAAAGCCTTCTAATGTTTTCTTTCTCCTGTGTTTTATTTAAACAACCTCCAGAAATCAAGCCCGAGCGCATAAACCATTAACCCCAATAATAATACCATTCCTGCCATTTGCGCATATTCCATAAATTTATCGCTTGGCTTTTTGCGTGTGATCATTTCAACAACAGTAAATAATGCATGGCCGCCATCTAATGCAGGAATAGGCAATACATTCATAAACGCAAGGATAATAGAAAAAATTCCTGTTAATGTCCAAAAGCTTTGCCAGTCCCATACACTGCCAAATGTATTACCAATGCTTAAAATACTTCCCAGGGAGTCACTTACTTTTATCTCACTGGATGTAAAAAGAAGCTTCAAATTTTGTATATACCTGCCTAATGTTTCCCAGCATCTGTCAAAGCCTTCAGGAATAGATTCAAGAAAGGTGTAACTGATATGTTTGCTTCCAAGCACATCATAAGTTGTTTTAAAATTTATTTCATTGTTGCCGTCTGCATTAAAATATACTTCTGCTTTTACTGTGTCTTTTCCGTTCCGGATTAATGTTAATGTTGCATTCTTATTTTTAGGGATATTTTTTATCCGCTGCAAATCAGATGAATACTTAATAGGTATTGCATCGAGACCTATAAGGGTATCTCCTTTTTGCAGGTTGCCTTTTACAATTTTTACTTTTGAAGTAATTGAATCAATGATTAAAGGATAGCGCACATACGTAAACCCATCTAAACGGTTGTGATTTAGCTCACTTATAAAACCAGGAGGAATGGGAATATCAATATGTTTTCCATTTCTGTCAATTGTTATCTGCTTAGCCTCCTGCATAATAATTTCTGACCCAACAGTACCAACGCGTTCAATAGGCTTATTACCAACCGCTACAATTTTGTCGCCGTCCTGAATACCAATTTTTATACCAAGGCTATCCGAATACACACCATATTTTAAATTTTCTATAGGGATATAAGTGTCGCCCCATTTCCATGTAATAAATATGAAAATAACAATTGCCAGCAATACATTTACAATTACACCGCCCAGCATAATTATCAGGCGCTGCCAGGCAGGTTTGCTGCGGAATTCATAAGGCTGTGGCGGAAGTTTCAGTTGTTCTTTATCCATACTTTCATCCACCATGCCGGCAATTTTTACATAGCCACCAAAGGGCACCCAGCCAATGCCATATTCCGTTTCACCAATTTTTTTCTTCCACAAACTAAACCAGGGGTTAAAAAAGAGATAGAACTTATCTACACGGCATTTAAACCACCTTGCGGTAACAAAATGCCCCAGTTCGTGCAGCGTTACAAGTATGGAAAAAGAAAGGATGAACTGCAAAGTTTTTATTCCAACGCCTGCCCAGTCTATTGTTAATAATGTCATATTATGCCCTAAATCCCTAAAGGGACTTTTAAATGTGATAAAATTTTTTACGTATCCAGCTTTTGAACTTATGGCATCGCCTGTTTCGTCGCACTCTTGTACGTTCTGAACAATGATGAGCAAGTCCGAAAGCAAGTAAAGTCAGGAAGTTCGAAAGAAACTTTTTGATTGTAAATCATCTCCCGGACTTCGGTCTTGCTGAATTTCGGACTAACTGTACAAGTGAGTGACACAACCAAAGCTCCATAGCCCCAAAAAAGCAGGTGCAATAATAATTCTTTCATCGTTAACAAAAACAGATATTATGATAAGCTTCCTTATTCTCTTTCAGGGGTCAGGGGCATTACATTTCTATCAAAGAGGCTGCAAAGTTACGCGCCTCGGCATCGCTGTCAAAGTATTCTTCCAGCGTGGGGTTTTGGATAAATGTAATTTTATTCATAGTGCGCTCTACCATTTCGGTCATATCAAGAAAACCAATGCGGTTGCGCAGGAAAGCGAATACGGCAATTTCGTTTGCTGCGTTTAATATGCATGGCAAATTGCCGCCTTTGTTCAGCGCTTCGGTGGCCAGCGCTAAGTTCCGGAATGTTTTTATATCAGGCTCTTCAAAATTAAGCGTTGACGGTTTCTTAAAATTGTACCTCGGAAATCCGCTGGCAATGCGCTGCGGAAATGCTAATGCATATTGAATGGGCAGCTTCATATCGGGCAGGCCCATTTGAGCTTTTATACTTCCGTCAGTAAATTGCACCATGCTGTGGATGATGCTTTGCGGGTGTATGATTACCTGCACCTGTTCGGGCTGCAAATTAAATAACCATTTGGCTTCAATCATCTCAAGCCCTTTGTTCATAAGGGTTGCGGAGTCTATGGTCACTTTTGCGCCCATGCTCCAGTTAGGATGCTGCAGGGCATGGTCGCGTTTTACATTTACAAGATAATTGGGCTTTCTGCCCAAAAAAGGGCCGCCGCTTGCGGTGAGGATTACTTTTTCAATTTTATTTCTCCCTTCACCAATGAGGCATTGAAAAATAGCCGAATGTTCACTGTCAACAGGAATTACGGCTACTTTCTTCTGCAGGGCTTTCTGCATTACTATATCACCCGCCACTACAAGTGTTTCCTTATTTGCCAGTGCAATTGTTTTGCCGCTTTCAATAGCCTGCAGCGTGGGTTTTAAACCGGCATAACCAACAATGGCAGCAAGCATCAGATCGTAACAATCCATTGCGGCCACTTCATTCAATGCATTTTCGCCTGCAAAAACTTTTGTATTGGTATTTGATAAAGCATCTTTTACTTTCTGGTATTTTTTATCATCAACAATTACCACAATATTCGGGTTGAACTGGAGCGCCTGTTTTACCAGCAATACATCATTTGTATGCGCAGTAAGTATTTCCGCAGAAAATTTGTCGGGGTTAGCAGCAATAACATCAAGCGCCTGCGTACCAATAGAGCCTGTGGAGCCAAATATGGCGATACGTTTTATATTAATCATTCGTTAGTAGTAAATTAAGAAAGTAACAAAATACATCAATCTTTTTAAAATGAAATGTATCATTGAATAAATGGCTGCAATTCATCGGCAATTTTTCTGTCGTTACACAGCCTGGGTAATTTATTTTGCCCGCCCAGTTTACCGATTGATTTCATGTAATCAATAAAACCATTTTTTTTCACCGACGTTATTTTAAGTTTTTGCAAAATATTTCCGGCTATGAGGTCATCGTAATAAACATTTTTCTCCCGCAGGTTATTGTCAATTTTTTCTGCAAATGCATTTACATCGCCCGGCATATTTTCAAATTCAATAAACCATTCATGGTAACTTTTCCCTTCACCCTGCGTTATCACCGGCGCTACTGTAAACTCTGTAACCTTTACCCCGTCTTCGTTTGAGGCTTTCATTAAAGCATATTCCACTTCTTCGCCAATTACATGCTCGCCAAAGGCGGAAATAAAATGTTTTATTCTTCCACTTACTACAAGCCTGTATGGATATGTGTTTACAAACTTTACCGTATCGCCAATATTGTATGCCCACAAACCAGCATTGCTGCTTACTATAAGGGCATAGTTTACTCCGGCTTTTACTTCGCGCAAACTTAGGCGTGCCGGCTTTTCATTAAAAATTTCCTCTACAGAGATGAATTCAAAAAATATACCTGCATTGGTATTTAATAAAAGCCCCTGCTCTTTTTGTGAATCCTGGAAAGCAAAAAAACCTTCGCTTGCAGGAAACAATTCTATGCAGTCAATTTTTCTTCCAATACTTTCATCCAGCCTAGTTTTGTAAGGCTCAAAATTTACACCGCCCTGCACCATTACACTGAAATTTGGAAAAAGCTCCCCTACTTTTTTTCCACTTTTTTCAGTAAGCCTGTCAAAATACATCTGCATCCAGGGCGGTATGCCGCTGATAAGCGCCATGTTTTGATGGATAGTTTCTTCAACAATTTTATCCAGTTTGGGTTCCCATTCTTCAATACAGTTTGTTTCGTAAGAGGGAAGCTGGTTTGCTCTTAAATATCCGGGCACATGATGGTTTACAATACCGCTGAGCCTTCCCGTGGGTATGCCTCCCATCCTGTCAAGCTCAGGGGAACCGCTTAAAAAAATCATCTTTCCCTTTGTAAAAGCTGTATTGCCTGTTTCAGCAATATAACAGAGCAATGCATCCCTTGCGCCATTGATATGGTTTGAAATAGATTCTTTAGTGATAGGTATATATTTTATACCGCTTGTGGTACCGCTGGTTTTGGCAAGATAAATGGGTTTGCCTTTCCACAATATATTATGGCTGCCCTGCTTTATTTTTTCAATGTATGGCTTTAGCTGCTCATAATCCCTTACCGGAACGCTGCTTTTAAAATCATCATAAGATTGTATGTTTTCAAACCCGTGATCTTTCCCAAACTGCGTATTCCCGGCTGATTTTATAAGGGCTTTAAAGATAGATTCCTGGTCATCCGCGGCGGTTTCCCTGCCTTTTGATATTTTATTATATATATAATTGGCAAAAGGACGGGCCAGTAAAGATTTTAGATTCATACTGCAACGGGATAAAACGAAGAGCAAAAATAGCGAACGGCTGTATGCACCCGCTTAAAAGGGCAAACAATTTGTTGAAAGGTAATTTCAGGGGTTAATATTTTTTAGATTTACTTTAGTATTTTAAAATCAAAAGCCTTACTTTTGCCTCCCGAAATTCGGGAACTAAATTGATAAGTTATGTTAGCAGTAGTAAAAATAGCAGGCCAGCAATTTAAAGTACAGGAAGGCGACAGCCTGTATGTGCCCCACCTGCAGGGTAAAACAGGAGATAAAGTTGAGTTCAGTGAAGTTCTGCTTGCTGACAATGACGGAAAATTTTCTGTAGGCCCTGAGGTAAAAATTGTAGTGAAAGCAGAGATAGTGAATGAACTGGTTAAAGGTGATAAAGTAATTGCTTTTAAAATGAAAAGAAGAAAAGGCTTCCGCAAAAAACACGGGCACCGTACACAGTACACACAAATAAAAATTGAAAGCATTGCATAAATAAATTTCAAGAAACAAATAACAAGAAACAAAAAGGAATTCAGTTTGATTTTTGTTTTTTCGATATTAAAACAAAAAATTATGGCACATAAAAAAGGTGAAGGCAGTGTAAAGAATGGCCGCGATTCGCAAAGCAAACGCCTGGGTGTAAAAATTTTTGGCGGGCAGGCTGCTGTTGCCGGTAACATAATTGTAAAACAAAGAGGAACAGTTTATCATCCGGGAAAAAATGTTGGTGTAGGAAAAGATTTTACTTTGTTTGCATTAACCGATGGCGTGGTTGAATTCAGAAAAACAAGAAACAACAAAACAACCGTTTCTGTTTATGCTGTTGAAGCAACGGCATAAAATATTTAAAAAATTTTGGCAGTTAATATAAAGTTTTTATTTTTATGGTATTATTTACTAACCATTAAATTTTAAAAACATGGCAACTGCAAAAAAAGCCGCTAAGAAAGCTGCTCCTAAAAAAGCTGCAAAGAAAGCTGCTCCTAAAAAAGCTGCAAAGAAAGCTGCAAAGAAAAAATAAGCTTGCACTTTTGAAGCTTGATAGATTTAAGTCCCGGTTTTTCCGGGACTTTTTATTTTTTATACATTCACATTATGGATAATTATGCTATAGCCGGTAACTTTTCACTGTTGTCCAAACTGATGGATATACATGGTGAAAACAGTTTTAAAACAAAGTCGTATTCAGTGGCTGCATTCACCATTGAAAAACTTCCGGTTCAGCTCTCCGGAATGCCGTACGATAAAATTTTTTCTGTAAAAGGCATTGGTGATGCAACCGGTAAAAAAATAATTGAACAGTTAGAAACCGGTGAACTGAAAACACTGAATGAATACCTTGCCAAAACACCGGAGGGTATCCTTGAAATGCTTGCTATCAAAGGGCTTGGGCCGAAAAAAATTTCGGTAATATGGAAGGAGCTTGAGATTGAAAATATGGGTGAACTGCTGTATGCCTGCAACGAAAACCGCCTGCTTTTATATAAAGGCTTTGGGGAAAAAACGCAGCAGAACATAAAGGAAGCTATCGAATTTTTCCTGAGCAATAAAGGCAGTTACCTCTATGCGCAAATGGAAAAATTTGCAACGGATATGGATGAAAAAGTAAAAACTAATTTTCCGGGCAAAGAGTTTTTTATCACCGGTGATTTTAAAAGACAAATAGAAACACTTGATAAATTAGAATGGGTAACAACTGCATCAGCGGATGAACTGCTAAATTATTTTTTAAACCATGAATATGAACCGGCAGGGAATGAAAATAATGTTTCAGGTTTCAAAGGAAAAGAAAACGTCTTGCTTTGTTTTTATCATGCAACAGAAAAAAATTTATACCAAAAATTATTTGAAAAAAACTGTAGTGAGGAGTTTTTAACTGAGTGGAAAAATAAATTTTCTTTCACCGGAGTCATAATTTATGCATCTGAAGAAGAAATTTTTTCCAAAGCCGGTGTTAATTTTATCCCCACGTTATTAAGAGAAAAAAAAGAAATCATACACAAAGCACAGCAAAATAATCTTCCAAAAATTATTCAGCCGGGTGATATTACTTCCATCATTCATTCGCACAGTAAATGGAGCGATGGTGTAAACACAATTGAAGAAATGGCTAACACCGCTATACAAAAAGGTTTGCAATATTTAGTGATCAGCGACCATTCCAAATCTGCATTCTATGCAAACGGTTTGAGTGAAGAAAGAATTGCAGCGCAGCAAAAAGAAGTAGATGAACTGAATGAAAAATTATACCCTTTTAAAATTTTTAAGAGCATTGAAAGTGATATTTTGAATGATGGTTCACTTGATTACAGCAATGATGTGCTCAATAGCTTTGACCTTGTAATCGCTTCTGTACATTCCAATTTAAAAATGAAAGAAGACAAGGCCATGATGCGGCTGATGAATGCCATTGAAAATAAATTTACCAGCATTCTCGGCCACATGACGGGAAGATTATTGCTCAGCCGCAGCGGTTACCTCGTTGACCACAAAAAAATTATTGATGCCTGCGCCCTCAATAATGTAGTGATAGAGTTAAATGCCCACCCAAAAAGATTAGATATAGACTGGCGCTGGATTGATTACTGTCTTGAAAAAAATGTGCTTATCTCCATTGACCCCGATGCGCATGCCCTGAAAGGTTTTGATGATACCCGCTACGGAGTGCTGGCAGCACAGAAAGCAGGTGTAACAAAAGAAAATAATCTCAGCAGTTTTTCTCTTGATATGTTTGAGGAATTTGTTGCAGAGCAAAAAGCAAAAAGAAATTGACATAATTTCAAATAAAGTTCCTTAAAAAACCAAACCCTCCAAAATGGGATAACAAATATTTTTCATAATTCACTCCTTTTAATTATTCTTTTCTTTATAAGTTTTTCCCCATCTATTATCGGGCGGTATAGCAAAGCATAAGCCAGAAAATAAATAACAAAACTATTATTTTGATTAGTCTCAAGGAACAACACACACAATGGCAATAAAATAAGGATATAATAAATTATCAGGTCTTTCATAGAGTTGATTTTTAAATTATTAAAACATTTTCACCCAATAATAATAATTCTGTCTTCTGTTTTCTAATCCTGCATATTCTCAATCACCATTGCACTTGCACCGCCACCGCCATTGCAAATTCCTGCAGCACCGTATTTTGCGTTGTTTTGTTTCAGGATATTTATCAGCGTAACAATAATTCTTGCGCCGCTGCAGCCTAAAGGATGACCAAGCGAAACCGCACCGCCATTTACATTTACTTTTGCGGGATCAAGCTGCATGCGTTTTGTATTTTCAATCCCTACTACTGCAAACGCCTCATTCAGTTCCCAATAAGAAATATCTTCCATCTTCAAACCCGCTTTGGCAACGGCTTTGGGCACAGCAAGCGAAGGCGTGGTGGTAAACCATTCCGGCGCCTGTTCGGCATCGGCATAAGAAATAATTTTTGCAATTGGTTTCAATCCAAGTTCGTTTGCTTTTGCTGCGCTCATTAGTATAAGCGCTGCTGCACCGTCATTCATCGTGCTTGCATTGGCTGCGGTTACCGTTCCATCCTTTTGAAAAGCGCTTTTCAGTTCCGGTATTTTTTCAAACTTTACATTAAATGGTTCTTCATCTTTTGCAAACAAAACAGCATTGCCTTTGCGCTGCGGGATTTCTACCGGCACAATTTCATTATCAAATTTTCCTGCGGCAATTGCAGCCTGCGAACGTTTATAACTTTCAACAGCAAATGCATCCTGCGCTTCACGGCTGATGCCGCATGAGGATGCGCATAACTCGGCAGCATTACCCATTGCTTTGCCATCATACACATCCGTTAAACCATCTTTGGCCAAACCGTCAATCAATAATGCATTGCCGTATTTATTTCCCCACCGCATAGCATCAGAATAAAACGGAACATTGCTCATGCTTTCCATTCCGCCCGCAATAACAATATCCGCATCGCCCAGCATAATGCTTTGTGCAGCCAGGGCAATAGCTTTCATGCCGCTGGCGCAAACTTTATTTACAGTAGTACAATTTACTTCATTGGGAAGGCCTGCGAATTTTGCAGCCTGCCGCGCAGGCGCCTGGCCAAGATTGGCCTGCAGCACACAACCCATCAGTACATCCTGCACCTGTTCAGGTTTTATGCCCGCTTTTTCCACTGCGCCTTTAATGGCAACAGCGCCCAATTTTGTCGCAGAAAAATCTTTCAGCGAACCACCAAAACTTCCCATTGGCGTGCGAACAGCGGAGATGATATATACTTCTTTCATGTGTTGATTTTTATTATTTTTTTGCCACATGTAATTCGCCTGTGAACATTGTATATGGGATCAAACTTTTGTTATGGCTCATTTCATATGGCTATTATAATTTGAAGCTGCAAAGATAACGATTGTTAGCGGAGGAAATCTTTTAGAAGAAGGGAAATATTATAGACCCGGCATTTGTATTTCGTAGTATCACGTGTTGCGTCGCACACTTGTACGTTCAAATCATAACTGCGTGCGCCGAATGCATAAAAAAATTTCTCTAATTATTTTTTATGGTCTTTCAGTAAGCTTTTTGGCGCCCGCAGTTTCCATGAAGCAAGCAGCAAATGCTTTAAATCTTTTTTCGTTACAGACTTAAGATCTATAAGCATCATCGGGTAATTATTATAATGATCAGTAATGAAAAAAGTAAGCGGTTTTTCTTTCATCCACTTTTCGCGTTCATCAGTATAAACAACCAATGTTTTACCATCTTCTTTCGGGCGTGCAAATAATTTTTTGTTTACTTTAAAAGCAGGTGTTCCATAAGAAGTGGAAGCAATGGCTCCCGGTAATGTACCTGCAATGGCAGTCACCTGTTTCCAGAAAAAAATGGTATCTATATCCATAACAAAAAATATATAAAAATAATGACGTTTTTTTATTTGCCTGCACGCCTGGTAGGTATAATTAAAACTCGGTAAAAACTTTTAAATGATTACCTTTAGCGCAAATTGTAAACATGACGAACGAACAGATTGAAAAATTTCTTTTGCCCAAATATCTCTCCGGCGATGTGATACGCATAAATTTTAAAACCCGCAATGCAGTGCTGGGCGTTTTTATTGATGGGGCAGATTTTAATGACTTGAAATCTAAAAACTTCTGGCGTATAGTTACCGGTCCCAATATTGAGAACTGGAAAAAATCAAAAGATATGAACCTTGCCCGTATTTTTAACGGCGCTGAAATTACCAGGCTTGCTGCTGTTTAAATAACTTTTTGTACCACTTTTTTATAATGAGCAGATAACTGCGCCGGCTCTGTTCCTGTATTCATAAATCAGGCCTGAGGTTTTTGTACTGTTTTTATCCAATAATTTTTATTTCCACATCGGGCATATCAGCAAATACCCGCTTTATTTCATGCAACGCTGCTTTTGGAATATCAGCAGTCAGCGAACAAAATAACTGCATTTCCTGCTCCTGTATTTCACAATCAAAAGTTTTAAACCAGCGCATTACTTCATTCATCCGGGTATAATCAAAATTAATTTCATAGCAAACAGTAACAGGTTTTTGTATGGGAGGCACAAGCTGCAAAACCATTGCAGCTGCTGATTTGTATGCGTTTATTAAACCCGGCACACCCAGTAAACTGGCGCCAAAATATCTTACCACAATAATAAGCATGTCCGTTAATTTCCTGGTGTCAATTTGCCCCAGGATGGGCTTGCCGGCAGTACTTGAAGGCTCGCCATCATCACTTGCGCGGAAATTATTTTTATCAGTTCCCATCCTGTATGCAAAGCAATGATGTACAGCTTTTGGATGTTGCTTCTTCAGCAGTTGCATTTTATCTTTAAATTCCGCCGTATTTTTTATGGGGGAAGCATAAGCAAGAAAACGGCTGCCGCGGTCTTTAAACTCACCGAATGCCGGGCGCTTAATAGTTCGGTAAAATTCTGTTTCGCCATGGTTTAAAATGGAGCAGTATTATGATAATAAAAATCAATTTTATCTGTAAAAATATTTTGTGCAAACAGGTGATGGAAATGGGAAAGTTTTGGTGAAGCCAATCCTTCTGCAACCCGTAACCCTGTGTTTGTAATTATCCTTGCTTCATCCCACAAACCTGCATCAATAAAGGATTGCAGCAGCTTTGCGCCGCCTTCTGTCATTATACTTTGAATATTCATTTGATGACATGCACTGAGCACGTGATGTATAATACCATTATCTTTTTTCAGTTTGAAAAATAACAGGTTTTCTTTTTCTTCATACTTAACAGCATTGAAAATTATTATTCTTTGTTTTTGATTAAAAATTTTTAATGACAGTGGCAGTTTCAAATCCATATCCAATACTATGCGTACCGGGCTTTTTCCATTCCATAAACGGTTGGTAAGTTCGGGGGCATCCAGCAAAGCAGTATTTGTTCCCACCAGTATTGCCATCTCCTCACTGCGCCATTTATGCACAAGGCGGTTGGTAAATTCATTTGTAATTAATAACCTTTCTGTATTGTTCGCTGAAATTTTTCCATTGGCCGTTTGTGCCCATTTTAATAAAATATATGGGCGCTGCTGCGTATGAAAAGTAAAAAACCTTTTGTTCAGTTCTTTGCATTCGTTCTCTAAAACACCAGTGGTTACAGCAATTCCGGCCTGCTGTAGTTTTTTAATTCCTTTTCCGTTTACTTCTGCAAACGGATCGCGGCAGCCAACTACAACAGTTGGTATCTTTTTTTCACTAATCAAATCTGTACAGGGCGGTGTTTTTCCATGATGTGCGCATGGCTCCAGTGAAACATATAAAGCGGATGATGGAATTAAACGGGTATCTTCATCTTTTACACTGTTCAGGCAGTTCACTTCTGCATGGGGCATCCCGTATTTTTCATGAAAACCCTCGCCGATGATCCTGTCTTTATATACCAGTACGGCACCCACCATAGGGTTTGGCGCAACATGTGCTGCCCCAATTTTTGCAAGCTCAATGCAGCGGTACATATATTTTTCGTGGATATTCATTTGCCGTTAAACAAAAATAGCAGAATTGATGCTAACATTGCAGCATGACCATCCAGGAAGCATATCATCAAACACTGTATAAGCTTTTTGAATTGTATGATGACAGGGAATCAGCAAATATCTGCGATTGGTTGATTGAGCATATTACCGGGTTTAAAAAGATTGACCGCATTGCCCATAAAAATTTTTTACTGAACCTACAGCAGGAAAAATTGCTGAAATGTTATTTGCCTGAATTGCTGCAGCATAAGCCTGTACAGTATGTTTTGCACGAAGCATGGTTTGCCGGAATAAAATTATATGTTGATGAAAATGTTTTGATACCCAGGCCTGAAACGGAAGAATTAATTGACTGGATAATTGGAGATTGCAGATTGCAGGTTGCTGAAACAAATCCCCGGGCCTCCATTTCCAATTTGCAATTTGCAATTTTAGATATCGGCACAGGCAGTGGTTGCATACCCGTCGCGCTGAAAAAGAAATTATCAAACTGCGAAATACATGCAGTGGATATTTCTGAAAATATTTTAGCAGTTGCAAAACGCAATGCCGCAGACCAGCAGACAGAAATTTATTTTCATAAGCTTGATATTTTAGATGAAGCGGGATGGAAACAACTTCCCGCATTTGACATTATTGTAAGCAATCCCCCTTATATAAAACAAAGCGAAGCAACTGAAATGCATAAAAATGTTTTGCAGCATGAGCCGAATATTGCATTGTTTGTAGCTGATAAGGATGCATTATTGTTTTATAAAACCATTGCTGCATTTGGGCTACAGCATTTAAAACCAAATGGAAAATTATTTTTTGAAATCAATGAAGCACACGGAAAAGAAATTTGTGATTTAATAAAGCAGTATGGCTATAATAAGATTGAATTAAGAAAAGATATGCAGGGAAAAGAAAGAATGGTGAAAGCAGCTTATAACTTATGACCTACAACTTATTACTTACTTCACATTCGCTACAACCTTTGCCCCTGCACGTTTTGCCGCCTGCATAATGCGGAATACCTGGCCATAATAAGAAACAGTATCTGCATTTATAACAACGGAAGGCGTATCAACAGTCAGGCGGTATTTGTTTACTTCCACTTTCAGCAGCGTATCAATATTATTCATGTCAACCATCTTCTGGCCTATATAAATTTTCTGATCTTTATCAATGGAAACTACAATATTCTGTTTGGCTTTTGTATCCTTCTGCCCTTTGGGGTTGTTTACCTTTACAATGTTTGGGTTTGCAAGGGTAGATACAATCAAAAAAAACATCACCATTATAAACAGGATATCACTCAGTGCATCCGTATCCACTTCCACATGTGCTTTATATTTTCTTCTCAGGTTCACTGCGTAATATTGAGTGCAAAAAATGAATGAAAAATTATTTAGTGGGCGCCTGCAATATATCCAGGAAGTCTGCGCTTGCAGCTTCCATTTTATTGCCGGTTTTTTCAATCTGCGTATTTAAAAAATGATAACCGATAAAAGCAAGCAACCCAATAATAAGGCCCACAGCCGAAGTAATCATTTTTACATAAATACCGCCGGCAATGGTATTCAGGTCAAACTGCCCTGTGCTGTTGATGGAGAAAAATAATTGTATCATGCCAATGATAGTCCCCAAAAAACCAAACTTGGGCGCCATGCCCGCAATCATGGAAAGTATGTTTACGTTGCGCTCCATCTTATACATTTCAAGCTTGCCCACATTCTCCATACTTTTTTCAATGGCGTCAATAGGTTTGCCAATGCGCTGCAGGCCTTTATCAATCATCTGCGCCACCGGGTTGGTGGTGTTCTTTGCCAAACTCCTTGCTGCGCTTACGTTTCCGGTCATTATGTTGTCGCGTATAATGTTCATAAAGTTGCTGTCAATCCTTGATGCTTTTCTTATCGCAATCAGCCTTTCAAAAAAAACAAACACGGCAACAATAAACAAAAAATAAAGCGGGTACATCAGCCAGCCGCCCTTATCCAGTAGACTCCACAGATTAATTTTTTCACCGGCTTCCTGTACACCATTTGCTGCGCCACTTATAAGTTTTGAAGTGTCAACCTGAAGAAATATGCCCATTGTAAGAATTTAGATTTTTGCTAAAGTATGGCTTTAGCACAAAACAACGCCCACAGTGTGAATAAATTACCCTGCACTGTGATTTTATGAAAGATTTTGCATAAAAGTTTTTATGTACCCGGCTGCAGTGCATGTGGCACCGGATGTTGCGTCGCACACTTGTACTTTTGAATGTTTATGCAGTTTTTATTGCAGCGTATGTTGTTGGCCAGCAACCAAAAGGGCGAGAGAATATTTTTCGTCAAGCCTTGAAACAAGTTCAAACAATATTGGATATGCAATACCTGGAATGGCTGCTATAAAAGAAATGCAAATTGAAATATTGTACATTAAATCATTTTAGATTTGGTTTGAGTGTTAAGCAGGACTGTGTCAAATAGCGTTGCGGTACACTCTTCTATTTATAAAATCAAATATAAAAACCTTTTACAAACACAACCCGATTACGAGCCTTGCTAGGCAATCCGTTTTTTGAAATTTAAACCGCAGATATTTGGAGCGCAGATTGTTTCGTGTCCTGCAATGACGCACAAAATTCAGAACGTACAAGTGAGTGACACAAACGGCGATGCCATGAAATACCAAAGCCGGCATTATAAAAAACAGACTCAATTGCAACTTATTTTTACAACCTCCGCTTAATCATTTCTACCATTGATTTTTTCCAGCTGTCATAATCATTAAGTAAAATATGCTGTCTTGCTTCGCCCACCAGCCATATATAAAATGCAAGGTTTTGTATGCTGGCTAACTGCAGCCCGAGTATTTCATCAGAAATAAATAAATGCCGCAGGTAGGCTTTGCTGTAATACTGGCTTGCTTCGCAGGGAAGACCTGCATCAATCACCGAGAAATCATCCGCCCACTTTTTATTTTTTATATTGATAACGCCCTGCGTGGTAAACAGCATGCCGTTGCGCCCATTGCGCGTAGGCATTACGCAATCAAACAAATCAATACCCAAACCAATACATTCCAGAATATTCCATGGTGTGCCCACTCCCATTAAATAACGCGGCTTATCCGCAGGAAGGTTTTCAGCGCAAAGCGCAGTAAATTCATACATCATTTCTTCCGGCTCGCCCACGCTTAACCCTCCGATAGCATTGCCCGCCGCATTTTTAGAGGAAACAAATGCGCAGGAAGTTTTGCGCAGGTCAGCATAAACGCTTCCCTGTACTATGGGAAATAAATTTTGTGTGTAACAATATTTATCCGGTGTTTCATCAAAGCGTATAACACACCTGTCGAGCCAGCGGTGTGTAAGCTCCATGCTTTTTTTTGCATACATATATTCGCTGGGATGCGGCGGGCATTCATCAAAAGCCATGATAATATCGGCACCGATACTTCTTTGTATATCCATTACATTTTCCGGTGTAAACAAATGCCTGCTGCCATCAATATGGCTTTGAAACATTACACCTTCTTCTTTAATTTTCCTGTTGGCTGCAAGCGAAAAAACCTGGTAGCCGCCGCTGTCGGTAAGTATGGGCCCATGCCAGCCGTTGAATTTATGTAAACCGCCTGCAGATTCAATTACAGCGGTTCCCGGGCGCAGGTATAAATGATAAGTATTGCCCAAAATAATTTGCGCGTTTATTTCATCTTTCAGTTGCTGCTGCGTAATGGCTTTTACACTTCCGGCCGTGCCCACGGGCATAAACATGGGCGTAAAAATTTCTCCGTGATCTGTTGTTATTTTACCCGCCCGCGCTTTGCTTTTATTATCCGTATGCTGTAATTGAAATTGTAATGATGCCATAAAAAAATCCCGCTTCAATTGGTATGAAAAGAGATGCAAAGATACAGAGAATGCTTATGGAGAATAGTGCATAAACAGAAGGGTGTTTTTTTATAAAACAAAATTCAAATGATTCCATTGTGTTATGCATGTGGATAATACTGTGTGATGCAACCTTTATTTAAGCGCAGGATGTTTATTTTTGCCCGATGATAATTCCTGAAATTGTTTGGACAGTTGCGTTTTATATTTTCTGTACAGTTATTGCCCTGCAGTTGTTTTACTACCTGTTCTTTTTCAGAAGGCTTGCCTTTTATAACCCGCCTGTAAAATCTTCTTCACAGGAATACCCTGTTTCCGTAATTGTATGTGCAAGGGATGAAGCAGCGAACCTTGCAAAAAACCTTCCGGGTATTTTGGTACAGGAATATAAATCCACGCATGAAATAATTGTGGTGAATGATAACTCTACCGATGAAACAAAATACATATTAGATGAGTTTAAAAAATCATTTAAGAATTTAAACAACGTTCCCCTTACGCAGGAAGCAAAAATGATCTCCGGAAAAAAATTCCCTTTATCCATCGGCATTAAATCTGCGAAATATGAAATTGTTTTGTTGACCGATGCGGATTGTGTTCCTGTAAGCGAGCACTGGATACAGAAAATGCAGGATGGTTATTATGACGACAAAGAAATTGTGCTGGGTTACGGCGCTTACCACAAACGCCCGGGGTTGCTGAATAAGATTATCCGTTTCGAAACATTTCATACAGCCCTGCAGTATTTTTCTTTTGCACTGGCAGGAATGCCATATATGGGCGCAGGCAGGAACTTATCTTATAAAAAAGATTTGTTTTTTAAGAATAAAGGGTTTTCTTCCATCAACCAGATACCCGGCGGTGATGATGATTTGTTTATAAATATGGTGGCCACAAAAATTAATACGGCTGTTGTAATTGATAAAGATGCGCATACATTAAGCGAGCCGCAGAAAACCTGGACGGCCTGGCAAAAACAGAAAAGCCGTCATTATACAACTGCAAAATATTATAAAGGCAAACACAAGTTGTGGCTGGGCTTATATTCATTTACGCAAATACTGGTTTATCCCTTCGCGGTAGCTGCTGCGATTTTTTATTGCTGGTGGCTGGTGCTTGCTGTTTTTGGTTTGAGGATAATTGTGCAGGCAGTAATTTTTTATAAGAGTATGCAGAAATTAAACGAAAAAGATCTCTGGCCTTTTTTTCTTTTTTTTGATCTGTGGATGTTTTTTTATTACCTTTTATTTGTTCCTGCATTGTGGAGAAAGCCTGCTAAAACATGGCATTAACCTCATCACCATTACCAACAAGAATAGCTGCCGGAGTAAAAAATCAAATATGGAAACCCTGTTAAAATATTTTTCAGATTTTACTGAAACGCAGTTGAAACAATTTACCGCGCTGCAGGAATTGTACAATGAATGGAACAGCAAAATAAATGTGATCTCAAGAAAAGATATTGAAGGGCTTTATTTAAAGCATGTACTGCATTCGCTCAGCATCGCTGCTGTTATTGATTTTAAGCCGGGAACCGCAATCATTGATATTGGTACCGGCGGCGGTTTTCCGGGCATACCGCTTGCCATATTTTTTCCCGAAGTACAATTTCATCTGGTGGACAGCATAGCCAAAAAACTAAAAGTGGTGCTGGCTGTTGCAGAAGGTACGGGGTTGAAAAATGTAACCACGCAGCATATACGGGCAGAAGAAATAAAAAACAGGAAATTCGATTTTGCAGTTTCAAGGGCGGTAGCACCACTAAAAGATTTGAAGCAATGGAGCAGGCCGCTTATTAAAAAAGGAAATGTGCAGGAACTGCCCAATGGTTTGATCTGTTTAAAAGGCGGTGATCTTGCAGCAGAAATTCATGAAAGCGGTTTGCGGCCGCGCATGGTGGCCATCGAAGAGATTTTTAAGGAAGAATATTTTAAAGAAAAATATTTGCTGCATGTGCAGGCATAAAATTTTCATCTAAATTTCAATAAAGTAGAATGCAAAAAAAGTCCCGTGTAGAATAAATACAGGACATTTTTTCATTAAAAATATTATCATCGTTCAATCACCAGTTTCTTTGTATGGCTGTCGCCTTTTGCATTAATGATCTGTAAAATATAAACGCCGCTTTTGATGATGGGTGGAAGGTCAATAACAATGGTGCCCGATGTTACCGGTATGGAACTCGGTTCATTATATACTGTTTGACCAACATTATTTATCAGGCGTATTGTTATTTTACTGCCTGCGCCCAGGTCATCATAATATCTTATCAGCAATTGATCTTTTGCAGGATTGGGAAAAACATTCAACACAAAAACATTAAATGATAATTTGAGTGTGTTTGAAAATTTAACCGACCCATCTTTTGAAATTTGTTTTATGCGGTAAAGGTTACCACCGGTTTGCGGTTTAGGATCTGTAAAAATATAATGCCTGATTTTTTCTGAAAAACTGTTTGCAGCAACTGTTCCAATATTTATGTAATGAATACCGTCATTGCTTCTTTCAATTTGAAAATCAGCAGTGGTCATTTCATTTCCCAAAGGCCAGTTTAATTCAGCGTACTCATTGTTTACATTTTTGCCGTACAGTGTGGCTATATCAGTTGCCGCTAACCCACTTGTTGAAAATGTTACATTATCCACTATTGCAGTACCCGGTGCATTATTGTTGTGCGCGGTATATGCAATGCCGGCATACATATAAGTACCCAGGGGAACATTTACTGAATCAACCGCAAACCAGCTTACGCCGTCAACAGATGTGTATCCTGTATATTTGTCGCCTTTCTTTACAAGCCTTACCCAGTAAGGGGCGGAAACACCACCGTTGTTATTATTGTAGCTGTCGCCACCCTGCAGCAGCCTGTCTTGAAAAGCCCTTCCGTTGCCAACAGTTAAAGCCATAAATGTATGCGGTGAGGATGGGTCAAGGTTGCTTCTGAACATTACGCCGCATTTTGCCCAGGGGTCAGTATTCATCATCGATTTTACCCTTGCCTTAATTTCTGCATTATTTGCAGTGAGGGGTTGATACACATAGTAAAACCCATCTGCATTGCCCCATATATCATCGCCTGAAGATTGAATGGTGAATGTTCCGCTGCTGTCGCAGGCATTTCCGGGGTAATTGAGAAAACCAATATCAGCACTTTGCCACGGCGGCTGAAGCGGGTAAGTACAGGAAGAAACATCAGGAGGGTTTAATCCATACACTGCAAGCTGGTTTGAAAAAGTAGCCATATATACTTTTCCGTTTGCAATAGTGGGCACTACAAACTTTGCAAACTTTCCAATAGTATCTCTTCTGCCATTCAGGTTACTGTTCCATAATTCATGTGTAATATCAGTGGCATCAAATGCCTGTAATACTCCCGGCACTACTGACTGGTTAGCATCGCCCTGTGATGGATGTGAAGCCCACAGGATACCTGTTCCTCCTGTTTGGCCATTGGATGAAACAGCAACCATACCGCCGGGCATGCCATTGGGCAAAGTGGTAAGCCCCACTTTTACACTAAGCGTATCAAAATGTTTTGTTAACCGGTTAAATGTAAATTGCTTCAGATGGCCGCCTTCGGCCCAGGCATAAATATATTCTTTGTTATTCTGGTCCTTAAGATAAACAGGGGAACCGTGGAGGTGTTTTGCATAATCCGTACTGCTCGCATTGATATTAAGAAACTGTTGCACATTGGCATTGTTTTTATTCATGCCGCCCATCTTTGTATTGTTTATCAAATACAGGTAACTTTCTTTACTGCCTGATAAGGAAAGTGATGAATTGGGAATCAGCATTACACCATCCACCCCGTAATCAAGATCATTAGCTTCCAGGTATGGGTAATCATTTGGCGTAAAAAAATCAACCACTTTAAGTTTGCCCGAAGCAGTAGATAACTTCAGCAAGCTTTCCCCGCGGTTTGCAGTATCATTTGGGTTATTGCTTTTTCCAACCGTGCCATTGCCGGTGGATAAATAGATAAAGCCGTTGTCATCCACTGCAGGCGCCTGGCCGCTCATCCATATACCTGCAAGGCCGCCCAGGGGTGTATCATTAAAAATATATTTACGCTGCAATGTAGCGGCATCATATCCCATCAGCCATCCATGATAAGGCCCCCAGTCGCAATGTGAAGACCATCCTATATAGACAATGCCGTTATATAATAATAAAGCCGGGCGCTGGTTTTGTGTTTGCTGGTTAAATGTAATTTTTCCGCCCACGCTGCCATCACCATTTCCATTCACAGTTGCAGTTATAAATACGGGGCTGCCGGGCCGTTCAGCACCGGTTATAATACTTATAGCATGCAGGTATTGTACAAAGGTTTGCCCGTTTGTGCTTACACTTCTTGCCACTACATACATCGTTCTTGTGGATGTATCAATAGTGGGTGTACCTACAATACCCATGTTACCGCTAAAATCATTATAGTTTCCGCCGCAGGCGCCTGTCATGTCTGTATGCCTTATTACACGGTATCCCGGGTAAGTAAGGTTTACATGCCAAAGCGGTGCGGCTGCCAGGGGGTCATCTGCATCAAAAGCATAAACACTGTTGTTTACGGTTTCAACAAAAACTACATTATGCACATGGCCGCCTGTTTTCAGGTTGCTTACAATAAGCGGCTGTGTGTATATCTGGTCATCAACTGTGCGTGCAAATATTTTCCCGAAATTACCACTGCTTACATTGTTTTGCGTAAGAATGGTTTCAGTATTGTTCCAGCCTGTTCTTTTCAGGTTGTTGTGCTGCATAATCACGCTCGTTTGTCCATTTGATTTTTCAATATGCATTAAAATGAAAACGGCGGGTGCGAGTAAATGTATAATTGCTGATCTAACAGTTAATTTCATAGAAGTCAGTTTACCTGGTTTTTAAAAGGGCGATGAAGTTAATTATAAATCACTTTGGCAGGTTATTATGTTTAATATATTCGTTCAAAACCTATGGGGTATGCAAATACATTTGCAGCTTCAGGCATCAATTAAATAATGTAAATTGCTTTCCTAAAATTGTTTGCTATGGCTGTAACTGCACCATTCAATCTTAAGAAGTGGATTGATGAACACCGCAATCTTTTAAAACCCCCCGTAGGTAACCAGTGTATTTATAAAAATGCTGAAAATTTTATTGTGATGGTGGTTGGTGGCCCCAATGCCCGCAAAGATTACCATTACAATGAAAGTGAGGAACTGTATTATCAGGTAGAAGGAAATATTGTACTTAAAATTATTGATGATGGCATACCAAAAAATATCCCGTTGAACGAAGGTGACATGTTTTTGCTGCCGGCCATGACGCCGCATTCACCGCAAAGGCCTGCAAACACTGTGGGTTTGGTGATTGAAAAAATACGCGAGGATGAAGAATATGAAAAAGACGCCTTTATGTGGTTTTGTGAAAACTGTGGCAACGAATTGTATGAAGAATATGTGTTTGTTTCGGATATAGTAAACCAACTGCCGCCCATTATGGAAAAATTTTATTCCTCGGAAGAATTGCGCACCTGCAAAAAATGCGGAACCGTGATGGAACCGCCACAAAAGCCCAAAACCCCTGAAGGAGAGTAATAAATAGTGCAATTTTTTCTCAACAGTTTTAAGTAAAACCAATTATCAAAATTTAAAGTACTTTTAGGAGTTTGGCGCAAATGAAGCTCGACATCCACACCCATATCATGCCTGCGCAAATGCCCGACTGGGCAAAGAAATTTGGCTATGGTGAATTCATTCATCTTGAACAGCGTAACTGCAAAGCCTGTATGATGAAGGGCGGCAATGTTTTCCGTGAAGTGGAGGAAAATTGTTTTAATGCAACTGTACGCATAAAAGAATGTGATGCAGATAATGTAAACATGCAGGTACTTTCCACCATCCCGGTGCTTTTTAATTATTGGGCAAAAGCAAAAGATGGTCACGAAACTTCGCGTTTTTTTAATGACCATATTGCAGAAACGGTTGCAAAAAATCCGGCACGGTTTATTGGCATCGGCACAGTTCCGTTACAGGATGCTGAGCTTGCAATAAAAGAAATGGAGCGTTGTGTGCAGGATTTAAAAATGCCGGGACTGGAAATCGGCTCTAACATTAACGGGAAAAATTTAAATGAAAAAGAATTTTTTCCGTTTTATGCAATGGCTGAAAAGCTTGGCTGCGCTTTATTTGTGCATCCCTGGGAAATGATGGGCGAAAAAAATATGCAAAAATATTGGCTGCCCTGGCTGGTAGGCATGCCGGCCGAAACTTCAAGAGCAATATGCAGTATGATTTTTGGAGGGGTGCTGGAGCAATTTCCCAAACTGCGCGTGGCATTTGCACATGGCGGCGGTTCGTTCCCCTTTACTATTGGCAGAATTGAGCATGGCTTTTATGTGCGCCCCGATTTATGTGCAACGGACAATAATGTAAACCCGCGCAATTACCTGGGTAAATTCTGGATTGACAGTTTAGTGCATGATAAACATGCCATGCAATATATTGTTGCCCTGATGGGTGAAGACAAAATATGCATGGGCAGCGATTATCCTTTTCCGCTGGGTGAGCAGCACCCTGGCGGGTTGATTGAATCAATGGGTTTTACTGAAACGCTTAAAGCAAAACTGCTTTGTGGAAATGCAAAACAATGGCTGGGGATAGAATGATTTTTATAAGCGGGTAATATTTTTATACCCTCACAAAGATTGCCGGCCTTAAGTTTTAATCCCCTTGTTCAGTATTGATTGTATAAGCACAAGTGAGTGACACAAGGGACGATGCCATGAAAAACTATTGCCGGTAACATAAAATCACCCATTGTTTTTTTCAGGGGAGTAAATATTATTTTTTATCGCATACACTACCAGGCCAACAGTATTTTTTACATTCATTTTTTCAAGGATGTTTACGCGGTGGCCTTCTACTGTGCGGGAGCTGAGAAAAAGTTTTTCCCCAATTTCTTTGTTGGTATGCTCCAGGCAAATAAGTTTGATGATTTCTTTTTCCCTTTCGCTGAATGAGGGTTGTGCTTTTTTTATATAGGGATTATATTTGCTGGAAGCGATCATCTGCAGCAATTTTTTTCCGGTGTTGCGGCAATAGTATGCCTGCTGGTTGTAAACAGCAGTAATGGCATCAATAATTTCTTTTTTATCGCTGTTTTTTAAAAGGTAACCTTTTGCACCTGCCTCAAGCATGTCAATAATCAAATCATCTTCATCAAACATGGAAAGGCCGATAATGCCAATTTGCGGATATGACGCTGTGATCTTTTTTGTAGCTTCTATACCATCCATCAGCGGCATTTTTATATCTGTAAGGATCACATCGGGTTGCAAATTATTTGTAAGCTCAATTAACTCTTTTCCGTTTTCGGCTTCACCTGCAATAATTATTTCAGGGTATTTGCTCAGCATCAGCTTTAAGCCATCCCGAAAAATTTCGTGGTCATCGGCAATAATAATTTTTATGTCGGGAATCGTTTGCATGTTATAACGGAATGATGATTTGATAAGAAGCCCCTTTACCCGGTTCACTGTTTACATTCAATTGTGCATTTAAAACAGACACGCGGCTTTGCAGGTTGAGCAACCCCAAACCGTTTGCCGCTGTGGATTCAATTGCATAATTGAAACCCGCGCCGTCATCTTTTGTTTGTAAAATAAGTTCACTTCCCTGTTTAAAAAAACTAATGTCAAGTTGCGTGGCCCCTGCATGTTTAAGAGTGTTGTGTGTAATTTCCTGGATAATGCGGTAAATATTTATTTCGTTTTCTGCGGATAACGAAAAAATTTCATTGTACCGGAAATTAATTTTTATGGAAGAGCTTTCCATCATCTTCCCTATAAATTCTTCCACGGCTTTCAGCAGGCCTTTACGCACAAGGGTGTTGGGTAAAAGGGCGTAAGAAATTTCGCGGAAGCGCTGAATGATTTCATCTATCTGCGCACTTGATTTTTCAAGTATCAGTTTTTCTGTTTCATCCTCGGGCTCTATGTGGTTTACCTGCAGTTTAATGGCGGAGAGCATGGGACCAAGTTCATCATGTAAATCACCTGCAATTCTTTTGCGCTCATTTTCGAGGGTGTCAATTTCCGCTTTAATTCTTGACTTCTCCCACGCAGCAATTTTTTTCTGCTGTTTTAAAAATGTGGCCACAAAGTAAAAGATAACAAAACCTAATACTGCCACTGCGCCAAAAACAATATTTAATATTTGATTTTCCCGGGTATCCATATAACAGCCCATGTAAAAATAATGTAGGAAACAACATTTATTATTTGATGTACACTGAATATTGATTTGTAAAGATCAGTTTGAACGGAAAGGCTGATAAAAATTTTTACTAATAAATAATAAGAATAAAAAAGTGTGCAACCAAAAGCGATAATCATTTTTGGATTTTTAAGAGGAGGTATTTTTGTTTCAAATATTTCATTGCTCAGCAGTTTAATTGCCAATAAAAGATTAATAATGGTAAACCCGGTTGTGCAATAACCGGCAAGCCAGTTTTCAAAACTATGCCTGTAATAATAATTAACCATATAAACAACAAGCCCTGTAAGCGGTATTGCATATACCCAAAAAGTTGAGGCTATTATATTATTCAGCCGGTAAAACAGGAGCATTAAAAATATTTCAATAATAAAATAAAAAGGATACACAACAGATTGAATGCTGTAGTCATTATATAGCAGCATTGGTATGTCGGCCAGCAATTCTGTAACCACTGCTGCAAACAGCAGCAGTAAAAAAGGGTGATAGTTGCTGCCCGCCTTTCTGAATTTTAGTAAACCTGGAATTGCAGGCAAAACGCAACTCATTGCTAATATGAACTGAAGAGTAAGGCTCATCTAAATTAATTTATTGGCAAGGAAGTGGGCTACAGGGCATTCCGTATTCAACTTTACACGCACCTAACTCAGGATCATTTATATATAAACTCTGGTTCAATGGACCAACGCCGCAAATTATCTGATGTACTTTATAATTAGTGTCCATACCATAGGCAACTTTAATACCAATGCATTTTTTAATGCACAAAAGTTTAAGCATATATTTTTTATTAAACTCCTCTCCATAAGGCAGTATATTGGTAAAAGTTCCCACCATATTATTGCTGATATTATTGCGATTGGCCACATACCGTGCCACCCATGCATTTGCTGTTGCTGTGTCAATAAGGTGGTTAATATTTTGAAGGGCAATTGCATCAGGCGCCACAGCGGGCGGGATTGTCAGGCACTTTGCACATTTGCAGGAATATAACCCCGCAGAAAGAAGCAGCGTTAAAAGTGCTGCTGTAAATATTTTTTTACCGTACATCGTTTTCATAAAAAAGGGTTTTTGTTTTTACTGAATATAAACTTTAATTGCAAAATACCCTGTTATATTTTTGATACCTGCACGTATTTCTACCTGTTTTCTTACCGTAAAAATCACATTTATTTTCAGTAACACTACTCTGTGAAACGGATTTGCATAACTCCATTTTTGTATTGTGATTTTGAAGAATGGGAAAAAATGTAAATCCGTTTTGCAAATCACCTGCTGCATCCGGAGCAGCAAGTTTATGAAACAAAATTTTTAAGCAACAAAATTTACAATTATGAAAAAATTACTTATCCTGTTGATGGCCGTAATAACTGTATCAGCAACAAGGTCTCAAACAAAAATTGCTGAGGTTGCAAAATTCAAAGCAGAAACTATTGATCTGGGCAAAGTAAAACAAAATGAACCGGCCATTGCAAGTTTTGAAATTACCAATATCGGCAACAAGCCTTTGGTGATAGAACAGGCTAATCCCTCATGCGGCTGTACTATTGCAGACTATACCAAAGAGCCCATTGCCACCGGAAAAACAGGAATGGTAAAAGCCACATACAATGCAGCATCACCGGGTATATTTCACAAAACGGTGACTGTGCAGTTTAAAGATACGGACGGAACCACAACACTTACATTCACCGGTGAAGTGGTTCAATAATTTTTTTGTATCAGGCACCTGGATTTTTATTTATCGTTCCTTGCGTCGCACACTTGTACGATAGAATTTTCATGGTCACGAACATCCTGGATTGCGCTTGTCCCCTTAAGCTTTAGCGCAGGTGGCCAGCACTCTTCAGCGTTTAGATCAGGAATGAATAATACAGGAAAAATTTAAAGGGTTTAAAGGCACTCGAAATAATTGCGACGCTTTATTAAAGAAGCCATATTAATTTTTTGAATAAAAACATTTCATATGGAAAAATATTGTAACTTCAAAATACAAATCCGAACCAAAACTTTTCTTCCACTCTAAAAATCAATTTCCATGAATAAAAAAATTTGCATGCAGTTGCTGATTGCATTGCTATGCAGCAGTATTATCTATGGTCAGGACAATGCCATCACCATCAGCAGCTTTACAATAAACACTAAACTGACACCCAATGTAAAAGGGTGGGGCAGCATACCTGCTGCATTACTGGTCGTTGCACAAAATATCCGCTGGGGTGACAGGCCGATGCGACTTGTATTGACCATAAAAAAAGGCGACACCAAAATATGCGGAAACCAGGATGGCATGCAGGTGGAATATTTTAAAGTGCGCAGTTTTCAAACCAATGAGCTGCTGGGTGCTTTAGGTGGCTGTAGTACATTACCATCCGGTGATTATACATTGTGTGCAAAATTTATTGGTGCAGACAGCACAGGAAGGTTTATGCCCATCAGCGCAGAAGTATGCAAACCTTTTAATGTAGGTGGTGGCAGTACAGATGCGCAAAAATATACCGGGCCAATGCCTGTTTTCCCTGAAAACAATAAGGTTTTTACTGAGACTGATGCTAAAAAACCAATTACATTCCGATGCACACCGGTTGTACCGAAACCACAAGAACCTATAATATACCATTTTAGAGTATGGCCAGTGGTAGCAGGGCAAACCCCTATGCAGGCTATGAATGCCAGACAGCCGGTTGTTGAAAAAGATGTTGAAAATCTTACACAAACCACTGTTACAAGTGGCTTATTTCCCTGTGGCCCCAACTGCAATTTTGTGTGGGCTGTCCAAGCTACTGATAGAGAAGGAAAGGCTTACGGTGATAATAATGGGGCGAGCGAGCCGGCGGTGTTTGGATTACAAAATGAAACACAAAATAATATACCATCAATAAATATTTCCTGTACTGCACCTGTGATAAATTATCCTGAAAATGGAACAGCTTTTAATAAATCAGCAAACAGTATAGAAATCAAAGGAATGGTTTATGGCGAAAGCAAAAATGTGATTTTGAAATTATACAAAATCAGTAATGACCCTAACCTGGTAAATGACTTAAAGCAAAGGAGTAAATCAGGTCTTGTTTTTTCTCCATTAGAAATGTTTGATTATAAAGGAGCTGCAAAAAATGCGAATTCAACAGGTAAAAATTATGATTTAAAAATTGAGCGTTCTAATAATAATTCCAACAGTTTTTCTGCAAGCATACCAACTACTGATTTAGAGCATGGAAGTTATTTTGTTGTTGCAGAAAACGGCAATTGCGCATCAACCCCTTTAGCTTTTAGTATGAGCGCCGGTTGCGGAACAAATCTTAGCACCGTAGCCATAAGTTGTAAAGCATGGGTAAATGGCTTGCCAACTTATACAGTGTCCATCGTATTTAATAATATACCGCCTTTGCCAGGAGGGCAAAATTGCTCAACTGTAATGAATAGCATTACTTTACCAGCAGGTACAGGTTCTATAAGTACACCAGTAACGTTGCCAACAACAATTCCATCTGGCGGTTCATCGCCTGCAGTTACATTTACTTACACACCAGCTACACTAACGCAAACTAATGTAACTTTTAACTATACTGGAATCTGGAGTGATGGCAACGGCAATACGAGCAATTTTAACAGCAATGCAATTACATTACCAAGTTGTGTGTGCAATGCCTGCGAAGGCATTCAATGGAACAATACAACATCAAGTTCTTCACTGCAGGGAAACAATTTTAATATCATTCAGGCTGTAAACCCTGTAGCAACTGGTCTAGGAAATATAGTTACAGCCAAAGCAGAGATCATATCATTTGAAAGATATGTTGGCGACAGTTGCATGAGTTGCAATAAAGACTGGAGCCAGTGGGGCAATTTTACTGCCGGTACGTATGCAAGCGTTGGCGGTGGCCTTGCTAATGCAACAACCCCGGTTAGTGGTTATACACACCATAGTATATACTGGGCTACAACTGCGCCGGGTAGTTTTAACCTTAGTATCAGCACACCGCCTTTAAGTAATTTAAGCTGCTGTTGCGATAGGGTTGCTGTTACCATTCGTTACACTTTGTCTTTTAAAGATGCGCAAACAGGCGTGTGTAAAATGTGCAGTTTTGTAAAACGATATGAGCAAAAAAAAGGCAACTGCGCTGCCAATCCTATTCCAACGGATGTAAACAATACAAACCCCAACTAAATAATCCTATTAAACTTTATACAATGAAAAAAATAATATATAGAATACAAATCGTAATAGGTTGTTTGTTCATGTCCTATATAAGTTGGGGACAGTTAACACAAGGTGATATAATTATTACACACTCAGGTTTTCAACCTGGAGTTTATAATTCAAATTGTGTTACAACACTTACCAATCAAACAGCTTCAGAAGTTTCTATACTTCATGCACAGAATACTGCACATATTCCTATTGATCCTAATAATGTAAGATACACATGGACACAATATACACCTACTATAAATCCAAAGCCTCTGTGGGTCAATCAAAGTACATGGGACGAACAACACATAGGAAGGATATTTGGCTTAACTATTGAAGATGCTAACACATTTTATGTTTCTAATACCAGTATCCGGTATGGGGAAGGTTCAAGCATTAACCACGATGCAATATGGCAGCTAAATCCAAGTACATCAACAGTGGTTCAAGCCTATGCTTTTCCCAATCCGCAGGATCCAACAAGAGGAATTGGAAATATAAAATACTTCACTAACGGAGCTGATAAATACATGCTGGCAACATGGTGGGAAGATGGTAGCATTAACTTACTTTGGAAAAATGCCAGTGGTGTTTGGACGAACATCCAATCATTCATACCTAAATTTGGTGCTACCAAATCCAAGCCGTATAATGTTCCTTATGGAATTGCTATAAGAAAAATTGGTTCAATTAACAAAGTCTATTATGGCAGATTAAATTTAAACTCAAATGTGTCATCGGAAGTCTGGACTGTTGATTTAATAATTGGTACACCCAACACTGCATCTTTCGCTAATGAATCCTTCGCAATAAGCGCGCCATTAAAGCCGCTAACTAATTATTGGAGTAATGTATGTAATAGCATAATGTCAATACCAATAGCAGATATTTCAATATCCAGCGATAATAATAAGATTCTATTAGGTCAACAAGCACTCTGTTGCACAAGTCAAATGATCGCTCATAATTCGAATATTTCAGAGTTTACATTAAACCCAATTCCAAGTCAGGTAAGTACAAATATAAGTAGCGGTAACCCAAGTTGGGGTTCTTCCTATTCTAAAGTAGATGGAACTAATTCTGTTGGTGGTGTCTCGTATTGGAATAATATTTTATTTGATAGCGCTAAAACCAAATGTGATACTACCATTTTATACACCACCGATGCAATTTATATTAATAATAATACTTATTGCCCGGTTAATAATACAGAACTTGCCAGTGGAAACTTTTCGACCTACACTACTAATCCTATGCCTTATGTTTATGGATTTCAGGCTGTACCAAGCAGAAATAATTTTACAACTATACAAGACTGCTTCGATAAATCGCTAAAAGTGGATGCAGATGACAATTTTACAAATTTTGATAAATTTAATCTCGGCGATATTGAAGCATTCAACACTCCGTTAAATTGTACAACCCTTCCTTGCTCCTGCGGCCAATTTGATTCTTTAGTTCTAAACAATACAACTTATACAACAGCCTGGCCTAACCTTAGTTTTGGGCAAGGTTTGGCATCAGGTACTTTAGTTACATACTATCATTGTAACCGCACAACAGATCAGGGTTGCGCTGTAAGTTATAACTGGCAGGTTACATCCAATGGTAGTTATGTAGGCCCTCCTGTTACAAGTACTACAAATAGTTTTAATTTAAACCTGCTTAATGGTTTACCCTGCGGCACTTATTCAATAACAATAACTCCAACTTGTGGCACATTGACCTGCCCCCCAAAATCTATACTGGTAAAATTTGATTGCCCTCCACCTGTTTGCCCATGTGCGGGAACTGTTACAATCAACCAGTCTGCCGTTACTGTTGTTCCTCAAAATAATGTTAGTAATATCAATCCTGTTTCTACAGCAACTACAAGTTTCACGCTTACTTCTACTGTGCCTGTTACTGAAGTTAGAATGGTAATAGATGAATTCAGGTTAACAACATCAACAGGAAACGACAACTGTATGCTTTGCAAAAACAAGCCGCAAACCTGGGCAAATATTAATTCAGCTACTTTATCTGGCGTTGCTACCCAAACAGTTTCTAATGCGTCTTCTTTGGAAAAAGATATAAGAGAACTGGTATTCAATAATGGCGCTGGCACTTTTTTTAATCTGAATGGTAATACATTGAATTTAAACCTTGGAATACCGGGTGTTACGGGACTCAATTGCTGCACACTTAAGGCAGAAGTGTGTGTAAAATTTATAATAAGAGATGTAAATTGTTGCGAAAGAGAAGTGTTGAAGTGCTTCACATTTAACCTGCAATAGCAATGAATAGTAAGGCTATAAAAAGCAGGTTGATAAAACTGCCTGCTTTATTTTTTGTATTAATATTTTGTAACGCTACTGCAGCAAATGCGCAAACTTATTTTGCTAAAAATGTACAACTATATGATAACCAGAATCGCTTTTTCGTCCAGGAAATACCCATACAAGTATCTGGCTTGCCAACAAAAACGGATACTGGTTTTGGAATTGAAAATATACAATTAACACTGCATCATAATCGTGTGAGTGATTTAAAAATTCAACTTCAATCACCTGATGGGAGTACAATTTGGGTTACAAACCGTAATGGCGGCTTAGAGGGAAAGAACTATATGCACACTACGTTTCAGCAATATGGAAAAAATGGGTTAGTGAATAAAGCGAAGCCGCCATTTACAGGAAATTACACACCTGATGGAGAATTATCAAGCTTGAATAATGGCGGCAATCCTAACGGGCAATGGAAATTATTAATAGAAGATCTTAAAGAAGGTGAATCAGGTTTTTTAGATTCAGTAAGCATTACGTTTGGTAACAAGCCCGCATTCATCAGGCAAAGGCAATATTGCAATTTCAGCCAACCGGAATTATGTTCTTGTAATACAAATAATAACAGTTGTGAACTCTTACCAGATTTAGTAATCGTACCGCAATTTTCAAAAACACAATATGAGGAATTTGCCTGGAATGATGCTGCATATCCGGGAGAATTAAAAATATCTGTTGCCATTGCAAATATTGGTTTGGGCCCTTTGGAAGTTGGTCCGGAAACTACCTTAACTGGTGATTGCTGTACTGCTGATACTATTCAAAATAAAGATGAAAGAAGATATGCATTGTTTCAAAAAATATATTCTAAAACAGGTAATAGTTTTTCAGAAAGGAAAATAAAAACGGGTACCATTTATTTTGACAGTAAACCAGGCCACAACCATTATCATGTAGATGACTGGATTGAAATGCGTTTGGTGCAACAGGTAAAAGGCAAAAGAGTAATTGTTTGCAAAGGACAAAAAGTAAGTTACTGTTTATTTACTACGGGTATGTTGTATGAGAAAGACAGCAGCAGCTACATCAACAAAAAAATTTATGGTAGAAATATGCCCAACTATGCATTAGGCGAATACTATGCATGCAGCCTTGCAAAGCAAGGTATTAGTGTAGGTGGTTATGATTATTATGGCATGATGTATGAAGGCCAGTTTTTACAATTACCAAAAGGCTTGAAAAACGGTGAATATATTTTAGAGATTGAAGTTGATCCTGAGCATAAATACAAAGAAAGCGACGAGAGCAATAATATTTTTTCAATGAAAATAAATATTCAAAAACAGGAAGAGTAAACGCAAACCTATTAATTAAAACCACGGGGTCGGGCTGTTTGCTCAATAACACTGATTGCTTCAGAAACTCAGCAAAGAAAAACTGTATAAAAGTGCGGGCAACAGGCGATGCAATTACATCCCAATGCCCGGCAAATAAAAATAACTATCATGAAAAAAATACTATTACTCATACTGCTTTTCCACTGCGCAAATCTCTTTGCGCAGCAGCCCAGACCGCCTAAGTTTTCCCTCGCCGGTAGCATGGGTGTAAGCTATGAAGGTTATGGATTAAACTTAAACCCGGCGGGGTCTTATTACACCCCGCGGATGCCGTGGAACTTAGTGCGTTTCAATTTTGCACCCATATTCAATTTTGGTAAATGGAGCCTGCCTGTGAATTTTAATTTCACGCCCATGCAAACCAATTTTGTTACGCCTTCCACGCTTGGTGGTTATGGCAGTATCCCGGGCATTGGCGGCAAACCGCAAAACATCTGGCAGTTCTTAACCAACCCGCTCAACAATTTTGGCCTTAACCCAAAATATAAATGGGCAGAGCTACAGTTAGGTACACAATACCTTAACTACAGCGATTTAAGTACCGGTGATATTGGCCTGTTTGGATATGGCTTTGCATTAAGCCCGGGCAAATTCAGGGTGAAATTTTTTAATGGTGTAAGCCAGCGCCCTGTTAATTATGATGCATTGGCAGTTCCTCCCATCATTGGCGCATACCAGCGCAATAACTGGATGGCGCAGTTGGGCATGGAGGAAGAAGGCAAATACACCGTGAACTTTAATTTTGCAAAAGGAAAGGATAAGATAAACAGTGTAAACCCTGCACCACCAACCACTTCAAACATTTTGCCACAGGATGGTTTTACGGCAAGCTTTGTTCTAAAAACCACCATTGCAAAAAATTATTATTTCAACAGCGAATTTGCACACAGCATTTATACTTTAGATGAAACACAGCCTTTGTCTGCATTAGGTGCAAAAGATTTTCAACCATTTATTACGGGCCGCACCAGCACGGTTGCAGATAATGCACTGCAGGCTGCATTTGGGCGCAAGAGCAAAAACTTTGATATTGGTATCAGTACAAAATATGTGGGCGCCGATTTTCAAACGGTTGGATATCCTTTTATGCAACCTGACCATTTTGATTATACTTTAAACACACGCATCAACGCATGGAAAAACAAAATGAATATTACTGCAAGCATTGGCCAGCGGGTAAATAATTTAAGCAACACCACATTAAAATCAAAACAACTTATTGCAAACATCAACTGGTTTACACAGTACAATGACCACTTTAGTGTAAATGCCAATTACAACAATTTCGGGTTTCAGACAAGCGGCTCAGCCGGTCTGCGCAATGTTGCCAATGACCTGAACATAAGCCCTACGTATAGCTGGACAACTACCAGTATGCTCAACTTAATTACCGGTTCTTATACTTACAGCCAGTATGATGAGCAATTAAATTATTCCCCATTTACCACCACGCATAACAATACGCATACGGTATTGCTTACTTATGTACCTACTTTTTTCAAAAAACAAATCACTACAGATTTTACGGTCATGTATTTCTTTAATAAAACACCGCTGATACCGGCAATACCAAACCCATTTTTGAAAACAAGTTTGTATTCTGCCACAAGCAATATCGGGATACCTGTTGCAAAAAAGAAAATCAACCTGCGCGGGCAGTTGATGTACACATATACTAAAACAGATGGTATTGCACCCAAAAGTGATGGAGGCAATATACTCGCAACCGCAGGCGCCGACTGGAGCATTACACCAAAACTAAAATGGGCGATCAGCATGACGGGCAGTTTGTATAAATACACGGCTATGTTTTCCCCGGCCAATGCGCAATATTTAGAAAGCACTTTGAGGACATCATTGACCTATAATTTTAAATAATATTTAGCATGAAAACAAAAAATATAAATACAAACCCTTTGCTTAAAAATATTTTAGTGCACCCACTGAGGGGATGGGGACAAAAAGTATTTTTTATAGCCACCATTTTTTTTACGCTTACAATACACCATCTGCATGCACAGGTTTTTACCACGCAGATGGGGCTTAATGCAAGGCCCACATCATTATTAAGCAACTGGGCAAACAGGCCGGAAATATTAAACTATATTGTAAGTTATGAGGGCCCTGCAAATTTTCCGGTAAAAATAAAAGCAACATTTAAAGATGGTTCAGGCAATGCAATTGGCGCAAGCGATTTAAACCTCACACCTAACCGTATTTTTACTATCGGTAATACGGTATTGCAAAGTAAAGATGCAGTATTGCTGCAAAGCATACGCTTCACCGGTAACGTACAAAGAACTTTAAATGCAAGTGGCCGTTTGCCCGCGGGCAGTTACCAGCTATCGCTGCAAATATTGAATGCCGCTACATTAGAACCATTATCAGAAGATCAGACAAGGCCATTCAACGTAGTTAGTTTCCAGTTGCCCATATTGATGCAGCCGCAAAACGAAACTGTATTAAGTGCAGAGCAGGCAAGGGTTGCCATTACATTCCGCTGGACACAGCTTGCACCCGCACCCACACAGGAACGCATTACTTATCAATTACAGGTATTTGAAGTACAGGAAGGGCAAACACCCATGCAGGCATTCCGTAGCAATCAGCCATTAGTAAACCAGGAAGTAAGCGGCGTAACACAGTATATCTGGCAGCCGCAATTATACCTCTCAGACAGCGCACAAAACAGGCAATTTATATGGACTGTTCAAACCCTTGATGCAAATGGTTTTGGTTTTAATAATGGCGTTGGCGATGGGCGCAGTGAGCCGTTTTGGTTTTCTATAAAATCATCAAAGGAAATATTACAGGACAGAAAGCAATAACAAATATTTTGAGCCGGGCATTGGTTCTTTGGGTATCGTTCCTTGCGTCGCACAGTTGTACTGAAGAATATGAATGAACAATGAACAGTGAAACGATTGCTTTGCCTCTTTGCCTTGTATTCTGTTGTACAAGAGTGCGATGCAACAAAAGCTCAATAGATATTCGACTGTATGGCTAATAAATATTATCACATGCTGAAAAAATAAAAATATGAAATCATTATTCTCCATAATTGCAGTTTGTCTTTTTGCAACTGCGCATGCGCAAAAGGATATAAAGCCCACTACAGTTGGCATACATTATTCCTTCACCGATTTTGTAACGAGTTCAAGGATACATGCCAGTTCGGTTGGCGATGTGTTGAAAAATAACCAATGGGCAAGGTCGCCGCAAATGATGAGTGGTCTTGGTGTTGATTTTTATAAAGGCATAACCAGCCACATAGATTTTGCTGCCAGCATCAATTATACAAAAGGGGTAAACAATTTTAAATTGCCCCTTACCAATATTTTGCCGTACACATTGTTAACAGCCGATGCTTTAGTAAATATCAAACTGCTGCAGGATAAAAAATATGTAACCCCATACCTGGTAGCCGGTATTGGCATATATAACCAGCATGGTACAGGTATTTACGCGCCTGTTGGTGGTGGGCTGCAACTGAATATTTTTAATGCCGCAATGGTAAATATCCAGGCGCAGTTCAGGGCGCCATTTTCAAAAAAAGATTACGGTGGTTTCTTTTACCAGGCAGGGGTTGCAACACCTATTGGAAAAAAGAAACCAATGCCTTTAATTATAAAAGAAGAACCAAAACCTTCAGATACTGATGGGGATGGCATATTGGACAAAGATGACAGTTGTATTGCCACATTTGGTTTTGCCCGGTATAATGGTTGCCCTATCCCAGACAGTGATGGTGATGGATTGAATGATGAAACTGATAAATGTCCAAAAGTTGCAGGCACCGTGAAATACAATGGTTGCCCCGTTCCTGATACGGATGGTGACGGATTGGACGATGAACATGATCATTGTATTACGATAGCAGGCCCAATAAGTAACAATGGTTGCCCGCTGCCCCAAAAACCCAAAGAAGAAATACAACAGCAGATAAATTTTGCAGCACGGAATATTTATTTTGAAACAGGCAAATCCGTATTAAAAGAAATCAGCAACACTGCATTGAATGAAGTGGTGCAGGTAATGAATGAGAACCCTTCTTTTAAATTATCAATTAGCGGGTACACAGATAATGTGGGTAATGCTGCGTCCAATTTAATACTAAGCCAGCACAGGGCAAATGCAGTGATGAATTATTTAATCAGCAAGGGCATCAAGCGGGAACGCTTATCTGCAGAGGGTTATGGCCAAACAAAACCGGTTGCAAATAATACTACTGCTGATGGCCGGGCGCAAAACAGGCGGGTGGAAATAAAAGTGTTTGAATAAAATATGGGTTTAAATTTTAAAAAACTGCCTGATTCTTTAAAAAAGAGTTGGGCAGTTTTTTTGCCAGGTAAAAGATATAGAGATACAATTACTTTTTGCAAGCATGAAATCTCCGGTTGTTTAGAATTCTGCTGCCATACAATTCTGAATGCAAAGATGTGGGATCCCGAATATTTTTTGTTCAATTCTTATTCTGCGGATGAACGGACTGCGACGCAATGAAGTCGCTATGAAAAGCAAAAGATGGTATCAAAAAAATTTCGGGACAGGCTCCACAACCGATCCCATGAAAATATGCAGCCGGGCTACAAAAACCTTCCTTAAATCTCCCTTCCCCAATCTTCTTCCAGTTCCCTACCTTTGCCGCTCAATATTTTTACGTAGTATATGAACATGGATAAGAATACAGTCACCGGGCTGGTGCTGCTGGCAGCTTTGTTTTTTATGTTTTTCTGGTTCACCAACAAACAGCAAAGTACACTGGAGGCGCAGCAGCAGCATATTGCAGATTCTGCACACCGGGTTGATTCTATAGCAAAATCAAAAAATTTTAACCCTGTTGCAGCACATATCGATTCATTGCACAACGATTCTCTTGCAAAAACCACCGCAGCGGGCAGTTTTCAAAATGCGGCAATGGGCAGTGAACAGGTTACTGTGGTTGAAAATGACCTGGTAAAAGCAAGTTTCACCAATAAGGGCGGGCAACTGAAAAGCGTTGAATTAAAAAATTACAAATCCTCATACAACGGCAGGCCGGTTGTATTATCCGGCGGTAAAGATGATGCACTGGGTTATGCCATCAATACCGCGCCAAACCAGTCGGCACAAACATCCACTTTGTTTTTTGCGGCGCCGCAGGTTGTAAAAAATAATGATGGCAGCCAAACTATCAGTTACACGCTGGCCTCAGCAGGTGGCCAAAGCATTACGCACCAGTACATCATAAAGAAGAATGATTATATGATTGACTGGAATATAATACTGAACGGTGCGGACAAATTGCTTACACAAGGTGCCCTTAATTTTCAATGGCAACTGCACCCGCAGCAGCATGAAAAAAGCGTAACGTATGAAAGGACGATGAGTAATATCTGTTTTTCGGAAGGAAATGATTTTGATTATATATCAGCCAAAACCGACCACACATTTGAACAGCCGGCCCAATGGATAGGTATCATACAGCAGTTTTTTAATACCACATTGGTTGCAAAAAACAATTTCAATTCCGGCAGTGTGCAATGGGCAAGAAGAGTGGACAGTTCGGATGTTTTAAGTGATGTTGCGGTAACCCTTCAGGCAAAGGTCCCGGCAACTGCATCGGTTACTATTCCCATGCAGTTATATTTTGGCCCAAATGATTATCATATACTCCAGAACGAAGCGCCGGGAATGGATAAAATTATCAACCTTGGCCGGGATGTATATTCCTTTGTTCGCCCCATCAACCTGTACATTATCATGCCCGTATTTAATTTCTTTGCCGGCCTGGTAAAAAATTTCGGATGGGCTATTTTGCTGCTCACTTTATTTATCCGCCTTGTTACTTCACCCTTAACTTATACCAGTTATTTAAGCGGCGCAAAAATGCGTGTGCTGCGGCCAGAACTGGATACACTAAAGAAAAAATTTGGCGATGACAAGCAGGGGTTTGCGGTAGAGCAGATGAAACTCTTCCGTGAAGCAGGCGTAAACCCGCTTGGGGGCTGCATTCCGGCGCTGCTGCAGATACCTATATTCTTTGCATTGTACAGTTTTTTTAATTCAAATATTTCACTGCGCGGGGTGCCGTTCCTGTGGTCGCCAGATCTTTCTTCTTATGATGCATTCATCCAGTTTAAAAGCCAGGTATGGCTGATAGGCGATCATATAAGTTTATTTACTATTACAGCGGTGCTCACCAGTTTTCTTATATCCATTTATAATATGAGCATGACACCCACACAGGACAACCCTGCTATGAAATACATGCCTTATATTTTTCCTTTCATTTTATTCTTTGTATTTAACAGGCTGCCATCGGCGCTTACATGGTATTACACGGTTTCAAATATTATCACGCTCGGTATCCAGTTTGTAATACAGAATTACATTATTGACCATGATAAAATACTTGCTGCCATTGATGTAAAAAGAAAAACGCCAAAGCCAAAAAGCAAGTTCCAGGAACGCTACCAGCAAATGATGGAAACCCAAAAAAAGGTACAGCAATTAAAACAGGGAAATACAAAAAATAAAAAATAGCTATCATTCGTAAATAAAAAACCTGCTTTTTTTTAATTAGCAGGTTTTTTATTTTTATGTACCGGGCTGCAGACTATTGGGCATCACCTGTTGCGTCGCACACATGTACAATATTAATTTTATTGGGCATGGTAAAACCCAGGGCTTCCCTATCTCTTAATTACCTTCTGTATTATTCCGCCGCCAATCACTTCATCACCTTCATAAAATACAGCGCTCTGGCCCGGTGCAATGCTTTTTACATTTTCATAAAACCTTATACGCAAACCATTTTCATCATTGTATAAATTGCTTAATGCGCCTTTATCCTTGTAACGGATTTTTGTAAATGCTTCCATGCCATTGGTTACACCATCATATTTCATCCAGTTTATTTTATTTACAAACATTTCATTTTCTTCCAAATCATTTTCATCACCCAGCACCACGGTATTTGTTGAAGGGTCAATGGCCGTAACATATACCGGTTTGCCAAATGCAATCTCTAACCCCTTACGCTGCCCGATTGTATAAAAAGGGTAACCTTTATGCTGGCCTAATTTTTTTCCATCTTTATCAGTAAACCACCCGCCTGCAACTTTTTCTTCCAGCCCACCCACATTTCTTTTTAAAAATCCCCGGTAATCATTATCGGGCACAAAGCAAATTTCGTAGCTCTCGCTTTTCTTTGCCAGTTCAGGATAGCCATAATCAATGGCCATCTGTTTTATAGCAGTTTTGCGGTATTTACCAAGAGGCATCATTGTGCGGCTAAGCAATTCCTGGTCAAGCCCCCAAAGCACATAGCTCTGGTCTTTTGTTTCATCCAGCCCTTTACTTATCACAAACCTGCCGTTTTCATGCCGGTAAACATTTGCATAATGGCCGGTAGCAATAAAATCGCAATCAAGTGCATTGGCGCGCTTCAGCAATGCCCGCCATTTTATATGCGTGTTGCACATTACGCATGGATTGGGTGTGCGCCCCGCTAAATATTCTTCCACAAAATTTTCTATCACAAACCCGCCAAACTCTTCGCGTATATCCAAAATAAAATGCGGGAAACCATGCTGTACCGCGGCCTGCCGGGCATCGTTAAAACTATCAATATTGCAGCAGCCTGTTTCTTTGTGGCCGCCGCCACTGGTGGCATAGTCCCATGTTTTCATGGTAATACCCACCACTTCATACCCTTCACCATTCAGCATAAGCGCCGTTACAGTACTGTCAATACCGCCACTCATTGCCACCAGAACTTTTCCCTTACGGCTCATAAAAAAATTTGTGCAAAGATAGAATTTAGCCGCAAGCTATCAGCCTTCAGCAGTAAAGTAAGTTTACGGATGAGGAAATTTTTGGAATCACTATTGTTCGGCTAATATGAGCTAAAGCTCACTAAATAATGGTTTTGGTTTTATAACCTTATCCACCTGATCCATGCGGGATTAAATGAAATGCAGTATTTAGTGTGCTTTAGCCTGAGAAACTGTCTGAATATAAGTTTCTTCGAAAAAGCAAAACAAGGTTTCACGTCACATTGAAACTTTGTGTCTGAACACTTTTAAAATAAAAATTAGCTTCACGTCTGTGCGGGTAAATACAGGCACCCGGTTCAAGGCATCAATAAAAATAAAAAATGAAATTTTCTTGCCCATACAGCAATTTTTTATTATCTTATTCCCATAAACGCATGAACAATGAGTAACATTCAAAATATACACTTTCTACCCATTTTGATCCAATCGTTATAGAGACCTTATAGAAACATTATAGAGACATTATAGGGATGTTATAGAGACCCTGCTTGCTGGTAACCTTATAGATACTCCATAGCAACCTTATAGTAAACCCATAGCAGCATTATGTTATCCCATGCTAACCCTTAGCGTAATAATCTGTTAATCTTATACCTGCTTCTTCTCTAATAGGCTGTATGCTGTTCACTCAACGCCGCCATTTTCATGCTATAAGCAATTTGCAGAATTACACCCTTAAATAAATTTTCTTTTTATCCATCCAGTAACCCAGGCTCCAGCAGATGAGCATATAGCAGAGGGCAAACGCCAGCGCACTGAAATAATTGGGCAGGATGTTTTGAAAAATATGTGTGTAAACCCAATCGTTTGAAGACACTCCGCCAATTTGAATAATGTACAATACCACTATAAAAAGTTCGCTGAATAAATAAATTGGCAGCGGGTTTTTTCCAAACACTTCAAAGAAATAAGTCCATTTTGTTTTATGTGCAAAATCAATAAAATAAATTACCGCAGACAAAATCATACAATCCAGACCAACTGTATGCAATACAAAAGAACTGGTCCATAATTTTTTATTGATAGGAAACTGGTAGTTCCAGAAATGCGCAATCACAAGCAATGCAAACCCTGCAAGCATTAATTTGGTGAGCCCTTCATAAGTTTTACCGCTTTTTTGAATATACCTGCCCGCCAAATAACCGGCCACACAGTTACCGATAGCAGGAAATGTACTCAGGAAGCCTTCAGGGTCAAAAGCAAAAGGCTGCCCGTTTACCTGTTCACCATGATAAAGGTGATCCGGCCCCATCAGCCATGTATCAAATTTCAATACTGCATTGGTTTGCAGGCTTAAGGGATCCGCACCGTCTCCAAAATGCATCATTACCGGCCAGTAAATAATTAAAATAAGTACTGAAATAATAGCCGTGGCGCGGATACCCAAAAAATAAATCATCAGCGATGAAATGCCGTACACAAGTGCAATGCGCTGGAGCACACCAAAAATCCTTGTTTCGGAAACAGGTGCAAAAATCACATGGCCGGCTGCATCTAATTTTACAAATGGGAACCAGTACATTAAATAACCTAACAGAAAAATAAGAAAAGTGCGTTTTAAAATTTTTGCAATCACCTCCGATGTTTGCAGCGTATCCCATTTTGCCATCACAAAACTCATGGCATTACCCACTGCAAATACAAATGATGGAAACACCAGGTCAGTAGGTGTAAAACCATTCCAGGATGCATGTTCCAATGGCGCAAAGGTTGGGTCGCCGCCGGAATTATTTACGATTATCATAAAACAAATGGTCATGCCACGGAAAACATCAAGGGCAAGGAAGCGCTGGCGGGGTGCAGTTGACATAGCTGAGTTGATTGGTTGCAACTAAGTTAAATGATTATGAAATAGTGAGGAAAGAAATATTAATTGTATTTGCTATTTCCTGCAAAATAAAATTCACGTAGTTTTAAAATAAAAATATATATGCGTTTTTTAAAATGGCTGCTTGCTGTTGTTGCAATTCTAACAATTATTTATTTGCTCGGCCCCCATCCTTCAATACCCAACTACAAAACAGAAATGCCTGCTGTACCTGCTGAAGCAAATGCGCTGGAAGCTTATATAAAAAACAACGAAGCGCAGCACAAATTAAAACCCAATAATGAAGCAAGGATCATTTGGGCAAATGATTCAGTAAAAAATAAAACGCAATATGCCATTGTTTACCTGCATGGGTTTTCTGCTTCGCAGGAAGAAGGGGCGCCCATTCACACAAATATTGCAAAAGAATTTGGCTGCAACCTTTACCTGTCAAGGCTTGCAGAGCATGGCATTGATACTATTGACCCGCTGGTAAACCTTACACCCGAAAAATACTGGGAAAGTGCAAAACAGGCACTGGCTATTGGCAAACAGTTGGGCAATAAAGTTATTTTAATGGGCTGCTCAACGGGTGGCACCAATGCTTTGCAGCTTGCTGCGGCTTATCCGGATGATGTGGCCGCGATAATTTTACTTTCACCCAATATTGCTATCAACAATGATAAGGCCTGGCTGCTGAATAATCCCTGGGGGCTGCAGATTGCAAAACTTGTAACCGGTTCTGATTATGTAACCGCCACAGACCAGCGCCAAATTTATCAGCAATACTGGAATGCGCATTACCCTCTTGCAGCCCTCGTGCAGTTGCAGGAAATGCTGGAAACAACTATGAATGATGAAACCTTTGAAAAAGTAAAACAGCCTGCGCTGATGCTGTATTATTATAAAGATGATATGCACCGGGACACCGTGGTAAGTATACCCGCCATGCTGAAAATGTTTGATGAGCTTGGCTCTTCAATCAAAATAAAAGAAGCAGTGCCCAATGCAGGCGATCATGTAATTGCGGGATATATAAAGTCGCAGGATCTGCTGAGCGTCCAGGAAGATATTGAAGGTTTTATGGTAAAGAACCTGCACCTGCAAAAAATAAAGGACAGCAGCATTACCACAGTTTTACAGATGCCGCAATAAGTTTTTTAAAATTGAAGCAGCGCAAATATACAGCAGCACCGCATTTGAGCTGAGCAAAAAGCAGTTTCAGAAAGTTCTTCATGAAACAAATAAAAAATCCTTCCGCAAATATTTTTTACTATTATTACTTTCGCGAAAACAATTGTACAATGCAATTATATGAAGTGAACAGCGCTGCTGATGCAAAAGATTTTATACAGGTAAATGTTTTGATGAATAAACCAAACTCCTTTTATATCCGCCCGCTGGATAGTGAAGTGGATGAAATTTTTGATACTGCGAAAAATAAAAACTATAAATATGGCGAAACAAAAAGATGGGTTTTAAAGGATGATGATGGAAAATTGGTGGGGCGCATTGCTGCATTCACGCATTCAAAATATGTAAACAAAGGAACGGGATATGCCACAGGCGGCATTGGTTTTTTTGACTGCACAGATGATCAAACCGCTGCAAACAAATTATTTGACACTTCAAAAAAATGGCTGCAGACAAAAGGCATGGAAGCAATAGACGGCCCTATTAATTTTGGCGACCGCGATAAATGGTGGGGACTGATGGTGGAAGGATTTGAAAAAGAGCCAATTTACGGGATGCCTTTTAATCCTGCTTACTATGAAAAATTATTTGAAGGTTATGGGTTTAAAAATTATTACAACCAGTATTATTATGCCCTGAATGTAGACGATCCCCTTCCTGCAAGGTTCCCTGAACGGCATGCAAAGTTTAAAGCCAAAACGGATTACAGCGCCAAACACATCAGCATAAAAAATTTAGAAAAACATGCCGGTGAATTTGCAGTTGTATATAATGCAGCCTGGGCGCAGCACGGCGAAGCAAAAGAAATTACCAAAGAGCAGGTAATGAAATTATTTAATAAGTTAAAACCCATTATGGATGAGCGGCTCGTGTGGTTTGCTTATTACAAAGAAGACCCCGTTGCTATGTTTATCAATATCCCCGATTTGAACCAGTACTTCAAATATTTCAACGGCAAATTTGGCTGGCTGGAGAAGTTGCGTTTAGTACTGATGAAAAAACGCGGCACCTGCAAAAAGGCCACGGGGCTTGCATTTGGCATTGTTCCAAAATTCCAGGCGCTGGGCATTGATTCATTTTTGATTTATGAAAGCGTTTTGCTTATACAGTTTAAAGGCTGGTATGAAACTTATGAAATGGGATGGGCCGGTGACTGGAACCCGAAGATGCTGAATATTTATAAAAGCCTTGGCGGCAGCCAGAGCAGGCGCATGGTTACCTACCGCCATATTTTTGATGAAAATAAAAACCTTTTTGAAAGGCACCCGGTGATGGAATATAAATAGTAAACCCATCAGGCGTAAGTGTATTTGCATAAACCAATATACTGCTGAAGATATTATGCAGTTTTTTGTATTTGATGAAGCAGGTAATTGACGGTAATATCATTATTAATGCCGCCAAGGTTCACATTGAATTCATTTTCAACTTTTGCAAAAAAATATTCCACTTCCCAGTCGCAAAAACCAAAATCTGTTGCAATATTCTGGTTCAGGTGTATTTCAGAAGAATTGATCTTCAGTTTATTCTTCATGATGGATTTAAGCTTTTTGTATTCACTTCTCATAATAAAAAATTTTATGTTTCACCGAAATAAACGTACCACGTTTTTATAATTAATATGTGCCGGACAGTTTTTAACATCAAATTGGTTTTTATACAGGGAATCCCGGATGATAACCATAAAGCAATATGATAAATTTATTGATGTGCAAAAATTTCCATGCTGTCTGTAACCTTCCGGCTTTACCGCTTGACAGCTTCTCCTTATCTTGCAAACTGCTATGGATAAATTTATTGTTTCAGCAAGAAAGTACAGGCCGCAAACTTTTGATACGGTTGTTGGGCAGGCGCACATAACCACCACACTGAAAAACGCGGTAAAAAACAACCAGCTTGCACACGCATTTCTTTTTTGCGGGCCGCGGGGCGTGGGCAAAACCACCTGTGCACGCATACTCGCAAAAACAATCAACTGCGAAAACATACAGCCCGATGGTGAAGCCTGCAATGAATGCCATAGTTGCAGAAGTTTTAACGAAGGCAGTTCGCTGAACATTCATGAACTCGATGCGGCAAGCAACAATTCTGTGGATGATATAAGGACGCTGGTAGAACAGGTGCGTTTCACGCCACAGGCAGGGAAATACAAAGTGTATATCGTGGATGAAGTACACATGCTTAGCGCAAGCGCCTTTAATGCATTCCTGAAAACACTGGAAGAGCCGCCGCCTTACGCGATTTTTATTTTAGCCACAACAGAAAAACATAAAATAATCCCCACCATTTTATCGCGGTGCCAGATTTTTGATTTTAAGCGCATTACCACCGCCGATACGGTTGCGCACCTGCAGGAAATTGCAGGTAAAGAAAATATAAAAGCCGAAAAAGCTGCCCTGCACCTGATTGCACAAAAAAGTGAAGGTTGTATGCGCGATGCGCTGAGCATACTCGATAAGATTGTAAGCTTTACAAACGGGGAAGTAACTTATCAAAACACACTGGAGCATTTAAACATACTTGACCACGATTATTATTTTAAACTGCTTGATTTTTTGCTGCAGCAGGATATGGCAGGTGCTGTGCTTTTATATGATGAAATAAACCGCAAAGGTTTTGAGGGCGATATGGTACTGAATGGTTTTGCAGAATTTATAAGAAATATACTGGTATGCAAAGACAGCCGTGCTGCGGCTTTGCTGGACGTGGTGGAGGGCATGGAGGAAAAATATACTGAAGTAGCCGCAAAAATAAGCGCAGCCTGGCTTGTAAGTACTTTGAATATTTTAAATGAAGCGGAAATTAATTATAAGATGGCACGGAATAAACGCCTGCATGTGGAGCTTGCTTTAATTAAATTAAGTTTTTTGCAGCAGGCTATTGAGCTGTCAATGGATAACGGGGGTATGGTGAAAAAAAAACGGGTTGATGGCCCGGTTGCATACAAAATAAAAACAGTGCCCCTGCTGCAAATGAATACAAATACTGAAAATAAAAAGGAGGCCAAACTTGTAATTGAAGAAACAAAAACAACACAGACCGCAGCCGTTCCTGAAACAGATAAACCGCAAACATCCACTGAAGAAACTGCTTCAAAAAATATTTCACCAAACGGCAGTGCAGCTCATACTGCTTCAAAAACTCCTGTGGGCAACAAAAAAAATTTATTAGATACGCTGCGCGAAAAATATGGCGACCAGTACATCATTGAAGAAGTGAAGGAAGCTGTTCCGCTTGGCACAGATGCGCTGCACAAATGCTGGATGAATTATGCTGAAAAACTGGAGCCACAGCAAAAGCATGCATCGGCGCAAACCTTCCGCACTGCAAAACTGAATATAGAAGCAGATAATTTTTTTACCGTAATAGTAACTGCCGTAACCCAGCAAAAGTTTATTGAGCAGGAAAGAACTTTGCTCAACGACCATATACAGGGGGCATTTAATAACCGCAGTATTTCGTTTAAAGTGCTGGTAGAAGAAGGCGCGAAACAGGAAACACCCGCATACATAACACTCAATAGCCGTGAGAAATTTGAGCGCATTGTACAACAATACCCGATGGTGAAAGAACTTAAAGAAAGGCTGAAACTGGATTTGGATTTTTGAAATTATTTGCCCATAAAAAACCCTGAACGTAGCGGCAAAATGAGATTGATTACCGGGGCAATTTTTCACGCCGCACTTTTCACATTTCACTAAAAAGCCCAATAAATCTTCCGCAACTATTCTTAATTGAAGTTTATTTTTTTATCTTGCTGTATTGCAAAAAAATAAAATTATAAGCTATGATTAAATTACAGGTAATCGGCAATCTGGGGAAAGATTGTGTTACCAACACAGTAAACGGAAAAACAGTGATGAACTTTAGTGTGGCGCACACAGAAAAATTTAAAGATGCGCAGGGCGTACAGCGCGAAAAGACCATTTGGGTGGAATGTGCTTACTGGAGCGACCGGACAGCTATTGCACCATATTTGAAAAAAGGCACGCAGGTATATGCGGAAGGTTCGCCGGAAATACGTACTTATCAAACACAGGATGGAAAGCAGGGCGCATCGCTTACGCTGCGCGTGCAGAATGTGCAGTTGCTGGGAACTAAAAACAGTAATGAAGGTGGCGTACAAAATACCATGCAGCCGCAGGCTTCTTCTTATTCAAATAATGCACCTCTGCAGCCAGCGGTAAATGATATGCCGGAGCCTGCTGATGATTTGCCATTCTAAAATATTTTGCCGGCTTCTTAAAAATGCCTTCGCAAGTGAAGGCATTTTTGTTTTACGCCAATGAAATATTTTTTTTATATTGAAATATGAACGGGAGAAATTCATATTGCTTTTTATCATCATTTAAACTGTGCAGCATAATTGCATTGATGCCATTTATGCTGAATGCGCAAACAAAAACACTTACTGTGCAGGTGCTTGTTGTGGGCGGGTCAACAGGCGGAACAGCAGCAGGGATACAATGCGCGGCAAGCGGCGCGCATACTGTTATTGTGGAGCAAACAAATATGCTCGGCGGTATGCTAACTGCTGCTGCGGTGAGTTGTACCGATGGAAATGATCTTTTGCACAGCGGCATGTGGCAGCAGTTCCGCGAAGCATTGTATGCGCATTACGGCACAACCGGTTTAGAAAGCGGGTGGGTAAGTGAAACCTGTTTTGAACCGCATGTGGCGGATAGTATTTTTAAAGCCTGGGCCGCAAATGAAAAAAACCTCAGCGTATTGTATGGCTGGTATTTTGATAAAACATTGAAGAGCGGAAATAAAGTTACCGGCGCAGAATTTATCAATACAAAAAATGAAAGATTAATTGTTCATGCAAAAATTGTAATTGATGCAACAGATTTAGGCGATGTATTTGCAAACGCAGGCGCTGCTTATGATTTGGGGATGGATGACCCCAAACAAAGCGGGGAAAAAGAAGCGGGAGGAAAAAATAATATCATACAGGATCTTACCTGGGCGGCTGTTTTAAAAGATTATGGAAAAGATACAGACAAAACTATTTTAATGCCGCCGGGCTATGATGCAAAAAAATATTTCTGCAGTACGGCTGATGCACCCTGCCATGACACACCTTATCCATTCAGCACACAAAAAGTTTTGGATTACGGAAGGCTTACATCACCTGATTCTGCGCATCCAAAGTATATGTTCAACTGGCCCATACATGGAAATGATTATTACCTGGATGTTGTGAAAATGAAACCTGCTGAAAGGGAGGCTGAATATATTAAAGCGAAAAACCAAACACTTGGTTTTATTTATTTCCTGCAAACACAATTAGGTTTTAAAAATATTGGTTTAGCAAATGATGAAGTAAACAATGGTATGGCGTGGATACCCTACAACCGCGAAGGCAGAAGGGTAAAAGGCGTGGTGAGATTAAATATCAATCATATTAAAAACCCTTACAATTATACATTATACAGAACAGGTATTGCCGTCGGTGATTATCCTGTGGATCATCATCACAATCAATACCCGGGCAAAGTGCCCGAAATTAAATTCCCCAAAATACCATCTTTCAATATTCCTCTTGGCGCTTTGATACCTGAAAAAACAGATGGTTTGATTGTGTGTGATAAAGGGATTTCGGTAAGTAATATTGCCAATGGTTGCACACGTTTACAACCGGTAGTTTTGCTTACCGGGCAGGCAGCAGGAATATTGGCAGCGCAATGCATGATAAAAAATATCCAGCCGCGAAATATAAACTTGCGGGATGTGCAAAATGAATTATTAAAAAATAAATGCTTCCTGGAGCCGTTTTGCGATGTTTCACCAGGCGACCCCGCATGGGAAGCAGTGCAGAGAATTAGTGCAATGGGCATCATTAAAGGCATTGGTGTGAGTGAAGGCTGGGAGAATAAAACATTTTTTTACCCGGATAGTTTAATGAAATATACAGAGCTTGAACAGGGACTGAGTTCAATAAAGCCCGATTTTATGCATATCAAAACTTTTTTAAAATATAAAACCACTTCCGGGTATGTTAATACAAAGAATTTGTATGAAATGATAAATATGTTCACTCTTTACAGGTTTAAAAGCGGGAAACCAGAAATGCAGGAATGTTGTATAGCAATTGCTGATTCCGCCATATCTGTAATGAAGTCATTAAGCATCAAAGATGTTTCAGAAACAAGATGGCTTACAAGATCTGAAGTTGCAGCTATACTTAATTTTTACATTGATTTTTTTAAAGCTGCAGATTGTGATTTAAAAGGAGTTGTAAAAGCAGAATAATAGCCGCCCATAGTTCTGGAAGATGAAGTGCTTTCGGCGCAACCCCGCCTGACCGGATGGGCAGGGAAGATACCATAAAACCAAAGCTGGTATCAAAAAGAAATCACATCACCCAGGCATACACAACCGCTGCAAGCAATGCGCCTGCAATTGGCGCCAGCACCGGGATCCAGCTATAACTCCAATCACTATTACGTTTATTTTTTATGGGCAATAAAAAGTGTATGATACGTGGCCCCAAATCACGTGCAGGATTGATGGCATAACCCGTGGGGCCGCCCAAACTTAAACCAATAGCAAGCACTACAAGCGCAACAGGCAATGCATCCAGCGAACCCAGGCTGGATGAGGATTTGGTAATAGACAACACCGCAAACATAAATACAAATGTGCCGATGAATTCAGTAATAAAATTATGAAGCCTGTTTCTTTTTGCAGGCGCAGTACAGAATACACCAAGTTTTGTATCGCCATCTTCTGTTTCATCAAAGTGTTGTTTATAAGCAAGCCATACAATGAATGCGCCAATCATTGCACCAATCATTTGCGCAGTAATATATAAGGGAACATCTGTCCAGCTGAATTTTCCTGCATAAGCTAAAGCAATGGTTACAGCCGGGTTCAGATGCGCACCACTTGCGGCTGCAGAAACGTAAACCCCAACAAACACAGCCATTGACCAACCGAAGGTAATGGCAATCAGGCCGCCGTTATTTCCTTTTGTTTTACTGAGAATTACGTTTGCCACTACGCCATCGCCAAGTATGATGAGTAGTGCAGTGCCAACAACTTCGCCAATGAAAGGGGTCATATAGTTTGTGGTTTATGTTTTGAAGATTCAGTTTTCTTAATTTTTACGTGTTGTGCTATTGAGAAGTATTATAAATCAATACCGAAATATAATTAATCCATGTGGCTCCTATGTTTCTACTGTCCTATGTGGTAAAAAATACCACATCGAATCATAGGCACATAGATAACAGATAGCGCATTACTTTTTTTTAATAGCACAAAACGTTAATTTTATATTTTAAATTTTATATTTTATTGCAGGCAATATTGTTTTGCAACTTCTGTAAATAAACTTATCTGTTCATTTATCCATGCTTCATCTTTATCCATAATTGTTGCCATTGCTTTTGCAACAACAGGCGCTGCATCAATCGCTGCTTTCGCATCTAAAAATAACAATCTTGTTCTTCTTGCTAAAATATCTTCCACTGTCATTGCCATTTCTTTTTCCACAAACCATTCAATATCTTTTTGCGTGCAATGAAAAGATGCGTGAATAAATTCATTGCCTTCATCTTTTATATAAGCGTCTTTTTCATTTCCGATTGATAAATTTTTTGTGGCACATTCTTTTTTTGGCAGCTTTGAAACAAACACTGCATTGTCCACTGTATCTTCAGCCATCTTTCTGTAAGTAGTCCACTTGCCGCCTGTAACCGTTACCAGTCCTGACTTTGAAACGATGATGGTGTGATCGCGGCTTAATAACGCAGTACTCTTTGCTCCTTTCTTTTTTACTAAAGGGCGTAACCCCGCAAACATACTCCGCACATCGCTGCGCAAAATATTTTTTTCTAAATACCGGTTTGCATGATGCAGAACAAATTCAATCTCTTCTTCTAAGGGTTTTGGTTCTGCGGAAATTTTTTCTACCGGTGTATCCGTTGTGCCAAGCACTACTTTATCATGCCACGGCACTGCAAACAAAACTCTGCCATCATCCGTTTTAGGGATCATCATCGCATTATCACCCGGGAAAAAATATTTATCAATTACTAAATGTATCCCCTGCGATGGCGTTACTAAATTATCTTCTTCGGGTTCATCCATCTGCATTACTGCATCAGTAAAAACTCCCGTTGCATTAATTACTGATTTCGCTTTTACTTCATAAATATCTTTTGTAAAAACATCTTCTACAACAACGCCTGTAATTTGCCTGTCGTTTTTGATCAATGAACTTACTTTGCAGTAATTCAAAACCGTTGCGCCCTGTAATACAGCAGTGGCAGCTATTTCAACGGCGAGCCTTGCATCATCAAACTGTCCGTCGAAATATAAAATACCGCCTTTTAACTTTTCTCCGCTAATGCCTGGAAGGTGTTCAATTGTTGCCTTTTTGTTTAATGAACGTGTTTTCCCCAAACTTAATTTGCCGCTCATTAAATCATATACCTTCAAACCAATGCCATAAAAAAATTTATCAAACCAAGTGTACACTGGAACTACAAAAACTTTTGCTGTGGTTAAGTGCGGCGCATTTTTTAATAAATATCCGCGTTCACGCAAAGCTTCCATCACCAATTTTATATTGCCCTGCGCCAAATATCTCACTCCACCATGCACCAATTTTGTGGAGCGGCTGCTTGTGCCTTTGCCAAAATCATACTGCTCTACCAGTAAAGTTTTGTACCCCCTGGAAGCCGCATCCACAGCGGAGCCCAGACCTGTAGCGCCGCCACCGATGATAACAATATCCCAATCAGCAGTTTCATTTAACTGTTGCAGCATCACATTTCTGTTCATACAATTTTCTTATACCTAACTTAAAGTCAAATATAAGCAACCAATACAGAAACCATTATTGTTGCAGAATAATACTGCTTTTGTGCAAATCTATAATTACAGAGCAGGAAGCAATTTTTTCAGCACGGAGCTCCACAAATAAAGGGGCATTATTTTGCAAGAACCATTTGTCTGCCATGGATAAATTTTCCATTTACATAAAGCGTGTAATTATACGTTCCGCCCGAAAACATTGCTGCATCTATATTTACGGAGCCTTTGCTCGTACCTGAAACATTTATGTTTTTTAAAATTTTGCCTGTATTGTCAGTGACAACAATTTGTGCATTTGTATATTTCTGTGGCAACATATAACCGATTTTTGCAGCCGATGTAAATGGATTGGGGCTGTTTTGATCAAGCGATGCATCAGTAAGGCTAATGGATGATTGTGATGAAGTAATTGCCTGCCTGCTGTTTTGGATAACAAGAGTTTTTAAATCATCAAACTGTTTTTGCAGGGATTCAATTTGCTGTTGCTGTTTATTGATGAAGATATCTTTTTTATCATTCTCCCTGGAAAGTTCCTACACTGCTTTTACAAGGGGCACTACAAATTCACTGTACCGAAAACCCATTATTTTTCCTCTCTTATCTACGCCACTGAAATCGTAATTGATTTTTTTTGCTGCCGCATCTACATCCTGCGCCACAAAGCCGGTGAAATTTATTTTTTCAATGTCATGCTTACCCTCCCAATCTGCTGTGTATTTCTGTCCCCTCAGTTCATATTCTTTAGTAAGATCAAAATTGTAAGTCACAGGCTTAAGCAGTTTTATAAATGCAAGGCCGGGTACATTTTCTTTTATGTTTTTCTTTATGCGCCCATCTGAAAAATTTGTCCAGCCCACCTGCCCGCCAATGCTGGTAATTGAACCATCTCCAATGCGCACGGTATTGCTTGTATCAGCTTGGGTTTGGTAACCAAGTGCCATGGAATTAACCTGGTTGCTAAAATTTACATCAGCACCGTATCCCAAAGCGGTGTTGTAATTACCTTCTGTATTTGCATACAGTGCATAATAACCAGATGCAACATTGCTTAAGCCGGTAGTATTGGAATAAAGTGCCAATTCCCCTGATGCAGTATTAGCGCCGCCTGTAGTATTCGAATAGAGTGCATTATCACCATTTGCAACATTGCTTGCGCCGCTTGTATTTGAATAAAGCGCAGTATAGCTATTTGCTGTATTACCATTACCCGTTGTATTGAAATAAAGTGATGATGCCCCTGAAGCGGTATTAGAAATGCCTTTGGTATTAAAATAGAGGGCCCTTAAACCATTTGCAGTGTTACCGGTTCCCGTTTTATTATTCAATAAAGACTGGTAACCAAAGCCTGTATTTGCTTTTGATGAATAGTAATCTATATACCCGGCTTTTTGATTATTCACCCTGAATGCAAGTGCCTGAGCATCGGTGGTACCTATAAAATTGCTGTCTGCATTGGTGCCTGCATTGCCTTTAGTATTCCAGCTTGAAGGTGTTACTGCAACCCATGCACTACCGCTGTAATAATAAAAACCGGGCACGCTGTTTTTTTGATAAATCAATAACCCAACAGCAGGGGAAAAAATAGCATCCCTCTGGGTTTTTGTTATCTTGGGTATAAGTATCCCTTTAGTAGAAGAAAGTATAGCCAGCGCAGCAGATGAATCCGGTGTAACCGTACCAATACCTACGCTGCCTGTTGCAGGAAAAATATTGGTTTGGGCAATGGTTGCTGCCGTGCTTAATAAAACAAACAGCAGGATTAGCAGTTTCGATTTCATAATGGTAGATTTTTTTAATAAAAAAAATTGGAGTTTTGATGGATAATTAAAAGCAATAAAATATCACAGCACAAAAATATCTGCACCTTCTTTATGCCTTATTACCCTTAGGGGTGATTTTTGGAGAACATTTTATTGCCCTCGTAGTAGTGAAAGATGCTTTTACACACTCAATCTTATTATACATTGAGTTGAAAAAAATTGTGTAATGTTTTTTTTGTGAATCAGGCTGTAATGCTTATGGCATCTGCGTTGCGTCGCACACCTGTACTGCTGAATCAGTAAGCGGCAAGTGGAACAATACTGATATTTACCATCAGTAACGAGCTTTTTTTGAATAAGCCGCATAGGTAAAAAAGCAGGAGTTTGCAGCAAGTGAAAGATTAATAACAATGTGAGGAATAGAGCGGGGTTAGCACTGCAAAGTCTTTTGCTAACGCACAAGGCTACTAAAGAGATTTTGCGGGAAAGAAAAGTTCAACCGTACAAGTGTGCCCAAACAAACATCGTCACTGCGAGGTATGAAGCAGTCTGTGGTTAACCCAGTAAACATGTTTAATTTTATCAGCATAGATTGCTTCGTGCCCTCAATGACGGGAACGTTCAGGAGTGCGACGCAACTTAGCTTAATAGGAGTAATGCAGACGGGTACAAAAAAAGGTATTGTATAAGAATTTTAATAATGTATATTTTATTTTTTCAACGGCTTATCTAAATGCAGATACACAATTATGCTGAGCAGCGCGGCAAAATAACACCAGACTGAAATGGCATAGGCCTCATAAAAAATCCTTGTAACAATATAAGCTATGCCCACTGCGGCGCCCAGCATCCACATATTTTTTCTGCCGGATACAAAACAGGGAACAACCGTTACTGTGCCATAAAATATTTTACTCAGCAAAACAAGCGTTGCAGGATAATCCAGCGTGTAGTGAATATGGTAACAGTTTGTTTCGGCGCTTACAGGGTAGTATATCATGCCGCTGCCGGAGGCAACAAACAGCGTAATTGCAATACCCAGCAAAACGTACAATATGTTTTTGCGTATTGCATTTTTTTCAAGAAGCAGCATGGATACAGGTACCCATAGCGGCCACACCAGTTGTGCAAAAATTAAATAAGTATACATGGCAGTATGCTGCCACGCAGCGTATTCTGCATGCGTTAATGAAAGCCACATAAAACCTTCTGCAATTTGCTGCACCGAGAAAATAAACGGTATCACCGCAAATGCAAGCTGGCGTGATATTTTAGCTTTGTGTACATTAACAACCCCGATAGCGGCAAGAACGGCTCCTGCTCCAAAACTTGCAGTGGCAGAAAAACACATGATGCTTTTTCAGTAGTTTAAAACCTGTTCAGATATTCAAATTATTTTTTATTGCTGACATAACCAAACTTACGATAGTGTAAGTTAGGCATTGCACTGATGCTGCGCATTTTTCTTTGAGAACCCGCACCAGTGTTTTTTATTCTTTTATATTTATATTTTTACAGCCGCGCATCCTTAAATAACTTGTATTGAAATCTTAGTGCTAAAAAAATATTCCAGTATATGCAAAACCAATTTTCCCTTACAGATAAAGTGATCATCGTTACAGGCGGCACCGGTATTTTGGGGAATGCTTTTGTAAATGCCGTTGCAGAATCCGGCGGCAAAGTAGGTATCCTTGGAAGAAATAAAGAAGTAGCCGGGCAGCGCGCCGCTGCATTAAATGAAAAAGAAGAAAAGGCGGTTGCATTAGTGGCGGATGTTTTGGATGAAAATGATTTGCTGCGCGTAAAAGAAAAAATACTGCAAAAATTCGGGAAGATTGACGGGCTTGTAAATGCAGCTGGCGGGAACATGCCGCAGGGTGTGCTGCAGCCGGATGAAAATATTTTTAAAATGAACCTCGAGGGAATGAAGTCTGTACTGAACCTGAATTTATGGGGGACGCTTTTACCCACTCAAATTTTTGGTGAAGCCATTGCGCAAACAGGAAAAGGAAGCATTGTAAATATTTCTTCCATGAATTCAAAACGTGCCGTAACAAAAGTATTGGGATACAATATGGGCAAGGCTGCTGTGGATTGCTACACACAATGGTTTGCAGTGGAACTTGCGAAACGGTATGGTGATAAAATACGGATGAATGCTTTGGCGCCGGGTTTTTTTCTTACCGAACAAAACAGGTGGCTGCTTACCAAAAAAGAAGGCGGCTATACTGAACGCGGCGAAGCCGTGATACGCAACACACCGTTCAAACGGTTTGGAAACCCTGATGAGCTGAAAGGAGCATTGGTATGGCTTTTGAGCGATGCTTCACAATTTGTAACCGGTGCGATGATTACGGTGGATGGCGGGTTTTCTGTTTTCAGCGGAGTGTGAAATATCAATACGCTTTCTTTGCTTTTACTTCCGTTGTATCCGTTGCAAGCGTTGGCACAAAATATCCCCCGGTATCAATCTGCGTTTTTGGAAAAGCATTTTTTAAATCAGCAAAATATTTTTTATCAATATTGGTTTGATATAAAAACAATGATTGCATTTTTTTCAAACCTTTTAACTGCATAATTCCCTGCGCAGTTATTTTTGTGCCCACCAGGTTCAGGTATTGCAAACCGGCAAGTGGTTGTAATTGCTGCAACCCTTTGTCAGTAAGCATTGTATGCGAAAGGTCAAGCCTTGCAAGGTTTGACAACCGGGCAATATACTGCATGCCATCATCACCAATATTTGTATCATCCAGTTTCAGCCAGATAAGCTGCTGTTTTAACCGCACCAGCAGTTGCAGGTCATTTTTATCAACCGCAGTATCCGTTACAAAATTGGCCATTAAATAATTACTGTTTTGCGCAACCGGTATAATAACAACTCCTTTTTGCTTTAACTGCCCTATAATTTTTTCATCAGCTTTACCAACAGTCGCGGAAGGGATTTCAGCAAAAGGGTTTTTTATTTCAGGCGCTTTCTGCAATGCCAGCAACATGGGTTTTATTGTATCATCCTGCGGAAGGTCTTTTACTTTTTTGTCAAGCGCAGCGCCGTTATCAATCCACCAGTGCAGCAGCGCAACCTGGCTTGCTGACAATTGTGCTTTTTCTTTAGGCGGCATGTGGTCATCATCATCCCGCGGCAGTAATATGTTTTTTATCATTTTACTTTTATCCGCATGGCCGGGCTCAATCACTATACCATCTTTACCGCCTTTCATCAGTTTTAAGCTGTCATCCATGCGCAAACCACCTTTCTGTTTATCCGGTCCGTGGCAGGAATAACATTTTGTTTCAAGTATTGGTTTTATCACATTGCTGTACACCATTGCTTCCTGCACATTGGGCACTGGTTTTATAGTTGCAGAAGATGTATCATTAGAAAAAATACCGGCTAATGGTTTGGTAAGATAATCTGAACCATGCGTAAGCGAACCACCCAAATGGCCGGTAATAAAAATTAATACCAGTAAAACAATTGCAAGTAATTTTTTATTAACCGCAAACTGCGGGTTTTTTTCTTTTGCATACAGCATAAATGAAACCAGCGCAACACCCATACCCATCCACATATGCCAGGTAACAAGTGTTTTATCATAATCATCCGTGGTGGATAAAACATAACCCGTAATGCAGGAAAGCAGCGCAGAGATAGTGCCGCAAAGCAATGTAATGGGAACAGCAGACTGAAGTGTTTTATATTTTTCTTTTCGTGAAAGCCACTGTAGCAGTAGGGCTATCAGCAAAATACCGATAGGCAGGTGAACTAAAAGCGGATGAAGGTGGCCGATAAATTCTGTCATAAGAAGCTATGAGCCGTGAGCAGCGAGCTACGGGCTTTAGTAAGTTTTAAGATAATAATTTCTGTTATTAAATTTATTAGCAAAAGCAATCAGCATTTTTTGTTCTTCGTCTATTTTGCCCAATGTGTTATCAATTAAAACCGCATCACCAAAATTTACTGCTTTTGCAATCAGCAATTGTGTTTCCAGTTCAAAAGAAGAACCTAACGAAATCTCAATAAAACGGGTATAATCTTTCTCATTTCGCCTGCTGCTTCCTTCTGCAATATTAGAAGAAATAGATACGGCTGCTCTTGTTAGCTGCTGAGCAAGGCTGTACTTTTCAGTCTTTGGGAATGTTTCTGTACTTTTATAAGTATTCACCGCAATTTCAAAACCTTTCTGCCAAATTTTAAGTTCTTTAAAATTTCTCATAGCTCGTAAATTTATATTTATTAAAATGTTTTTACTCGTTACTGCTCGAAGCTCACGGCTTGTAGCTTGAGGCTTGCAGCTTATAGCTAACTGTACCTTTCCCTCAACGTCTTCATCATATAAACATTAATCCCCCATTGATCGGCCAATGGTTGTCTTGTGTATGGAAGTGTGGGCATGTAATCAGGCGGGCCAAATTCTGTAAGCATTGTCATCACTTCACCGTTTTGTTTTTTCATTTCAATCACTTTATCCCACCATACAAAATGCGCTTTCACAGCATCGTCCCATTCCGGTGCACGCGGATCATTTACCTGCGGGCCTTCAGGATGGCCAATGCGTGCATGGATATGGTTCACACGCGGTAACACCAGATCAATTGTTTCCTGCTGATCTGCCAATAAACTTTCATGCACATTGCACCAGTGCGACACATCAAATGTAAAACGCAGTTCCGGTATAGTTTCTAAATAATGCTTTGCAATTGGTGCAGAATACATCAGCCTTGAGCGATGTGTTTCATGACAAATTTTTATACCTGTTGATTTTGACAATGCAGTGGTGTGATCAATAAATGTCTTGCCCTGTTCGTAAGAAAAATAATCCCTTCCCGAATGGCAGTTGATGTACAAAGGCCGCTGCACCGTGTTGTTCGCGGCAGCATCAATCATGTTAGTGAATGTTTTAAAATGTGCATCAAAATTACTTTCATGGCCCGCGGTAAGAAAGCCTACTTCAAGCCCGTATTTTTTTAATGCGGCGAACATTTCATCCTGATCTTTTTTTTCGGTAGGCCACCAGGTTTCAATGCCGTCGTAGCCTTCCTGTTTTACTTTGGCGCAGTATTCATCAGTTGTTCCGCCAAAGCCCCAGCTTGTGGCGAGCAGTTTTAATTGAAAATTGCTGTTCATATTTTTTGTTGATTGTGGTTTGGCAAATGTATTCAATGATGCAAGCATCAACGCTGTGGTTGCAGATGATGTGGTTTGTAAAAATGTTCTTCGTTTCAAAGTTTATTTTTTTATGAGCCCAGCTTTATTATTTCATGGCATTGCCTGTTGCGTCGCACTCTTGTACTGTTTGTTCTTTAAGGTGCAGAAAATTCTATCTTCTTTACAATAAATGATATTCACTAAAATCCAGGGTTAAATATCTGTAACCCAGCGCTTGTATTTGAATTTTAGTTATCTCATCATTTTTTTTAAAACTAAATTCACCTTCAACGTTTGAAGTTAGAAGCAATGGCTGCGAAGATGATTTATAATATACGGAAACATTCACACTATGTAAAGGTGTATTATCATTCACATCTGATACTTTTCCTTTTATAGATGCTTGTTTGTTCGATTAATTTCTAATCTGATTTCGGACTCAACAATACAACCGTCTTTATGCCCATCACCATAATCAGGAAATCTATCTACAATATAAGAGTTGCGATTTTTACCATTGAAAGTAAATGCAGATAATTTCCCGCCATAATTAGTAATAGCACAACTTGAAATCAAAAAAAGAAATAAAACTATAATTGAATATTTCATTATGAAATTAAAGATAAAAAAATTTGAACGTTTTTGTTTTGACGTTCTTAAAAAAGCTCATAATTGTTCCGAACGTACAAGTGAGTGACACAACCGGCGAGGCCATGAAATACAAATGCCTGTACCAAAATAAAATCATTCAATCACAAACCATGTATAACTTTCCGGCGCAATGGTAAATGTAAACTCCATTTCATAACCACGGTTCAATTTATAACTTTTTACTGTAGTTTCTTTTTCACGGATGGTTGCAACATGGGTAAGCCCCGTGTAATACAGAGGCAGTTGTATGGTTCTCGTAATTTTTTCTTTCAGCGGATTGTAGAGCATCAGCAACGCTTTTGTTTTCAATTGCGGGTTTACGTGCATGATGCCATCCCAGTCGCGGCCATCTGCACGGCGCAGGTGAATAATGTCTGAGTTAAGAATGTCGCGGTATTTTTTATACCAGTTGATGGTGGCGGTTACCACTTGTTTTGTTGTATCGGTATCATACAATCTTGGGCCGCGGTAACAGGCCTGCACACCGGCGCCATAATACTGCATCATTAATTGCTGATAATCATTCAGGTGCCCTGAAAGCGGTTCCAGTACAGCTTCTGCACCGCCGCCCTGGTAACGTGTAAGCGGCACAAAACCCCAACTCATAGAAGGTGTTTTCTCCCAAAGCCCATCATAAATATTTTGCCGGTTCAATATTTTCTGATCCTCTCTTGGTAAAGAAAAATTTACTTCGCGGTAGCCGATGGCAATTTTATTTGTGCCATCCAAAAAATACCAGTCGGGGGCATTTACGTACACGCCATGTTCATTGCACCAGTGATATAAATTTTTCTGCAGTTCCATTTGTTTCCATTGGCTGTCGTATAAATCTTTATGGCCGGGATGTTTTGTTGACGCACACACATCGCCGGGATATGGCCCGTCGTTCTCAAAAATATCGAAGCCGGTATTGCTGATAAAATATTTAAGTTTTGCCAAATATGTCAAACCCCAGTTGCTTCCCATGCACGGCGCATTGCCAAAGAATGCCGCGGCATCTGGCTTGCCGGTTGCGGGGTCAATCACATCATCTTCATCACTTATTCTTCTTGAACTGAATAAAGAATACCCGCCGATAAAAATATTCTTGTTGTGTGCGTAATCGCTTAATGTTTTCCACTTTTTAATATTCGCTGCGCTTGTATCTTCCATATTGCAATGACTGCCGAAACTTAATATCACTGCTTCGTAGCCGGTAGCTGCGCATTGGTCAATGGCATTTTTTACTTCTTCGTCATTTTTGCTTACAAGGTGCATGAAGATTGGATTCTCTGTTGTCCATGGCGCAACAGTTCTATACATTTTTCTTATGGCAAGTCCGCGGCGTTCGCGATCATAACTGTCCATGAGTAGTTCATGGGTGCGGACAGATTTAAAAACCTCATCGGGCTGCAACTCAACAGCAGTAACCTTTTCAGGAAATACTTCCAGCAAACATGGCGTTTGATAATTATAATTTACCTGCGATGTATAAACGCTGTCGGTCAACCAATGCGTGGTTTGGTCGCTGATGTCGTAACGCATGGCATTGTTGAAAGCATAATTTGTTTCCACATAAATGCCATGTGGTTTTTTCATTTGTTCAGGCGAACCAACAACTGCGCTTTCTTCTTCCGCCAATGCCAATTCTTCATTCACAATTTTACCGATAGTAATTGTATGATTGGTTTTGTTTTCTACAGAAACCCATTTTACAATTAAAGGAATGCCGTCATAAATTTCATAATGAACTTTTACAAAAATATTCTTCAGCGATTCAAGTGAAGATGTGTATAGAAATGAAATTGTTTTACCAGTTGGTTGTTGCATACTCATTGTCCAGAACTTTGGTTTCCGGTTGAGGAATGGCTGCAGTTCACTTACTTTGTAAGATGCAAAATGAAAATCACTGTCGTGGGTTTTAAAATTATCTAACCATTTAGGAAGCAAATATGCATTTTCTGTTTGTCCATACAACCCACCGACCTTAAACACAGTGCCATCAATGGTTACAAGAGCTTCTGGTTTTATGGCACGCAGCAACTGTTGGCCATTGCTCATGTTCTTGTAATCAATACAAACAAGATTTGGCTGTAATCGAAATGTTCTTTTTGCCAAGCCATTGTAGAGAATAATTTCTTTTTCATTTGTTGATTTATAGATTTCAGCTTTTTGTTTTACAGGAGTAACAAGCCAGTCGGTTGAAGAATTTTTTTCTGATGCGGAATTATAAACAGGTAAATTATTTTGGGCATGGAGGAACAAACTGTACAAAATAAATGCTACTGTAAATATTTTTTTCATGAATTATAGTAGTTAGATTTTTGTTGCGTTGTTGTTACCAGAATTTGAATTTCCTTTTTTTAATTAATTCTTTTATTGTTACAGCTTTTGAAGGTTTATTATTTGCTTTTTCATATTCAAACTGTAGAGAAGCAACACTCTTGAATTTATTTGCTGAACTACCATAATGGAAATCGCTAGAGTAGTCTTTAGGATTATAATCCACTTCAATTTCAATGTTACCAACTTTTAACAGTTCAAAGAATGCAGCATAAATGTCTGCGTAAGTATCATCTGAAGATATTGCTGTTGCCAGGTTCCCATAAATTATCGAATTGAGTATATATGAAAGTAATCATTTTTAAACTTTCCAGAATCTTTTTGCTGCGATAAAAACCAAACGTACAAGTGTGCGACGCAACCGCCGCCTTATTTATATTCTCGAGCCCGGCTCATAAAAAATCCTTCTTCAACTCCAGTCAAAATTTACTATGCTGCCATTAAGTTTCCAGTGTGCCGGCAAAGGGTTTGTAAGCCAGTCAAGCGGCTCGCCAACAGGTTGCTGTTTTGCAGCCGCGGCAAAACTTCGCTTAATCATTTGTTTTTGTTCTTCACCAACTGCATCGGGCTGCGCCGAAATAAATAAAGGCGCACTGCTTTCAGCAAGCAACTGCATCCATTGTTTGTTTTTATTCCACGGAACTTTATTGGTAAGCCCAACGCAGTCGCCGTCTGCTTCATAAAAAGTTTTGTGCTGCACCATGCGGAAGCCGAGTGTGTTTACGCCCATCTGCCTGGTGCGCTCCCATTCATTGCCGCTTGTATCATCGCCAATGCGGTTGAGTTCAAACAGGCCTGCGGATAAATGGCTCATCGTATTGCAACCAATGATATAAATATTGGGTGCTGCCTCACGGATGGATGTATATAAATGCAAAATAATTTCTGCATTTGTTTTGGTGTTATCATTGAACTGCCAGTTGGGTTCTGTGATATTATCCGCCATTTGAAAACCCCATCGCCCGAGTATATCGAAAGTGGTGAAATCGTGTTTTACCATTTGATAACCCCATAGCGTATAGGTGCGCATATATTTTTTTATGCGCTCAATATTTTCATCAATGGTTGGGTCTAATATTGGATTTTTTGGATCGCTGCGCCCGGTGATTTGCGGCAGCAAAAGATTTGCATTATCATCATGCGCTGCGCAAAGCGGCCTTGTCCACAGGCCGGGCTGCATACCCAGGTTCTTTATTTGCTGTGCAAGTTTGCCCATATCCCCAAACTTGCTGTTGGAGTTTGCAAAATTATCTCCCCAGCAGCAATCATCGGGCAGCAGGGGCGATTTAATTGCCCAGCCTGCATCAATTACAGAAAAAGGTTTGTTGCCTGCATCCATTGCCAGCGCTGCCATTAATGAAGTATGCTCAAGGATAAGTTTTGCAGAATTATTTCCATACGCAAAATACCAGTCGTTGATTCCATACACGGGTTGCAAAGGCAACCGCGGTTTACCGCACATAAGCTTGCAGAAACGGCGCGCAGTAGCAAAAACATTTTCGTTATCTTCATTTTTTGTTGTGATAATATCTGCGGCATGTAATTTTCTTGCGCCGAGCTGTACACCATTGCCGCCATTTTTTGTATCAAGTGTAAGCTGCAATTTATTTTCAGTGATTTGCCAGTAACAGATCGTATTGCAACCTGTTTTTACACCAAAACAATTTGTATTTTTTTCATCATGCTGAATAAGGTACCAGGGCGCTTTTGAAGAAGCGCCAACTGTTTTCCAGCTTACATCACCATAAGTGCGTTCCCAATGGTCGCCCAAAACTTCTGTGTTTGTATTGGTTGAATATTTCCATGAAAGTTTTACTTCTTTTAAAGCAAGCGAAGGTGAATGAACAAACACAGAAACTTTATCGCTTAAACTTTTCAATTCAACAATAACATCTTTATATTTCCATATATGCTGATCAGAAGATTGTAAAGAAAGATATTCACCGCCTGAAAGAATTTTTACTCCACCGGGCATTTGAATAATATTAATTTTTTTGCCTTCAGCTTTTGCAAAATCAGTTATCAGTAATCCCACAAGCGAAGTGCCGGAAAGTTGTATAAAATTTCTTCTTTGCACTATATTGTTTTAAATTATTATTACAAGGCTTTCTCGTTTTTGTATTAATGGCATTACAAATAAAATCAGTCAATTGCAAGCATTTACATTTATAGTGACAGCTAATTTTTTTCCCTGTTTTGCAAATACCCGCGCCTTACCAGTTTTGCAGTCTTATGTTCACCCGTATGGCTCCATCCCGGGGGCATAACAAAATACAGCAATTTATTGGCAAGCCCCGGCGCTTTGCGCACATCCTTCCACAGTGCAGCGAATTCACCCAGGTACACATCAGGAAAATTTTGCGTGTTTATTTTTCTTGTAATGCCGTATTCAGGCGGCAAATCTTCCTGCTCATGCTGCAATGTTTTAAAAGCCCTGTCCCATATATTCAGCAGGTTGCAAAAGTTGGTATCCATGTACAGTGGGTTGCGTGCATGGTGTACACGGTGATGCGAAGGCGTGAGTATTATTTTATTTAAAAACCCAAGCCTGCCATCTTTAATAAGGTTTTCACCTGCATGGATAAAAGTGCCCCAGGTACCGTCAATAAACATGATGAAAAATAAAAGCGGCGGGTTTACACCCAGCAAAATGCATATGGAAGTGCGTATAAAATCTGCATAAGGCGCCTCTAAAAAAAAGTGCGTATAAGATACTGCAAGGTTCATGTGCTCAGGCGTATGATGCGTGGAATGCAGGCACCAGAACAACCTTATTTTATGGCCAAGGAAATGATATACAAAATGCGAAAGCTCCCAGACAATATATCCGTAAATAAGCCAGTACCAGTTAAAAGTTGTGGTGATGATCCTGTACTTTTCAAAAAAACCTATGCAAAAACCGACAGCGCCAATAGAAATAAAACGCGAAATAATACGGTTGAATACATAAATAAAAAATGAGATGCGGTATTCAGTTATATGAAATTTTCTCAGCAGCAAAGCCCTGGTGATTTCAATCAGCAGCAGCGGCATAAGCGGTGAAATTGCGCCCAGCACACCATCCAGTGTTTGCAGCACTGCATAGTTGCCCGTTTTAAACATTTCAATTACCTGCTCAATCCCAAAAAAAGAGACCAATTCATCATAAAGCGTTTGAAATATTTCCATTCATTTTTTTTTGGTATTATATTTTATTTAATGAAAATTTTTATGCAAGAATATCATTGATCACTTTTCCTTTTACATCCGTTAAGCGGTATGGCCTTCCCTGGAACTGGTAGGTGAATTTTTCGTGGTCAAATCCAAGCTGGTTAAGGATTGTAGCCTGTACGTCAAAGCAATCAACCTTACCGCTGATGGTGCTGTAACCAATTTCATCTGTTTCACCATAACTGAAACCTTTTTTTATTCCTGCGCCAGCCATCCAGATAGTAAAAGCATCAGTATGATGGTCGCGGCCCTTAAAAGGGTTTTGTTTCCCTTCGCGGTTTTCAGCCATGGGTGTGCGGCCAAATTCCCCGCCCCAGATCACTAATGTTTCATCGAGCAAACCTCTTTGTTTTAAATCGAGTATCAATGCAGTAACTGCTTTATCGCTTTGCCTGCATTTATTGATGAAGCCAATATCAATAGCAAGGCTTGCATCTGTGCCGTGACTGTCCCAGCCCCAGTCGAACAGTTGTACAAAACGAACGCCTTTCTCCACTAATTTTCTTGCAAGCAATACATTATTTGCAAAAGAAGCCTGCCCTGGTTTTGTGCCATACATATCATGAATGTATTGCGGCTCATCATTGATGTTCATTACCTCCGGCACGGAGATTTGCATTTTGTACGCCATCTCGTATTGCGAAATGCGTGAAAGGATTTCAGGATCTTTGTATGCTGCATATTCTTCTGCATTTACTTCATTGATTGCATCAATAGAAGCTTTGCGCAAATCGCGGCTCATACCCTCAGGGTCATTTAAAAATAAAACGGGGTCGCCTTCGCTGCGGCATTGCACACCCTGGTACACACTTGGCAGAAACCCGCTGCCCCACACGCTTTTACCCGCATCGGGGTTTTTTCCGCCGCTGGTTAATACCACAAAGCCCGGCAGGTTTTGATTTTCTGTTCCCAATCCGTATGTTACCCAACTGCCCATGCTCGGCCTGCCCAGCCGCGGGCCGCCGGTATGCACGAGCAGTTGTGCAGGCGCATGATTAAACTGGTCTGTTGTTACTGCTTTTAAAAAACTGAGCTCATCAACAATGGTGGAAAGATGCGGCATGTTTTCACTCACATAAGCGCGGCACTCACCATGCTGTGCAAACTTTGCCTGCGGCCCAAGCATCTTTGGCACACCGCGTATAAATGCAAAGCGTTTTCCTTCCAGCAAAGATTGCGGGCAGAGTTGCCCATCCATTTTTGCAAGCTCAGGTTTGTAATCAAACAACTCCAGTTGTGATGGCGCACCGGCCATGTGTAAATAAATAATTGATTTTGCTTTGCCGGGAAACGGCGGAAGTTTTGGCGCCAATGGATGCATCGGGTCGAACGCAATTTGCGGTGAAGTTGATTTATCACCGCAACCAAGTAATGCGCCCAATGCAAGCGCACCCATACCCATGGCGCTTTCTTTTATAAAGTGACGACGTGTGTGCATGCGTATTACAGCCTGTTGTGCTTCGCGCAGCAAACGTTGGTTATGGAGTTCTTTTTGTGTCATAAAGCCTCTCCCTCCTATCCCTCTCCTTTGGAGAGGGAGGTCTAACTTTTAGTTATTAATTATGCTTTTGTAATGACCTGTCATTTTTTGTCTTTCCATTATCTTTTTTTATGAGCCGGGCTTTTATTATCTATGATGCTTTTGTTGCGTCGCATACTCTTGTACATTTTGATTCTTTACTGAACTTTTTCCGGCAAAATTTTGCATTGCTCATTCATAATCTAACCATACAAGAGTGTGCGACGCAATAATGTTTAATAGCGTACTGATGCCGGGTTCATAAAATAAATTTAATTAAATGTAAACTCATTCTTTTATTAATTCATAAGTTTTCCCTTTATGCGTTTTAAATGAAAGCGTGTAACCAATAATAGATTTTTCAGCAATAATATTTGTTCCTTTAAGTTTTACAGGTGTTTGTGTTCTTATATTACAAACATTTCCATTTAAAGAAAGAATCGTTGCATTTGTTACAGCATGTTCATCCCAATTGATGCTTACTTCGAAGCCACCCATTGCCCGTAAACCCTTTACCACACCGATTTTCCACACAGAAGGCAATGCAGGCAAAAGATGCAGTTCATTGTTCTGGCTCTGCAGCAGCATTTCAGCAACACCTGCTGTTCCACCAAAGTTTCCGTCTATCTGGAAAGGCGGATGTGCATCAAATAAATTGGGATAAGCGCCACCACCGTTGCTGTAGTTGTAATTATTTTCTTTTACCAGGCGGAAGAGATTACGGTATAATTTATATGCATGGTCACCATCTAGTAAACGTGCCCAAAAATTTACTTTCCATGCAAGGCTCCAGCCTGTGCCGTCATCACCTCTTAACTCAAGTGTGCGTTCTGCTGCACTTGCTAATGCAGGCGTTGTGATGGGAGATATCTGGTTACCGGGATATAACCCGTACAAGTGTGATACATGACGATGTGTGGGTTCTACATCGTCAAAATCTTTATACCACTCCTGCAGGTTTCCTTTTTGCCCCACATGAAAAGGATATAATTTTTCTTTTGCCTTGATAACAGAATCACGGAGCGGCTTATCAACGCCCAATATTTCTGAAGCTTGTATAAATTCACCAAACAGGTCGCGGATAATACTCATATCCATTGTTGATGCAATGGATACATCTGCAACTTTTTTATCGCCATAATAGAAAGCATTTTCCGGTGATAAAGATGGTGCTGTTACCAAATAACCATCACTGTCTTTTATCAGCCATGAACGTGTAAATTCAACGGCGCCTTTTATTAAAGGGTACGCAGTATTTTGTAAAAAAATTTTATCGCCTGTAAACTGGTAATGCTGCCACAAATGATTGCATAGCCAGTTGCCACCCATTTGCCAGTTGGCCCATTTAGGATCGCCTTTGCCAATGTCGCCAACAGGATTGGATAATGCCCATATATCAGAATTGTGATGCGCCACCCAACCATCTGCACCATAAAATTCTTTTGCTGTAACAGCACCTGTAACTGCAATATGTTTGATCAGGTTAAGCAGTGGTTCATGCATTTCAGAAAGATTGCAAACCTCTGCGGGCCAGTAATTCATTTGCGCATTGATGTTGATGGTATAGTTTGCACTCCACGGTGGACGCAACTCTTTGTTCCATATTCCCTGGAGATTTGCAGGTGCATCAGGGGTTCTTGAAGAAGCAATCAATAAATATCTTCCGTAATTAAAATACAATGATTCAAGTCCGTCATCATTGCCGCCCATTGTATATGCTTCTAATCTTTCATCAAGCGGAAGTTCAAACCTGCTGCTTCCATTATTATTCAGTGAAAATGATACACGGTTAAAGTATGTATGATAGTCTGCAAGATGATCGTTCAATAAAGACCCGTATGTTTTGTTCAGTGCTTTGGAGAGATAATTTACCGCTAATTGATTTTCATCTTTTCCATCTTTATCCGGGCATTTATCAAAGCCGTTAAAACTTGTTGCCGCGGAAAGCAGCAATAATACTTCTGTTGCATCTTTTATATGAATACCGCTTGTATCGGTTGTTACAGTCCCTTCTTTACTGATTGCTTTTACCAGCAGTTCAAAGCGCATGCCCCTGCAGGATGTACTGTCTTCATAAATTATGGGTTCTTTGTTTGCATTAAAATAACTGGGGTCTGCATGTGCAGGCGCTTTGCCTTTTAATGCAATTTCATTATTGCTGATAACTGCATTTTGATAATGCAAAATACTGCTTGTTTTTATTACGGCATTAATCATTCTTGCTTTACTGCTGTGTAATTTTATTACGATCACCTGCGCCGGTGCGGAAGAAAAAATTTCGCGTGAATATGCAACGCCATCAATTATAAAGCGTGTTGTGGCAAGGGCATTTTTAATATTGAGATCGCGGTAGTAAGCAGTTACAGAATCTGCCGGCAGTTGCTGCTGAATTATTAAATCGCCCAACGGCAAATAGCTTTCGGAATACAATCCCTGCATGTGTTTGGTTAATTCAATGGCGGCTGCATAATCTCCTTTGAACAAAGCTTCTCTTACTTTGGGTAAATATTCTTTTGCCTCGGGGTTTACATTTGTTTTTACCGGGCCGCCTGTCCATAATGTGGCTTCATTCAGTTGCAATAATTCTTCGTTTATTTTTCCAAACACCATTGCGCCCAACCTGCCATTACCAATGGGTAGCGCTTCTGTCCATACAGATGCCGGTTGCTTGTACCATAGCTTCAAATCCTGTTGTGCTGGGGCTTGCAGGTAAATCGCTGAAAGTGAAATAAGAAAAATATATTTCTGTTTAATCATAAGATAAATTAAAATCATTCTGTACCCAGCTTATGAATTACTATGATGCTTTTATTTCCGCCGATGGCGGGGGTCTTGTGCGATTTTTCTTTGCTCAACATTGTTCGGAAAGTATAAGTGAGTGACACAACAGGCGATGCCATATGCACTGCTGCCGGTATCAAAAGATCATTTACACATTTTCCAGTTTCTAAATCATCGTTTTAATTCTTCGTTACCACTTCATCCAGATTTAAAATGGCATTGGCCACTATTGTTAGTGCCGCGTTTGATGCATTTGTATTTTCATTCATGCCGCCGAGCATTTCGCATGTTTTATTTGCATCATTTTTAAACTGGTTGAAAGCAGTGTTATATAAATTCATCAATGCGTTTAAACTTTTATCATCAATATTTTTATAAGTGGCGAGTTGAAAACCTGTTTTGATTTGTTGCGTAATATTATCACCCGCCAGACTGCGGATACGCAATGCGAAATTTCTCGCGATGTCAATGTATGCACTGTCGTTCAGGGTGGTTAATGCCTGCAGCGGCGTATTGGTGCGTATGCGGCGCGCTGTGCATACTTCGCGGCTTACACCGTCAAACGTAAGCATAGAAGGATATGCAGCGCTGCGTTTCCAGTAAGTGTAAATGGCGCGGCGGTACTGGTCCTCACCTTTGCTCTGCACCCAGTTTGCGCCATTCCAGGGAGAAAGCCAGATGCCATCTGGCTGGTAAGGCATTACACCCGGGCCATACATTTTATCACTCATCACGCCTGCAATGGATAAACACTGATCGCGGATCTGTTCTGCGCTTAAACGCACCCTTGCGCCCCTTGCATAATATTTATTGTCAGGGTCTTTTTGTTCCAGTTCGGGTGTAAGTTTTGAATCCTGCCGGTAAGCGGCGCTCATTACAATTGTTTTTATCAATGCCTTCATGCTCCATTTATCATCATTTATAAATTTGTAACTCAGCCAGTCAAGCAGTTCAGGATGCGTGGGCGGAGCGCCCTGTGTGCCAAGGTCTTCAAGGGTTTCAGCAAGCCCGGTTCCAAACAGTTGTTCCCATACACGGTTTACCATTGTTCTTGCAACCAGGGGGTTTTGTTTTGATACCATCCATTCAGCAAGCCCCAAACGGTTGCGCGGTGCATTTGCCGGAAATACATTTAATGATGATGGAACATCCGGTGTTACTTTATCACCTTTTATCAGCCAGTTGCCTCTTTCAAAAACATAAGAAGCGCGGTGCATATAAGATGGGTTGTCCATCATTACAGGCGTGGTGGGAACACCGGCAGTTAATAATTTCCAGTATTCATTTTTTATTGCAGCATAACCTTCTTTATCTTTTCCCGGAAATTGCTGTGTGAAGTAAAGCCAGTCAAGCAGGGCGCCATTGTCTGTTGGCTTTTTTAAATTTGAATTTGTGTAAGTGAAAAATAAATTATGGTTTCCATTCACCTGCTTCAAATCTGTTTCTGCAATTTGCCAGTCGTTTGTTTGCGGCAATGAAACAGAAGCAATTATTTCGCCACCGGGATTGTCCACGCGAATTTGCCAGATGCCCCCGTTTGTATAACCGGCATACCGGAAAATGAGATGATTTTTATTTTGAAGGTCAACATTTTTCAGCCTGCACACTGCATGGTTGCGGAATGCACACCACTTGGTATCACTCAGTTCACTGTTTGTAAAACTGTCGCAGGTAAGGGAATTATAAGCAGGCTGCCATGTTTTTAAAAAAGTGTATGTTTCTTTTGCGCTTTCAGCAGAAACGTTTTTCTTAAGCCAGTTCACCACATCAGTTACTTTATTTTCCATGCTGTCATTGTAACTGCGCAGTAAAGGATAATCTGCATAAGTATCTTCATCGCGGGTATCATTAAAGAAAGCCATAAATTTATAATAATCATCGTGATGAAAAGGATCATAAGGATGGCTATGGCATTGCACGCAGCCAAATGTTGTGCCCATGGTTGCATTCCATGTTGTGCTCACGCGGTCCATCACTGCCGCGGTCCTGAATTCTTCGTTGTCAGTGCCGCCTTCATCATTTGTCATTGTATTGCGGTGAAAGGCTGTGGCTATATAATCATCATCCGTTGGATTGGGCAGTAAATCACCTGCAATTTGTTTTACTAAAAAGCTATCATAAGGCATATTGTTATTAAATGCTTTTATCAGCCAGTCGCGGTATTTCCAAATGCTCCTGCCGTCATCACGTTCATAGCCTTTGGTATCTGCATAGCGGGCAAGATCCAGCCACATGCTGGTCCATTTTTCACCATAATGCTGGGAAGCGAGCAAGCTGTCAACCAACTCTTCATACGCATGATCTGCATTATCTTTTAAAAATTTTTGCGCAATACTTTCAGGAGCAGGCATGCCAATTATATCAAGGCTTATGCGGCGCAGGAGTGTTGCTTTATCAGCCTGAGGTGATGGTTTTAAATGCTGTTCATTTAATTTTTGTTCAATAAAATTATCAACGGGATTTTTCGCCCAGTTGCTTTTTGTTTTTATCCATCCGAAGAAAGTAGTGGGCTGTGGAATATCAACCGGCTTTAAAGGTATGTAGCTCCAGTTCTCGCCCCATGGCGCCCCTTCTTTTATCCATTTGCGCAGAATATCAATTTCGTCTTTGCTTAATGGGCCGTGATGATAAGGCATCCTGTCTTCAGGATCGTTCAATGTAATGCGCTGAATCATTTCACTGTGGTCAGGGTCTCCGGGAATGATGGCATATTTTCCGTCTTTCGTTTTGGCAAGCGCCTCATCGCGGAACAGCAGGCTGAAATTGCCCTTTGCACGCACACCTCCATGGCAGGTAATGCAATTTTTATTGATGATGGGTTTTACCTGTGTACTGAAGTCAACAGTATCATCTTTTGTAACCCAGATAAAAGCAGCGGTTGCAATCGCAATGATAATTGCCGTGATAAAAATTTTTGAGCGGAGCCAATGCATACTGCAAAAATTTGGAATGGATAAAATTACTTATTATTCTTTGGTACAGTTGGCGCTTTGCGGGATTATTTTATTATACAAAAAGTAAAAAGACAGTTTACATATTTTATTTGTAACTTTTCCAAAACGATTTTTATGGCAAAGAAGCGCAAACACAGGCACCAGTCATATCCGCCGCATGCGGCAGGGGCCAGCAGGAAACCTAAACGCAGTGCTGCAATTATCCTTGCAATAATTGCTGCTATAATGGGGTTATCGCTTGCGTGGCTGATGGCAGACCCTCATGATTTTAATTTAATCTGGCTGCCGGCCGGTGCTGTATTTGGGGCAGTAATTGGCTACTTAGTCGGGCATGCTATTGATAAAAATCTTTCAGAGAAATAAATTCCACGCATTTTACCACATCTATAACCGCGTACACATTAAGCAGGATAAACAACTGTTTATGCAAAACAGTAAGATATTTTTCAACCTCAGAAACCGCTTTTTATAAAACTATCATTCCCGCAAACCAACTCATTTCTTAATCTTACTTTTGCGTAAACAAACGTTTATGTATGTGGCTGAATAATATCCTCGAAACAATTGGCAATACACCGCTTATTAAATTAAATAAAATAACAAAAGATATCCCGGCAACCGTACTTGCAAAAGTGGATTATTTTAACCCCGGCAATTCCATTAAAGACCGGATGGCCATAAAGATGGTTGAAGTGGCGGAAAAAGAAGGCAAACTAAAACCGGGCGGAACAATTATAGAATGTACCAGCGGCAATACGGGCATGGGGCTTGCTTTGGCGGCCTGTGTAAAAGGATATAAGTGCGTTTTTGTAACTACAGATAAACAATCGAAAGAAAAGGCGGATATTTTAAAAGCAGTAGGGGCAGAAGTCATTGTTTGTCCAACTAATGTAATGCCCGAAGACCCTATGAGCTATTACAGTGTGGCAAAGCGTTTGGCCAATGAAATCCCCAATTCTTACCACATGAACCAGTATGATAACCTCGCCAATCGCCTGGCGCATTATGAAACTACCGGCCCTGAAATATGGAAACAGACAGAAGGAAAGATTACACATCTTGTTTGCACTGCGGGCACCGGCGGAACAGTTACGGGTACTGCGATGTATTTAAAAGAACAAAAACCAAACATACAAATCTGGGCCATTGATGTTTATGGTTCATTGCTTACAAAATATTTCCGTACGGGCGAAATAGATATGAACGAAGTACACCCGTATATCAGTGAAGGTTTTGGGGAAGATTTTGTTCCCGAAAATTATGATATGAAAGTGATAGACCATTTTGAACAGGTAACGGATAAAGATGGGGCCATCATGGCGCGGCGCATTGCAAAAGAAGAAGGTTTGTTTTGCGGGTACAGCGCAGGCAGTTGTTTGCAGGGACTGATGCAGTTAAAAAACCGCTTGAAAAAAGATGATGTAGTGGTTTGTATTTTTCATGACCACGGCAGCAGGTATGTGGCCAAAATCTATAATGACCAGTGGATGATGGAGCGCGGCTTCCTGGATGTAAAAACATTTAAAGATATTGTGAATGCAAGAACAGGTAAAAAATTGATAACTGCTGAACCTTCGCAAACCGTGGCGCATGCCGTGGAACTGATGAAGAAATATGATATTGAACAGATACCTGTAATAAATAACGAAAATGTAATTGGCGCCGTAAGCGAAGGCGGCCTGTTTCAGAAAATATTCAGCAACCCTGAAATAAAAAACGCAACGCTTAAAACCGTTATGGAGCCTGCCTTTCCGGTGGTTGATTTTGAAACACCGGTAGAAAGGCTGGGCAGTTTAATCACCAAAGAAAACGGTGCAGTGCTTGCAAAAGATGACAAAGGCGATTATCATATTGTAACAAAATATGACGTGATACAAAGCCTTGCCAAGTAAATATCTCCCCGCAAACATTACATTTGATACATGGAAAAAAATCGCCTTGAAGCATTCAGCGATGGTGTACTCGCCATCATTATCATCATCATGGTTTTGGAAATAAAAGTGCCGCATGGCACGGAATGGTCAGATCTTGAACCATTGCTGCCTGTATTTCTCAGTTATATTTTCAGCTTTGTGTATGTAGGTATTTACTGGGGCAACCATCATCATTTGTTATACACCGTGAAAAAGGTTTCTTCGGGCATTATGCTCGCCAACCTCAATTTATTGTTCTGGTTATCGTTGCTGCCTTTTGCCACCGGCTGGATGGGCGAAAACTATTTTGAACCCAGGACAGTTACACTTTATGCATTGCTTTTAAACATGTGCGGCGTAGCTTATACCATCCTGCAGAAGATGATTGAAAAATGCCAGGACTTCAGCCCTGAAATGAAATTAGTAATGAAAAAGCAGACCCGCAAAGGCTTATTCTCTGTAGCCTGTTATACGCTTGCTGTTCCGTTTGCTTACGTAAACGCAATAATTTCTGTTGTTTTGTTTTTAATTGTTGCCATTGCGTGGCTGGTGCCTGATAAAAATATTGAGCGGGCACTAAATGATACGAAGGAGGAGAAATAATATTTGCAGATGTTTTTTAAATTGTGTGGATTTTTTTTGTACCGGCATTAGGAATTCTTACCGGCATCATTGCGTCGCACACTTGTACGGTTTGTTCTTTATACAGCAATAAAAGTTTTTATCAGTGCGGCCTTTAATGGTTGATTAATCAATTCTAACCTCAGAGTTAAAGAAGTTATATCACGGAGTTGCACGGAGAAAATTCTGTGTACTTTGTAAAAAAAATCTGCGTAACCCTGTGGTTAAAAATAAAGATGAATATAAAATTGAACGCACAGGTGTGCTACGCAACGATGATGCCATGAAAAACTTAAAGCTGGCTAAAAAAAATTATATCATCTCACTCTGCAGCAAAGGGTTTTTATAAGTGCTGCGCATTTCATTATATTTTTTTGCAGCCGCAATAAAATGTACAAACAGCGGCGCTGGTTTTTCCACCGTGCTTTTTAATTCAGGATGATACTGCACGCCTATAAAAAACGGATGATTGGGTAATTCAATTATTTCCACCAAACCTGTTTCGGGGTTGATCCCGCTGGCAACCATGCCATTCGCTTCAAACTGTTCTAAATAATGGTTATTGAATTCATAACGGTGGCGGTGCCTTTCACTTACATGCGAACTTCCGTAAATTTCATGCGCCAATGTACCTTCTTTTATATCGCAGGGATAAGCACCCAGGCGCATGGTGCCGCCCATCAGCGTTATTTTTTTCTGCTCTTCCATCATGTCTATTACAGGGTCGGAAGTTTTTACATCCATTTCTGTGGAGTGCGCATCTTTCAGCCCGGTTACATTTCTTGCAAATTCAATCACGGCCATCTGCATGCCTAAACAAATACCAAAGAATGGCAGGCCATTTTCGCGGGCATATTTTACTGCAATAATTTTTCCGTCAATACCGCGGTTGCCAAAACCAGGCGCCACCACAAGACCATCCAGTCCGTCTAATTTTTCCGCCACATTATCTTCTGTAATAAATTCGCTGTGCACATTTACCACCTGCACTTTTACGTCATTCATGGCGCCGGCGTGTATAAAGCTTTCAAGTATTGATTTATAAGCATCCTGCAGTTCAATGTATTTGCCTATCAGGCCCACTGTCACTTTGCTTTTGGGGTATTTCAGTTTGTCTAAAAATGTTTTCCAGCGTTCAAGGTTGGGTTCCGGATAAATGCTTATGCCAAGTTTTTTCATGCATATCACATCCAGTTTTTCCCGCAACATGGCCAATGGCACTTCATAAATGGTTGGCGCGTCCATCGCTTCAATTACTGCATCCTGTTTTACATTACAGAACAAAGCGATCTTTCTTTTAATTTCTATACCCAATGGCTGTTCAGTACGGCACACAATAATATCGGGGTGCACACCGGTTTCGCTGAGCATTTTTACGCTGTGCTGCGTGGGCTTTGTTTTTAATTCCTTTGCAGCGCTTAAATAAGGGATCAGTGTAAGGTGAACAACCACCACATCATCATCCGGCAGTTCCCACTGTATCTGGCGCACGGCTTCAATAAACGGAAGGCTTTCAATATCGCCAACCGTACCGCCAATTTCAGTTATTATAATATCATATTTGCCTTCTTTCCCCAGCAATAACATGCGGCGCTTTATTTCATCGGTAATATGCGGCACCACCTGTACGGTTTTGCCCAAAAAATCCCCTGCCCTTTCGCGGTTGATAACCGTTTGATAAATCCTTCCGGTTGTTACATTGTTTGCCTGCGAAGTGTAAATGCTTAAAAATCTTTCATAGTGGCCCAGGTCTAAATCTGTTTCTGCACCGTCTTCCGTTACATAACATTCACCATGTTCATAAGGGTTTAATGTACCCGGATCCACATTGATGTAAGGATCAAATTTCTGGATGGTAACACTGAAACCCCTTGACTGCAGCAGTTTTGCAAGGCTCGCCGCAATGATTCCCTTGCCCAGGCTGCTTGTTACACCACCGGTAACGAAAATATATTTTGCCATAAAAAAAGTTTAGCATTTTATGAACCCGGCTTTTGTAATCCTGCCGGGCTGCTGTTGCGTCGCACACTGCTGCTGTATAATTTTATTGTACAAACAGCAGGCAGTACCTTAAAAAAATTCAAACCACTGAAATACTAAAAAAGAAAATTGCAGAACAAATCTTTATCAGCTTGTTCAGAAAATTCAGCAGTAAAATCAGTGGATATTCCCGGTTCTTTTTTTGACCCCGGCGGAGAAAAATAAATTCCCAGAGGTCGTACAAAACTAAGCTTAATTTTCTTTACATAAAAAAAGTTGGTGCCCGAATGTGGATAATTAAAAAAGACGCCGGTATTCTTGCTAACTTTAGCAAAACGATTGTTATGAAAAAGATTTTTTTAACTGCTATTGTAATTATATATGCTTTTATACTTCATGCGCAACAGCAAATGGCTTCCTGCTGCGCACCCACAGCCACAGAAAAATTTGCATTGAATGCGTCAGACAAAGCATTTATTATGTCACACGAAAACCCATTGCCGTTTATTTTTAAAAGCCAGCGCGGGAAAGATATTACCTATGCAGCAGCCGGCGGTTCGGATGCGCATGCATGGCAGATAATGGCAAAATCCAAAACTAATTATTACATTTTTGTAATACACGAATGGTGGGGGCTGAATGATTATATAAAACAGGAAGCGGAAAAATTATCAGATGATTTGGAGGTAAACGTAATTGCGCTGGATTTATATGACGGAAACGTGGCTGCCACTGCTGATGACGCTTCAAAATATATGTCGGGTGTAAAAACAGAGAGGGCAACAGCAATCATTAAGGGCGCTTTTACTTATGCAGGTAAAGATGCCGAAGTATTTACAATCGGCTGGTGCTTTGGCGGCGGCTGGAGTTTGCAAACAGCTATTGAAGGCGGCACCCAGGTAAAAGGCTGTATTATGTATTACGGCCAGCCCGAAAAAAATATTGACCGTTTAAAAACTTTAAACTGTGATGTGCTGGGCATTTTTGCAAATAAAGACCAGTGGATAACACCCGCAGTAGTGGATGAATTCAGGCAGAACATGCAGACAGCCGGGAAAAAAATAAACATTTACCAGTATGATGCGGATCATGCTTTTGCAAACCCCAGTAACCCGCATTTTGATAAAGCGGCATCAGCGGATGCATACAACAAAGCGCTTACTTTTATAAAGCTGAGGATGCGGTAAATAATTTTTATTTTAAAACCTCTCACTCACTACCAATTCCTTACTGCCCACAGTATATTTATAAAAACCTTCGCCACTTTTTGCGCCGAGTTTTCCGGCGGTTACCATGTTTACCAATAAAGGGCAGGGTGCATATTTTGTATTGCCAAAGCCGCTATACAAAACAGTAAGTATGCTTAAGCAAACATCAAGGCCAATAAAATCTGCAAGCTGTAAAGGGCCCATCGGGTGCGCCATGCCAAGCTTCATGATAGTATCAATTGCTTCCACACCTGCAATACCTTCATACAAACTGTAAATGGCTTCATTTATCATGGGCATTAAAATTTTATTGGCAATAAAACCGGGGTAGTCATTTACTACGCAGGGCACTTTGCCAAGCCGTTTACTTAATGCAACAATGGTATCCGTTACTTCTTTTTTTGTGGCGTAACCATTAATGATTTCCACAAGTTTCATTACAGGAACGGGATTCATAAAATGCATGCCAATAACCATTTCAGGCCGCTTGGTTACCGCTGCTATTTTTGTAATGGAAATAGAAGATGTGTTGGATGCAAGAATGGCATCTGCCGGTGCAGCTTCATCTACCTGCTTAAATATTTTAAGTTTTAAATCCGCATTTTCGGTTGCAGCCTCCACTACAAGCCCGGCATTTTTTACGCCATCTGCAATATCTGTAACCGCAGTTATGTTTAATAGCGCCTGTTGTTTCTGATCTTCAGTAACTGCGCCTTTTGAAACCTGTCTGTCAAAATTTTTTGAGATGGTTGCAATGGCTTTTTCCAATTGTGCTGCATTTACATCAATTAAATTTACTGCAAAACCATTTTGCGCAAACACATGCGCAATGCCATTTCCCATAGTGCCGGCGCCTATTACTGAAACTATGTGAATCATGGTTTAAAAGATTTGCAGGATGAACAGGAAATAGAAAACAAATGTAAGGAGTTCAATTGACTGAAATTTTCATCCCGTAAAAATAATATTATGGCTATCGGGATTAAACAGATTCCAAAAGATTTACAGATGAACGGATTGCGACGCAACGAAGCCGCTATAAAATATTTTTGCCGGCATCATAACTTCTACAGGAAATTATACATCTATATTATAAGTCTCCTTTGGGATTTAGGCCATCATTCCCTTTAGGTTTAAGGTTGCTTATGGGCTCTTCCTTCTGAAGTCGCCGCGCTTCCATGCCTGTATAAATTCAGCCCAGGCCACAGGGTTTAAAAGGTTGATGGGTGGCTGCTGACCCTGGTAATAAAATTTTTGAGCCTGCTGCTGCAGGTGCATGCTCACAGCCTCACGGCCATCTGCGGGCAATGAAACCATCAATGCCCTGCGCGTGGCTTCATCTGTATTTTTACGCGCTACTTCAAGCTGGTCATCGGGCACGCGTGTATTTAAAAACTCTCTTGCAAACTGCGCGCTGGAAGGCCGCGGCCTTATAATTGTTGCCGGAAGGTAATTGGTATCATTCACCATCAGTTGTATTACGCTGTACTGGTTGCCGGTTAAATTATTGGGGATTGTAATCAGTTTATCTTTAAAACCAATGCATGAAAAGCGGATCTTATCCCCTTTTAAAACAACGATGGAAAAAACGCCATCATCGTTGGTAAGTGTACCGCGGCCTTTATCTTCAACAATTATACTGGCAGCAGGGATGGCGCGCAGGCTGTCGGCAGTCATTATCACACCGTACAACTGCACCACTGAATCCTGGGCAGTATTTTGCTGTGCAAAAACCTGCTGCGCAAATCCTGTAAGAAAAAGCACTAAACTGTATTGTAAAAATTTCTTCATGCAATAAATTCTGTTCACAAAAATAAATCTTCTCAAAGATGTTTAACTAAAAAACAAAATAACCTGAATGAAGGTTAATTTTGCTTTTTAAGCTTTCTTTTTAACAAAAAAATGTGTGATGACCGAAGCTAATATTTTAAAAGCGCTGAGTAATGTACAGGAGCCCGATTTGGGTAAAGACATTGTAACACTGAATATGGTAAAAGATATTGCAATAGATGAAAACAATGTTTCATTTACTGTTGTGCTTACTACGCCTGCCTGCCCGCTGAAAGATATGATACGCACCGCCTGCATCAATGCAGTAAAATTATTAGTGAATAAACAGGCAGATGTAAAAGTGAATTTTACTTCCAATACCAGCAGCAACCGCAAAGATGCCAAACAATTATTACCGGGTGTAAAAAATATTATTGCTGTTGTAAGCGGAAAGGGCGGTGTAGGAAAAAGTACAGTGGCAGCAAACCTTGCATTAGCTTTTGCAAAAAGCGGCGCCGGCGTGGGCTTGATGGATGCTGATATTTACGGCCCCAGTGTGCCCATAATGTTTGGTGTGCGTGGTGAGCGGCCGTTGATGAAAGATGTGAATGGCAAAGGAATGATTGTGCCGCTACAGAAATTCGGCATAAAATTAATGAGCATTGGTTTGCTTGTTGATGAAAAAAATGCAGTGGTTTGGCGAGGGCCAATGGCAAGCAGTGCAATCAGGCAATTCGTTACTGAAGTGGATTGGGGCGAACTCGATTACTTGGTAATTGACATGCCACCGGGTACCGGCGATATTCATCTTACATTAATGCAAACAGTTCCTGTTACCGGAGTGGTGATTGTTACAACACCGCAGGCTGTGGCGCTTGCTGATGCAAAAAAAGGGATTGCTATGTTTGCACAGGCGCAGATAAATGTGCCCATTATTGGTTTGGTGGAAAATATGGCTTACTTCACGCCTTCAGAACTGCCAAACAATAAATATTACATCTTCGGAAAAGAAGGCGGGAAAAGGCTTGCAGACGAATATGATCTTCCTTTTCTGGGTCAGATACCTTTGGTGCAAAGCATACGCGAGGGTGGCGATAATGGCGTGCCTGCGCTGATGGGCGATGATGCAGCCACAAAAAAATCATTTGAAGATTTTGCAGGCATGGCCGCAAGAAATATTGCTGTGCGCAATGCAAATATGGGCACAACGAAAATGGTGGAAGTAGCTATGTGATTTTTTTGAGCCGTACATTTGTTTTTTATGGCACCGGCTGTTGCGTCGCACACTTGTACGTTCAGAAATTTGTACAGCAACAATTTAAAGCTCCATTGGTACATAATAATTCTTTACATTTTTGACATGTAAGATTTCAATTGTATCATTTAAGCCAAATTGATTTCTTAAAAATTGTCCATCATTAAATGGATCTTGAAAATATATTTTTTTAAGTTCATTATTCCTTTTAAAAACTTCAAAAAGTTCTTTATCAATTTCTCGGTTAAAAAAAGGAAATGAATATCCAATAACTACCAAAACATTTGTGTTTTCAACAATTCGACATGCTATCTCAAGCATATTACTTCTAACATCACCCTCCCAGGCAAAGCTTAAATACCTGTTTACATTTTTTCTTAATTTTCTTAAAAGAGATAGTAAAGAATTATAATTGGGGATATCTTTTTGGTTAAAAAAATGGTCGTAAGTATTTTCATCATTCTGGTAATATCCTGCAATGCCATTTAAGTGAATAAGACTTGGATCTTCGGATAATTTATATCCTGAATAGGGGAAATAAGAAATTAATGGTGGCGAATGTTTCCAGCCACTTGTTCCAATAGTATTAAATTGTTCTTCTTTAAACTGTAATGCCGCAGTCTGAATTTGAAAATCATAATTCCAAGTCAGTATTTTAATATTTGAGGGAAATACTTGTTGATATTGTAGAATTGTTGTTAAAAAAATAAGGGCTCTTTTATCAAATTTCTTTTTTATGATTTGTTCACTTAAAAAAAAGAATATTAAAGTGTTTTTCAAATCAGCTAACTTTTCTTGGTCGAGTAGATACAAATATTTTGCATAAGTATCAATAGTTCCAAACTCAACCGACTTATGAGCTAATTCCCTTAAGGATTCTACCTTTTGATCACGGAATAATTTGTTTTCTTCGTCAATTCCTTCCATATCTTTTATTTCATCAGCTAATTCAATAAAGCAATTGGCCATACCTTTTATTTCTGTTATTTCGTCAAGCTTAATTCTATTTACGATCGGAAGTGCTTGCGCACTTGCACCAGCACCTAAATAGTAAGTAACTTTTGTATTTGAGGTAGCAAATCTATCCACGTGATTAATTATATGGTAATTAAGTTATACAAATACAAAGATCAATTCTCTAAGAGGCTGTTTAAAATAGAAATTTAGTAATATTCGTATATTAGAAACTGTCTAAAAATAGATTTCTTCAAAGAAGCCATTTCGCGTCAGGCCAAAAGAACTATAAAAATAAAAAACGAAATTCCTTCGCTCTTACAGGAATTTTTATTAACTTAATTCTTTACATTTATTAACAATCAGTGTTTCTCAAAATATACCCTGTCAGCT
>JBBRAD010000005.1:0-187485 GCA_038207175.1 Chitinophagales bacterium
TAAAAAAACGTTAGTCAGAATTCTTTTGCTAACGGAAGGGCAAAAGTGAAAATGAATGGATTTAACTGAAAAACATAAACCATTCATTTTTAAAACATTAAAAAAACGTTAGTCAGAATTGTAAAAATGACATCGATAGACAAAACAATTAATTATGGAAAAAAGAGTAAAATTTGATTTCGAAATTTATTTCACAAATGGAGGAAGTATTAAAGGCGAAGACTTCCGATTTGACATATCGGGCGACAATATTCCTGATGAAGATCTTGCAGATTATATTGTGGCGGACTTGCGACTGCTTATGGTTGGGCAGACAAAAATTCTGAATAAAGTAATTTTTGAAGAACAACACAAAAGAAAACCAATTAATAAAAATAATAAGACTGACCTTTTGATTGATTTAAGCCATACAATTGAACATGGACTTATTACCTACAAAGGATTGCCAGCACCAATTATTTGTGATTATTTGAGCAGAGAAAACTCAAGACAGTTTTATGAAGAAGGAACTGAGTTTCAAATTGGTAAAATTGAAATGGTTACAAATACAGGAACATATATTGATTGTCCTTTTCACAGATTTGAAAATGGCAAGGACCTTTCAGAGGTTGGACTGGAATATTTTGTTGACCTTGATGCAATTGTAATTAGCGTTCCTTTTACTGAAACCTTGGCAATAACAGAAGAACGTTTGAAAAATTATGAGATTAGAAACCGTGCAGTTTTAATCCATACAGGGTGGGACAGTTATTGGAATACCGAAAAATATTATGAAAACCACCCTTACTTGACAAAAGAAGCAGCCGAATATTTGAAAGATTGCGGTGTCAAATTAGTAGGCATTGACTCTCATAATATCGACAGTACATTAGTTAAATCCAGACCTGTTCATACGACACTTTTGGGAGCAGAAATTTTAATTGTAGAACATCTTTGCAACTTATATTTATTGCCCAAAGACGGGTTTACATTTAGTGCAATCCCGCCAAAATTTAAAGGCGTTGGGACATTTCCAGTAAGAGCAATGGCTAAACTGACTAAAACAATTTAGAGCACAAACAACGAACCGCTAACAGGCGGCAGTAAAATGGATATAAAAAAAATGGTAACTGGATTTATTCTGGTCTTTGCAATTACCCTTTTGGTTAGTATAGGGGTTACATTTTTATGGAGCTTAGTTTTTCATGGAGTTGCAATAATTGACTGGGAAACTTCATTTCGTTTTGCAATAATTTTAGGAATCATTCTTACTATTATTGACTCAAGAAAAAAGAATAGAATCTGAGAAGTAACTCATTTTTTTGGGAAAATTAAAACAACGAACCGCTAATCTGATCTGTTAGTAGCAATTGCAAAACGACACGCTGCAATTACATAGATCAGGGGTTTTGGCGACAAGTGTAACCTTATAATTTATGGATGCAATGAGGCAGGCGGCTTCAGCCCGATTTCATCACTTGCGACAGTAATCAATACTTTTCAATAATTATTCTAATTTAAAAATTGATTTTTAAAGGCAGTGGGTAACATCCCTGTTTCCTTTTTAAAAAGCCGGGAGAAGTAAGACATGTTTTCGAAACCTAAATCGTATGCTATTTCAGAAACAGTTTTATCTTTTTTTATTAGCCTGTTTTTAGCTTCATTGATAAGTGCAATATGAATAAGATCAATGGCAGTTTTTCCGGTTTCTACTTTCAGTAAGTCAGAAAGGTAACGTGCAGAAATGTTCAGACTGTTTGCCAATTCAGCAACGGAAGGTAAGCCATTGTCAAGAACTGATCCGCTACTGATATGTTTCTGCAGCATTTTATTAAATGCTGTTACCGTTTTCCCGGAAAGTTGTTTGCGGTTGATGAATTGTCTTTTATAAAACCGTTCGGCATATTTGAGCATGGAATTGATGCCTGCCAGAATAATCTCACGGCTAAATTCATCTTCACTGTTATTATATTCCTGCTCAATCGTGTTAAAAATATTCCAGATAATTTTTTCTTCCTTCGGTGCCAGGTGAAGCGCTTCATTCGTTTCGTATTCAAAAAAAGAATACCCTTGAATATCTTCATGCAATGCATGCCCGTTCAGGAAATCTTCATGAAAAACTAAAATGTACCCATCTTCTTCAAATTCTAAATTACGCATTTCAATCACCTGGCGTGGCTTCATAAAAATCATCGAGCCGGTTTCATGGTCAAATTTAGTTCTGCCATATAGCACATAACCGGCTTTTACTTTTTTAAATCCAATCATGTAAAAATCGCTGGTATATTCTGCATTATTTATCTTGATTTCCCGATTGATTCGCAGGAGACCCAGCATAGGATGTTCCGGCAATGGTACATCATTGGCAAGCGCCATTTCACTTAGTGTTTTAAAATGTTTCATCTTATTAATATTAAAATTAACAAATTAGCGAAGAAATAGATTAATAAGTCTGTCTGTATTATTACTGAAAGGAGCATGCAGAAGATCCATACCATTCCATATTCCCTGTTCGTATATTCCTTTGGCATGACTTAGTGTTCTAAAACCTTCTATGCCATGATAGGCTCCCATACCGCTTTCACCAACACCACCAAAAGAAAGATCATCTTGTGCTATATGTGAGAATGTTCCATTTATAGTAACATTGCCAGAAGTAGTTCGGCTCAACACCCTTTCTTTATTTTCATCATCATGAGTGAAAAAATAAAGCGCCAATGGCCTTGGCCGGGCATTTACATAATTAATGGCATCATCAATAAATTGATAAGTAAGTATTGGTAATATAGGGCCAAAAATTTCTTCTTTTGCAATACGCATTTCGTCTGTTACACCCAACACAATAGTTGGAGCCATTGTATGAGGGCGTTTTGATGCTTCACCTGGACGGATACCCACTTCTATTACCTTGGCTCCTTGTTTTTGGGCATCATCAAGTAGCTCCTTCAATATGGCAAATTGTTGTTCGTTCACAATCGAAGTATAGTCGTCTCCAGTTGGTCCATCAGGATAAGCCTGCTTTACACTGTTCTCATAAGACTTGATAAAAGCATCAACTTCGCTTTCATGTACCAATGCATAATCAGGTGCAATACAGGTTTGCCCGGCACTCAGGAGTTTTCCGTACACAATACGGGATGCTGCTTTTTCCAGGGAATAACCTTTAGAAACAATGACGGGAGACTTACCACCCAATTCCAACGTTACAGGCACAAGATTTTCGCTTGCCGCTTTCATTACAGAACGACCTACTAAAGTACTGCCCGTAAAAATAAGATGATCAAAATGTAATTTACTGAATGCTGCTCCATCACCATTTACAAGCGTTACCTGCTCCTGAGGAAAAATATCTTTAAACATTGCATCAATGACAGCATTAGTTGCAGGTGTATTTTTTGACGGTTTCAACATTACCCGGTTACCTGCTGCAATTGCAGTAACGACCGGCATCAACGACAGGTTTATTGGATAATTCCAGGGCGATATTACACCCACTACACCAAGCGGTTGATATTCTACCCTTGCACTACCAAACTTCATGTGCAATGCTACGTTTCGTTTACCTGGAGCCATGAATTTTTTAAGATTGCTACTCAGGTATTTGATACCTTCAATAACACCCAATATTTCTACGATGGCAGTTTCGTGCCTTGAACGATGACCAAAATCAGTATTTATTGCTTCTTCAATTTCTTTTCTCCTGGCAATCATTGCTAATTTAAATTTTTTCAAATCAGCCCGTCGCAGTTCAAGTGTTGGTGGACCGTCTTGCAAAAAGGCATTCCGCTGATTGGTGAGAATAGTATGAAGTTCGTTTGATGCTGGTGCTAAAATATTTGTCGTCATAATTTTTTGAGTTTTTAAACCCTTATAGGAAAATTTGCTTACGATTGAAGCTGCTTTGCGTTTTTCGCAGCATTAATTAATCCGTATGCTATTTTAGGAAAGAAACGATGAACCAGGTAAACCAGTTTAGTGTCACCTACACGAATAGTGAACTGATCCTTTTTGATTCCGGCAATCAGTGCGTTCACCAATTTTGAAGGAGGAATCCCTTTTGACTCAAGGTTTTCTGTCATGCTTGTTGCTACTACGGGTGGCAATAGCTCAAAAACTTTAACGCTACTTTTCAATATCTGTAAATGATCTCTCAACGACACCGTATAAAAACGCATTGCCGCTTTACTTGCAGCGTAGGTTGGAGCAAGATTAAATGGAACATAGCTCAGTACTGATGATGTATTGATAATGGCAGCCTCTTTTCTTGATTTCAACATTTCGATAAAAATGTTAGTCAGGCGAATCACTCCGAGATAATTAATGTTAATCTCATTTTCTGCTGCTTCAAAATGTTTAGCATTTGCTACACCCAAATTGGCTGGACCGCTCATAATGCCGGCATTATTGTATAAAATATCAATTCCTCCAAGTGCTTTAACTTTATCGAAAAGTGACTGTGCATCATTGGCATCAGCCACATCACTTTGTATCGCAGTTATAGTTGGATACGATTTTTTGACAGCATCTAATTTGGCTTGATTTCTACCGGTGATGATCACTTTTGCACCATTGGATAAAAATTGTTTCGCTGCTTCCAGTCCGATACCTGCGGCACCACCGGTGATCAATATTGTTTTTCCTTTTAATTCCATGATTTTATAGTTTTTAAATTGTTTGATAATGTTTATGCCCCAAATTGTTTTAAATGATAATCAATATGCATCGTTAGGAGCCTTCCCCATTCATTATCGCTCATACGACCAAATAAAGGGTGCGGACCCCAATTCAGGGTGTTTTTACTGTTGCACGCTTTATTTATGATTTCAAGCAACAACTTTTTCTCGTGCTCAAAATCAAAATGTTCTGTTGGAGGTATTTTAAAATTTAGCGGTATTTGTAATCCTTTTGGTTGCTCTGAAAGTAAGTCTATCAATAACCATTTAGATATTGTTCTTGACATCAAATAACTTGCATCCGGGAGATCAAAATATCCTAATGCACTTCCGGTGGCCAAATTCAGATGATGTAACATCTGATCAGGTGTCATGGTGCCCCATTGCCTTTGAGATTGTGGGGTGATACTATTAACTCTATTGGATAACGTAGATAACATTTTCTGTGAAAAGAAATCCTTTCCTTTTATTCCCTTCACAAAAGGCTCTTTCAGGGTGGCTTTAATTATCGGCCAAACACTTCCCAGTAAATACCTGTTAATAATGCTTCTTTTAAGTTTTGCTTTTTGTGACATCTTTATAATTGCATTTTTGATAACACAAAAGTAGATTGACTTAATGTCTTTGTTATAACTCAAAAGGAGGAACGTCTGACACAAAACGACGTGGTATATGGCAGCAGTAAAATCCGTTTCTAATCAAATAGGAAATAAAACAAGATGGAAAGTACCGCCGCTAACAAAAGTCACTGTTGTACTACATAAATTTTCAATTATAGCTGCAGTATTTATTTGACAGAACCGTTTTTAAAGCCCGTGAGCGGACTTTATTTTTGGTTTAAAAAACAGGCTTGCAGGGAGTACAAAAAATGAATACCGCATTTGCCCTGTAATAAGTTGTATGAACAGCATTTTTACAGCCACAAAAGCTTTTCCTGCTTTTGCTTTAAGTAATGCCATTGCTTTTATAGCTGTTTTTGGTGTTGTATAAACTAACCATTTTTTAAGGTTTTCGCCGCTGATGGTTCTTTGTGCCGGTTTCACCAACAGCAGACAGTTGCACTATGCCTCTATGAAAATCTAAACGTACAAGAGTGCGACGCAATTAAAGCCGCATTATAATTTATTGCCCGGCTCCAAAATTGCATTTATTTTTTAAGGCAAATAACTTCAAATTTCGAAGATAACTATGCGCAAATTGTGTATTGAAAGTTAAAGTAAGTGTGTAAATTTACTCTCTGAAAAATATAAAATAATACTTATGAAAATCCATTATCTCCTTATTGCTTCTGTTGCATTAGCAAGCTGCAAAAAACAAATTACTGCATCTGCGCAAATATCCGCAGATGATAAAACCGCGCCATCAAAAACTATACAGTTCAGCGGTTATACCTGGAATGTGCGGAATTCAAAAAATAACACGCAGGGTCCCGGGAAAAATTTATGGGACCCCAATGATGTATGGGTGGATACAAACGGGTACCTGCATGTTAAAATACGAAAAGATGCTGCAACCGGAAAATGGTACTGCGCGGAAGTAAGCACGCAGCAAACATTTGGTTATGGCGCTTACCAGTTTTGGGTGGAAGGCGCGATAGATAAATTTGATAAAAATATAGTGCTTGGCTTATTCAATTATTCGGGCTATGATGGCTATGATGAAATGGATATTGAAATTGCGCGCTGGGGAAACAGCAACTGGCCAAACCTTAATTATACCATTTACCCGCAGCAGGGAAAAACCGGTATTTATAATTACACAAAGGAGTTTTCACTCAGCGGAACCTATACCACGCACAGGTTTACAAGAACAGCAACAAGTGTAAAACTACAGGCGATGAATGGTTTTACTGAAACAAATACAAACCAGTTTGCATCGGCCACCTGCACAAACCCGCCATATTTTATAAGCACCATTGCAATGCCGGCTTATATAAATCTCTGGCTTTTTAAAGGCCATGCGCCAACAGACGGGAATGAAGTGGAAGTAGTCATACGCAAGTTTACATATACGCCATAGTATGTTGAAATATTTTTTTGTACCGGGCAGCAGCATTTCATAGCATCACCTGTTGCGTCGCACACTTCGGCAGCTGGATTGTTTATGAGCGAGGATTTGCGTTCTTATAATAAAATTTCTTTGTGCAGATAAAAAGGGTTTGAATTACAGCAGTTTTTTCATTTAGGTTATGCAACCTTCCCGCCAACCGGGAAGGTTACTTTTTTTGTAAATGAATGGCTTCACCACCGCCCGCTGCAAGTTCAAGTTTTAATATATCCTTTTTGGTTACAGTTTTTATTTGCTTAACTAAATGATTTGGGTTTGTATTTGTGTCATTTGCATCAGCATAAATTTCTGCGGTATATTCCCCGTCATCCAAAAAATCCAGCGGAATATTTATTTGCCTTGCTTCGTGATTGGTAATGGCGCCCACATACCAGTCATTATTTTTTCTTCTTGCAATTACAATATATGCTCCAACTTTTGCATCAGGCACTTTTGTTTCATCCCATGTTGTGGGGATTTCTTTTATAAATTCAAAACCGGGCTGGCCTTCATACGCAGCGGGATAATCGCAAACCATCTGCAGGTAATTTTCAAGCACTACGTACATCGCAAGCATGTGGCAGCGTGTGCCCAGCATCAGCGGCCTTGTATATTGTGTTTTAAAAGAATCTTTTGGCACAGCACGGAAACCGCCAAGATGATAATCTGTTGAACCCGCCAGCATTCTTGTAAACGGCATATTGATATCGTGGTCGGGAGAAATACCATCAGGGTTCCATTTATCCGCTTCATAATTCAGTGTGCCTTCCCTTGTAAATTCATTCGGGTATGTCCTGCTCAATCCTGTTGGTTTATAAGCGCCATGAAACTGTATATGTAAATGATGTATGGCTGCTTTCTGCAAAATTTCAGTTTGCATATTTACCATCTCCTGGTCATCCCTGTCCATAAAATCAACCATCATTCCTTTAAGTCCCCATTTTTCAAATACTGCAAAAGCTGTATCCAGCTTGGGATACAGCGCATAAAAATGCACCCATACGCGAATGTCAACACCCACGCTTTTACCGTAATCACAAATTTCTTTCATATCCAACCCGGGCACAGGCGTAGTTACATCTGCATGCGGCCCCGGCTGAAAATTTACACCATCATCCATATACCACTGGTGCAAACCATACTCTACTACTGAATGATATTCTATATGGTTGCGAGCGCAAAAATCAATATAGTATTGGTTGGTTACAAAATTATTACCGGGTGCATTTAATGTATCGGGCACCACATCTCCATTCCACCATGGAAAAGTTGTTTTGCCCGGTTTTATCCAGCTTACATCTTTTATTTTACAGGGTTCATTTAAACTGGTGATGATATTACTTTCTATCAGCGCGCCAACCCTGTCGCTGATCATCAGCACACGCCAGGGGGTTTGATGCGGTAAAACGGCTTTCACTTTTATGGCAGTTTGATTGGGCAATGGCGAAAGCTTACTTGTAAGTACACCATTCTCTTTTGCTAAATACATACCTGCATAATCAACCAGTTCGGCTTCAGTAATTGCAAGATATGTATCGCCTGCAAACTCAAACAGCGTAGGCATATCCATTAATGCATCTTCTTTTATTTTGCTTAATGGTATGGTGCTGTACGGGCCTTCATGCGATGAAGTATAATTTGGCAGGAACAAAGTATGCGCAACGGGGTCACCGGTTAATTTGAATGTTGTATTCTCATCAAGCAAGGTATAAGATGCACGATTTTTCTGTTGCGGAAACTGGTAACGGAATGCAATACCGTCATCAAATGCACGGACAACAATATTTATTTTTCTGAAAGGAGAAATGGTTTCTTCAAGCGGAAGCGTTAGTTCTTTATAGTGTGTATGTACCTGTTTTGTTTTGCCCACAATCAATTCATAATCTTCAGTGGTATCGCGGAAAACAGGTTTATTAAGTTTTAAATTATTTTCAAAAAGGCCATCTTCAAAGCTTAAGCTTAATAAAGAATAATCAACAATCGTTTTTCCTTTAAAAATGATGCTGTACGATGGGGAATGATTCATCAATACAAAAGAAAAAACAATGTTGCCGTTGGGTGAACTTAGCCGGATATTTTTTTGCGCAACTGATTGCAGCGATAAAAATATACAGGCAATGCAAAGCAGTTTTGAAAACAGTTTCATGATAAACAGATATTTTATGAAGTTAAGGCATAGTAAAGAAATATACCCATTCCGGATAAAACATATTTACCCGCTGCAGGGTATAATGATTGTAACAATAAATCCCTTACTTTAATGCCTTCAACTTTGCACATGATAAAAAAGATTTTCACCAACCCGTCCATTCTTTTTCTTTTAGCCGGAAATATTTACTGTATCTGGTATTACGAAAACAACCCCGGCGCTTTTCCTACGGTTGTATGGATCTACTGGTTCCAGAGCGTAACAATCGGGGTATTTAATTTTTTCGACCTGCTTACTATAAAAAATTATGATGCTTCCGGTTTTAAGATGAATAACCAGCCTGTGGATGCGAAAAATAAAGGCTGTACTCCCTGGTTCTTCCTGGTGCATTACGGGCTGTTTCATCTTGTGTATTGTATTTTTTTGCTGGTGGATTTCAGGGCTGCTTCTGTTGATAAAATGGTGCTGTTACTGGGCATTGCAGCCTTTTTTCTTGAGTCAATTATAAACTTTATCCGGCAGAAACAATTAGAACGTACTACCGTTTTAAAATTAGATACTATTTTTTTCCTGCCCTACCTGCGCATTATCCCTATGCACCTGATGATATTACTCCCCGCTTTTTTTGGGTTTCAGCCATCGCTGCTGTTTCTTGTTTTAAAAACGTTTGCGGATGTTTTGTCTTTTCTCCTTTACCATTATATCTTCAGTAAAAATAAACCGGCAGGTAACCCGCAATAACAAAAGGCTTTTGTAATATTGGTGTTTATAAATTTAAAATTATGGCAGGATTGATTACATGCCCAAACTGTAACCACCAGTTTGAGCCAACAGGAGCTTTCAGGGAAGAAGTGCAGCGCGAACTGAATATTGAAGCAAAAAAATGGCAGGCGAAAAAGGAAGAAGAATTTAAACAAAAGGAAAATTTACTGCTTCAGCAGCTTCTTGCAAAAGATGCCGAAGCAAATAAAAAATTAGCGGAAGAAAAAAAACTGTTAGAGCAGCAACTGCAAATTTCCATCCGCAAATCCGTTTCATTAGATTTTGAAAACCAGTTAAAGATGCTGGAGCAATCTGCCGCGGATAATGAAGAAAAATTAAAAGAAGCAAGAAAAAAAGAACTGGAGTTTTTGCAAAAAGAAAAAGCGCTTCAGGAAAAAGAAGCAGAAATGGAGCTGAATGTGCAACGGCAATTAATGACTGAGCGTGAAAAAATGAAAGTGCAGTTACAAAAAGAAGAGAATGATAAAATGAATTTGAAGGAACAGGAATTTGAACTGAGATTGAGAGAAAAAGAAAAGCAGATAGAAGACCAGAAAAAATTAGTGGATGAAATGAAACGGAAAGCAGAACAGGGCAGTATGCAGTTGCAGGGCGAAGTGCAGGAGCTGCTGCTGCAGGAAATTTTGCAGGCAGCTTTTCCTTTTGATAAAATTGAAGAAGTAGGCAAAGGTGTACGCGGCGCGGACTGCATACAGGTTGTACGCAACCAGTTGGGCACTGAAGCCGGAAAAATTATTTATGAAAGCAAGCGCACAAAAGATTTTGGCGGCGACTGGATTGAAAAATTAAAAACCGATATGCGCAACTTTGGCGCGGATGTAGCCATCATTGTAACACAGGCATTGCCAAAGGATATGGAACGTTTTGGCGAAAAAAACGGCGTGTATATTTGTTCTTTTGCGGAAGTCAGGAGTGTGGCGTTATTGTTGCGCAATGCATTGCTTAAAATTTTTGACGCCAAAAAAAGCCAGGAAAACAAAGGCGATAAAATGGTGATGCTTTATGATTATCTTACCGGCGGCGAATTCCGGGAACAATGGAAAGCCATACGTGAAGGTTTTATGGCTATGCGGTTGAGCATACAAAAAGAACGCGAAACCATGGAAAAATTATGGAAGGTGCGGGAAAAACAATTAGAGAAGGTTTTGCTGAATGCAGCGCATATCCGCGGCTCTGTGGAAGGCATTGCCGGTGCCGATGCAGTGGATTTGAATTTGCTGGAGGATGATGAAAGTAATTTGCTGGAATAATTTAATCGCATGTTTGAATCCACAGACGAAACCGAAAATATCCGCCCCACAAGAAAGAAACCCATCTTTCCTGTAGATGAAGAACTGCGCCAGTATCTTACGCAGTATAACCGCGAAATAAAATTGCCAGCCAGCTATGCAGACCTTTACCGTTTTACTTATTCCATTCCGCTGAAAGATAAAGCAGGCAAGCCTTCACTGTGGGAAACGGTTAGCTACGATATGCGTGACTGGGGTTACCTGCGCGAAAGCCTTGTGAAGATTTACGCCATTTTAAAAACAGAAGGCGATATGAGTTTCATCAACCACCTCGATGTGGCGCGTATAGATTTCTGCAGCTTTGGCAACAGCCAGCCTTTCCGCATACGTATTGTAAATAAGTTCAACGACAACTACGATCATTATTATATAAAGCTCGCAGATGCAAGCCGTATCTATGGCCTGGAGCTTGAACATTTATTATCACCAAACCGTATTACTTATTTTACGCACCGCAATACGCTGGTGGAAGAACATATTCCAGGCATTCCCGGCGATGTGTTTGCAAGTGATTATTTGCAAACGGGCACCAACATTATACGTTTTGCAAAAGAGTTTGTGAAGTTTAATGAACGTTGTTTTGTGCGCCTGCTTGGTGATATGCGCAGTTACAATTTTGTGGTAAGCATTACCCCCGATATTGAAGATTTCCAGTACCGCATACGTGCCATTGATTTTGACCAGCAGAGTTATGAAGGCAGAAAAAATATGTACCTGCCGCAGTTTTTTAAAGAGAATAAACCATTTGTTGACCTTGTTTTAAAACACCTCGATAAAGAAAGCATTACGCAATACCAGGTAGAAGAAAGAACGATGATGGCGTTTCGCCTGGTGTCATCGCGCTACCGTATAAAAGAACTGCTGGACATAATGCATGACGACCATATTTCAAAACCAGAAAAAATTGAACAGCTTGCACGTGAACTTGCTGCGCATTTTGACCAGCCTTTATTCCTCCGCTGCAAAACAATGGGGCAGATGGTGAAAACACAACTGAAGCAAACACTGCGCAAAAGTTTATTGCTTATCCCAAAATCAAAAAGCAGGTTTGATGATTAATTTTTTTTTGAACCAGGCTTCTGTAACTCTTATTGGGCTTGGGTTGCGTCGCACACTTGTACTTTGAATATTTCTGTTCGGCATTTTGCAAAATTGCTGCATATATTGTAACATTAATTTCAAATAAAATCATTTTACTTTTGCTGCTATGTTTACTAAACAAACCGTTGAAGTAACCGCGCAGGGAAAACCCGTAAAAATCCATCTTGTTTCTACGGGCGCCGTTTTGGTAAAAACAAAGTTCCGTGATGCCACAAAAACAGGAATATGGGCAATGATTGATTTTATGCTTGATAAAAAATTTACAGAATGGATGCCTATATGGGTAATGATTATTGAACACCCTGAAGGGATTTTTGTAATTGATACCGGTGAAAATGCAGATGTAAACAATCCTGATTATTTTAACTCCTCGGGATTTTTTGCAAAATGGTTTGATACCAAACAGTTTAAATTTTTAGTAAAACGTGAAGAAGAAATTGGCCCGCAGTTAAATGAACTGGGCATTGATATTAAAAATATAAAAGCGGTTGTATTAACGCACCTGCATCTTGATCATATTGACGGGCTGAAATATTTTCCTGAAACGGAGATTATTGTAAACAAAACGGAATGGGAAAAACCTTTTGGCGATTTGCCAAAGCTTTACCCGCATTGGTTTAAACCGGCTTTGGTTGAACTGGATGAACAGTACAGCGTTTTTGATAAAGCATATTATCTTACAAAATCAAAAGACCTTTTACTGGTGCAAACACCGGGGCATACTTATCATCATTGCTCGGTAATATTTAGCACAGATGATAGCTGTATTTTTTTTGGCGCGGATGTTTGTTACTCACAGCAGCAGTTGATTGATGGAAAATATTCAGGTGCCAATGCAAGCCACAAACTTGCAAAAAACACTTATGAAAAAGTAACCGCCTTTGCAAAAAATAATAAAGTGGTTTATATTCCCTCGCATGAAGCCGATGCGGCAAGAAGGTTGAATGAAATGGAAACGATATTTTAAAAATGAGCAAACAGTTGCTTTGCTTAAACCTGCACAACTGTACAAGAGTGCGACGCAACAGATGATGCCATAAAATACAAAAGCTGGGCTCAAAAAAATTTATTCTGTAATTTTTTGCAGGTAAGCAGCTAATTTGTTTACCGCTGCTGCTGCAATATTTATTTGTTCAGCCGCTTCATTCCAGTTGCGCTGCTCAATGGCTTCGCGTATGCCGGGCAAAGTTTTTACACCATAACCGGTATAAAATCCCGGCGCATAAATGGCGTGTTTATACCAGCTTCTGCGTGGCAAACCATCCGGCAAAAGTAATTGCTGTTCGCCTTCATACAAAGCTTTATTCAGTGCATCATGATCAGTTGATGAACTGATGGATTTATTCCAATATACATTCAGGCTGTCCGTACTTTTTTGCAGAAAAGCTAATGCATTTTGCAAAGAAGAAAAATCAATAAAAGGCACTTCGCTTTTTTGTTTTGGCGGCGCAATATAATTTGCCGTATCTGCAGCAAGGGCATAATCATTTGTTTTGAGAATTTCATTTTCAAGTTTTGTGCTTTCACGCAAATCAGCCACCATATTTATTAATTCTGTTGTGTAACCGTTGATGGTGGTATATAAAGAGCGGAAATCAAAGGGCAGTATATCTGCATCTGCCATGCGCAAAGCCGCATGCCCGGCGGTTTTTGAAAGTGCCACGCCATATTGAAAAGAAGGGTCTTTAAAGCGGCGGTAATCATCATACGAATCATACACTGAATGATATTCGCCGCCACCATCTTCACCGCCAAAACCCAGGTTAAGCGCAGGCACCCCAAGATGCTGAAGGAATGAAGAGAAATCAGAACCGGAACCCAATGCATCCAGCTCAATTGCATTTTTTGACATGGCTTCTTTTTTTGCTTTTGAAGTAGATGCATTCACCACGTCTGCAGCCAACGTTCTTTGAAGCACACTCACATTGGTTTGCGGATCATTCACATCCCGGGCTACTTCTGTAATAAAATTATTAAGTGCATGTGAACCGCCGGCTCCTAAAAAACCCCTGCCATTATCATCAGAATTAATGTACAGTACGCATTTTTGTTTAAGTTCATCACCATGGTCTTCTGCCCATTCGGTGGAACCAAGCAAAGCAGGTTCTTCCCCATCCCATGAACAATACACGAGTGTGCGTTTTGGCCTCCATCCTGTTTTTACTAATTCTCCAATTGATTTTGCTTCTTCAAGCAATGCGGCCTGCCCGCTGATGGGATCGTTGGCACCATTCACCCATGCATCGTGGTGGTTGCCGCGTATTACCCATTCATCCGGGTATTGGGATCCTTTTATCATTGCAATCACATCATAGCATGGAACAATGTTCCAGTTGCTTTCCACTTTTAAATGCACCATTGTTTTGCCAGGGCCAATATGGTATGTAATGGGCAAAGCGCCACGCCAGGAATCAGGCGCCACACGGCCTTCCAAAGCTTCAAGCAAAGGCTGTGCATCGTGATAACTGATAGGCAGCACCGGTATCTTTAATAAATTCGGCGCTTCATTGTGGGAAGAAATCCTTTGTGCATTTTCTGTTGCACCCACATTTGGTGTTAACGGGTCGCCGGGGTAAATCACCATATCCATTACACTTCCGCGCTGCACGCCATATTCATTTTTAAATGCGCCTTTCGGATATACATCTCCCTGGTAATAACCGTCATCTTTCGGATCGGAATAAATAATGCAGCCTAAGGCACCATGTTCCTGTGCAACTTTTGGTTTTATGCCGCGCCATGAACGCCCGTATTTTGCAATAACAATTTTTCCCTTTACATCAATACCCATTCTTTCGAGCATTTCATAATCTTCCGGCAGCCCGTAGTTTACAAAAACAAGTTCTCCTTTTACATCACCGTCAGCGCCCCATGCATTGTAGGTGGGTAATTGATCCTGTTGCCCCGAAGTAGCGTCTTCCTTCAATGCCGGTTCTTGCAGCAATGCCTGGAATACAGACGGGGCGGTCATTTCAAGCAGCCTTGTTTTTGGTGTTGGGAATAAAACATGGTAAGTATCAATGCGCACATCCCATCCAAAAGATTTGTATTTATTGTAAATATCAAGCGCAACATTTTTACTGCCTGCGGAGCCAAGGTTGTGCGGGAATGCAGAAAGTTCTTTAATGTTGCCGCCAATATTTGCAGCGCTGAGGTTTGCATCAAATTTTTGTTCAAGTAAAAACTGATCAGCAGCAGACTGGCCGGTGAAACCGGTGATATTTTTCTGTGCATATAACTTCAGGCATGCAATCAACAATACAGTAATGAAAATAATTATTTTTTTCATGGAGGTTTTTTACAGTGCTAAAGATATTTAAAAGAAGAAGATATAAGAAATGATATTGCGGGGGAATGCATCGCAATGTTTACAACTTGCTGAAACCTTTGTGCAGTCATTAGTCACCCATCCTGTCTGCATAGTACTCTTTAATTAAGATTTTTTAGATACCGAAAATTGCCAGTCATTGTCCTCAAAGAACTCAAAAAGATTTAAGTGCCTAACTTGATAATGTTTACACACAGCCGGGATTTTATTTGGGCTATTTTCGCTTTCAGTACTAACAATTACAAAATCTGAATCATTGCCAAATAAACTAATTTTTTCCATCAATTCAATAACCATAGAAATAATCCAAGGGTCTGCTTGATCTTTTTTGCTTCTTGGATCAATTAGGTGAGGGAATAGAGATAGTATTTGAGGAACTAAAAGAGTTTGGTGTTTTGAAATAGGTTTGAAACAAACTTTATAGTTTGCGACTAGTTTTGCTAGATTATCTTTAGCTCCTGTTTCCGGAACAATTTCATTATAAACAACATTATGAGAAAGGATTTTTTTACTTTTAAAAAGCTCTTCTAATTGTTTCCATAAATCTGGCAACATTCTTATTGGATAAAAGCGATGCATTGTTACTAATGCGCTTGTATCCATACAGTAAATGTTATTTGATTTAGGCTTCATTTAAAATTTTACTGATTTTCAAATCAAGCATTGTTGACGCTTGCGTGTAAGAAAGCCTATTTTGATTTAAAGCATCTATAACTAGATTAAAAAAGGTTTCTCCTCTGCTAGCACGACTTAATACTTCAGGTTTTACTGCGAAACCTGTTTTTTTAGTCTCTGTTTTATAAGTTGCCTTGATTTTGTCTAGTAGTGAGAAAAATTTTAATGAAGAAATTTTATTTTCTTCTTTTAACCTTCTCAAATAAACTTCACGACTAACTTTTAATTTGTTTGCATATGTTTGAATTTCTGAAATGTTCTCGGTAACTATAAGATTATTTTGAGGGACAAGAAACTTTCCTGCAAATGAATTGCAGCTAAATTCTTCCTGTTGTTTCTCATTCACATTATCGACAATGCAGATACCACTATGGTGTCTAACAATATGAGCTAATTCATGGAAAATTGTAAATAGTCGGCTTGTATAATGATGTTTGGAATTAACAGCTATCGCATATGGTAAACTATCAGTAAAGCAAAATCCCTGAACCTCATTAAGAGGCATGGAAAATTGAAAAATCAAAACTCCTAATTGATTTTCTACAGCCTGCCGCCAAGTTCGAAATGCTTCATTATCTGATTTCCATTTTAATTGTTCGTCAATATTTATATTCAATTTTTTTCTAAGCCAATTTGCCAATGCATTATTATCTTGTTTAATATTTTCAACTTCCTTTAACCAGCCGTATCGATTTTTCCAATAAATTTCACCTTGTAATTCTAATGCTGTTTGTCGGAAATATGTAACATCCCTCATAAGCATTAATACATCTTTACTTAACTTACTTTGTTTAGGCGTAAGGTTACGAAAGTCCTTTGGTTTATTAATTTTATCTGGTACCTCAGGTAAGAAGAAAACGGCTAATTGACGTTTGTACTGACCAGCAAGATTTTGTAGTTTACCTAAAGGTATATTCAAACCTTTTTTTTCCCAGTTTTTGTATCGTTCTAATGGGGTATTGACTTTTTCTGCTATTTCTGCTGGGTCAAATCCAGCTTCTTCACGAGCCCACTTTAAAATATTAGGATTGATATTTACCTGAATACGAGTCATTAGATGCAAATTAAAGGATTTTATTGGTCTTTTTCATAGACACTAATTTCAAAGCTTTTGGGTTATCAGACAGCCTCTGAAGCATTGCGCCAACAGTCTTTCGATTATACTTTATTAATTGGTAGAAAAGAAATTAGAGAAAAAAATCTATATAATTTAGAAAAGCTAATTAATACATATAAAATAAATATTTTACCCTAATGATGATTTAATTGAGAGATATGATCAGGCGCGAGAAAGAATTAAAAGGCATAGGCTAATATGAAAATTGACTTTTATCCATCTTACCTCAAAATAACCTCCCTTGTTCCCCCGGCCTTTTAAAAATCGTAGTATCCAATCTCCATTCCTCAGCGTTCATGCCATAGAGCTTGCCATATTTTTTATATTGCTGCGCTACCATTTGTGCAATATTGCCTTCGCCGCGCATACGTACGCCCCAGCGCGTATCATTTACTTTTCCATCATGGCTTTGTTCTATCAAGTGCCAAACCTTATCGGCGCGGTCAGGGAAATTTTTATACAGCCAGTCGTGAAATAAAAATTTTATGGCGCCATTCAACCGTATAAAAGTATAGGCAGTAAAGGTTGCGCCATTATCCCTTGCCGCTTTCATGATGCGCTGCATTTCATGTTCATTTAAACCCGGTATCATCGGCCCCATCATAATGCCCATGCGTACGCCTGCATTACTTAATTCTTCAATTACTTTTAATTTCTGTTTCGCCGTTGTGGTTCTTGGTTCCATAATGCGCCGCAGGTCTTCATTAAAAGAAGTAATGGAAACCATTGCCGACACTAATTTCTTTTTCGCCATTTCCTGCAGCACATCTTTGTCTTTCAGTATCCAGGAATTTTTGGTGAGTATGCCCACAGGCTGGTTAAATTCATTGCACACTTCAAGTAATCCTCTTGTTAACTGGTATGTTTGTTCAGCGGGCTGGTAGCAATCTGTATTGCCGCTCAGCATGATAGGAGTTGCATCCCATTTCGGGTGCATTAAAAATTTGCGCAGCAGTTGCGGCGCGTTTTTCTTTATAATAATTTTTCTTTCAAAATCAAGCCCTGCACTGTAACCCCAGTATTCATGCACGTTCCGGGCATAACAATAAATGCAGCCATGCTCGCAACCGGCATAAGGGTTCATACTGTAGCTCATGCCCACATCGGGGCTTTCCACTTTGTTTACAATTGTTTTTGACTCCTGCTCTATGTATTGGGTGGGCACATTGTCTTCTGTCCAGTCGTCAATGCCTTCTATATGTTCCTTTGTTTTTTCATTTATTAAGAAACGGTTCTTTGTGTTTATCTGTGCGCCACGGCCCTGCAGGTATTGTGCGGCTTCATCTTTATTGGCGGGCAATGGCTTTGCATTGGGGTTGTGGGAAATGTCTTTCATGGCTGATAATTTGCCCCCATCTTCTAAAAGGGAGATGAGGAGTGAATAATTTTTTTGCTGACTTATGGACAAACTGTACAGGAGTGCGACGCAAGAAAAGCATCATAGGTTTGCAACGGCCGGGTTCAAAAAATTAATACCTGCTATCTTTTACGTTTCACCTTTCACGCCCCGCTTTAATACAGCACACGGTAATCTTCGCCTTTGTTTTTTTGTTTTTGTTTATCGCCGCTGTTATGTGCAAACAGGCTGCGCTCCAGCACATGTATCACGCAGGTAACTACGCCCCATGCGTGGTATTCGGTGAATTCGTTTAACTCTATGTTTGCATATTTGCTGTTGCCGGGCACCAGCAGCAGGTGGTTGAAGGTTTGCTGAAACCTGCGCACCACAAGGTCTCCGTTAATAGCGGCGATGATTATTTTGCCGTTGGCGGCCTTTATGCTGCGGTCCACAATCAGCACATCGCCATTGTGTATGCCTTCGTCAATCATGGCATCTCCGTTCATGCGGAAAAAAAATGTGGCCGGTTTGTTTAATATCAGTTGCTCGTTCAGGTCTATGCCGCGCTCCATATAATCATCGGCGGCTGCGCCAAAACCGTTGGCGTTTGCAGTGGGCACATCGTGCTGGGTAAATTTTTTTGTGCCGTTATAAGCGGCGTTGTACATTGTTTCGCTTTCCATATCCAAAATTTAATAACTAAATAATTTAGTAAAATTAAACTAATTTATTTATCTTTATGTTTTATCAGAAAAATAATTTTTCAACAAACAGCAAATTTTATTTTATATGAAAAGCAGTTTTGGAAATTCACCCATGCCGGGGTTTTCTGTACCGCAGTTTTATGAATATTTATTAGTGGTTCATCCCGCAGCGGAAGCGTATGATAAAATAATGCAGGAGAAGGAGCATTTTTATGACACGTATAAAACGGAAGTTGCTGTAAAAACAAAACCGCATATTACAGTGGCTGATTTTCTTTTAAGAGAGGTAATGGAAGAAAGGATAATTGAGTACCTGGCACGAATTTTAAGCACCCAAAAAAGTTTTGTCACCATGCTTAATAATTACAGTGGTTTTCCGCCGCACACGGTATTTGCACGCGTGCAGGACCACCAGCCGTTCAGGCAACTGGCCGCTTCTTTAAAAACAATTGAGCAGTATATAAAAAGCAACGGTTGCCCGCCTGCGAAGCTTATCACATACCCGCATGTATCCATTGCGCGCAGGCTAAAGCAAAATGTGTATGAGAAAGCCATGTTTGATTATTCCCAAAAAACTTTTCATGCGTCATTTATGGTAAATGAACTGGTTCTGTTAAAAAGGCAGCACCGGTACGATGCATGCAAACAGGTGAATATATTTAAACTGCTTTAATTTTTTATGATACAGGCTTTGGGTTTCATGGCATCGTTTCTTGCGTCGCAATCCTTTCATCGTTCAGAACAATTATCAGCAACAAAGACCTGCGGGTTTTAAACCCCGGGGGCAGAAGAATTTAATTTATGGAACATTCTTTTATAAAAGAAAAGTTGGCAACGCCGGCAGGGTTAAAAGAAATAAATAACCTGCTACCGGCGGAATATTTATTGGTACTGCAGCCGCATGAAGAATTATGGAATACTGTAAAATCCATTAAAGAAAAATTTGCAGCAGACTATGATTGTGCAATGGCGCGGAAAGGATTGCCGCATATCACTCTTATCGCATTCCGGCAAATGCAGGCAACAGAACACCGCATAAGGCGGATGCTCAGAAATATTGCGCGGACCCTATCACCTTTTAAAATAGAACTCAAAGGTTTTGGAAGTTTCCCTTCCCACACAATTTATATAAACATTACAAGCAAGGTGCAGATTGTTGAAACGGTTAAAGCTTTAAAAGCCCCGCAAAAATTTATGAAGCTTGATAAGGACAATAAGCCGCATTTTATTACAGAGCCGCATCTTACCATTGCACGCAAGCTGCTGCCCTGGCAATATGAAAAGGCATGGCTGGAATATGAACATAAAGATTTTCATGGCAGGTTTATGGCAGACCATGCTTTGTTGCTGAAAAGAAAAGCAGGAGAAAAATATTACCCTGTTGAAAAATTTATATTCCAGGGTATAAAGCCGGAAATAAAGCAGGGCGAATTGTTTTGATTCATTCAACTTATTACTTATAACTTACAACTTATTACCGGCATGTATGCAGTAGTTGATTGTAACAGTTTTTATTGTTCCTGTGAAAGGGTTTTCCGGCCCGACATACAGGAGAAACCTGTTATTGTGCTGAGCAATAATGACGGGTGTATTGTTTCAAGAAGTGATGAAGCAAAAGCGCTTGGCGTAGAAATGGCAGGCCCGTATTTTAAGGCAAAACCTTTGATAGAAGAATACGGCGTAGAAACTTTTTCATCCAATTATAATTTATACGGCGATATGAGCTGGCGCGTAATGGAAACGCTGCGTATAATAATGGGAAAAAATAATGTGGAGGTTTATTCTGTGGACGAGGCTTTTCTGAACATGCGTGAAGTGCCGTTTGAGAATATGCAGCAGACAGCTATGATGATCCGCGAAACAGTAGAAGGCTGGACGGGTGTTGCAGTATCGGTTGGGGTGGCGCCTACAAAAGTTTTATCGAAAGTTGCCAATCATATTGCCAAAAAAAATAAAGCCGCAACAAAATGCGTAACGGTGCTTGATAATGAAGAAAAAATAAATGAAGCTTTATGCCTTACGCTTGTTAAAGACATTTGGGGCGTAGGGTTTCAATATGCTGAAAAGCTGAAAGCGTTTGGTATTTATGATGCTTATCAATTGAAGTGTATGCCGGTGGAATGGGCTGCAAAAAATTTGGGGGGCGTGGTGGGCATGCGTTTGGTAAAAGAACTGCGCGGTGAAGCCGCCATTGATATGGATGAAGAATTGGTAAAGAAAAAAATGATCGCCACCACGCGTATGTTTGGGACACCTGTAAAAGAACTGCATGATATAAAGGAAGCTGTTGCTACTTATACTTCAAGGGTGGCAGAGAAATTGCGCCGTCAGCAGGGTGCGGCTTCTGTTATCAGTGTGTTTGTGGTGGCAAAAGAGCAGCGCAAACCAGGCGAGCGTTTCAGGCACGGCCCCATGATAAGCAGTTCAATTATGTTGCCTCATCCTACATCCATCACACATGAACTGATAAAGCCCGCAATGCAGTTAGTTGAGAAAATCTACAAAAGAGGCGAGTTGTATAAAAAGGCAGGTGTAATAGTCAGCGGCATTGTATCCGATGATACCATTCAGGGAAATCTATTTGTACCGCATGCCCAAAATATGAACCGCATGCTGATGGATATGATGGATAATATCAACTTCAGTATGCGTGATGATGCGCTGAAGTTTGCAGCATCCGGTACTGCCCGCAACTGGAAAATGCGGCAGGAACTGCGTTCACCAAGATATACTTCAAGATGGGACGAACTGCGAAAAGTGGAATGATATACCAAATACCTGCAAAAAAATAGGCCCGCCCTGGAAAGAGCTGGCCGTTGCTAACCTATGAAAAACACCTATTTAAATAAGATATAAAAATTTTGTATGATTAAGGATTGCCTTGGGGGCCAAACCGCCTGTTACCCTGTCTTCTTTGCTGTTCGCTTCTCAAAAGATCCTGAAAATTCCTTTCCGATGTGTACAACTGGTTTACCCTTTCATCAGAATTTAAAATCTTTCTGAAATTTTCTTTATATTTTTTTCTTACTTCAACCACTTTCTCCTCGTATGCCACTTCATCATTCCGGTTTTGTAATCTTGCCTGCTTTATTTCTGCAAAATAACTGTTATAAACCGGCCAGAATTTTTCTGCCTCTTCCTGGGTAAGGTTCAATTGCCTTGTAATATAGGCGACTTTTACCACTTCAATTCTTGAACCCGGAGGTTGAGCAATACAAAAATAATTAAGGAATATTAAAAAAGAAACAGAAAGATAAATTTTTTTCATCTTTAATCAAAATTAAATGTTTAAATATTTTTCCCTCCCGGCTCCCTGTTGTCTTTAAGGTATTCATTTATTTCATCATCGCTGGTATTATCCAGCATTTGCTGAAATTCGGTGTCATCGCTGTTTGTAGCGGGAATTATATCAGTTGAAGCAGGTTGTATATCTAAATAATTTATAATTTCTTCATCACTGAGTGTTGCAACCCCCCTATCAATATTAAAGTTTGTAATGTTTTTATACTCTGTTGCAAATTCCAGGTTTTCATTTTTTCTGTTGCTGTATTCAATAAAAAAATAAATACCGGTGCTTATTACGGCTATTATGCAGGCTGCAGCAGCATAAGCGAACCATTTTTGCACCCTTTTTTTCAATCGAATAACTTCTGCCGGCGATTTTTTAACTGTAATATTTACACTTAATTCCTCAAAATAATTACCCGGAACAGTGTAAACATTTGTTTTGGGGATGGAATTTAAAAGCGGGGCAACCTGCTGAAGTTCATTAAAAATTTCACCTGATAAATTGGTTTGGTTTTCCTGTGTTTTTACTTTTTGAAGCAAAAAGACTGCAAATCCGTCAAAATAACCTGCCGGAACCTGATAAGGATTTGATGCCGCAGGCATTTGAATCTCAGCTATTTTGAAAAGGATTTCAGATGCAAAGTTTTCAAAATAACCAGCGGGCAGGACATATACATTGCTGTTACTGATTTGAGTAAGGACCGGGCTTATTTCCTGTAATTCCTGTAATATGTTTTCGCGGGTTTCCATTATATCAGCACTTTTGACTGTATTGTAGTTGACTGGTTTAATGATTTTTTATAAACTCTTCTATCTTTTTAGCGGCGTGATGATAACTGGCCTTCAATGCGCCTTCACTGGTTTCCAGTACGCGACTCATTTCTTCATAAGGCATTGCATCATAATAACGCAGGTTAAAAACCACACGCTGTTTTTCCGGCAACTGCTGAATGGCTAATTGCAGCTTCCATTCCAGCCGGTTTGCATCAAAATTTGAATCAGCAACAATTTTATTACTTAACCCGGTTTCTACATCGCTTAAACTGACAGATGCCTTTTTTTTCTGCTGTTCAATAAAAGTTAGTGATTCATTAGTGGCAATGCGGTAGAGCCAGGTATAAAGCTGACTGTCTTCCCTGAAATTATCCAGAGCCTTCCACACTTTTATAAACACGTTCTGCATTACATCATTGGCATCATCATGGTCAATCACCATCCTTCTTATATGCCAGTAAATTTTCTCCTGGTATTTTTTTACTATGGATGTGAATGCCTTTTCTTTCGTTTCCGGTTGCCTGAATTGATGTAATAATTCGTGGTCGTTTAAATGCATGCAGGAAAATTTGATACAGTAAAAATAAAAAACCCACCCGGTTTGAAGGTGATTTTTGTAAAAGAAGTTTATTTAATTATCATGTGCCGGCTTTTATGCTGCTATTAAGCCCCGGTTGTGTCACTCACTTGTACTGCAGCAATACTACGCAGTAATTTTTCAGGACCGTTTACTTTTTCTTGCTATTACTTTTTCGGCAGCATCCACAATATCAGGCGTATCCAGGCCATATTTTGTCAACAATTCTTCAGGTTTACCGCTTTCACCAAAGGTATCTCTTGTACCTACGTATTCAATCGGAACAGGAAAATTACGGGCCGCAACATGTGAAACGCAGTCCCCTAGCCCTCCTAAAATATTATGCTCTTCACAGGTAACTGCACAGCCCGTTTTGGTGACAGACCTGATAATAGCTTCTTCATCCAATGGCTTAATGGTATGAATATTTATCAATTCTACACTTATCCCTTTTTCTTCCAGAATCCGCCCGGCTTCAATAGCTTTCCAAACCAAATGGCCACAGGCAAACAGCGTTATATCCGTCCCTTCATTCAAAACCTGGGCTCTGCCAATTATAAAATCACTGCCATCTTCTTTTGTAAAATTGGGCCATTTTGGCCTCCCAAAACGCAGGTACACCGGGCCTTTATAGTCAGCAATAGCAATCGTTGCAGCTTTTGTCTGGTTAAAATCGCAGGGTACAATTACGGTCATTCCCGGAAGCATCCTCATCAGCCCTATATCTTCAAGAATCTGGTGTGTGGCACCGTCTTCTCCAAGAGTAAGCCCTGCATGACTGGCGCATATTTTTACATTCTTTCCGCTGTAAGCAATGCTCTGGCGAATTTGATCATATACACGCCCCGTGCTGAAATTTGCAAACGTGGTTGTATAAGGAATTTTACCGCCAATGGTTAAACCTGCTGCAATGCCCATCATATTTGCTTCGGCAATACCGCACTGCACAAACCGCCCGGGAAAATCTTTTATAAAAGGCCCCAGCTTTAATGAACCTGCAAGATCGGCAGTTAATACTACTACATTTTCATTCCGTTTGCCCGCTTCATAAATGCCTTCACCAAATCCGCCGCGTGTTTCTTTTTCATTTAATACCTGTATTTCTTTCAGCATGATATTATTTTAATATTGATTAATTGAGTATGGGGTTTTGATTTTGTAACAGTTGTTCATCCTGTTTTATTTTTTGCTGCCATGCCCAGGCGGTGCGCATCATATCTTCCAGTGAATATGTTATTTTCCAGTTTAGCTGCTGCACCGCAAGATCATTATTTGCATAAATCGCCACTACATCACCCGGGCGTCTGGGACCAATTTTATAATTCAGTTTCAGTCCGGATATTTTTTCAAATGCCTCTATTGCTTCAAGCACTGTTACACCATTTCCGCTGCCCAGGTTAAATACATCGCATTTCGTTTTATTTTTATTATTTATGAGGTATTGAAGGGCCTGTGTATGGGCGTGTGCAATGTCGCAAACATGTATATAATCACGGATACAGCTCCCGTCCCTTGTTTTATAATTATCCCCATACACAAGCATTTGTGGAAGCTTGCCGATTGCCGTTTGTGTAATGGCCGGCACCAGGTTTTGCGGTTTGCCCAAAGGCAATTCACCTAAAAGTACGGAAGGATGCGCACCCACAGGGTTAAAATAACGGAGGAGGATACTGCTGCAATTATTTGCCCTTGAAAATTCCCCGATAATATCTTCGCCCATTTGCTTGGTGGCGCCATAGGGTGATTCAAATTTTTTTATGGGTGATATTTCTGTAACCGGTATTGAGTCAGGGTTTCCGTAAACAGTACACGAAGAAGAAAATACAAAATACGGAACTGAAAATTCCTTTACACATTTCAGGAGATTAATGAGCGAAAATAAGTTGTTTTCAAAATAATCTAGTGGTTTTGCCACTGATTCCCCGACGGCTTTATAAGCCGCAAAGTCTATTACACCGGTGATGTCCTCATTTTCCTGGAATACGGCAAGTGTATCATCAAAATTTTTTAAATCAACCTGGTAATTTTTAATTTTTTTGCCGGTAATTTTTTCAATACCATCGAGTGGATGGATGGAAGATCGTGAATTATCGTCAATGGAAATTACATCAAAACCATTTTCAATAAGGTCAACAACAGTATGCGAGCCAATATAACCGCAGCCACCTGTAACTAAAACTTTTCCTTTTTGCATGATTTGTAAATAGGCTGCAAAATAAGTAAAAACTCTGCGAATGTGCTGATGCTGTTTTTGTTTTTCTAAGTTATATTACCGGGATTGAATAAACAGGTTAATTAAAACCGGAATGCAATTAAGAAAGATAAATAACGCTACATAAAAAATTTTATGACTGCATATATACCGGCAGCAAGCAGGCCGCTTACGGGAATGGTAAGTATCCATGCCCAGATAAGATTTACCGTTACACCCCAGCGTACAGCGCTCAGGCGCTTGGTGGCGCCTACACCTATTATGGATCCCGCAATGGTATGTGTAGTACTTACGGGTGCGCCCAGGTTAGCAGCGGTAAATAAAGTAATGGCTCCCGCTGTTTCTGCACATACGCCTTCCAGCGGAGTAACCTTGGTTATTTTGGTTCCCATCGTTTTTACAATTTTCCATCCGCCGCTCATGGTTCCCAGGCCAATGGCTGTATAACAAACAAAGGGTACCCAGTCAGGAAGGGCCGCCACATTGGGTATTACTTTTTCAGCAACCATTGCCGCGCCAATTATGCCCATTACTTTTTGTGCATCGTTGCCACCATGGCCAAGGCTGAATGCAGCAGAGGATACCAACTGTAATTTTTTATACATTTTACCTGTACGGTAAGCATTTTCCCCTTTCAGGTAATTATAGAAGTAAGTGGAGATAAAAATTACACCTAAAGACAACAGAGCCCAAAACTCAAATGGTGTTTTAAAAGTGATAAATTTAAGGCAGGAACCTATGACCACTATTATAATAGATATTTTCAGCCAGAAGCTTCTTTGCATAGTAACAATAGTAATAAACATGGCAATGACCATCCCGATGATGGGGGCGAGCAGTATAAATATCAATGTTAAAGGAATGCCATTATGGAAAGACCAGTTGATGCTGTCAAACCCGGCATGGGCTATGGCAGCACCGGCAAAACCACCAATAAGGGTATGTGAGGAGGATGACGGGATACCATACCACCACGTAAGTAAATTCCAGCAAATGGCAGCAATAATGCCGGATAAAACTACGACAAGATCGTATTTACCAGGCTGAACAGTTTTGGCAATTGTATCTGCCACACCATGATCGCGGAAAATAAAGAATGCCAGGAAATTAAAAAATGCTGCCCATACAACTGCCTGAAACGGTGTAAGCACTTTAGTGGAAACAATGGTGGCTATTGAGTTTGCAGCATCATGAAAGCCATTTATAAAATCAAAAATAATGGCGAGAACAATTATTACAATTAGTAATGTGGACATAAGTTTTGATTGGCTGGTATGTAATAGTTTTTTAAAAATTCAACCCATCTCTGCAATTAAGCCCTGTTATGCATATTTTACAATGATGGATTCTATTACATTGGCCGCATCTTCACATTTATCGGTGGCTGTTTCAAGCGCGTGATAAATTTCCCTTTTCTTTATTACTTCCTTTGCATCGGGTTCGGTTTCAAACAGGCGGTCGATACTCATATCAAAAATATCATCGGCCTGGTTTTCTATGCTGTTTACTTTTACAAGGGCGTCGGTTATTTTGCGCATGTTTTTCATATTGCGCAGTTCAAATAAAGCATTTTTAATTTGTTCGGTTCCCTGTTCAATCAGGTCAACTATTTTCTGTATGCCCGGATCATTGGGGTTTACCCTGTAAAAATTAATTTTTTTGGCTGAAGCATATATATAATCCGCAATATCATCCAGGGCACTGGCAAGATAATGGATATCCTCCCTGTCAAAAGGGGTAATAAAATTCCTTCCTAATTCAGTAAATAGCCTGTGGGTATGCTCATCGTTCTTATGCTCCAGGTCTTCAATCTGTTTAATAATAGACCCCCTTTTATCAAAATCGGTTTCCTGAACCACTTGCTTTAATAACTGTGCCATTTGATTTACTGTAACAGCCACATCCTCAAACAATTCATAAAAAATCTTGTTTTTGGGCATGAAAATACGCCCTATTGAGTTGATACCCATTAGTTAAGTTTTGTGCAAAGGTATATGCCTAAAGTAAACTTTACAGCGCTGATATTTTGGTAACAATTTCTTAATATTGAATGTTTTGCAGGTTGTACTTTTGCGAATATTAATTTATTATGAATTTATTATTAACAAAACAGAAGATTGTATTTATTTTTTTGTTTTTAGTAATCACTGCCCAAACAGTACAGGCGCAATTTCTTATGGATATGATTGATACAACAAAAGAAACAGGGAAAGGCTTGCTGTCTATTTATAAGCGTTATGACAATATAAAGATTGGTGGATATATTCAAACCCAATTTCAGGTTGCAGAAGTAAAGGGGGCTAAAAGTTTTGATGGTGGTGATTTTGGGACAAACGTAGATAACAGGTTTATGATACGCCGGGGTCGTATTAGGTTTGATTATCTTCATTTTAGTGAAAACACCAAGCCATCGGTTCAATTTGTTTTTCAGTTTGACGGAACGGAACGGGGGGTTTTTATACGGGACTTCTGGGGAAGGTTTTTTGAAAATAAGTACAAACTTTTTTCATTTACAACGGGCATGTTTGCACGTCCCTACGGTTATGAATTAAACCTTTCTTCTGCAGACAGGGAATCACCCGAAAGAGGAAGGATGTCCCAAACACTTATGAAAACAGAACGTGATCTTGGGGCTATGGTTTCATTTGAACCAAGAGAAAGAAAAGACTGGTTGAAATATGTAAAATGGGATGTGGGATTATTCAATGGGCAGGGGTTAACTGCTCCGGGAGAATATGATTCATATAAAGATATCATCAGCCGCATTGGTCTTAAGCCTTATCCAGTAACCAAAAATTTGTTATTGTCAGCAGGTGTGTCTTATTTGAATGGCGGGTTAATTCAAAACAATAAATATAAGTACCAGATGCCGGCAGCAGGTAATGAAAAGCAATTTATAGTAGATTCTTCGATAGATAATATTGGCAGCAAATTGCCGAGAAAATATTATGGCGCTGATGTACAATTAAGATGGTTACATTCAAATAACAGCGTCACTGAATTGAGGGCAGAATACTGGCGTGGAACACAAACATCATCTGCGGTTACTTCAGAAACACCTGCTGCGGTGCTTACGGATCCCTATTATATAAGGAGTTTCGATGGAGCATATTTCTATTTTTTGCATTTAGTTAATAAGCATAATCAGTTTGGCGTAAAATATGATTGGTACGACCCGAACACAAAACTGACCGGCAAAGAAATAAACGGAATTAATGGAAGTCATGCTGCCGATATGAAATATGGCACTTTAGGGCTCGGATATATCTATTATGTTGATAGCAATCTGAAATTACTTGTGTGGTACGAATTTGTGAATAACGAGACAACATTATTACCCGGATATACAGGTGACTTAAAAGACAATGTACTTACCTTACGCCTGCAATACAGGTTTTGACAAAATCCACAAACTATAATATTTGATTATTGTTTGGATTAAACCTTCCCGGACTGGGTTTAATTGCAAAGCATAACAAATGCCCTCTTCCACCCTGTAAATGCACTATATAATAACCTGGTTAACAATCTGGTAATACTGAGGTAATATTCGCTTAATACTGCGATAATATTCGGGTAATATGTACTGCGTTCCTTTGCATAAAATTTAACACATGCAATGCATAAAAACGCTTTTGGTGGGTTTTATTGTAGTATTCGCTATTTCCGCAAATGCCCAGGAAACCACTGCTACTTTAAATGGCCTTATTTCTGATTCAAAAAATTTACCCATCGCAAGTGCCACGGTATCTGTCAAACATGTACCTACCGGTTATGAAACAAGAACACAAACAAACAATAAAGGGATATTTTCTGTTCCCAACCTTAAACCCGGAGGACCTTATATAATTACCATTTCATTTGTTGGGTTTAAGGATGAAATAATCAATGATGTAAACCTTATACTTGGTAATAACCCTGATTTAAACGTATCACTTAGTCCCGCAAATAATGACTTAAAAGAAGTAACTGTGCTTTCTTCCGGAAGGAAGAATTCAGGCTCAGGCCTTACCGTTTCAACGAGGCAATTAAACACACTCCCTACTATTGGCCGCAGCCTTGGCGATTTTACAAGGCTTACACCGCAGGCAAACAACAACTCTTTTGCCGGTACAAATTTCCGTTACAACAATATTACACTGGATGGGGCAATTAATAATGATGCCATTGGGTTCAGCAATTCATTTGGCGGCGTAAGCGGCGGTGGACAGGCGGGAACTGCAGGTTCTGGTACAAGAACCAATCCTTACAGCCTTGATGTGATCCAGGAAGTGCAGGTGCAATTAAGCCCTTATGACGTTAAATTAGGGAACTTCACCGGCGGCAGTGTAAATGCTGTAACCAAAAGCGGTACAAATGATTTTCATGGTTCTGTGTATGGATATGGAAGAAACCAAACCCTTGTGGGCAAAAGTGTTGACGGTTCTAGGTCATCTGTCGGCTCGGACTTCTATGATTACCAGACAGGTGCTACCATCAGCGGACCAATTATTAAAAACAAATTATTCTTTATTGCAAATGCTGAGTTCACGCGTGCACAGCAACCAACTTTTTATAATGCAGGCGATCCGGGTTCAGCCATCAGCCTGACAGATGCGCAATCCATCGTTAATTTCCTGAAATCAAATTACAATTATGATCCGGGAACTTATGGTGCATATAAGGTGTTTACCAAAAGCAATAAATTTTTTGGAAGGATAGACTGGAACATAAACAGTAAAAGCACTTTAACATTAAGAGGCATATACACTGATGGCTGGGGGAATAATTTAGAGCGTACCTCTACTAATTTCCAGTTTTCTTCTACAGATTTTACCCAGTATACAAAAAACCTGAACCTTGTTGGCGAATTGAAAACCAAATTCAGTAACTCAGTGAGCAACAGCCTCATTTTAAGTTATATTAATGTGCATGATTACAGGAATTTTCCGGGTACGCTTGCGCCATTTATGGATATAGCCGGTGGTAAAATATGGCTGGGTACCTGGCGTGAAGCATCTGTATATAATCAAAAGCAAAAAACCGTAGAGTTTACTGACAATGTTTCCTGGATTAAGGGCATTAATAAATTTACTTTTGGTACGCATAATGAATTTTACAATTTTGATTACGGGTTTATCAATTCGTGGAATGGCCGTTGGGAATATTCATCTCTCACATCATTTCTTGCAAGCCAGCCCAGCCGTATAAGAGCAGGCTATGCACTGGATGATACAAAAAATAACAGGGATGGATTGTATGGCCAGGTGCCGAATGATAATTACAAAGTAAACTTACTGAGTGTTTATGCGCAGGATGAAATTGCGGCAAGTAAGAAATTAAAAATTTCTCCGGGTGTAAGGGTAGATTATCCTTTCCTTAGCCAAAGACTTCCATTAGACCCCGCCATTGATACTACTCATAATTATGTATCAAACAACCCTACTTATTCTCATACACCCTGGAATGAGTTTACCAACAAATGGCTGGGTAAAGCCACCATTTCCCCAAGGGTAGGGTTCAGTTATGATGCAAAAGGCGACCAATCATTCATTATCCGCGGCGGTACAGGCATTTTTGTAGGCCGTATGCCATTTGCATGGATCGGTTATGCGAGCACTTTAACGGGAACTACGCTTGGCAATATAGATTATAAACCGGCAGCCGGAACCGTTGTTCCACTGGCAATCAACCCGCAGGATATAAGGGATACATTGTCTGCGCATGGCGGTGCAAGCGCCACTTCTACGCATGAAGTGGATTTGATTGATAATAATTTTAAACTGCCCACCATCTGGCGGAGCAATATTGCCACTGATATAAAATTTGGCAAAGGATATAAATTAACCCTGGACGCGATGTACACAAAAACGGTTTATGATGTGGAATTCCAGCAGATAAATATTAAAGACAGCACAGCTTATTTTTCAACAGGACCAACACAAACCCCTGTTTATATAGGTGGTAAAGTGAATACAGCTTTCTCAAATGTTTATTTACTAACCAATACTACTGAAGGTTACCGTTACAACCTTACTGCACAATTGTCAAAAACAACAAACAATTTACGGGTAGGTGCTAATCATTCTCTTAATATAAACTGGACAGCGGCATATACTTATGGCATGAGTAAGGACGTAAGCAATGGCATTCGTAACTCATTCCAGAGCAACTACGAATTAAACCCCGCCATTACACCAAATGACCCTCAACTGGCACTGTCAAATTTTGACCTGCGCCACCGCATTGTAGGCACTGCTTCATTTGGTTTTAACTGGAATGATTATAACACCACATCGCTTTCCATATTTTACAGCGGCCAGAGCGGCAGCCCTTACACATTTATTTATTCATCAAGCCCCAACCCGTTCAGTAATTCTTCCAATGCAAATTTGGTGTATATACCAAAAGCCGGTGAGTTACTGAATTTTGCTGACATAAAAGATATTACGGGTACTACGGTAATTTATTCTGCCGCACAGCAGCAAACCGATTTTAATAATTATATAAATAACGATAAATATCTTAGCACGAGAAGAGGTGAATACACGGAAAGAAACGGTGAACGTACACCCTGGAACCATGAAGTGGATCTTAAACTGATGCATGAATTCAAATTCAAAGGCAGCAACAAACAGCATTCATTGCAGGTAAGCCTTGATATTTTCAACGTGCTTAATTTAATAAATAACGACTGGGGGCATATTGCATTTGTTACAAACGTAAATAACTATAACGTAAATTTCCTGAAGTTTGCAAACGATGACACAGGCAAAGCGCCAGGCGCACCGGCAACGGGTTATACACCTACATTTAATTTTATAGCACCGGCTTCTACGGGGCATTATTACACAATTGATCCAATCAATTCACGCTGGCAGGCGCAGTTTGGATTGAAATATAATTTTTAAAAAACTGAAAATAATATTTATTGAAAATCCCGGAGGTGGTAACCTGCGGGATTTTTAATTTTGCCCCGGCTTTTATATTTTATAGCATCACCTGTTGTGTCACTCACTTGTACATTCTGAACTATGGGCGGCAAAATAAAATACAAATCAATGGACTGCATGTTTGCAATACTTGTTACAGGCAAATCATTTTTACTTACTTATACTTTTCCGTCTCCGGGTGAAAACTTTGCCACGAATGCCAGAACTCCTGGTAGGCCTGTATGGCATCTAACTGCTTTCCTTTTAACGCGCCATTAAAACAACTGCCTGCCATATTCCATAAAGAATTTGTTTCTACGTCCTGTAAATTATTTTTTGACACATCCAATCCGAAGTGCAAAACGTTTCCATCCACATTCCTGTTAAACACATAAAATGTTCTGCCTGTGGAATCAACTGTAAGCAGCAGCGGTGTTGCTGCAAGAGAGTCTTCAATTATTTTTTTCTTTTGCAAATCATTCCAATCATAAGCTTTTGCATGGTTATATATTTGTATGCCCACCACCCATGATTTCATTTTCCACGAACCGCTGTCACGCCCTTCCAGGCTGCTTTTCAGCGTACCTTCATCATAACCTTTCAGGCTGTCATATTCTGCAATAAAATTTTTATCTGGCTGTAAAACCATTGTGTTTGGGTGCAGCGCAATCCAGTCACCTAACTGCATTTGCACAGACGGAATTTCTTTTAATGCTGTTCCTTTCAGTGACCCTGTTATGGCTTCACCATTTTCCTGGCGCCACCAGCTTTTGGTGGTGGCATCTTCAAACATGGCATTAAAATGATCCATGCCCACCAGCCGGAATTGTTCGGGTTTTCCATTTACAAATGGGCTGTACACGCGGCCCGTTCTGCATACCGTGCAATAAGTAACCATGATGGGTGTATTGCCCACCGTATCCCTTACCTGGTGGTGGTAACCGATGATCTCAATGGGGTAAGCTTTGGCTTCGCTATTCAATGCAACACCAATAACCAGTTTGCTTTTATTGGTAGTATCCGCAGCGCCGGTTGCAAATAATTTTTCTTTTGGCTGGTAAAACATTTTATCTGCAAGAAATTTAAAGTTGAACATATACACCACAAAACAGTAAAACAGCAAAACAATTATCAACAGAATTTTTCGCCACAATTTTCCTTTTGAAAGACAGTGCCAAAGCGGAATAATGATGATTGCAATAAGCACAATGCGCATCCACCATATATTATTGCTGATGAAATACGCAATATCAATCGTGTTGCTTTTCTGGCTGCCGGGGAAGGGCATAATAAAATATACTTTCAGTATTTCTATTGCTATCAATAATAATAAACCGGTGATGAGAAGAAGGCTTTTTTTCATGCTGCAGTTAGTGTTTGAAAACGGAAATTAAAACAAATAATTTATTTGAGCCAGGCGATAGTTCGGTGAGTTCCAAAGTTCCAAATGTTTAAAAATTCTTTCTTTTATAAACTTTTGGAACTATTGAGCATTTGAACTTTTAAACTGCTGAATAAATAACTGAACGTATCCCGATAGCTATCGGGATACGGCGCAACAGCAGATGCACAAAGCGTTTCAGCGGGGTACAAAAATTTCTTTCATAATTTCTCCAGCATATCAATTACGCCTTCGCGTTTTAAAATCAAATATCCCAGCCTGTCGTTGCTGATGCCTTCTTTTAACTGGTAACTGAAGAGTAACTGATCGTCTTTTACTTCTGTTTCAAAATAGCGGAGCTGTATATTGGTGTGCTGTTTCAGCGATTCGCCTATTTCGTATAAATGCGTGGAAAGGATAAATAATGCGTTTGGCAGTTTGCGCAACCCTTCAATTACAGTGGTGCTGCATTTCATGGCATCCTGTACATTTGTGCCTTTAAATAATTCATCAATCAGTATCAGCCATTTTTTTCCGTCGCTTATTTTTTCAATGGTTTTACGTATGCGCTGCACTTCATTAAAAAAATAGCTTTCGCCCTGGATAATATTATCCACCACGTTTATATTGCTGAGCAGGCCATCAAAAAGCGATAACTGCATGGTAGCTGCAGGCACGCCCATGCCAATATGCGCAAGATAAACCGCCACGCCAACCGCTTTTATAAAAGTGCTTTTGCCCGCCATATTTGCACCGGTAAGAAATAAAAAATTCTGCTGTTGCGTAAGTGATTCATCATAAGCAACAGGCGTTGGCAGCAGCGGGTGATATAATTTTTCTGCAGTAATAAAAGGAAGCCTGCTCTCAGCAAATACAGGAAAGGTGAATTGATATTTTATACATGCAGTTGCCATTCCGTAATATGCGTCCAGCCTGCTGTATATCTCAATCAAATCAAGTATTTCATGTTTAAAATGGTTGCGGACAAAATGCCCAAAGCCGAGCATTTCTGCACCGGACATTTTTTTTTCTGTTGCCCATTTTATCCCTGTTTGTAAAACAACCCTGTTCAACAGCATGTTTATACGTTCCAGTATTACAGCCAGCAGCAGCGGGTTGTTTTGCGCGGAAAGCAACTGTACAATTTCATTCATGCCCCTGAAGAATGTAATAAAATGGGATGCGGAATATTTTGTAAGTGAATAATCGGGCCCGTTTAATACTTTATACATGAAAGTGCTTACAACATTTGGGTGTTGCGGTATTTCATTTACCTGCGATTCATAGAATTTCTCCATCACCATTACCGTTCCGTTGCTGATGGTGGGGGGCCATCGCTCATGCACGCTGATGATTTTTTGGATCAACTGCTGTGTTTCCGTTATTTGTTTAATACTGCTGAAGGGGTTGCCCAGAAAGGAACGCAGCCATTCTTTTCCGCCAATAGTATTTGTGAAATTGATATGGTGAAAAACAGATTGATCTTCCTCATGGTTGAAAATGGAAAGATCGCCGAGCGTGGTTTTGTCTATCTGCATTATCAGTTTAATTGTTAAATGTTTAAAAATTCCATTTGAAGGTTTGTATAAACTTTGGGAACTTTTGAACACGTGAACTTTTGAACTACCTTGTAAATTTCAATCTCATCCCTTTGTTAGATTCATCAAATACACCATTTCCATAAACTAAATTCCCGTTTACAAAAGTACTTGTAATGGTTGCGGGGAAAGTAAAGCCTTCCAGCGGGCTCCATCCGCATTTATATAAAATATTTTCTTTTGAAACAGTGAAGGGCGAGTTCATATCCACCAAAACCAAATCGGCATAATAACCTTCGCGTATAAAGCCGCGGTCTTTTATTTGAAAACATGCGGCAACAGCATGGCTCATTTTCCCGACTACTTTTTCCAAACTTATTTTTCCTTCTTTTACATAGTGCAGCATTAGTTGTAAAGAATGCTGTACAAGCGGCAGGCCTGCATGCGCTTTTTCATAAGGTTCATTTTTTTCTGCCCATGTATGCGGTGCATGGTCGGTGGCAATTAAATCCAGCCGCCCATCTGATAAAGCATTCCATAAAGCTGCTTTATTATGCGGCGCTTTTATAGCGGGGTTGCATTTAATTTGATTACCCAGTCTTTCATAATCAGCTGCCGTAAAATGTAAGTGATGCACGCATACCTCAGCAGTAATGCGTTTATCTTCCAGCGGAATTAAATTGGTAAACAATTGTAATTCTTTTTCAGTACTGATATGAAAAATATGCAACCGGCTGCCATTTTTTTTGGCGTACTGGATGGCTTTGAATGATGATTCAAAACAGGCTTCTTCATCTCTTATCAGCGGGTGGTCTGATGGCTGAAGAATGCCCTTTTCTTTTTTCAGTTTTTCATAATTCGCTTTGATGATTGATTCTTCCTCGCAGTGCGTTGCAATCAGCAATTCAGTGCCGGCAAAAATTTTATCAAGTGAAAGCGGGTTATCCACTAATAAATTTCCCGTTGATGAACCCATAAAAATCTTTATGCCGCATACTTCATTTTTCTTTTCATTCGTTTTTAACACTTCATCCGTGTTGCTGTTTGAAGTGCCCATGTAAAAAGAATAATTTGCCAGCGAATTTTTTGCCGCGATGGTATATTTTTCTTCTAATAATTCCTGCGTAAATGCCGGCGGAACCGTATTGGGCATTTCCATGAAACTGGTTACCCCTCCTGCAATAGCGGCTTTTGCCTCAGTATAAATGGTTGCTTTATGCGTAAGCCCGGGTTCACGAAAATGAACCTGGTCATCAATTATTCCGGGCAATAAAAATTTACCCGAACCGTCAATTTCTTTTATATGCTGGTGCACATTAATTTCGCCTGCAATTTTTTCAATCCTGCCATTTTTGATAAGCACATCACCGTAGATAATAGCGTTTTCATTTACGATGCCTGTATCTTTAATTAAATATTCCATCAACAATTTTTTATTTTATGCAATGTAAGAAAACATGGGTAATAGTTTTGGGCCTGTTTGCCATAACTTTTTTTGCTGAAGCCCAAACAGATTTTATTGGCCTCAGTGATAAACAATACCAGCTTTTAAACAGGCTGGATATAAAACTGCGCAACGATTCAGTAATTGGTTTTACGGCTGACAAACCTTATAACCGCAAAGAAATTACACAAAGGGTTGAAACGCTTTTTTCAGCCGGTCAAATGAATGCGGCAGGTATCGAATTCTCAGCCATTGATAAATACAATATCAGGAATTTGCTGATGAATAACGCGGAATTCACAAAAAATTTCAGCGACTCTTTTACATACGCGCATCCTTTATTAAAAACATTTTTTACCACGCCTGCCCATTTGTTCCAGGCTTCGGGTAAAGATTTTTCTTTTATTGCCGATCCCGTTTTTAACCTGCAGCTTGGCGGGTCAAATGAAAATTCCGGGAGATTTTTTACCAATACCCGCGGCCTGGTTTTAAAAGGGAATATTGATGATCGTGTGGGCTTTTATACTTATCTCTCCGATAACCAGGAACGCGACCCTTTGTACGTGCGCAACTGGGCAGATTCGCTGAAAGCCTTGCCCGGAACAGGTTTTTACAAAAGCTATAAAACTACAGGCTATGATTATTTTGATGCACGCGGAGCCATTACTTTTCATGCGGGCACCCATTTTAATTTTGCTTTTGGGTACGATAAACTATTTACCGGCGATGGTTACCGCAGTTTATTTCTGAGTGATTTCAGCAATAATTTTCTCTTCTTTAAAATTGATACAAGGTTCTGGAAAATAAAATATGAAAATATTTTTGCTGAACTGATGGCTGATTATACAAACCCCGTTGACACGCTGCGGCCAAAAAAATATATGACCCTGCACCATTTGGATGTGCAGGCATTTCCCTGGCTGCATATTGGTTTTTATGAAAGCACCATATTCGGGCGCAGCGGCGGTTATGAATTATCTTATCTTAACCCAGTTATATTTTTGCGCAGTGCGGAGCAGCAGCTTGGCAGCCCCGATAATGCCAACGTGGGTATTGATTTTAAAATAAACGCTTTAAAAAATGTACAGTTTTACGGTCAGCTTTTACTGGATGAATTTGTGTTCAAAGAGGTTACGCACTACAGCCGCGGCAGTTGGGTAAACAAACAGGCGCTGCAATTAGGCGCAAAATATATTGATGCCTTTACCATTAAAAACCTTGACCTGCAGGTGGAAACAAATATTATAAGGCCGTTTGTGTATTCGCATTTGGACAGCGTTACTTCCAACTTCAGCAATTACAATCAGCCGCTTGCCGACCCGCTTGGCGCAAATGTAAAAGAATATATTGCCATTGCCCGTTACCAGCCCGTACCAAAATTGTTTTTTTTGGGCAAACTCATATATTATAAGCAAGGCCTGGATTCCGCTGGATTGAATTTTGGCGGAAATATTTTTAAAGGTTATGATGCTGGCCGCGCAGGCGATTATGGTTTTCATACAGGTGGTGGCATTCCTGTAAAATGTTTGTACGGTTCATTGAATATTTCTTATGAATTTTTTAATAATTTATTTATGGATGCAAGCGCCGTTTACCGCACGTATCATGAAGCGGGAAAAGCAAACCAAAATCTGTTTATGTATTCAGCGGGTTTGCGGATGAATATACAGAGAAAAGCGTTTGAGTTTTAAGAGGAGACTAATGGTAATAATATTTTGCAGGAAAAGATGTTGGCGGCGACGCAATTATGAGAGGAAATATATTATTCTTTCTCATGTTTATTTTCTCCCTATCAATATTTTCTAAAACCTCCTGATACTTTGCTTTTTTAGAATAATTTTTATAAAGCCTTAGTATACCTACAAATGAAGCAAGAAATCCATAAAGTATAAAAAATTGAGAAAGGGTTCCGCTAATTCCAAATACTATTGCCATAAACCCGGCGGATAACATAATCCAACCGGCAATAACTTGGGTATTGTAATTATCTACTAATTTTTTTGATGTTGTTTCAAGACTTTGAATAATCATGAATGCATACTTTTCGTCTACAACTTTATTTAAAAGGTTATTATAAATTTCGAAATTTGTTTTTCCCCCTTCCTTTTCATCTAACGAATACTGCCATAAGGATTCAGCAAATTGATGAGCGGTTAATTTTCCAAATGTTGATTGGTTATTTAAGTCTGTCAGTTCTTTGTCAATTTTAGCTGACTCAATAATTCCTAAATCCATTTTTCGTTTTTCAAACTCAGCTTTCAATAAATGAAATGAATCAAGAGTTAATTTATCTGATTCGTTTATTGCAAATCCCTCTAACTCTTCATCAGTCATTCTTGCATATTGCTCTTGTATAATATTCAATTGAATCATACGATTATTTTATTTGTTATTAAAGTCGCAACGTTATGGTATTTGCGAAGGTTCCGGATTCATTGACGGCTTGTTGTTTAATGTCCATAAGTTTACTTTTTTTGTGTAAACCTATTTCAGGACGAGACAAACAAAAAGTTGAGCATATATTCGTCGCCCCGCCATATTGCCAACCGCCTGTTGTACTAAGCCGTTTTTTATCTTTTTAAATTTTAATAGTTTGCCATTATTATTTTGTAATAATATTTTGCCTCTAACTTTAAATATAGTTTTGCGAAAAATATTGGGTCGAAAAATAGGTATGAATTAAACTGTAATATTATAATTTAATTTGTCACTGGTTGAATACTTCCAATGTCCATAACCATAAAAAAAGAATTCCAAACTGTTTGCTTTAGTCATGTCCCAACCAAAATGATAAATATCTTTTTTATTGTCAAATCCGGAAATGAATGTTGAGCTGTCAGGAAGAATAACATAACCAGCACCAACTGAATCATTGTAAATGTCATTGAACGTAAACTCGGAATATTTTTCTTTCGTTGCTTCAATGTTAGATTTGGTGGCATCATAGACTAATGAATCTGAATTGCTGGTTAATAATAAATTCTTTCTATCAAGATAGAAATGCCCTGTTGTAAAATAAAAACGTTGGTCAGGATGGTCATCGGTGTAGAGATAAGGGTTTTGATTTACTTTTATAAATTTAAAAGTTGTGTCAGAATTTATTATCAATCTTGTCTTTGGCACATTTTCTAAAACATAAGTTCCCGTCACATTTTTATATGTCGCTTTGCAAGAACTAAAAAGATGAAGAATATTATTATTGCGTAGAGTCTCATTAAAATAGCAGGTAACACAAAGATTTATGTTATTATCTGCAAATAACAAAAAAATATCACTTTCCATTTTCAATATACAGCGGGAAAAAATTCTTTCACAAATCATTTTATCCTGTCATACTTTTTCAAAGCAGCAATCAGCCTGTCGTGCGGGATGGCATATACTTTATTTCCGTTGATGCCCGTCATGGTTTCTGCGGCTACCAATCCATTAATAATGGCTTCTTCAGTTGCCTGCACTGTTGCTTCATATACTGCGTTCATCTGTTCCTTTGGCAAAGTATTCCACTGCTGCAAAGTGCCGGCAGCATTGGTTTTAGGGCCAGCGGTACTAAAGGCCACAAAAATATCACCCGAAGAATTCATGGCTATGCTGCCCGTGCGTGCAAGCCCCATTGCTGCCCGTTTTGCCACCATCTTCAACTGCGAAGGGAGCAGCGGTGCATCTGTTCCAATCACTATAATAATGGAACCATCTTTATCATTATTCTTTTTTATCTCCGGTTTTAAATCCGTGATTTCTTTTCCTACGGGTACGCCTGCAACAGTAAGCTGGCTGCGCAATCCAAAATTTGCCTGCACAAAAACACCCAGCCTATAACTGGTGCTGTCAATTTTAAAAACGCGCGATGCAGTGCCACTGCCGCCTTTAAACTGAAAATTAACCATACCTGTTCCTCCACCTACATTTCCTTCTGCAATTGCACCGCTTTTTGCAGAATCAAGCGCATCAAATACATCTTCTTTTTTTACGTGCAGCCCGTTGATATCGTTCAAAATGCCATCCCATGTTTCTGCAACCACGGGAAGGCCGAAAGAAAAATCCACCAGTTCACCCGTGCTGAAATGTTTTACATTCCACTCGCCAATCGCATCACGCACCACACCCACACTGTTTGTATTGGTAATGCCGATAGCCCCATAATTAAGTCCATAGTCTTCGAGACATACAACGCCGGTCATTTCACCATCGCCATTCAGCGAGAAATATGCTGCAGGAATGGGGTCTATACTTTTTCCGTTTGGCATTATTACTGTAACTCCTGTTCTTACAGGGCCTTTGCCTGTTACCAAATCACCATCTCCTTTGATGATTGTTTTATAACCTACCATTATACCTTTAACATCAGTAATAGCATTGAATTTTCCTGTTACGCCGTCAAAAGGGATACCTAAATCCCTTGCGCGAGGCTTTGTTTGCTGCGCATAATTATGCAGCGCAATAAAAGCAAACAATGCGGCTGAATAAATTTTCTTCATCAGAATTTATTTTGGTTGGATGTATTAATTGCTCGAAAAAGATTAAATATAAGAGTCAAATATATGATGGTTACCATCCGTTTTGAAGCCCTTCTTTTAATGCTCTGTGGTATTTACGCAGGTCAAATGAGTAGAGAAAAGGCGCTTTATGTGCCACACCTTTGCGCTGCTCTTTCAGTTTTTTCAAAATGCCGTAAGAAAGTATTTTGCGCTGAAAGTTACGCCTGTCAAGCTTTTCATCTAATATGGTTTCATACAATTTTTGCAGTTCGGGCATGGTGAATTTTTGCGGAAGCAGGTTATACCCCACAGGCTGGTAACTGAGATGTGTGCGCAGTGTCATCAGGGCTTTTTGTAAAATTTCGCCGTGATCCATTATTAATGCGGGAAGCCGGTGTATATCCCACCATTCGCATGCTTCGGAAATACGGTCAATGGCCGGAATTACATTTTCAAAATCCACCAGTGCGTAATAGCCGATGGAAATAAAGCGCCCGCCAAGCCAGTTACCTTTGGGTATATCAATGCCTGCTTTTTTAAAAGCTTCTACCGACAGGCTTTTCTCTGAACGCAACGGGCTGCCAAACACATAAAACTGGCCGAGGAAGATATCGTGCAAACCCGTTCTTTCGCAAAGGATGCGCTGTGCAGAATTATCAATATGTTCTTCATTATATACAAAGCCGCCGGGCAGTGCCCAGCCTTCCACTTTTTTTGGCTTCAGCAATAAAACTTTCAACAGGTTTGTATGAAAACCAAAGATTACACAGTCAATGGAAACACCGGGCATGAAGTGTTTGCCGCCGCGTTCCAGGTAATCCTTTATAGATTTGAATTCGGGCATAGGATTTAAAATGCAAAATAAAAATAGGCTTTATTGTTTACAAATTTCATTTTTTTATTCATTGTGTCATATCAACACAATGAAAGGGGTATTCTGGATCCGCAGGGTTATTGCAGCACTTAAAAATCCGCTATGGGTTTTGACGGCCGTTTTAAAAACCAAACCGGTAAAGTAAATGGTGATATTATTCTTTGCGCACCGGGTTTTTAAAAGTGCGGCCCGGGTTTATTTGCAAAAGATATCTTTTTAACCTGTAAATTAGCCATTCCTGATTTTTAAAACCATTATATGAAAAAAGTATTGCTGATTTTTAATTTTACATTTTCAATTTTTCAATTGTCATTTGCGCAGGATACCTGGACCATCAAAGCCACTGGCATTGACCCTGCAAATTATTACGGTGTTACGGTTGCCAATGGCATGATCGGCATTGTATCCTCACCCGATCCTTTTAAAGTAAAAGATGTGGTGCTCAACGGCGCATTCGATTTGTACGGGCGGGGACGGGTGAGCAACATCCTTAAAACATTCAACTTCGTAAATATGTACCTGGAAGTTGACGGCACAAGGATTGAAAGTTTTAAACAGGTGCAGAATATGCAGCAGGTGCTGGATATGAAGCATGCAAACCTTACCACCAGTTTTGATTTTGGCGATAAAGCTTCTGTAAGTTATACCTGTTATTCGCTGCGCAACCTGCCGTATTGTGCATTAGTGGATGTTACAATCACTGCAAAAAAAGATATTGAAATTACACCCGCAAGCATAATGGAAGCACCGGATATGCTGAAAGAGGTGCAGAATTATTATAATGAAATTGACAGGCCGCATGTACGTATTTCATTGCTTACTTCTACTGCAAAAAGCCCAACTGGAAAATTACTGATGGCTGCGTCCAGCAGTTTTTTATTTGATGAACCGCATGGCAGCGAGCCCGCAGTTATCCACGAAATGTGGGACAATAATATGCATCTCCTCAAATTCAAAAAAACAATGAAGGCAGGAGAAACTTATCACTTTGCTGTTGTTGGCTCTGCCATTACTTCTGCGCATGATGAAGACCCGCTTAATGAAGCAGAACGCTTAACTATATTTGCTGCCTTGCAGGGGCGGGACAGGCTTATTCAGTTTCATAATAATGCATGGGATGAATTATGGAAAAGCGATATTGTAATTGAAGGTGATGATGCCACGCAGCGCGAAGTACACAGCATGCTTTATCATTTGTATTCCTTTGCACGGGAAGGCACCGCATACAGTTTATCCCCAATGGGTTTGAGCGGATTGGGCTACAATGGCCACGCCTTTTGGGATACGGAATTATGGATGTACCCCACACTTTTATTATTGCACCCGGAAATTGCAAAATCATTGCTGGATTACCGCTTCCAGCGCCTGGAAGTTGCAAAACAAAATGCATTTTCACATGGGTATAAAGGCGCTATGTTTCCCTGGGAAAGCGCTGCCAGCGGCGATGAAGAAACACCGGTGTGGGCATTAAGTGGCCCGTTTGAACATCACATCACTGCAGACATTGCCATTGCTGCATGGAACTATTATTGTGTAACACAGGATAAAAACTGGCTGCGTGAAAAAGGATACCCTATCTTAAAAGAAACAGCAGATTTCTGGGCAAGCCGCGTGGAAAGAAACGGCCCCAATCATTATGATATAAAAAATGTAGTGGCTGCTGATGAATGGGCAGAGAATGTTGACAACAATGCATTCACCAATGCCGCTGCAAAGGCAAACCTGCAGTATGCCACGCAGGCCGCCAATATCCTGGGTATTGCACCAAATACCGACTGGATGAATGTGGCAGATAATATCCCTATTTTAAAATTTGCAGATGGCGTAACAAAAGAACATGCGGCTTACAATGGCGAAAAAATAAAACAGGCCGATGTAAACTTGCTCGCTTATCCGCTGCATGAAATAACCGATATTAATGCCATAAAAAAAGATCTGGATTATTATGAACCACGTGTAGGCGAAGGCCCGGCCATGACCCATGCCATCTTCTCTATTTTATACTCAAGGCTGGGCTTGCCCGATAAGGCATACAATGATCTTAAAACAGGTTACACGCCAAATATGCGACCGCCATTTGGCGTAATTGCGGAAACAGCAACCGGAAACAATCCATATTTTTCAACCGGCGCTGGCGGCATGATGCAGGCCATGCTCAATGGTTTTGGCGGCCTGGAAATAACGCCCAACGGTATTATCCAGTTAAAAACAAAATTACCTGCACAATGGAAATCATTAAAACTTACCGGTATTGGCACAGAGAAAAAAACGTACGTGGTAAAATAATATTGATACGGGAATAAGCCGAATTTGTAGAGCAGTTATAAATACCCTGCTATTCATGAATCAGCTTTTTCTCCAGTTCTTCCAGTGACACGCCTTTTGTTTCAGGAACTTTTGTAAGTACCCATATTAATTGCAGCACCATCATAAAAGCAAAGAAAGCAAATATGGGCCATGCATTGTCACGAAAAATTCCATTATCCTTATCTAAAAAAACCGGTGTTATTAAAGTGATCGTTGCCGCAAAAACCCAATGTACACTTGCCCCAAATGATTGCCCCAACGCACGGACATTGTTTGGAAATATTTCCGAAATAAAAACCCATATTACCGCACCCTGCCCGATTGCATGAGAAGCAATGAAGAGCATTAGGGAAGTAAGCAAAACAGTATTGCCCACCTGTAATTTAAAACAGATGGCTACAGATACAAGACTTAAAATATATCCAAGAGAACCTATGATAAGCAATTGTTTTCTTCCGATACGGTCTATCAGATATAAACCTACAAAAGTAAAAACAAGATTGGTACCGCCGAGCGCAATGGAACTTGCCAGCGAATCTTTTGCAGCAATGCCTGCACTTTGCAAAATTTGCGGGGCATAGTATAAAATAAAATTGATACCGCTCCATTGATTAAAGAATGCAACAAAAAAAGCCAGCCATAAAACGGCTTTATATTTTTTATTAAAAAATAATTTTTCATTGCTAAGGCTTGCTTTAATAGTGGCATTCGCAGCAATGATTTCATTGATGTCTTTGTCAGGATCATCTGCACCAATCAGTACAAGAATTTCTCTTGCTCTTGTTAAATTATTTTTGATCGTAATTAACCAGCGTGGACTCTCGGGTACACTAAACACCAGCGCAGTATATATTAGCGAAGGAATGGCCATTACACCCAGCATCCAACGCCAGTCATTTCCACCACCAACTCCTTTGAGTAAATAATTGGAGAAGTAAGCTACAAAAATTCCAAACACAATATTAAACTGGTACATGCCTGCAAGGCGGCCCCTTGTTTTAGCAGTAGATATTTCTGAAATATAGGTTGGCGCTGCAACAGATGATACACCAATACCAAGGCCGCCAATAAATCGGAAGAATGAAAATATATATGGATTAGGTGCAAATGCAGAACCAATTGCGGATAAGCTGAATAAAATACCTATCCACAACAACACCTTTTTACGTCCAAATTTTTCGGTTGGCATACCGCCAAAGATTGCACCAATAACAGTTCCCCACAGTGCCATGGACATAATAAAAAAACCATGAAACAGAGGGGAAGTATGCCAGAGTTCCTGTATTGGCTGATTAGCGCCGGAAATAACAACTGTATCAAAACCAAAAATAAACCCGGCAAGTGCGGCTACCATTGACCATTGAAAAAGTTTTGCTTTGTTCATAAACAAAAATATCTTGGTGCGGTAAGATACGGAACTGATTTTGTTTTCTTATTTCAATTTGACTCATTGCGTTTATTTTTATTTGCTCGGCTGCATTATTGCTATTAAGCATTGTTGCATCTTGCCTCGCCAACGGCGGGGTCGCACACTTTTACATCCTGAGCGCTGTTCAGCAACAGGTAACCCTGCCTGCCGGATGAAACTATGTTAATAAATGGTTTTTATCGCGGCATTTTTTGCTTTCATCGCATTTAAATGCAACATTTGTTACAGCTTTTATAACTTTATTCAATCAATCATTTCACTACTCATTTATTCAAATAAGTTAATCGCCACATTATGAAAAATAAACTTTTGTTTTTTGCAGTTTGCTTTGCCGTAACCCAAAGCAGTTTTGCCCAAACAGCCTCCTATCATGTAATGAAAACCTTTTCCATCAAAAGTGATGGCTGGTGGGATTATATTGCCGTGAATAATGACAACCTGTATGTATCTCACGGCACGCAGGTAAACATTATTAATAAAAACACCGGCGACTCGGTTGGCGTGATACTCAATACAATGGGCGTTCACGGAATTGCTTTTGCTCATGCGTATAACAAAGGTTTTACCAGTAACGGCAGGCTTAATACAGTTACTGTATTTGACCTGAACACCAATGCTGTGCTGGCGCAGATAAATACAGGTGAAAACCCTGATGCAATAATGCACGATCATTTTTCTGATAAAATTATCACCTGCAACGGGCATAGTAATGATCTTAGTTTGATAGATCCGTCAACCAATATGGTAACCGCAACCATTCCGTTAAGCGGTAAACCGGAAACGGCTGTATCGGATAATGCAGGAAAAATTTATATTAATAATGAAGATAAAAGTGAAATAGCCGAAGTGGATATTACCGCACAAAAAGTTATGGCCAACTGGAGTATTGCACCGGGCGAATCGCCATCCGGCCTGGCGATTGACAGAAAAACACACCGCCTGTTTGCCGGTTGTGATAATAAACTGCTGATGGTGATAAATGCAGATAACGGAAATGTTGTAGCCAAAGTGCCCATTGGTGACGGATGTGATGGCGTGGCGTTTGATGAAGGGCGCAATTTAATTTTTTCTTCAAATGGCGATGGCACACTTACTGAAATAAAAGAAAATGCGGATGATACCTACACGGTAGTGGATAATATTGCCACAAAAAAAGGGGCAAGAACACTGGCATTGGACCAACAAACACATAATATGTATTTACCAACCGCAGAGTTTGAAACAAACACACCTGCCGGGCAGCGGCCAAAAATGAAAACAGGTACTTTTCAGGTAGTGGTGGTGGGAGAAAAATAAAATATCTTTTATCTCCTGCTTGCTATCAGTAAATTCAAATCGGTAAATTTTAAATCAAACCGCTGACTGATATAAAAATTAGTGAGATGGCCCTTGTATAAATAAATGCCATTGCGCAAATTAAAATTGTGCCAGAGCATTTCCTCAAAACCGCCCTCATCACCGGCTTCAAGAAGCAACGGCATCAGCACATTGCTGATGGCCTGGCTGGCGGTGCGTGCAAAACCGCTTGCAATATTTGGCACACAGTAATGAATAACTCCGTGTTTGGTAAATGTAGGCCGTTCATGCGTGGTTATTTCACTTGTTTCAAAACAACCGCCGCGGTCAATGCTCACATCAATAATTACACTGCCTGGACGCATGGCCATTACCATTTCTTCAGTCACTACAATGGGGCTGCGGCCACTTTCATTGCTTAATGCACCCACTGCCACTTCGCAGGTCTTTAATTGTTTCGACAGTATCCTTGGTTCCAGCACGCTTGTCCATACACGCACACCCAAATTATTCTGCAGCCTTTTTAAGCGGTACACATTGTTGTCGAAAACTTTTACTGATGCGCCCAGTGCAAGTGCGGTACGCGTGGCAAATTCACCCACAACACCGGCACCTATAATGATAACTTTTGTGGGTGGTATGCCGCTGATACCGCCCAGCAGTACGCCTTTTCCTTTATTGGCACTGTCAAGATACTGGCCCGCAATAAGCATAGCCGCACTGCCCGCAATTTCACTCATGCTGCGCACAATGGGGTATGTGCCGCTGTCGTCTTTCAGGTTTTCAAAACTAAGTGCGGTAATTTTTTTCTCCGTCAATGTTTCAACCAGCTCTTTTTTAAGCAGCGAAATATGAATGGGGGAAATAATGGTTTGGTTCAATTGCAGGTGCGGAAGGTCTGCATCTACCACTGGCGCGCTTTTTATAAGCATGGGCGCCTTATATACTTCTGCTTTATTATGCGCAATTTTAGCACCCGCTTCACTGTAATCTTTATCACTGTAATGGCTTCCTTCCCCCGCTTTTGTTTCAATGGTAACGGCATGTCCATTATCCACCAGTACGCCAACAGCTTCCGGAATCAATGATATCCTGTTTTCCTGGAAAGCAGTTTCTTTGGGGATGCCAATATGCAGCTTCGCTTCCTTTGGCTTTATATCAAGCGTTTCTTCCAGCGTTTCATAGCTAAAAGAAGTGCTGATAGCGGGTTTTGATGTGGCCATGCGTATTTGTAATTTCGTGTTTCTCGTTTCTGTGAACTGATAAAGTTACTTAATTTATTATGCCTTTGCAATTGATTAGTTTTAGTACCGGGTCCGGTATTTCATGGCATCTTCCCCGCCCGTCCGGTCAGGTGGGGTTGCGTCGCAAGCACTTCATCAGCATATCATTTGGCATCATTTGGATTTGGTATAAATTCTTCTTGTTTTTTCGTCAACAGTCTCAATAAAAATATGAAAAGCCTCTTCCGGTAAGATGCCTGCTGCTTTTTCGGGCCATTCAATAAAGCATATACACCCGCTTTGTAAACAATCTTCTGCACCGGCCCGCAGCGCTTCTTCTTCATCTTTTAAACGGTACCAGTCCATATGATAAATAGTGCCGGCAATAGGGCTTTTGTATTCGTTGATGATAGCAAATGTGGGGCTGTTTATTGTATCATTTACCTGCAGCACCTCACACAATGCATGTATAAAAGTTGTTTTGCCTGCACCCATTGCACCGTGAAAAGCCCATATTTTAAAAGGCTTTGCTTCATCCCATAATTTTTCTGCAATATGTTTTATATTGTTTAACTCAAACCGGTCATTCATGCTGCAAACCTAATAATAAACTTGTAAGCTTTAAGAAACCCTGCAGGTTTTCCACTGCATATTTTAAATTGCAACTGCGTGGTAAAGATATTTCTGTAACCGTAAACAGCAGCATTTGGCATAAAGTAATTTTGCAGGGCAATGCTGAGTAAAAAACAAAACGTAAAAGTGTGCGACGCAACAGAAGATGAACAGTAATCCTGTTGCCGGGTTCAAAAAAATAATTATGGAAACAGTAAACTGGAAAGTGGAAGGAATGAGTTGTACAAACTGTGCATTAACCATTCACAAATATCTTGAAGCCAGAGGCCTTGCGAATGTAAAGGTAAATTTTATTGGCGGCGATGTAAGCTTTGACATAAACGGGAACCATAAAAAAGAAGAGCTGGAAAAGGGAATTGATGGTTTAGGTTATCATGTGATGAACGGGGAAAGCGGAAAATCAAAAATAAAAAATAAAAGGTTTTTTAAAACCCATCTGGAGCGTTTTTTATTCTGCATCATTTTTACGGCTCCCATGCTGCTGAATATGCTTCCGGGTATTCATATTCACATCCTGATGCACCCTTATGTTCAGATTGCATTAACCATTCCTGTTTTTATTGCGGGCATGGATTTCTTTGGCCGCAGCGCCATAAAAAGTTTGCTGAAAGGCATCCCAAATATGAATGTGCTGATTGCGCTGGGAGCCACGGCAGCATTTGCTTACAGCCTGTACGGCACATTTACTGGCAATGCGGAAGAGTATATGTTTTATGAAACAACAACCGCTATAATCACCCTGGTTTTTTTAGGCAACTGGCTGGAAGATAAATCGGTTGAAACCACGCAGGCAGCATTAAAAAAATTAGCCGTTGCACAAAAGGTAATGGCAAACATGATTGCCTATGATGATAAACACGAAGAGCATATTTTTCCGGTAGAAAGTTCAGTTTTAAAACCAGGAGACCTTTTGCTGATAAAAAATGGCGACCATGTGCCTGTGGATTGCAAAATTTTGTGGGGCGATTCGAGTGTGAATGAAGCCATCATTACCGGAGAAAGCGCCCCAGTTGAAAAGAAAATGAATGATAAACTTATTGGAGGAAGCATTCTGGAAAACGGAACGGTGAAAGCTTATGTTACAGCCGTTGGCGAGAATAGCGTGATGGGTAATATTTTAAAAATGGTGAAGGATGCGCAAACAGAAAAACCGCCGGTACAGCAATTGGCCGATAAAATAAGCGCAATATTTGTTCCCGTAGTGGTAAGCATTGCTATCATCACTTTAGCGGTGAATTATTTGTTTACTACAGCTGATTTTGGGCATAGTTTATTAAGAAGCATTGCTGTGCTGGTGATTGCATGCCCCTGTGCAATGGGGCTTGCAACGCCTGCTGCCATTGCGGTTGGGCTGGGCAGGGCGGCGAAAAACGGGGTGTTGTTTAAAAATGCAAAAAGCCTGGAAGTATTTAAAGATATAAAGCAGGTAGTATTTGATAAAACCGGAACACTTACTACGGGAAAATTTCAGATTTCAGGTTTCAGGTTTCAGGTTGAAAGCGAAGAAGATTTCAAACGCATTGTTTATTCCTTAGAAAGATATTCCAATCATCCTGTTGCAAAATGCATTGCCAAAGAATGGAAAATAAAAGACGATATACGCTGGGCAAAGATTGAAGAAATAAAAGGGTTGGGCATGAAGGCAACAGATAAAGAAGGCAGCGAATTCATTGCAGGCTCTTATAAAGTTGCGTTGCAATTGACAAACGACACATCGCACAGCATTTATATTATCCGCAACAATCAACTGCTTGGATGGATAGATGTGGCTGATGATATACGCCCGGAAGCAAAACAGGTGATTGCTTTATTAAAAGCAAAAAATATAAAAACAATTTTATTAAGCGGCGACAGGAAAGAAAAATGTGAACAGGTTGCAAAGCAATTAAATATTGATGAAGTGGTTGCAGAACAATCACCTGAGCAAAAATTAGAAAAGATCGCCGCTTATAATGCAGCAGCGCCAACAGCAATGGTGGGTGATGGCATCAACGATGCACCTGCCCTTGCTAAAGCAACAGTTGGTATTTCGTTAAGTGATGCTTCGCAGATTGCCATGCAGAGCGCACAGGTAGTGCTGATGAATCACGGGTTAAAAAACCTGCCTTTGTCATTAGGTTTGGGAAAACACACTTATATCACCATAAAACAAAACCTGTTCTGGGCATTCCTGTATAATATTATTGCCATCCCTGTTGCTGCATCCGGTTTTCTTAACCCCACATTTGGCGCACTGGCAATGGGATTGAGCGATGTTGTGCTTGCAGTAAATTCGGTGAGATTGAATTTTAAAAAAGTGGCGTAAAGGGGGAACGTCAATTTTTTTAGAACCCAACTTTTGTTTTTCAATTCCGCTTTTGTTGCGTCGCACTCTTGTACGATCAGAACTTTACTGAGCAATTAAAAGACTTATACTTAAAAGTATTTAACTTGTAAAAAAGGTGATGACAATTTTATTTTTCAAAAAAATTGAATTTTCTACATGCAATTGCCGCTTGATGTTTTAAAGCAATACTGGCACCATGCTTCCTTCCGCCCCATGCAGGAAGAAATTATTTTTTCTGTTCTTGATGGAAAAGATACACTTGCACTGCTGCCCACAGGCGGTGGAAAATCCATCTGCTACCAGGTTCCTGCAATGATAAAAGATGGGTTATGCCTTGTTATTTCACCATTGATTGCTTTAATGAAAGACCAGGTGGGAAATCTTGAAAGACGCGGCATACCTGCACTTGCGGTACACAGCGGTATGAATTTTTATGAAGTTAAAAAAACGCTGCATAATGCAATGCATGGCACCTTTAAATTTTTGTACGTTTCACCGGAGCGTTTGGAAACAAACCTTTTTAAGGATTACTTTCTTTCATTAAATATCAACCTTATTGCGGTGGATGAAGCGCATTGCATTTCGCAATGGGGTTATGATTTCCGCCCGCCTTATCTCCGCATTGCAAAACTCCGTGAGTCATTACCGCATATGCCGTTGCTTGCAGTTACCGCCTCGGCCACACCGCCGGTGTTGGAAGATATTGCTGCGAAACTGAATTTTAAACAGTACAATATTTTCCGCCAGTCTTTTGAAAAACCAAATCTTTCGTATAGTGTTTTTAAAGCAGACAGCAAGATCAGCAAAGCAGTAGAAATATTGCAGAATGTTGCAGGCAGCAGTATTATTTACTGCAAAAGCAGGAGGCTTACCAAAGAAGTAGCACAGCTTTTATCCATACAAAATATCCCGGCCGATTTTTATCATGCAGGTTTATCTCAGCAGGAAAGAAGCAGTAAACAGGAAGCCTGGACAAATAATACTGCAAGGGTAATTGTTTGCACCAATGCTTTTGGAATGGGGATTGATAAGCCTGATGTAAGAACAGTGATACATTATGATGTGCCGGATTGCGTTGAAAATTATTACCAGGAAGCAGGCCGTGCCGGGCGCGACGGGAAGAAAGCGTATGCTGTTTTACTGTATCACCCGCAGGATGAAATTATGCTGGAATCCTTACCGGGTATACGTTTTCCGGCAGTAAGGGATATAAGAAAAGTCTATCAGGCGATGGCTGATTACCTGCAGCTGCCTGTAGGGTTGGGTGAAGGAAATTATTATGATTTTGATTTGAATGAGTTTGCAAAAAAATTCAGGTTAGAAATACAGATGGTGATAAATGTGCTGAAAGTGCTGGAGCACGAAGGGCACCTGGCATTTTATGAGAATATTTTTATACCGGCACAGGTAAATTTTACAGCGCCCAAAGAATCGCTGATTGAATTTGAAAACAACCACCCCCAACTGGAGCCCGTAATGAAATGTTTGCTGAGGACTTATGAAGGCATCCTCGAAAACACTGTGGCGGTGCACGAAAAACAAATTGCCAGGCTTATAAAACGCCCCGTTGACGAAATTAAAAAAAACCTGCAGCAACTGCAATCGCTTGGTGTAATTCAATACCTGCAGCAAAAAGAAATACCGCAGATATATTTTTTACTCAACCGTGCACCCGCAGAATCGCTTTACATTAATCACGAAAATTACCTGCGCCGCAAACAGCAGTACGAAATAAGAACCGCAGCCATGCTGCGTTTCCTTCACTCCGAAAAAGAATGCCGCAGCAAATATATTTCAGCCTATTTTGGAGATGCTGAAACAAAGGACTGCGGCATCTGCGATATTTGCTTGCAAAAGAAAAATATTTCTTTAACTGCCGAAGAATTTAAAAAGATTGAAAAGCGCGTTTACCAGAATATTCCTGAAAATGGCATAGCTGTAAAAGAATTACTGCAGCATTTAACAGGAATAAAAAAAGAAAACCTGTGGAAGGTGATAGAATTTTTACAGTCGGAAAATAAAATTAAAATTGATGCAATGGGCAGGGTTAAAAAACTGCCTGCAGCCAAAAGTTGATTACCTAATAGTTTTACCCGGGTACAAGTGTGCGACGCAACAGAAGCCTCATACCTGTACCAAAGACGGGTTTATAAAAATATTAAACCAAAAAAAGCTGTGCATTAATAATGCCACAGCTTTTATTTAAATCCAAATCATTATTTCTTATTGTGCATAAGTAAACTTTGCTTTCTTATCACCTATCAAAATTTCAAAATCGCCGGGCTCTGTAACCGTTTTCAGTTGTGCGTTTACAAAGGCAAGATCATTTTTATTTAATGTAAAAGTTACTGTCTGGCTTTCACCGGCTTTCAAAAGTATTTTCTTAAATGCGCGCAGCCGTTTCATGTTCGGCGTAATGCTTGCGTAAAGATCATGCGTATATAATTCAATTGTGTGTTTTCCATCTTTTACGCCTGTATTTTTTACAGTGATACTTGCAGTAAGATTACCATCTCCTTTAAGTGTTGATGAACTTAGCTGAATATCGCTGTACTCAAACGTTGTGTAGCTAAGCCCCCAGCCAAACGGGAAAAGCGGGTTGTATCCATCCATTGTCATATCCGAATTGAAAATTTCCCTGATGTCTTCTGAAGGTTTCCTGTCATACAAAACCATTTCGCCCATGCTCCGCGGGTAACTGAAAGGTAAAATGCCATCGGGGTTATAATCACCGAACAATACGTCAGCAACTGCTTCGGCAGTTTTTTTACCGCCCCAGTATGCCATCAATATCCCTTTCATGGAATTTGCTATGGATGTAATAAAGCGGGGCCTTCCTTCTGTTAGTACAAGTATTACAGGCTTGCCTGTTAATGCTACGGCTTCAGCTAATTTAATTTGATTATCAGGAAGGGCAAGGTCACCAATATTGCCGGGGCTTTCTGCATAAGCATTTTCACCAAGGCATAAAATAATTGCATCAGCATTTTTTGCAGCAGTTTTTAATTTATCTGTGTCATAATTCATATCGTTATCAAAACCTTTTCCTGTTGTTGTAATAACATTTGCTGCGCCAAGTTTATCAGTAATGGTTTGTAAAATTGTTTTACTGTCCGCAGGATACCATCTTTCATCCTTACCCTGCCAAGTATAACTCCAGCAACCATTTAATGCGCTGATGCTTTGCGCACCGGGGCCGGCAACCAGCACTTTCATATTTTTGGAAAGCGGTAAAATATTGTTTTCATTTTTTAATAATGTCATTGCTTCATGCGCTGCATTAAGCGCGAGTGTTTGGTATGCAGGTTTGCCGAAATTGGCTGCAGCCTCCGGTTCAGGATATGGGTTATCAAATAAACCAAGTTTCATTTTTAAAGTAAGTATCCTGCGCACAGCATCATCAATACGGCTCATGGGTACATCACCTTTTTTTACCGCTTCAATTAAAAGATCATAAAAAGAAAAATCGGCGGGCACCATGCTCATATCAATACCTGCATTGATGGCTATGGCAACAGCTTGTTCCGGCGTTGCAGCTACATCGTGCCTTGTATGCAACCGGATAATATCTTCCCAATCGGTTACTATCAAACCCTGGAAACCAAGCTCCGTGCGCAGCACATCAGTTAATAAATATTTACTTGCGTGTACCGGTGTGCCGTTTATTTCGCCTGAGTTGATCATGATGGTTGAAGCGCCTGCTTTAATTGCATCCCTGAACTGCGGTAAATAATATTCACGCATTTCTATTTCAGGCATATAAATCGGTGTACGGTCTTTCCCCGTTCTTGAATCTGAATAACCGAGGTAATGTTTCATACAGCTTGCCACTGCAGTTGGGTTTTTCAGGCCCTCTTCTTCATAAGCCCTTACAACTGTGGCGCCCATGGTCTTTCCTATGTAAACATCCTCTCCGTAAGTTTCAGCAAAACGCGACCATAAAGGCTGACGGCCGCAATCAAGCACTGGTGCAAAATTCCAGCGAACACCTGATGCGCGAAGCTCCATGGCGGCAACCTTTGTTACCCTTGCTGCAAGCGCAGTATCGCGTGTAGCGGCCATAGCAATATTTTGCGGAAACAAAGTTGAATTGAGTGTATAGGTCTGCCCGTGTATGCCGTCAAGTCCATACACTACAGGGATTTTTAAACGGGTATTTTTTGTTTCATCCTGTATTTGAGTCATTATCTGACGCCAAGTTTCTGCACTCAGTGCATGTGCAGTAGTGTTTAAAACAGAGCCCACTTTGTAATAATCAACGGCTTTTTTTAAAGCGCCGGCATCAAGGCTCCCGTCTTCATTTCCCCAGCCGCCTTTTGCAATTACAGCAAGCGTAACCTGTGTCATCTGCCCCACTTTTTCTTCGAGGGTCATTTGTTTAAGAAGCGATTCCACTTTTTGTTTTTCGGCACTTGTTTGTGCAAATGCGTGAAAGGAAATACAAAGGGTTACTGTAAAAAAGGTAGCAATTTTTTTCATGATGAATAAAATATTGAAATGAATGAATGAATGCAATAAGGATAATGAGAAGTTTGAAGCAGAAAAATTTCATTACGTACTTATGACACAATGAAATATTTTTTGTAACCAGGCACCATGACTTTTCTCAACTTATCTTGCGTCGCACACTTGTACAGTCAGTTCTTTATTAAACAAAAATAAAACAGAATCGCCTGTATTTCCGTACTCTGAAAAAAGCTCCGCAAAGTTCAGAACGCACAAGAGTGCGAAGCAAGAAAAGTTCAATGTTTATTCAAAAGCCCGGAACAAAAAAACTACTTCAGTTTTGCTTCCTGGTCTTCAAAATATTTTTTGGTATTCATTACATCGCGTAAACTGTTCAGCCAGTTTGACTCCTGCTCAATGGAAAACATACCTGTGAAATGCTGGCGTTTCAGTTCGGCAAATATGGCCGGAAAGTCAATAACACCATGGCTTACAGAAGTATCAGGCGATTGGTGGTTGCCAAATTGTGTTATATCTTTCAAGTGTACACCATACACATGGCCTTCTAATTTTTTTAAACAGTCAACAGGGTTTAAACCATTGCGTGACCAGTGCCCAACATCTGCACATGACCCAATATTCGGATGGCCGGCTATTGCTGCTAAAACAGAATCAGGTGTTGCATAATGATTTGGAATTGGATGATCATGAATGGCAATTTTTAAATTGTATGCGCCCGCCAAGCTGTCAACATAACTCCATTCATCATCATCGGGCTCTGCGGTAATATAACTGAGGCCAAATTCTTTTGCAAGCTCAAATGCTTTGTTCCATTCTTCTTTTGTATCCGGATTAATTACACCCATTGCTACAATTTGTATCCCTTTTGTCTGCAGCATTTGTTTCAGTTTTGTTTTGCTGCCTGCGCTCATGCTTATGCCAAAACTATCTTTCATACCTGCGCCCAAAGGCTGTCCCCAAAATGCTTCAATGTATTTTATCCCTGCGCTGTCAACTTTATCCAGTGCTTCGGCAAAAGTAAAATGATTGAATGTCCACATTTGGACGCCCAATTTCCAGTTGGCGGTTACATCAAAACTGTCTGTTGCTGCAACGGTGGTGGAATCAGCAGAGTTTGCATTTGATGCCGGGTTGCCGCATCTTGTAAAAGCAAGTATGCACAGGAAGGCAACACTTAGCCCCAAAGTCGTTTTCATATTTTTTTTATTTGTGGTGAATGATAAACGGTAAAGTACAGCAAGATAATTATTACTCCTTATATTTTTTTGTATAAATTTATTTGTCAGCAGACTTAATCCTTTGCACAGTTAAATTTTTTACTGAAATAATATGACTGATTTTAAAGATAGCAATTTATTAGAAGTTTACCGTATGATACAAACCATGCGCTGGTTTGGCCCGCATGACCCTGTAAGTTTAAGCGATATAAAGCAGGCTGGCTGTAGCGGCGCGGTTACTGCTTTACACCACATTGCGAATGGTGAAATATGGAGCGTTGATGAAATACTGGAAAGAAAAAGAATGATTGAAAATGCAGGCCTTCACTGGAAAGTAGTGGAAAGCCTGCCGGTGCATGAAGATATAAAAACACAGTCAGACAATTTTAAAAGATACATTGAAAATTATAAGATCAGTTTATTCAACCTGGCAGCCTGCGGTATTGATACAGTTACCTACAATTTTATGCCCCTGCTCGACTGGACAAGAACTGATTTGAATTATACACTTCCCGATGGAAGTAAGGCATTGCGTTTTGAACGTGCGGCATTCGTGGCTTTTGATGTTTTCATACTCCGGCGAAAAGATGCGGAGAAAGAATATACATGGGAAGAATTATTTCATGCTAAGGAAAAATTTGAAAGCATGGATGAGGAAGAAAAATTGCAATTGCAACAGAATATTATTGCAGGTTTGCCTGGAAGTGAAGAAAGTTTTTCGCCTGATGATTTTTGCAAAGCCATTGCGGGATATGAAAACACAGACACAAAAAAACTACAGGAAAACCTGATTTATTTTTTGAAAGAAATAATTCCTGTGGCTGAAGATGCAGGGGTAAATATGGCCATTCATCCTGATGACCCTCCTTACAGTATTTTAGGTTTGCCTAGGGTTTCCTGCAATGCAAAGCAGTTGCAGCAAATGTTTCAGGCTGTCCCTTCTTTTAATAATGGCTTGTGTTTTTGCACAGGTTCATTTTGTGTAAGGCCGGATAATAAACTGCCTGAAATGGTTTTGCAGTTTGGGGAACGTATTCATTTCCTTCATTTGCGCAGCACCAGAAGAAATGGTCGCGGTGATTTTTTTGAAGACAACCACCTTGAAGGAGATGTGGATATGTACAATGTTGTAAAGAATGTTTTACAAATCATGCAGCAGCGGAAAATTTCCATCCCCATGCGCCCGGACCACGGGCACCAGATGCTGGATGATTTAAAAAAGAAAACCAACCCGGGTTATTCTGCCATTGGGAGGTTGAAGGGATTGGCGGAATTGCGGGGACTGGAATTGGGTATTTTGAAAAGCATTTTTGTTTAAAAAAATGAGGCAACCAATTGCAGTGCGAAAGAAAGTTGTTCTTTAAGCCCTGAGTAAATTTCAAACTATGAAAAAATTTCCTGGCAAAAATTTTCTGCTTCATACAAAAACTGCGCAGCGGCTCTTTCATGATTTTGCGGAAGGCCTGCCGGTGATAGATTATCATTCACATTTATCGCCGCAGCAAATTGCAGGTGATATTTGTTTTGAAAACCTTACACAGGCATGGTTGTATGGCGATCACTATAAATGGCGGGCCATGCGCATAAACTGCGTGGATGAAAGTTATTGCACAGGTAATGCAGGTGATGAAGAAAAATTTTATAAATGGGCCGAAACGGTTCCTTACACGTTGCGTAACCCTTTATATCACTGGACGCATTTAGAACTGCAGCGCTATTTTGATGCGGATGAGATTTTATCACCCGCCACGGCTAAAAAAATTTATGATGGCTGTTCAGAAAAACTGCAGTCAAAAGAATATTCTGTAAGGAATTTATTGCGCAAAATGAAAGTGGAATTAGTTTGTACAACTGATGACCCCGCTGATACGCTTAGCGCGCATGCAAAAATTGCTGAAGATGGTTTTGAAATAAAAGTGCTGCCAACTTTCAGGCCGGATAAAGCATTGCAGGTGCATGATGAAGCTGTTTTTAACAAATACATTTATAAATTAGAAACTGTAACTGGCATTGCTATCAAAAACTACGATGCTTTTTGTGAAGCGTTGCAGCAACGGCATGATTTTTTTGCATCAATGGGTTGCGTGGCGGCCGATCATGGTTTGGAAAAAATGGAAATTTGCACTTACACTTTTCATGAAGTGGAAAATATTTTTCAGCAAATAAGAAACGGCAAAATATTAAATAAGGGCGAACAACTGAAACTGAAATCTGCGCTGCTTATTGAACTTGCCAAAATGAATTATGCAAAAGGCTGGATACAGCAATACCATATCGGCGCCATAAGAAATAATAATTCAAGGATGATGCGGCAGCAGGGCCCTGATACAGGCTGGGATTCTATTGGCAATAGTATTGATGCTAAAGCGCTCGCCGATTTTCTGAATACGCTTGATACAAATGACATGCTTGCAAAAACAATCCTGTATAATTTGAACCCTGCTGACAATGCAATGATGGCAACCATGACTGGTAATTTTAATGATGGTTCTTTCCCGGGAAAAATACAATGGGGCAGCGCATGGTGGTTTCTTGATCAGAAAGATGGTATGATAAATCAATTGAATATTTTATCAGGCATGGGTTTGCTCAGCAGGTTTATTGGTATGGTTACTGATTCAAGAAGTTTTTTATCATTCCCGCGCCATGAATATTTCAGAAGGGTTTTGTGCAATCTTTTTGGCAGTGAAATGGAAAATGGGGAACTGCCCGGTGATTTGGAATGGATTGGAAAACTGGTAAAGGATATTTGTTATTACAATATAAAAAAATACCTGGCTTTGCCTTCTCCTGCCTTACAGGAAGAATAGACAGCCGGGATTTAAACAGTTGAGTAAAAAACAGAAAGCAAAAGAGTGCGACGCAAGAAAAGCTTAGCTATGTGCTGTAGCCGGGTACAAAAAATTTATCCTTCAAAACAATTTCATGCCTGAAAAAAAAATGGGTACATACCGCTGGACAATTGTGGCGCTGCTTTTTTTTGCAACAACCATCAACTATATTGACCGGCAGGTAATCAGTTTACTGAAACCCGTTTTACAGAATGATTTTTTATGGAGCGAAACAGATTATGGACATATTGTAATAGCATTCTCCATTGCTTATGCAGCCGGGCTTTTATTTTTTGGAAGGGTGATTGATAAAATTGGCACCAAGGCGGGCTATATTATTTCTGTAATTGTGTGGAGCATTGCCGCCATGCTGCACGCACTGGTGAAAACAACATTTGGTTTTGGCGTGGCAAGGGCTGCACTTGGCGCAGGCGAATCAGGAAATTTTCCTGCGGCAATAAAAACAACCGCAGAATGGTTCCCAAAAAAAGAAAGGGCGTTTGCAACAGGTATCCTTAATTCAGGTACAAGCATAGGAGCCGTGGCAGCCGCACTGGGCGTGCCTTTGCTGCAGTCATCCTTTGGCTGGCAGTATGCTTTTATTATCACCGGTTCGCTTGGTTTTATCTGGCTTTTTTTCTGGATTGTACTGTATAAAATCCCTGCGAAACAAAAAAAATTATCAAAAGAAGAATTTGATTTTATACACAGTGATGATAAACAAATATCCGCAGAAAATAAAAATAAAATTTCATGGATAAAACTTTTTGGCATAAAACAAACATGGGCATTTGTATTTGGTAAAATGCTCACTGATCCCATCTGGTGGTTTATGCTTTTCTGGCTGCCTTCTTATTTTTCAAGCACCTTTCAGTTAAACCTCGGCAAACCGGGCTGGCCGCTTGCCATCATTTATTCTGCAACAACCATTGGCAGTGTGGGCGGTGGGTACCTGTCTTCTTACTTTATAAAAAAAGGGATGGATGTTTATAAAGCAAGAAAAAAATCCATGCTGATTTTTGCCTGCTGCGTATTGCCGCTTTTAACCGCACAGTTTACAAATAATATGTGGGCAGCCGTTGCACTGATAAGCCTTGCAGCCGCTGCGCACCAGGCATGGAGCGCAAATATTTATACAACCGCTTCCGATTTTTTTCCAAAGCAGGCCGTAAGTTCAGTTATTGGTATTGGCGGCATGGCGGGCGCAGTGGGTGGAATATTTTTCCCGTTGCTGGTGGGTGCGGTGCTGGATCATTTTAAAGCGCTAGGCAATATTACTGCGGGCTACAATATCCTTTTTATTATTTGCGCATTTGCTTACCTGCTTGCATGGGTAGTAATGCATTTGCTTACAAAAAATAAAAAAGTATGAGAAAATTTTTTATGAACCCGGCTGCAATACTTATGGCATCGGTTGTTGCGTCGCACTCTTCCTCAGTTGAATGTAATATTGAGCAAAAAAAAATCCCTCAACAGTTATTCATCTTTTCATAAATTTACTCCTTACCTACCGCCGTATGACCAAAACCAACAAATACATCATTCCGTTCATCTTAATTTGTTCACTTTTTTTTCTCTGGGCTTTTTTGCACAATATGAACCCCATTTTAATTCCGCATTTTAAAAAAGCGTTCCAATTAAGCGATACCCAGTCTTCATTTATAGATCCCGCAGTTTATCTAGGCTATTTTATTGCAGCAATTCCTGCAGGTTTATTTATACACAAATGGGGTTATAAAAAAGGCATCATTTTCGGATTGATATTATTCGCATTGGGTGCATTGCTTTTTATTCCTGCAGCCTCATCACATGAATATTTCTTTTTTTTAATTGCATTGTTTATATCTGCATGCGGCGCTGCATTTTTAGAAACAATTGCAAACCCTTATGCATCGCTGCTTGGTGATCCATCCACTGCAGAGCAGCGGCTGAACTTTGCACAATCATTTAACGGGGTAGGCGCTTTTCTTGCGCCTATTATTGGCAGTAAATTTATTTTATCGGGTATTGAACATTCAAAGGAAGAATTGCAAAAAATGTCCCCGGCACAATTGAATGATTATCTTAATTCGGAAGCATCAACTGTTAAAATGCCCTATCTCGTTATTGCCTGTGTAATCGTTGTGGTAATCATTCTCTTCGTAATTACAAAATTACCTGAAGTTAAAGAAGATGATAGTGCGGCACATGGCGCAAAGTTTTCCCTCAATGTATTTAAATTCAGGCATGTAAAATGGGCGATGTTATCAGAATTTTGCTATGTGGGCGCACAGGTAGGCGTGGGAAGTTTTTTTATCAGGTTTTCAAAATATCTGATGGACCTTCCTGAAAAAGAAGCAGGTTACTGGTGGGGCTCAATTGCAATGGTTGGTTTTATGGTGGGCAGGTTTACAGGAACATTTTTTATGCGTTTTATAAAACCTGCAAAACTGCTCAGTCTGTATGCTGTTCTTACTATTGCATTGCTTGCATTTGCACTAATAAATCATAATCAATATTCGGTGTATGCTGTAATGGCTGTTCCTTTTTTCATGTCAATTATGTTCCCAACCATTTTTGCGCTTGGTATAAAAGGTTTGGGGGAAGAAACAAAAATCGCTTCTTCATTTTTAGTAATGTCAATTATTGGCGGCGGAATAATTGCGCCTGTTATGGGATTGGTTTCTGATTTTACAGGAAGCATACAGGTTGCATATATTATTCCTTTATTTTGCTTTATTGTGATTTTATTTTTTGGATTGAACGGACATAAAATAAAACCAACTGCTGAATGAAGAAACATTGCCTTGCGCTTGATTTAAAAGACGATGAACAGCTTATCAACGAATACGAATTGTATCATAAAAATGTATGGCCTGAAATTTTGCAGAGCATACGCGATGCAGGCATTACAAATATGGAAATTTACAGGGTTGCCGGCAGGCTTTTCATGATAATGGAAACAACAGATGATTTTAGTTTTGAAAAGAAATCCATGATGGATGCATCAAATGAAAAAGTGCAGCTATGGGAACAGTTGATGTGGAAATACCAGCAGGCATTGCCGGCAGCAAAAGAAGGGGAGAAATGGATGCTGATGAAAAAGATATTTACGCTGGATGGAAAAACAGGTGAACAGAATTAAGAGTATAACGCGATAACTATTTAACAGCCACGGAGTGCACGGAGAAAAGCAGAATTGAGAACGTACAAGAGTCCCTCCATCGGCGGGGACATAAGCCAGATAAAGGTTACAGGATTTTGGTTCATACAAATAATTTTCAAATTCATTTCAATGATTTTCAGTTTACAAAATAAGAATACAGTTATTACAGGCGCCGGCAGCGGTATTGGTAAAGCAACTGCTTTATTGTTTGCACAGCAAAAAGCTGTTGTGCATGTGATAGATTTGAATGAAGAAGCGGCCAACCAAACTGTGCATGAAATAAAAGAAAATGGCGGAGAAGCTTTTGCGCTTGTTGCGGATGTTACCAACCAGCAGCAGGTGGTGGATGCATTTAATGCAATTGAAAAAATTAATGTGCTCGTAAACAGCGCGGGTATTTCGCATATTGGCAAAATTGAAACTACTACCGAAGAAGATTTTGAACGCATTTTTAAAGTGAATGTAAAAGGCATGTACAATTGCCTGTATGCAGTGGTGCCCGTTATGAAACGGAACAATGGTGGGGCGATTGTAAACCTTTGCTCTGTTGTTAGCCATGTGGGCATTCCTGACCGCTTTGCCTATACCATGAGCAAAGGCGCGGTACACGGGATGACTTTATCTGTTGCCAAAGATTACATCCATGATAATATCCGCTGCAACAGTGTTTCCCCTGCACGTGTGCACACACAATTTGTAGATAATTTTCTTGCAAAGAATTATCCCGGTCATGAAAAAGAAATGTTTGAAAAGTTATCAAAGACACAACCCATCGGGAGGATGGCTTCCCCGCAGGAAGTTGCTTATTTGATTTTGTATTTGTGCAGTAATGAAGCTTCTTTTATTACAGGTTGCGATTACCCTGTTGACGGGGGATTTATAAAATTAAATAACTGATTCTCACGCAAAGACGCGAAGATGCAAAGAAATAAAGTTTTAAAGTGAATGAAAATGAGCTCTCAAAAATAATTGTTGACTGTTGTTATAAAATTCATACTACTCTTGGATCGGGTTTGCTTGAATCAGTCTATGAAGAAGTGCTGTATTATGAATTGACAAAACGATCTTTGAATATAAAACGACAGGCTGGGATACCTGTTATATATGAGAGTATAAAATTAGATTTAGGTTTCAGGGCAGATATAATTGTAGAAGACAAAGTGATTATAGAAATAAAATCAATTGAGTTGATTGCGCCTGTTCATCAAAAACAATTGCTGACATATTTACGCTTAACAGGACTGAAACTTGGGTTATTGGTAAAGTTCAATAGCGCATTGATAAAAGATGGTATCCAGAGAATTGTAAATAACTTATAAGCTTTGCGTCTTTGCGTCTTTGCGTGAAAAATAAATTTAATATTTATGAAATTAATCCGCTACGGAGAACTTTACAAAGAAAATACAGGCATCGCGATAAACGGTGAAATGCTTGATACATCTGCATTTGGTGAAGATTATAACGAACATTTTTTTGAAACAGGTGGCTTGAAAAGGTTGCAAACATTTGTTGATACTAATAAAAAATCGCTGCAAAAAATTCCTGCAGATGCAAGGATTGGTTCACCCATTGCAAGGCCATCAAAAATTGTTTGCATTGGTTTAAATTATGCCGATCATGCAAAAGAAACTGGCGCTTCATTTCCTTCCGAGCCGGTGATATTTTTAAAGTCAACCACTGCATTATGTGGACCTTTTGACGATATCATCATTCCAAAAAATTCTGAGAAAACTGATTGGGAAGTGGAGCTCGCAGTTGTTATAAAAAACAAAGCAACTTATGTTGATGAAGAAGATGCCCTACAATATGTTGCAGGTTACGTACTGCACAACGATGTAAGTGAACGTGCATTTCAAATGGAGCGCAACGGCACATGGGACAAAGGAAAAGGTTGCGATACATTCGCGCCGCTTGGCCCTCATCTTGTAACCACAGATGAAATTCCTGACACAAATAATTTACGGTTATGGCTAACAGTAAACGGGCAAATGATGCAGGATGGCAATACATCAAATCTTATTTACAAAATTCCTTTTCTTGTTTCTTATGTTAGCCAGTTTATGACGCTGCTTCCCGGCGATATAATTTCCACAGGAACCCCTGCCGGCGTGGGTTTGGGCATGAAGCCTCCTGTATATTTAAAGCAGGGAGATATAGTTGAACTTAGTATTGATGGTTTGGGAACTTCAAAGCAACATGTAAAGAATTGGTCTGAATAGAAAGTAGAAATTTTTATGACTCAACTTAAATTTTTCATAACATCATCGTTGCGTCGCACTCTTGTACTTGAAACTTTTATGGCATCAGCAATTCATTTACCCCAAAATTCTTTTTAAGAACAGCAACATGAAATCTCTTGTTTGCATACAACCCGGAATATTTGAATACAAAGAAATCAGTAAACCTGTTTTACAAAAAGATCATGCATTGCTGAAAATAAAACGCATCGGTATTTGCGGAACAGATTTGCATGCATTTGAAGGTACACAACCTTATTTTGAATATCCGCGAATTTTGGGCCATGAACTTGCAGCAGAAATTGTGGATATAAATGGAGCAACTGATTTTAAAATTGGTGAAGCAGTAACCATCATCCCATATTTTAATTGCGGCGAATGTGTTGCATGCAGGATTGGAAAAGCAAATTGTTGCACTACAATGAAAGTTTGCGGAGTGCATGTTGATGGCGGAATGGTGGAATATTTATCCGTTCCAAATTATTCATTGATGCATGGCAATGGATTAAGTTTGGATGCACTAGCATTAACAGAGCCATTGGCTATTGGTGCCCATGCAGTGCGCCGCGCAGAAATTAAACCGGATGAATTTGTTTTGGTTATCGGTGCAGGGCCAATTGGTTTGGGTGTGATGGAATTTGCGCATATTGAAGGCAGCAATGTAATGGCAATGGAAACAAATAAAAACAGGCTCGCAGTTTGTGAAAATATTTTCAGGTTTGCGGATACAGTTAATGCAAATGATAATAATGTAAAAGAGCAACTTATGGAAATTACAAATGGTGACATGCCGTCAGTGGTAATAGATGCAACAGGAAATTTGAATGCTATTAATAATGCATTTCAATATTTGTCGCATGGCGGAAAATATGTATTCGTAGGATTGCAAAAAGAACAAATATCTTTCAGCCATCCTGAATTTCATAAACGTGAAGCTACACTGATGAGCAGCCGCAATGCAACAAGAAAAGATTTTGAATTGGCAATGAGTTGCCTGGAAAATAAATTAATTCACCCCGGCAACTACATTACACATCATACAACATTTGAAAAAGTGAAAGAAGAATTTCCATCATTGCTTGATCCTTCAAATGGAGTTATTAAAGCGATGGTGGAAATGGATTAAGATTTGCAGGGCAAAAAAAATTATAACTAAGACCAGTAACAATTTCGGGGTGGTGATGAATAAAGTTTTGCTGAAGATTTGTTAGTACAAAATCTGAATTAATTTTCATTGTCTGGCCTCCCTCTCCGCAAGGAGAGGGAATGAGGGTGAGGCGCAAAAGCAGCATAAGGAACAGAACTTTGAAGTGAGTGACACAACAGGTATGCCATGAAATACAACTGCAGGTAAATAGAAAAAAAATTATGAATCAATCAGTTTTAAAAGTTCATCCAAACGATAATGTAATTGTCGCGCTGCGTGATTTAAAACAGCACGAAACAGTTTCATGCGATGGCATTGCATACACTCTGGCAGAAGATATTGCCGCAAAACACAAATTCACGATGCATGATTTGAATATTGGCGATGCCATCATTATGTACGGCGTGTTGGTGGGCAAAGCGAAAAAGCCAATTGCAAAAGCAACACGCATTTCCACGGAAAATGTGGAGCATGCATCAGGTGAATTTACATTGCGTGAAAGAAAATTATCATGGCACAAGCCCAATGTTACGAAATGGAAACACAAAACTTTTTCAGGCTATCACCGCAGTGATGGAAGCGTGGGCACTGCAAATTACTGGCTCATCGTTCCGCTTGTGTTTTGTGAAAACAGGAACGTGGAAGTGCTGCGTGAGTCGTTACTGGAAGTACTGGGTTATTCAAGGCCAAAAAAATACATGCAGTATGTGAACAGGTTAATTGATGCATATAAAAATGGAAGTAGTATTACAGATATTGACCCGGATATTTCCCCTTCCCCGTTGGGGAAGGATGGGATGGGGCTTTTATTTCCAAATGTTTCCGGTATAAAATTTTTACTGCATGATGGCGGTTGCGGCGGCACACGCCAGGATGCGCAGTCGCTCTGCGGTTTGCTTGCAGGATACATCACGCATGCAAATGTTGCGGGTGCAACAGTTTTAAGTTTAGGTTGTCAGAATGCACAGTTTGAAATGCTGCAAAAAGAAATAGAAAAACGTTCGCCGAATTTTGACAAGCCATTGCATTTTATAGAGCAGCAAAAAATCGGTTTGGAAAAAGATGTGCTTGCAGAAGCCATCAAACAAACATTTGCGGGATTGATGGAAGCAGACAAATGCACTCGCACACCTGCACCGTTAAATAAATTATGCATTGGCCTGGAATGCGGTGGCAGCGATGGTTTCAGCGGTATCTCCGCGAATCCTGCCATTGGTTATACTTCTGATTTATTGGTTGCATTGGGCGGCACTGTTGTGCTGAGCGAGTTTCCTGAATTGTGTGGTGTAGAACAGGAATTAAGCGACCGTTGCATTGATGAGGATGTAGCGAAAAGATTCATGCATTTGATGACAACTTACAACACAAGAGCAAAAGCTCTGGGCAGCGGTTTTGATATGAACCCTTCTCCCGGAAATATAAAAGACGGTTTAATTACTGATGCAATAAAAAGCGCAGGCGCTGCAAAAAAAGGCGGCACTTCTCCCGTAATGGATGTGCTCGATTACCCCGAAAAAATTTCAACACCCGGCCTCAATTTATTGTGCACACCCGGCAACGATGTGGAATCAACCACCGCGGAAGTGGGCAGTGGCGCAAACATTGTTTTGTTTACCACGGGTCTCGGCACACCCACCGGCAACCCCATTGCGCCGGTCATAAAATTGAGCAGCAACACAGCGATGTATAAAAAAATGCCCGACATCATTGACATAAACACAGGCACCATCATTGACGGCGAAGAAACCATTGAGCAGGCTGGCGAAAGAATTTTAGATTATGTAATAAAAGTTGCAAGCGGTGAAGAAACTGTTGCCGCAGTGCGCCACGGGCAGGATGATTTTATTGTGTGGAAACGCGGAGTGAGTTTGTGATTTTTTTTGAGCCCGGTTTTTTGTTTTTTATGGGATCTGTTGTGGAGCCTGTCCCGAAATTTTTTTGATACCGGCAGTAGTAACTTTGATTAAGCTTCGTTGCGTCGCAATCCATTCATCTGGTGAATATAAATTGAGCAAAAAAATATTCGGGATCGCACACTTGTACTGTATGGAGTTTATTTTGCAGGGCGAATCGATGATTACTTTCTTTTTGAAAATTGAAACTTGTAAATTAGTGGCCTCAAAATGAAAATCAAAATAGAAAAAACAAAATTTATAATTGTTTGTGCATTGCTAATTCCTAACTGTTGCATTAAAGCACAAAATACAGCAGAGGTAAGCGGTAGCGGAATTGCAATATCTTCTAATGGCTACATTGCAACGAATAATCATGTGGTAAAAGACGAAATCAAAATTGAAGTAGATGTTTACAAAAATGGTGTTAAAGAAACATATAGTGCACATATTGTAAAAACAGATACAACATACGATTTAGCAATATTGAAAATTGATGACCCTCACTTCAAAACCTTTGGAACTATTCCGTATTCTTTCAAAATGACTGATGTTAAAGTGGGTGAAAAGATTTTTGCAATGGGATATCCTCAACATAATATTCAAGGAGATGAAGTGAAAGTAACGGATGGCATTATTAGCTCTAAAACAGGATTTCAAAATGATCCAGTAACGTATCAAATTTCTTCTCCAATACAACACGGTAATAGCGGAGGTCCATTGTTCGACAATTCTAGAAATCTTATCGGATTAATAAATGCTGGGATTCAGTCTGCTCAAAATGTTGGATACGCAATTAAAATATTATACCTATATAATTTTATAGATATCATTGGGACTATTCCGTCAATGCCTTCAAAAACAATAATTTCAAATATTTCGTTTCCAGATAAAATTAAAATTCTTTCGAATTTTACTGTTTTGATAAGGGTTACAGTACCAGTTTGTGATTTGACAATTCCGAATGAGTTATATAATAAAATAAATCTTGGTGAAACTTATTTAAAAGTAAATAAATTATTTAATCAATCTGGTACTGTTGAGTCCTCAAGTAGTCAAATGAATATGGTAGTTTGGCACTTTTGCGATAATGAAGATATTTCTGTTCGTTGTTGGTTTATTGATACAAAATTGATGATGAAACAAAAGTCATTCAGAAACCAAACTTGTAGCAATCTATTAAATGAAAATGATTTTCAAAGGATTAAACCAGGTTTATCATATGCAGATGTTTGTAAATTATTGCAAGATAACGGGGATAATACATTGTTTTCCTCAGGAGTTAAAACATACATATGGTATAGTTGCAATAATAAGGAATTATTTTACAGAGTAAATTTCTCAAATGACAAGGTGCAAATAATTGTAAACTCTAAATGATCGTATCTGTATTCACTCGGGTTCAAGCTAAAAAAATCAAATGTATGACAGATTTAGAAAACCCATTTTGGTATAGACTGATCACAAACTTGAAAGCAAATGGGGAAATTTTAAATGGGGTAACAATTCCTTTTATTTTAGGCGCACAAGAAATAAAAGATAATACTTTGGTAATTAGAGAAGAGAGTATTTACGTGCTGCTTACAGAAATAATGAATTCGTCGACCGAATTAAAAGTTATTTTACAAAATTGCGAAGACATACATGAGTACGTAATTGGCTTACGTGACAAATACTTTTGCGAGCATTACTTGAAGTCTGACTTATCATTTACCAATGAGAAAGGTGACAAGACAATATATGTTGCTCTGACTGCTATAAAACTGGGAAATACAATTCATGAAATCAGTAATAACTTGACAAAAAAATATTGGAATTATTTAAAAAATAACTACTTTTCTTGGGATAAGTATAATCAAACTTGGCGGATATTCTCTCAAAGGGAACGAGATTTAATTTCTAAATTATAAATATAGATTTTTGATGCCGCTGTTGGTGTTGTGTGTATGTTTTTATGCGGTGGCTTCACCAACAGCAAACTGTATCATAATGCTGCCACAGTTTTTAAAGTACAAGTGTGCGACGCAACAATGCTCAATAAAAATTACTGCTGTTGGTATCAAAAAAATTGATTGCTGCAACTTGTATAAATCAGTAAGGAATACAGATACTCTTCGGCAATTAAATTTTAAATTTGTAAAACGTGATGTGTAGCGATGACCCGGACAAATCGCGGAGCATAAAATTGCATTTCCATTTCTCCTCTCCGTTTTTGGAGATGATGCCCGAAGGGCAGGTGAGGCTGTTGTTTTTGACTTTTAGTTCTTTTGGGTCAAGCCAAAAGAACAATAAAAAATTATTCGCTGCTGGTGAAGCCAGCACACAAACCCATCCGCATAACACCACAGTTGCGTAAATTTTACCTTACAACTATCCGCGGTTCTCCATGTACTTCTTTCCCATTTTCCAAAATTGCTGCTACATAGTTACCTGCCGGCAGATTGCTGATTGAAAATTGCTGTGTTATTAAGCCTTGCGAAATCTTTTGCTGCATTATAGCTTTGCCTTCCGTACTATACACCACAATATAAGTATTGCTGTTAGCCGGTTTACCTAAAATGAGACAGATAATTTTATTTGCAGGGTTGGGATAAACTTGATAATTATTTGTTTGATCCACTGCTTGTTCATTAGAGAAATTTAGGGGTTTTATATCATCATTTTTGATGGTGCAGATGGCGCTGTCTTTATTAGTAAGCACAGTATTTACCGGATTGCTTAACATTAAATAAAATTTTTCATTTTTCTCTTTGATTGTATCACCGATAACATCCACTGCAATATTTTTTGAAACCTGTCCTGGCTGAAAAGTAATTTTACCGGATTTTGCTGTATAGTCCGGCCCTGCTAAAGCAGACCCGTTTTTTGTTGCGTAAGAAATTTTTATTTGTTGTGCTGAAGCTGCACTCAATATCACTTTAAAGGTTGCTTTGGTAAATCCTGAATTACCTTCCATAATACTGATATTGTTGATTGTTGCAGCAGGCAGGGAACAATCTGCCGGATGGTAGCTATTGAAAAAATTCCATATTGCCTGTGAAGCATTAAAATCATTATTACCGAAGCCGTTGCCGGGCCAGTCAATATGGCCGCCGCCATTTATTTTATAAAGTTCGCAGGTAGCTCCCTGCAACCCTCCTGTATATACATAATGATCGACGGTGGAACCATCGGTAGTATTTGTATCGTGAGCAAGGCGTGTATGGTTAGGTAAAGGATTACATTGATCAATATTTGCACAAAATTTTATCAGGGTATCAATATCAACATAGGGAGTTGTTAAACTGGATGATCCGGTATAAGCAACAATATTATCTGCAGTGCCGTGAATTATCATTACAGGCACTGCCCGCGCCGGTGTGCAGGATGAAAATTGCTGCGTAGTGATGCTGCCGGATATGTCTGCAATAGCTGCAATTTTATTACTAAGCTCACAGGCAAGTTTATGGCACATAAATCCACCCACACTTAACCCTGATGCAAACACGTTTTTCGGATCAATTGAATAACGCTTAACGAGCGTATCAATAAATACAGATAAATATCCAATATCATCAGTATTAGGAAAAGACCAGCCAATATTCCAATACTCCTTACCTGAGCTATCTTTAAGCCCGTCAGGGTAGGCAACAATAAAACCTGCGGTATCGGCAACAGGCATATAATTAGTAAAGCTCTGCTCAATAGCTGTATTGGACCCATACCCATGCAGGTGAATAATTAAAGAACAAGTGTGACTTGCAGGCACATAGACCCTGTAGTGATGCCATACACCTGTGTAGAACAAGCTATCAACTATGGTAGTTTGTGCCTTTGAACTAAATGCGGCGCCAAAGACAATTAATAAGAGTGTTATATTTTTCATATAACAGTTTTGAAAGAGGAAGACTTATTTAGAAGTAACATTTCGAATTGTTTGCGTTTCAAATTTACAAAACTTCTGCATTATTAAATATGAAATTAACGACAGGTAATGCCTGCATGATTACCAACTCCTCTCCGGCAGGGGTTTCAGTATCGGCCGTGTGTTAGTTGTGGATCCCGTACTACAATAGCGATAAAGCCGAATGAATATTTTTCGCACCTGGCGTTGTGCATATGTTTTTTGTACCGGCTTCACCAACGCAAACAGTATCACTATGCTGCTACAGGTTTTGAATATATCCCGATAGCTATCGGGATGCGACCCCGAATCGTTTCTCTCGGGCAAGCTGCAACAACCAATTCATGAAATAGCATTGCTTGCTGCATAAAAAACATCTTACAAATTTTCTTAGCGCAGTACCTCATCTACATAGTGCGGCGAAAAAGCGATACATGAAATAATTATGTTTAATTTTATTTTATTAAAATCAATTAAACCCATATAAAATGGACGCACAACTGGAACAAATCCGCGAACAACAAAAAGAATCATGGAACAAATTTTCAACAGGCTGGAGAAAATGGGACGAGATTACCATGGACTTCTTAAAACCAATGGGCGATAAAATCATCAGCTTGTTGCAGCCAAAGGATGATGAAGTGGTGCTTGATGTGGCAGCAGGCACCGGCGAACCCGGCCTTACAATAGCGGCGATGCTGAAAAAAGGAAAAGTAACCAGTACGGATCTTTCTGAAGGAATGATGGAAGTGGCCCGTGAAAATGCTGAGAAGAAGGGAATTAAAAATTTTGAAACCAGGGTGTGTGATGTTTGCGAACTACCCTTTGCTGATAGTACCTTTGATGCAGTAAGTTGCCGTTTTGGATTTATGTTTTTCCCCGACATGCTGCTTGCAGCCAAAGAGATGGTGAGGGTGTTGAAGCCGGGAGGCAGGATTGCAACATCTGTATGGAATGTACCTGAAAAAAATTTCTGGGTTACAGCCAGTATGAGTGTCATAAATAATAATATGCAACTGCCACCGCCCCCACCGGGGGCACCGGGTATGTTTCGTTGCGCCAAGAGTGGCTTCATTGCTGATTTATTCATGCAAGCCGGTTTAAAAAATATTTCAGAAACAGAAGTGAGTGGAAAGATGAATATCGGAACCACGGATGTTTATTGGAATATGATGACGGAAGTGGGTGCGCCTATTGTTGCAGCTCTCAGTAAAGCAGATGATGCATTGAAGGCGAAAATAAAAAGTGAAGTATTTGAATTAGTGAATCAGAAATATCCTGACGGGAAAGTAGCAATTGATTCAAGCGCCCTTGTAATTTATGGTGAGAAGTAATTTCCTTTTGTCGCAGCGGGGTCTTCATTGTATAGCTTGTGTAAAGCATGAGACCCTGCTAAGACAGAATCATCCACACTCATTAAATTAATTTATTACCTCATATTTGTGTGCTTCATTCTAAGGATTACAATATGATCTTTCTTTACAGAATAAATGAGTTTATAATGACGTGTTACTAATGTTTGCCTGAAACGCGAAAATTGTGAACTTTTAAAACCAATATTGGGTTGCTTTTGCAGCAGTTGTGTTTTTAATTGCAATCTTTGATGAAAATTATCCAAAACTTTCTCTGGCCAGTTTTCTTTTAAGTATGAAACTATATTCCAGAAGTCTTTCGAGGCAACTTGGGTCCAAACTATTTCTTTTTCCATTCTTCAAACTGCTTCATTAAATCTTCATTCGAAATAAAATTGCTTTTTTCATATTCAGCTTCAGATTCCATAACAAGATTTTTATCTTCTTCTGTTAATTCATCCCACCAGTCTTTTACTTTGCTTTCTGATTCTAAAAGGTTTTTTGTTTCTACCAATAACAATTCATTATCGCAATTATCAACCAGTTTGTGTAATTCATTTTTAATATCACTATTCATAAAAATTCTTTCCTCAAATTTAAATAAATTAGTTTGTTTTCATTCAACAAGGCTTATCTAATTTACGTCTGTTGGTGTTGTACCTCTGTTTTTTTGAATTGGCTTCGCCAACAGCAAACTGTATCACAATGCTGCTACAGGTTCTGAATGCATAAGAGTGCGACGCAACGGCGGGTTAACAGAATTGTTGCTGCCTGGCTTGCACAAAAAATGCCAAACCATAAACGATAAACGGTTTACATTTGCGCAAATACCTGCCGGATGAACCTTTCACTTAAAAATAAAAATGCCGTTGTTTGCGGCAGCACACAGGGAATTGGATTTGCTACCGCCGTTGAACTGGCGCTGCTTGGTGCAAACTGCACGCTGATTTCACGCAATGAAACCTCGCTGAAAGAAGTGGTAAAAAAATTAGATATATCCAATGGGCAGCAGCATAATTATCTTGTTGCTGATTTCAGCAATACTGAAAATGTAAAAGATATAATTACAAAACATGTTGTGCAAAATATTGTTCATATCCTTATTAATAATTCCGGTGGGCCTGCGTCGGGACCGATAACAGAAGCTGCCGAAGAATCTTTCCTCAGCACTTTTAACCAGCATTTGATCTGCAACCATATTCTTGCAAAAGCGGTAGTTCCGGGTATGAAAAAAGAAGGTTATGGCAGGATCATCAATATCATTTCAACATCAGTAAAAATCCCATTAAATAATTTAGGCGTTTCCAATACCATCCGCGCGGCGGTTGCAGGCTGGGCAAAAACAATGGCCAATGAACTGGGGCAATTTAATATCACCGTAAATAACGTGCTGCCCGGCGCTACCAAAACGCAGCGGCTTGAAAATATTTTAAACAACACTGCATCCAAAAAAAATATCTCTGTGGAAGAAGCTGCAAAAGAAATGGCTGTTGAAATTCCCATGAAGCGTTTTGGTGAGGCCGCTGAAATAGCTGCTGTGGCTGCATTCCTGGCTTCCCCCTCGGCATCGTATGTAAACGGTGTAAGCATCCCGGTTGATGGCGGAAGAACGGGGAGTATTTAGTTGAAGGTTGAAAGTTTTAAATTGATATACTTATGGCTACTATTTCAAGATTTGAGGATTTGGAAATCTGGCAATCAGCAAGAAAACAGGCAAAGATGTTTATGAGATTATTTACTCTGAAAAGTTTTATAAGGACTTTGAATTAAAGAATCAAATTAATGCTTCTTCTGGTTCGGTAATGAATAATATTGCTGAAGGGCTTGACAGGTCAGGGAATAATGAGTTCAAAAATTTTCTTATTATCGCAAAAGGTTCTAACGGTGAAGTGCGGTCACAACTTTACAGGGCTTCGGACAGGAAATATATTAGTGATGAAAAATTTAGTGAACTTAAAACCCAAAATGAAACAATAAGTGGCAAAATAACTTCCTTCATAAATTATCTTAAAAAATCAGACAGAAAAGGATTTAGCAGGGAGTAGGGCACAACATTCAATTTTCAACTTCACAACAAACGATAAACGAATGAACCTGTTACTTCCATACTATCTCGAAAATTATATTGGCGGAAATTTTATCGGCCCGCTGAGCGGGAAATTTATTGATTGCGTCAACCCCGCAACTGCTGAAATATTTGCACAGATCCCTGACAGCAATGAAAAAGATATTGAGCTTGCGGTAACGATGGCAAAAAAAGCTTTTCCGGAATGGTCAGTAACGCCTGTTGAAAAAAGATTTATCATTTTAAATAAAATTGCGGAATTAATTGATGAAAATATTGATGCGCTTGCACTAGCCGAAACAAATGATAACGGCAAGCCATTATGGTTGAGCAAAAGGATGGATATTCCACGCGCATCTTCCAACTTCAGGTTTTTTGCAACCGGCATCATGCACTTTGCAAATGAAAGCCATGCAATGGAAGACAAGGCAATCAATTATACTTTGCGACAGCCGGTTGGAATTGTTGGATGCATCTCTCCATGGAATCTTCCTTTATATTTATTCACCTGGAAGATAGCGCCGGCGCTGGCTGCAGGCAATTGTGTAATTGCAAAACCATCGGAAATAACGCCGGTTACTGCTTTTTTGCTGGGCAAAATTTGTAAAGAAGCGGGCCTGCCCGATGGTGTTTTAAATATTCTTCATGGCAGTGGCTCGTCATGTGGTGAAGCGATTGTAAAACATCCTGAAATAAAAGCAATATCATTTACCGGCAGCACAAGAGCGGGCGAAAGAATTGCATCTGTTGCTGCACCGATGTTTAAAAAATTATCACTGGAGCTTGGTGGAAAAAACCCTGCAATAATTTTTGCTGATTGTGAGTGGAATAAAATGATGAAAGAAACTATCCGATCATCATTCACCAACCAGGGAGAGATTTGCTTATGCAGCAGCAGGATTTTAGTTGAGAAAAATATCTATGAAAAATTCAAAACAGCATTTATAGAAAAAGTAAAACGATTAAAAGCGGGCGACCCGCTCGATGAAAACACAAAGCAGGGTGCGGTTGTAAGCAAAATGCATTTTGATAAAGTGATGGGCTGTATTGAAACAGCAAAACAGGAAGGCGGCATAATATTATGCGGCGGTAATGCAGTTAAATCAGAAGGCAGGTGCGCCAATGGATATTTTATAGAACCCACGGTAATAGAAGGTTTGGGCCCAAACTGCAAAACAAATATGGAGGAGATTTTTGGCCCTGTTGTTACGCTGCAATCTTTTGAAACGGAAGAAGAAGCTTTACATTTAGCCAATACAACAAATTATGGATTGGCTGCAACGTTGTGGACACAGGATATTTCAAAAGCAAACCGCACAGCGGCAAAACTGCAAAGCGGGATTGTATGGGTGAACTGCTGGCTTGTACGCGATCTGCGCACGCCTTTTGGTGGTGTAAAAAACAGCGGTGTGGGGAGGGAAGGCGGATGGGAAGCGTTGAGATTTTTTACGGAGACGAAGAATATATGTGTGGTGATAGGTTAATTGGTTAACCCGTTAACTTGTTAATTAGTTAATGGGGTGATTAATAAATTTATAATTTAAAAAATATATTTCATGGAGTACACATTGGAAAAACTTGAAGTATATCACTTGTCAGAAACTTTTTCTGATAAAATATGGGACATTGTAACGGGTTGTGATTTTTTTAAGAAAGATACAATCGGAAAACAACTGGTTAGAGCTGCGGATTCCATTTCAGCAAATATTGCAGAAGGATACGGCCGGTATTTTTATAAAGAAAGTAAACAATTCTATTTCTACTCAAGAGGTTCTTTACTTGAAATAAAACCCTGGTTATCCAAATGCAGGCGCAGGCTCATTATTCAGGAAACGATATGTGATGATTTACTGCATCAAGCAGAAATAATTTTAATTAAATTGAATGCATTTATAAAATTCATAGCTAAATCAACAGATCATAACCCCAAGCCGAAATAATATCAGCCCCAACCTAAATAACCAATTAACAAGTTGACTAATTAACCACTTAACTAATTAACCAATGAATGACATTATTACTCCAAATGCCGCAAAGCCCCTCGGCGCTTACCCGCATGCGAGACAGGTTGGTAACCTTTTATTTCTTTCGGGCATTGGTTCAAGAAACCCTGCCGACAATTCTATTCCGGGATTAGAACTGGACAATAAAGGAAATACTTTAAAATATGATATAGAAGCAGAATGTAAACAGGTATTCGCAAATGTGAAAGCCGTGCTGGAGGCGGCCGGCAGCAGTTGGGATAATATTGTAGATGTAACTGTATTCCTCACCAATATGAAAAATGATTTTGCTGTTTATAATAAAATTTACGGTGAATATTTTACAGACGTACAGGCATGCCGTACAACTGTTGAAGTAAAAAATTTACCAACACCCATTGCAATAGAATTAAAAGTGATAGCAACAATTGAGCAGGAAAGTTAATTAGTTTACTGGTGAATCAGGCTTGTCCAGTACAAATTAACTGATTAACAAATTGACCAATTACCCAATTAACTAACTAACCAATTAACTAACTAACTGATGAGCATGACTTTTCAAAACACAGCCGGCTTTGCAAAGCAACTCGATGCAGCAGATGAGCTGAAACATTTTCGTAAAAAATTTTTCATTCCTCAGCATGAAGGAAAAGACTGTGTTTATCTTACCGGCAACTCTCTCGGCCTGCAGCCAAAGTCAACAAAAGATTATGTAAACCAGGAATTGGACGACTGGGCGAAACTTGGTGTGGAAGGGCATTTTCATGCAAAGAATCCCTGGATGCCATATCATGAAATTTTTCCAAAACAGTTGTCGAAAATTGTTGGCTGCAAAGAAAATGAATTAGTGGTAATGAACCAGCTTACTGTGAATCTGCATTTACTGATGGTAACATTTTATCGTCCCGCTAAAGACCGTTATAAAATCATCTACGAAGCAAAGGCATTTCCTTCCGATCAGTATGTATTAGAATCACAGGTACGTTTTCATGGTTATGATCCTGCTGATGCAATTATTGAAATTTTTCCGCGTGAAGGTGAATACACATTAAGAACTGAAGACATCATTCAAACAATTAAACAGGCAGGCAATCAAACAGCATTGGTTTTATTTGGTGGTATAAATTATTATACCGGCCAGTTGTTTGATATGAAAGCCATAACCAAAGCTGCTCATGAAGCCGGTATTATTGCCGGTTTTGATCTGGCACATGCCGCAGGCAATGTGAAATTGGACATGCACGAGTGGGATGTTGACTTCGCCTGCTGGTGTTCTTACAAATATTTAAACTCAGGCCCCGGTAGTGTGGCAGGTGTATATATTCATGAGCGGCATGCTGCAAATTCAATGCTACCACGCTTTGCAGGCTGGTGGGGCTATACAAAGGAAACGCGTTTTAAAATGGAAAAAGGGTTTGAAGCCATTCCCACTGCAGAAGGATGGCAACTGAGTAATGCACCCATTTTATCTATGGCAGCGCATAAAGCATCGCTGGATATTTTTGATGAAGCAGGAATAGATAAGCTGATTGAAAAAAGCAAAATGCTTACTGGTTATTTATTGTTTATTATTGATGATTTGAATGTACAGATGCAAAAAAAAATAATTGAAGTAATTACACCACGCAATGAAAATGAAAGAGGTTGCCAGATTTCTATGCTGATGATAGAACGCGGGAAAGAAGTTTTTAATACATTGATGCAGCAGGGCGTAATGGCAGACTGGCGCGAACCAAATGTAATCCGCATTGCGCCGGTGCCTCTGTACAATAGTTACGAAGATGTTTGGAAGTTTGGAAATATTATTGAAACGATTTTGAAGCGATAATTTTTTATGCGGCTTTAGTTTTTCATGGCATCTTTACTTGCGGCGCACTCTTGTACCGCAGGGATTAATATGGTGAAACATGAAAGGTCTCACATCTCACTTTTCACATTTCGCAAAAAAAAGTTCAGGGTTGTTTTGAATGTTTAAGCCCATACTGCGCTTTTGCTGCGCAGAGCTACTGTGGATGAAGTACTTGCTGCATAAAACTTTGAAAGTACAAGTGAGTGACATAACAGGCGATGACCAACGAACCGACTGCCTGTTCCAAAACAATTCAATTCCATCTCACTGCACTAAATTATTTTTACAAAAAACTTTTAATGAGTAATATGCTGAATAATGGAATGATAAATGCACATCAGCTTGACCAGTTTAAAAAAATTGTGGGCGAACAATTTGTTTTTACTGACAATGAAACCATGCAGCATTATGGCCACGATGAAACAGAACATTTATTGTACCTGCCGCATGTGGTTTTAAAGCCGCGCACCGCTGAAGAAATAAGCGCTGTAATGAAAATTTGTAATGCAGAACAAATTCCCGTTACCCCCCGGGGTGCAGGCACGGGGCTCAGCGGGGGTGCATTGCCGCATTTAGGTGGCATTGTAATTTCTATCGAACGAATGGATTCCATTCTTGAAATTGATGAACGCAATTTGCAGGTTACTGCGGAGCCCGGTGTAATTACCGAAGTGCTGCAGGATGCAGTAAAAGAAAAAAATCTTTTTTATCCGCCCGATCCCAGCAGCCGGGGCTCCTGTTTTATCGGCGGCAATATTGCAGAAAACAGCGGAGGCCCAAAAGCGGTGAAATATGGTGTGGTAAAAGATTATGTACTTAACCTTGAACTAGTTTTACCCACGGGAGAAATTATATGGACCGGCGCAAACGTGCTGAAAAATTCTACAGGGTACAACCTTACACAATTGATCATAGGCAGTGAAGGTACATTGGGAATTGTAACAAAAATTGTGTTGAAATTAATTCCTCTTCCAAAATTTGATTTGCTGATGCTTGTGCCTTTTCAATCTTTAGAAAAAGCAAGCGAAGCAGTGAGTGCTATATTCCGTGCAGGTTTCACGCCAAGTGCACTGGAGCTGGTAGAAATTGATGCATTAAAAATTACCATTAATATGGTGAATAGTTTTGCAGTACCGGTAAATGATGATATCGCCGCACACCTCATCATTGAAGTGGACGGCAACAATATGGATGTGCTGATGAATGAAATGGAATCCATTGCAGAACTGCTGCTGCAGTTTGATGCGGGTGAAATATTTTTTGCAGATGATGCACAGCAAAAAGCTGAGTTATGGAAACTGCGCCGCCGTGTGGCAGAAGCAGCAAAAGCAAATGGCTATACTATTGAAGAAGATACCGTGGTGCCGCGTGCTGAATTGCCTGCATTGATTCGCGGTGTAAAAATTTTAGGCAGCCAATATAATTTTCAGGCAGTTTGTTATGGCCATGCGGGTGATGGCAACCTGCATATACGCATAAAAAAGGAAGGCGTGGAAAACAGTTACGGCAATGAAGAAATGAATAAAATACTGCGTTTATTATTTGAACTGGTAAAAAGTTTGGGAGGTACCATCAGAGGTGAACATGGTATTGGGCTTATTCAAAAGGGTTTTATGGATATTATTTTTGGGGAAGCTAATCTTCCTTTGATGCGTGAGATAAAAAAAGTTTTCGATTCTAACAATATTTTAAATGCCGGAAAAATATTTGACATGCAATAACCGCGTAGGTTTGTAATAAATGTAAAATATATGATGAAGAAAATTTTTGTTGTTTGTTTTGTATGCATGGTATATGTGCAGGCGTTTGCGCAGGGCCCCGCTCCCACTTACACAGATGCATCGCAAACAAAGGGTTTTAAAAAAGAAAATATTTTTTTGGGCGGAAGTTTGTCTTTAGGTTTTGCCAGCAACACATTTTCTGTAGGCGCAACCCCTGAAATTGGCTACAGCATTGCACAATGGCTGGATGCAGGGCTTGCATTCAATATAAATTACGCATCGCAGAGGGCAGACCCTTACTACAATGGTAATGTAAGGCAGCGTAGCTTTAATTACGGCGGCGGGGTTTTTACCAGGATATATCCTGTAAGGTTTTTATTTGTACAGGTTCAGCCGGAAGAAAACTGGATAAAATACAATTTCAATGATTATAACAGCGGGCAGGTTTATTCTGCCACCACGCAATCTTCTAGCCTGCTTGCCGGTATTGGATACACGCAGCGCATTGTGGGGCAAAGCAGTTTTTATACCGTACTGATGGTTGATTTGCTCAGGGACCCGGATTCGCCCTACCGCGATTACAACAATATAGCTTATCCTATTATACGTGCCGGTTTTAATTTTTATCTGCGCCCCAGTCGGAAAAAATAGCATCAGGGGTTTCAAAAACATCCAGCATTGCACGCCAGTCTTCATGCAGGAAACCATTTACCTGCATCTGGTTTATATGGCCAATCAAAAAATTATAATATCCTGCCGTATTCAGCAGGATTATTTTTTTACGGTGTATATTCAGCGTATTCCATGTAAACATTTCAAACATTTCATCCATCGTCCCGTTACCTCCCGGCAGGATAATGGCGGCATCACATAAATCATACATCAATTTTTTGCGGATGTGCATGTCAGCTACAATATGCAGACTGGTAATACCGGTATGGTGCTGCTCCTTTTCTTTTAAAAGTTCTGGAATTATACCAATTACTTTCCCGTTTCCTTCCAGCACGGCATCGGCTACAACTCCCATCAGGCCTGCTTTTCCGCCGCCATAAACCAATGTGATGTTATTTTTGGCAATCAGCTTTCCTGTTTCTTTTGCATGCTGCACATATAAAGAGTTGTTACCCTTTTGTGAACCGCAAAATACCGCCAGGCTTTTGTACATGTTTATTATTTTCACGCAATATTAATTGCCTTTGTGCATATTGAAACAATATAGCAGATATTTGTTTGTTATATGATTGTTTACAGCAATGGTTCCGCAGTTTCACAAGTTCAACTGTTCAAAAGTTGTATTACCGTTTTAACCTATTGAACTTTTGAACGCTTAAACATTTGAGCCGGGCTGAAGGATAAGCATTAAACATAGTTGCGTCGCACTCTTATGCACTTAGTTCTTTTGGCAACAATTTTTTTTAACCGCAGGGGTAAATGATTAACAGCACAAAGTTTCACAGGATAACTTTGTGTACTTTGTGAGAATAACTCTGTGTTACTCTGTGGTAAAAGTTTAACTAAATGTTCTGAATGTACAAGTGTGCGACGCAACAGGCGATGACATGAAATAGTGCAGCCGGGAACAAAAAATGTATTTAAATAATTGAAGTTTATACATGTCAGCAATATTTTTATTTTCTTTTGTTATTGCCTATTTTCTTTTGCTGCTGGGCGTGGCATGGTACACCAGCCGCAACAGCAATAACGATTCTTTTTTTATAGGCAACCGAAGCAGCAACTGGAAGCTTGTATCGTTTGGAATGATCGGCACATCATTGAGCGGGGTAACATTTGTAAGCGTACCGGGTACTGTGGGCGCAAAAAATTTTGGATATTTCCAGGTGGTAATGGGTTATTTTATCGGCTACTTTGTGGTGGCGTATATACTGCTGCCATTATATTACAGGCTGAACCTCACTTCTATTTATAATTATCTGCTCGGTCGTTTTGGAAACACGGCTTATAAAACCGGTGCATTGTTTTTTATTATTTCAAGGGTACTTGGCGCCACTGCAAGGTTGTATTTAGTAATTAATGTGCTGCAGATTTTTATCCTCAACAATATGCACGTTCCTTTCTGGCTTACCACTTTTATTATCCTGCTGATGATATTGCTGTACACATTTGAAGGTGGTGTAAAAACAATTGTATTTACCGATACCCTGCAAACTACATTCATGCTGCTGGGTTTGGTGGTGTGCATTATTTATATAATGGGCAGCCTGCATTTTTCTTTTTCAGAAACCATGAGTGCATTGAGCGCAAAAGGTTTTACAAATATCATCAACACAAATGTGAACAGTGAGGGGTTTTTTCTCAAACAAATTATTGGCGGCGCATTTATAACTATTGGCATGACGGGGCTTGATCAGGAGATGATGCAAAAAAACATCAGCGTAAAAAACCTGAAAGGCTCGCAGAAAAACATGATCACATTCAGTTTTGTGCTGGTGCTGGTGAATTTTCTTTTTTTGCTGCTCGGCGGGTTGCTGTATTTGTATGCACAAACAAAAGGCATTGCCATAAAAGGCGATGATCTTTTTCCAGCGGTTGCATTAAATTATCTTCCAATTTTTGTAAGCGTAATATTTATTATTGGTTTGATATCTGCCCTGTTCCCCAGTGCCGACGGGGCTTTAACGGCACTCACCTCCTCTTTCTGTATTGATATTTTAGGATTGAAAAGAAATGAAAATTTGAATGAACAAAAAAGAAAGCGAACAAGATTAACTGTGCATTTAACGTTTGCCATTATTTTCTTTTTGTGCGTAATGATATTCAAATGGGTGGATGATAAATCAATCATCACAATTATTTTAAAAGTGGCAGGATATACTTACGGCCCGCTGCTTGGGTTGTTTGCATTTGGCATAGTTACTAAAAGAGTATTGCCAAACAGTTTTGCTATCTCACTTATCTGTATTGCTGCGCCAGTAATCTGTTACATTATAAGCGATAATGCAGCAAACTGGTTTGGAGGTTTTGAAATTGGTATTGAACTTTTAATACTGAATGGTCTGCTTACATTTTTGGGGTTATGGATGATTTCAAAAAAGAAAATATAAATAAAGATGGAACTCATCAACCGCCTTGCAGAAAATTACACTGATGCATTTACATCCCCGCAGGATGCCGTGCTGCAAAGAGTTTACGAAGAAACCATGAACAGCCATCCGCAGGCGCACATGATAAGCGGGCACGTGCAGGGGCAGTTGCTTTCATTCATCAGCAAACTCATTCGGCCAAAATATATTTTAGAGATTGGCACGTTTACCGGTTACAGCGCCATCTGCCTTGCAAAAGGTTTACCACCAGGAGGTGAACTGCACACTGTGGAACTGCGGCAGGACGATGCTAACACCTGTGCAAAAAATTTTGCATTGGCCAAAATGGAGAATCAAATACATTTGCACACTGGCAATGCAGTGGAAATCATACACACGCTGGATTATTCCTGGGATTTGATTTTTATTGACGCTGATAAACCAGGCTATATTACATACTACGAAATGGTGTTGCCGCGTTTAAGTAACAATGGTTTGATTATTGCGGACAATGTATTGTTTCATGGCGAAGTGCTGGAAGAAAATATAAAAAATAAAAACGCCCTGGCCATTGATGCATTTAATAAACATGTGGCGGCAGATGAAAGAACAGAGCAGGTTTTATTAACCATACGCGATGGATTATCATTCATCAAAAAGAAACCCCAATGATGAAAAAAAAATTTTTAATGTTTGCAGCGGCAATTGCATCTTTTATTTTTGCCCGTGCGCAAACAGGTGCAGCGCAGCAATATATCAATACTTATAAAGACATTGCGGTAAATGAAATGATACGTACAGGTGTTCCTGCATCCATTACGCTGGCGCAGGGGATTTTAGAATCGCAGTCAGGGCAAAGCGATTTGGTGAAACAGTCCAACAATCATTTTGGCATTAAATGCAAACTGGACTGGACAGGCGCAGTTGTGTATCATGATGATGATACACAAAATGAATGTTTCAGAAGTTACCAGAGCGCAGAAGATTCCTACCGTGACCATTCTGATTTTTTAAAGACCCGCCCCAATTACGCATCCCTTTTTAAATTGGATCCTTCTGATTATACATCTTGGGCCAGGGGTTTGAAGAAAGCGGGTTATGCCACTGAATATAATTACGCACCCATGCTTATTAAAGTGATTGAAGACAACAATCTGGAACAGTACACTGATATAGCTTTACAACGCATGCACGGCAGCCAGCCGGCTGAAACCGCTGCAGGCAGTGATGTTCCGGTGAACTCAACTTATTTAAATACAGGCAATACCCAGGCCAATAACCAGGTTTCAGATATAAATGAAAATGCTGATGTTTCTCCGGGGCCGCATACCGCTGTACAATCTTATCCCGAAGGCATCTTCAGTATTAATCAGGCAAAAGTGGTGTATGCGCATACAGGTACATCATTATTTGCCCTTGCAAGCAATAATAATATAAGTTATGCAAGCCTGCTTGAATTTAATGATTTTAATAACCGCGGCGCGATTTTAAACAGCAGTCAGTTGGTATTTTTAGAAAGAAAACCAAAGAGGGGCGATAAAGATTTTCATATTGTTGCGGCGCATGAAACACTTGAAGATATTGCACAGGAAGAAGGTGTGCGGTTAGAAAGTATATTACAGTATAACCAGCTTCAAAAAGGAATGCAGCCTGAAACAGGTGAAAAAATTTACCTGCGTGCCCCGTTTCCGGTATCTCCAAAAACTGCAAAGAAATAATTGTGAAAGGTTGGTGATAAAGTGAATAGTAAAATTCAATTGGCAATACTCTTTTCACGTTTAACTTACTTTTTATTTCCAAACAAACCTTATGCCCGCCATCCGTGTACATGATAAATATTTTGTCCCTTATTTAAGTGATGCAGAGATACAGGAAAAAATACAGCAGCTTGCAGGCAGGCTGAACAAGGATTATGATGGGCTGAAACCCTTATTCATAGCGGTTTTAAATGGGTCGTTTATGTTTGCCTCCGATCTTTTTAAATACTTAAACATTGAAGCGGAAATATGTTTTATAAAACTTGCATCATACAAAGGCTTGAAATCAACGGTACAGGTAATAACTGCCATCGGCCTTGATACAGATATTACCGGGCGCCATGTAATTATACTGGAAGATATTATTGATACCGGGAAAACAATGAGCCAGTTCCTCCCCCGGATCATTCACCAGCAACCTGTATCTTTAAGAATTGCTGTGTTGCTGTATAAGCCGGCTGCAACCCTGTTTGATATAAAAATTGATTATTGCTGCTTTTCCATTCCGGATAAATTTGTAGTTGGATACGGTTTGGATTATAACGGGCTTGGCCGCAATCTTCGCGATATATACCGTGTGAGTGAAGAAGATTAATTTTAACATGCAAACCATTGCCGCAACAGGTAATGGTTTTAACTTTAATAAAACCTCCTGCCCTGTTGAAACAGCTTTTGCTTATAATAACATGCTGTGTTTTTTTTATACATGCACACGCACAGAATTATTTACGCGGCACTGTATATGATGAAAAAGGAAATGTATTATCGAATGTGCAGATACGCCTGCATTCAAAAGGAACCACGCCATTTTACTCAGGTACTACAGGCGCTTTTGGCATACCAACATCTGTAATGATTGATACTATTACATTACAGCTCACCGGATATGAAACACTTAAAACAGTTGTTTCGGCAAATAAGTTCCAGACCCTTACTATGAAAACGTTTACAGGTACTGTGAGCGTCACAAAACACAAACTGCTTTCTTTTACAAAAGATGAAAATAATAACCAGGTAAAGCCATACTATACCGGGGGTGAAAGCTATTCCAGTTTAGTTGAAAATGTTTTTACTGATGCAGATAAATTTCCTGAAACAGGTTTTGTAATAAATGTGGACAGGGCATCGTACAGCAATGTGCGGCGCTTTCTTAATGCCGGCTCTCCTGTTCCGCCCGATGCAGTGCGCATTGAAGAGATGCTCAATTACTTTAACCTTTCTTATCAAAAGCCCGATTCATTGCTGCATAAATTTGCCTGTAATGCACAAATCACTTCTTGCCCCTGGAATGCAGGTAATGAATTGCTGTTTGTAAATATACAGGCACCCATTGTTAACCTTGAAAATGTACCGCCCTGCAGCCTTATTTTTTTGATTGATGTATCAGGGTCCATGGATGAGCCAAACCGTTTGCCATTGCTGAAAGATGCATTCAAGCTGTTGGTAAAAAATTTGAGAAGCAGAGACAGCGTAGCCATTGTTGTTTATGGTGGCGGCGTAGGCATACTGCTGCAGCCCACGTCAGGCGGGCAAAAAGACAGCATTAATGGCGCAATAGACCAGTTGGAAGCAGGCGGCGAAACACCCGGTGAAGCAGCGATAAAAACAGCCTACGCGCTTGCAGAAAGATCCTTTAATAAAAATGGCAGTAACAGGATAATACTTGCAACCGATGGGGATTTTAATGTGGGGCAAACAACAGATAAAGAACTGGAAGACCTGGTAACGCAGCACCGCCAGTCAGGAATATTTCTTACATGTCTTGGAGTAGGTATGGGAAATTACAAGGACAGCAAATTAGAAACACTGGCAAAAAAGGGAAACGGCAATTTTGCTTACCTTGATAATTTGCGCGAAGCTGAAAAAGTGCTGGTAACTGAATTTACAAAAACATTGTATGTTGTAGCGCAGGATGCATATACATCTGTAACGTTCAACCCCGCTGCAGTAAAGCGTTACAGGCTGATTGGTTTTGATAACAAGGCCGATGCGCTGAATGACAGTACCAGCCAGATAGAAGGTGGTGAAGTGGGAACAGCGCATTCTTTAATGGCTGTTTTTGAAATTGAACCGGTTTCAAAAACTATAACAAATAATATTGCGCATATTTCAATACACTACAAACTTCCGGAAAGTGAAGAAGAGCAGCAGCAAAATTTTTCAGCAATAAATAATCTTATCAATCTGAAAAATGCAGATTCCACTTTGCGTTTTGCAGCTTCCGTTTGCATGTTTGGGGAATTGTTAAAACAATCTGAACTAATGAAAAATTATAGCTGGGATGATGTGCTGAAGCTTGCTCAGGCATCAGCAAATACAAATGATTTTCAGCAGGCCGAGTTTATTGCATTAACGGAAGAAGCAAAAAAAATTTATGGCAACTCTAAGCGCAAAAGAAAAGCATCGGATAATTAAAAAAATTTTGAGGGTTTAAGCGCTCAAATGTTCAAGAAGGATACAGTTCATTTTTGAACTATTAAACTTTTGAACCTCCTTCTAACTCATCCAGTTTTTTGCAGCGCCGACATTCCATTTGGTTGTAATTTTTTTCAGGTTTGTCCAGAAACGCACCGCATCCATTCCTGTAATATCACCATAACCAAAACGGCTGCTGTTCCACCCTCCAAAAGAAAAAGGTTCCCGCGGAACAGGCACGCCGATATTTACACCAATCATCCCTGCATTTGCTTTCTCTGAAAAATATCTTGCCGTGCCGCCATTGGCCGTATAGATGGCAGCCGCATTGCCATAAGGGTTTGCGTTCTCAATGGCAAGCGCTTCATCAAGCGTATCTGTTCGCAACACGGTAAGTACCGGGCCGAATATTTCATCACAGGCACATTCATTGGAAGGTTCAATGCCATCAATAATTGCAGGGTTTACATAAGTACCGTTCTCTTTTCCTTTTACAAAAGCATTGCGTCCATCCAGCAAAATTTTAGCGCCATTTTTTTCTGCACGTGAAATATAATTCTCAATGCGCTCTTTTGCTTTTTCACTGATAACTGCACCAAGGTTTACACCCGCTTCAATTTTATTAGCTTCCGCAATAATTTTATCAAGTATATGATCTGCTTTGCCCACAAGTATCAGCACACTTGCGGCCATGCAGCGCTGGCCGGCACAACCATAAGCGCTTGCCACCACATTTGCAGCAGTAAGGTCTGCATTAGCATCGGGCATTACAATCAAATGGTTTTTTGCACCACCCAATGCCAGCACCCTTTTACCTGAGGCCGTTCCTTTTTCATATACAATTTTTGCAACTGCACTTGAACCCACAAAACTAATGGCTTTAATATCTCGGTGGGCAGTAATTAATTCTACGGCTGTTTTGTCGCCATGCACTACATTAAACACACCATCAGGCAGTCCCGCCTGTTTAAAATATTCTGCAAGAAGGATTGGCGTAAGCGGCACCTGTTCCGATGGTTTATGGATAAAGGTATTGCCCGTGCCGATAGCAACAGGTATCATCCACAACGGAACCATCGCGGGAAAATTAAAAGGCGTAATGCCCGCTACCACACCCAGTGGAAAACGGAGCGCCATACAATCCACGCCACGGCTTACTTCCAGCGTTTCCTGGTTTAATAACTGCGGAAGCGATGTGGCAAACTCAACCACTTCAATCCCTTTTTCTATTTCTGCCTTTGCTTCAGCATGTGTTTTACCGTTTTCATTGCTCACCAAATCCGCCACTTTATTTATATTATTTTCAATTAGCTGTTTAAACCGAAAAAGCATTTGAACGCGGTCTTTCACCGGTGTTTCGCTCCAGGTTTTAAAAGCTTCCTTTGCAGAAGCTACAGCATTATTTATTGTTTCTGCAGTTGCAACAGGTACTTTACCAATTGTTTCACCGGTAAGCGGGGAGTCAACAGTGATATAGTTTTCAGCATTTGCTGCTGATTGTTTGCCATTGATAAAATGACCGGTCGTTTTTATACCTGCGGTATTGAAAATAGTTGTTTCCATAAATAAATTTTGGATTGTGCCCGTAAAAATAAATATTAAATCCTCCTGAGATGATAAAATTATTATGGGATAAAAAATGAAATACTAAACCGCAAAGGAAACAAAGAAAATACAATACAAAGCCCCGAAGGGTGAGGTCCTTTTAAATTTAAACAGCTTCATAAAGACTTATTAACCAGGATAAATTAACGGTATATTTTTTGCCTTCGGTATTTCCTGCAATTGCTTTAAACCTTTGCCAGCAAACATACGACACTATAAGTTCCGGGTTTTTTGCCTGTCACAGAAATTTGTTTATAATCATAACTTATCATCCACTCTATCCCGGATTTATCAATAAGCATCCCAAACAGCTAGCCCCGGAAAGATCTTTCAAATAATAAATTTACTGAGCAGCTTTTTCCAGTACGGCAATATCAAATTTTTTCATTTGCATAACATCCTGCATCACTTTTCCTGCTTTACCGGGATCGCTCATAAGTTTACCAAGAATCCCCGGGATAATTTGCCAGGAAACACCAAATTTATCTTTCAGCCAGCCGCACATGCTTTCCTGTCCGCCATTGGCAGTAAGCTTATTCCAGTAGTAATCTATTTCTTCCTGGTCTTTACATTCCACTACAAAAGAAACCGCTTCATTAAAAGCAAATCCGTGGCTGCCTGCTCCATCCATTGCCATAAACACTTTATTATCTAAAATAAACTGCGAGTGTTTTACAGTACCTGCCGCTGCACCTTCATCTTTCGTGTAAAGCAAAATACCCTGAATGGATGATTGAGGGAATACTTCAGCATACAATTTCACAGCTTCTTCCGCATTGCCAAAATTTTTTCCCACGAATAAAAAACAGGGGGTTATTTTTTGGTTTACATCACTGTATTTGCCTTTCATAATTTGCCAGGCAAGCCCAAAGCGGTCCTGCACAAAACCATATCTTTCGCTCCAGTCATATTTATCAAGCGGCATCATTACCATACCGCCTTCAGAAAGTTTTTTATACAATTCATTTATTTCATCATCTGATTCGCATACAACAAAAAATGAAATGGAGGGGTTGAACTTGAATTGCGGCCCGCCATTCAGTCCCATAAACTTTTGACCGTTTAATTGAAAGGTTACCACCATTGGTGTGCCTGTTGTAATTTTTGAATTTGGGAAAAGTGAGCAATAAAAATCTGCAGCGGCTTTAGCATTTCCGTCATACCATAAGCAGGGATGAATGTTGTTGTTCATAAAAAAGTTTTAAATAATTTTTATTGGGGGTTACAGTTAAACATCCATTGCTTGCCAAACTTATCGGTAAGCGCCCCAAACAATGCGCCCCAAAACATTTGTGCCAGCGGTTCTGTCACTTTTCCACCTTCAGAAAGTTTTGAGAAAAAGGAATTTATTTCTTCTTCGCTGCTGCAGTTAAAGCAGAGGGAAACGGTATTGCCGTCTGATAATTTTTCCCTGTGCATATCAGAACCCATAATTACAAAACCTTCTTTGGTTAACGATGAATGCATGATGTGGTGTTTGATCCCCTCCGGGCATTGCGCTGCCACCGGCGAGGCTTCAACAGTCTGGAACATTAGTTCGCCGCCCAAGCATTCTTTGCAAAAATTCATTGCTTCGCAGCAGTTGCCATCGAAATTGAGGTAAGGACTGATCTGTGTCATGTTGTTTCTATTTTAATAAATGAATAAATTTTATTTCAGTTTTGTACGGATTCGTAATAAAGTATTATTGTACCGGAATCAAGTATTTTCGTTTCTGTCAATTTAAGGTTACGCCTTACATTTATGCCTTTGAATAAGAGATTGCCGCTGCCCAAAACAACAGGGTTTATAATGATGCGGTATTCATCTATTAAACCAAGTCGTGTAAAGGATGATACAAGTTCACCGCTGCCGAATATCACCATGTCTTTACCGGGCATTTGTTTCATTGAGGAAATCTCTTCTTCAATATTTTCTTTAACGAGGATTGAATTATTCCACTCAACTGCCTGCAAAGTTTTTGAAAAACCAATCTTGGGTAAATTATTCATTTTGTCAGTGATCACCGAGTCATTGCCTGTGGACGTGGGCCAGTAAGCAGCTATGTGTTCGTAGGTAAGCCGCCCAAATAAAAGTGTGTCCACTGAATTAAGCTGCTCCCTGGCATACTCAAAAAAATGCGGCCCAACTGTAAACCAGTCTAATTCTTTGTTGGCGCCTTCAAAAAAACCATCTAATGATACAAGGTTTGATACAATTATTTTTCTCACTGTTTTACTTTTTATGAAAAGTACATTAATTGCTATTTACAATTTGAAAAATATTTTTTTAGTCGGTAAATATGCATTTGCATATGATATGATACAAAATAGAGCAGTTCAAGTTTTGTTATTTCGCCAATGTTATATTTAATTTTTCTGCTGTCATATTTTTATTGATGCGTTCTTATCATGCAAAGCATTTCCTCATTGCTTTTGTACCATTCCACGCAGGGCTTTGAGTTGTCGGCACAACTGTACTGCATCATTGCATGAAAAACAACTTTTATAGAATCTGTTTTTGTGCGCCAGTCATTTATCGTTACAGCCAGGTATTCACCTTTTTCAATAATATATTTTTCACAGTAGTATCTTTCGGCTTCACCTGCAAAGGTTTCTTCTGCAGCTGCCCAGTAAATGATGCTCCCTTTTTCATTAAATTTGCTGATGCCGTAATATGCGCGATCTTTTTGTTCAAGCATTGCAAATAATGCACCGAACGCTTCTCCTATGCCCTTCGGGAATGTTTTTATCTGTACACCAAAAACATTTACATCATTTTGAAGATTATATTTTTCCATGCAGGCTTTTAATTGCCACACAAACTTACTTTCATTAACTTAATTAAAGAGGGTGTAAATGCGGCAATCTAAGGTGTTGATTACGACAAATCTATTTTTATATTTGCCTGACAGCATTAATTTTAATACAACCTTTTTATTTAAAGAACCTCAATGAAAAAAAAATTCCCTGTTTTTTTAATCGCAGTTGCCGCATGTACGCAACCGCAAAACCAGCAGCAGCAAAGCATTTCAGTAAAAGATTATTTTGCCCCGCAGGACAGTGGGGTGCAAACTGCCGGGGTAAAAATGATTCCCATCACCACGCCCGTTGGCACATTTAAAGTGTGGACAAAAACCATTGGCAACAACCCGCACATAAAAGTATTGCTGCTCCACGGTGGGCCTGCAATGACGCATGAATATATGGAATGTTTTGAAAGTTTTTTTCCGCGTGAAGGTTTTGAAATGATTGAATATGATCAGCTTGGTTCGTTCTACAGCGACCAGCCAACAGATAGCAGCCTGTGGACGATAGACCGTTTTGTGGATGAAGTAGAGCAGGTGCGCAAATCGCTCGGGCTGAATAAAGATAATTTTTATCTGCTCGGTAATTCATGGGGCGGCATGCTTGCGATGGAGTATGCATTAAAATACCAGGACAATTTAAAAGGCCTTATCATCTGCAATATGATGGCGAGCATTCCTGATTATAATGTTTACAATAAAAAAGTTTTACAGGGCGATATGAGCGCTGCAGTAATTGACAGTGTGCACCAGATGGAAGCGAAGGGAGAAACCGAAAACTCGCGTTATATGGAGTTGCTGCAGGGTTTTTATGATAAACATCTTTGCCGCATTGTGCCCAATCCCAATCCCGTGCAGCGTGCATTTAAACACGTAAACTACACCATTTATAAAATGATGCAGGGGCCAAGTGAGTTTGGTGCTTCGGGACGGCTTGCCAGCTGGGATATTAAATCAAGGCTGCACGAAATAAAAGTTCCAACACTAACGGAAGGTGCGAAGTTTGACACGATGGATCCCGACCACATGAAATGGATAAGCACACAGGTGCAGAATGGCCGTTATCTTTATTGCCCTGAAGGAAGCCACCTTTCCATGTGGGATGATCAAAAACATTTTTATCCAGGCATTATCCAATTTATTAAAGATGTGGATGCAGGAACATTTAAAGGGGAGAAATAATTTTTTTGCAGAGGAAAACGCAGTAAAGTTTTTATTACTTAAAAAGATAAGTGCAGTTGAATGAACTGATTAAATGCACATAGCTAAAATGTGTTTTGTCTGCAATCCATGAATGTAATGTATCTTTTCCGCCTGTTAATGCAACCTCTATGTCTGCATTATTATTAATTAATCTCCAGTTGTTATACCCAAAATCCCAGTTTCCGCCGGTAGTAACCATGCCATTTGTATTAAGGGTCAGTTCTGCATTTTTAAGCCAGCCTAAAGCAGCATTGTATAAAAAAATTTCTGAATCGCTCAGTGCATTATAAGTAGCCGGCGGATTAATTGTAATTGTATCCAATACCCATTTCCTTTCTGTAAGGTAGGGCGGAGGAGGGTTTAGGTTTTCTGTGCTGCTTTCTTTTTTGCAGGATGTTCCCGGTGCAAGAAATGAAATTAAAAGAAATGTTATTATTAACAGTTTTGTGTTCATACCTTGATTATTTTAAACAATCATTACTGTGTAAATTTACGAAGCATCCGCTGATTTTTAAAATATTATTCAATCTTTGTACTGTTAATATTCAATAGTTTCCAAATCCGCTTTCTTCAATGAATCATTTAGTTTGGAAAATTCATTTCGTAAAATACCGTTCCATTTTGCAAGGAGTTTTTTATAATCCGCCTGCGCCGAGTGAAATGCTTGCATAGCCTGTGTTGTGAGTGGCATATCAGTTTCCTGCAACGTGCCAAAAATTGATGTGAACGCATCATACAAGTTTGCAAAACCTTTTCCATTACTTGTGCGTGGTGTGTTTTCAACCGAATTCAGTTGCTGATCGAATTCATTCAACATTGTAACAATTTGTGCGTTTACATTTGGCAGTAACATTTTTATTTGTACATGCATATTTTTTATTTCATTCAATGCATCCATGATTTTTTTCCTGTTCTCATAACACTGCAACGACATGTCATGCTGCTTTTGCAAATCTGCTAAAGGCGTTTTTACTCTTGGATCCATTTTTACAATTAGTGGTTGCGAAAATGTTTGCCCGTCAACAGTAAGTTGTATTATATAAATGCCCGGCATTACCCAGGGAGATGTAGCATCCGGTGCAGTATTTTTATACACTGCTGCAATAGGATAAGATGGGGGAATGTTCAGTGGCCGGTAATGCATATCCCACAAAAACCTTTCTGCGCCTACATTTGCGGAGAGTATCTGCTGCGGACGAATCCAGTATTCAGGAATATTTAATGGAGGCAATGCATACATGGTATCTTTATTGGAATAACGGCGGATAATATTTCCTTTTGCATCTGTTATTTCCACCAACACATCTTTTGCATTCTTTTTTAAATAATAATCAATGATGGCGCCATCAGGCGGGTTTTGTCCTGCGGGTTCTTCCTGTGGTATGGGTGTATCGGTATATAAATTCCAGCGAACACGCATTGCAGTTTGCGGCTTGTATAAAATTGTTGATTGGCTTGCAAGCTGATTTGTTATTTGTCTTAGCGGAGTGATGTTATCTAATATCCAGAAACCCCTGCCATGTGTGCCCACTACAATATCATCATCTTTAATTACAAGGTCTCGTATAGATGTTGAAGGCATATTCAAACGAAGGCTTTGCCAATTTTCTCCGTCATCAAAAGAAACATAAACTGCCCTTTCGCTTCCTGCAAACAATAAACCTTTTCTATTTGGGTCTTCACGAACAGTATTAATGGGATCATCCGGCAAACCATTTACAATCTCTTCCCATGTGCCCCCGCCATTATCTGTTTTATAAATATGCGGGTGCATGTCATCGCAACGGATGCGGTTCACTGCAGCATACGCTGTGTTCACATCAAAATGGCTTGCTTCTATCATGGATATTTTACTCCACGATGTAACAGCAGCAGGCGTTACAGCCTTCCATGTTTTGCCGCCATCTTTTGTGATATGTATCAGGCCATCATCCGTTCCGCACCAAATAGTGTTGCTGTCTTTTGGTGATGGAGCCACTGTGTAGATCACACCGCGCCTTGGCATTTTCTTTAATTCATCTGTTGTATAAATGCCTACGCTTGCAGGCACGTCCCAACTTTCTCTTGATAGATCAGGGCTGATAACTTTCCAACTGTTGCCACCATCTCTTGTTTTGAATAAAACGTTGCCTGCGAAGTATAATATTTTTGGATCGGTTGGTGAAAATAGAACAGGCGCTGTTCTTAAAAAACGATACTTGCCACTTCTCACTGCTTCCGGGGAAATATTTTGTACCTGTTCTGTTCGTTTATCATACTTAGAAATTTTCCCGCCGTAAATAATGTTTGGATCGAGTGGGTCGGCAGCAACATATCCATATTCTTCTGCACCAACTGGGTGCCATTCACGAAAAGTAATTTCACCATCATTCCCTCTTGACGCAATACCAACAGAACCGCTCTCCTGTTGTCCGCCATAAACATTATACGGAAACGCATTATCAGTACTCACATGATAGAATTGCGCAGTGGGCTGGTTATACCATGATGAAAAAGTTTCTCCGCCATTTACAGTAATGATGGCGCCCTGGTCGCTTGCAATTAAAATAATTTTTGGATCATTTGGATTGATCCAGATGCGGTGATAATCATCACCACCCGGTGCACCGCGGAATGCGTTCCATGTTTTACCACCATCAACAGATTTCCATACCACCACATTGGCTGTGTAAACAATATCTGCATTTTTTGGATCAACTTTTACTTCAGCAAAATCACTGCCACGCCCCCAATAGCGCCCATCATTCGATAACCTTTTCCAGCTTTCACCCCCATCATCACTTCGGTAAACACCACCATAATCACCATCATCCACTGTTGCATACAAACGGTTAGAATCTGAAGGCGCAATACAAAATCCAATTCTTCCCAAACCCTGTTCAGTTGTGGGCAACCCTTTCGTTAATTTCTTCCAGTTATTGCCGCCATCCGTGCTTTTATACAACCCACTTTCTTTTCCGTTCCATGCGCCATTTTCCCAGGGACCCTGCCTGCCTGCCCACATGTCTGCATAAATAATATTTGCATTTTGAGGATCTATTGCAACCTGCACTGCACCTGTGTTTTCATCAATGTATAAAACTTGTCCCCATGTTTTTCCTCCATCGATTGTACGGTAAACACCACGTTCTTTGTTGGGCCCGTAAGGATGCCCCAATGCTGCTACAAAAACGCGGTTCTCATTATTGGGATCTATAGCAAGCCCGCCAATTTGTTGCGCATCTTTCAATCCGGTATTGATCCATTTTTTTCCACCATCAGTTGATTTGTAAATGCCATCACCAACAGACAGATCGGGGCGCTGTATGCCTTCACCGCTGCCCACATAAATCACATTGGGGTTTGATGGTGCAACGGTTACATCACCCACAGAACCCGTTGGCTCATCATCAAAAATGGGAAACCAGGTTCTTCCAAAATCAGTGGTCTTCCACACACCGCCATTGTTTACGCCGATATAAAAAACATTCGGCTGTTGCGGTACACCCACTGCACCAACAGTTCTGCCGCCTCGGTATGGGCCAATCATGCGCCACTTAATACGGTTAAACAAAGCGGCATCATATTGTTGCGCCAAAAGAAAATTTGCATTGCATAAAAGAGCAATACAAAATGAAATTATTTTTGTGAAATTTTTCATGTGAATGATTGAAGCAGTTGTAAATGATAATGCTTCTAAGATAAAAAGAAATTTTATTGAAGAATTATTCTTTTGTTGAGATGAGCTAAAAAAAATATTTTTCTGCAGCATGAAAGAAATTTTTATGATCCCAACTATTGCACAAGTATAAGGCTTTTATTGCGTCGCACACTTATACCACATAAATTTATTCAACAAAATAAATCTGTGGTTCGTATAATTAATATAAACAAGGTTGCTATTTTTTTATATTTACAGCCATTGATGAAAACAAAAAAATACATGACAGGCGCAAAGAAATTAACGGTGTGTTTTTTATTTGCCGCTATTTGTTATTTCAGCAACCGGTCATTTGCACAAATTGTAAACATGGAAAGCCAGCGTTACCATAAGGATACCACAGGCTGGAGCGGAAGTGTAAGCGCCAGTCTTTCCTTTAATAAATACGAGCAGCAGGTGTTTGCGGTAAATGCCGATACGCATGTGCAGTATCAAACAAAAAAAAGTTTATATCTTTTGCTGGGCAGTTATGGGTTCTTAAAAGGAAATGACCAGGCATTTATTGATTATGGTTTTTTGCATTTCCGGTATAATTATAAAATAGGGCCGGTGCTGCGCTGGGAAGCATTTACACAACTGCAGGAAAATGCCATCACCAAAATACAATCAAGGTTTTTAATTGGTACGGGACCACGCTTTAAAATAATCAGCAACAAAAAATTTCATTTATACGCAGCTTCGCTGGTAATGCTCGAAACAGAAAAAGAAACAGGCGTTCCGCAGCAGGTGAATGACTGGCGCAGCAGCAGTTATATTTCTTTTACTTTTTTACCAAACAACCGCACAGAATTTACTTCCACCACTTATTACCAGCCGGTTTTGTTTGATGTGGCGGATTACCGCCTGCTTAACCAGAGCGTATTTAAAATAAAAGCCAGCAATAAAATTTCTGTGAACATAAACTGGAGCTACCAGTTTGATTCCTCACCACCGCCAGATGTGATAAATGAAACGTACAATTTCAGTACAGGCGTGGAACTGGATTTATAAAATCTGTTTCTTTAGCAGGTTTTTGCATTAAGACACGCTGAATAGACAGAAATAAAATTTATTGCCGCTTTACTGAATATTTTGTACAACCCGTTTCAATTTTGTAATTTTCAACCCTGCTTCAGCTTTAAAACGATTGTTATGGCTTATTCATTAACAGATGATGATGTAAAATCCTTTCACCGTGATGGCTATATAATTGTGCGCAGTTTTTTCGGCAAAGAAGAAATTTATAAACTCTATTGCATTGCCACCGGCGACAGTATTATAAAGGAAAACGCACTCGACTTAAATGACCGGTCAGGCCGCAAAACAAAACTCACTTTATGGTTTACACCCGGCGATGATGTGTACAGCATGCTGCTGCGCAGCCAGCGGATGGTAACAGGTGCGGCAAAGGTACTTGACAGTGATTCACCTGTGTGTCATTTTCACACAAAGCTTATGCAGAAAGAGCCGCGTGTTGGCGGCGCATGGGAGTGGCACCAGGATTATGGCTACTGGTATAAAAACCAGTTCCTTTTCCCCGGTCAGCTGGTAAGCATAATGATTGCTTTAACGGAAGCCAATAAAGCCAATGGCTGTCTGCAGGTAATAAAGGGCTCGCATAAACTGGGAAGAGTGAATCACGGTTTTACCGGTGAGCAGGTGGGTGCTGACATGGTAATGGTAAACCATGCATTGCAAACAATGGAGCATGTGTATGTGGAGCTTGAACCGGGTGATGCATTATTTTTTCATAGTAATTTACTGCACCGCAGTGAAGCGAATTTAAGCGACAGGCCAAGATGGAGTTTGATATCCTGCTACAACTCTTTAAGCAACCCGGCATATAATGATGAAAGTACATCATGGAAGGAACCTGTAAAAATTGTTGCCGATACAGCATTGTTGGATGCTGCCATCGGGGGCGCAAAAGCCAATGCAGATTTTTTGAAAAAAGAAAAAGACCCTGCACTGAAAGAAACCGGGTGGGAGAAAGAAGTCACAACAAGTGCCCCCTAAATCGCATTGAAGGGTGAGTTTGAAAAAAATTTCAACAGTACAAGATTGCGATGTAACAAAGGACACATAAAATAGTAATACCCGGATCATAAAAAAATAAACCCAACCAACTTACATGAAATCAACTACACGTATCCAGCTCAGCGCAATGATGTTCCTTGAATATTTTGTTTGGGGTGCATGGTATGTAACAATGGCCACATACATGGGTGAGCACCTGCATGCAACCGGAACAGAAATTGGCGCAGCGTATAGTGCACTTGCTATTGCTACCATGATCTCCCCTTTTTTTGTCGGTATGATAGCCGATAAATATTTTGCGGCGCAGCGCATTATGGGCGTGCTGCATATAGTTGGTGGCGCTTTACTGGTGCTGGCAACAATAATTGAAAGCAGCACCACTTTTTACTGGGTTATTCTGTTTTATTCATTGCTGTACATGCCCACGATTGCTTTGAGCAACAGTATTGCTTTTCATCAAATGACCGATCCTGGCCAACAGTTTCCCTGGGTGCGTGTGTTTGGCACACTCGGCTGGATAGTTGCAGGTTTACTGATAGGCGGTTTAGGTATTGAAAAAACTTCTTCTACATTTTATATAGCTGCCAGTGTTTCCTTTGCATTGGGGTTAATGAGTTTCACGTTACCAAATACACCACCACAAAAAAATGCAAATACATCTGCATCAAAAGCATTGGGCACTGACGCTTTTGTGCTCTTTAAAGAAAGGCCTTACCTCATTTTTTTTATAGCAGCTATTCTTGTCTGCATCCCGCTTTCTTTCTATTACGGTTTTGCCAATAAATTTTTGAATGAACTCAATTTTGCCAATGCCGCAGCCAAAATGACGTTGGGCCAGGCTTCTGAAGCCATATTTATCCTGGCTATTCCATTTTTATTCAACAGGATTGGAGTAAAAAAAATGCTGCTGATGGGTATGGCTGCCTGGATACTCCGCTACATTTGCTTTGCATACGGTAACATTGATACCGGTGCATGGATGTTGTATGCAGGTATAATTCTGCATGGCGTGTGTTATGATTTCTTTTTTGTAACAGGTTATATGTACACAGAAAAAAAGGCCGGCGAAAAAATAAAAAATTCAGCGCAGGGATTGTTCACCTTTGCAACCTATGGTGTGGGTATGTTTATAGGCACATGGTTCTCGGGCCGCATTGTTGATTCTTACCAGGCAGGTGAAAGCCACAACTGGCAAAGCATTTGGTTGGTACCCGCATATATTGCTGCAGGTGCGCTGCTTTATTTTATTTTATTTTTTAGGGAGAAAAAAGAAATTAAACCTGCGGTATAAATTGCAAGGAATTTTTATGAACCCGGCTGTAGAATATGAATGAAGCTACGGTTCCCGCTAATGGCGGGACTCTTGTAGGGGAGCAGCCATTAGCTGCAGGCTTCGGCATTTTTGCTCACAGTTCATGACTCGCAGTTTGTTCATAAATGTTCTGAACTATGAAGTGATTGCGACGCAACCCCGCCTGAACGAACGGGCAGGGAGGATGCCATGAAAACTAAAGCTGGTATTAAAATAAAAAAAACATAAACTAATAAAATGAGAAAAATCGCAATGCTCGGTTCCGGTTTTATCGGACGTTTTTATGCTGAATCCATTCATGGGCAGCGCAGTAAAGATAAAATTGTAAGCATCTATGCCCGTAAAGAAGATAACGCAAAAAAATTTGCGGAGGATTATGGCTGCACTCATTTTACAACAAATATGGAAGATGCCATTACGCATCCTGATGTGGATATAATATGTATAGCGCTGCCAAATTATGTACATGAAGAAGCGGTGATGCTTTGCTGCAAATATAAAAAAGCGGTGATGACTACAAAACCGCTGGGGCGCAACGGCGCCGAGGCTTTGCGGATGCTGAAAGCAGTGGAAAAAGCAGGCATTTTTAATGGTTATTTAGAAGACCTTGTGTATTCCCCAAAATTTTTAAAAGCATATCAAAGCGTTCAGAATGGCGCATTGGGAAGGATACTCTGGGCCAAATCAAGGGAAACGCACCCCGGCCCGCACAGCGACTGGTTTTGGAATATTGAACTCGCCGGCGGCGGGTGCATTCTTGATCTTGGTTGCCATTGCATTGAAATCAACCGCAGTTTTATTGGTAAAGATATTAAGCCCGTAGAAGTAATGTGCTGGGCCGATACACAGGTAAAACCTATTGATGCCGAAGACCACGCGATTGGCCTGGTGAAGTATGAAAACGGCGCCATCGGGCAATTTGAAGTAAGCTGGACTTTCCGCGGCGGGCTTGACCTGCGTGATGAAGTGATGGGAACAGAAGGTACGATATGGATAAATAATTTTTTGCGCACCGGGATAGAAATGTTTACTACAGGCAAAGGAGCTGGTTATGTGGCAGAAAAAGCTGAAAGCAATACTGGCTGGCTTTTTCCGGTAGGTGACGAAGTAAATGAACTTGGTTATAACCACATGTTTGCAGAAATGTTTAACTGCATTGAAAAAGGAACTTCACCACGGGAAACTTTTTATGATGGCTATGTGGTAAATGCAGTAATTGATGCTGCTTATAAATCTGCAAAAACAAAATTATGGGAACCTGTTCAGCTTGAAGTATGGCGGGGAAAAGAGGGCTTAGGCAAAGAAAGCCATTTAGTAGAATATGATACGGATAATTACTTGATAAAAGAAGAAACAACACATTACGGTGCAAAGAAACTTATCTTAAAAAATAAAGCAACCGGTAAGATTGAAGAAAGGATATTGGGTTAGAATACTTATACAAAATAATAAATCCCCGGAAGCTGTTGATGGCACATTTCCCCCTTTACTAAATTAAGTTTTATTTTCACACTTATAATTTAAACTGCTCAAACGGTTGATAACATGAAAGTTTCATTCACAATGCTGTGCCTTTTTTTGTTATTTATACCATCGGTTGCACAGCACAATTATTATTTCAGCGCCGGTGTTACTGCTGAAGGCAAAGGGACGATTGAACAACCTTATCGTTCACCTGAAATACTTTCCCGCATCATATTTCAGCCAGGTGATACTGTTTTATTTGATGGCAGAGACACGATTCATGGAAATATTTCTATCAGCAATGTGCACGGAAATAAAAATGCATCGGTAGTATTTACATCTTACGCAAAAAAAGCTGCGGTAATTGATGGCGGTAATAAAGAACCGTTTGCAATAAAGGGCTCAGCTTATTTTACAATTTTCAATCTTTCCGTAAAAGGAGCAGGCCGTAAAACAGGCAACACTACCAATGGCCTGAAAATAACTGACTGCTCTCATTTCTCACTTAAACATCTTGATATATCCGGTTTTCAGAAATCGGGACTGTTAATGTATAATTGCGTCGACGCATCCGCTGATTATGTGTCAGCACACGAAAACGGGGCTACGGGTATTCTTGTGGAAGGTGATTACCAAAAACGTATTTCCAGCCGCATCCATATTGTAAACTGTACAGCCAATGATAATCCCGGAGACCCTACAAACCTTGATAACCACAGTGGCAATGGTATCCTTGTTGGCAACTGCAAAAATATTTTAATTGAATATTGTACTGCTACAAATAACGGATGGGATATGCCGCGCATCGGCAACGGACCTGTGGGCATCTGGGCCTACGAAGCCGATTCAGTAATTATTCAACACTGCATTTCATACCGCAACAAAACAGCAAAGGGCGCTTCTGATGGCGGTGGTTTTGATCTGGATGGCGGCGTTACAAATTCTGTAATACAGTATTGCCTTTCGTATGAAAACTGGGGAACCGGATACGGGATTTATCAATATTACAGCGCATTAAACTGGTACAACAATACCGTTCGTTTCTGCATCAGCATCAATGACGGGAAAATTACAAAAGAAGCTTCTTCCATGCTTATCTGGAACGGGTGGAACGGTGATTCTACCTTTTATAAATTCTATGCGTATAATAACTTCTTTTATAATGATACTAAATATGCTTTCAGTTTTTCACCGCTAAACCAGCATAAAAGTTTTTCATTCTTCAATAATATTTTTATTGCCAGTGATACATCTGATATTTATAATAATACTGACAGCAGTAAATCTGACCTCTTTAGAGGAAATATCTGGATGAGAAAAAATGGCGGTTTTGCACAAAATGGTTTTACTAATTTAGCGGCGTGGGCAGCCGCAACAAAATACGAGTCGCCCGCCGGAAAGCTTACCGGCAGAACATTCCAGCGAAAATTATTTACCATTCCTTCAGTGATTAATATTACCAATCCACGTACACTCAAAACAAATCCACTTCTCCTTTCACTTTGCAGCAGCGTTTTGCGCAACAAGGGAATTAATATAAAAAAACTATTTGGCATTGATACAGGCGGAAAAGATTTTTTTGGAAACATAATTAATGCAGCTGATGCAGGTGCCCCCGGTATTTGCCAAAAACAATAAAAAAATTTACACTCAATCATTTAATAACTGCCGTAACTTTCTTAAAAATCAACACTCATGCAACGCAGAAAATTTATGCAGCAATCCGCTTTGGCAGGCGCAGGTTTATTCGCCGCTTCCGCAATAAAAGCAAACAACACTGGTAACAATTATAACAGCACGCAGCCATTCAATCTAAATTATGCCACACATGATGGCATGTTTGAAAACAGTGCCGGAAAAAATTTCACCGGCCAGATACAATTCGCTTACGACAACGGTTTCCGTGCAATAGAGGACAATGGTTTTATGGACCGCCAGGCGGATGAGCAGCAAAAGATTGGTGATACGCTTGCAAAGCTGGGCATGGGCATGGGCGTGTTTGTTTTAAATTTTGATCACTGGCCTGTATCCACTTCCCTTACTTCAGGCAATAAAGAATGGAGGGATAAATTTTTAAACGCATGCAGAAATGCGGTGGAATGTGCCAAACGCTGCAACGCAAAATGGATGACAGTCGTTCCCGGGAATTATGAAAGAAGTTTGCCGCATGAATATCAAACAGCCAATATTATTGAGGCTTTGCGCCCTGCCTGCGAAATTTTTGAACCGCATGGATTGGTGATGGTGCTGGAAGCCCTGAGTGATACACCCGATTTATTTTTACGCCACAGCGACCAGACATTTGCAATGTGCAAAGCAGTGAACAGCCCTTCCTGCAAATTTTTATTTGACATGTACCACATGCAGCGCAATGAAGGAAACATCATCAACAACATTGATGCAGCCTGGGATGAAATTGGTTATTTGCAGATAGGAAACAACCCGGGGCGAAATGAACCCGGCACAGGTGAAATGGACTATAAAAATATCTTCAAACACTTATACAGCAAGGGTTACAAAGGCATACTTGGCATGGAGCACGGCATGGTTGGGCAGGGAAAAGCAGGTGAAGCCGCACTTATAAATGCGTATAGGATGAGTGATGATTTTTTGTAAAATATTTTTTTGCCGGCTTCAAATCTTTGTGGCGCCAGCTGTTGCGTCGCACTCTTATACTGCAGATTTTTATGGCAGCATTAAGGATCTTTACAAAGTGTAATCAATTATTACCATACGTTAACTTATAGCAAGTCTACATTTTCATCCCGCATTTGCGTATCCAAAAATTCAATCAGTTTATCCATTGCTTTTCTGCGGTGGCTGAAAATATTTTTTTCTTCCAGGCTCATTTCCGCAAAGGTTTTCCCGCTGCCATCCGGTACAAAAACAGAATCGTATCCAAAGCCTTCTGATCCTTTTTGTGTTTCAATAATTCTCCCTTCGCACTCGCCTTCAAATAAATATTCCGCATCATTCCATATCAGCGAAATAACCGTTCTGAATTTTGCCTTCCGGTTTTCTTTGCCCTTTAAATTGTAAAGCAGCTTATCAATATTCGCCTGGAAATTTTTTTGTTCGCCTGCATAGCGTGCACTTTTTACACCGGGCTCACCGTTCAGCGCTTCCGCTTCCAAACCGGTGTCCTCACTAAAGCAATTTTTATTGGTTAGCTGATGGATTGCTCTAGATTTCTCACTGGCATTAGCTTCCAGCGTTTCATGCGGTTCAGATATATCAATATAAATACCCGCCTCCGTTAATGTAGTAAGGTTAATTTTTCCGTTGACTATTTTTTTTATCTCCTCAATTTTATGCCGGTTATTGGTGGCTAATACCAGGGTTGTGTTCGTCATGCTGCAAATATTTTTTTCAGGCAGTCCCATAATTTTCTCTTTTCGTCTTTTATGGATGCATCATCTTTTATGGCAGACAATGTAACCGCCGGGGCGATCAAAAATGCGCATCCATCATACTGCTGCAATTGATAATGCGGAACAGTAAAGGGTAATTGCAGTTGCTGCTCTGAAACATCAAACATAAAAATATATTGCGGCTGCAGCTCTTTTTTTAATTGTGTAAAACTGTAATTGTGCTGATGGTAATTTATAATCACTACATCTGCCAATGTTAATTTACAGGCGCTGAGCAGTTTGCTTAAAATTTTCAACCATTCATCATTAATAAATGCAGCCGCATCATCGTTTACCAGGATGGCAATATTTTGTTTATTATCCCCCAGCCATATTTTTTTATCTGTTTTTTGGGTACCTGGTTTTTTTTCAGGCTCATTCTTTGTTGTACCTTGCAGGTTTAATTGCGCAGCCTGCATAACGGTACCTTCAGGCAAAACCAGCAAATCTTTATACAGGTCTGCAATTATAAATGCGGGAAGAGTGATGTTCATAAATATTATTGATGTTAACAGCCGTTAGCTTTTATTTTTTTATTTTCTTTGCAGCAAATTTACAATTATGACAGAAGCTTTAGACATTACGGTAACAAAAGCAGGAAGAAGTAAACTGAATGAAATGGATTTTGATAATCTTCCGTTTGGTAAATATTTTACCGACCACATGCTGGAGGCTGATTATGAAAATGGTGAATGGAAAAATATTGAGATAAAACCTTATCAGCCGCTTGTTTTAGAGCCATCGCTGGTGGCATTGCATTATGGCCAGTCTATATTTGAAGGCATAAAAGCATATAAAGACCAGGAAGGCAATGCGTTTATTTTCCGCCCTTATGATAATTTCAGGCGTTTTAATATTTCTGCGGAAAGGATGAATATGCCTTCCTTACCCGGGGAAATTTTTATTGAAGGAATGCGGCAGTTGATTGAACTGGACAAAAACTGGATACCGCAAAGAAAGGATTATTCTTTATACATCAGGCCACTGATGTTTGCCACAGATACGGTACTTGGTGTACGGCCTTCTGATACTTTTAAATTTATGATCATCCTCAGCCCTTCAGGGCCTTATTATTCAGTACCCATGAAAATTGCTGTGGAAGAAAAATATACACGCGCAGCTCCCGGTGGCGTTGGATTTTCAAAAAATGCAGGCAACTATGGGGGCAGTATGCTTGCGTCCACCGTTGCAAGACAAAAAGGTTACGACCAGGTTTTATGGACGGATGCTTTTGAGCACAAATGGCTGCAGGAAGTTGGCATGATGAATGTTTTTTTCCTGATCAATAACACAGCTATTACGCCATCACTTGAAGAAGGAACTATTCTTGCAGGGGTTACAAGGGATAGCACCATAACTATTTTAAAAGAAATGGGAATAAATGTACAGGAAAGAAAAGTAAGTATTGATGAATTGATAGAGGCAGAAAAAAAAGGGTCATTAAAAGAGGTTTTTGGAACAGGCACAGCAGCCACTATAGCTTTGATAAAAGAATTGAAATATAAAGATTATGTGATGCAGTTTGATACAGTTGCATGGAAAGTTGCACCTGAAATAAAGCGCAGGTTAACTGATATACGCGAAGGAAAAACAGTGGATACACATGCATGGATGTTCAGGATTTAGATGATCCTGGAAGTAAACCCGGAATGCAGAGATGATTATTTTGGCATTTCGGGTTTTTCTTTTTGGAATTTAGCTTTATGGCAATTACCTTTGCCGTCCCGAAAAAACCGGGAAAAAATAATCGGTTCAGAATGCCTACAATACAGCAATTAGTTAGAAAAGGCCGCGAAATCATCAGGGCCAAAAGCAAATCAAGAGCTTTGGATGCCTGCCCGCAGCGCCGTGGCGTATGTACAAGGGTTTATACAACCACTCCTAAAAAACCAAACTCCGCCTTGCGCAAAGTGGCAAAAGTACGCTTGACGAATAAGCTTGAAGTGATTGCTTATATACCAGGGGAAGGACATAACCTGCAGGAACACTCCATCGTTTTAATACGTGGCGGTCGTGTAAAGGACCTTCCGGGTGTGCGTTATCATATTGTACGCGGCAGCCTTGATACAGCGGGAGTAAAGGACCGCAAAAAGAGCCGCAGTAAATACGGCACCAAGAAAGAAAAAGCAAAAAAGAAATAATCTTAAAAAGTTAATCGTTACCAATATGCGTAAAGCGCAAGCCAAAAAATTACCCTTAGCACCTGATGGCCGTTATAATGATAAAATGGTTACCCGTTTTGTAAACAACATCATGTGGGACGGCAAAAAAAGTACTGCCATCATCAGCTTTTACAATGCTTTGGATAAAGTAAGTAAAACAACCGGGGAAGATGGGTACGAAGTTTGGAAAAAAGCTCTCGCAAATGTTACGCCTTCTGTTGAAGTGCGCAGCCGTAGGATTGGCGGGGCTACATTCCAGATACCTGCTGAAGTACGTGCCGACAGGAAAATTTCTCTTAGTATGAAATGGCTTATCCGCTACAGCCGCGAAAGAAACGGTAGAACAATGGCCGACAAACTGGCTAATGAAATTGTTGCAGCAAGTAAAGGTGAAGGTGCTGCATTTAAAAAGAAAGAAGACACGCACCGTATGGCTGAAGCAAACAAAGCCTTTTCACATTTTAAAGTATAATCCCTTTTTTTTTCATTGAATATAATTAAGGCTTTCAGATAATCATCTATCTGAAAGCCTTAATTTTTCCGGGAAGCCCGAAATCCATTTTGAGTGAGCCATTGCATCACCTTATCCCTTTGGTCGCCCTGTATAATTATCTCACCGTTTTTTACGCTGCCACCGGTACCACAAAAGTTTTTGATTTTTTTTCCAAAATCTTCGAGATCACTACCGGTTGCAATAAAGCCTGTTATTAATGTAACAGCTTTGCCGGCGCGGTGCTTTGTATCCAGCGATATTTTTAATTTTTGTTGCGCTGGTTTTATTGTTTTCTGCACTGGTTCTTCTTCCTTTTCAAATCTAAAATCAGGATTTGTACTGAAAACAAATCCCTTATTGTCAGGTTTGTATTTTTTACCCATCGCATTTCAATTTTCAAATTATCACTGCTTTCAAACTTAAATCAAGGCTTTTTGCCTGGTGGATTAGTGCGCCAATGCTTATATAGTCCACGTCGGTTTCAGCATAAGAGATAATATTGTTTAAATTAATTCCACCGCTGGCTTCTGTTTCAAAATTTCCATCAATAATTTTTAATGCTTCTGAAATTTTCTCCGGTTCAAAATTATCAAGCATTACTCTGAACACTTTTCCTTTTGCAGCAGTGCAAACTTTTTTTACATCATCAATATTTCTTGTTTCCACTTCAATTTTTAATGATAAGTTTTTTGTTTGCACATAATCCCACGCCCTTTTTATTGCTTCTTCAATGCCACCGCAATAATCTATATGGTTATCTTTCAGCATTATCATATCAAACAAACCAAAGCGGTGGTTAATCCCACCACCAATGCGAACGGCCTCCTTTTCAAGCAGCCGGAAGTTGGGCGTTGTTTTTCTGGTATCAAGGATTTTTGTATGGTAATCTTTTAATTTCTGCACATACTGATTCGTGAGTGTAGCAATACCGCTCATACGCTGCATACAGTTGAGCACAAGCCTTTCGCATTTTAAAATAGTATGTATGGTTGCATCCACGTCAAAAGCTCTTTCACCGGTATTCATTGCATCACCATCTCTTTTATTAAGGGTAAAAACGGCGGCGGGTTCGGTCAGTGAAAATATTTTTTTCGCAACATCTGCACCTGCGAGTATGCCATCCTGTTTTATTTTTAAAACAGCCTTACCTTTTTTACCGGGCGGAATGCAGCTTAACGTGGAATAATCACCACCGCCATTATCTTCTGCCATGGCTTCCGTTATTAAATGTACCAACTGCTCATCAAAAGTTTTCATTGCTGCAAAACTAATAAACACAAAAGCATTTGCAGGTATTTTATAAAAACAGAAAAGTCCTGCCACAAGGCAGGACCTTTCATTTTGTATTTACCTTTCCTTATCTTTTTTGTCTTCGTTTGGGGAAGAAGTTCCCTGTATTTATTTTTTGGGAAAGTCCTTCAGGTGCACCATAATGTGTCATTGCACAACGGAAACCAATAGTGCTGCTGGCCTGATCTTCTTCTAAAAAGCGGCGTGAGCCGGGGCTTAACCAGTAAGGCATATCTAACCAGCTTCCTCCTTTATATACCCTTGATTTATCACTTATGAGTGTTGTTATTCCATATCCATAACCCACTTTGCTTGCAGAATCACCATCCAGGTAATCAATAGCATAAGAACGCTGGTAGTTACGCCGGTTCATTAATTCGGAATCAGTTTCCGGAATGTATTTTATCCTTCCCAAACTATCCCTGAGGTTGCCGGCTCCTGCGCTCATATCAATTTTTTCGAATACATTACCACGGTATGGGTTGATATCACTTTGATCAAGATTAGTAAGCGGCCTGTACACATCAGCCACCCATTCGTTTACATTACCGCTCATATTATATAAACCAAAGCCATTTGGATAAAATGAAGTTACAGAAGCAGGTATGGCAGAACGGTCATTCAGGCCACCGGGAGTACCCATGTAGTCGCCATTGCCCCGTTTAAAGTTTGCAAGAAAAGCACCCTGCATGGCTCCATGTGCTGTTGCCCTCAAGTTATCAAAGCCGTCATTTTTCCATGAATAGATTTGCTTGTTGGCAATCAATTCCTCTCCCCTTTTCTTTTCTGATTTTCTTGGTTGCGGATTTTCGTTTATTAACCCTAATGCAGCATATTCCCACTCAGCTTCTGTGGGCAGGCGGTAATCGGGAAATAATATTCCGTCTTCAAATGTTACATTGGTGCGGGGCTGGCCCTGAGAAGTTAATAATGGGTTCTTTTTAGATTTTGGTTTACCCGGCACGCCTTCATATTCACCCATTAAATAAGATTTGGTATTAAAATTATCCTGGCCGCCACCATTCATTTCCTGTTTTATTAAATTTTTATTCTGGTAGCCGCTGTTTATCAAAGCAAGTTCATTTACCCTGTCTGTGCGCCATACGCAAAAATCATGTGCCTGTTTCCAGGTTACACCAACTACCGGATAATAGTTATAAGAAGGGTGACGAAAATAATACTCTACATAAGGTTCATTGTAGGCAAGTTCATCACGCCATACAAGCGTATCGGGTTTACAGCCTTGTACAACCGCATCATATTGGGGATCAGAGAAAACATTCTCCACCCAATGAATGTATTCGCGGTAATGTACATTTGCCACTTCTGTTTTATCAATAAAGAAAGAGTTTACGGTAACACGGCGGGGAACATTATTCCAGTCGCCCATTACATCTTCCTGTGTGGCGCCCATGGTAAAAGTACCGCCCTGTACAAATACAAGGCCGGGGCCTGTTTTTACATCTTTTGCAGCAGCCACATAATAACCGCCCTGGTTTTTATCATTATAATTCCAGCCGGTAGCAGTTGATTGCTCATGCTTGTTTTTATTAAAAAGGCCATTTTTACAGGAAGCCAAGGCTGCAACGAGCGTAAAAAGCAAAGCAGCATTTCTTATTGGTTTCAACATCTGGAGTATGGGTTTAACTGATATTATTGAACGGATTTATTTGCCTATTATTGTGTTGAGTTTAACGATTTGCGAATATAGTTGATTTAAAATGTAAAAAAAGGTGCTTTACAGACTTTGATTTCAAATAATGTAGTTCTATATTGATTTGCATTACTTTTTCGTTATTGTGTTGGTAATAAAAAAAATTACCCCATATTTGCAGGAATAAATAATAACCGCATCATAAATATTTCAATAATAAGCCCGATAATCTATAGATCAAATCTTTACACTAACTGCTGACAGATAAATTGAAAAAACCGGATTGGCTTATTTATTTTTCAGCTTTTCAAAAATTCCAAATTTTAAAAACAATTCAATGAAGCAACTAACATTGAGAACTATTGCTTATGCATTAATAAGCACTGGAATGATTGCCACAACCTATGCACAAACAGCGCCAGTAAACATTGTTACCACCGCTGTACCCTTTCTGCGTATTTCGCCTGATGCACGTTCAGGCGGCATGGGTGATGTAGGCATTGCTACCAGCCCGGATGCAAATTCAGGTTTCTGGAATTTAGCCAAAACACCTTTTGCCACAAGTAAAGCATCTGTTTCTGCCACTTATACACCATGGCTTAAGGATATTGCGCAGGATGTTTACCTGGCCACGCTTGCAGGCTATTACCAGGTGGATGAAGAGCAGGCAATTTCCGCATCTATAAGATATTTTAATTTGGGGCAAATAGAATTTGTGGACTTTGCCAATAATCCCATTAATACCGGCCGTCCCCGGGAATTCTCCATTGACTTTGGATATTCAAGAAAGATATCTGACAACTTAGCTTTGGGTGTTGCGCTCCGCTATATAAACTCAAGCCTTGCAAACGGCATCAGTACAAACGGTATAAGCTATAAAGCCGGTAATTCTGTCGCTGCTGATGTATCTCTTTATCATAATGGTTTGAATGACGAAGGAATGGGGCTTACTTATGGTCTAGCTATTTCAAACCTTGGTTCCAAAATTGGCTATACCAATGATGCAAGGTCTAAAGATTTTATTCCTGCAAATATTGGCGCCGGGCTCGCATATACCTGGGTCTTTGATGAAACAAGTAAATTCAGCCTGGGGCTTGATGTAAACCATTTGCTTGTGCCTAAAGTACCTGATTACACGGGCGACAATACCCTTGACTCCACTAATCTTGATACGTATCATAATTATGGTGTTTTTGAAAGCTGGTTTAAATCGTTCAACAATAATTCATATACTGCCTCGGCAGGTGCTGAATACACTTATAATGATCAGTTTTCTGTAAGAGCAGGATATTTTTATGAAGGGAAAAACCAGGGCGGAAGAAGATATCTTACCGCAGGCGTAGGTTTAAAATACCAGCAATTTGGTTTTAATTTTTCATACCTCGCGCCATCAGGAAATGGCGTTACACGTAACCCGCTTTCCAACACTTTGAGGTTTAGTGTGATCTTTGATCTTGATAACAGTGATAATGGAAATGGCAATTAATAATTTCATATGAGAAGGGAGAAGGGAAAAGTGAAATCCGTGATTTTGGTGCATCAGTATAACAACACGTATTATTATATTTTAAAAGCGAAGGGTTTATCTTCGCTTTTTTATTTGTAGCCGTTATGAATATACGAATTGGTTTTGGAGTAGATTTTCACCGGCTTGCTGAAGGCAGGGACTTACGGATTGGGGGTGTAAAAATACCCCATACAAAAGGCGCACTTGGCCACAGTGATGCCGATGTATTGCTGCATGCGATATGCGATGCAATGCTGGGTGCAGCATGTTTGGGGGATATTGGTGTACACTTTCCTGATACCTCGGCAGAATATAAAAATATAGACAGTAAAATATTACTTTCAAAAACCAACAGCCTTATAAAGAAGGAAGGGTATAGAATTATAAATATTGATACAACTGTTTGCCTTGAGTCACCAAAAATAAAACCATATATAAGCGCCATGCAGCAGGCCATTGCGGGGATTTTAGAAATTGGCTTAAATGATATTTCTATAAAAGCCACCACCACTGAACAAATGGGTTTTGCAGGAAGGGAAGAAGGGTTAATGGCTTATGCTACAGTACTTTTGCATCGGTTTCAATAAATGTGGTGAAATACACTAACCGGTTTTTTATTTCGCTGATTGACTTCTTTCTTTTAAAGAATCAGTTTAAATTACACGTCCTCAGTTTTATTTATAAACTTGATTTTTATGGCCATTATACTTCCTGTAAATGATAAGCACCCTCAATTCGGCAACAATTGTTTTATCGCACCAAATGCAACGGTGGTGGGCGATGTAATAATAGGCGATGATTGCAGTATCTGGTTTAATGCAGTGGTGCGTGGTGATGTGCATTATATAAAAATAGGCAACAAGGTAAATGTACAGGATGGCGCTGTTATCCATTGCACTTATCAAAAGAACCCAACCAATATCGGCCATAATGTTTCAATAGGCCATAATGCAATTGTGCATGGCTGCACTGTATATGATAATGTATTGATAGGCATGGGTGCCATAATAATGGACCGCTGCCAGGTGCACAGCAATTCTATTATAGCAGCTGGTGCAGTACTTCTTGAAGGAACTGTGGTTGAAGAAGCGAGTATTTATGCAGGCGTGCCTGCCAAAAAGGTAAAAGAACTGCCCAAAGAGACTATACACAGCGAAATTGAACGTATTGCAAATAATTACTTAAAATATTCTTCCTGGTTTTCCGTTTACAATGCAGCGAAATAAAAAGCGGGAATGTCTATATGTTTTATAGGATAGTTCCCGTAAACCCAATCAAAACTTACTGCTTTATTTTTTTGTTATGCTAATGTCCTTTGCGAGAACTATCCTTTTTATATGTTTTATATTTGCACTAAGTTCCTGCGCTGTAAAAAAAGGGTGCCCTTCTAACGGTGCTAATGTAGGTGCAGAACGCATTCTAAGCGGCGACCCCAAAGCGTTGAAAGACATAAAACACGGTAAGAAATTTAAGTATAGTAAAATATAAGGGGAACCTTTATGAGACCTGATGAATACAGCACCCTTGCTGAAAGCATGGTTATTGACGAAACCGGCAGCCTGCAAAAGTTTTACCTGCTTACTAATGAGCTTAGCAGTAACAGGCATGTCCGCTTTATCAGCAAGACAGATAATGCAGATAATATTGAATGGCATTTTAAATATCACGGCCACCCGCTTGCACTGCAGTACAATATTTACAACGGGCTTACCCTGATGCCGCAAAACACTAAAGATATCGGGGCTGCGGGTAAACTTGCGGTAAAGCTAAAAGGCAGGTCTTAATAGTTTTTGTCATCAATCGTATCAAGGATGTTACAATAACTTACGTAACGTTCAATAGTAATATCACCTCTGTTCACAGCTTCTTTTACAGCACACCCGGGTTCGTTTATATGGAGACAATTGTTAAACCTGCAATTGCTGATTAGTATGCGCATTTCCGGAAAATAATGGGACAATTCCTGTTTGCTGATACTTATCACTCCAAATTCACGCAGCCCGGGTGTGTCTATTATCCGCCCGCCAAAAGGCAGGTCGAGCATTTCTGCAAATGTGGTGGTATGCAAACCTTTCCCGCTCCATTCGCTTACTTCATGCGTACGTAAATCCAGGCTGGGTAAAAGCGCATTTAAAAATGTTGATTTGCCCACTCCGCTGTGACCGCTTAATAAAGTAGTTTTATCTTTCAGCGTATTTTCCAGTTCTTCTGTTCCCGCGCCGGTTTTTATACTTATCAAAAAAACCTTATAGCCTGCAGCACTGTATGTTGTATGCAGTTTCTCAAACTTTTCCATTTCTTTTTTTCTGTACAGGTCGTATTTATTAAAAACAATTACAACGGGAATATGATATGCTTCTGATGAAACAAGCATGCGGTCAATAAAACCCTGTGAAGTTTTTGGCTCTCTTAATGTGGCAAAAATTATTAACTGGTCAAGGTTGCTTGCCACAATATGGTGGTGCATTTTGCCGTGCGGTGAACTGCGGGCTATATAATTTTTGCGGTCATAAATTTTTGTAATCATGGCAGTACCCTGCGCATCGTCTTCCGGCTCTATCTCTACTTCATCACCCACTGCAACGGGATTGGTGGATGTGATGTCATCAATTTTAAAAATACCTTTTATGCGCGTACGGTAAGTATGCCCGTGTACTGTTTTGGCAATGTACCAGCTTCCTGTTGATTTGTAAATAAGCGCTTTCATGCAAAACGAAGTTAAGCAGCGTTTTTTGTTTCTGTTTTTTATAATGAAGGATAGATGGAACCGGGACGGTAGTTTACTTAACATTGCTCAATCAACTTCAGAACCCTGAAGTGAGTGACACAACCGGCGATGCCATGCAATATCCCGATAGCTATCGGGACAGGGAATAAAAAAAATTTCTTATCTTATTAAAACAGATGTGCCTTTTTGAAAAACTTTTTTACCGGTATCACGGTTCGTATAGGTAAGCATCCATACATATGTGCCGCTGCCCTGCGCCACTCCGGCGATAGTGCCGTCCCACTTGTGTGTCCAGTCTTTTGTTTCGAATACCATTTGCCCGTAACGGTTATACACCCTGAATTCCAGGTTATCAGCTTTGTATGCGTTCAGCGGATACAGGTAATCGTTAAGGCCATCACCGTTTGGTGTAAATGCGGAAGGAACAGCAATGTAACAGTTGTACAGAATTTTTATCTGGTTATACGCGGTATCAAAACAATTAAGAGTGTTTTGAACAATAAGGCGAACGGAGATAAGTTGATCCTTGAAGACAAGCGGGTAAGATTGTGGTAGAGGCGCTGAATCTATGCTGATGAAACCATTTCCAAAATCCCAGTTCCAGCTAATAATATTGCCCACGCTGTTGTTTTTAAAAATAGCCAAATCTATGGGGCAAAGATATTGCGGCGCTTCAAAGGCTGCTTTAAAATAATTGCTCAGGAAAATATTTTGTGATGATGTATCGCTGCATACGCCATTGCTTACAATAAGTGTTGCATTTTTTTGGCCGAATGAAGTATAGGTAATAACAGGGTTTTGTATGGTGCGGATGAGGTTGTGGTCAAATGTCCAGTACCATTGGCTTACACCGTTTCTTCCATCGTGCATATAAGCAATGGAATCAATTTTACAACCCAGGAAAACCTGGTAAGTGAATGCAGCAGAAACAGTATCATAAGTTTTAACATCAACAGTTGATGGCGGTGTTTGCTGGCCACATTCATCAATAATTGTATTCCCATCCTTGCCTGCAACAAGCTGCACATGATAAATGCCTGCATGAACGATTGGTGAGGATAATTTTACATTGATGATATTGCTCAACCCATTTGTGCAATTGCCTGATGCGCCAGCAACATTTACAGGAAAAGGCCCGGTTATTATAAAGTCGCTGCCATCCGCATCCACTGAAGCGCAGTTGATATTTTTTTCGAAAACCAGTTGCAGTATATCCGGTGCACAGCCCAAAGGAATAATGCTGTCAAACGGTGTAGGCACTATGGGGAATACAGTAAAGGGTATGCTGTCTCCTACCGGCACTGGCCGGTCGCAGTTATCCAATAAAGTATTACCGTCATTTCCATTTTTTGCTACAAGAAAATAGTTGCCGGGAGGGAGTGGCTTATTGAAGATTAGAGCGATGGAGTCCATATCAAAACCAGCTGAACAGTTAACACCGGCAGCAGAAACCACTGTTGACAATGCTGGCGCAACGGAAAAATCGGAACCGTTACCGGCAAGGCTGCTGCATTTCATTAATTTATTCAATTTTACAGTTGCTCCCACGCCACCACATTGTTCTTTCGCGGTTTGCAGTAATGGTAATAATGGATCGGTAATACTTGCTGATCCACCGCCAAATGAAAGGCTGTAGCCACTTTGGTTATTTCCTGAAAAATGACTTACTAATAAAAGATAGTTATGACCCAGAATCAAAAGTGGCATTCTGCTGAATGTCGTAATATTATCCGGAGGATATGAAGCGCATTGAATATTTGTCGTTGCTGTTGCAGATGTTCCTGTTGCGCCAAAAGTTCCAGACCAATTGCCTGATACAAATAAAGATGGATCTGTGTAAACATCATCCGGGTTATGACCCGTAATATCAAAAAGTTGCCAATCGTAATCATCCCCTTGATTATTTGGATTTATTAGAAACCCAAGGGTGCCTGCCTGAAAACAGGTAAACTTATACCAGTATGGATTAATGTCTGTGTATATATTTCCATCATTAAAACATGGTGGTGGAACGGGAATTTGCCGACCACCACAGGCTGGTACAGTTGATTGATGAAAAGTGTCAATTCCGCAAACAGGAAAAGCTGTACTGGGGTTTTGGCCCAGGCTTATAATGGGGCAGGATTGGGCAAAAAGTTTTACTGATGAAAATAAGACAAGTAAAAGTATTGGTATAATTCTCACATGCATAAAACGAAAGACCTGTAAAAGTATTGCAATGCTGCAATTACAGGGTTTAATTTTTAGTGAAAGAAAATTGGGGCGCAGGTTCATATATAATAATTCAAAAGAAAACCCGGGTATCTGCGGCATCACATAAAAATTTCGTCGGCAATTTTAATACATTCTGCCAAAGGATTTTTATACAACCCGGTTAATAATTTTTTTTCTTTAAAATAACCAATCATAAATAAGGTATCCATATTGCCCACCAAATCATCCTGCGCCATGGGGCAGCCGCCAATCCCTTTTAAGGCGCCGTCAAACCTTCTGCAACCAGCCTGCACAGCGGCTTCCAGTTTTTCTTCCCTGTTTTGCGCTGAGGAATGAAGGTGCACGCCAAATTCAATTGCCGGATATTTCAGTATCAAAGCCTTTAATGCAAAACTTATTTGGGCAGGAGCAGCTATTCCTACTGTATCGGCAAGTGAAATAATTGAAATGCCCCGTTGCACCATTTCATCAGCCCAATGCAGTAAAATTTCTTCGTTATATATATCCCCGTAAGGGTTGCCAAAACCCATGCTTAAATAAATCACCAGCTTTTTTTTATTTTTGATGCAGAGGTTTTGTATTTCTTCCACACGCTGCAAGCTTTCTTCCATAGTGCTGTTGGTGTTGCGCAGTTGAAAGGCGGGTGAAATGGAAAAAGGGAAACCCAGATAAGTAATTTCATCATGTATTACTGCATCTTGCGCGCCGCGCATGTTTGCAACAATTGCAAGCAGTTTTGTTTTACTAATTCCTAATTCCAAATTCTTTATCACATCTTTTGTATCTGCCATTTGCGGTATGGCTTTTGGCGAAACAAAACTGCCGAAATCAATGGTATCAAAACCCACTTTCAATAACGCGTTGATGTAAATAATTTTTTTTTCAGTAGGGATAAAATGCGGCCATCCCTGCATGGCATCACGCGGGCACTCAATGATGGAAACACCTGGAAGCATTTGAAAAATTTGAATAAAGATAAATGCAATTTTATTCCGGTTACAAATGAAAAGCAGGAAATCAACCGGAATAAAACGTTATAATTTACCGATAGTCTGCATTTTATTATTCCTGCATTGCTCAATCCTGTCGTGCATCAGGTAGAAAAAGCGCGCCCTGTATTTTTCATCCACATCACTTATAAGAATGGATTTCTTTATCACGTTGTGAATAAAGTTGCTGTTATATTCTGTAAAAGCAGGGTTATGTATGAGGATAAAATTAATCTGGCTGTGTGTAAGATAAGAAACCTTATTGCCGTCAAGCGTTACAAGGTTTGAATTATCACCAATAATAAAATCATTTACATACACTTTATATTCTGCAGACTGGCTGTTTGGTTGCTGGCCGGGTGAAAATTTTAAAGCCGCTTCCGCCTGCTTTTGTATGTGATCCGTCATTTCATGCAGCCGGCTAAAAATGATTTCAATATCCTTCGTTGAATGAAAGAGATAGGTTTCTTTACAATATTCAATCTGCCTTAAGGTAGTGTTTACATTTTCAATATTCATTATTTCAGTGCCCGGAATTGAATTGTAGGCAGCCACTACTTTTCCGCCAATTTCCACCAAAGGTTTTATCAATAAATCAAAACTGAAAAGTGAATTGGCCAGTGGCTGAAACTGCAACAGTGTTTTCATCCAGAAAAAATATTTAAATGCCGCCAGTTCCGGAAAAGCATAATAATGAAAAACAGGGATGTCCTTGCTGAAAAAAATCAATTCTTTCTGTTTAAAGGATGCAATAAATTTAAGTTCAGCAAGCATTTGCTCCAGGTATTTTTCAAAATCAAAATTTTCTGCGGTAATGTATTTGCCTGTGAATGTTCCTCCTTCCATTTTCAATTTTAAAACCTGGTCAACAGATAAATTATAATGAGCGGCCAGCTTCCCGATTTCTTCCAGGGAAATCCCTTTTTCCCCGCGTATCCTTCTGTAAGCACTGTCATTGCTGATGTTCAGCAATTCCGCTACTTCATCCACAAATGAAAGGTGCCCGGGCAGCTTTGATCTGATTTGCTGAAAGAACGCCTGCTGAAGTTCGTTGCTTTCCATTTTACAGAGGGTTTGATTTTAGTAAAAAATGCAATACACAAAAACTTATTTGGCATTAACTGCTTTACACTTATAAATATAATCGTAAAAATTGCAAAAAAGAAACATCCCCGGATAATATTTCCCCGCACCGGCAAATACTGCTTCTTTTTAAAAAGCACACGCAGGAACCAATTAGCAGTTGAGGTTGTATGAAAATAGCTTTATGGAACAAAAAAATCAATGACAACAAAATCATAAAACAGCAGCCCGATGTTTTCCCTGCGCCGGCAGATTCCGAATAATTTTTTAATCCTTAAAACTTATACCGTGATACCCTTATTTATTTACCCCCGGCAAAAAAATACAGTTGCTGCTGAATCATAGATTTATTATTTAAAAAAGTCTTTTGCTGCTTTAACCATGCTCATATTTCTGCCGGTAATAATGATGCTGCCGGCCAGTTCATCTGCGCAAATTACCCGGTTGAATTACAAAGTACTCTAGAGCGGCGAAGAAATTGGCTGGCTGAAACTGGTAAAAAATGACAGCGGCAATACTTCGTTTATAATGCTGGATTCAAAAGCAAAGAAAAGAATGGTTTTTATATTCAACGTATTGGAACAGCAGACAGCAACTTTCTGGAAGGGCATTTTACTGCAGTCGCATGTTTTCAGGAAAGTAAACAACAATATAAAGATGAACAGATATACTTACTGCAGCGGTAATTATTATGAAGTGGATGATGAAGGGGCAGCAGATCCGCTGATGCTCAACGGCATCCGGTACAGCCAGTTGAGTATGTATTTTATTGAGCCGGAAAGTATAAAGCAGGTGTACAGCGATAATTACCGCATGATGCTGGATATTGAAAACACCGGCAATCATTCCTATAAAGTGAAACTGCCCGGCGGTGATATAAATTATTACTACTATACAAACGGGTTATGCACCAAAGTAAAAGCTGAACACAGTTTGTTTTCTGTTGAGTTTATCCTCATACAATAAACGGTTTATGAATATATAAAATGCAAAAAAAATTTTTAACAGTAAAATTCAAAATCATGCAGCCAGATACCAATATATTGCTCCACGCAGTGCCCGGATTTATTTTATTGTTTAGTGCAGAAACAATTTTTCTGCTGAAAGAGCACAATTTTACACTGCACAAAAAAGACCTTCCCGCAAGTTTTTGGCTGGGCATAGGTTTTTTGATCAGTTCTTTTATAAGTAAAGGGATTATGATTTTTTTCTACAGCTTTATTTATAAGTACAGGATCTTTGATTTTCATACCGCTTCCTCGTATATATGGCTGATATGTTTTTTGGCAGACGACTTTACTTATTACTGGTTTCACCGCTTTAGCCATACCGTAAGGTTTTTCTGGGCATCGCATATAGTTCACCACAGTTCAGAAGTTTATTCCTATGCAGTGGCTTTTCGTGAAGGCTGGACGGGTGGCATTACCGGTGTATTTTTATTCTGGGCCTGGCTGCCCTTAATTGGCTTTGAACCGGGTGTGGTGATATTTTTTAAATCAGTAAGCGCTATTTATCAATTCTGGCTGCATACTGAAAAAATAAAAAAATTACCGCGCTGGTTTGAAAATATTTTTAATACACCTTCCCATCACAGGGTACATCACGGAAGCGACCTCGAGTATCTTGATAAAAATTATGCAGGCATATTGATAATCTGGGACAGGATTTTCGGAACTTATCAAAAAGAAGACCATCAGCCGCGCTATGGGCTTACAAAGAAGATACCATCAGCCAATCCCGTAGTTATTGCATTTTATGAATGGATTAATTTGTTTAAGGATATTAAGAAATCCAAAACCATTGCTGATTCATGCAATTATCTTTTTAATGCCCCGGGATGGTGCAAAGACGGTAAGAGTAAAACTACCCGGCAACTGAGATCATCCGTAACAAAAACCAAACAATAAATTTATAAACCATGAACAGTTACTGCATCCTTTGCTTCATGGCTTCATATAAAATAATGGCCGTTGCTGCCGATACATTCAATGAATCAAAACTGCTTTGCATAGGAATGGAAAAATGTTCATCCGCAGCCTTGCTCATGTAAGGTTGTACCCCTTTTTCTTCATTGCCCATTACAATACAGCAGGGTTCTTTCATATCAAGCTCAAACAATTTTTTCGCTGCTTTCATTTCACTGGTAAAAACTTTTATACCGTTCAAATGCAGTGTGTCCAGGGCTTTCAGCAAACTGTTCACACGGCATATTTGAATTTTATCCAAAGCGCCGGCGCTGCTTTTCATGGCTTCTTCATTCAATGCACCCACACCTTTTTCAGGAATGATAATAGCTTGGGCACCGCAGCAAACAGCACTGCGTGCAATGGCGCCAATGTTGCGCACGTCTGTTATGCCATCCAGCATAATGAACAATGCATGTTCGCCTTTTTCATTTACCCAGTCAACCACCTGCTGCAGATCATGGTACATTACCGATGCCTTAAAAGCAACTACGCCCTGGTGCTGTACATTGGTAAGGCTGTTCAGTTTTTCATTCGGCACATATTGCACGGGAATATTTTTCCCCTTTGCAAGTTCACGTATTTCATTAACTGCATCCCCCGAAGCATTTTTAAACAGTAAAATTTTATCAATCAGCTGTTCACTGCGCAAAGCCTCAGTTACAGGGTTACGGCCTGCAATAATATTTTTTTTCGACTGGAAAAGAGGGCTTTTTCTAAATGGTTCTTTATTCACAATTTGTATTATCAGTTAATGGTAATCAACAAATATAAAATAAAAAGTTCCGCTGTACCAGCAGCGGAACTGAAATATAATTTGAAAGAAAGTTGTTTAGTTAACCACTATTTTATCAGTAAAAATATTTTGCCCTTCAGCATCTGTAATACGCAGTATATAAACACCTGAAACAGTTTTAGCAGGTAAAATAATTTTTTCATTTTGTTTCCCATCCACACTTACAGTACGGGTAAGGATTTTTTTGCCGCTCATATCGGTTAGTTCCATGCGGTAATTATTTTTAATAAACCCGTCAGTCTCTACAGTGAAATTTTTATTTACCGCAGGGTTGGGATATATAGTAACTGTACCATTTGCCTTTGGGATATTTACTTTTTTATCTGAACTGAAAGCAAGGTTTGCATTTGCAAAATCGGAAGCATTATACACTTTGTCATTTGCATTTTTCTTTGGCAGCGCGGCAGCTTCAAAAGTTTTCAGGTTCACACGGTAATAGGCCGTTGCATCAATGGCGCTGCTGATGATTGCATCGCCTGAAGCATCTACTGCCACTGCATTTACATTAAAACCCTGCGGCAGGTTTTTAATAGTTCCCTGGAAATCTGCCACAAGCGTTTGCGGGTTTATTTTAAAAATATTGCCACGCATTGTAAACAGGTACAAATTACCAAAGGCATCGCCAATCATATCTCCCCCCCAGGTATCCGTAGTGCCATGAATAGTATTTTTTTCATTATTGTTAACTCCCTCTTTCAGATTACCCAAATCAGTTATCTCCACTTTTTGCCCGGTTGAAAAACGCAGCAAATGCTCCCCGCTGTTGGTTAAAGCATAACCATAGCCATCGGACGCAAAAGCCATTCTTGTAATAATGTCCGTTTCACCGGCTCTTGTTTCATAAGGTTTCAGCGACTGGTATTTTACGGCGAATACTTTTGGTGTTGATGAATTGAGATCAATATATCTTAATTCGGCGCTTTTCATCGGCGTAAAATAAAGCCGGTTATACTTTGCATCATAAGCAAGGGCCGCCACCATTTGTGTATTAAGATTGGGAAGCACGGAAGATGATTTATCCTGCAGGAGGTTTTTATCATCAGCAGAAATCTGGATACCGCTTAATGCATCATACAATACATTCTGACCTGCGGAGGGGATATAAATATTGCGCAGTAAAGTTCCTGTGGAAAGGTCAATTTCCCTGAACACGGTCCAGTTTGCGCTGCCAATAACATCACCGGTTACGGCAAATGCACGGTTTGTTTGTGCCGCAATAAAATTATTTGCTGAAACAACACAAGCGGCAAACAAAAGAAGGGGTAGAATTTTCTGTTTCATAATTAGCTGGTTTATTTGTTGTCTAATTTAGTAACTATTTTTAAAGTGCGCCATTATTTTTTTTGAACGGATTCGATGGCCTTCTTTACACTGCCGGATTCTAATAATAATGTTTTTGCTGTTTCATAATCGTATATTTGTGCTTTTTCCATCAGCATTTTTACACCACGGTCAATTATTTTAGCATTGGTGAGCTGCATGTTTACCATCTGGTTATCCTCCACCCTGCCCAATTGTATCATTACTGCGGTGGATATCATATTTAGGACAAGCTTTTGCGCAGTGCCGCTTTTCATACGGCTGCTCCCTGTAACAAACTCCGGCCCCACCACTGCTTCCACCTGGTAATCCGCAATGGCAGCAAGCGGGCTTTGTGGGTTTGAAGTAATGCAGCCCGTGGAAATCCCTTTTTTTTTGCAATTTTTTAAAGCACCGATTACGTAAGGCGTGGTGCCGCTTGATGCAATGCCCACTACAAAATCTTTATCAGTTATATTGTATTGCATAAGGTCTTTAAAGCCTTGCTGTATATTATCTTCAGCATCTTCAACTGATTTAAATACAGCCTTCTTGCCACCTGCAATAACACCCGTAACGGTACCAGCCGGAACATTATACGTAGGCACACATTCACTTGCATCAAGTACACCCAGCCTTCCGCTTGTTCCCGCACCAATATAAAACAGCCTTCCACCTGTTAGCATTTTATCTGTAATGGCTTCAACCAGTTTTTCTATTTGAGGCAACGCTTTTTCAACTGCATAAGGCACCGTTTTATCCTCATTATTTATAGCTTTAATGATTTCTTTTACGGACATTTTTTCGAGGTGCCGGTAGTGCGAAGGCTGTTCCGTTACTTTTATAAATGCTGGCATAGATATTTTTTTACTGTTGCATCTTTCTGCTATATAAATTTACAAACATAAAGTAATAACGGTAAAACTACACTGTATTTGAATCATCTTATTTTTATTAAAAGATGAGCTTTGGCTGATGTATAAAAATGTATATTTATAAATATGAATTATAATTGCCCGAAACCTGAAGCAGGTAAAATGATTTATCAGATCAATCTTAAAAATATAAAACCATGTCTGTACTAACAGGACCAAAAGAATTTTTTAAAGGCATTGGCCCCGTAAAATATGAAGGGCCGCAAACTGATAACCCGCTTGCATTCCGCTGGTATGATGAAAATAAAATAATTGCAGGCAAAACCATGAAAGATCATCTGCGATTCGCGTGCGCTTACTGGCATTCGTTCTGCGGCAATGGCACCGATCCATTTGGCGAACCCACGCATTTGTTTGAGTGGAATATAAAAACAGATGCCGTGGAAAGAGCGAAGGATAAAATGGATGCGGCGTTTGAATTTATCACCAAAATGAATTTGCCTTATTATTGCTTTCATGATGTGGATGTGGTTGACTATACCAATGACGTGGCGGGTAATGAAAAACGTTTGCAGGCACTAACCGCTTACGCAAAACAAAAACAACTTGAAAGCGGTGTAAAACTTTTATGGGGCACAGCCAATTTATTCTCACACCGCAGGTACATGAATGGTGCAGCCACTAATCCCTATTTTCATGTACTGGCTCATGCCGGCGCACAGGTAAAATTTGCGCTGGATGCAACTATCGCTTTGGACGGTGAAAATTATGTTTTCTGGGGAGGGAGAGAAGGTTATATGAGCCTTCTGAATACCAATATGAAACGTGAACAGGAACATCTTGCCCGCTTTTTACATACCGCAAAAGATTATGCACGCAGCAATGGTTTTAAAGGAACATTTTTTATTGAGCCCAAACCATGTGAACCAACAAAACATCAATACGATTTTGATTGTGCAACCGTTATCAGCTTTTTAAGACAATATGATTTACTCAGTGATTTTAAATTAAATATTGAAGTAAACCATGCCACGCTTGCAGGCCACACGTTTACGCATGAGCTGCAGGTGGCTGCTGATACAGGTTTGCTGGGAAGTATGGATGCCAACCGCGGCGATTATCAAAATGGCTGGGACACAGATCAGTTCCCCAATAATATAAATGAACTGGTTGAAGCAATGCTGATCATTCTTGAAGCTGGTGGTTTTGGCGGCGGCGGAATAAATTTCGATGCAAAGATCCGCAGGAATTCCACGGATGCTGCCGATTTATTTTATGCACATATTGGCGGTATGGATTGTTTTGCAAAGGCATTGATGGTTGCGGATAATATTTTGCAGCATGGCGAATATGCAAAGCTGCGCAAAGAACGTTATGCATCTTATGACAGCGGCTGGGGGAAAGAATATGAAGATGGAAAATTATCACTGGGTGATTTAAGAGATTTTGCTGCTGCAAATGGCGAACCTGAAATACGCAGCGGCAGGCAGGAATATTTCGAAAATTTGCTCAACAGGTTTGTCCTGTAATTTCCGCATTTACAGTTAAAAACATATCTGCATATATTTGCCCGTTAAATAAATTATATGGCTGCTGCTGTCAGAAATAACTGGTCAATCAAAGAAATAAAAAGTATTTATCAAACCCCTTTGCTGGAATTGATTTTTAACGCTGCATCCGTTCACCGCGGATACAACGATACCGCGGAAGTACAGGTTTGCACCCTGCTGAGCATAAAAACCGGTGGCTGCAGCGAAGATTGCGCCTATTGCCCGCAGGCCGCCCGCTACAATACGGGCCTGGATGTGCAGGCGCTGATGAAAAAAGAAGAGGTGATGGAGTATGCACAAAAGGCCAAAGATGCAGGCAGCACAAGGTTTTGCATGGGCGCCGCCTGGCGCGAAGTACGTGATAACCGCGACTTTAACCGCGTGCTGGATATGGTAAAAAGCGTAAATGAAATAGGCATGGAAGTTTGCTGCACGCTGGGCATGCTTACAGAAAACCAGGCGCATAAATTAGCAGATGCAGGCCTGCACGCATATAACCATAACCTTGATACTTCTGCTGAATATTATGGTGAAATTGTTTCCACCCGCACTTATGATGACCGCCTGCAAACGCTGGAACATGTGCGCAAAGCCGGTGTAACAGTTTGTTGCGGCGGTATTATTGGTTTAGGAGAAACACATGAAGACAGGATTCAAATGCTGCATACATTATCTACCATGCCACAGCACCCGGAAAGCGTTCCTGTTAATGCGCTGGTGGCCATAAAAGGGACACCGCTTGAGAAAAATAAAAAAGTGGATATATGGGATATGGTACGCATGATTGCAACAGCAAGGATATTAATGCCCAAAACAATGGTGCGCTTAAGTGCCGGACGCGCTGAAATGAATGTAGCTGAGCAGGCGCTTTGTTTTATGGCCGGAGCCAATTCTATCTTTGCCGGTGATAAATTACTAACTACGCCTAACCCTTCTTTTGATAATGATAACCTGATGTTTCAACTGCTGGGATTGAAACCAAGGAAGGCTTTTAAAGAAGAGAAATATCTGGCAGAAGTATAAATTCTTTTGAGCCGTACTGCAGAATTTCTATTGAGCTTCTCTTGCGTCGCACTCTTGTACTGAAGTGTAAAAAGCAGCTTAATAAAACGTGATATTGGTACCCGGCCAAGTTTCCGTACTTTGCTTTTTCATCAATGACTTAACCGTACAAGAGTGCGACGCAACATAGGTCCCATCTGTGTTTCAGCAGTTGGGCTCATAAAAAAATTCCTTATCAATTTATTTCGCCGCGTATATGATATGCTTTGGGCTGCACAAATGCGCGGATACCCTGGTAGGATAATGTGCTACCAAGCCCTGAATGTTTTCTGCCGCTCCAGGGAAGTGAACCGCTTACACGGTCGCAGCAATTCCAGTAAACCGTGCCCGTGTCCATTTTTTTCATCACAGTTTCTGCACGTGCATACTCTTTTGAATATACTGCTGCGGTTAATCCATATTCTGTGTCGAGCATTAATTGAATTGCTTCATTATCATCCTTTACTTTTTGAATGCCTACAACAGGACCAAAACTTTCTTCGGTCATTATTTTCATGTGATGATTCACATTTATTAAAACAGTCGGCTCAATAAAATATCCATCGCGGTTGAGCATGTTGCCGCCCAGCAAAACTGTTGCGCCTTTATCTTCCGCATCATTGATCTGTGAGATCAAAAATTCCATTTGTTCTTTGCGGCTGAGTGGACCGATTTCTGTTACTCCATTCATCGGGTCGCCAATCACTAATTTCTTTGCATGCTCTGTGTATGCATCTACAAACTGATCGTAAATTTTTTCATGCACATAAATTCTTTCCACTGCGCAACAACTTTGCCCATTGTTATACACCACGCCCTCTAATGCAGCAGCAGCAACAGTTTCCACGTTCTCTACATCATCCATTACATACAATGGATCTTTGCCTCCAAGCTCCAACTGACAGGGAACTAATTTTGGCGCAACCCTTTCTGCAATATATTTTCCTGTTTTATAACTGCCGGTAAAATAATATCCATCCAGTGGAAGCAGCAGCAATTGTTCGCCTGCAGTTGCTTTGCCAATTGCAATTTGAAAACAATTTTCAGACACACCTGCTTTGTACAAAAGCCTTTGGATATGCAGGCCTGTCAAAGTGGAATATTCTGAAGGTTTATAAAACACCGCATTGCCGCCGATGAGTGCGGGAATAAAAACATTCACACCAACCAAGTAAGGATAATTCCACGCGGAAATATTTGCAATCACCCCCAAAGGTTCATACACAATTTTTTCTTTTGTTGCGCCTTCCGTTACCATCCATTCTTCTGCTAAATATTTTTCTGAGCTATCAATAAAAAATTTCATCCTGCTGCGTGCACCATTTAATTCGTTGTACGATTGCTGTAATGGTTTACCCACTTCAGCAGTCAAAGTTTTTGCGAGTTCAAATTTTTCTTCGTCAAGCAAATCACAAAAACGTTGTATGCATGCCACTCTTTCTTTTACTGAAGTTGCTGCCCACAATGGCTGCCCTTCTTTAAGCAATTGAAATTTTTCGAAAATACTTTGCTCTGTATCTTCCGCAACTTCCTGTATAATTTCTTCTGTTGCGGGATTGATGATCTGCATAATTATTTTGATTGAATGATTTGTTGTAAAAATGCTTCACGAATGTTTAATGCGAAAGGGTTTTCCTGGTCGGGCATTCTTTCAGGATGCCATTGTACCAATAACATCCAGGGTTTATTTGCAGGCTCTTTCCATTCCATTGCTTCCACAATGGAAGGCTCTGAAAATGCAGTAACAGTAAGGTTTTCAGCGGATTCATCCACAGATTGGTGATGCGCTGTATTTACTTCGCCATCTTTGTGCGAAGCAATTTTATACAGCATCGAATTTTCCTTCACTGCTATGTGGTGTCGCTGATCCGCATTGTCAATTTTATGATGCCCGTGATGCAATTTCACTGACGGTATATCATGTATCAAAGTGCCGCCAAGAAACACATTCATCTTTTGCAGGCCGCGGCAAATTCCCAAAAAAGGTTTGTGCAGTTGCATGCCTTTATCAATCACCTGCCACTCAAATTCATCGCGTTCTTCATCAATATCTTTTGCATTCAGGTGCTGCATCAGTTCAGGTTTGTTGTACCGCCGCGGATGCACATCTTCGCCACCGCTTAAAACAATTCCATCGCATTGCTCCACATCACGCAAATTATTTTTCCGGTAAGACAAACGGATCACTTCCACATCTTCCGGCGCATGCAAAAACCATTGCTCATAGTTTGTATATTTTGAGCAATCAGTAATTCCAATTTTTATTTTGCTGTTCATTGATTAAAATTCAACATGGTAAGAAATTTTTTTATGAACCCAACTGAAATTTGATATGGCATCGTCTGTTGCGTCGCACACTTGTACGTTTAGAACTGTATTGAGCTAAACAACTTTATAGTAACGTCATCCTGAACTTGTTTCAGGATCTCTTGCAAAACATCAGGTAAATATTCCGGAGATGCTGAAATAAATGCAGTATGACGGACTTGCTTTTTCATTTCATCACAACGCTTCCAAATATAATTTTTTAAAATCTTCCTTTGTTACAGGCTTTGGATTATTCGGGTGACAGAAATCCGCGAAAGCCAAATCGGATAAGGTTTCCACATGTTCACCCTTTACACCAATATCACACAATTTTGCAGGTAAATTAATTTCGCTGTTCAACTCAAACAAACGGTTTACCACTGCTTCACCTGTTTCATCTTTCAGTTCCATTGTTCTTGCCATGCGCCTGAACTGATCTTCAAAACCTGCAATATTAAACTGCATTCCATAAGGCAAATTTACTGCATTCGCAAGGCCGTGATGCGTGTCAAGCAAAGATGACAACGGATGCGCCAATGAATGCACCACGCCCAAACCTTTTTGAAAAGCAACTGCGCCCATCAGTGAAGCGATCATCATTTTACTTCTTGATGCAAGGTCAGGTTTGTTCACCGCATCAGCAATGGATTGATTAATGAGCGAAATTCCTTCCAATGCAATGCCTTCTGCAACCGGGTGAAATCCCTTTGCTATAAAGGCTTCCATATTATGCGTCAATGCATCCATACCTGTTGCAGCAGTAACAAATGGCGGCAGTTCCATTGTTAACATGGGATCTGCAAAAACAATTTTCGCCAACAATTTTGTTGAAAATAAAATTCTTTTCCTGTGCGTATCATCTTCCGAAATGATGGCGCTTCTTCCCACTTCGCTGCCGGTGCCGCTTGTGGTGGGAACAGTAATAAAATAAGGGACTTCTTCTGTTACATATTGGTCGCCGCCAATCAGATCATCATAATCAAATAAATCGAGGTGATGGTTTATGCGTAATGCAATTGCCCTTGCTACATCCATTGCTGCGCCGCCGCCAATACCGACAATACAATCGCGGTTTGTTGCAGCAAACATTTCGCCGCCTCTCAGCACATCGCTCTTTACAGGGTTTTTATGAATGTCGCAAAAAACTTCTGCCGAGATATTTTTTGCAGCCAATGATTTTTTTATGCGAGCGAAAAAATCTAATTGGTTTACAATCGGGTCTGTAACAAGCAGCGGCCTGCTGAAACCCTTTGCCACTAAGTGTTCCGGCAATTCGTTTATTGCACCAGCACCAAAACGGATGATCGTTGGGAAATTGTATTGGCGTATAGTATTAAAGTCTGTCATGGGGATTTTTATTTTGTGCCAAACTTAGGAATATATATTTAGCTTTTGTTTGCACCTCCACGTTCCAACTGTACACGAGTGCGACGCAACCGGCGATGCTATAAAATACAAAAGCCGGCGCCAAAAAACATTTCCTTCGCTGCAAAAAATAAATTTGCTGCTAAAGCAGAGTGCCTTTTAAAATAATTGCTGCAATGGAAAAATAAATAACCAGTCCTGTTACATCCACAAGTGTTGCCACAAAAGGTGCGGAAGATGCCGCCGGGTCCTGCTTCAGTTTTTTTAACAGCATCGGTATCATGGAACCGCTTAAAGTGCCCCACAGTACAATACCAATAAGTGAAAAGAAAATAGTGGTGGCAAGCAAAATCCAATGCGTACCATAATTATACCAGTGCAGTTGCTGCCAGGTAAATATCCGCAGGAAGCCGATGGAGCCGAGTATGACACCTAATGTAAGACCGGATAAAATTTCGCGGCGCATTACATACCACCAGTCGCTTAGCGAAAGTTCTTTTACTGCCATAGCGCGGATGATGAGTGTGGCCGCCTGTGAACCGCAGTTGCCCCCGCTTGAAATAATAAGCGGTATAAACAGCGCCAGCATTACTGCTTTTGCAATTTCATTTTCAAAATAACCCATGGCAGTGGCAGTAAGCATTTCGCCCACAAACAGTATGATAAGCCAACCCGCCCTTTTGCGTATCAGCGAAAAGAAAGGTGTTTTTACATAAGGATAATCTAATGATTCAAGACCGCCGAACTTCTGCATTTCGCGGGTGCTCCGCTGTTCGGCCACATCCATCACATCATCAATGGTTACCACGCCAAGCAATAAATTTTCCTGGTTTGTTACGGGCAGTACCGTGCGGTCATATTCCTGGAATTTTGAGATAGCTTCATCTGCGCTGTCATCCATGTCCAGTTTTACGCAGTAACCGTCTAATATATCTTCTATGGGTTTCTCCGGGTCATTCAGCACTAATCTCCTTACGGGTATATCATCAATTAATTTTCCTCCGCTATCCACCACGTAAATTACATTCGCAGTTTCATTGTCTAAGTGGTTTTTGCGCAGGTGTTCATTCGCTTCTTTTATCTTCATTCCTTTTGTAATAGTGGCAAACTCTGTGTTGATAAGCCTTGCCACGCTTTGCTTTGGATAGCCTAATATATCATGTGTTTGTTTTTTGTTTTTCTCGTTCAGGTAATCAAGCACCTGGCTCATTTCTATGCCCCTGAAAGAACTGAGCAGTGAAAGCCTGTCATCTGAGCTTAAGCTGTTTACCAAATTCGATGCCTGGTCTTTTGGCAGGCCAAGGATGATTTTTTTCTGCAGCAGTTTATCAAGAAAAGGGAAAACATTTATCTGTGTTTTTGCAGGAAATGCCTGGAAAGTTTTAATGCCAATATCAGCAGGCAATGAAATAAAAATTTTTGCCACTTCCGCAGGATAAATATGTTTATCCCCGCCCCCAAGCGAAAGCAGCGCTTTCAGGTCGCCGCTTATAATTTTATTCTTTATCTCTTTTAATGACATCATACCGGAAAGTTTTAAAAATGAAATTTTTTCTGCCAGGTAATATATTAATTTAAAAGCTAAGGCTTAAAGTAAATTAAAATTTCAGGAAAAGATAAAGTTATTATTCACGGTTTTTTTTATCCGGTAAATTATATTTTATGCCAAATAAAAAACAAAGCGGTTTTCTTTAAAAAGCTTTGCCCTGATGGATAATCCGCTCCCTGAAATTTGTTTTTTCACGCAATAATGCCATTTTTTCAAACAGTTAAGAATCTATCCACATTAGACAATATCTAATTAAAATGCGCTTAAGCTTTTTTTTATTAGAAAACCTTTAATTAGTTTGGCTTTATATTTCCGAAATCCTATTAATAACTAAACCAAAAACCTGATATGACGAACATCTTAAAAACTCTACCCCTTTCTCTTTACTAAACCATTTTTAAACAAATTACCTGTAAAATCATTCTCAGGTAATGTTATTATTAACACAAACCAAAAATCTACATGAAAAAAAGTCTTCTACTCATCATGCTGTCATTCGCAGTAATGGCAGTACATGCACAAACAGACAAATTTTGGTCTGCAAACAATCAAAGCCCCAGTTCCATTGCTACTGACAAAGCTGTTGCACGACTGTCTTATCCCAAAGAGTTTAAATTATTTAATTTAAACCTTGCGTCTTTACGGCAGCAGTTAATGTCTGTTGTTGACAAGTCTTCAAAACATTCAACAATTATTTCCCTGCCTGATGCCGCAGGAAATATTGAACAGTTTGAAGTTTTTGAAGCTTCTAATTTTGAACCTGCTTTGCAGGCAAAGTTTCCTGAAATAAGGGCTTTTTCCGGAAGAGGTATTACAGATAAGTATGCCACTTTAAAACTCAGTATTTCTCCGCAGGGAGTTGAAACTATGGTTTTCAGAACGGAGAAAGATAATGAATTCATGGAGCCCTATTCTAAAGACCATACTGTATATTCCGTTTATAGTGTCCACAGGGATAAAGGAAGTTTACCATGGACCTGCAGTACAGATGATAAGGTAACGTTTTCTGATATAAATAAACAAATAACCAACCTGGTTCCTTCTTCAGCAGGGCAAGTAAAAACAATGCGTTTAGCACAGTCCTGTAACGGAGAATATTCCAACTATTTTGGAGCAACGAGTTCTGCCCAGGTAAGCCTGGTTTTAGCAGCTTTCAATGCCACACTAACCCGTTGCAACGGATGTTATGAAAAAGACCTCGCAGTTCACCTGAACCTTATTGCAAATACTACTGCTGTAATTTATTATAACCCGTCAACAGATCCTTATACTACATTAGCAAACTGGAACTCACAATTACAATCAACTTTAACTTCAGTTATCGGGGAAGCTAATTATGATATTGGCCACATGTTCGGCGCTTCCGGTGGTGGTGGAAATGCAGGATGTATTGGTTGCGTTTGCGTGAATGGGCAAAAAGGCAGTGGTATCACTTCACCCGCAGACGGAATTCCGCAGGGAGATAATTTTGACATTGATTATGTAGTGCATGAAGTTGGACATCAATTGGGCGCAAACCATACTTTCTCCATGTCGCTGGAAGGTACAGGTGTAAATAAGGAAATAGGTTCCGGTATTACTATTATGGGTTATGCAGGAATTACGTCACAGGACGTAGCACCACATTCTATTGACATATATCATGAAGCATCTATCGCACAGATACAGGCTAATTTAGCCGGTAAAACCTGCCCTGTATCCATAACAATGACAGCTAATCATCCGCCGGTTGTTGCAGCGGTAAGCAATTACACCATCCCAATCAGTACACCTTTTGCATTAACAGGCTCTGCAACAGACGCAGAGAATGACCCGCTTACTTATTGCTGGGAACAAAATGATAATTCAACCACATCAGGGGCAAACAGTGTAGCATCACCTACCAAAACAACTGGCCCTAACTGGCTGTCATTTTCACCAACCGTATCGGGAACAAGGTTATTTCCAGAATTATCAACTATTCTCGCGGGCTTAAACGTAACTCCGGTATTGCCGGGCGGCGATGCAGGTACAAATATTGAAGCATTAAGTTCTGTTGCAAGAACATTAAATTTCCGCTTAACAGTAAGGGATAACCATCCCTATGTGCCAGGTTCTGAAATAGATCAAACTGCGTTTACAGATGCAGTTGTTACCGTATCCGGCGCTGCCGGCCCTTTCAGTGTTACCTCTCCCAATACAAATGTAACCTGGGGCCAGGGCACACAGCAAACCGTTACCTGGAACGTGGCTTCTTCCAATGCAGCGCCTGTTAATTGCGCCACAGTAAATATTTTATTGTCAACTGATGGCGGGCAAACATTTCCCACTACCCTTGCTTCGGGTGTGGCAAATAATGGTTCGGCCGTTGTTACACTTCCTTCCACGCAAAGCACTACCTGCCGCATAGAAGTACAATCCGTTGGTAATATCTTCTTTGATATTTCCAATGCAAACTTTACTATCGGCACAGCCACAGCATGTAATGCACCCGGCAGTTTAGCATCATCATCCGTTACGCAAACAAGTGCCACCGTTAGCTGGGGTCCAGTAAGCGGCGCAAATTCTTATGATGCCGACTACAAAGCCACTTCATCATCTACATGGATAAACGCGGCTACTGCCACTACATCCACTTCTGTAAACCTGAGCGGCCTCACTGCTTCTACAAGTTATGATTACAGGGTACGCACCAACTGCGCATCAGGCAGCAGCGGATATACCAGCGCACAGTTTACTACAAGTGGAAGCTCAACGTGTCCATCTACTTATGATGCAGGCACACACAGTACATTTGCAACTGCAGTTTTAATTCCTAAAAACACTGATGTAAAAGGAACCATTAAAACATCAACTGAAAAGGATTATTATAAATTCGTTGTAGCCACAGGCGGTACACTTACTGTGAACTTAACCACACTTCCATTTGATTATGATGTAAGATTGTATAACAGTTCGCAAACACAGGTAGGTATTTCGCAAAATGGTGGTACTGCAAATGAAGCTATCAATTACACAGCAGCGGCAGGCACCTATTATGTAAGGGTGTACAGCTATTCCGGCACAAGCACTACTGCATGTTATACATTGAATGTAACATTTGGCACTGCTACAAAAGGCAGCGATATTGCAGGCAGCAGCACATCGGGGGGCCTTACAGTATTCCCCAATCCTGCGCAATCAGTAATTAATATTTCTGCTGAAAAGATAGCGCCAAACTCTACTGTAAAAGTGTATGATATGTATGGTAAAGCTGTAATTACAAAAGCAGCCAATCCAGGCAATAACGAGGTGGACATAAGGAAACTTATATCCGGTGTTTATTTTATTAAAATAGAAGATGCTGAGGGTGTTTCTTATACTTCAAGGTTTGTAAAACAATAGATCAACCCAAAACCCACAGCTCAAAGGAGGCCGCCACATGTGCGGCCTCTTTTTTTGTTTCAACATACATGTAATCGTTTTACAATCCATATCATTTATCATCGTTACTTTAGCCATATTAATTTTTATATATGCTCTACAAACGGATGCCCATAGAAAAAGAATCGCCTGAAGAAATTGGCTATAATGCAATTAAATACAATCTTTCAGAAAGTTCTGTTGCAGATTTAAAAATGAGCGGGCTCAACTTATCGCTTGATGATTTAAAGTTAGAATACATTGCACACCGAGGCAAAACCGGACTCAGAAAATTAATAGTAAGCGGTTATGCAAATCTTTCCGCTCAAAATGTTTTAATAACCAATGGCGCGGCAGGCGCATTGTTTATCATTAATACTTCTTTGCTTACAGCCGGTGATCATTTAATTGTAGTACGGCCAAACTATGCAACCAATATTGAAGTACCCCGAACAATCGGCTGCGGCATTTCATTTATTGACCTTTCTTTTGAAGCTAACTGGAAAATTGATATAAAGAAAATTGAAGCTGCCATAAAGCAAAATACAAAACTCATCAGCATTACCACGCCGCACAACCCAACAGGAATGGTGATGAGTGAAAAAGAAATAAATGCCATTATTAAAATTGCAGAACAAAAAAATACTTTTTTATTAGTTGATGAAACTTACCGTGATGCCTGTTTTAAAACAGCTTACCCTCTTTGCGCCTCAAAAAGTAAAAATGTAATCAGCGTTTCATCTGTTTCAAAAGCGTATGGTTTGCCGGGGTTAAGAATGGGCTGGCTTATTACACAGGATGAAATGCTGATGGAGCAGTTTCTTGCCGCTAAAGAAATGATATACATCAGCAACTCTGCATTGGATGAAGAAGTGGCTTATCAGTTTTATCTGCAGAAAGAAAAGTCTGCAGCCCTGATTAATGAAAAAGCGATGGATAATTTTTTTGTATTGAAAAGCTGGCTTACAAAAGAAACAAGAATGGAAGCAGTATTACCCAAAGGCGGAGTGGTTTGTTTTCCCCGTTTTAAAAAAGAAATAAATATTGATACTGGAAAATTCTATCACATATTAATCAACAAATATCAAACTATGGTTGGCGCCGGCCACTGGTTTGAAATGCCTGATACCTGTATGCGTATTGGTTTTGGGTGGACTGATAAAAACACTTTTGAAAAAGGTTTGGAAAATATAAGTAAAGCGGCTGATGAAAGTTTGAATCACTAAGACATAAAGACACGAAGCTGCACAAAGCCTGAGAAACTTTCTAAAAATAGATTTCTTCAAAGAAGCCATATCCCGTCAGGTCAAAAAAACAATAAAAATAAAGAACGAAATTCCTTTGCCCTTACAGAAATTATTATTAATTTGATGCAGTACACTTGTAACCAATGGGTGTTTCTCAAAATATACTCTGTCAGCTCATTCTTATCCAATCACTTAGAGACCTTATAGAGACCTTATAGAGACGTTATAGGGATATTACAGAGACCTTATAGGGACGTTGCTTCATAATAACCTTATAGTAAATCCCTAATAACTTCATAGTAACCCTATAGCAATAACGTATTAGCAATACTCCACCTGTAATCCGGATACCTTTCTTTTAAAGTTATAGACCCTAACTTTCCACTCAGGCGCTTTCAAAACAAAAATCAGCCTGGTACTTGCGGTAGCTATAGGAGCAATTGAGGTTATTATCCCGGTGGCTGTTGCCTGCCGCGAACTTTTTAATGCAATAAGTATTTTGCAGAATCATTTTTAAACAGCTTCTGAGCGATACTTTGTGCTTTAGCGCCTTTGTGGCTTTCCTTTGCTTATTAGAATTAGCATAAGATAAAGTGTGCGGCGCAACGATGCTTTATAGAATTACTAAAGCCCGGTACAATAAAATTTTCCCTACATTCATATCCAAAACCAAAAAATCATGAAACTGTCATTGCCTTTTGCCGTAATTTTTTTTATGCTTTTATCTGCATGCAATTCATCCACACAACAAAGCAATACAAATACTGATTCAACCTCCGCTGTATCAAATGCAGTCGCATTATCCAAAGCCTCCCGCGAAAATAAAAACGGCTGGATATATGTTCATCTTGAAGGTTCACCTGCTGATATTGGTTACCAGCACGGTTATTTGCTCGCCAATGAAATTGATACCACGCTTCAGATGATGGGATATTTTTTACAGCATGAAACAAAAAAAGACTGGCAGTTTTACAGGAACTGTGCACAAAGTTTTTTATGGAATAAATTAGACCGCGAATACAAAGATGAAATCAACGGCATTGTGGCCGGGTTGCGCGCACAAAATAAAAGTTACGACAGCCTTGATATTACTGCACTGAACGCATGGGAAGAGCTTGCATTTTATTATGTGCCTTCACTGATGAATGCAGCCGTTGCACACAGCGGCGACAATAAAGCGCCGGGCAATTGCAGCGCATTTATCGCCACCGGCAGTTACACCAAAGACGGAAAAATTGTAATTGGCCACAACAACTGGACGGAATACATTGTAGGCCAGCACTGGAATGTGGTTGCCGACATTGTTCCCGAAAAAGGCAACCATATTTTAATGGATTGCATGCCCGGTTATATACACAGCGGTGATGATTTTTTAATTACAAACAACGGCTTATTAATTACAGAAACAACCATCACCGGTTTTAATCTTTTCGACACCAGCGGCATCCCGGAATTTCAGCGTGCAAGAAAAGCTGCGCAATACAGCAACAGCATTGATGATGTAATAAAATATTTTGTGGAAGGCAATAACGGTGGTTATGCAAACGACTGGCTCATCGGCGATACCAAAACAAATGAAGTGGCAAAACTTGAGCTTGGTTTAAAAGATTACCGTGTGTGGCGCAGCAAAGATACAGCCATGATCGGCAGCAATTTTCCCAGCGACCCCAAACTGATAAAAGAAGAAACAACATTTAATATTGCAGACCCCACCACTTCCCCCAATGCACGCAAAAAAAGAATGGAGCAATTGGTGATAGTTAATTTGAAGGGAAAATTGGATGCAGAAACAGGAATGCAAATTGAAGCCGACCATGTGGACGCACTGCAGGGAAAAAATGCAAATAACCGCTGCGTCATCTGCGGCCATATTGATGAAGACCCCAAAGGTTGTGCGGAGTGGGGCAACCCTCCTTTCTACCCGATGGGTGCCGTACAGGGAAAAGTTACTACTGCAGCTCTTGCAGCCAATATGCAGTTCTGGGCGCACATGGGCCACCCATGCGGGCAGGATTTTATTGGCTCCACTTTTTATAAAGCACACCCCGAATATGAATGGATGAGTAAATATTTAATGGATATGAAATCTTATCCATGGACATTGTTTGAAGCGAAGAAATAAGCCTCCAATCCGCCTCAGGTGGAGAGTAAGGAAATTTTATATGCCAAACTTTGTTTTTCATGGCATCGGCTGTTGCGTCGCATCCCGAAAGTTTTCGGGATATATTCGTCACTGCGGGGTACTAAGCAGTCTGTGTTTATGACTTCAGGTTGGCAAAAAAAATTAATAAACCAGATTGCCTGGCTGCCCTGGCAATTATGCATACATTCAATCACACCCATAAAATAACATTATGCAATTCTTATCGCTTGAACCTTTTGTTCCTTCAGGAAAAGATTTTGAAGGTTCTAAAAACTTTTTTGTGGAATTGGGTTTTGAAATAAAATGGGATGCAGGCGACTACATTGGTTTTGAAAACAACGGGTGCAAATTTATTCTGCAGAAATACGATCACAAAGACTTTGCAGAAAACTTTATGCTAAGCGTGAAAATAAATAATGCAGAAGAATTCTATAATTACGTAATTGAAAAAAACTTACCCGGTAAATTTGGCATCCGCATCAGCAAGCCTTCACAAATGCCTTATGGCAAAGAAGTAAATATTATTGATATTGCCGGCGTGTGCTGGCATTTTGTGGAGTAAAAATTTTTCGTTGGTCAGCGACCAACAACGGCAACAGAAATGATCTATAATTATTAGCACGCATTACTATGATTACTATGAAAATCCTATATTATCTATATTTTGGAATTTATCTTTAACAACCCTCTGGCTTGGTCTCATAATAACAATAAAAGTACTAATGGAATTTACATATCCCTGGAGGATACAAATGCTGTAATCTTTAAACATAATAATTTCCAAGCTGAATGGTTGGTTCCAAAAAATTATTTTTATTTTGGTAAATTAAAATGGCATGCATTAGATTATATAGCAATTCTTGAATATACAAATGATCCTTTTTATATGAGCAGGCCTCACTATTCATTTAATGCAAAATTTACAAGTCTGACAAATCAAAATATTTATGAATATAAAATTTCGGATTCTATATCTGAAAATACCCAACGGTATTATAAATTGAACTGTAAATTATTTAAATAAACGTAAATAGGTCTCTCCTCATCTGGCGCAAGTATGCAGAGCTTTAATGTGTTTGGCGTACTTGTATCTTCAGTGAATACATGGTCGGCAAAAGTTTATTGCAAAGTGTGAATAGAGTATCCAATTTTATTATCTTTATTTAATTATAAGATTACCTGATAAAGCAAATAAAGAGACGTATAATTTACCAGTTCAAACTAACAGCAGTAAAATAAAAATTATAAAATGAAACATACTGCCCGTATTTTATTCGGGTTAATTATTCTTTCATCCTGTAACGTGAGTCATTATACTTTGTCTGATGCCGCGAACTGGATACCAACTAATTTTAATCCCCAATCCGGTATTTTATTGGTTGAGCATTTTCCTCTTTCTAAAAGATCTGACCAGAAGATGCAGGAATATTTAGACCAGAATTATCCCGGCCGCTATGAAATTATGGACAGGGAAACTATAATGAATACAAAACAGGCAAATATGCAGATACTAAAATATATAAGTTTGCATTTTTATGGAAGAATAAGTACACGACTAAAATACCGATAGGCGCTCCCGGTGATGCACATACAGATGTTGATGTAAATGGAAATTTCTTGGACCGTTCTAACAATGAAGAATACCCGACGACAGGAAAATATAACAATTTTGGAAATAAGGGCTATGAAGTGTTTTTTAATTCAATCATTCAACACTTTAAATAATTGCAATTATTTTATAATTTCTTCCGCCCCTGCAAGTGTTGTGCGTTTGTTTTTGTACAGGGGCTTCACCAGCATAAAGATGCATATTTAGCCATTAACAGGTTCGGCGTTTAAAGCCCCGGTTAGCATATATTTCTCATGAGAAATATAATTTTTCTGGGGAGAAATGGAGCGTTTCTGAGGAGAAATGAGACAGTTTTTAGTTGAAAATTCTTTATTTCCTTTCCTCCGGCATGCCCCCGGCAAGATTTTGTACATTGACAGGCACTCTGTTCTTTCAAAGTTATACTCCTGCTGTTCCGGTATTTCTATCACAAATCCCCATACTTTTTCCTGTAAGCAATCAGCCAGCTAACCACTTCATCATAAGTGTCAATGCCTGCGGGCTGTTTATTCGCTTTCAGGTATTCGCCGTAAAACATCCGTATTACAGGCTCCACCGGGTTTTTGTGGTCAAGTAAAAACTGCCTGTATTTTTTTATATCTAATTTTACCAGCGTATCCAGCATCCGGTAATTTTCTTTTGCAGCCACAGAATCCCTTTGAAATAATTCCCCGTTTGCATAGGCAAACAAATCAAAATAAACAGAATAATGAAAGATATTATCACTTGAATTCTTTGCGGTTAGGTACCCCACAAAATTTGCTTCGCTTTCACTGCCATAACCAACCTGGTGAGCTACTTCATGACAGGCCGTATAAGGAATTACAAAAGCCGGGACTGTTGTATTCACCTGCGCTTCGCCGGTAAAAGGGTTGTAGTAACCTAGGAAACCCATATAATTTCCAAGCTCTCCGTACAAAGAACTTTTTATGCTTGTATGCCCGTAATATAAAAATGGGAATTTCTTTTCCGCGCTGTCGTACGCGGATTTTGTTTCAGCAAATATTTCCGCATAAGACGGGTATTGAAAATTACTGCCGCCAAGTATTTTCCTGGATGCATTTACTTTTTCAATAAGTGAATCAGTAAGTTGCTTTAAATCCTCTGTACTGTAATTTACAGGCTGCAGTCGCAATTGATAAGCAATGCCAAGCCTGTCGTAATTAAATCCCCAGAAAATATTAAAGATGATATACACCCATAAAATAATTACCATGCTTTTCTTCAGCCCCAGCAAAAAAGAAGTTTTTGTTACCCTGCGTTTTACCAATGCCCTTATACTTTTAAATAATTTCACCATCAGCCATATACCGGCCGCTGCATATAAAACATCGCCTGAACTAAAAGGCAGCCACCCGGTAATAATGCGCAGCAATCCGGAAATATATTGATAGGCGGAAGATGAATACCAGCTTTCAATAAAGCCGCCAAAAAACGAAAAAGCTTTTATCAGCAATGCGGCTGCCAGCAAAACAGCCATATTTGTATCCATAAACCGGGGTTTGCTTTGTTCCATTCTGTGTTTCATTAAATGCTTTTGCAGCCTGCAAAATCGCTTATCTTTATTAAAATTATTCACAAATAACAGGGTAATTTTTAATAAATACGCGATTGCTTTGGCAAAAAAGCTTTTTTCTGCTACCTTTGCCCACCCAAAAAAACAGGCATGAACCACCGGAGAGCGTTTGAAATTGCTTTTGTGGGGCTGAAACCCGGAATACATGAATTTGAATACAGCATAGAAGATAAGTTCTTTACAGAATACGGCGAACAGGATTTTACAAACTGCAAAACATCTGTAAAACTGCGGCTTGACAGGAAACAGGCTTTCCTGATGCTGAAGTTTGATATTGATGGCAGGGCAGACGTAAATTGCGACCGCTGCGGAAATCCTTTACAGGTGCAGCTTTGGGACGAATTCAGCATTATTGTGAAAATGGTGGAAGATGCGGCCACTATGAATGAGCAGGAAGATGACCCGGATGTATTTTATATAAACAAAACAGAAAGCCACCTGTATATTGGCGACTGGATTTATGAGTTCATCAACCTGAGCATACCTTTGCAGAAAAGCTGCGGCGAACAGGAAATAGGTGGCCCCAAATGCAATAATGAAGTGCTGGAAAAATTAAAACGCATGGAAGATGATGCAAAAAAAACGGGCGGCACTTTATGGAAAGGGTTAGAAAAATTTAAAGATTTAGAATAATTTTTTACTGATAAAATTTCATTTATGCCAAATCCAAAAAGAAGGCACTCACAGCAGCGCAGCGCCAAAAGAAGAACGCACTACCTGGCTGAGGAAGTAACATTGAGCAAAGACACCGCAACCGGCGAAATGCATGTACGCCACCGTGCACATGTAAGCGAAGGAAAGTTATATTACAAAGGAAAAGTGATTTCAGAAAAAGCGCCCTTAAAAGCTTAACCTCAGTTTAAAAATATAACAGGTTTGCCTCAGATGAATATTGCCCTCGACATGATGGGTGGGGACTTTGCACCGCTTGAAGCTGTAAAAGGTTTGCAACTGTATATGCATGGCAATACAAATGCAGCAAATCTTTTTTGTATTGGGGATGAAGCCCTCGTAAAACCACTTCTTGAGCAATACGGCCTTTCTTCTAATAATATTATCAGCGTTCACGCACCCGAAGTTATCGGCTACCATGAACATCCCACCAAAGCGCTGAAAGAAAAACAAAATTCCTCTATTGCAATAGGTTTTCATTTGCTTGCCACCGGAAAAGTTGATGCATTTATCAGCGCCGGGAATACAGGCGCCATGCTGGTTGGCGCCATGTACACTATAAAAGCAATTGAAGGGGTTCTGCGCCCCAGCATTGCTACCATCGTCCCAAAATTAAACGGCAAAACAGGTTTGCTGCTCGATGTTGGGCTAAACGCAGACTGCAAGCCGGAGCAGCTTAACCAGTTTGCCACGCTTGGCAGTTTGTATGCAAAAAATATCCTCGGTATAGAAAACCCGCGTGTGTCTTTATTAAATGTGGGTGAAGAGGAAGGCAAAGGAAATATACTTGCACAGTCTGCTTACCCGCTGCTGAAAGAAAATAATAACATCAATTTTGCCGGCAACGCAGAAGGAAGGGATATTTTTCATGATAAAGCTGATGTAATAGTTTGCGATGGCTTTACCGGCAATGTAATTTTAAAACTTGCCGAATCCATTTATGATATTGCACAAAGCCGAAATGTTGATAATGACGAATATTTTCACCGCTTTCATTACGAAAATTATGGTGGCACCCCCGTGCTTGGTGTGGCAAAGCCCGTAATTATCGGCCACGGCATCAGCAACGGCAGGGCATTTAAAAACATGATCATCGTGGCAGAGAAAATGATACAGTCCGGCCTCTGCAGCCAGATAGCCGGAAAATTTAATGCACTGTAATTTTTTTTTGTACCCGGCAGCAGAATAAACATCAGGCTTCCGTTGCGTCGCACATGTTAGCTGCATCGCCTTGAGCAACGAAAGGCTGGTATGCTTCATCCCGCCTTCAAAACAGACTTGCATTTTTTTTCAAATGAACAGTAAAGGCTTTTCAAACACCAGAAATTTTATCAGAATTACAGGAACTAATTTTATATTGCCGTTCATTATACATTTAACCAAAACAATATGAACCGCTATTCCAGGCAAACCAGGATACTTGTAGCAGTGGACTGCATCATTTTTGGGTTTGACGGCCAGCAGTTAAAACTCCTCCTTATCAAACGCGGCTTTGAACCGGAGAAAGGAAAATGGAGCCTTATGGGCGGTTTTGTTTTGCCTGATGAAAGTTTTGAAAATGCAGCAGCAAGGGTTTTAAAACAACTCACCGGGCTTGAAAATGTTTATATGGAACAGCTTTATGCATTCAGCAACCCTTTGCGCGACCCGATGGAACGCACCGCATCTGTAGCCTTCTTCAGCCTTATTGATATTAATAAATACGAAAAACAGATAAGCCATGAATATCATGCAGAATGGTTCCCGGTAAAAAAAATACCCCCGGTGATCTTTGATCACAAACAGATGATTGAAATGGCAAAAGAAAAAATCCGCTATAAAGCGGCTTTTCATCCCATATTGTTTGAACTGCTCCCGCAAAAATTTACTTTGCCGCAATTGCAGAGCCTGTTTGAAGGCATTTTTGACGCGGGGTTTGATAAAAGGAATTTCAGCCGCAAAATCATTTCCACAGGTTTACTCATCAAACAAAAAGATAAAGAAACAGAAACTTCCCGCAAAGGCGCATTCTATTACAAGTTAGACAGGAGGAAATACGCGGCCAAATTTCATTCGTTCTTAAATTTTGTTCCCAACCCGCATAACTTGGCATAAAACCGGGTTTATTTTTTTGTTTCTTAAAAATAAGTGTTATTTTGACACGAATTATTTTATGAAAGCAGAAAACCTTGTAATGGGGATTGACTATGGTACGGACTCAGTCCGTGCAATTATAGCAGATGCGGGAACGGGGACAGAAATTTCTTCTGCTGTTTTTTATTACCCGCGCTGGCGCGATGGTTTATTCTGCAATCCTTCGCTTAACCGGTTCAGGCAGCATCCGCTGGATTATGTAGATGGCCTGGAATACACAATTAAACAATGCATAAAAGAAGCCGGGGCTTCTGCGGCCAAAAATATAAAGGCAATTTCTATTGATACCACAGGTTCAACACCTGCAGCCGTTGATGAATCAGGAGTGCCGCTCGCCCTGCTGCCAGGTTTTGAAAATGATCCTGATGCTATGTTTGTTTTGTGGAAAGATCACACGGCCATACAGGAAGCCGCAGAGATAAACGAACATGCAAAAAAATTTGATACAGATTACCTTCAGTTTGTGGGGGGCATTTATTCATCAGAATGGTTCTGGGCAAAGCTGCTGCACATTTTACGGATAAATGAAAAAGTTGCTGAAAAATGTTATTCATGGGTTGAGCATTGTGATTGGATACCATTCCTCCTTACAGGCGGTAAGCATATTTCATTAATGAAAAGAGGCGTTTGCAGCGCAGGCCACAAAGCCCTATGGGCAAAGGGTTTCGGTGGATTGCCCCCAAATGAATTTTTTAATTCATTAGACCCTTTATTAAATTGTTTCACTTCCCGGTTATTTTCCGAAACATATACATCAGATAAACCTGCAGGCCATCTTTCAAAAGAATGGGCTGAGCGTTTGGGCTTATCTGTTGATGTAATTGTGGGCATCGGTGCTTTTGATGCGCACATGGGTGCCGTAGGCGGACAAATAGAACCTTATCACCTCAGTAAAGTGATGGGCACATCAACCTGTGATATGCTTGTTGCACCAATGGATGACGTAAAAGGGAAATTGATAAAAGGCATTTGCGGACAGGTGGAAGGTTCCATCATTCCCGGCATGATGGGCATGGAAGCCGGCCAGTCTGCATTTGGTGATGCCTATGCCTGGTTTAAAAATATTGTTGCATGGCCTTTGGAAAATATTTTACTGCAGTCTTCATTGATTGATGCAGTAACTGCTGCGGCATTGCAGAAAGAAACAACTGAAAAAATAATTTCCGGATTATCTAAACATGCTGCTGCATTGCCTTTAAGCGAAAATGATGAACTGGCTGTTGACTGGCTGAATGGAAGAAGGACACCGGATGCCAACCAAAAATTAAAAGGAATAATCGGGGGGTTAAATTTAGGAACCGGGGCGCCTGCCATTTTTAAAGCTATTGTTGAATCAACCTGTTTTGGTGCAAAAGCTATTGTTGAAAGGTTTAATGAAGAAGGTATCCCGGTAAAAGGGTTGATTGGTCTTGGCGGTGTTGCAGGAAAATCTCCGTTCATTATGCAGATGATGGCTGATGTAATAAATATGCCCATAAGGATACATAAAAGTGAACAGACCTGTGCACTTGGTGCCGCCATGTTTGCCGCAACTGCTGCAGGTATATATACAAAAGTGGAAGACGCTATGAATGCAATGGGACAAGGGTTTGAGGCAGTGTATTATCCTGGAGCATCTAAAACAAATATTTATACACTGCGCTATGAGAAATATAAAGCGATGGGAAAATTCGTTGAAAAAAATTATAGTGAATGATAAATGCCGGAGCATCCTCAATTATCATTTAACATTGAGTATTTAAAATATTATCATGTACACCCATATACAACAGGAGGCATACGAAGCCAACATGCAATTGCCAAAACTTGGCCTTGTGCTTTTTACTTTTGGCAATGCAAGTGCTGCGGATAAAAACCTTGGTGTGTTTGCTGTAAAACCCAGTGGTGTGCCATACAATGAACTGTCACCCGCTAAAATGGTAATTGTTGATTTTGACGGGAAAATTGTTGCAGGAAAATTGCGTCCATCCTCTGATACGCTTACCCACGCTGTGTTGTACAGCCATTGGGAAAATATTGCAGGCATTGCACACACGCATTCCGTTTATGCAACTGCGTGGGCGCAGGCGCAAAGAAGCATTCCTTTGTTTGGAACAACCCATGCAGATCATAACACGGTGGATATTCCCTGCGCGCCGCCGATGGATGACCAAATGATCAAAGGCAATTATGAATATGAAACCGGTCTTCAGATTATTAATTTTTTAAAAGAGAAAAAGTTGAGTTACGAAGAAGTGGAAATGATTTTAATAAGCAACCACGCTCCTTTTACATGGGGCAAAAATGCAGAAAAAGCGGTGTATAACAGCGCCGTGCTGGAATCCATTGCACAAATGGCTTACTTAACAGAAACCATTAACAGCAATGTTTTGCGGCTGAAAGATTCCCTTATAAAAAAACATTATGAGCGTAAGCACGGGCCGGATAGTTATTACGGGCAGTAGATTTTTTTATTTGACAAACAACAGAATTTATATTCAACTTCCGTTGTGTCACTCACTTCACCGTTCAGAACTGTTCTGAACTTTTCGTAAAAAATGAAACGTGGGATTCTTGCAGTTGGGTACATAAAATAAATTATATGAAATATTACAAGCTTGCCCTGATTTTTTTATTGCCATTTAACCTTACGCTGAATGCGCAAAACCTTAAAGCCCGCATAAAGATTGATGTGGATAGGAAGATTGGTGATATTGACAAAAATATCTACGGCAATTTTACCGAGCATTTGGGAAGATGTATTTATGGTGGCATTTATGATCCCAAATCGCCACAGGCTGATGCGGACGGGTTTCGCAAAGATGTAATTGATGCAACAAAAAATTTGGGCGTTACCGTTGTTAGATGGCCGGGCGGCAATTTTTCTTCTGGCTATCACTGGATGGATGGTATTGGCCCAAAATCAGACAGGCCAAAAAGAAAAGACCTCGCCTGGGGCGATATTGAAAGTAATCAGGTGGGTACGGATGAATTTTTAAAATGGAGCAGCGAAGCAAATGTGCAACCTTATATCTGTGTAAACATGGGCACAGGAAGTCTGGATGAGGCACGCAGTTGGGTAGAGTATTGCAATGCCCCAACAGGTTTGTATTATTCTGATCTGCGCGCAAAAAACGGGCATCCGCAGCCATACAATGTTGCCATCTGGGGATTGGGAAATGAAATCGACGGGCCATGGCAAATCGGTCATAAAAACGCGGAAGACTACAGCAAGTTTGCATTGGAAGCCGCCAAGCTGATGAAATGGAGTGATGATAAAATAAAATTGATTGCATCGGGATCGAGTAATTACGGCGGCGACTGGACAGCCTGGAACCGCACGGTACTAAACACTTTGGGGGATTATATAGATTATATTTCATTGCATAATTATGTGGGCAACCACGACAGTGACCACTACAAATTCATGGCCTCCACCGTTTTTACAGATAAAGTAATTAAAGTAACAGAGGGCCTTATAAATGAAACAAGGATAAAAAACCATATTGCTCATCCCATCTATATTGCATTTGATGAATACAATGTGTGGTACCGCGCATTCAACGAGCAAAAATTAGAAGAGCATTATAATATGCAGGATGCATTAGTAATTGCAGAGTACTTGAATTGTTTTTTGCGCAATGCCCAAATAGTAAAAATGGCAAACCTTGCACAGTTGGTAAATGTAATTGCACCCATGATGGTTACAAATGACAGGCTCTGGTTTCAAACTACTTACTATCCCTTACAGTTGTTTGCGCAAAACTGCAGGGGCACAAGCATTGAAACTTTTGTCGATTGTGATACTTACAAAGAAAAAGATGACAACGTTCCTTATCTTGATGTATCAACGGTTTACAACGATTCAACCAAAGAAATTATCATCAATGCGGTGAACAGGCACCTGGATAAAGGCATCGAAACAAGTATCCAAAACCAGTTTGGAAAGCTTGCCGGCAAAGCAACTATTTATGAAATAAATTCAAAAAATATTTATGACGAAAACACGGTGGATGAACAAAAAGTAAAAACTGTGCAAAAAGAAATTGATATAAATGGAAATGATTTTACTTACATTTTTCCGGCGCATTCATTTACCATGATAAAAATTAAACTTGCAAAATAAAATTTGTTATGAAACCATTTGCTTCATTGCTTTCATCCTGCGCCCTGATTGGGTTTTGCACAAATGCAAATACACAGTCACTGTTTCCCAAAATAGAACCTGTTAATTTTTCTAAAGTTAATATAGAAGACAGCTTCTGGAAACCACGGATTGATAAAATTGCCACGGCAACATTGCCTGCCTGCATCTATCAAACAGAAACAGCCACTCCGCGCATTCAAAATTTCATCAACACTGCACAAAAAAAAACAGGAACTTTTAAAGGCCTCTGGTATGATGACAGCGATGTATTCAAAGCTTTGGAAGCAATGGCTTACAGCCTTAAAGATAACCCCGATAAAACCCTGGAGAAAAAAGCAGATGAATGGATTGATGATATTGCAGCCGCACAGCAGCCGGATGGCTACCTGAATACTTATTTTACTTTAACGGATATCAGCAAACGCTGGACCTTAGTGGAAGCACATGAAGATTATAATGCCGGCCATTTAATTGAAGCAGCAGTAGCTTACTACGATGCAACAGGCAAAAGAAAATTATTAGATGTTGCCATCCGCTATGCAAATCATATTGACAGCACATTCCGTTTGCAAAACCGCCATTGGTTCAGCGGCCACGAAGAAATAGAACTCGCCCTTGTAAAATTATATCACACTACAAATAATGACCGTTATTTAAAACTTGCAAATTGGTATTTAGCGCAACGCGGGCAAAAAACTGCCAAAGGCTGGTACACTCCTGAATACTGGCAGGATGCATTGCCTGTAAAAGAACAAACACAAATCACAGGCCATGCAGTTCGTGCAATGTATTTATACACAGGCGCGGCGGATGTTGCAGCAGCAACAAATGATACAGGTTATATGAAAGCAATGAAAACTGTGTGGGAAGATGTGGTTTACCGCAATATGTATATTACTGGTGGAATCGGCAGCAGCGGCGATAATGAAGGGTTTTCTGTTGATTATGATTTGCCAAATGAAAATGCATACTGCGAAACATGCGCATCAGTGGGAATGGTTTTCTGGAACCAGCGCATGAATTTATTAACGGGTGAAAGCAAATATATTGATGTACTTGAACGCAGTTTATATAACGGCGCATTAGATGGTTTATCACTCAGCGGCGATCATTTTTTTTATGGCAACCCGCTTGCATCAGATGGGGATCAACGCCGCGAATGGTTTGGAACAGCCTGCTGCCCGGCAAATATTGCAAGGCTCATTGCATCGCTTGGCAATTATATTTATGCAAAATCTGATGATGCAATCTTTGTAAATCTTTTTGTGGGAAGCAACACAACCATTCCTTTGCAAAATGGAAATGTTTTTGTGCAGCAGCAAACAAATTATCCGTGGGATGGCAATATAAAAATTAATCTTTCTCCTGAAAAGAAAATAAAATACAAATTATTGGTTCGAATTCCGGGTTGGGCGCAAAACCTCCCTGTACCGGGAGATACTTACAAATACCTGCAGCAAACTGATGATAAATTTTCACTCCTGTTAAATGGACAGGCTGTTGCTTATACAATGCAAAACGGTTATGCGGTTATTGAACGGGAATGGAAAAAAGGCGATGTTGTAGAATTGAATTTACCAATGCAGGTAAAAAGAATTGTTACAGGCGATAATGTAAAAGATGATAAAAACCGCGTGGCGCTTGAGCGCGGGCCGCTTGTGTATTGCATTGAATACGCAGATAATAATGGAAAGGCAATGAATATTATTTTGCCGGACAATGCAAACCTCTCCGCCGTATTCAATGCAAATTTGCTTAATGGTGTAGAAACAATTTCGGGTGATGCAACCATAATCATACCAACATCAGATGGCAGTGGCGTTCAAACAGTGAAACAAACGATAACGGCCATTCCATATTACGCATGGGCAAACCGCGGCGCAGGGCAAATGCAGGTATGGATACCAAGAAAAGCAGCGCATATAAAAGTAGATGCGGATTGATTTTTTAACCCAACTGCGGAAACACTGATGGGGCTTATGTTGCGTCGCACTCTTGTACTGAACAATAGCAGGGAGCTTACGGGCTTTGTATACTGCTCGCAGCTCATAGCTTGTAGCTGCTCACCGTTCCAACTGTACAAGTGAGTGACACAACAAAAGATGAAGCATATTATAAAGCTGACAGCAAAATAAAATATCACATAATGACAACCCTCAAAAAATTTGAAGTTTGGTTTATAACAGGCAGCCAGCATTTATACGGCGAAGAAACTTTAAAACAGGTAGCCGGGCATTCACATACCATCGCAAACGCATTAAACAATCATCCGGCAATTGCTGTAAAATTTATTTTTAAACCGGTGGTAAAATCCGCAGAAGAAATTTACAGTATTTGCGCAGAAGCCAATACAGCAGAGGGTTGCATTGGCGTCATTGCTTGGATGCATACTTTTTCGCCGGCTAAAATGTGGATTGGCGGTTTAAGAATTCTTCAAAAACCATTGTGTCATTTACACACACAGTTCAACCGCGATATTCCCTGGAATGATATTGATATGGATTTTATGAATTTAAACCAGAGCGCGCATGGCGACAGGGAGTTTGGCTTTATGGTAAGCCGCATGCGTATAAACAGGAAAATAATAGTTGGCCACTGGCAGGATGAGGAAGTGGTGGAACAGTTAAATGTGTGGACAAGGGCTGCAGCAGGCTGGCACGACTGGCAGGGTGCAAAATTTGTCCGCTTCGGAGATAATATGCGCTATGTAGCCGTAACAGATGGTGACAAAGTAGAGGCGGAAATGAAGTTTGGATATTCTGTAAATACGCATGGTGTAGCCGATTTGGTAAAAGTGATTAATGAAATAAGCGATGCTTCTGCTGATGAATTAGTGAAAGAATACGAAGAGCAATACAATGTTGTTTTACCGCTCAGGAAAGGAAATGAACAGCATCAATCGCTGCGGGATGCGGCAAAAATTGAGATGGGGCTGCTTGCATTTTTAGAGAATGGAAATTACAAAGGCTTTACAGATACATTTGAAGATCTATATGGTTTACTGCAACTGCCCGGCATTGCTGCACAGCGTATAATGGCCGCCGGTTATGGCTTTGCGGCCGAAGGTGACTGGAAAACAGCGGCGCTGGTCCGTGCAATGAAAGTGATGGCTGCCGGATTAAAAGGAGGAAATTCTTTTATGGAAGATTACACTTATCATTTTGAGCCGGGCAATGAAATAGTGCTGGGTGCGCACATGCTGGAGATATGTGAAAGCATTGCAGGTGCAAAACCTTCCTGCGAAATACACCCGTTAGGTATCGGCGGAAAAGCAGACCCGGTAAGGCTTGTATTCAATTCAGCTGCAGGCAGCGCCATTAATGCATCGGTAGTGGATATGGGTAACCGTTTCCGCTTATTAGTGAATGAAGTAGAAGCAGTATCACCCGGATACGCATTGCCAAAACTTCCGGTAGCACGGGTATTATGGAAGCCTTATCCTGACATGAAAACAGCCTGTGCCGCATGGATACTGGCTGGCGGGGCTCATCATACCTGCTACAGTCAAAACCTTACTGCTGCTCATTTACAGGATTTTGCTGACATGGCACGGATCGAGTTTACATTAATAGGAAAGGATACAAAATTATCAGCTTTAAAAAATGAACTGCGCTGGAATGAAATGTACTATCATATTAATAAGTAAAATAAATTTATTGCCGTCAGCAATAATGGCCTATTTTTAAATCAGCATTTTACCACCCAACGAACCAACGCTTTATGAACAAATTACTGCCCGTTGATTATATAATCTTTATTATTTATTTTTTTATTGTAGCAGGTTATGGTTACTGGATCTACCGGAGAAAGAAAAAAAAACAAATCGATACGCATGACTTTTTTCTTGCCGAAGGCTCTCTCACCTGGTGGGCTATCGGTGCATCGCTTATTGCTTCCAATATTTCTGCGGAGCAGTTTATAGGCATGAGCGGTAACGGTTTTTTTGTAGGAACCGCAGTAGCAGCTTATGAATGGATTGCAGCAGTGGCATTGATTATTGTAGCTGTTTTTTTTATGCCGGTGTATCTTAAAAACAAAATATTTACCATGCCGCAATTTCTAAAAACGCGGTACAATGAAACGGTAAGCCTTATCATGGCACTGTTCTGGCTTTTTTTATATGTCTTCGTTAACCTCACTTCCATTTTATTTTTAGGTTCGATTGCAATAGACAATTTATTGGGCGGGCAAAATTTTCACCTTATCATGGTTGGTCTCGCAGTATTTGCATTAATCATCACGCTGGGTGGTATGAAAGTAATTGGCTATACAGATGTGATACAGGTGCTCGTATTAATTATTGGCGGTCTTGCTACAAGCTATATTGCATTGACTTTGGTAAGCGAAAAATTTGGTTTGGGCAAAGATGCACTGGCGGGTTTTAATATGCTGCTGAAAGATGCGCCCGATCATTTTCAAATGATACTTCCCAAGCCTTCCGCTACAAGTCCCAATACTGAGGACATCAATAAATATCTCATCCTTCCGGGAATAGCTATGTATTTCGCCGGGCAGTGGATTGTAAATTTAAATTATTGGGGATGCAACCAATACATCACACAACGTGCACTGGGCGCAGATTTAAAAACAGCGCGTACCGGTATTTTATTTGCAGGCATGCTGAAACTGATGATGCCGCTGATTGTAATGCTCCCGGGCATTGCAGCATATGTGCTGTACAAAAACGGGAGCCTGCAGGCAGAGATGGCGCCGGGAGGCAATTTTAAATATGATAATGCTTATTCCGCAGTACTGGGATTTTTGCCCACCGGTTTAAGGGGGTTATCCTTAGCGGCTTTAACAGCCGCAATTGTTGCTTCACTTGCAGGAAAAGCAAACAGTATCTCCACAATTTTTACCTTAGACATTTATAAGAAATATATAAACAAAGAAGCTACAGAAAAAAAGCAGGTATGGATGGGAAGGTTGGTGATAGTTGCTGCAATGGCATTCTCTATCATGCTTACCTGGAAAGACTTGCTGGGTATTGGTGGTGAAGGCGGGTTTACTTTTATTCAAAAGGGTACAAGCTTCTTCAGCCCTGGTGTTTTTGCTTTGTTCATTCTCGGTATGTTTTGGAAACGCACTACCGGTGCTGCTGCCGTAACCGGTGTAATTGCAGGATTGGCTTTCTCCATATTATTCAATGTGTATGCGCCTTCCTGGTTTGGGCATGATACTCTTTTGTACACAGCGTATTTAAACAAAGACGGCGTATATGAAATCCCTTTCCTCATTACAATGGGCTGGTCGTTTTGTTTTACCATGATATTGATGATTGCCGTTAGTTTAGCCGGGCCAAAGATTAACCCTAAAGCATTTGCTTTGGATAAATCCATGTTTAAATTGGCGCCATCAACACTTGCAATGATAATAATTACTTTGTTCATCCTTGCAATGCTGTATATACGTTTATGGTAAAATGTAGCGGAACGCAGATATTTAATTACTCAATTAATTAAAGAAGCGTTTGTAGAAACGGTTCAGAATAATCTTTTATAAAAGCAACAATATTTTTATATTCATCAAATTCATTTGCTGCATGCATGGTAGTAATTACTATTGATTTCATGCCCGCATTTGCCGCAGCTTCCACGCCTTTTGGGGCGTCTTCAAAAACAATACATTCAGTTGGCGCAATATTCAGTAATTGCGCGGCTTTCAGGTAAGTTTCAGGATCAGGCTTGCTTACTTCAACGTCATCTGCGCTTATAATGGCAGAAAAATATTTCCTTATGTGCAGGTTATCAAGAATAAAGTCAATGTTAAACATAATAGCCGCTGAACCAACAGCGAGTAAAATATTTTTTTCAAAAGATATTTTAATAAACTCATCCAGGCCCTTTATTAATTTGATATGCGGCAAAAAAGCTTTTTGATAACGCCTTTCTTTTTCCATTGACAACCTGTTCATTTCTTCTTTTGTAAAATGATCTTTACCAAAAATCCGGATAAGCAGCTCTTCATTCTTTCCGTACATCTGCTGTTTCACTTCATCACGGCTGAGACCCGCATGCAATTCATTGTTTAAAATATCCCTCCACGCTGAAATATGATATTGCATATCATCAATCATAGTTCCGTTCAAATCAAAAATAAAAGCCTGTGGTAAAAACTGCATGAGATTTACTAGTCTGGGTTTTTGTTTAATAAATTATTTTATACTTCGTAACGGAGTGATATGTTTTTCCGGGTTCCAGTATCGTGGAAGGAAAATTTGGCTTGTTCGGGGAATCAGGCCAGTGCTGCGTTTCAAGGCAAAGTGCTGTATGCTTGTTGATAGCTTTATCACCGCTTGTTTTTATACTCCCGTCTAAAAAATTGCCTGTATAAAATTGCAACCCGGGTTCAGTTGTAGATACTTCTAATTTTCTGCCGCTCAAAGAATCTGATAGCACGGCAACTAATTGCAGGGAACTGTCTTTTCTGTTTAAAACAAAATTATGGTCGTAACCACCTTTTACTGAATCAATCCTTTCACCAATCTTATGCGGCGATGTAAAATCAAACAGAGTTCCTTTTACTGATTTGATTTCTCCTGTTGGAATCAATGAGGTATCAACAGGCGTATAATAATCCGCGCTGATCATTAATTCATGATCAAGAATGGTATGGCTTACATCACCCGTTAAATTAAAATAACTGTGGTTGGTTAAATTTACCGGCGTGGGTTTATCCGTTTCAGCATTGTATTCAATCTGCAGTTCATTGTTATCAGACAATGTGAAGTGGACCTGCACTTTTAAATTTCCCGGGTAACCTTCTTCGCCATCTTTGCTTAAATAGTTAAGTGTAAGCGATGGAACTGAATCCACCATCTCATCAGCATCCCAAACCACTTTATCAAAACCTTTTATGCCCCCGTGCAAATGATTTTTGCCGTTGTTGGTTGCCAATATATAAGTGCTGTCACCAATTTTAAATTTACCATTTGCAATGCGGTTACCATACCTGCCGATTGTTGCGCCAAAGTATGGTGGCTTGGCAAGATAACCCGCTAAACTGTCGAAACCCAGAACGATACTGCTTTTGCTGCCATTTTTACCCGGCACTGTCCACGATGTAATTGTGCCGCCGTAATTGGAAATTTTTACCTGCACACCATTTTTATTTGTAAGCGTAAAAAGAAAAACTTTTTTGCCATCTGTTTCGCCCCAATCGTTTTTTGTAATGCCTTTTACCATTGCTTCATCCACAATTACCGGTTTATTGTTACATGAAATGACAACAACCGCCATCAGGCAAAAAAATATCTGAAAGTAAATTTTTCTCATGTGAAAGAATTTATTTGTGCAGCTCAAAGATATGGCGCACAAGAGTGCAACGCAACAATGATGAACAAAGATGCATAAGCCGGGTAAATAAAAATTAACTCATCAGCAATGAAGCAGCATTTGAAAGCAGAAATTTTTAAAGTTTGTTTCCAAAACGAAAAAGAAGCTTTAGCTAAAGCTTCTTTTATGTTTTATAAGTGCCGGTAAATTTTTATTGCAGTTTTGCAAGCCACAGCGATGCATTCATAAATAATTGCGTGTGGCTGTACAAAGGCCAGCTTATATACAGGTTATTTCCTGAAGCGCCTGTGCCATCGTCCATGGGTGAACTGTCAGTTACCGCAAACACACGCCCTGAACCGAATGCAGATGATGCGCACATTACGTTAGTATTGCCCTGCGTATGGCCGGTTTGCCAGATCAACCCCTGCACAGTATTGTTGGCTGATGGCTGAAGTGTAATGGTGGCGCCATTATTAAACTGCAGTTGTGTTACGGTTCCCTGCGAGCCCGTGAGTATTGGGTTGCCGGTTTTATTGGTAAGTACGTTGCTGGTTAATTCAGAAATATTGGTAAGGTCAATACTGAAACCAAAAGGGTTACCCTGCAGTGTATTATTTGTCATCAAATCGTTCCAGATGGCGGGGGAATCCCATCCATCATTATTGCGGTCTGATTGCGTATGATCCGATATCATAAACAGGCCGCCGCCGTTTTGCACAAAACTGAGAATAGCTGTTTTTTCTGCACTGGTGAAAACAATATTTGGCTCATCCACTACAAATACATCATAATAAGAAAGGTCCTCAGGGTTGGAAGTATTGCCATAGGTGATAGCACCTGTTGAAGGCAATGTTTCTACATAATCCCCTGCTTTTACCAGTGCAATACCCCAGCTTGAAACCGCACCGGTCCAGTAAGTTTCCTGTGTGGAAGATGTAACAGTTGATTGCGCCGGAGTGGGCACTCTCTGCGGTGTGCTGTTATCTTCATCAATCACCCAGTCTGCATTGCCTGCAGTTTCGGCCTTGGTGGCATCAAACAAAAATCTTTTAACACCGGACGTTTTGGCTTTTATAATAAATGAAATGGCCGAAGAAGTGCCCACACCGGGCGTGGCTGCTGTAATGGCTGCCGTACCTGCTGCTGCAATATCTATTGCCGGAACTGATGCTGTTAGTTGCGCAGCATTTACAAAAGTAGTTGCCAGCGCAACGCCATTCCAGTTGATGGTGGAAGTGGCGGTAAAATTTGTTCCTGTTGCTGTAATAGTAAATGCCGCGCCGCCCGCAACAGCGGTATCCGGCGAAACTGAAGTAAGTACAGGGATGGAAGTGTTACTGTAAGAAGTTACAGAAAAATCATCAAAATTAATGCGGTTGCTGCTGCCATCGGTTTTACGTATCTGGAAACGGATATTGCCGGATACATTGATAGTAAAACTTGCAGTCAGCAAAGCGGTGCCGCTTGTAGTAACCGTAGTACCTGCCTCAATATAGTTGGTTCCGCTATTAGTGCTGTACCATAATTGCCATGTACCCCCTGCATCAGAACCAAAGACAGCATGTTTTACTGTAACAGTGGAAGCGCCTCCCGTAAAATTAAAATTTGTGGTAAGCATCCCGCTGTTGCGTACACGGGCAGACTGTTTGCCATTTTTTCTGTCAGAGGATGAAGTACCAAGCAGGGCATCATTAAAATTCCATACACCTGTTGATAATGTAACATTACCTGTGGTATAACTTGTTTTTGTACCTGTTTCAAATTTTTCCGTAATAACCGCCGGGCTAAGTTTTTTATCGGTAAGGCCTGTTGTTTCCTGACCGGTGGAATTAAGATTCGCTTTTCGGCAGGAAGAGAAAATAGTAAGCGATACGAGAATTGTGCAGCTTAGTTTAGCTATTTTCATTGAGGGGATTTTTATCAAATATAAAAACTTACATCTGTAAGTAAATTAAATTTTTTGTTTGCCTGAGTGCCGTATAAAGATGTATGTTTATCTAAAGGCCATTGCAGCATTTGCTGTACACAAAGGTTCTTTAAAAAGCTTTGAAGATATTCAGAGATATTTAAAAAATTATATTACAAAATAATTTCTCTTTTTTAAATACAGCCAATTCAAAAAAAAAGGGTTGAACCGGAAACCGGCAAAAGTGATGATGTATGATGCAGACCTGCTTTTAAAATCATCCCCGGTGCAGGTTAAACAGAAAATATTTACAGTCGGTTTTTTATTTGTTCTCTTAAAATTTAAAATCCCTGCAAACGCAATGCTTGCAGGGATCTTAAAAATCCTTTTGTGATCTGGCTGGGACTCGAACCCAGGACCCTAACATTAAAAGTGTTATGCTCTACCAACTGAGCTACCAAATCATCCCTCGTTTTTGGGAGTGCAAAAATAGCCGAAAATGCCTTTACACCAAATTTAAAAAATATATTTTTCCCGCAGGTCTTAATAGTTATCAACAATACAAATCCTGCAAGTAGCTACTTTTGTATATTAAACAGCATATATGGCTTATTTCAGCAACAAAATTGTAGTGGTTACAGGCGGTTCGGACGGAATTGGAAAAGCCCTGGTGGAAGCGCTTTTAAATGAAGGCGCAAAAGTGGCTGCCTGCGGGCGCAGCCACGATAAACTGTATCATTTGCAAACCCTGCATGCAGGAAAACCTTTGTTTGTATTTCCTGCGGATGTAAGCAATGAACAGGACTGCGAAAAATTTGTAAATGAAACGGTGCAAACATTTGGCGGCATTGATGTACTGATAAACAATGCAGGTATTTCCATGCGCGCCTTATTTAATGAAACTGATCTGCAAACGCTGCGCAATGTAATGGACATAAATTTTTGGGGAACGGTTTACTGCACCAAATATGCACTACCATTTATTTTAAAAACAAAGGGAACTGTTGCAGCCATTTCTTCTATTGCAGGTTACAGGGGTTTGCCGGGACGAACCGGTTATTCTGCATCAAAATTTGCAGTAAATGGCTTTTTTGAATCGCTGCGTACCGAGCTTTTAAACAGTGGTGTAAATATAATGTGGGTGTGCCCCGGCTTTACGGCATCCAATATACGTAATGCTGCATTGGATAAAAATGCACATCCGCAGGGTGCATCACCTATGGAAGAAACTGCCATGATGAGTGCCGGAGAATGTGCTGCGCATATTTTATCAGGCATAGAAAAAAGAAAAAGAAACCTTGTACTTACTGCAAGTGATAAACGCACGGTATTTATAAACCGTATGTTTCCTGCACTGGCGGATAAACTCACCAGGAAATTCTTTTTTAAAAACGATGTGTTGGTAAAGTAATTGTTGAATATTTGCACAATTCAAAGCATGCCCGTACTAACACTTTCAACAGATATTGGTCAGAACGATTACATCACAGGAGCTGTAAAAGGACAGTTGCTGACTGCTGTTCCTTCTCTTAATATTATTGATATTACCCACCAGTTGCCCCCGCAAAATTATTTACAGGCAGCCTATATATGCAGCAATGCGTTTAGGCATTTTCCACCCGGCACTTACCACATCATACTTATTAATCTTTTTGATACACTGCCTTTGCACCTTTTGCTGGCAGAGCATAACAGCCAGTTTATTGCCTGCCCGGATAACGGTATCTTAACCATGATTACCGCAGATAAACCAAAAAATATAGTTGCGGTAGAAGTCAATGCAGCAACAGGTTTTGGCGTGTTGCAATGTACGCAGGCATTGGCAAATGCTTTTAAAAAATTAACCGGCGGGGATGCTTTAACTGATATTGGAAATGCTGTAACACTTATTGAGGAAAAATACCCGCTTCGTTCCAGCGTAAGCGCCAGTTGGATTGACAGCCAGATTATTTTTATTGATAATTTTGAAAACGTAGTAGTAAATATTACAAAAGAAGAGTTTGAAGAACACAGGCGCGGGAGGAATTTTAAAATTATTTTTCTGCGTGATGAAATAATTGATGAACTGAGCAAAAATTATGCTTCTGTTGCCGCGGGCGAAAAATTAGCATGGTTCAACTCAGCAGGCTATCTTGAAATAGCCGTGAATAAAGGCAATATGGCCGGACTTTTTGGCCTCCAGGGTTTTAATGAAAACGGTTTGCAAAATACAGCGCTTCAAAATAAACTGCTGTACCAGAGCGTAAGGATTTTTTTTGAATGAGGATGGGAGTTACCTGGTTATTAAAAAAAATTCCGTTTGAAAATTCAAACAGAAGCACCTGACTTATAAGTTTACGGCAAAATTATTAATAGCATGAATAAGTACTTACATAATATCCATTGCTTTTGCAAAATATGTAACCACACCCGGCAGCGCCAGCCAGAAAAATTGCCTGTACATGATAAATAAAAAAATAAATATCCCCACCCATATAAAAAAGTACAGCCAGTATTTTGCTGTTGATTTTTCCGCTTCCATACTTTTAAAATTTCGCACAAAAATAATACTCAAAGCAATATAACTGCGTATTTCAGCTAATATCTTTTTTGAACTTTTCTTTATAGGCGCCAATAGCTTCCTCGATTATTTTCAATGCGGTGGCTTTATCACCAAATTCTTCTACCACCACGCTTTTGTTTTCAAGCGTTTTATATTCCTCAAAAAAATGCCGCAATTCGCTGAAAAAATGCTTGGGCAGCTCCTCAATATTGTTGATATAATTAATTGAAGGGTCATTTGCAGCCACTGCAATGATCTTATCATCCGCATCGCCCTGGTCAATCATCTGCATTACGCCAATTACTTTTGATTCCACCAGGCATAAAGGCTGGATGCTGATGCTGGACATAACGAGTATATCCAGCGGGTCCTTATCATCACCATAGGTTTGCGGGATAAACCCGTAATTGGTAGGATAATAAAACGATGAATAAATTACACGGTCGAGCTTTAATAACCCGCTGGGTTTGTCAATTTCATACTTTGCCCTGGAGCCCTGAGGAATTTCTATTACTGCATTTACAATTCTTGGTGCGCTTTCCCCGTAGTTAACGCTATGCCAGGGATGTAAAACATTTTTTATTGTCATCATTTAATTTGTTTTGAATTCGTTATTTATTTTAAACCCGGTTAATTTTCCTTTCATATAAAGATGAATATCTTTTTTGTATTGTTTATAGTTTTGCTTTGTCAGTTGTTCAGGGTCAAGGCCGTTTAAATCGGGCCGGCCTGCATTTACCCATGCCGTGTACCAGAAGTTGGCCACATCCTGTATGGATGAACGTACCTGGTTTTCCACCATTCCGTTCAATGCTTTGTGGTACGCTTCCGCATACTCAAATGAATGCACAGGCTGACCTAATTTGTTTTTAATAATATTGCCCGCATTGTCCATCTCATAAATTTTATTTTGCGTAAAAGTTGTCTCAAGCTTTTTTTCAATCAATAATAATGTATCTGCAAGCAGGTGTGATTGTTTAATAATATGCCATGTTTCACCTGTAATATCGCTTATATATTTTGCAGTATCCACTTTAAAATTATACCCATCGCCAAACAGTTCGGGCAACTGCGATTCCCAGAAAGCATGGATGCCTTTCTGATCTGTTAACTGCCCGTCGTGGTTAAGGGATGTGTGCAGCGGCATATTTGCATCTCCCAGGTAATGCCCCAGGTCTGCGCACAGAAATAAAATTTCTGTTTTTTGTTTTTTCTTAAATGCGTCAGTAAGTTTCACCATCATATCCTGTATGTACCAGGGCAATATCCCGTTCTTCTGTAAAAAATTGCTGTCAAATTTTTGTGTGATTCCCTTCATGGTTTCAGGAATATTGTCAACAGAAGTTTTATCGTAGGCTTCTGAATTAATATAGTGACGGGCAAATTCAGCTTTATCGTTGATCGTATATTTACGGATGTCAGGTACCACGGATTCCTCAGTAATAAAATCAATATGGTTATAAAAAAAAGAACGCATTTGCGGCGGTAGCGCAAATACTGCCGCGTGGTTTATATGCTGGTGCCCCCACGCACCCCATGAAAGGGACATGATGATGCAACCGGCAGCAAGCGATACCGGCAAAATGCGTTTTATAATAAATTTCTTTAGCGTTTTCATTTGCATAAACAAACCAATTGCAGGTCAATATCAACAGCTATATAAAAATTTAAAAAAGTTTGATAAGTAAAATACCAAGATATACTGCAATGATGCCGCCCGCTACACTGCCGGCAGTGTATAACCCAAAATAAATATAATCTCCGGTGCGCAGCAGGTTTATATTTTCATAAGCAAAGGCGGAAAAAGTAGTGAACCCTCCGCAAAGCCCCGTGGTTAAAAGCAGTCGCCAGTCAGGTGAAAGCAGGTTTCCTTTTTCACTCAGTGCATAAAAAAGCCCTATAAGAAAACAACCGGTGATGTTTACTGCAAAAGTGCCAAGCGGGAAATTGTATGGGTACAGTTTAGAAATAAAGACCTGTAATGCATACCTGAAAACACCGCCAATAGCGCTGCCTGCTGCAACCAGTGCAATTGCTTTCATATAATTTGTTTAACGTATGTAATAACAGTAAAACAGCTTTACAAATTTCCGTTGAATGTATATTTAAAGTCCACCAGCCAGTTGCCGTTTTGCAAAACCACTTTCACCTTGCGTGCAATTTTATCAAATGAATTTCTGTAATGGATGATTTCTAAAGTATCATTTAATATTTCTTCCTGGTCAATAATAATGGAAGCGCTGTTGTATTCTTTCTGGTCTGCATTGTTTAAACTATAATCCTTTTCCACCCCTTCAAGCCTTTGCCTGTTTTCCGCATCATCCAGCATATAAAAAGAAGCTTTTTTAAAATCACCTTTCAGGCAGCCGTCAATAAATTCCCTTCCTGCATCCAGTCCATTCTCGGCTTTTGGGTAAAGTTTTGATGCATCATTGCAGGATGAGGTTAAAAGCAATGTACTTATCAGTAAATATTTCAGTAACCGCATAGCTTAAGATATTTTCAAAATTAGCAATCATGCGGCGAATAGATAAAAATAAAAAAAGGCATCCCTTTGAATGCCTTTGCGAAAAAAAGTTTGCATGTCAATCGTGCCGAACAGGATGCATCTGCCCCAATCCTTCTTTTTCTTTTTCCTTTTCATAAGCTTTAATAATTGCTTTTACCAATTTATGGCGCACCACGTCTTCTTCATCCAGTTCAATATGGGCAATGCCATCAATATTTTTTAATATCCGTGAAGCTTTTTCAAGCCCGCTGCGCTGGTTTTTTGGAAGGTCAACCTGCGTGGGGTCGCCGGTGATAATGGCTTTTGCATTGGAACCAATACGCGTTAAAAACATTTTTATCTGCAGGTCATTTGCATTCTGCGCTTCATCAAGAATAATGAATGCATTGTCTAATGTACGTCCGCGCATATAAGCAAGCGGTGCAATTTCAATAGTACGTGTGCTCATGTAATAACCAAGTTTATCTGCAGGGATCATATCATCTAATGCATCATATAAAGGGCGCAGGTAAGGGTCAATTTTTTCTTTTAAATCACCCGGTAAAAAACCAAGGTTTTCCCCGGCTTCCACTGCGGGGCGGGTAAGGATAATTTTTTTTACCATTTTATTTTTCAGCGCCCTTACTGCCAATGCAACAGCAGTATAGGTTTTACCGGTTCCGGCAGGACCCACGGCAAATACAATGTCGTTTCGGTCTGTAGCCTGCACCATCCTTTTTTGATTGGCTGTTCTTGCGCGCACTGTTTTGCCATTGGGGCCAAATACAAGGATATCGTTAGGGTTGCGGTCCACAAAATTATCAATGGTTTCCGCATCATCGCCACCGAGGATCTGCTCAAAATAATTTGTGCTCATGTCACCATTGCGTTCCATGTATTGAATGATAAGATCAATTTTTTCTTTGGCGTTTTCTATTTGTTCGGGGGCGCCGCTGAGTTTTATTTGTGTGCCTCTTGATAAAATTTTAAGCAACGGGAATTTTTTCTTCAGCAGGTCGAGCTTTTTGTTGTTTGCCCCAAAGAACTCAATGGGGTTTACGGTGTCGAGGTTAATGATTGTTTCAGTCAAAGGATTTCTTATTTAATGAATAATGGTAATTCGTATTGCCGGTAATGTTATTTTCAAATTTAATTTATAATATGCCATATCCAGTGCTGTTTCTTATACACAGGTGTGGAAAGATATATTCAATGCAAAGTTTATGCAGTACAATGTAAAATTAACGTGAAGATTTGGAGTAATATTTTTTAAAGTGATCTTGCTGTAATAAATTAAATTACTATTATTGCTTTAACCGCTATAACTGTATGCACATCAATCAATATATAGACCACACCATTCTTAAGCCAACCGCATTGATTTCAGAGATTGAAAAATATTGCAGTGAGGCATTGCAATATAAGTTTGCCGCAGTTTGTGTGCCGCCGCCTTTTGTAAAAAAAATAAAGGGGTTATTGCAGGGTTCGCAGGTAAAAACAGCCACCGTTATTGGTTTCCCTTTTGGTTATTCTGCAGCAGAAGCAAAAATTGCAGAAATATTATTAGCCATCATTGATGGCGCGGATGAATTGGATGTTGTCATCAATCTTATTGCATTAAAAAATAATGACTGGGAATATCTTGCCAATGAAATCAACCATATAATGCCCATTATCAAACAAAAAAATAAGGTTATAAAAATCATTATTGAAAGCGGTGTGCTTACAGGTGATGAAATAATAAAATGCTGTGAATTATACGCGGCGGCAGGAGTTGATTATTTAAAAACATCAACTGGCTATACAGAAAAAGGCGCTTCGGTTAAAGATGTTTTATTAATGCGGAAAAATCTTCCCGCTCATGTGCACGTAAAAGCTTCGGGCGGAATAAAGACTTATGCATTTGCAAAACAGTTAATTGAAGCCGGTGCATCGCGTATAGGCACCAGTTCAGGCGCAGCCATAGCGCAGGATGACTCCAACTGCTGATGTATGCTCTGTGTTTGTGTTCATTTTCTTATCTTGCTTAAAATAAGTGGTATGAACAGGGGGCTTATGGTGTTTTGCATGTGGTTATTTTTTATATCCTCTTTTGCACAGGATACCATAACAGTGCATAAGGATCCCCGGCTTGATATACTTACTGCAAAACAATCTGCCATTAACAGGCTTACTGCTAAAATGACCGGCAGCGGCCAGTTCAGGGGATACCGGCTCCAGGTATTAACCTCACGGAGCAGGGATGAGGCATTTAATACCAAAGCAGCATTTCTTCAAAATTCTCCTGATCAAAAGGCTTATGTATTGTATCAGTCGCCCAATTTTAAAGTGCGCATTGGAAATTTCTTAGAAAAGGCCGATGCTGAAAAATTTAAAAATGAGTTAACGAAATGGTATAATAAACCTGCTTATATAGTAGAAGACATTATAGAATATACACCCAAAGAAGAAGAATAAAAGAGGAATTGAAAGCCCTATCCTATGCTGAAAGAGAAAATAAAAACACTTGCACGTAAAAACTTTGAAGCCCTTGTTCAGATCAGGCATCACCTGCATGCCTATCCTGAATTAAGCTACCATGAATTTGAAACTTCAAAATTTATACAGTCAAAATTATCTGACTGGAATATTGCCTATACAGCAATGGCGGGCACAGGCGTTGTTGGTTTAATTAAAGGTAAAAATGCCGAAAGCCGCGTTATTGCCCTGCGTGCAGATATGGATGCGCTCCCCATTACTGAAGAAAATGATATTCCGTACAAATCGCAAAATACAGGAGTGATGCATGCCTGCGGGCATGATGTACATACAACCTGTTTACTGGGTGCAGCAAAAATTTTAGATGAATTGAAAGATGAGTGGGAAGGCACCGTGAAACTTATTTTTCAACCCGGAGAAGAAAGAAACCCCGGTGGTGCGAGCCTGATGATAAAAGAAGGTGTGCTTGATAACCCGGCACCGCAGGGTATTGTGGCGCTACATGTGCACCCGGGCCTGGAAACAGGCAGGCTCAGCTTCAGAAAAGGCCGTGTGATGGCAAGCGCTGATGAAATATACATCACTATTAAAAGCAAAGGCGGCCATGCTGCAGCGCCGCACCTTACAGCAGATACAGTTTTAATTGCATCCCATTTGGTCGTAAGCCTGCAGCAAATCATCAGCAGGAACAATAACCCCACGTCTCCTTCCGTATTATCTGTTTGTGCATTTAACGGCGGATATACTACAAACGTGATACCGTCTGAAGTAAAACTGATGGGCACTTTCAGGGCAATGGATGAAACCTGGAGATATAAAGCACACGAATTAATAAAAAAACAAACAAAAGGTTTGGTGGAAGCAATGGGAGCCGAAGTAAATATTGTTATTGATATTGGTTACCCAACGGTTGATAATGATGAGGCGCTCACAACCAAAGCATGGCAATCAGCGTATGAATATATGGGTAAAGAAAATATTTTTGAAACTGAACTGAGGATGGGTGCAGAAGATTTTGGCTTTTACACCCAAAAAATCCCCGGCTGTTTTTTTCGCCTTGGTGTAAAAAATGAAAGTGCAGGCATCATTCATAACGTGCATACACCAAAATTTAACGCAGATGAAAAAGCCATAGAAACAGGCGCAGGAATAATGGCATGGATGGGCGCCGCTTTACCTGTATAAAAAACAATACCTTAAACCCGAAAATTGAGCAGAAAAGACCATATAAAAAAACTATATCTAAAAATATTTCTAACAGCCCCGGCCCTCCTGTTTTTGTGTTCCACGTTCGCACAAAAAAAAGAAATTGACAGCGCATATTCTGTTTTGCATGACCATCTTAAAGAAGATTCTTCAAGAGTAAATACGCTGCTCTATCTTTCATCCCTTTACCAGGCTTCAAATCTTAAAAACGCCGAATATCTTGCCAATGAAGCTTTGTATATAGCAGGCAAATTAAATGACCCCTATCTTACCATTGAATCACAATTGCAGTTGGGAAGCGTTTATTCCTGGAGTTATAAAACAACAGAAGCATTAACAATATACCTGAAAGCGCAGGCTTACGCAAAACAAATAAATGCAGATGATCAGCTTCAGAAGGCATACAATGGTATTGCTTATGTATATGAACTGGAAAACGACTGGGAAAAATCGCTCAGTTACAGCCTTGAATCCTTAGCGCTTGCAGAAAAAAAGAATGATCCCGAAAGTATTTCTTTTTCTTTCCATGGTTTGGGCTCCGCATACCTCGGATTGGGTGATGATAAAAACGCCGAGCTTTATTTAAAAAAGGCAAGGGTACTTTTTTTGCAGTATAAAAATCTTGACAGGCTTGGCGATTGCAGCCTTGATTTGGCAGAGGTATATGTAAACCGGCAAAAATATGATTCGGCCAAACACTATTTTGATACCGCCGTTGTTTTATTCACACAGCTTGAAGAGCCTTACCAGATTGCTGATGCATATCAGCAAATGGGGGAAATGTACCTGAAAAGAAAAATGGATAACCAGGCTGAAGTTTATTTTAATAACACGATTGCCAAATATGATACAACTGATGTTATTGAAATTGATTATGCCCTGGCAGTACTAGGTTTGGGCGCTGTTGCCTTTGATGAAAAAGATTTTGCAGGTGCTTCAAAAATTTTTCACAGTGAGTTTCAAAAACTGAAAGAAGGAAATATAATGGAGCAGGAACTTGCGTGCCTGGAGTATATGGCCCAGGCCGATTCTGCGCTGGGGAACTTCAAAGAGGCCTACCAGCATATGCAGGAATATTCCTTACTGTATAATGACTTTTCAAATGACAAAAAGAACAGCGCCATACAGCGGTCCCTTATAGAATTTGACGTAGAACGTAAAGACAAGGAAAATGAAGAGCTTAAGAACCTGAATGCGCAGCAGCATGAAAAAATGGCTTTGTTTATTGTTGCCGGGATACTCGTGTTGCTGGCAGGCGTTTTCATGACATTGCTTTACCGGCAAAAAAATTCTGCCCTCTATTCAGTAAAAAAACTGCAGCAGGCAACCGAAAAACAAAATAGAGAACTTGCAGTAATCAACAGCGTAAAAGATAAATTACTTTCTATGATTGCGCATGATGTGCGCTCACCGCTTGCTTCACTGCAAAATATACTTTTTCTCACGCGTGAAAACATCCTTAACACAGAAGAATTTGGAAAACTGAGCCAGATGCTTGAAGTGGATATACGCCACCTGATGAGCATGCTCGACAATACCCTTTTATGGGCAAGGGAGCAGATGCAGGCCATAAAAGTAAATCCTGTTTCTTTCAATCTCCGCAACCTTTCTGATGATGTGATTGCTTTGTATCACCAATCAGTAAACAGCAAGGGCATCAGGGTATCAAACCTGATTGAACCGGATACAGAAATAATTTCCGACAAGGAAATCATTCATACTGTATTAAGGAACCTTTTATCGAATGCCATAAAGTTTACACTCAACGGAAACAGCATTTTTCTCGGGCAGGAAAAAAAGAATAAAAAAATATACATTACTGTAAGAGATGAAGGAACGGGAATATCTGATGAAGTGCTTAAAAAAATAAATGAAAAAGAATTTATTTCCATGCGCGGCACCAATAACGAAAAAGGTACCGGGCTTGGTTTGCTGTTCAGCCGCGACCTTCTTGCAAAACTGGGTGAAGAATTTATTATTGAAACGCAGCCGGGTACCGGAACTTCCATTACTTTTTCTGTCACCGATATGGGCTGATACCTATTCAAAAAAAGCTTGCTGTTTTATCTTAACTTGCAGCTCTTAATTCTAACGGTTAGCGATTGACTGTTGTAAAAAAATCCCATGCAGACAGATCTGAGAAAAGAACAAGCTTTGGAATATCATGCCAACGGGCGCCCGGGGAAAATTGAAGTCATTCCAACAAAAGAAGCAAAAACGCAGCGCGATCTTTCCCTTGCATACAGCCCCGGTGTGGCAGAGCCGTGTAAAGAAATTTTCAAAAACAAAGAAGACGTTTATAAATATACAGCCAAAGGAAACCTGGTAGGCGTAATAAGCAATGGCACTGCGGTTTTGGGTCTTGGCGATATTGGCCCCGAAGCAGGCAAACCCGTAATGGAAGGAAAAGGCGTACTGTTTAAAATATTTGCAGATATTGATGTATTTGATATTGAGATCAATGAAAAAGACCCTGAAAAATTTGTGCAGATTGTAAAAGCGCTTGAGCCCACATTTGGAGGAATAAACCTGGAGGATATTAAATCACCCGAATGTTTTTATATTGAGCAAAAGCTGCGTGAACAAATGAACATCCCGGTAATGCACGATGACCAGCATGGAACAGCCATCATCAGTGCAGCAGCATTGCTGAATGCACTGGAACTTCAGAAGAAAAAAATTGATAAAGCAAAATTTGTAGTAAACGGCGCGGGTGCAGCAGCAATGGCCTGTGTACAGTTGTATGAGTCTCTGGGTGCAAAACATGCAAATTTCCTGATGTTTGACAGGAGCGGCCTTATACATCTTGGAAGAACAGATCTTGATGAAAACAAGAAAAAATTTGCAGCTGAAAAAAATGCGGGCATCAGCCTGGAAAACGCGATGAAAGACGCCGATGTTTTTATTGGGTTAAGCGCCGGCAACACCATAACAAAAGAAATGGTAAAAAGCATGGCAAAACATCCTATTGTTTTTGCCATGGCAAACCCCGACCCTGAAATCAGTTATGAAGATGCAACCTCAGTAAGAAAAGATATTATTATGGCAACGGGGCGCAGCGATTATCCCAACCAGGTAAACAATGTGCTGGGGTTTCCCTATATTTTCCGCGGGGCGCTGGATGTGCGTGCAAAAAGTATCAACGAAGCCATGAAGCTTGCAGCAGTAAAGGCTTTGGCAGAACTTGCCAAAACACCTGTGCCCGATATTGTAAACCTTGCCTATCACAAAAAAAATATGGCATTTGGCCCCGAATATATCATACCTAAACCATTTGATCCAAGGTTGCTTGAAACAGTGGCGCCTGCGGTGGCAAAGGCAGCCATTGAAAGCGGTGTTGCACAAAAACCTATTGAAAAATGGGATACTTATATTGTTGAACTGAATAAGCGCCTGGGCTTAGACAACCAGATAATGCGCGTGTTAAGCAATAAAGCGCGGCGTGACCCAAAACGAATTGTATTTGCCGAAGCTGATAACCAGAAAATTTTGAAAGCAGCAAGTATTATTTATGATGAAGGGATCGCTTATCCTATTTTGCTGGGAGAAGAAAATAAAATAAGGCGGATTGCATCAGCAAATAATATTGATCTTACTGACATTCCGATTGTCGATCCGCGCAGCGAGGATACGGAAGAAAAAAAGAACCTGTATGCAGAATTATTTTTCCGCAAACGCCAGCGCAAAGGGTACAATTATTATGAGAGTAAAAAAATAATGCGCGACCGTAACCACTTTGGCTGCATGATGGTGGAAACAGGGGATGCAGATGCAATGATATCCGGTCTTACAAAAAATTACGCGGAAGCTATACGCCCGGCGCTGCAGATTATCGGCACGGAAGAAGGCGTGAAAAAAATTGCAGGCATGTATATGCTGCTTACGAAAAAAGGCCCGCTTTTTCTTGCTGATACCACAATCAATTTTAATCCGTCTGCGGAAGATCTGGCCGATATTACTTTGCTTGTTGCAAAAGAAGTGCGCAATTTTAATTTAATTCCCCGCATTGCCATGCTCAGCTACAGCAATTTTGGAAGCAGTGATTCACCCGAAGCAAGGTTGGTAGCCGAAGCCACAAAAATCGTTAAACAAAAAAACCCTTCCCTTATCGTGGATGGCGAAATGCAGGCCTGGCTGCCGTTCAATAAGGAAGTACTCAAAGACAACTATCCTTTCAGTGCACTTGTAGACCAGGATGTAAATACGCTGATATTTCCAAACCTTGCCGCAGGAAATGTTGCCTACAATTTATTAAAAGAAGTGGGTGGCGCCGATGCAATAGGCCCCATATTATTAGGTTTAAAAAAACCAGTACATGTTTTGCAGCTTGGAAGTTCGGTTCGCAGCATTATTAATATGGCAAATATTGCCGTAACTGATGCGCAATTGAAATGCAGGATTGATACTGAAGAAGCGGTGCAGCGCTCACCCTGGTGGAAGAAACTGAAAAAGAAAAATCCCCGCCCGGTAAAAGGAAGTTAGCAAACAGGTTTCAGATGATTATGATCTAACATTGAAATGATCTTTATCATTATACCACAGTTAATCATAAAAATCTTAAGGATCCGCATTGCATTTTAATAACACAAAAAAATTCTTACAGTTTTGAAGTAAGGTGGTTATAATCTGCAAGCACCGTGTGTAAAAAAACAATGGGCTCATATTGTTTGCGCTGTATATGCAGCACAGCTTCTATTTTTTGCATGGCCTGGAACGCGAGCATGGAACTACCCCCTTTTTGCACGGCTGTCAGCACTTCTTTTACAAGCTGTATATCGTTATCACTTAGCTGTACCACTTCAGGATAAGTAACAGTATAATTTGTTTCAATAGTTGGCATATACAATGTTTGCTGAAGGCTGCTCCGTGGCTTTGTTTTTACCAATGTAGTGCCAGCCACCATATCTCCAAGACGCTGATGCTTTTCTGTTGCGGCTACCATGATAAGCCCAACAAGGCTTCCGCTAATGCTGAAATCAATGAGGCGGAACAACCAGCGTATCAGATATTGCCCCAGTGTTGCCTGGCTTCCGTTTAAACTTATTACTTTAATACCCATTACCCTTTTGCCGGCGCTTTGGCCATTGAAAATTATTTCACATACCAGGTCGTAAAAGAAAACCGGGAGACTGAAAATTATTACAAACCACACATTGTCATTTATAAAATCATCAAAGTTGCCAAAGCCAATGATGATAAGCAAAAGGATGACATAACCGGCAATTACAAGGCCGTCTAAAATTCTTCCTAAAATCCTGTCGCCAAGGCTTGCCAGTTCATATTCCAGTTCTATATTTTGAGTAGTGGTAATGGAAATAGTGCTCATATTTCAAAGATGCAGAAATATTTTATTGTAAACAGCACAATTACAGGTTTTGCAGTTATTTTTACGCAATCCCTGCTGTGTATGCGTGAAGCACAATATTTAAAACAGAATGCCGAAAAATGGAAGCTGTATGAAACTGAAATAACACAGAATATTTCAGCCGATATACTGGCCGGCCGTTTTATTGAACTGACAGATGACCTCGCTTACTCAAAGACTTTTTTTCCGCAAAGCAATACCACGAAGTATTTAAACGGTTTGGCTTCATTGTTTCACCAGAAAATATACCGCAATAAAAAAGAAAAAAAAAGCCGCATCTTCTGGTTCTGGCAGTTTGAACTTCCTTGTTTATTTAAAAAATACCAGCGGCAGTTTCTGGTTGCATTTTTATTTTTTGTTTTGTTCTTCACCATGGGCGCTGTATCTGCAAAATATGATGAAAATTTTGTACGGCTGATATTGGGCGATGATTATGTAAATATGACGCTGGATAATATTGCAAAAGGAGATCCCTTTGGGGTATATAAAAGCGGCGGGCAGCTGAATATGTTTTTCAGCATTGCGTTTAATAACATAAGCGTTGCTTTTCTTACTTATATGATGGGGATATTTTTTTCTGTGGGCGCTATATGGCTTATGTTCAGCAATGGTTTAATGCTCGGTTCTTTTGAATATTTTTTCTTTGCCAAAGGTTTGGGGTTTAAATCTATTACTGTAATTTTTATTCACGGCACGCTGGAAATATGGAGCCTTATTATTGCAGGCGCAGCCGGGTTGATACTTGGCAACAGCTTTCTCTTTCCCGGCACATACAGCAGGGGCGTTTCTTTTTTGCGCGGCGGAAAAGACGGGCTTAAAATTGTTGTAGGGCTTGTACCGCTTTTTCTTACCGCAGCATTTTTTGAAAGTTTCGTAACAAGGTACAGCGATATGCCTTTGTGGATTAGTTTATCCATACTCGGCGGCTCTCTTGCTTTTATTATATGGTATTTTATTTTGTACCCCGTAAAGCTGCATAAGAAAATGGATGCAGCTGATAATTCATCACCCGAAAAAAACTTTGACAAATGGTTCAGCAAAAAATTCAGCTCAGAAAAATAAGGGACTTTGGTGAAAACCTGAACGATACATTTCAGTTTATACGCCAGGAGTTTAAACCACTGATAAGTTCTTTTCTTTTAATTGCAGGCGTATTTGTAATAGCCCAGTCAATTGTTACAGGGTTGTTTGAGGGAAAGATGTTTGCCTTCCTGGATAGTTTTTCAAAGGGTGTTTATACTCAGCAGGGCCAACCGTTTACTTATATATTTACCCCGCAGTATTTCCTTGTTCTCGTATGCAGTTTTTTAAGTATTGTGGCTATGCGCGTAGTGGTAGCCTGCTATATGAAGTTGTATGACGAAAACCAGGAATCGCCAACAGTGCAGCAGGTGTTTACCCTGTTTGCAAAATATTTTTTGAAGAATTTGTTTTTCAGTATCCCTGTTTTTTTTATTACAATAATCGGGCTGGTTTTATGCCTGCTGCCCGGGTTTTATTTTGCAATCGTGTTTACACCTTTCCAGTTTATTCTTATTACAGAAGATGTTTCTTTTGGCGATGCGTTCAGCAGGTGCTTTACACTCATCCGCGAAAATTTCTGGGTTACATTAGGCCTCTATATTATCAGTTATCTTATTTATTCATTTGCATCCGGTATCATTGGTTTTTTTATCGCTGCCATTGCCGGTGCTGCTTCATATTTTACTACAAGGGAAATAGGTTCTACCGTAGGCATCGCTACATCGGTAATAAGCGCCATTGCTTATGCATTTTATATTATCTTTTTTGTATCTGTTGCCATGCATTATTACAACCTTGTGGAACGAACAGACGGTACAGGTATGGCACGCAGGCTTGAGAATTTAGGAAACACTGCAAACCCAAATGAAAATATTGAAGAACAATATTAAAATAAAAATACTGTTTTTGTTTTTTGTTATGTGCACCATTGGCGTTTTTGCACAAACAACGCATGTACAGTATGATACCGGTTTTGTAAACAAAAGAAGTTTTGCAGACAGCAGCATTAATACGTATAAACAGGACAGGGATTTTCAGTATGATAAATATGTGGCTCCCCAACCATCTTTTTGGGATCGTTTCTGGGATTGGGTCTGGAAGAAATTTGATGAAATAATGAGCACCAGCGGCGGAAGGTTTACTGTAAATACTTTACTTATTTTATTTGGTGTGGCGGCAATTGTTTTTTTTATTTTGAAAGTGATGAAGATGAACAGGGTTGCCCTGTTTTCATACAATGCAGATAAAACTGGTTACACCATTGGTGAAGAAGATATTTACAATATTTCTTTTGATGCTGCCATCGACCAGGCTTTGAAAGATAGTAATTACAGGTTAGCCGTGCGACTGCTTTACCTGCAAAACCTGAAATTGCTTGCAGATAAAAATTTGATTGACTGGCAGCTTACAAAAACCAATGCTGCTTATATAAATGAACTTGCCTCAAACCCTTTACAGGATGCATTTTCAGGCCTTACACATGTTTTTGAATACGTCTGGTATGGCAACAGTAATGTAAGTAAAAGCGAATTTGATCCTGTACAGGCGCAATTTTTACAATTTAAAAACCAACTCTGAAAATTGAAAGGCTACCGGATTTTCATATTTGTTTTTGTTACATTGCTGGTGCTTTATATTATTGGCCAGTTAAACCGTCCCAAAGATTTTGACTGGTCGGTAACGCTGCGCAATGATGATAAAAACCCCTATGGCGCTTATATTTTATATAATCAGGTAAAACAGCTTTTCCCTTCAGCTTCCCTGCAAAGCCACCGTGAGCCGGCTTACAATGTACTGGATAAAAATGATTATTATAACAGTGCTTATATAATTGTGGCACCCGAAATTGATATGGGTAAAGCAGACCTTGAGTCACTGCTCCATTATGCGGAAGAGGGCAACAGCGTTTTCCTTTCAGCATTTGATTTTAGTAAAACGCTGATGGACAGCCTGGGGTTGAAAAGCACTGAAACAACAGATTTAATGAGTACGGATTCTGTATTAATTAATTTTACGAACCCCGCATTAAAAGCAAAACAGGACTATCATTTTAAAAGAGGTGTTATCAATGCTTATTTTAAGGAAGTAAATAAAAAAGATTCTTCAACTGTGTTGGGCATTAACCAGTATAATAACCCAAACTTTGTAAAAGTGCAGTATGGTAAAGGCGCTTTCTATATCCATGCCGCACCTTTGTGTTTCAGCAACTATTTTATGCTGTTTCAAAACAACAGCGATTATGTTGCAAAAGCGTTGTCTTATTTGCCTGCGGATATAAACTCTGTTCTTTGGGATGAATATTACAAAGCAGGAAGGGAAGGCCCAACCACGCCGTTGCGTTTCTTTTTATCAAATGAATACTTAACATGGGCATTAAGGTTAACCATCATTGCATTGATAGTCTATGTGCTGTTTGCCATGAAGCGGAGGCAACGTATTATACCCGTGATACCGCCGCTGCGCAATACAACGCTCGATTTTGTGGAAACTGTATCCGGAGTGTATTTCAGCCAGCACGATAACAACAGCATTGCACAAAAAAAGATACAGCACTGGCTGGATTTTGTACGGCAGAAATATTATTTGGCCACGCAGAATTTAGATGACGCTTTTACGAAACAACTGCAAAAAAAGAGCGGCGTGCCGGAAGAATTAATCCGGTTGATCATAAAAAATATCGGGCGTGCAAATGCGCAACCCCGTTTAACGGATGATGTATTTCTCGAATTAAATAATACTATTGACAAATTTTATCAACTTTCCAAAATATAAAATGAATGGAAAACAAAATTGATGTTTCGCAGCTGAATGATGCTGTAAACAGAATAAAAACAGAAATAGGAAAAGTAATAGTAGGGCAGCAGCAGATGATTGAGCTGCTTATTGCCGCCCTGCTTGCAGAAGGGCATGTACTGATTGAAGGTGTACCCGGTGTGGCAAAAACACTTACAGCCAAACTGCTGGCACGCTGTGTGGATGTGCCTTTCAGCCGCATACAGTTTACACCCGACCTGATGCCAAGTGATGTGATTGGTACAACAGTTTTTAATCCGCAAAGCGCAACATTCAGTTTCAAACACGGCCCTGTGTTCAGTAATATCGTATTGATTGATGAAATAAACCGCAGCCCTGCAAAAACACAAGCGGCGCTTTTTGAAGTAATGGAAGAAAAGCAGGTAACTTATGACGGTGCTACATACCTGATGCCGGAACCATTCATGGTACTTGCCACACAAAACCCGGTGGAGCACGAAGGCACTTACCGCCTGCCCGAAGCACAGCTTGACCGTTTCCTTTTTAAGATAGAAGTGAAATACCCCACACCGGATGAAGAAGTAAAAATACTGGAGCACGCACATAAAGGGCTTACCACGCATTTTACAACTGAAGTAAACCCTGTGATCTCTTCAACTGAAATTATATTTTTCCGTAAACTGATTGCATCCCTCCATATTGAAGACAAAGTGATGCGCTACATAGCAGAACTGGTATATGAAACGCGCAATAATAAATCACTTTTTCTTGGTGCAAGCCCGCGGGCTTCTGTTGCCGTTTTAAAATCTGCAAAGGCAACTGCAGCAATGAACGGAAGGGATTTTGTAACACCTGATGATGTTGTAAAAGTTTTGCCCGCAGTTTTATGCCACCGTATCATTCTCACACCTGAAAAAGAAATGGAAGGCAGCGATGCCGCTGAAGTGATTACTGATATTATTAAAAAAATTGAAGTGCCGAGATAGTAATTACAAATTGTAAATTTCAGATTGAAAATTTTCCATCAAAGCCGCATTTGCTTAAGAAAGTACAGGAGTGCGACGCAAGAGATGATGCTGTAAAATACAAATGCAGGGTTCAAAAAAATAAAAAATATTTGAAAAAGTTTTTTCAAAAATATATCGGCTCATTATTTCTTACCACGCGGTTTTATGCGGCAATGGTGGCATGCATAGTATTGTTTACAATGCGTTTTTTCTTTAGCTGGCTGGGTATTATTCCTTATTTGTGCTTAATGGCGCTGGTACTGATTTTTTTGTTTGATTATTATTTACTGTTCAGCAGAAAAAACGGATTGTTTGCAAGGCGCTCACTGGCAGAGCGTTTAAGCAATGGCGATGATAATGCAATAAGAATTGATACAGAAAATTTTTACCGCTTCCCTGTTCATCTTGAAGTGATTGATGAAATACCGCACCAGTTTCAGCGGCGCGATGTATTGTTCCGCCTTTCACTAAATTCCGCAGAACAAAAGCAAATACTGTATTCATTGCGGCCATTAAAAAGGGGCGGCTATGAATTTGGGAAAATACAATTCTATGCATCTTCACCATTGGGTTTACTGAGTAAAAAATATTCCCTCAATGAACCCCGCGAAGTGCCTGTATATCCATCTTACCTGCAACTGCGCAAATACCAGTTAATGGCAGTAAGCAACCGGCTGAGTGAAACAGGTGTAAAAAAAATGAGAAGGCTGGGGCACAGCATGGAGTTTGAACAGATAAAAGAATATGTAAGCGGCGATGATTACAGAACAGTGAACTGGAAAGCTACGGCACGCAAAGGCCAGTTAATGGTAAATAATTATACCGATGAAAAAAGCCAGCAGATCTACTGCGTAATTGATAAAGGCCGTGTAATGAAAATGCCTTTTGAAGGATTGAGCCTGCTCGATTATGCCATCAACACCTCGCTGGTTTTAAGCAATGTGGCTTTGCAGAAACAGGACAGGGCCGGCCTTATTACTTTTGCCGAAAATATCGGTTCATTTTTGCCGGCTGAAAAAAAAGCTTCCCAGATGCAGGCCATACTGGAAATACTGTATAACCAGAAAACCCGTTATCTCGAACCGGATTTTGAAAAGCTGTATGTATTGCTGCGCAGAAAAGTAACGCAGCGGAGTTTAGTTGTGTTATTCACCAATTTTGAATCGCTTACGGGTATGCGCAGGCAACTGCCTTATTTAAGAAAGATCGCCGCAAACCATTTGCTGGTAACAGTTTTTTTTGAAAACACAGAGCTCGCACAATTAGTTAATAAACCTGCAGAAAATATTGAAGAAGCCTATACAAAAACTATTGCGGAACATTTTTCGTTTGAAAAAAAACAGATGATAAAAGAACTGAAACAGCATGGGATCATTTCAATATTAACACCGCCGCAACAACTTACGGTAAATGCACTGAACAAATATTTAGAAATAAAAGCAAGGCAGTTATTATAAATTCTTTGTTGCCAAACAACTGCACTTTTATTAAGCGCCCTTACCCTGCATTGACGCAACCAAAGCCTTATGCTTTTTCTGTCGCCCGGCCCGTACAATTAAATAATTTCCAAATATCTTTTCAATTCCCAATCAGTAACAACTTTACTAAACTGCCGCCATTCCCATTCCCTTGTGGCAGTAAAATGTTCAACAAATTGTTCGCCAAATAATTCTTTCGCAATGTTTGACTGCTTCATATTTTGCGTTGCTTCCCATAAATTTTTGGGCAACACTCCATTTTTTACATCTGTATAACCATTGCCGACAGTTGCAGGTGTTTTTAATTTCAATTTATTTTTTATGCCATACAAACCCGATGCAAGACAGGCTGCCATTGCGAGATAAGGATTGCTGTCGCTGCCCACCACCCTTGTCTCAAGCCTTGTGCTTCCTGCATTTGCGGGTAATGCGCGCAGCGCTGTGGTGCGGTTATCAATCGCCCATGTGAGAGTTGTGGGCGCCCATGCACCTTCCACCAAACGTTTGTAACTGTTTACCGTGGGTGCAAACATGGGCAGTATATATGGCAGGCAATGCAACTGACCCGCCATATAATTTTCCATGAGCGTGCTGATGCCTGTTTTATTTTTTTTGTCATAAAATAAATTTTGCTTTTTGTCTGCGCTCCACAAACTCTGGTGCACATGGCCGCTGCATCCCGGAAGGTTTTCATTGATCTTCGCCATGAATGTTGCAATCAATCCATGGTTGTGCGCAATTTGTTTTACACCGCTTTTAAAAAGTACGGCCCGGTCTGCGGCTTCTAAAATTTCTGCATATACAATCGCTGCTTCATATACACCGGGGCCTGTTTCCGTGTGCAGGCCTTCGAGCGGTACATTGAATTTTTTAAGCAAATCAAACAGGTTATTGAAGAAAGCATTTTTTTGCGAAGAACGTAAAATGGAATAGCCAAACATGCCCTGTGTCATGGGTTTCAGGCTGCGAAAATTTGCCGCATATAATTCATCTATATTGTTTTCAAAGTTGTACCATTCAAATTCCTGAGAGCAGTATGGGATATAGCCTGCATCATTTGCCTGTTGTGCAATTTTTTTTAATAAACTGCGCGGGCATACATATAAATAATTTCCTTTTGCATCATGGAAATCTGCAAGAAAAAATGGTGTATCATTTTCCCATGGGATTTTACGGAAAGTATTGATGTCAACCACTGCTGTTACATCAGGATAGCCGGTATGCCAACCTGTAAATTCAGTATTACCGTAAGCAACATCATTTGCATCCCAGCCAAACACTACATTGCAAAAACCAAATCCTTTTTCAACAATTGATTTGAATTTTTCGAAGCTGATCATTTTACCCCGAAGGATACCATCAATATCAGTAACAGCAAGCTTTACTTTTTCTGTTTGATTTTCTTTAAGCAATTGTATAATATCAGCAGTGGATTTATTGTTTGGCATTGCATAAAATTTTAAAAAGAAATGAAACCAAATATAAGAAAGCCGGGATAAAAAATATATTCTGTGTGCATGGTTCGTTTTGCTTACTGAACGCATACCGCCGGTTGCATAATATACTTACTGTTTATTTTTATCTGTTGCATGAAACTGTTTACAAAAAAATGATTGCATAAGTTTGTAAAAGATGCCTGATAATTTCTTTCAACTGATTACTGTATGAGTGAAAAAATACCAAAAGAGATATTGCCTGCGTATGGATTAAGTGAAAATTCTTTGATTATTTCCTTTGGCAATGGCCTGATCAACCGCACATGGAAAGTTGAAAACGAAAAAGGCTCTTACATACTGCAATTGATTAATACAGATGTTTTCAAATCTCCATACCTTATTGCTGAAAATGTGCAGAATGTGGGCGATTTTTTATCAGATAATTACCCAGGTTATTTTTTTTGCAAACCGTTGAAAACATTATCGGGCGATGATCTGTTATTTGTTCCCGAAAAAGGTTATTACAGGCTATTCCCTTTTGTAAAAAATTCAAGAAGTGCAGATGTAGTTACGAATACCAAACAGGCATATGAAGCCGCGAAGAAGTTCGGGGAATTTACGCGGTTACTTTCAGGCTTTCCGGTAAATGAACTGCATACTACCCTGGAAAACTTCCATAACCTGTTATTGCGCTATACTGCCTTTACGGAAGCCCTTTTAACAGGCGGTGAAAAACGGATAAAAAAGTCAGCGGAGTTGATAAATTTTTTAAAAAGCCAAAAATATATTGTGGATGAATTTGAAAACATCAGGCAAAACAATGCATTCAGGCTGCGTGTAACACACCATGATACCAAAATAAGCAACGTACTGTTTGATAAAGAAGACAACGGTATCTGCGTGATTGACTTAGACACCATTATGCCGGGTTATTTTATAAGTGATGTTGGAGATATGATGCGCACTTATCTTTCGCCCGAAGGTGAAGAGGAAAGCGACCTGTCAAAACTGCAAATACGGGAAGAATATTTTGCTGCTGTTGTAAAAGGTTATTTACATGAAATGCAGCAGCAATTAACGGTTGAGGAAAAACAATGTTTTGTTTATGCAGGAAAATTTATGCTTTATATGCAGGCGCTGCGGTTTTTAACTGACCATTTAAACAATGATATTTATTATGGCAGTGCTTATGAAGGCCACAATTTTATAAGGGCGCAAAACCAGGCTTACCTGCTGCAGTTATTAAATAAAAAAGAACCGGTGCTAACGGCGATAGTACATAAAACAATAAACACCGGCTAACTAAAAGTTTTCAAAAGGTGAAAGCATGAGAAAGATGTTTTATATATAACAATATTTTCAGCCATCAGCATTGCTGAGAATGCGCTGCAAAAAAACATTTTTTACTTTTAGTAAAAACAAAAAAGTTGAAGCATGTTTTACTTCAACTTTTTTGTGCCCGGAACAGGAATCGAACCTGCACATCCTTGCGGACACCAGATTTTGAGTCTGACGCGTCTACCAATTCCGCCATCCGGGCTGCAATTTTTAATTTTTAGCGGACTGCAATATTACGCTGCTAATTTATTCCCGCCAAAATACGGTTTATATATTTTTTCAGAACTAATAATTTTTCATTTGCAGCAACTCTTCTTTGGAAGAAATACTTTCCTGATAATTTTCCACAATTTTTGAAACAGGTTCATATATTATATTTTCTTTGCACAAAAGCCGCTGCTTAAAAAACTGAAAGTACAAGTGAGTGACACAACAAAAGCTGAACAATGCTTTGCTGACCGTAACATAAATATCTTTTACTTTGCAGCCAAAATTAAACGAATGACAGCCATAGGACTTATTAAAGAAGGAAAAATTCCCGCCGATAACCGTGTAGCGCTTACACCTGCACATTGCAAATGGCTCTTAAAAAATGTGCCGGGCTGTACAATTACCGTACAACGCAGTGCCGGCCGCTGTTTCAGCGATTTAGAATATGAACATGCGGGTGTTGTTTTAAAAGACGATTTAAGTGGTTGTGATATACTGCTTGGCATAAAAGAAATTCCTGCGGATATGCTGATACCCGGAAAAACTTATTTATTTTTTTCACATACCAAGAAAAAACAGCCTTACAATCGGGAGCTGATGCACGCAATGATTGATAAAAATATTACACTGGTTGACTATGAATGTTTAGAGCACGAAGACGGGCAGCGCATTATTGGTTTTGGTTTTTTTGCCGGCGTAGTAGGCGCTCATAATGGTATAATGGCTTACGGAAAAAGAACAGGTTTGTTTGAGCTGGGACGCGTGTATAAACACAAAGATTACCGCGAACTGATACATACTTATTTCGGTTTAAAATTGCCCAATATAAAAATTGCTGTTACGGGCAGCGGCCGCGTTGCGCATGGTATTTTAGAAATTATGAACCTGCTGGATGTGCAGGATGTGGACGCGCAGGATTATTTAAGCAAAGATTTCAGTTATCCTGTTTATGTGCATTTAAAAGGAAGTAATTTATACAGGCATAAAATTACGGGGCAATATAACCGTGACCATTTTCATTACTACGCAGATGAGTATGACTGTATGTTTGAACCTTATTGCGCACATTCTGACATTTTAATGAATGGTGTGTACTGGGATAAAACGGTGCCGCGTTTGTTTGAGATGGAAGCCATGCGCAGCAGCAGTTTCAGGATTCAAACTATTGCCGATATTACTGACGATACCAACGGCAGCGTACCCTGCAATTTGGGCGATGCCACTATGGAAAACCCCTTGTACGGTGTAAATAAAACAACGGGTGAAAAAACTGCTCCTTATCTAAACAGCAGTGTGGATGTGATGGCTGTTGGCAATTTACCCAATGAATTGCCTCGTGATGCAAGCCAGTATTTTGGCGAACAGCTTATAAAATTTGTGCTGCACGATTTACTGGGCGGCGGAAGCGCAATCATTGACCGTGCAACAATTTTAAAGAATGGAAAGTTGACTGGACCATTTGAGTATTTAAGTGATTATGCCGCGCATTGATTCCTCCGCAGAAAACACTGAAGTAATAAATTGTTTCTGTGAAACATAGCTTAAAGATACAAATAATAATCTTTCAGCAACTCCGCAAATTCAGGTGCATATTGGTTTTGCGCATTCTGAATAATTATTTCTTTTTCTATGGATGGTGTTTGCTGCAAAGAAAATAATAACATGCTCCTGAAAAAATGATGCTTTGGCGTCTGCTTCACAAATACTCTTTCTTTTAAATAAAATTGCTTTTGTTTTGCCAGTTCTTCAAAATAAACTGAACGGTGATAAGGCAGCAGAACTGCAAATATTCCGCGTGCAGAAATATTTTCCTGGACTCTGCTCAATAATTCTTCAAAACTTAATGCTGCACTGTGCAGTGCAAGGTTTCTTTTTGCATCATCACTCTTTAAATCATTTTCAAAGAAAGGCGGATTGCAAATGATGAGATCATATTTTTTTTCTGTTACCCGATCTTTTATATCCCCGCAAATTATATTTAGCCTTTCTTTCCAGGAAGAAGCATGAAAGTTAAATGCAGCCTGCGCTGCAGCAGCCTCATCTATTTCAATTGCATCAATAATAACCCTTGTGTTTTTCTGTGCATACATCAGTGCCAGCAAGCCTGTCCCGGTGCCAATATCCAGACAATTTGAAATTGGAAATTCAAAATTTAAAATGGTTTCAGAAAGCCATGCACCAAATAAGCACGCATCGGTGCAAACCTTCATGGCGCATTTATCCTGGTGAATGGTAAACTGTTTGAATTTGAAAAAAGAATTAGGCATGGAATTATAGTTTGTAGCCGCCAATTCTAATTGCAGCCTCTGTCAATAAACCTTTTAAACTATCCGCTGCTTCTTTATTTAAACCCCCATTTTTCGATAAAATATAATCAGGATCAAACCTTATATTTCTGCACTCAAAACATATAGTGCTTTCTCCAGCTATTTCATCATTTTCATTAAAAAAATAAAACCAGTTACGTGCATAATGACATTCAATGTCATCATTATTATAAGATCTTAAATCATTCAAAATTTTCAAAAGCCTGTCTATCTTTTTTTTATCTGTAATTGTGTGCGTTGCATTCAGGCTGTCTGGCACAAAGATTTCATTTTTCCCAATATAAAGCGTATCTATATCATTAATCAGCCTTACAGGTATAGTTTGATTAAAATAACTATCAATTTCAATCACTTTTTTTATTGTATCGTTTTTCATCCAGACATTAACAGCGCTATCCGGAATTTTTAATTTATAACTAAGGTGATATGCCCGATGAGCATTTATTGTAAGATTAACAGGTTTTTTCTCTTCATCATTATGACAGGAAAAAATCAAGACTAAAAAGAAAAAGTAAAAAATAATTTTTTGCATAAAGCAACATTTGTGAAAACCTATTTTTCAATCTCTGCAAGCAGTGAAGCAATATCCAAATGCTCTGTAACCATCTGCAGGTTCCCTTGTGCATCAACAGGCCATTGCGCACGAGGTTTGTCCCAGTACAGTTCCACGCCATTTCCATCCGGATCATCTAAATACAAAGCTTCCGAAACACCATGATCTGCTGTGCCCGTTAATGGGTAACCGGCATCCGTCAATCTCTTTAAAGCCACAGCCAGGTCTTTCCTGGCAGGATAAAGAATAGCTGTATGAAATAATCCCGGCTGGTTGTTTGGCGCGGGTGGCTTTCCTTTGCTGTACCAGGTATTCAGACCAATATGATGATGGTAACCGCCTGCCGAAATAAATGCTGCCTGGGTGCCGTAGCGCTGCGTTATTTCAAAACCCAAAAGATGCTGGTAAAAATTCAGCGCTTTATCCAAATCAGCAACCTTGAGGTGCACATGGCCGATTCTTGTATTTGATGGAATTGTGTATGGCATAAAAAAATAATATTAATGGATAGCCTGTGCATATCCTCTCCGTTGCTTTATCCTGCTGCGATATCAGCTACTGTCTTTTTTTCAAGTATGGCAAGATTTGCATCACGCACTTCTATCATTACGCGGTTGAGGCCGCAGTTTTTTTCATTGCAGTTGCTGCACTTTTCATAAAAATGCAAACTTACGCAGGGCAGCAAAGCAATGGGGCCGTCAATCAGGCGCAGCACATCCGCCAGGATAATTGTATCAGGCTCTTTTGCAAGAAAATAGCCGCCGCCTTTACCCTTTTTACTACCGAGTATGCCTGCTTTTTTTAGCTCAAGCAAAATATTTTCAAGAAATTTGAGCGGGATTTTTCTTTTGCGTGAAATGTCGGCGATAAGTACCGGCCCGCGGCTGCTTTCTGAAGAAAGGTGCATAAGCGCTTTGAATGCGTATTGTGTTTTTTTTGATAGCATACGGCAATAATAAAGAAATTGATAAAATAAAATTGATAAATAAAACTGCTGCTAAATAGTAAATTACATCCTTAAATAATATATCATGAAAAAGTTTTTGCAAATTTCTGTAATCCCGGTGATTATTACATTGTTTCTTTCGTCTTTTTATAACGTGGCAGGTGCACAAAAACTTATATTTGTTTACGGCCATGGTTTAGGCGCAGTGCCGCTTGACAAAAGCTCCAGTACCCGCTACACGGGGGGCTTTGGCGCAGAGGCAGGCCTGGGCATTGGTGCAAAAAGCACTTTTTTTGTGGCCAGCCTGGGCTATACTTCTTTCAGCGGAAAAGACACTTTTAAAACAGAAAGTTATATACCGGTAAAAATAGGCATAAGGGAATACCTGCCGATGAAGATTATTTTTGTTGATGCCAATATTGGTGTAGGTTTTGTAAATAATTCAACACCTACCAAGCAAACCCCAAACCCTTCCGGCTCAAGGTTTGCAGCCGATTTGGGTGCAGGTGTAAAATTAGGGGGTTTTGAACTGGGGTTAAATTTTGATGTATTTAAAGAACCAAATCCTGATGGCTGGGCGGGCTGGATGGTTTTTAAAGCAGGCTTCAGAATTGGATTATAAAATAACAATTTGTATAAATTATAAAAAGCTTTTGCAGGTGCAGGAGCCTTTTATCATTTAGAAGCTGTCTAAAAATAGATTTCTTCAAAGAAGCCATTTCGCGTCAGGCCAAAAGAACTATAAAAATAAAGAACGGAATTTCTTTGCTCTTACAGGAATTTTTATTAACTTAATCCTTTACACTTATTAACAATCAGTGTTTCTCAAAATATACCCTGTCAGCTCATTTTCATCCAATTGTTATAGAGACTTTATAGGGACATTATATAGACATTATAGAGACCATATAGAGACGGTACTTGTACGCTGCCTGCACGCTGCCCGCCGGTAACCTTATAGTAAACCCATAGTAATTACCTGTTGGCCCTATTTTATCTGTAATACAAATACCCCTGCCTGTAAAGTTGCA
>JBBRAD010000006.1:0-177687 GCA_038207175.1 Chitinophagales bacterium
GCCTCCCCCCCGCGCAGCGCAGCCACCGGTAATTGCAGCGCAGCCTGCCCCACGCGCAGCATAGCATACAGGCTGCGCTGCACAGCAGGCTCCCCGCTTTACGCAGCCTGCCCGCTGCGCAGCATTTTACAGGGTTTAAAACAATTATTTTATTCATCAATTAAAATTTTTTTTATGTCTAAACGTTCATTCATGCCTTTCGCCGATGCCGAAAAGGATAGCTGGCTAAAAAACTTTGCCAACAAGCTGGGCACTTACAATGCCAAATACGGTGTAACAGGAGCCGAGGTGACCGATACACAAAACGGATCGGCCAACTTTACCTACTGGCTCAATTATGTAAACCAGTACCGCGATTATCTTGCAAAACTTTCCGCCTACAAAAATGAACTGCGCAGCGGTGTGGCAGCGGGGGCACTGGCATCAGTGGCGCCTGCACCGCCCACGCTTGCAGCAGCACCGGCAGTAGTGCCGCCGGGTATTTTTGTCCGTGCCACTTCCATTGGCCAGCGTATAAAAGCGCATAAGGATTACACCGTAGCCGATGGCAACGACCTGGGGCTTGAAGGCGCGGAAGTAATACCCGATGATATGGCTACCATAAAACCGGTAATAGATGTGCGGCTTGTAAATGGCGGCCAGCCGGAAATAATATGGAAGAAAAAAAGCGCCGACGGTATAGATATTTATGTGGACAGGGGCACGGGCAGTTTCCAGTATCTTGCCACGGATACCGTGCCCAATTATATTGATACGTTCACGCTGGCCAGCGGCACGGCTGCTGTGTGGAAGTACCGCTGCATTTACCGCCTGGATGATACCCAGGCAGGCCAGTGGAGCGATACCGTAAGTGTAACGGTTAGCCACGGGGCTTAAAAGCTGACATCAATTACTTAAAATAAAAACCCGTTCGGCATGAACGGGTTTTTTATTTATTTATGATAATAGAATATTTTACAGACAGGTGTTTAATGCAAAACATTTGAAACATGCAGCACTTACCTTAGCGCCTTTGCGTGAAAAAGTTGAGTAATGATTTAACTGTATAAGTGTGCGACGCAACAAAGAATCATTCCTGTTCTATTGCCCGGTACATAAAAACTTCTAATTAATCCTGATTGTTCTTTTCTCTATCCGCCGTTCATAATTTACGCCCTGGTAAATGCGGTGTACATATATGCCGGCTACATGTACCTGGTCAGCGTCCAGTTCACCCGGCTGTACAAGATGTTCCACTTCAGCAATGGTAATATCTCCGGCCTTTGCCATTGAGGTAGAAAAATTGCGTGTTGTTTTCCTGAAAACAAGGTTGCCCATGGTATCGCCCTTCCATGCTTTTACCATCGCAAAATCTGCATGCAGCGCCCTTTCCATCAAATGCATTTTTCCGTTGAATTCGCGTATTTCTTTGCCGGTGGCCACTTCGGTGCCGTAACCGGCAGGGGTAAAAAAAGCGGGGATACCCATGCCTGCCATTTGTATGCGGGTGGCAAGCGTGCCCTGCGGGATAAGGTCAACTTCTATTTCGCCGGAGAGGAGCATTTTTTCAAACAGGGCGTTTTCACCCACATAACTGCTGGTCATTTTTTTTATTTGCTTTGTCTGCAGCAGCAGCCCCAAACCAAAATCATCAAGCCCGGCATTGTTTGCAATACAGAGAAGGTTTTTAGCCCCTTTTCTTACTAAAGCTGCAATAGAATTTTCAGGGATACCGCAAAGGCCAAAACCGCCAAACATAATGGTTGCGTTATCTGTAATATCGTAAACTGCAGCATCTGCATTTTTAAATACCTTATTCATACGGCGGCAAAAATTATTTATGCAAATGTATTTAAGCCGGGCAATGAAATGAAATAAAATCCGGCTGAACCCAAATCCACTTTATTGTTTTGGGTTAAATTTTTTACTGAATTTTTTTAAGGAGTTGCTGCCGCTGCCTGTCAGCATAAGCCGAAAGGGAATCGAACAGTATTTGATTTTTATCAGGGTGCGATTCGTAATAACTGAAGCTTTTATAATAATCCTCTTTGCTGATGCCATAAATTTTAAACACCTGCTGAAATGACTCCGTTGTTTTTAATTTAATTACAGCGCTGTCTTTACCAAATTTGCGCTGCGCATATTCCCCGGCACGCATTATGTCCCAGGTGATAATTTTCATTTTATCAACGGGGATAATATCAGCGGGGATAGCATCACCTGATGAGCAGGCTGCAAGGATAATGCAGAAAAATAAAAAAAAGGTTCTCTGCATTATTTTAATTGGTCTTTATATTTTGCAAGATTGGCCACATCAAGCTGCGAAAGCAGTTGCACTGCTCTTGATTTTACCGAAGGTTCGGCATTTTTAAAAATCCCAACCAGTTCATCAGACCTGTTTTGAAAGAAAAACTGAACAATCATGGTGTTGGGGAACTGCTGGTTAAAATCCTGTATTTTTTCCAGTGCACCGATCACATTGTCGGTGGCTGTTACCTGGTCTTCATACATATGGTCCATACCGTCGCGGTAGTATCCGTAGAAAATATCGTGCAGTGTGTTGTAACGGGGGTCAGTAATATTATTTGCCAGCCAGTACCTGTTGCGTGTGCCGTCAAAAGCCTTCCATCCGCTGATGTTTCTTGATTCAGGCGCATTGCTTACAATATTTTGCGCTTTTTGAAAATAATCTGCACCTCCTTTTGGTGAAAAAGAATCGTAATCAAAACCAAGTATCATATAAATATAATAGGCAAAAACGGCTGTAAGGTTTGAAGCCTCTGCATCCGAGCCCTGCACACGGTTTTCATTAAACTCCATCGGCTGAAAGTTGATGTATTTAAAAGTTACATCCGCATCCTGAAAATTTACCAGCGCACTCTGGTAAGATGAACTGTAAACAGGTCTTGCAGCCTGCACCGTCAGCGTTGCTTTATACACATTGTCTTCTACCACACTTTCAATATTTAAAAAAAAGTTGCATTGTATTTTTTCCTGCGCCAGGAAAACATCTGTCGTCCATTTGCGGTTGTTGATTAAATTGGTAAGCTGTGTCTGCAGGTTTGTAAAAACTGTTTTATCAACCGTGCTGTTTACACGTGTGGCAAGTACGGTAACTTTTGACTGAAGTTCCTGCGCATGTAAAATACAGGCGCAAAGGAAAAAAGCCGCAGAAAACAGGATGCGTTTAGCCATGTAAATTTTTTATAACAAGGTTTACAATTTGTTCAGCAATTTCTTTTTTTGAAGCAAGCGGAAGTACGGTTTCGTTTCCGGTTTTATCAAATACGGTTACTTTATTTGTATCAAACCCAAAACCTGCATTGGCATCGCGCAGTGAATTCAGTACAATCATATCCGCGTTTTTGCTTTTCATTTTCTGCAGGGCGTTTTCTTTTTCATTATTTGTTTCAAGCGCAAAACCAACAAGCAACTGATCAGATCTTTTTACAGCGCCTAATGATTTTAAAATATCTTTTGTTTTTACGAGGCGCAAATTTATTTCATCTTCAGATTTTTTTATTTTTTCATCCGCCACGGAAGAAGCCTTGTAATCTGCAACGGCCGCGCTCATTACTGCAATATCCACGCTGTTGAAAATGTTTTCACATGCGCTGTACATTTCTTCACCGGAAGTAACATTTGTAATATGTATGCCTTTAAAAGCGGTCTTCAGTTTAACAGGCCCCGTTACTAAGTAAACTTCCGCACCTTTCATATAAAATGTTTCCGCCAGGGCAAAACCCATTTTGCCGGTTGAATGGTTGCCAATAAAACGAACCGGGTCAATAGCCTCGTATGTGGGACCAGCTGTTATTAAAACTTTTTTTTCTTTTAATTCAGTGCCGCGGAAAAAATTTTCTAAAAGATACTGCACAATGGTTTCAGGTTCTGCCATGCGGCCTTCACCAAATAAACCGCTTGCCAGTTCACCGGTTTCCACATTAATAATTTTATTGCCGTAAGACTTCAGCAGTTCAATATTTTTTTGAGTGGATGCATGGCGCCACATATCTTCATCCATTGCCGGGGAAACCACCACCGGGCAGGTGGCTGACAGATAAACGGCAAGCAGTAAATTATCGCACTGGCCGGTTGCCATTTTTGAAAGTGTATTGCAGCTAAGCGGCGCAACAAGCATTACATCGGCCCAGCGGCCCAGCATTACATGGTTTGCCCAGGTATCTTCTTCAAACATGTCAATCAAAACTTTGTTGCCGCTTAATGTGGACAGTACAAGCGGTGATACAAAACTTTTTGCTGAGGGCGTAAGAATAACTTTTACTTCTGCGCCGGCTTTTACTAATAAACGCAGCAGCAGTATTGCTTTATAAGCCGCAATGCTTCCCGTAACCCCTAATAATATTTTTTTTCCTTTCAGCATTGATGAATAGATGCAGGTTTTTTATGTACCGGCTTTTATTGCTTTGGGCATCTTCGTTGTGTCACTCACTTGTACAAGGGAACAGTTATAAGCTGTTAGCTGCAGGCTTCGGGCCTTTTATCAGTGACTGCAGCCTGATGTTTAAAGTTCAACAGTACAAGTGTGCGACGCAAGAAAAGCTATATTCATATTCTTCAGCACGGTTCAAAAATATTCTCCAAATCTAAGTGTATAAAAGTAATAAAAAACGACAGTTGAAAAAACTGCCGCTGTCAAAAAAAGTTATTTTATAATTGTTTACCTGAAAAGGTCTTCTTCGTTTTTCCTGTAGTACACTTTGTCTTCCATAAATTCCTGTGTGGCAAGTATTGCCGGGTTGGGCATTTTTTCGTAAGCCTTTGAAATTTCTATCTGTTCTTTGTTTTCGTGCACTTCTTCCAGGCTGTCTGTATGGCTTGCAAATTCTTCCAGTTTGTTGTGCAGTTCTTCTTTCAGCGAGACATTTATCTGGTTGGCCCTTTTGCCTATAATGGCAATTGATTCGTACAGGTTGCCTGTTTTTGCTTTTATATCAACAAGGTTTTTTGTTTCAATAACGCTGATGGTATTAGCGCTGAGTTGACGCCTTAGTTTGCTCATTTTGTAATTTTTTTATATTGTTTTGGGATTGTGTTTTATAATCTTCTGCCTGTGATTTTAATTTGCTGTCCGGGAAACGGTCGGAAAAATCTGTGCATTCGCTGATTACCTTTCCATATCTTTCTTCCTGTTTTTCAGCGATGCTTAACCCTGCATATTTATAATAAGCTTTAATGGCGTTGAGTTTATATTCATCACTTTTATCGGAATCGGGGTAATCATCAATCAGAGATTCGTAAGCAATTGCAGATGCCTGGAAAAAACCGAGATCGTAATACAGCTGCGCACTTTTATATTCTTTCAGTTCAAGCTTCTGGCGGCATTCATCAATAATCTGCGTGGCGTCTTTTATACGCGCCGAACCGGGATGCGTATTGATAAAAGCCTGCATGAGTGAAATGGCTTTTGAAGTATTGCTTTGGTCGAGATCTACTTTGGGGGATTGTTTGTAAAATGAATAAGCCCTCATATAATCGCATTCTTCTACCCGCGCACTGTTGGGGAAATTTTCAACATACGTTTTAAAAAGGTTTTCTGATGATACATAATCTTCCTGGTTATACGCACAGTAGGCATATTTGTAAAACATGTCTTCATAATGATCTGTTCCTTTAAAGAAAGGAAAAATATCATCAAAAATCTGTTGTGCCTTATCATATTTTTTATCTGCATAAAACTGCTCGGCCATTTTAAGCTTGTAGTCATTATCCTTGCTTTTAAGTACTTTTCCAAGCTTGGAAGCACAGGAGGTAAAGAGCAGTGATACAACAAATATTCTGAGGAAAATTTTCATAAAGGGTGCAAAGTTATGTTTTCTGCGGCAAATTAGAAACAGAAAGCTTCAGTTAAGCTATGCGGGAGTTAATAAAAGTATAAAAACACTTATTTATGCCGGTTTAAGATTTCCGCTAAAGTTGTTTTAAAGTACAGAGCTTTAACAAAACGGGTGAGTAAACAAAGCATACCTGTACAGGTCAAACAATAAATTCATCTATCTTTGCCAGCTTTTAAATGTTTATCAATGAAAAAAATATACGCGATTTTCTTGCTTCTCACTGGTATAACTGGATTTGTTAATGCACAGAATGATCCAAATGCAAAAAAAGTATTAGACGGTGTAAGTGCAAAATTAAAAACCATAAAAGGTATAACGGCCATTTTTTCTTACACTACAAGGGACAGGAATAACGCATTGAAGGGGTCTGTAAAAGGCTCAATCAGTATTAAAGACCAGCAGTATTATATAAAGCAGGGCAGCACAGAAATTTTCTGCAACGGCGCAAAAACATGGAATTATGATGGTGATAAGGAAGTAACAGTTGCCGATGTGGACAATGTTGATGATAAAACACTTACACCGCAAAAATTACTTTCCGATTTTTATGACAAGGATTTTACCTACAAGTTAGTTTCATCTGCCGGAAGCTATTACCAGATTGACATGCTGCCCACTGATAAAAGGAAAAATTTTAAACAGGTAAGTGTATTTGTGGATAAAGCCAAAAACCTTATTACAAAAGCAAAAGTGCTTGATAAAAGTGATAACGTTATTGAATTTATTTTATCCGGTCTTAATACAAATGCTTTATTGCCCGACAGCCGGTTTGTATTTGATGTATCAAAACACCCGGGTGTGGAAGTGGTGGAACAATAATTTTGAAAGAAATATTTAAAACCGTTCTGCGCGTGCAGGACGGTTTTTATTTTGCCTGCATAAATTTTTTTGTGATTTTTACTGCGTGAATAAAAAAATAATCATTGCAATAGACGGGTATTCATCATGCGGCAAAAGCACGCTTGCGGCAGAACTTGCAAAGAAATTAAACTACGTATTTATAGACAGCGGCGCAATGTACCGCGCCATCACATTGTATTTTCTCCGCAATCATGTAAATGCGGGAAATAAAAATTCCATCAGAACAGCGCTGAAAAATATAAACCTTGAATTTGTGTTTAATAAAAACTCAGGCAGCAGTGATATGAACCTGAATGATGAAAATGTAGAGGCGCTTATAAGGGATATGCTTGTTACTGAAAGTGTAAGTGAAATTTCCACAATAAAAGAAGTGCGTGATTTTGCAGTAGCGCAACAAAGGAAAATGGGCGAAAAAAAAGGTATTGTTATGGATGGACGTGATATTGGCAGCACGGTTTTCCCTCATGCAGGATTAAAAATTTTTATGACTGCAGATACAGCGGTACGTGTGGAAAGAAGATTTAAAGAACTGTTTGCGAAAAACCCCGGGATCACAATTGAAGCAGTTGCGGCAAACCTTGAAATGCGCGATTATATTGACAGTAACCGCGCCATAAGCCCTTTGCGCAAAGCAGACGATGCAGTAGTTTTAGATAATTCAAACCTTACACCTGCGGAACAGTTGAAAATTGCATTAAAACTGGCAAAAGAAAAAATGCACTAATTAAATCAGCCGGCACTTTACAATAAAATATAAAAACCTTTAACAAGGTATTTAATAAGATAAATAGTGATTGGTACGTTTCATGCTTTAGAACCCGAAAATATTCAGGCATGAAAAAATTAATCACTCTCACCCTTCTTGTTTTTATCACAAAATTTTCTTTTGCGCAATCCACTTACCACCAGGCGCTGGGAATAAAATTCCCCGCAGGTTTTTCTGTTACCTATAAAACTTTTGTTACAGATACGCGCAATATTGAAGCGCAGGCAACGGTATGGAACAAAGGTTTCCGCATAAGCGGCTTATACGAATTTAATTTTTATTCCTTCAAAAATGCCGAAGGCCTCGCCTGGTTTGTTGGGCCGGGTGCGCATATTGGTTTCTGGAAAACACAATATCAAAAAACGTACAACAGCAACGCAGATCTTGGTGTTGACGGCATCATCGGCCTGGATTATAAATTTCAGAAAATGCCCATCAATGTTAGCGTTGACTGGCAACCTTCTGTTACATTGCTGGGCAATGCGGGTTTTACGCCTGCTTATGGCGGTCTTGCAGTGCGCTATACGTTCTAAAAAAATTGCTGTAAAAAATATTTGGCACGATTTTGTTTAACATCTGTAAAACATTTAATCAATGAAAAAATTATTGTTATCAGCCCTCTTAACGAGCAGTTTATTTTTAAGCACACACGCGCAAAACAACGGCAGTGATTATAAAACAGCAGTGGGTATAAAATTTTATCCCGGTGCTGTAAGTGTAAAAAGTTTTGTAGGCAACAACAGGGCAATTGAAGGCCTCGGTTATTTCTGGAATTATGGTTTCCGTGTCACCGGGCTTTATGAAATTCATGGAGATATTACCGGCGCCGAAGGATTAAAATGGTATGTTGGGCCGGGGGCGCATATTGGTTTCTGGAATAATACATGGACAAATAAATACCCCGGCAGGGATAATGGCGTGGCAATTGGTGTAGATGGTGTGCTGGGGCTTGATTATAAATTTAAAGGCGCACCCATTAATGTGAGCCTTGACTGGCAACCGTCTTTCAACTTTGTAGGATATAATTATTTTGAAGGGGGGTGGGGTGGCTTAGGCATACGTTATGCCCTTAAGTGACCTATGAAGTACACATGCAAATGCAGGGGGAACATTATTGTTCCCCTTTTTATTTTTATAAAAATGAATTGTTGCTAAAAAATTATTCCTGTTCAGATTGAAAAATACGCTATCCTGTCTTCAGCCGTTACACTTCCACCACTTCTGTTTTAATTAAATAATCGTGCAGGGTTTTATCTAAGAATGGAATAAAGAAGCAATCAATAAGCGTTAAGCACACAAGGCTGCAGATAAAGATTTGTATAAATTACGGCCTGCCGCCATTTTTATTTATCACTTTGGTTACAGAAACCCACTTGCAGGGTGTGCATTTAAAAACGGATTAAACTATTAATCCAGGCAAACTTATCTATGAAAAAAAAACTGGTAAATATCACGGGTTTTATTTTTATCTTCATTATCATAAAGAAAGTTAAAGAGTGTAAACAGAGATGAATCTTTCACTTTGTTACCCTGTATAAATAAATATATGAAACCACTGTTGCCTTGTATATTTCTTTTTTTTATCAGTTGCCAAAAAATTGCTTTTAAACAGGTACAACCGGGTCAGGAAAACGATCAAACATTATCACCTTCCTCCAAACCGAATATTATTTTAATTTTAGGGGATGATGTGGGGTACGAGGTTCCTTCCTACACTGGCGGCCAGTCTTACGAAACACCAAATCTCGATGCTTTTGCCGCAAAGGGTGTTCAATTTACGCAATGCCATGCTTCTCCTCTTTGCTCCCCTTCCCGCTTTATGCTGCTTACGGGTAAATATAATTTTCGTAATTATATCCAATGGGGAATAATGGATACATCGCAACGGACTATTGCAAATATGCTGCATGATGCAGGTTACAAAACTTATGTTGCGGGTAAATGGCAATTAAGCGGCGGGGACTCTTCCATCCATATTTTTGGATTTGATGATTATATTGTTCACAACCCATATTTTTTAGGGTTATCAGAAGAGCTGAGCTCACGTTACAAAAGCCCAAGCCTCTATAAAAATGGAGCTTATATTGCAGACAGCCTTACACTTAACAAATATGCTGATGATATTTTTACAGATTCAATAAATAGTTTCATACACAAAAACGCTAGGGCTAAAAAACCATTTTTTATTTACTACCCTATGGATTTGTGCCACCCGCCTTTTTCACCCACTCCTGATGATGCTGCATTTCCATCCTGGGATCCGTTATTAAATATAAGTGATACCAGTTTTTTCCCGTCCATGATAAAATATATGGATAAAAAAATACAGCTTGTTATTGATAAGGTTAATGCTGAAGGGATAGCCAGTAAAACAATAATCATAATAATTTTAGGCGACAATGGCACAATGAAAGATATTTATTCCACTTATAAAGGTATGAGGATACAGGGCGGGAAATCACAGACTATAGAAACAGGTCTGCACGTACCCCTGATAATTTACAGAAATGGATATACTTCTGCGCAGATAAATAATGACCTGATTGATTTTACAGATTTTCTGCCCACTATTGCAGATATAGCCGGTATTCCTGTACCGGCAAAGTACCACCCCATTGATGGTATAAGTTTTTACCCGCAAATAACGGGAATGCCCGGCTCTCCCAAAAAAGAACTATACTATTGGTACAGCCCGCGGCTGCTTAATGATAAACTGACAATATGGGTACAGGATACAACGTATAAGCTATATAGTACAGGGCAGTTCTATAATTTTTATAATGACTATCTGGAAACCACAGAATTAAAAAACAGTGAACTTACCGGTCAGGAAAAGTTGCTGCAAAAATCATTTCAAAAAATAATTACCAGGACTCATTAAGTGCAGTTACTAACCGGTACACTGATTCCGTTACAAAAAAATAATCCAATTGATTGTTTTATATCTTAAGTACACATTTAAAAATACTTTTTCTTATACTTCCACCACTTCTGTTTTACTTAAATAATCGTGCAGGGTTTTATCTAAGAATGGAATAAAGAAGCAATCAATAAGCGTTAAGCGCACAAGGCTGCGGATAAAGATTTGTATAAATGATGGCCTGCCGCCATTTTTATTTATCACTTTGGTTGCAGAAACCCATTTGCCGGGGGTGCGTTTAAATATTGATTCAAAAAATAAATAATAGAAAAACATTACCGCCCAGAAAAAAATATAATACTGCAGGTAAATAATTTTCCAGTAAAATGCATAAAAGGTCCATCCTTCATAGGCAGCATAACTTAACCCGAATATAAGCAATGTATCAATGATAAAATTTAATGTTCTTGTTCCTACGCCAACTGTCCTCATAAGAAATGTAATTTAAAAATGCTGCGCAAAGTTAGGCGGTATCCTGATTGGAATCAGGAAGGCAGCAGCAAAAAATTATGTATCCTTATACGAAGGATGAGCGGGATGAATAACAACCTGTACACCTGTAAAACCTGTTTTTAGTTTTTCTGTAGATATGGTGAAAATTTCCATTATTGTTTCATAAGTGTTATCATTTGATACAAATACAAGTACATTTATTGGATATTTTATAAAGTTCTGCTGAAAGGAAAGGTTGTTATCAATAGTTATAAGTGTAGTAAAAGCCGATAATAACATTAGCCTTATAAGTTCTCCGTTTTCTTTTCCTGTCCATTGCATATCCCTTGTGGTATAAGCATTAAAACCTTGATCCCTGAAACGGTATTTAAGTTTTACAGGAAGGTTCTCATCCAATAACAGTTTCATCCAAAATAATTTCAGGTAATTCAAAATGTTTAGCACTCCATTCAATTACTGCTTCGGCCTGTGATTTGCCCACGCCCGGGAAGTCTTCAAGAAAAGAATCAAGCGGAACGCCTTTTTCGAGGTGCCAGAAAAGGCTCTGCACAGGAACCCTTGTGCCTTTGAAAACAGGTTTGCCAAACTGGATGTTTTCACTAACAGAAATATAATCAGATAATCTACGCATATGCCAAAGTTAACAATTCAATTCAAGAAATAAAAAACATATGGTCTCTAAAACCCCATCAGCGCATCAAATACATTTTTCCATAGCCTTTGTTGAAATATTTGTCAGTATTTACTTCGTTTCCGTTCAAATCATAAGTGGGGAATTTGTCGAGTGATTTGCCATTGAGGTTTGTAAGCACGCGGTAGAGATACACGCCATTGGCCAGCTTTTGGCCAAACTGATCGGTGCCATCCCATTTATAATCCGTGATGTTTCTTCCAATATGCAGCGGGCCGAGTTCGCTTTCAGTAATTTCTTTTACAATTTTTCCGGTGATGGTTAATATTTGTATGCGTATGTTTTGCGGGATAACACTTCCGGTAACGGTGAACACAAATGCAGTGGAAGTTGTAAACGGGTTTGGATAATTAAACATGTTGGTGATCATCGGTTTGTTGTACACGGTAAAGGTTACGGTATAATCAACATTGCCGGCAGTATTGCCTGTTCTGTCCATACCATGCACATACAACTGGTACTGGCCGTCTTCAGGAAGATAAGGGAGAAAGTCAACGGTGGCGGTATTATCAGCGGTTGCATTGGTAGCTGGCGTAAAGCGCAGTGTATCCGTACTGAAATAAAAACGGCGCAGCCTGCCATCAGGATAACCAAGCTGTACAGTAACTAAGGATGTATCATTGAGTAACAAATATTTTGATTCATCTTTTAATTTGATAAGGATATGCGGCTGCGACGAAACTATATCATTGTTTAAAATATGCACGCCGTCGAATGTTACATCAAGTATAGGTTTATAGTTATCAGTTACTGTATAAAAATTCTTATACAGAAAATTATTGAAATGATATTGTTCCGGCTGATCGTTGGCGGGGTTTACATCCAGGAAAACATTGTTGAGCCCGCTGAAATTTTTTGAATCAATCTGGTAACTGATAACAGCTGTATCACCAGGGTTTAATTTTTTCAACCGCGGGATGATAAGCGGATGCGCTACATTTCCAGCATCGTAAACAGTGGTATTCACTTTTATACTGTCCGCAAAAGGAACATCGCTCACATTTTTAAAAGCAATAGCAGCATTCATCACTTCACCCAAAGCAAGGGTATCTTTAAAGCTGTACACGATGTTTGGGGCGAGTGCACCTTCGGGCACAGGATCATACAACACACGCCAGTAGCGGAGTTGATAAGGTGTAAGGTTGATGCTGTCTGCATTGCGCATCCGCAATTTTATATACGGATATGAAATGACGCTTACAGATGAAATATCAAAATCCTGCTGCGATTGGTTGAGCGTGAACAAAGTTGTTTCTAATCCTGAAGACGAAACACCAATTACATCAACGGTTGCTAAATCTCCCGGTTTTGCATCAATAGAAGAACCGCGCCATTTTACAGAATGCCATGCATTGGCCGGGCCAAATGCAGGTGAGGTAATATATCCAAGTGTATCGGCTGTACTGATTGGCCTTGTGGTATCAATAGTACCGTTTACATCAAGCGTAAAATTATAAGAAGGGATAAATGATGCTGAATTTTTTTGATAAATAAAAGTCCATGTACGAGGGTAGCTGAACTGGTCAATACCGGAGAAGCCTGCATTCTTTAAACTGTAATACAGGTTGGTGCCGTTTACCAAAGGATCGGTTTGAAGGATGGATGCAAAAGGCGCCTGGTCATAAGGTAAATCAAGGATCAACCTGGCTGTAACAATATATCCGGCAGGAACCCAGTTCATGAAATCAGCCATTCTGCGCCTGCTGGCTGTGTCCTGATAAGAAAATTCAAAATTGAATTCAGTGCCCTGTTTGCCACCACCATTGCAGGTGCTGTTATAACTCTGCATAAAACCACCAAAAGGCCCGGCAGGATTGGTTGAAGGGATTGCCTGGTTATAAAAAGGTTTTAAACTAAGCGGATCGAATACATTAAAAATAATGGAATGCCCAAGACAGGCGCTGGCTGTAACTGTTTGCCCGTTTACCTGTATTTGAAAATCCGCAGGCTGGTCTCTTTGCGGAAAAACGGAATTGATAAGCCTGATCAACGATGTATCTTTTCCAAAATTCCAAACACGGCTGAAGCTGTCAATATAAATCCTGTCAACAGATGATTTTAAATGCTGGTACAAATGCGACTGATTGTAACCAAAACCACTGCCGGGCAGATATACAAAACTGCTGGTATTCCAGTGATAAGCGCCGCTTGCAGGCACAGGCGCCACACGCCAGTAATAAACAGTGCTGTCAGTAAACGGAACAGATGGATCAAACTCCAGTTCGCCACCCACAGAACTTAATGTTTGTGTGGCTTTCAGCGGGGAGTTGAATAATTCGGTTGTATCAATTTCCATGGCATATTGCCTGGCAGGATTGGTGGGGATTGCATTTGCGGTTGATGCGACAAGTTTTATATTGCTCCTGTTTACAATGGCAAAATTGTAAGGATATACAGGCCGCAGTTCATCTTCATAAATATAAAACTGTTTACAAACGCTGTTATTTAATTCACTCAGTTCATCATACTGCTGGTCATTATCTATGGTAACACAAAGTTCGTTTGCACCTTTATCCCTTGATGCAATAATGGGAATGGTAAGTGATATTGAATCAATATAACGCACAGACCTTATTCTTTTTGAAACAAGTGTTGCAGTGCTTCCATCAGGATATTTTCTCTGGAGTAAAATGGAGACCGAATCGCCGGTTGCTTTACCAATATTGTAGAAATATACTTTTACATCAAAGCTGTTATCCGCCACAGAAATAAATGTGGGGTTGATATTTACCTGTGGTTCTTCCACTACAAAATCGGGTTTTGTATGTGCGTTTATTTTTATAGCAGGGTCGCCATGCAAAACGGATTCTTCTGCATGCAGCGTGGCGCTTATATTTCCGGGATAAACGTTCAGCAGGTTCACTACCCCGTCATGCAGGTTTGTTCCTATGCCATCATTATAATGCGGCAGGGCAAGTGATTTATAAATGCCGAGGTTATACGCATTCAAATAATTCTCCACTCCAAAATGCGTACTTGCAACAAAGGCAATTGCGCCCCTGTCTTTAGTGAGCACAAAATTTTCCGACAGTGATGTTATTTCCGTAAACCTTGAAATATCAAAAGAATAAATGTTTCCTGCATTGCAGCCGTTTACAATAAACACTGGGTATTTTCCATAGTTATTAAATTGATTGGGTGAGGTAAGGTTATAGTCTAATGTTGTTGCCGCGGAATGCCCGAAATAATTTAATAAGCTGATGCCATTGGTGAAAAGCTGCTGCATCAGTGCATTTGCGGCATTTACAGACGTAACGGTTGTCTTATTAAATGTGTACACATTGGCACCGTAAAAAGTATCCTGTATAATATTTTTGTAGCTGTTAAGATCCCCGCTGAGCAGCGCATCCAGGCTCTGGTCAGTAGCGCCCACCACATGCACCATTGTTTTCATCCAGGCTTTATTGTCAATAGTTTGCAGTGTGCTTTGCTGCGCATTTTCATACTGTGTTACCTTGCTGAGATAATCAGTCACTTCTTCATTTCTAATCGCGGCAAGCCTTCCAATGGGCGTAGCAGGAACGGGGTTAAGATCTTCCGATGATAATAAATTATCTGATGCGGGCCAGCCAAATGTGGGTACTAAATTCAACTGGTCATCATAAACAGAATTTTCATTCATCCTGTATTCATCATATGTAACCGCTTTGCCGATAAGCAATGCATATTTTGGTGTAACGGAAAAATTATGCCTTGCATAACGCAGAAAATTCTTTACACTTAACGGGTCTTTTTTTATGCCTAATGCAAACTGATCCACCAGTTCATCAATATCATACAGTTTTGCATTATAAGCGCCGCCGGGTGAACTTTGCCTGTACAGAGCGTAAGCATTTGCGCCATCAGATAAAACTTTATTATAGATGATAAGATAATCGCCCTGGTTTGCAGCCGTTGCGTAATTGATAAAATTTCTTTGCGTAAAATTTATTACAGAAGTAATGTTTGAGGCATCTTCACTAACCAATACTAATTTTCTTTCTGTGGCACAGGGGAGGAGTTTAAACCGTAAAAGCCCCGCCACGGCTGTGTTTGCCGTGTAGCGCTGATTATTGGTAAGATCATATAATACAGGAATATTATTGCTGACCGACCTGCTTATTTCTAAATAATTCCCCTGCACACCGGCAGGAAGATAAAACTGAAAATTTGCTGAATCGCCAAAGTCCGTCAGGCGGGGATAATTCAGATTTATAAAACATGATGCTATACGGTCATTGTTATCTGAAAAAATATCGGCTATAGAAAAATTTACCGGCGATGTATTGATCGTTTGAAGCGAAACTGTGTGACCGGATGATAATTTAGCATCAAGTTCAAAAGATGTTTCGTTTACAATATCCGTTCCATTAATGGATACTTTTACAGTTCTTGGATTGGATGGCCTGCCGGCTAAATATGAATTTCCTGTATAAGCTATTGTAAAAGATGCAGTGCTGCCGTTTGTTGCCACATGCAGGTTGCCTGCGTTTACCTGCACCGGTGTGCCGGGATGGATATCATTGGTGCTCCACCATTCGCCCATATCATAAGTGGATGAATACACATATTCGCCATAATTAACCGCATAACCGCGGTTGATCATCTGCTGAAAATCCACACGGTAATCATACATCAGATAAGGCTCGGGCGGCAATGTATTATTTGCCACATCATTCAGTGCATCTGTTATACGCAGGTTTGCGCCGGTTGCATTTACAGTAAGAAAGTAAGCAGCCGTATCTGTTTCCAAACTCAATGATTCGGAGAATTGATTGGAAGCATTTTTATATAACGCCCTGTCAGGGATACCATCATTTTTTTCTCCCCAAAATTCTATATAACCATTTGCGGGCAGAGGCCCTGAAGGAACACTTGTATAAACCGCTACTTCTTTTCCGTTTCTCCATAACCGGAACTGCTCTGCAGGTGTATTGCTTAATGCAGTTGGAAGGTTGGGCTGATTAATGCGGTACAGACCTGTTTTGCCAACCCGGAACTTGTAATATGTTTTTGCATAATCTATCCATTCATTGTTATACAACTGTGCATGGGTTGCATAACATGAAAAAAATAATACCCATATCAAAACATATTTTCTCATCAGTTATTTGGATAATAAGCTTTTGTTTTTTTCTTTTTATCAGGGCCCGGCAATAAAGGCACACCAACTTTTCCCTGAGGTTCTTTTGCCTTTGGCGCCAAATCAATACGCAAAGAAAAAACATGTGTGTATAAGGGGTTGCCCTGGTTGGCAAGGTTGGTGAAAGCATAATCAATCCCTACATTTCCAATCTTAAAACCTGCGCCGATACTTGGCTGGTAAATCCATACTTTCTTCTGGTTAAGCGTATCGCCATCGGCCAGCGCTTTCTGAAAATTTGTAATGCCCGCCCGTATAAAAACAACATTATTGATATTCGCTTCCAGCCCCATTTTCGGGTCAATACTAATAGGGTTACTGCTTATAACCGTGTTTCTTTTGCCGTCAAAGGTCATATCAAAATCGGCTTCGGCCAGCAAATGAAAATTATCACTGAACTTAAAATTATATCCGCCGCCAAGCACAAGCCGCGGAGCAGTAAGCTCCGTTGATTTTACAGGAATATCATTATTGGTAAGATATAAAACTTCTTTTTCCTGGTCTGTAAAATTAAAAGACCAGGCGTTGAATGTGGTGGTAACATCCTTTGCCGCCGCGCCAAAACGCCAGGAAGGTGTTTTGTACATGAATCCAAGATCAAAACCAAAACCCCAAGCGTTTGCAAAGGTTCCTACTTTGCGGTAAATGATCTTTGTATTTGCGCCCCAGCTCATCTGTGCTTTATCACCATCTTTTAAAAGCTGTGAATATGATAAAATAAACGCATAATCAGCCGAAGAAAAAGTGCGGATATTATTGTAATCAATAGAGCCATCGGGGTTTACAAGGAATAAGGTGTTGGGAATATCATCCACACCAAAACGCATAAGCGAAATGCCGAGCGTTTTAAACTGGTTGCCCACCGGGAAAGCGCCTGTGAGATAATCATATTTACCGATACCCGAAAAATATTCAGCATGCATAAGCGAAACGGAGGGATGTTCATAAACATATACAAGACCTGCAGGGTTCCAGTAACCTGCATTTCCGTCTTCTGTGCTTGCCACCTGCGCAGCACCCATGGCAAGACCGCGTGCACCTGCGCCGATATTTAAAAATTCATTGGAATATTTCCTGAACTGGGCATAGCCCTGCACAAAGCCAGTGAACATGTACACACACACAATAAACAGCCGGTTCCGGTATCTCATATTACAAGTTAGAACAGTTGCAAGTTAGGGTAAGAATCCTTATAAAGCATATACGCTGTAAGCTGTTGTTTTATTATAGTTTTGGCGGAATATATATTTTAAATCTACTGTGCAGTTTATGGAATAATGCAGTTTCTCAAAAAATGAAAATAATAATTGCCGCTGCATCAGTTGCAATAAATTCAACTTTTGTATCCCCGCAATAAAAAATGAAAATACTATCTTCGCAGCCAATTAATTTTTTAATAAAAGCAATCTTATATGGCAAAATATTCAGCAGGTGTGCTCTTTGGCGATGAACTGGAAGCATTGTACAACGATGCTAAGGAAAATAAATTCGCTTTACCCGCAGTAAATGTAATTGGCACAAATTCAGTCAATGCGGTTTTGGAAACAGCGGCAAAAGTAAACTCACCCGTAATTATCCAGTTCAGCAATGGTGGAGCGCAGTTTTATGCAGGCAAAGGGATGCCCAATGATAAACTGCAGGCAAATATAATAGGCGGTGTAAGCGGTGCACTGCATATACATGCTGTTGCAAAATATTATGGTGTGCCCGTAGTGCTGCATACTGACCACGCCGCAAAAAAATGGCTGCCGTGGATTGATGGCCTGCTTACGGAAGGCGAAGCATATATGGCAAAGAACGGAAGACCTTTATACAGTTCGCACATGCTTGATTTAAGTGAAGAGCCTTTGCATGAAAATATTGAAACTTCTGTTGAATATTTTAAACGTATCAATGCGCTGGGCATGAGTATAGAAGTGGAGCTTGGCGTTACCGGTGGTGAGGAAGACGGCGTGGATAACAGTGGGGTGGAGAACTCAAAACTTTATACACAGCCGCATGAAGTGGCAGAAACCTATGATGCTTTATCCAAAGTAGGAAAGCGCTTTACCATTGCTGCAGCATTTGGCAATGTGCATGGCGTTTACAGCCCGGGTAATGTGGAACTGCGCCCGGATATTTTAAAGAACAGCCAGGCTTACGTTGCTACAAAGCTGGGCTTACACGCAGGCGAAAAGCCTTTGTACTTTGTGTTTCACGGTGGCAGCGGTTCACCGAAAAACCAGATTGCTGAAACATTGAATTATGGTGTGATAAAAATGAATATTGATACTGATATGCAATGGGCTTTCTGGGAAGGCATACTGCATTATTATGAAAAAAATAAAGAGTACCTGCAGGGACAGCTTGGCAACCCCGGCGGTCCTGAAAAACCCAATAAAAAATATTATGACCCGCGTGTATGGCTTAGAAAAGGCGAAGAAACTTTTGTAGCGCGTTTGGAGGAAGCCTTTACTGATTTGAATTGTATAGGTAGAAACGGATAGATTTTTGCTACTAAAGCACCAAGACACAAAGTATAAAAAATTAATACCGGGGCTTTGTGTTTTTGTGGCAATACTTTTTAATGACTTTTTGAAGCGGCCTCTTATTTTTTTGAAAATATAAAAGTAAAATAAAGCCACATAGAAATTATATGCATCAGTAAAGCGGTGCCGGTTATTGCAACAAAATATAAAAGCAGGTTCAGGAAACTTTTATGCTTTAATAACTTTTTCTTTAAGTAAAGGTGCAAACTGTACACCGGAACTGCCACCAGTACAAAATAGATGAGCATGAGCCATTGCCAGTAAGGTACACCTTTCATTTTTTTATTTTACAGCAGGCATTTAATTCATCACCATTTCCCTTGCATTCTGCAATGCTGCGGCAGTGGGCCTTTCACCACTCAGCATTTGTGCAATGGCTGTTATCCTTTCTTCTTTTGAAAGCAGGCGGATATTTGTTTTTACAGCATTGCCTTTAATTTCTTTATATACAAAAAAATGAGCATCAGCCCTGCCGGCAATCTGCGGCTGGTGTGTAATGCAGATTACCTGCCGGCCTGCAGACAAACCTTTCAAAATCGCGCCTGCCTGTTTTGCAGCTTCGCCGGAAATGCCGGTATCTATTTCATCAAAAATAAGCGTGGGCAAATCCATTGACTGCGCCACAAGTGATTTTACACAAAGCATCAGCCTGCTTAATTCACCGCCGCTTGCCACTTTGCGCAATGGTTCAAAACGATTGCTTTTATTGGCATCAAATAAAAACTCAATGGCATCCGCGCCAAAGGAGTTGAGCGCAGTTTCTTTTATTTCAACTTTTAATAATGCATTGGGCATACCTACCTGCGCGAGTAATTTATTCACGTTTTTTTCAAAAGGAGCAACCTGCTCTTTTCTTTTATTTGAAATAACTATCGCTGTTGCGGATGTTATCTCCTGAAATTTTTTTACTTCTTTTTCTTTTTCGGTAATGGTTTCATCCATATTTAAAACGGCCTGAAGTTTTTGCTGCAATACATTCTGTATTTGCCGCAATTCATTGGTGGTTTGCACCCCGTGTTTTTTTAATAATTTATATCCTGCTGACAGCCGGTCATTAATTAACTCAATTCTTTTTTCATCATGGTGTACAGTATTATTGATGTTATCAATCTCTTCAGCAATATCCTGCAGCTCAACCTGGGCACTTTGCAGGCGTTCAACAAGCGTTGGAACAGTTGGATGGTAAGATGAAAGGCTGTTTAACCTGTTGGTGATTTGTTTGATGGTTTGTACAACAGGCTGTTCATTTTCTTTCAGTTGAAAATATATTTCTGATAAACCGGTTTTAATATTTTCCGCATTGCTCAGCAGCTTTAATTCATTCTCCAAATTTTCCAGTTCATTTTCTTTAAAAGAATTTTCACTCAGTTCGTTGTATAAAAACTGGTTGTAACCAAGCTCTTTGTCAAAGCTGTTTTTTTGAAGCTGTAATTGTTCCAGTTGTTTTTTTGCATTTTGCCACTGGTAAAATATTTTTTGATATTCATCCAGCAATAAAAAATTAGCGGCAAGCGCATCTAATACTTCACGCTGAAAGCCTGATTCGCCAAGTTCTAATGAATCAAACTGCTGGTGAAGGTCAACCAGCATGGAAGCCGTTGTTTTCAGTTGCTGCAGCGTGGCAGGTGTGTCATTTATAAATGCGCGTGATTTTCCGTTGGCTGCAATCTCTCTCCGCAGCACAATTTCTGTATCATTATACAGGTCTGCTGATTGAAGAAAATCTATTATTGCCTGCTTGCCATCAATGCTGAAGCTGCCTTCAATAAAACATTTTTTATCTGCTTTCAGCAAAACAGAAGTATCTGCCCTTGCCCCTAAAATCAAGCCCAGTGCACCCATTAAAATACTTTTGCCGGCGCCTGTTTCACCTGTAATAATATCCAGGCCATTTGAAAAATCAATTTCGATTTCATCAATGATGGCGTAATTCTGTATGGTAAGTTTGCGGAGCATAAACCGGTTAGCAAATATGCAAATAGATGGCGGATTTACATAAAGATATTTTCTATTTCTTTATTTCCTTTTTCCGGGCAGCGATGGGGGTATTAAATAATGATTTAACGGCTCAATATTTCTTTACGGAAAGGGTATATTTTTTTTATTTTCTTCCGATATACAAATTCAGTTTGTATATTTAGCAGCCATGAAAATCAATAACTGCTGAATTATTTTCCTGTGAGAAAAATTTTATTTACCTGTATAGTTTTTCTTGTATGCTTTTCTGTGAATGCATCTCATTTAAAAGGCGGCTGGATTTTTTATGAATATTTAGGAAAGGGCAGCGCACCCAACACCTCGAAATACAGGATAACAGTCAATCAATACCTGCTCTGCAGTTCATCCGGTCTGCAAATTGATGCAAACGTTTTCCTGGGAATATTTAACGGGGCATCATACCAGTTGGTACAGGACGATACAATTCCCCGCACTACAACAGTATTTGAGAAAAAGATAAGTTTCGATCCATGCATAAATAACCCTCCCCAGATATGCTACCGTATTGACAAATATGTAACGGTAGTTGAACTGAATGATAATAACGCGGGCTATGTGCTTGCTGTACAAAGATGCTGCAGGATTGGTGGAATTGTAAATATCAATAACTCAAGTTTTGTGGGTGTAACCTATACAACAAGGATACCCGGTATAGTTCAGGGCTTAGTTGTAAGAAATAATAACAGCCCGATATTTGCCCAGAAAGATACTGCCATAGTTTGTGTAAATTCTTCTTTCAGTTTTGATTTTAGTGCAACAGATGCGGACGGGGATTCCTTATCTTATGTTTTTTGTGACGGCTTAACAGGCGGGGACAACAGCGCATCCGGAACACAACCTAACCCGCCCAACAATCCTCCGCCCCCCTTTGTTTCTTTAAATTATGCAGCAGGGTACACCGGTCAAACACCTATGGGTGCTGGTGTTACAATAGATGCAAATACAGGTATTATTTCAGGAACTGCACCAGGCACAACCGGGGATTATGTAGTTGCCGTTTGTGCAATTGAATTCAGGAATGGCATTAATATCGGGCAAACAAAAAAAGAAATTCATATTAATGTTTCCAATTGCCAGCTTGCAGGCGCACAATTAAAACCCGTCTATATCACCTGCAACGGGTTCAGTTTTACCTTTCAGAATGAATCATCTGCATCAAATATTATAAGTTACCACTGGGATTTTGGTGTTCAGGGTATTAATACAGATACCTCCAGTCTGCCTGTGCCAACTTACACTTTTCCCGATACAGGAAGATATGCAATAAAATTATCAGTTCAAAACATAGCAGGCTGCAAAGATTCCGCAGCAAGTATTCTGAAAGTTTTCCCGGGCTTCTTCCCGGGCTTTATCAGTTCGGGAAGCTGTTTTTTAAGCCCTTTTCAATTTAATGATACCAGTAAAACGAACTACGGGAATATCAATTCCTGGAGATGGGATTTCGGCGATCTTTCAAGCACCAAAGACACTTCAACAAAACAAAACACTGCCTATACTTATCCTGTTGCAGGTGCTTATACAGTATCCCTTACAGTAACGAATAACAAAGGCTGTATAGACACCGCTTATGCCAATATCATTGCATATAACAAGCCGTCTGTTTCACTGCCGTTTCATGACACACTTATTTGTAGTGGTGATACAGTACAGTTACACGCTGCTACAAACGCAGTAAGCCCGGTATTTTCGTGGTTGCCCGTAGTGAATATTGATAACCCGCAAATACCCGATCCAAAAGTATATCCGAATATAACCACTACTTATGTACTGAATATTGATGATAAAGGATGTAAAAATGCGGACTCGGTAAAGATAAATGTGGTAAAGGCCATTACTGCAAACATTTTATCGCCGGATACTGCTCTGTGCAGTACTGATACACTACAGCTAAATACCTCTACCACAGCCATCGCGCCTGTTTACAGTTGGTCGCCGCCTGTAAATATCAGCAACCCCAATATTGCAAACCCCGTAGTTTATCCACAAACTTCCACTACTTATACTATGCATGTAAAAGACCAGGTTTGCAATGCTGCAGATTCAATAAAAATAAGTGTGGTGAAAGCCATTACTGCAAACATTTTATCGCCGGATACTACTCTGTGCAGTACTGATACACTGCAACTGAATACCTCTACCACAGCCATCGCGCCTGTTTACAGTTGGTCGCCGCCTGTAAATATCAACAACCCCAATATTGCAACCCCCCTGGTTTACCCGCAAACCCCTACTACCTATACTATGCATGTAAAAGACCAGGTTTGCAATGCTGCGGACTCGATAAAAATAAGTGTGGTGAAAGCTATTACTGCAAAAGTCCTGTTGCCCGATACTACTTTGTGCAGCACCGATACACTGCAACTCAATGCAAGTTCAACTGCAATAGCCCCGGTGTATATTTGGTCGCCACCCATTAATATCAGCAATATAAATATTGCAAACCCATTGGTTTACCCCCAGGCTTCAACTACTTACATATTGCATGTAAATGACCAGGTTTGTAATGCAGTGGATTCAATAAAAATAGATGTGGTAAAAGCTATTACTGCTAATATTATAACCCCTGATACAACTATTTGCCTTAATGATTCTTTACAGCTTAATACTGCTTCAACCGCCCTGTTCCCGGTATATACCTGGCTTCCTGCAAGCTATATTAATAACACAGGTATCGGCAACCCTTTAGTATATCCCAAAGACAGTACTACTTATATACTTAAAGTTGTTGACCGTGTTTGCGCTGCCCTGGATTCAGTGCGTATAAATGTTGTGCAATCGCTTGCGATTAATATGGGCGCAGATACAAGTATTTGCAGGGGTGATACTATTTATCTTAATCCGTCTTCCAATGGGACGCAGTTTGTTTGGACACCTTCCTCAGGTTTAAGTAACCCGCTGATAAGAAACCCACTTGCATTCCCGGTGAATACAACACATTACCAGCTGTCGGGTAGTGTGGGTAAATGCCAGCTCGCCGGTTCTATTACTATAAAAGTTGGGCCATACCCACAGGCTTTTGCGGGGCCGGATACAATGGTTTGCTATGGCTATACCACTCAGTTGCATGCAAACATTTCAGGGTCGCAATTTACCTGGTTCCCGGTTAACAGCCTGTTGAACCCATCGTCGCTGATGCCTTACGCAGGACCGCAGCAAACTACTACTTACCTGCTGGTGGTGCATGATACTTCAGGATGCCCCAAAGCCGCAATAGACTCCATTACAGTAAAAGTGATTCCGCCGGTTAAGGCTTATGCAGGCCATGATACCAGCATAGTAGTCAACCAACCCTTACAACTTAGCGCGTCCGGAGGTGATACCTATTTATGGAGCCCTTTCACCGGAATGAATGATCCTGCAATACCCAACCCCATTGTAATATTGGGCAGCAATATTGACTACATCATTTACCGTGTAAAAGTGGGTGTGCCCGGTGATTGCTATGGCTATGATGATATTAAAGTAACGGTATATAAAACCTTGCCTGAAATTTTCATCCCTACAGGTTTTACGCCCAATGGCGACGGGCTTAATGATATTTTAAAACCCATACTCGCGGGTATAAAACAACTGCAGTTTTTCAGGATTTTCAACCGCTGGGGGCAAATGATTTTCAGCACGAGTGAACCGGGCAGGGGCTGGGACGGTACTTTTGGGGGCGCAAAACAACCTGCCGGTACTTATGTGGTTGAGGCAAGCGCCATTGATTACCTTGGTAACAAAATTGTGAAACGGGGAACTTTTGTTTTAATAAGATGATTTTTTAAATAAATTGGTTGCTGTTTGTTTGAATGCGGTACATGATGGAATATATTTATTACGGCAACAATTAATATCTAAATTTAATTGCATTGAAGAAACCAGGTTTGCTGATGAACAGGATAGCAGCCAGTGTTATCAGCCGTTACTTAAAATAACTTTTAATGCTTTTTCTTTATCGGCATGTGCGAAAGTATTGTATGCATCCATAATTTCTGACAGCCTGAAATGATGGGTAATGAGTTTACCGGGGCTAAGTTTTTTTGATTGAACAGTTTTAAGTAACACCGGTGTAGTAACTGTGTCCACTAATCTTGTAGTGATAGTGATATTCTGTGACCAAAGCGTTTCCAGGTGAAGTTCCACACTCTTTCCATGTACGCCGATATTGGCTATATGCCCTCCCGGCGCCACCAACAACTGGCACAATGCAAATGTTGCGGGAATACCTACTGCTTCAATAGCAACATCTACACCTTTATTTGCCGTAAGTATTTTTACGCGTTCTGCAGCATTTTCATTTTTGCTGTTGATGGTTTGCGTGGCGCCAAATGTTTTAGATACAGCTAAACGGTTGTCATCAATATCTATCATAATAATTTCTGCTGGAGAATAGAACTGTGCAGTGAGCAACGCCGCTAAACCAATGGGCCCGGCGCCTACAATAGCTAATGTATCCCCCGGTTTAACCTGTCCGCTTAATACGCCGCATTCAAAACCTGTAGGCAGTATATCACTCAGCATTACCAGCGCTTCTTCATCGCTGCCTGCGGGAATATGATAAAGGCTGTTATCTGCAAAAGGAATGCGCACATATTCAGCCTGTGTTCCATCAATGAGGTGACCAAGTATCCATCCGCCATTTTCGCAGTGTGAATACATGCCTCTTTTGCAATAATCACATTTGCCACAGGAAGAAATACAGGATATTATTACACGGTCTCCAACTTTAAAACCTGTAACAGAAGTTCCTGTTTCTTCTACTACACCAACTCCTTCATGACCCAGGATGCGCCCATCTGTTACTTCCGGTACATCACCTTTAAGAATATGTAAATCAGTACCGCAGATAGTTGTTTTAGTGATCCTTACAAGGGCATCTGCAGGATGCAGGATAATTGGTTTTGGTTTTTCTTCCCATGATTTATTATTTGCGCCATGATAAACGAGTGCTTTCATAATTATTTTTTATAGTGAATGAAAATTGGGGTTAATTATTTTTTTCGGGCACTCAACCGCGGGTATGTTAACAAATTAAGCTGCGTTCTCCTGCCTGAAGACGCCATATTTTTATAAATAAATTAATGCATGGTTTTCATGTATCAGCCTTTAGCAGGCTTTATTGGAAATTTTATTGAAGGACACGGTAAAGCTTGTACCTCCGTGTTGGGTTGACTTAACTTTTACTGTGGCTTTATGCGATTGGAAAATTGCCAGCGATGTAGCTAATCCAAGCCCGATCCCGGTTGATTTACTGGTATAAAACGGTTTAAACAACTTTGCCATATTTTGTTTACTTACGCCAATACCATTATCTTTTATAATGATATCGCAGGTATGCCTGTTCACTTTGGTGGTAACGTTTAATTTTCCATTTTCAGGGCCCATCGCTTCAACTGCATTGATAATGATATTAAGCAAAGCAGTTTTTATTTCAGATTGAACCAACATACATTCACCTATATCTGCTGCATAGTTTTTTTGTACATCTATATGGTGTAAAACAATCCTGTCCTGCGCCATCTCCAATGTATCATCCACTATTTTGTTAAGCGAATGTTTACCGGCAATATTATCAAATGCAAGCAGCTCATGATTAATAATATTTTTAACAATTGTGTTGTTGCGGCTGATAATATTCAGGTACAATTCAATATCACCGGGGTTTGCGGCTGTTTTTAGCATATATACGCACATTTCAATATTGGCCAGCGGGTTTCTTATTGAATGTAAAAGAAGCTGGTGCACACTTGTTTCAAGCATTGGCACGGCATGCATTTCATTCCCGTAGTTATTTGTTTCAATTTTATTGCTGATACCGGGCGCACTTATTTCAAAAGTTTGCATACTTCATCCTGAATAATAAAAACAGTTTATAAAAGATTTAAAAGTACGTGTAAAAAAACGTGTGCATGTTATACATTAACTTATAATAATTACATAATTCGAAGGATTTCCTCAGAAGCTGTTTAAAAATGATTCTGCAAAATGCTTCTTACATTAAAAGGTTCGGAGCAGGTAACAGCCACCGGCATAATGACTGCAATTGCTCCTGCAGTTACCGCAAGTGCCAGGCTGATTTTTGTTTTGAAAGCGCCTGAGCGGAAAGTTATGGTCTGTAACTTTAAAAGAAAGGTATCCGGGTTACAGATGGAGTATGGCTAACAGGTTATTGCTATAAGGCTACTATGGAGCAACGTCCCTATAAGGTCTCTATAACATCCCTATAAGGTCTCTATAATGTCTCTAAATGATTGGATAAAAATGAGCTGACTGGGTATATTTTGAGAAATACCCATTGGTCACAAGTGTACAGCATCAAGTTAATAATAATTTCTGTAAAGGCAAAGGAATTTCATTCTTTATTTTTATTGTTTTTTTGACCTGACCGGATATGGCTTCTTTGAAGAAATCTATTTTTAGACAGTTTCATAGTCGTAAATTCTCCGGGTATCAGCATGTTAAAGGCAACCGGCGCACTACTGTTCATGCTGATATGCTTAAAGAGATCACTAAAATATTCCTTCCCGGTATCATTCTTCTTTACCTAATTTTTTAAATTCACGGATGATACGGGTGACAACGGGTATGGTTACTGCAAGGATGATAGCTGCCATGATATAAGGAAGATATTCTTTGAAGGCGGGAATACTGCCAATTAAATAACCAGCCAATACAAATACAGGGATCCAGAGTACTGACCCAATGAACGCCAGCAGGATAAAGCGGCTAAAGCCCATCCTGATTATTCCGGCAACAACAGGTGCAAAAGTGCGGACAACGGGGAACAGCAACCCTGTTGTTAATGCAAACTGCCCGTATTTTTTATAAAAAACCTCAGCAGCCTTCAGGTGTTTGCGGCGAAAGAATTTTGAATCCTGCCGTTTATACAGCAGGGGGCCGGTTTTTAGCCCGAACCCATAACCGGTAGAGCATCCTGCAACAGAAGCGATGACCATAAAACTGCAAAAGGAGATAAGGCTATAATGCAACTGGCCTGTAGCCACAAACATCCCTCCTGTAAAAAGGAAGGCCCCGCCTGGAACAAAGAAACAGAAGAACAAACCCGTTTGGGCATATACAGCGAGGAATATGATCAACAGCCCTCCATACCGGATCATCGTTTCAGGATCGAATATAAATAACGGGTACCGGTGGAATTCATTTAAAAGGTGAATAAAGGGCAGCCCAATCATTTGGTAATTGCATTTTATGATAAAAAAAACAACCGCAGGTTTGTATATAATTTCTTTTACAGGTCTTCAAGCTGCTTTCTTCTTTTATGCTTTAGTTCTTTAAAGTGAGAAGGAGTTAACCCGATTATTTTTTTAAACTGGTTACTTAAATGCGCTACGCTGCTATAATTTAATTTGTAAGAAATTTCGGTTAAATTCAGCTCATCATATATAAGCAACTCCTTTACTTTTTCTATCTTATGGTGGATGATAAAATGCTCAATGGTTGTACCCTCCACTTCTGAAAAAAGATTGGCGAGATATGCATAGCTGTAATTAAGTCTTTCAGCCAGGTAATCTGAAAAATTAATTTTTAATTTATCATCAGAATAATGGATCATTTCAACAATTACATTTTTTATCTTTTCAATCAGTATGCTTTTTTTATCATCCATTATTTCAAGACCCGATTTTTTCAGAGCCAGATCAAGCGCTTTAAGTTTTTCAGGTTTGATATTTCCCTTAACTTCCACTTCGCCCAGTTCTACTGTGGTATAATTCAACCCGAGTTTTTCCATCTCTGATTTTACCAGCAGCTTGCACCGGATGCTTACCATGTATTTAATATACAGTTTCATTAATGTTGTTTTCCCGCAATTATCAATTCAAAATAACTGCGGCTCAATAAAATTACCAAAATAATATAATCATTTTATATAAAGTATCAGAATCAGATAGTTTATCCGCAAAATATCAGTTTTGCATAACAGTTTTTCTTTAAAGCCGGGTACGTCAATTTCGAAAAAATCAGCCAGGCTTTGTGCGAATGGGATGTTTTGAAGCAATCTGCTTTGTGAATGACTGATTGTTACCAGATTAAAAAGCAGATGGCTTCGTGCCCCGCCATGACGCTCCGTTTGGAAACTCTTTTATTTGCGATTAAACTAACTAATCCTATAAAGTGTATTAAAATTTTTGCCGGTTAAGGCTGTGTTGTTTTTAAAAAAAAGCCACCTTATAAGGTGGCTTTTTTTTGTTATTGCCTGTTGCCCGCCTGCATGCTTTTATATATCAGCATTGCGGTTCATGAAAATAAAAACTTAACTTCATTGCCTTCTTTATTTATCCTCTGTACTCATAAAAAATATTTTATTCATACCCGCTTTTTATAACGGTTGATATCATTTTAAACCTTTCATTGGCTTTTATAATATTCGATAAATGTGCGGGTATAATAATGCCTTCCCCCGATTTGAGTATATTGGATTTGCCATCAATCACAATTTCTGCGGTGCCGTCAATTACCTGTGCAAATGTGTCAAAGGGGGAAGTTTTTTCAGTGAGGCCTTCACCCGAATCAAATGACATCACGCTTACATTACCGGTTGTTTTTTTAATGATTGTTTTGGTTACTATTGAATTAGGTACGTATTCGATGATCTCTACAATTATCAGCCCTTTTGATTTTTCTAATTCCCCGTTGGCCGAAACAATTTTTCCATTTAATTTTTCTATTTTAGTATTGTCCATATATTCATTTTGTTTACCCGGTAATTTGATTATTGCAGGCAGGTGTTTTTTCAGGTATAGGCAACGGCCTTTTATTCGCAAACAAAGTTCTTTTTTTTATTCTGCAGAATGTTACAGAATACTGCTAAAAGATTATATAATTCACCGATTACACTTTTCTGCAAAGCCTCAATGCATGCGCAAAGCAAAAAATGTCTTAAAATGTAAACACAACGGCTGAAACGGAGCAGCGCAAATATATAAGCGGCCTGAACTTAATTGAATGAATGCTTACCCTTAGAAAATATTATAATAATAAAAAGAGTTGTGTCAAACACAACTCTTTTTATTATGAATCAATAACTGTAAATTAAAAGGGCCATAATTTTAATGGCAATGTAACATGCACTGAAATACCATTTGTAGAAACTACCGCTTCGTTGTCGCAGGTCCCGTTTCCATAGTCAAGGCTTGCTGTGGCAAGAAGGGTATTAGATACATAAATAATTGAATTTTCTATACCCGCATCAGGAAACTCACATGCTACTGTGTTATGCAATAAATGATTTGGATCAATTGTACCAGTATAAGAAGTCAGGAGATTGAAGGAAAAAATAACCCCTGTGGATTGTCCTGAAATAGTATATCCATCATCGCTGTGCTTTGCAGTATTTGCTCCTTCTGTTTGAACAAACAATTTATTCGAGATTTCTTTACTGTATTCACCATCGGGGTAGGTAAGTATCCTGTTTGATAAATGACTGAAATGCGGATAAGTATCTCCGTTTACGGTAACATTTTCAATAAGATACCTTCCACTCACATTTGCGTCATCAATATAAAAACTATCAAAAGTTGTTACTGAAGCGCTGCCGGGGGTACTGATAGGCGCTGAATAAGTGGTAGTGATTTTGCCTTTTTTTACCCTGCCAAACTGGTCAGTGCAGCCGCTGCCAAAGTCAATCATAACTGTATGCGGGTAAACGTTTTTGGAAGGAATATAAGTTCTTACCGGGCAACTGGATTTTAAATCACTTGCAGCCGTACTTTCATTCTCCATTACAAGGCTAAAAATATAATCATCGTTAATGTTCGCGTTGTTTGCTGCATTAATCGTATTAACCTTCGCAGTTTTCTGGCTTTGCACATCAACCCCCTGACTTGCGGATTGATCTTTTAAAGACTTTTGACAGGAAAAAAACAGAACGGTTGCACTGGCGCATATAATAAGCCCCAAACCTACAACCCGGATTTTCGTTTTCATTTTTTTTGTTTTAAATTTTGAAAGATTTTTTTAAAAAACAGAACCTATGCTTTAAGGGGGGTTGTTAGATTATCAGGCTGCCATATTAATTACAATCTGGCAGCTACGTTTAATTAATTGAAATGTATAAAAGGAGGAAGTCTTTCAATAAGGTACTTGTCGGTGTTAAATAAATTTTGCGAGCCGGTAAGACGTTACTTTAATAATGTATCTCCTTTTAATCCGGTTATTTTTTTAAACAGAAGGGATTACTTATGCTTTCAGAACAACCTTATCATTTCATTTACAGAACAAAATTCAGGTTGTTTACTTTATAAATCGTTACAGAATTATACTAATAAGTTACATCATTCGCAGTTTTAACATGTATTGCTTATATAAATAAAGCAGAAGCCTCCTCATGAATTATTTATTAAAACGGGTTTCAGTTTAATAACTTTTATTTTGTTCAAACCGCGCATAATAAAAAAAGTCAAATCAAATTCAAACCACCTGCGCGCAAAATTTGCATGGTCTTTTGCATAATGATGGTTATTCTGAAATAATTCCCCCATAAGCAGTATCCCAAACGGTGATGAATTTTTTGAGCGGTCGCCATTATTGTAATTACTGTATCCATATTTGTGGCCGCACCAGTTAACTATTGCACCCTGTACCGGCCCCATAAAAAAATGTACGGGCAGCAGCAGGAACCACCATGCGTTCGGTGCGAAATAAATATAAAATGCAGTATAGGCTGCAGCAAATAAAAGCGCTGTAACAATATGGTGCCCGAACTTATCGAGTTTATCCCATTTTGGAAGATACTCTTTTGTAAACTCTGCATCGGGTTTTTGTGTGCCTTTATTTACTGCCTGGTAAATAAGCGCAGTATGCAGCATCATTTGCCATACATCTTTAAAAAAATGAGGTGAATGCGGATCTTTTTCGGTATCGCTGTAGGTATGGTGCATCCTGTGTAAAATAGCATAGGGCCGCGGCACCAGGAACGAGGACCCCTGTACAAACCAGGTAGAAAAATAAATTATTTTCTCCCATCTTTTATTCACTGTGTACATCTGGTGGGATGCATACCGGTGCAGAAAAAATGAATGAAAAAATAATGAAAGAAACCAATGACAGGTAAAAAAAATGAGAATCGCAATCATAATTGAAAACTTGAAAATATTGATAAAATTTGTAAACCGCCGCAAATGAAATTGAGGAATATTGCCAATGGTTAGCTGCAATGCAGGCTTTGCAAAGATAATGTATTTATGTTACAGCCTTGTTATACAATTGAGGACATACTTATATTATCTTCACATTTTTACCTGATGGGTACGGGTGCCTGCCCAATAATTTTTTTCAGCAGTCAAAGAAAGTGTTTAAGGTTTCAGCAAATTATCATCAAACAGTTTTAATATCCTTTTGTATTCATCCGTCCAGCTGCTGGGTTCCACAAAACCATGGTCTTCCACGGGGTAGGAAGCCAGTTCCCAATTATCTTTTCCCAGTTCAATTAAACGTTGTGCCAGACGAACGGCATCCTGGTAATGAACATTTTCATCCACCATTCCATGACAAATCAATAAATGATTTTTTAAACCCGAAGCAAAATTAACGGGTGATGAACGCCGGTAAGCAATGCTGTCATTAAACGGTTCATTTAAAATATCACTTGTGTATTCATGGTTGTAATGGGACCAGTCTGTAACAGGCCGCAAAGCCGCACCCGCTTTGATTACATCAGGTTGTGTAAACAGCGCCATGAGCGTCATAAAGCCACCATAACTGCCGCCGTACATGCCTATCCGCGAAGCATCAATGCCATATTGCTGCACCAGGAATTTTGCGGCATCCATTTCATCATTCAGGTCTTTGCCACCCATGTACCGGTATATACCTGTGCGCCAGTTGCGGCCATAGCCGGCGCTTCCGCGGTAATCAATATCCATCACTGTATAACCTTTATCAGCAAGTAAATTATTAAACATCATTTCACGGAAATAATAACTCCACCAGTAATCCACATTCTGCAGGTAACCTGCGCCATGCACAAAAATTACAGCGGCGTTATTTTTCTTTTCTTTTGATGGTTGATATATGCGTGCATATACCTGCGCACCATCACGCGCAGCGAAAGTGAAAATTTTTGCATCGCGCCAGGGGTAAGACCTGAATTCATCACTCATCGCCAAATGCGTTACCTGCACCGGTTTTGCACCGGGTGTGATTGGCTGCACATACAGCTCCCATGGTTTGTTTTGGTAAGAATAACGGTAAGCAATATTTTTTTCATCGGGTGAAATGCTTACCGTATAACCGCCGTCCATGGAAGTTATTTTTTGTTTATTGCTTCCATCAATGCTGATGCGGTAAAAATTTTGTTTGCCGAGATTTTCTTCATTGGTGATGATATAAAAATATTTTTTATCATTGCTCAGCTTCGCAAACTGTACTTCATAGTTTCCCTGCGTAATTGTTTTTTTTGTTTGTGTGTTTATATCAAAACTGTACAAATGCGAATAACCCGATGCTTCGCTTTGAAAATAAAAAACGTGGTCATTTATCCATCCCTCACTAAAATAATCGTCAATGCCCGGCCCTGCAATCCATGCTTCATCACGCTGCCTGTCCATTAATTTTAATTTCCCGGATGCCGCGTCAAGCTGCATCAGCCAGCGGTCTTTATTATCTTTTGCACGGATATCAATTACCGCAGCAGTTCCTTCATCGTTCCAGGAACATCCATAAACAATTACATCTCTTAGTAAAGTGTCTTTAAATTTTGAGGGATAATCTTTCATGTAATCCGCCCTGTCCTTAATGCCCGGCAGGCTGTCCATATTTATTTCTATCACGGTGTCTTTTATCCTGTCAAAAACAAAAAACCGGTATTTGCCCTGCGGTGCACCCACATTGGTGCGCCCCGGAATATCAGTAGTGTAGCCGCTTTGTGTAATATAAGCGGGCACAACAGTATTCTTTGCATTATCTGCGTCTTCAAATAAATTGTATGTAATAAACCTTCCTGAAGGATCAACCTGCAGGCTTTGCACACTCTTATCACCCCTATAAATAATGTGAATGGAATCCGCATCTTTCACCTGCTGCAAATATTTTTTACGCGCATCCGTTTTTTCTTTCCGCTGTTTAATGATATCAGATGTTTGCAGTTGATCCTGTTGCAGCCATTCATCCTGCCGGTTTAATTTTTTAGCAGCCGGTTTTTCCTTTTCAAAATCTGTAAGTTGTTTTGTAATGCCGGAAGCAATATTCCAGGCAAATAAATTATCACCGCTTTGATATGCAACCCATTCATCATGCATGCAGAATGAAGGGTTGTTTTCTGCTTCATCTGTTTGGGTGATGCGCTTGCTTTCACCGGTGGCCACATCAAGCAAATACAGGTCATCATTAAAAATAAAAGCGATTTTATTTTTTGCAAGGTTATATGTACCAGCGCTTATGGCTTTTTCAAAACCCGCATCATGGTATTTTAATTTTACGGGCTCTTTGGTATTGATTTCAAAACTGTATGTTGAATCGGCTGCAGCTTTTTCCGGGTTCCAGTTAAAAAGAATTTGTTTACTGTTATAATACCAGGAAATATTTGAAGGGGAAGTGCCGATCCATTTAGAGTCGCGCATTATTTTTTCAACGGTAAGCGGCTGTGCGGCCGCGTGTAAGGAAACAAAGATCAAAAAAAACAAGCTGCATTTTTTCATGTACATATTATTTTGAGCGGATAAATCTATTATATGAAATGAATATGTGCGGAATTTTTTTTTAAACGGGTGGCTGCAGCGCTGATTTATTTTATTCCCAATTGTTGTTTTTGCTTTTTGGTTAAACTGCCGGAAACTAAATCATAAGATTTTTTAATATACTGTTCCCATTCTTTTTTTGTTAAAGCGGTATTCTTTTCAATCCTTATCCATCCGGTTGCTGAAAGCCCTGGCATAGGAACTATCCCCTGTCTTTCTACCAGCTCCGCGAACTCTTCCGCGGTGCATTTTATGCCTGTTCTGAAAGGCCCTTCCATACGGGTTCCGCAAAAGATTTTTCCGCCAATTGAAAAACATAAATCAGTGCCATACTTTACATCTTCCTTTGTATATGGCAGTGAAAGGCAAATTTGTTGCAGTAAATCAATTGTCATTCGGGTATTTATTGGAGGTTTGAAATATCTGTCTTTATGTATTTGCAAATAAAATTGCCGGGAAAGAATGTCAGTCCACATTTTTTGCAACGCTGCTCTGTCAGGAGCATCCGGCACTTCATCAGCTGAACCTGTGTTATTCTCCGGTATAGGGGTCTTTAATTTTTTTTACAGTATAATTAATTTTTGAAAATTTCACTGTACAACTTTGCCCTGTTGGGGATTGTGCTAAAAAGCCTACTTGAAAATGTTTATCCGTATCAAATTGCAGGTGCCTCACTAAAAACCATTTTGTTCCTTCAACCGAATAATAAAGTGTAATAACATTGTCTGCTTTTGCTACTTTATAAAAAACTTTGTTTGATTCAATTTTAACCGAATTACAATCATCTGAAATATTTTTTGTAACAACACTAACCACTCTTTTAGCGCCCGTATAATCTTTCTCAAAACAAAATTTAATCCAATTTAAACTGTCTTGCTTAATTACGATAGCCCCACCATCCCATTTATTATTAAAAGCATGTTCAATAGAAACCGTCAGCACAAAATTGTCATCTGCATTAAATAATAATTTAGGGGCATTGTCTGTATTGTACGTTGCATTAGGGTCCCTGAACATATCGGTTTTCTGCCCTGCCACAATTATTATTTCGTTGTTTTTTGCAGAAAACACGGCAGGCTTGTTTTCCCAAAAAAGCCCATGCGGAATTGAGTCAATCCGTATAGTATCCGCTTTTTGGGCTTTGGTGTTTAGATTAAAAAAGCAAAACATCAATATCAGGAATGTTGCTTTTGTCAATTTAGTCTTATCCATTTTTACAGAATTATAAGTTTTCTTTACGATTGTCGTCAACGTTCCGCATTTGTGTTTGTGGCGCAGGCCTGTGGCCAATACCTGTTTTAAGATATTGACCCGTTCTGAAAAATACTGATGAAATACTTATCATGCAATGTTGGGCGCAGTTGTTTAACCGTTAAGCCTGTTTTCAATGTCCATGCGTTCATGGAGAATCCTGATTATTTCTACGGTATTATTCAGGATCCGATAGAATATAAGATGAGATTTAACTTTTGATGCCCGGTAACCTTTTCGAACATGCTCCATGGATTTACCTGCATCTATGTTTTTACAGATAAAATTAATTTCATCAAATATCAGGTTGTAATAACGGTTTGCCTGATCAACAGACCATTTTTCTGCAGTGTAAAACCAGATTTCTTCTGCATCAGAAAGAGCTTTTTTACTAATTACATATTGCAGCGGCTTCATAGATATTTACTGTGAAGTTTCTTTAAATGAACTTTTGGGTCAAAGCTCTTTTCAAACCCGCTTTTTTCACCCCGTGCCAGGGCTTTAGATAGGTCTTTCTTTTTTGATTCTTCCGCTTCTAAAAGTCTTAGCGCAGTTCTGATTACCTCACTTGCTGAATTATATTTACCCGATGAGACTTGAGCAGAAATAAAGTCTTCAAAATATTCGCCTAATAAAATGGAAGTATTGCGGGGCATAAAATTTCTTTTTATAAAAGTACCAGGAATTGGTATAATATGCGAATTTTTTTTAGAAAACTGGAATGCTAAATGCAATTACGCCTAACTTGCATACAGGCCGCAGTAAAGTAACGATGCTGGTTAAGCGCGGTATATCAAGCTGCATATTTTTTAATGCTGGACTACAGCTTAATTGAAAAACAAATTTTGAAAGAAACATTCCGTCAGCCCCGCTTTTGGAAATACCCTTTTAGCGGTTCGCTGTTTTAGTTATTTGAAGTGTCTTGATTTTGACATTTTTACTCAGTCCTCGATTGCCTCAATACCAAGTTGCTTAGTCCGCACTATACCGTCCTTCATAGCTTTAAGCTGTTCGGGGGAGTGCCCTTGCCAATCTGAGATTTCACCAGTTACCCGAAGCGGATTCCGGGAGCGGTATGACTTTGTTGGATTACCGGGGTACTTCTTGTCCGTCAAATTAGGGTCATCTTCAATAGGACCAGTAGGCTCTACTATATAAATTCTGCCGGGTACTTCGCCAAGGGCAAGCTGGGCACCCCAAACAGCAGCATCCAGGGTGGCTGTTAGATAGACATAGGAAGCTTTTTTTTCCTTACCGAAGTTTGAATTAAAGCCGGGCGCTATCAGGTCTCCCTTCTTCAGATCGGCCTTCGTGCCATGATAGAACCTCTGTGTACTCAGGTCGTAGCCAGGCTCCATTGGCTTGTCCTCACTTTTGTTTGTTTTCATTGTCGTTCTATTGTTTGTGAATGTCTTTTCGTTTCTATTGGGTTGTCCGTTACAATGAGCGCTAACGTGAGTGCATTGCCGCTTGTGGGATAATTGAAGCTGGTCAAGCCCGGCACTTCAAGACGAACATTTATTTAATGTTGAAGTTAAATAAAATGTTGAATAAATACTGGTCATGCCCGGGCTGAAAAAAGAGCATCAATTAGCGAGATTAATTCATTGAAAAGGTATTGGTAATTACAGCGCATCGTCCGCTTAGGCGAGACGATACCAGACAGAAGAAGTTCTGTCCTCATTCTTATTTTAGTTTGTCAAGGTTCTCTTTTGCTCTTTGGTTGTCTGGTTTTATTTTCAATGCTTGCCTGTAACATTTGATAGCTTCTTCTTTGTTGCCTTTCATTTGGTAAACATCTCCCATGTCGTTCCATGCAACAATGATATTTGGAAATGATTTTGTATAAAATTGATAAAGTGATAACGCTTCGTCTGCTTTCTTTTCGTCAATTAATCTTTGTCCAACTTCTAATAATATCATATCGTCATTCACTTTTATGTTTTGGTTTTCCAATTCTATTGACAGGTCGGTTGGCTTTATTTGCTCAAGTATGTTATAAATTTTTTCAGCTTCAGCAGTTTCAAATTTGGGTTTTATGGTCATGGCATCTTGTTCAATAACACCTTTAAAATAAAGCTGCGTTATATTTGGTAAAACCATATTTGCATTGACGGAACTTTCGTTAGTTACAATGTAAAAGACAAGTCCTTCCTCTGGCAAACGAATTAGTCGGGCAAAATAAATTCCGTTGCTACCACCGTTGTCAATCATTTTTGTGTTTCGTCTGCTTTTAGATATGTTGCAGCCATAGCCAAACGAAGATTTTCCGCCATATCCTTCTTCAACTATTTGAGCAGTGAACATTTTTTGAATTGTCGTGTCGCTTAATATTGTATGATTAGTAAAAGCATTTGCCCAAAGAAAGATGTCGTTCAATGATGCTTCTAAACCTCCATTTGCTTTTAAATTCCAATAGGGTTCCTTTCCAACTGTAACAATGTGTTGCGGAATTGTTCCCCAATCTTTTCCATCCTGATAACCGTGAGCTATACTGTCATTGTTAGAGTTGGAAGTATGGTAACCAATTCCATGAATATTGTTTGGCTCAAATAAATCTTGTTTTAAAAAAGTTTCGTAGCTCATTCCCGAAACCTGTTCTATAATTATTCCAAGAATGCTCATTCCCACATTTGTGTAAACTGCTTTTTCTCCTGGCTTAAATGACAATGGTTCAGAAAATGCCCGTTTCAAAAAACCATCTGTTTCAATTTTTTCATAGTCGCCACCGTCTTCTTTTAAAAACTCATGGAAACCCGATGAGTGTGTCAGAAGCTGGTGAATAGTGATGTTGGCTTTGTCGGAAGGAACATTTGGAAAGAATTTTTTCAATGGGTCGTTTACTGAAAGTTTGCCTTGCTCCGTCAATTTCATAATTGCAGCGGCAGTAAATGCTTTTGTAATGCTTCCCATCGACGCCAATGTAGATGGAGTGAAAGGAATTTTCTTTTCCTTGTTAGCCCAACCATATCCTTTGCTAAAAATCTTTTTACCGTCTTTAATAATAAGTAGCCCACCTGAAAAGTTTTTGTCGGCAACAAGTTGTGTCAAATATTTGTCAATGATATTGCAAGTGTCATTGGCAACAACCGCCTCATTTGAATTGTTGGCGGAATTACCTGCCTGTTTTGGCTGTGTAAAGGAAATCGTCAAGCTTAGAATAGCTATTGCCAGCAGAATTATTTTTTTCATTTTATATTTTTCCCTAAACATACGAATTTACTCGTATTAGAAAACTACCGTTTGTAAAAATTAATGTTTGAAAGGATAAGAGGTTTTAAAATCGCTGCATACGTCAGTTTGTGAAAAAACCACTTTCGTTAAACAAATATACACACAATGTGAACAGTCCAAACGGCGTATGGTTTGGCTTGTAAGCTCCCCCCAAAATGCTGCTGTTTGCAGCTGCAGTATATAACCTGAAAAAATGGCTGAAGTTCATTGCACCCTAATCAAACATAAAAGCAATGGCATTACTTAAAGCAAAAGCAGGAAAAGCTTTTGTGGCTGTAAAAATGCTGTTCATACAACTTATTACAGGGCAAAATGCGGTATTCATTTTTTGTCCTCCTGCAAGCCCGTTAACGGGCTTTAAAAACGGTTCTATCAAATAAATACCGCAGCTATAATTGAAAATTTATGTTGTGCAACAGTGACCAATGTTGGGCGTTCGTGCTTCTTCTCTACAAATTTTAAGTTTAAAGCAGAGAAGCAGTAATGCATGTCAATTAGGGCACGATTAATGTTCGAACGATAGCATGAAAAATAACTATATACTTGCTTTATTGGTTCTTTTTGTTTTAGCAAGCTGTTCCACTTTAAAGCCAGAAAATTTTCGTAGCAGTGAACCTATTCTTGACCCAGTAAATTTTTTCGGTGGTCATACACATTCAGCAGGTGTGATGGAAGCACGCAATGGCAAACCTTCTGAGCGAATAACTACGAAAACAACAGGGGTATATGCTAATGGAATTTTAAGCATAGAGCAAGATCTTTATCCAGAAAAGAAAAAGCAAAACCATCGTAGCTTTAAATTAAAACTTATAGATGAACATCATGTGGAAAGTACCGGTAGCGATATCAGTGGCACTGCCCGTGGAGAATTATACGGTAATTACTTTACCTGGAGCTTTCGTTTAAAGATAGCCGATAAAGGATTGGTGCAGCATGTGAATATGACACAGTACATGTTTCTTATGCCTGATGGTAAAACGCTTATCATCCGTAGCGTTATCAGAAAATTTGGAATTATTGTAAAGGAAATAACAGAACAATTTCATAAGGACGATTAATTACAGAACTTCCTGAAATGCTTTTGGCCGGTTGTCTGCGTTAGCATGCCACCCACTCTTGTATTTATGCAACTAAATATAAAAAACTTTCGCAAATACGCCCATATTGGTATGATTGCAGCAAGTTTTAAACATCCATTTTTCCAACTTCTAATAGGGTTCTTTATTAACCCATTTTCCCGCCCTGACGGGGAAAATATTATTTCTTTAAAGCAAATAATCTAAACGTTTAGGTTATTTATCGAAACGTTCAGGTTATGCAACCCTAAACTTTAGTTTTTATACCGCCACCATCGCTGCCGGTGCGCGGGTAAACCGGCCATTCTGCGCTAAAAGCTTCAAATGCAGCAATTTATATGGCTTAAAGGCTAAAAACAAGCCCTGCTTCGCAACGGCGGCGGAGTAAACGTCAGGCAGTTGCCATGCTGTAACGGCAGGTGCCTGCTCCGTAGCTGCGGATAGCTCCTCCGCAGCAGCGCAGGGCGGCAGCCTGTTGTAAACTCCATATTGGGCAGGAAAAAGTAAGTACTGATTATTTTACATCTTTCACACAGCGGAAACCTGTATGTTCCATACCCGTATCAGGGCTGCTTTTCATCCTTCTTGAAACGCGGTAACCGCTGCAGTAACTGTCGTTGCATAAAAAAGACCCGCCGCGAACCACATGTTTTGGCGTATAAGGTTCATCCGGGTCGTAGCTTTTTGCCGGCCCCTGAGGGTTTACTGCGCCGTTCTTTATGGAAGCATAATAATTATAATTATACCAGTCGCTGCACCATTCCCATACATTGCCTGCCATATCATATAAACCATAGCCGTTAGGCTTAAAAGATTTAACGGGGGCAAGGCGCTGAAAACCATCCCTGCCGGTATTTTTATAAGGAAACTGCCCCTGCCAGGAATTACATTTTGGCATGCCCTGGTCAACAGGCTCATTCCCCCATGAATAAATATTATTTACAAGGCCACCACGTGCCGCATACTCCCATTCTGCTTCTGTGGGGAGGCGTTTGCCGGCCCATTTGCAATAAGCCACTGCATCATCCCAGGACACCTGCACTACGGGGTAATTATCTTTTCCGTTAATATTACTGCCGGGCCCTTCAGGATGCTTCCAGTCAGCGCCGGGTGTCCAGCTCCACCATTGCGCGTAATTATTCAAATCAACAGGTGTTGAACTTTGTTTAAAAACCAATGATGCAGCCACTAATTCATCATCGGGCGGTTTGGGTGTGCCAGGTGGTACCTGTTTTTGAATATCTTCCCATTTGGGTTTTATTTCTGCGGTAGTTATATAACCGGTGGCGTTTACAAATGCTGCAAACTGCGCATTGGTAACTTCCGCGGCATCAATATAAAAAGAATTTACTGTTACTTTATGTTTGGGGTATTCATCCTGCGCGGCCTGGCTATTATCTGCACCCATCATAAACGTACCGCCATGTATCAGCAACATTTCATCAGTTCCTTTAACATCCGGCGAAAATTTTTGAGAGGTATCGGCAGCAATATGAAAACGCGACGGCACACCGGAATGGCAATCAATTGCCGAATCTCTTTTCCTTATTGAATCTGAAACAGCATCTGTTTTTGCCTGGTTTGCATTTTGGTTACAGGCAATAAATGCAGCAATTAATATCACACAAAGAATGAATATATTTTTCATATTTTTTTACAGGCTATAAACTTACTGCTTTTTTATTTTACGGTTGCAGCAAGGGTGTTAGCGAAATTATAAACTGCTGAAAGCCTTATCATCACTTATTTTTGCAGGATGCAGGATGAAGCGGAAATATTGCAGGAAGAAAACAGCGAAGAACTATATGAAAGAAAATCTTTTATTGCTGATAAAGGACAGGAACCCTCGCGGATTGATAAATGGGTGCAGCAGCGCATTGAAAACGGGACACGCAGTAAAGTGCAGCAGGCTATTGAAGCGGGCTTTCTTACTGTAAACGGCAAACAAATAAAAAGTAATTACAAAGTAAAACCCGGTGATGAAATTTTACTGATGAGTTTGCTGAACCCGGAACACACTGAAGTAAAACCTGAACCTATTCCGCTAAACATAGTGTATGAAGATGATGAACTGATGGTGCTGAATAAACCTGCGGGAATGGTGGTGCATCCCGGCGTAGGGAATTTTACGGGCACATTATTAAACGGGATTGCGTATTATTTTTTACAGAAAAACCCAAACCTTGATGAAGAATATTTGCCACGCTACGGTTTAGTGCACCGTATTGATAAAAACACGACAGGGCTGATGGTGGTTGCCAAAACAAGTGAAGCAGCGGCTCATCTAGCGAAACAATTTTTTAATCATACGGTATCAAGAAAATATCTTGCATTGGTATGGGGAGATATGGAAAATGATGAAGGAACTGTTGTTGCGCATATTGCACGGCACCAGCGCTTCAGAAAAATGTTTGACGCATACCCTGATGGTGAAACAGGTAAACATGCCATCACGCATTATAAAGTAATTGAGCGCTTTAATTATGTAACACTGGTGGAATGTATTTTAGAAACAGGCCGTACACACCAGATACGCGTGCACATGAAATATATTGGCCACACCCTTTTTAATGACTGGGAATATGGTGGCGATAAAATTTTAAAGGGAACGGTTTACACCAAATACAAACAGTTTGTAGATAATTGTTTTGCAGTTTGTCCGCGCTGCGCGCTTCACGCAAAAACACTGGGTTTCAGGCATCCTAAAACAAATAAGGAAATGTTTTTTGAATCAGCTTTGCCCGATGATATGCAGCAGTTGATTGAGAAGTGGAAAGGGTATGTATCAACCGCAAATGCGAGGTAACACGGGGTTAATCGTGAAACCCCGCCTGACCGGACGGGGAGGGACAGACGACAAACGTGAGAATCTCAAGTCTCACCTTTCACTTTTCACGAAAGAAAATATTTCAGCGTATATTCAGCATCTGCATAAACTCTTCTTTTTTTCTGCGCGCCACATCTACTGAGCAGTTATCACTCATGATTACATAGCCACCATCACCCTTTACATATTTTTTTATATGGGCAAGGTTTATAAGATGCGAGTTGTGCACGCGAAAAAATGTTGCAGGGTTAAGCATCGTTTCTAAATCACCAAGTGTTTTTGTGATAAGCATTTTATCCTTGCCTGCCTGGTAAATAAGAACATAATTTCCTTCTGCTTCGCAGCGGATTATATTTTCTGTCTTAATAAATAATAACCCATCACCTGTTGGCACCGCAACAGAGCCTGAAGCATTGTTATTGCTCCGTATGTTTTCATACAGCGATTTATACTGCCAGTTTGTATGCTTTTTATTTTTTTTCTCTTCGGCTTTTTTTACGGCGCCCATCAATTCATCTATCTGTATAGGTTTTAATAAATAATCCAATGCACTAAACCTGATTGCCTTTATTGCATAGTGGTCATGTGCTGTTATGAAAACAATGTCAAAATCTATTTGGGGAAAATGAGATAAGAGATCAAAACCGCTCATGCCGGGCATTTGCACATCCAGGAAAACAAGGTCGGGTTTATGTGCAAGTATTGCTTCTATTCCTTGTTGAGGTGTTTCGGCAATCGCAACAATTTTTACTGTAGTGCAGTAATCGGTTAATGCAATTTGCAGAGCCTTGCGGCTGGGGGCTTCATCATCAATAATAATTACTTTCAAAATAGTTTGTGGCACTGCAATTTCTTCCACACAAGTTAGCGAATCCATTTTGAAGTTTTAGAAAGCGTGAGAAAAATAACCGCAGCATTTGTTCTTACCGCGGTTACATAAAACATTATTTACTTTATTAAAATCTTAAATATTTATTTTGAGGGGGGCGCAGGCAAGCTCGTATTAAACATATTGGAATATATCCTCCATTCGCCATCAACTTTTCTCCATACATCAATATATTTTCCTTTATCAATAGTGTTGCCTTTATCATCGCCCATAAAATAAATGCCTTCTTCAATCAGGTTGTCTTCATTGCCATAAAGCGCGGTTGTTGAATCATGAAATTTTTTTATTCCATACTTAAGGTATTGCGAAATCATTCCTGCAATTGCAGCACGCCCGACAACAGCATCGGAATTGGTCGGGAATATTTTAGCATCCTCAGTGTAAGCGTTTACCAGGCTTGCGCTGTCGCCGGTTACAAAAGCTTTTGCAAATGCATCGTCTTTTTCTTCAATGGTTTTCTTCATTGCATTTATATCAAATGTGGATACACTGTCTGCGCTGGTTTTAGAAGCAGTATTATTATTGCTGCAACCTGTTGTTAATAATCCGGCAAATATGATTGCCAGAAGAAAAATCGGAACGAGTTTCATTTTTTTGTTTTTATAGTTTATAAAATTTTCATTCATTATTGTTTATTATTTGCATACCCTGACAAGCTTTTCTTTTAAAGCACAGCAATAGCAGACCGCCTGATTATAGTCTCAGAATTGGGCGGGAATATTTTGCCACCATAGCCAGTAAACGCATTAAGGATAAAAGAAATAACTGAATGTGTTTACATTCATTTAAATCATTCTTTAGAACCTGGCTGAACGATTGCAAGCAGCCATAGATCACCATGTTTTACAAACGTTAAACTCATCGGAGCGGAAGTTGCGTCTGACCCCGTCATCTTCATATTTACTGTTGCATTCACAACTGCTGTATCTTTATTAAGACTAACCTTTGCATCTTTAAAAGCTAAAGATTCTAATTTAAAACGCCCTGACCTTACAAGTTCAACACGTTCTGTTTTGTTCATCTTACCCCCCGCATTTATATTAACGTAGTCATCGGCTAAGAGAGGTGCGTATGCGTCAGCATCGTTATTTCCTAAAGCAGCCTCTACTTTGGCAAGTGCCTGCCGAACGGCTTGTTCCTTATCAGACTGAGCAAGAACAAACGTGGAAGAGGCGAATAAAAGCATTACTGATAAAATAATTCTGTTCATAATTTACTCCTTTTTTTTATTGCCAGAATGACCCGGCGGATGATGAAAAAATATGTGCAATACAGAAGATGCAGGTGCGAGAATAGTTTAAGAGAAGTATTTCACGGAAACGACTGGCGCCTGTATATCTCTGTAATTTTTGTTAATCATGTTTTATTATTTTGCTATCCTTCATTAGAAATCAACATTCTTTATTGCATCATTTTTTGTTTGCTCAATGTGTTTTGCAATATGCCTTTACATTAGCTAACAAATTGTCTAACGCATTCCTGTCAAAATAATGCCCTCTTAAAAAAACTGCGTTTATCTTTTTTGTGTTGCTGATCTTATTTAAAGGATTTGCGTCAAGTAAAACAAGATCAGCAAATTTTCCCTGTTCAACTGTGCCGAATTTATCTTCTATACCAAAAAATACTGCAGGATTATATGTTGCAATCTTAAGCACATCAGCATCGGGTATTCCGCAATTAACAAGTTGCTGCAATTCCTGGTGAAGACTAAAACCTGCGTAGCAAAATGGACTAAAATTATCATCGCCTGCAAGCATATTTACTTTTTTGTCGTAAAGTAATTTTACCATTTTATTTAATAGCTCAAGCAGCTTTGATCTTGTGGTCCAATCTTCTAAACGAAAGTTCTGGTACCTTCCTATCATATCCCACATTCCTTTTGATTCTTTTGTAACATATTGTATTAAACTATCGTTTTTTATTTCTGCCCCTGCATTTTTAAGTTTATTAAAAAAACTTTGCATAGTAACAATTGTAGGACAATACCATGCGCCTGTTTGTGTAAATATATTTGCAGCTTTATTTAATTGCCCTGTATCAAAGGTGCTTATTAAACCGAGTAAGGTATCATCCATACCTTTCCTTCCTCTATGTAACATTTTTATTTGGAGATTACGATATTCAATCTTCAATGAATCAGGCAACGAGGAGCATTGTAACACCATTCCATATTGATGTTCTATGCTTTTTTGCCCCGCAAGTGCAGCTTCCACAGGTGTGATATTTTCCGGCACATGCCCTTCGAAAGGAATATTCTGTTTTTTTGATTCAGCCGCGATTGCAAAATAAATTTCACGCGGCAGCAATGAATATACTTTTATAAAATCGTAGCCCGCACTTTTTAAAGAATCAACAAGAACAACAGCCCGAAGCGTATCATTAACAGGAATTCCTAAAGGCCCAAATGGTTTGGGTCCATCTACCATAACACCCACATAACTTTCAGGCGCAATTAATTTTCCATCACGAACCGAATCTCTTCTTTTTAAAGTATTAGCGAATCCAGCCATATCTCTTACACCGGTTATGCCGTTTGCAATAAGTAAAGGAATTACGGTGTTATTGGTTTCTTCCGTAGAGTCATTATAATCAGCATTGTGAAAATGCATATCCCATAAACCGGGAATAAGAAATTTATCTTTTCCGTGAATAATTTTGATGTTAGATGGAAGCTTGAGGTTAGCGCCAATTTTTTCAATCTTATCACCTTTTAGTAAAACCGTTTTATCAGAAATTATTTTTTCATTTTTTACATCTACAATATTTACATGCGTGATGGCTGTAAGTGTTTGGGAGTTTGAAGTTCTATCCTGGCTAAATAATGCTATTGAAATGAGGGAAAAACAAATGATAGAATAATTCCTTTTCATAACTAACTTTTTATTTATTGCTTTATTAAAACCTGTGACCATTTTTGTTTGCTGCCAAATATTTCAATTATATAAGAGCCGGGTGAAAGAAAACTTACATCAATCTGATGGTTGAATATTTTACTGTTTATTACAAACTGGTAATGCTTCAACTCTTTTCCTGTTAAATCATACAGCTTCACATCTACATTTGATTCATTGATATTATTCAATTGCAGGTTCACCATTTGTGTTGCCGGATTTGGAAATAATTGCAAGCCTGCCTGCTTGACATCTGTTTCTTCAGCAGCTTTATTAATTGAAATTTCTGAGAAAGCACCTGCCAATGTTTTGAATTTATTTATAGCTGAATAATCGGAAGAAACAGTGGGATTATTAGAGCAAATAGTTTTTACACGCCATTGATATCTTGTATTAGAAACCAAACCAGTCAATGTATAGCTGTTTGTGTTAGCATTAACTGAGGTCCATGTTCCTGAACCAGTGATACGATATTGAACTTTATATTTAAGCGCTTCGGGCATTACATCCCAATGCACTATTGCCTTTGAATTAGAGATATTATCAGTAAATAAATTTGTGGGAACAGAACAAATAAAGTTGGATGAATATTTAAGCAAAGTAAAATCCAGGTTATTTTTAGCCGGTGCTAAAGTTTGGCTTTGAGTGGAAGTTCCTCCAACAAAAATATTTCCATTTGCATCTGCGCCAATTGAAGTTGGATAATCATCTCCATTAACAGCATCATTAAAGACTTTTGACCATAAAAGATTTCCGGTAGCATCAAACTGAACAGTAAACATGTCAACTGCTGCACCCGCTAAATTTGCGCTTCCGGTGATTAACAAATCTCCATAAGCATTAAGAGCAAAAGCTGTGGCAATATTGTTATAGCCGGCGCCTCTGCTTGTGGTTTTTGCCCAATTCAAATTACCTGTAATTCCATTATAGCTCAACGCTAAATAATCAGAGGTGCCTGAAAGATTATCCTGGCATCCTGCAAGCATTATATCACCTGTTGTTTCATTAATTTCAGGACCTATAATATATGCATCACCATTTACTGAACTGTAATTTTTTGTCCAGATGAGCGAGAAATCTCTGGAAGCATAAGCAGTTGTTGTAGCTTCATTGTATGAACCGCTTCCTCTGCCAACCGTGACTGCGTATAATGTATCGTTCTTAAGCCTGATGCCTTTTACTTCATCATCTTTATTACCTGCTCCATTTATATTTATCGTATTGAGTGGTGTACCATTTGGCTTAAAGCTTTCAATAAAGCCATCTTCGTTGCTGCCATTGTAGATTTTGCCGGAGGCATAAATATTTCCGTTAGCATCAAACTCCAAATGATTGAATTCGCTTTCACCCGATTGACCGGCTAATATTTGTGACCAAAGCAAATTGCCGAATTCATCATAAGCGACAATCATACCATTACATGTTATTTGGGAAGTTACAATTTTGCCTACTACAATAATATTTCCATTGGGCGCAATTTTTACATTTTCAAACATGGTATTACCTGTGCCGTTAAAGGTTTTTGACCACAGTAAATTTCCGCTCATGTCCATTTTAATAAGCAGACCATTAAGGTTAGTGCCGTTATCAGAGTTGCCTGCGCCGTAAATTGCACCGGGACTTTCATTACATAGAAACCATGCAAGATGATCGTTCAGTGCAGAAGAATAACCGCTGCTCCAAAGAAGATTGCCATTAAGGTCAAAATTTTGAATAATGATATCACTTCCTTTTCCTGTGTTGTATATATTGCCGCCAACATAAACATTAGTGGCTGTTTCTTCAACATCAACTGCAACAGCGGAATCATCGCTGTGCGATGTGCCATCGGTAAAATGCTGCCAGTTGAGAAAGATTTGTGCATTGATGTTTGATGCAATTGCACAAAGTAAAAACAAAGAGAATAATAATTTTTTCATGATTTTTTGTTTGAAGTCTAAAAAGCTTATTTATTAAAAATTCATTTTGCCAAAACCATTTGTTTTGTATCAATCAATTTTCCATCAACCAATAATGAATATTGATAAGAAGCCCCAACCCTAAAAGGAGAAGAAAAATTGATAGTACCTTTTCCTGTACCAGATAAATTAAAAATCTTTATCGTATTACCTAACTCATCAATAACAATAATTTTAGCTGATGAATATTTTTGCGGCAAACTGTAATTGATTGTTGTTGTATTGGAAAAAGGATTGGGAATGTTTTGTTGGAGCGATGCAGTGCTCAACATAATTGTTGAAGAATTTTTGATTTGAGTCGTAATACCAAGTTTTTGTTCAATCAGGTTAAGCCGTGATTTTAGTTCTTCATTTTCTATTTTCAAATTATCAAATTGGCTCATTTTCAAGTTAAGTGAATCATTTTGCTTTGATAATTCCTGAACTGCTTTCACCAAAGGCATTACAAAATCAGAATAACGTATGCCATATAAATCCTTATCATTTTTTGGTTTATCAACTCCGCTGAAATCGTAGTTTAATGAAGTGGCTGCTGCTTCTACATCCTGGGCAAGAAATCCTGTAAATACAATTTGTTCTTTTACTTTTCGTGAATCTAATTCCTGTTGTGAAGGCTGAATTAGTTTGCCATCTTTATCTTTTATTACAGGACGTTGTATAATTTTATCAATCGCACTAATATCAATAGTATAAGTAACAGGTTTTAACTTGTTGATGAATGCAAGCCCCGGAACATTTTCTTTTATATTTTTTTTTACTCTTTTGTCAGATGGAAGTGTGGTCCAGCTTTGATAGCCACCGATAGAAGCAGTAGAAGTATTTCCTATACGCACCTGGTCGCTGGCTGTAATTAAAGAGCTTATACCAAATGCACTGCTGCTGTTATAATTGCCGTTATTAGCATTAGCATTATAACCTATGGCGGTATTTCCAGCGCCGTTAGTATTGAAATTTAATGCAGCTACACCAAAAGCTGTATTAACATTCCCATCAAAGTTGGTGCCTAAAGCATAATAACCAGAAGCTGTATTATCATTCCCATTTAAGTTGTTATATAAAGCTTTGGATCCTGAAGCTGTATTATCACTTCCAGTTAAGTTGCTGTATAAAGCTTTGGATCCCACAGCAGTATTAGGATAATAATCATCTCCTCCATTCTGATTATATAATGCCGAGTCACCAATAGCTACAAGATTGTGTCCTGTAATATTATTAAATAAAGCATTGCTTCCTATTGCTACATTACTATAACCGATTGTATTATAAAATAAGGTATTAGCTCCGGCGGCAGTATTGTTGCTTCCGTTTGTATTGGAGCGTAGCGCAGAGATACCATTTGCTGTGTTACCAATACCGTCTATATTATTTTCCAATGCATACGCGCCGGTAGCGGTATTATAATAACCTGTTGTATTAGTAACAAGCGCCCTGTAACCATTCGCAGTGTTGTTAGTTCCATTGGTGTTGTTACCAAGGGCGTTACTTCCGGTTGCAGTGTTATATACTCCTATTGAATTATAATGCAATGCAAATATTCCTGTGGCTGTATTATTATTTCCTGTAGTATTAGACAAAAGTGACTGGTAACCTGTAGCAGTATTCGCATATCCGGTACTTGAATTTAAAGCTTGATAACCTAAGCTGGTGTTGGCATTAATGTAATCGAGATAACCTGCTTTTTGGTTGTTTACTTTAAAAACCATCGGTTGTGCATCGGTTGTGCCAATGAAGTTAGTTGCCGGACTAGTTCCAGTATTTCCGGTTAGGGACCAGCCCTTGGCTTTAGGTGTTACTGCCGTCCACGCACCGCCATCATAATAATAAAACCCGGGGGTATTGTTTGTTTGATATATCAATAAACCGGTTGGAGGCGTTACTGCTATGGCATCGCGCTGATTTTTATTCATGCGTGGCACCAGCAATCCTTTTGTAGTGGAAATCATTTCAAGAATTGAATAGGCGTTAGGTGTTGTAGTACCAATACCTGCGCTGCCTGTAGTTGGGAAGGTGTTTGTTTGCGCCTTAGCAGTTTTCAAAAATAAAATCATAAATAAAAAAATTGAAGATATAAGGCGGATATAAAATTTCGTTTTCAAAATTTAATGTTTAAGTATTTTAAAATATTATTTCGTCAGTACCATCTTTTTTGTGTCAATCAGTTTTCCATCAACAATTAATGAATAATTATAAGTGCCGGAACTAAGCTCACCTGCATCAATATTCAATATTCCTTTGCCTGCAGTGGAAATATTTATTTGTTTTAATGTTTTGCCTGAATAATCTGTAATTACAATTTGTGCCGAACTAAATTTTGATGGCAGGTTGTAATGAATAGAGGTTGAGTGGTTAAATGGATTAGGTGTGTTTTGTTCTAAAGCTGCGGAAGAAATTGTAATGTTATTTAAAGGAAGTGTTACGCCAGATTTATTTGCAAGCATTTGAACCATACTTTTTAATTCATCAATCTGTTGCTGTTGTGAGATATTATTTTGCTTCAAAGAATCATTTTGCTTCGATAATTCCTGCACAGCTTTTACGAGTGGTACCACAAATTCTGAGTAACGTAATCCATATAGATCTTTACTGTTTTTTGCTGCATCTACTCCATCAAAATCATATCCTATTTTTTTTGCTGAGGCTTCTACATCCTGCGCTATAAAACCGGTGCAAACAACTTGTTGCTGTACTTTACGTGCAGTTAATGCTTCAGGGGAAGGCTGCACAGGTTTACCGTTCTTATCTTTAATAACCGGCCGTTGTAATATTTTATCTGCCTCATTAAGATCAAGATTATAAGTAATGGGTTTTAGCAGGTTAATGAAAGCAAGCCCGGGCACATTTTGTTTAATATTTTTCTTTACACGACCATCAGAAAGATTGGTCCATGCTTTATATCCGCCAATACTTAGAACAGAAGCATCACCGATTCTCACCTGATTACTAGCTGTCATTAAAGAATTTGCACCAATAGCAGTACTATTGGTATATCCATAATTACTAGCATCAGTCCAGGCGCCTATAGCCGTATTATAAGATCCACCTAAATTGCCAAGTAAAGCATAATATCCGGAAGCTGTATTAAATTCTCCGGATGAATTATTATACAAAGCTTTGGATCCAACAGCTACATTATTACTCGCATAACTGTCTTCATATAACGCTGAATCACCCACCGCAACATTATTATTACCGGTTGTGTTATTAAACAATGCGTTTGTTCCTGCAGCAAGGTTACTATATCCGGTTGTATTATAAAACAGAGTATTAGCTCCAATGGCAGTATTATCACTGCCATGTGTATTGAACCGAAGGGCAGATATACCATTTGCGGTATTGCCGGTGCCGTCTGAATTAGTGTATAATGAATAGCCCCCTGTAGCAGTGTTGTAATAACCAATGGTATTTGAAAACAGCGACCAAAAGCCGTTTGCTGTATTATCGTGTCCGTTAGTGTTGGCATATAATGCCTGCACACCATTTGCTGAGTTATAAGAGCCTGATGTGTTGGTGAACAGCGCCTGGTAACTATTTGCCGTATTGGAAACCCCTGAAGTATTTGCGTTTAAAGTTTGATATCCGAACGCTGTATTTGTTGTTGCAGATGTACCAAGATAACCAGCCTGCTGATTATTGATTTTAAATACCAGGGGTTGAGCATCGGTTGTACCAATGAAATTAGTTGCAGGATTAGTGCCGCTATTGCCGGTTAAGGACCATCCGGTGCTATGTGTTACAGCTGTCCATACACTTCCATCGTAATAATAAAATCCGGGTTTGCTGTTTGTTTGATAAATTAATAACCCTATAGCAGGAGCTGCAATCGCATCACGCTGGGTTTTATTCATACGCGGCACAAGCATCCCTTTTGAAGTGGACACCATTTCAAGAATGGAAGAAGCATTTGGCGTGGCAGTACCAATGCCTGCACTGCCTGTAGATGGGAAAGTGTTTTGTGAAAATGAATTTCCTGACATTATCAAAGCAGTTAGTACAATTAATACAGAATATAACTTTTTCATGTTTTAATTTTTACGAGTGAAAAATTTTTGGTTATAATTTATTTTGCCAAAACCATTTGTTTTGTATCAATCAATTTTCCATCAATTAACAATGAATATTGATAAGAAGCCCCAACCCTAAAGGGAGAAGAAAAGTTGATAGTACCTTTTCCTGTACCAGATAAATTAAAAATCTTTATTGTGTTACCTAACTCATCAATAACAATAATTTGTGCAGTTTTAAAATTTTGCGGTAAACTGTAATTGATAGTTGTTGTATTTGAAAAAGGATTGGGGATGTTTTGTGCCAAAGCAGTTGACGGTTGACCGTTGACGGTTGACAGCTTCTGCTGACTGCTGAAAGCTGAAGACTGTTTGCTATTCATCATTGCTTCCAACTTTGCAAGTCTGTTTTGCAAATCAATATTTATAGTTTGTTGAGCATCATTTTGTTTTTTCAATGAATCATTTGTTGCACTTAATTCCTGCACTGCTTTCACCAGCGGCATAACAAAATCGGAATAACGCAGTCCATATAAATCTTTATCGTTTTTTGGTTTATCAACTCCGCTAAAATCGTAGTTTAATGAAGTGGCTGCTGCTTCTACATCCTGCGCAAGAAATCCTGTAAATACAATTTGTTCTTTTGCTTTTCGTGAATCTAATTCCTGTTGTGAAGGCTGAATGATTTTACCATCTTTATTTTTTATTACAGGACGTTGTACGATTTTTTCAATAGCACTAATATCAATATTATAAGTAACAGGTTTTAACTTGTTGATGAATGCCAGACCCGGAACATTTTCTTTTATATTTTTTTTTACTCTTTTGTCTGAAGGAAGTGTTGTCCAGCTCTGATAGCCACCTATAGAAGTAACGGCATTATCCCCGACACGAACCTGGTTGCTGGCTGTGAGGAAAGAATTAGCTCCAAACCCACTGCTGTTGCTATAACTACTATTATTAGCAGTTGAAAAAGCACCAATGGCCGTATTGAAATTGCCACTAACATTTGATAATAACACCTCTTGACCAAAACCTGTATTAAAGTCTCCATCCATGTTATTATACAAGGCATCCTTACCGGAAGCTGTATTCGAGCCTCCTGTGGTATTATTAAGTAAAGCAGAGTTTCCTAAAGCGGTATTAAAGCTTCCAATATTATTAAAATACAGTGCCTGGTAACCGGTAGCTGTATTACTACCACCTACTGTAGTAGTGTATAAAGCTTTAGAGCCGACGGCAGTATTATAGCCATTCCCTCCATTTTGATTATATAATGCGGAATCGCCAACAGCTATGTTATTGCGGCCATTAGTATTATTAAACAATGCGTTTGTTCCAACTGCTACATTACTATAGCCAGTGGTATTATTAAATAGGGTATTGGCTCCCGCAGCAGTATTAGAAGAACCTGTTGTGTTGTATAAAGCTTTAGAGCCGACGGCAATATTATATCCACTTCCTCCATTTTGATTATATAATGCAGAATCGCCTACAGCTATATTATTGTGCCCAATAGTATTATTAAACAATGCATTTGTACCAACTGCTACGTTACTAAAACCAGTGGTATTATAAAATAGCGTACTAGCTCCGGCAGCAGTATTAGAAGAACCAGTTGTGTTGGAATATAATGCCTGAACACCGTTTGCTAGGTTGGCAGACCCTCCAGTGTTAGCGACCAATGCCTGGTAACCGTTTGCAGTATTGTAACCTCCAAAAGTATTGGCAATTAGTGTTTGATATCCAAAACCAGTGTTTCCTTTAATATAATCAAGATAACCGGACTTTTGGTTGTTTATTTTAAATATCAAAGACTGTCCATCAGTAGTACCAATAAAATTAATGCTTGGGTCTGTACCAGCATTGCCGGTCAATGACCAGCCCTTGGCTTTTTGCACAACTGCCTTCCACAATGAGCCATCAAAATAATAGAATCCGGGTGAATTGTTTGTTTGATAAATTAATAACCCGGTAGGGGGCGTTACTGCAATGTTATCACGTTGTGTTTTATTCATACGCGGCACCAGCAATCCTTTTGTAGTGGAAACCATTTCAAGAATAGAAGATGCATTGGGTGTTGTGGTACCAATGCCTGCGCTGCCTGTTGCCGGGAATGTGTTTTGTGCCTGTGAATAATAATTGCAGAATAAAATACAAATACTTGCTATAAAGTATTTTTGAAATAAGTAATTTTTTTTCATGAGCTATACGTTTAATTTATAAAATTCAACGTATGGCAGATAAATTAGAAACTGAACTGTATTGTTGGTCGCTTTATTTGTGCAGATGGCGGAATAAATTATCTATGTGGTATTTAAAACTTAAAGTGGAATGGTAATTTCTGCACGTGTTCCGCAGGGTTCATTGTTCTCATTAAAAAGATCAACAATGTTTACAGATGGCGTTTCAAGGTTAAGCTCATTGAGAAGTTTTAAACGGTCTTCTGTAACTTTCATACCCATGCTTGTATGTTTTACCAGTTGTTGTTTGAGTGCAGCAGCTTTGCTTCTGCCAATGCCATTGTCTTCAATAGTGCAGATTAGGTTGTTTGATTCTTTTTTAATCCTGATATTAATTGTTCCTTTTTCAGTTTTATGAACTATTCCATGCCAGATTGCATTTTCAATAAAAGGCTGCAGAATAAGTGAGGGAATTTCAAACGCAATTGTTTTGATTAATGGATCAACATTAATAGTATAATCGAATTTATTATCAAGACGGTTTTGTTCGAGTTGCATATAAGTTTCAAGCATGGCTAATTCATCGGCAAGATTTATTTTTTGCTTGTCGGAGTTTTCTAAAATCAAACGAATGAGTGTTGAAAATTTTGTAAGGTAATCCGAAGCCATCTTTTTATCATTCTCCAGTATGTAGCTATTGATAGAGTTCATGCAATTAAAAATAAAGTGCGGGTTCATCTGCGCCTTTAATGCCTTCATTTCTATTTGAGCAAGCTGTTTATTGAAAGCGGTTTTCTTTTTTTCTTCTTTTTTAATATGCGCAATTCTTCTTTTGTAAAATAAATATGCAATAACAATAATTGTAAAAACAATCAAAATTCTGAACCACCATGTTTCCCAGAATGGCGCAGCGATATAAATAAAAATTGATTTTCCTTCTTCATTCCAAATGCCATCATTGTTGGATGCCTTCACATGAAAAACATAATTGCCGCTGGAAAGATTACTGTAGGTTGCCTGTCTTCTTGAGCCGCTATAAGTCCAGTCTTTATCTGCGCCTTCCAATTTATATGCGTATTGATTTTTTTGCGGCACTGTGTAATTAAGCGCAGCAAATTCAAACGACAGCATGTTTTGTTTGTAGCTCAATTGCAGTGGTACATGCTCTGAATTATTTTCAGGCAGTGATATTTCTTTTCCAAAAATTTTAAAAGATGTAAAAGCAATTGGTGGTGGTAATTTATTTTTAATGATATGATTGGGATCAAAAAAATTATAACTGTTCTTGTATCCAAGATAAAATTTTCCATCTGCACCTTTATTAAATGAGACATCCAGGTCATTTGCAATTAATCCATCGCTGGTAGAATAATTCTGAAAAGTTTTTTTTGAAGGATCAAAAACAGATAAACCATTTAGCGTAGTGATCCACAAAAGATGATGGTCATCTTCTATCAATTTATAACATATATTGTTACACAAACCTTCATCAGTTGTGTAATGTATAAATTTTTTTGTTTGTAGATTAAAGTTCCAAAGCCCGTTGTAAGTAGCAATCCAAAAAGTTTTATCATCCGTTTCTACAATAGAATAAACTGTTTGATTGGCGAAACCATTTTTTAGATTATAGATAATAAATTTCTCAGTCTTTGGATTAAACATAAACATGCCGCCGAACTGTGTTCCTCCCCAAATGTTACCTTCACGATCTTCGGTTAAACAAAAAACTGATTTATTTATGCTGTCGTTTTTATCATCAAAAATTTTATCATACAATTTAAAAAAATTTGTGCCTGGGTCAAAAGAGCAAAACCCATTTCCTTTTACTGTCATCCATAGTTTATCATCTTCTGACAGAATCAAGTTCCCAACACGGTTTGATGGAAAAACAGTTTTACCCGGAATATTTTCATAAGTAATAAATGATGTAGTTTTTGGATTAAATTGATAAAAGCCATGTTCGGTAGTTATCCAGATTTTTCCCTGCCTGTCTTTTGCAATATCATTTACATCTTCATTGCCATGCGGGTTTTCTGTATTTGGAATATACGATGCATAACTTCCTGTTTGCGGTTCATACCGAACGATTCCGCTTCTATAAGTACCAATCCACAGTATATTATGTGACGAAACTGTATCAACAATAATTTTTGTAACGTACCAGCTATGAACTGATGATGTTAAAGGCTCAAATTTATTCACCTGAAATTGCTGCAGATAGTTATCGAGCTTTACAACTCCTTTGTCTGTAGCAAACCATAAGGTGCCGGAGTGATCATCAAAAATCTGGTCAACTGCATAAGCATTGAAAGCATGAGGATCATTATCATTGAGCGTCGCAAAATCAAAAGCCTTTGTTTTTTTATCAAAAATGACAAGACCTGCTTCACCCGTTCCAATCCATAGTTTATTACTGTCCTTTGAAGATTCATAAATGTTCAAAACAATGTTGGTCCTGAAACGGTTAATAGGCGATTTATTATAAATGTACATTTCAAATGTTCCGGTTTGCCTGTTAAATTTTCCCAGACCACGACCCCAAGTTCCTACCCAGATATTATTTTCATGATCCTGAAAAACATTCATGATAGTGTTAACCTCAATCGGAAATCTTTCAAACACAAACCTGTGAAATTCATGCGAGCTTTTATTAAAGCTATAAAGCCCTTGTTGCGTTCCCACCCACATCATTCCTCCATTATCTTCTATAATAGAACTAATTGAAAATCTGTTCAGAAAGTGTTTAATGGGAAATGTTTCAATTTTTCCTTCTGCATTCAGGCTTTGCAATCCGTCATCATCTCCAAACCAAACAACATCCTGTGCATCAATATAAAGCGCATCAATAGAAGTTATTTTTGATTTGGTTGCTACCGAAAAATTTTTGAAGCTGTCTGTTACCGGGAAATATTCTATAAGCCCGTCAACAGAAGCCATCCATATATTTCCTTTGCTATCAAGAGCCATCTTGCCGAATTCATTACTGGCAGGAGAGTTTAAATTGCGCTCTTCGTGATGATAAATTTTAAAATTAATACCATCAAATTTATTAAGCCCATCTTGTGTAGAAATCCAGATGAAACCTTGTTTGTCTTTTAAAATCCATCTTGTTCCGTCAAATGATAATCCATTGGCGTAAGTGAGATGATCGAATTGATAATTGGAAAGCTGCTGAGAACTAATGTTGGGTTGTGCCGAAATATTTTTTGATAGTAAAACCGTAACAATAAAAATTTGTATCAAAGACTTCAGCGGCATACGATTTATTGCAAAACTGCAGATGATTCATTAACAGTAATGTTATCAAATATAAGTTATTCAATAAAGCGGCAGAGGTAAATAAATTAAACAAAAAAGCCCATCTGTGGGGATGGGCTCTTTGTATAAACATTTCAATCAGCTTATTTTTTCTACCTGCATATAATTCAGTTCCACAGGTGTTGATCGGCCGAATATTTTTACGGTTACTTTTAATTTTTTCTTTTCGTCGTTCACTTCTTCAATTACGCCGTTAAAATCATTAAACGGCCCTTCAATAATTTTGATGGTTTCGCCCACAATAAATGGCTCGCTCATAGTTACGCCCTGGTCATTCATTTCATCCACTTTGCCCAGCATTTTATTTACTTCAGCTTTGCGCAGTGAAATAATATTACCCTTTGAGCCTTTTCCATCGGTAAGAAAATGCATTACATTGCTGATGTTGCTTATATGCTGTATAATGTCATCGGTAAGTTTTCCTTCTGCTACTTCAAGCATTACATAGCCGGGGAAATAGTTTTTTTCGCGCATCACCTTTTTTCCGTTTTGCACTTTATATACTTTTTCCATTGGCAGGAATACCTGTTTTACAATCTCAAGCCACCCGCTGCGTGTAAGGTCTTTGTCAAGGTATTCTTTTACTTTGCGTTCTTTGCCGCTCACCACTCGCAGCACATACCATTTGGTTTCCTGCTGCTGAACTGCTGCTTCTTCCATTTCTATCATCTTTACTTGAATAATGAATAAATAAACTGTAGCACCCAGTTACTTGCAGAGTCCATTATCCATATCATTGTCATAATTATTACTGTAGCCAATAATACGATTGCGGTTGATTGCTGCAACTGTCCCCATGTAGGCCAGGTTACTTTTTCAAGTAATTCCCTGTAGCTCTCCCTGAAATATGTTGATACTTTGTTCATGTAAAACAATTTAAAATCTAAAAATTAAGGCTACCCGCAAGTAACGAAAATTAATGCACGGGCAGAGAGATTCGAACTCCCATCAACGGTTTTGGAGACCGCTATTCTGCCATTGAACTATGCCCGTATATAAGCCAAAAGCTATCCCGCCTGTATGCGGAACAGCTTTTAACAAAATTATTGCAAATATATTTTTATTTGCTGAAAGCCCGAACCTTGCGGCTCAAAGCTTATTTTAAAATTTCAGTAACCTGTCCTGCGCCTACTGTACGGCCACCTTCACGAATGGCAAATTTCAAACCTTTCTCCATTGCAATAGGCTGAATTAATTTTACAATCAATCCAATATTATCGCCCGGCATTACCATTTCAGTTCCTTCAGGTAAAGATACTTCACCTGTAACATCCGTAGTACGGAAATAAAACTGGGGGCGGTATTTGTTAAAGAACGGAGTATGGCGGCCACCTTCTTCTTTGCTCAGTACATACACTTCACACTTGAATTCTGTATGCGGAGTAATGCTCTTAGGCTGTACAATTACCATACCGCGGCGTATATCTTTTTTCTCAATACCACGTAGCAATAAACCGGCATTATCACCTGCTTCACCGCGGTCTAATAATTTTTTAAACATTTCAACGCCTGTAACAACAGAGTTTAAAGGGGCTTCCATTAAGCCAACGATCTCTACCGCTTCACCCACTTTAATTACGCCACGTTCAATACGGCCCGTAGCCACAGTACCGCGGCCTGTAATGGAGAACACATCCTCAACGCTCATCAGGAATGGGAGATCTACCGGGCGCGGAGGCAAGGGAATATAAGTATCCACCGCTTCCATTAATTTGTCAACAGCTTCCACCCATTTTGCTTCACCTGCCAGTGCGCCTGTAGCAGAGCCTTGTATGATTGGTGTATTATCACCATCGAAACCGTAGAAAGTAAGCAGTTCACGGATTTCCATTTCCACCAATTCCAGCAATTCAGGGTCATCAACAAGGTCAACCTTATTCATAAACACAACCATACAGGGAACACCAACCTGGCGGGCAAGAAGGATATGCTCTTTTGTTTGAGGCATAGGGCCGTCGGTTGCTGCAACCACTAATATAGCGCCATCCATCTGTGCAGCACCGGTAATCATGTTTTTTACATAATCAGCGTGACCGGGACAATCCACGTGTGCATAGTGGCGGTTTACCGTTTGATACTCCACATGCGCAGTGTTAATAGTAATACCACGTTCCTTTTCTTCAGGGGCGGCATCAATTTCATCATATTTTTTTGCCGTTGCCATACCTCTTGTAGAAAGAATTGTTGTAATAGCAGCCGTCAAAGTGGTTTTACCATGGTCAATATGGCCAATAGTACCAACGTTTACGTGAGGTTTATCCCTCTTAAAAGTCTCTTTAGACATCTTTTATGGTTTTTAAATTGTGGTTTAAATTATCAGGGTGAAAAACATATAGTCCTTCTACCCGGAAATTTTTTTTATCTTTTTTGTGCCCGGCAAGTTACAGCTATTTAGCTTCCGTTGCGTCGCACCCTTCAGCTTTCTGTTTGTATTTCAAGTAAAAAAAACCTTGAGCCGTTGATGAGAATTGAACTCACGACCTCTTCCTTACCAAGGAAGTGCTCTACCACTGAGCTACAACGGCGTCAAAAAAAAGTTGACAGTTGACCGTTATTAGCTGACAGTGAAGAGCCATCCGTCATCTGTCATCTGTCATCTCATCAAAAAGAGCGGGAGACGAGGCTCGAACTCGCCACCTATAGCTTGGAAGGCTATCGCTCTACCAAATGAGCTACTCCCGCAAGGCAATGTGCAAATTTGCAAATGGCAATCACAAAAGGCTGCACAAAAAATAAAGAACTAAAACCATCATCTGCATATCAGCAAATTGGTTTTCGTGGGCAGAGCAGGGTTCGAACCTGCGTACTCGTGAGAGAACAGATTTACAGTCTGTCGCCTTTAACCGCTCGGCCATCTGCCCAAAATATTTAAAATTTACAATTGCAAATTTTAAATTTCACGAGCCACTTGTCGGAATCGAACCAACGACCTACTGATTACAAATCAGTTGCTCTACCGGCTGAGCTAAAGTGGCAAAATTTTTAATAACAGTTAATGCACTTTAGTGTATAAACCAATGGACTTCCGGTTATTATCATTATAAAGTGGCAGCAATAAAAGAACTACCCCGTTTTTCGGGATGGCAAAGGTAAGTGAAAACTTAATTCGGCAAAATTTTGAAAAAGAAAATTTTAAATTTGATCCTGTACCTTAACACTATGTATTTTTTGAGCTTAAAAACTTTTGCTTTTTTTTCAAAAAAAAGGGTGGGAAAATTCTGCGGTAAAGGATTGGTGAAGAATTTTTGAAAATTATTTTTTGTTACACTAAATTTTTATTCAGCAAGTCTATAAAAAAGCCACGCTTATGCGTGGCTGTAATGTTTTAAGCGGCTTGCTTTTGTTTTTTCCGTTTTATCTGGTTTACCATTGATTCAAGGGCGCAATCAAAGGATTCTTCGAAAGATTTCGAAGATGCTTTTACAAAAAAATCCTGGCGGGGAACATGCACTTTAATCTCGGCTATCTTGTCTTTAATTGTGTGCACTACATTATCTAACTTTAAAAAAACATCCACTTTAAGTATCCGGTCATGAAAAATGTTGAGTTTTTGCAGTTTGCTGTTTACATAATCTGTCAGGCGCACATCTGCATCAAAGTGGACGGTTTGGATGTTTACATTCATATCAAATCGCTTTTAAAAGGTGAACAATAAATAAAGAACTTAGGATAGAATTTTCTAACGGAGAAACTATAGTTTCATATCAGGTACAAGTTACTTTTTTTTAAAGGAAAAATAAAATTTATTAATGCTTTTTTTATATCCTTAACGGTTCATTTTAATGAGGATAAAAATGAAAATTCCTCAGGCTTTAGGATGTGCCTTTTTAAAAACGTCTTTTAATTTTTCAATGGTATTGTGCGTGTAAACCTGTGTGGCAGCAAGGCTGGTGTGGCCAAGCAATTCTTTCACTGCATTAAGGGGTGCACCATTATTGGTGAGGTGCGTGGCAAAAGTGTGGCGCAGTATATGGGGGCTTTTCTTTTGCAGTGTTGTAACCGAGCCAAGATGTTTCTTAACAAGGTTATACACATATTTGGGATATAATGGCTTTCCTTTTTCGTTTACAAAAACATTTATCACATTATCCCTGCGTAAGGGTTTGTCTTTAATATAATCTGTAAGCTCATCCAGCAGGTTTTTTGAAACAGGGATAATACGTTCCTTATTTCCCTTGCCCAAAACTTTTAACTGGCAGTAATATGTATCAATTTGCGTTTCTGTTAAATTAATCAGCTCGCTTAAACGCATGCCTGTATTGTAAAAAAGCAGTAACACCAGGCGTTCTGTTTTTCCTTTCCAGTTATCAGAAAATTCCACATAATTAAATAGTGTATGAATATTATTTTCTTCCACAAATGCCGGCAGCCTCTTACTGGTTTTTGGCGAAACTATTATTGCCATAGGTGTTTGGGCGATTATATTTTGTTTCATCAAAAACTTAAAAAAAGATTTCAGCGTGGATATTTTCCTGTTGATGCTTTTTGAAGTGATTTTGCGCTGTTTCATTTCCGCCAGCCATGAACGTATATAAGCCGCGTTTATTTTTTCCACTTCAGGCGCATCAAAGCGGTTTATGAGAAATACAGCAAATTGTTCAAGGTCGGTTTGATAGGAAAGGATAGTGTGCTGCGAATATCTTTTTTCAAAACGCAGGTAATCCAGGAATTGCTGTATATGAGGATAGTGGTTTAACGGCATAAAAAAGCAGCCATGAAGTTACAAACTTAATGGCTGCCAAATAAATATAATAGGTTTCAGGGATTAAATCTCAATCTTGCCGCTGGCTATCTGTTGCTTATAAATAGCTTTTAATACCTGGCCACGGCGCACCACAGAAGGTTTTATGAAACTCTGGCGCTCCCTCAACTGAAGCAAAGTTTTGCTTTTTTCAAATTTCTTTTTGTACTTTTTAAGCGCTTTGTCTATGTTTTCGCAATCTTTTGAATCTATAATCAGCATAATTTTTATACCTCCTCAGGTATTTTTTAGGGCGCAAAGATAAAGATTGATTTTATATTTCCAAATTGAAAAATATGGCTTTTATATTTTTTGCGCAAGTTTGCTGCCAGCTTCAATCCTTCCATAAAAAAGGGAATAATATTATTGCGAGCAATATTACCAGCACATCAAGGCCGCTGAGCAGTAAAACCATTTGCCATAAACCGCCCTGTACTACGGGTGAAAAAGTGGCGTTGGCAATTTTACCCAGTAAAAGTAACTGCGGAATAATAAGGGGGAAGCCCATGATGGCCATAAGTGCCGCCTGCTGCTGCGCTTTAGCAGCAATGGCTGCAAGAAACGTAAAAACAAAGCTAAGCCCGATACCGCCAAGGGAACTGATCCCGATAAAAGAAAATAAATGTAAAATGGGGTTGCCGAGTAATAGTGTAAAAACAAAAAGGCTCAGCAGCGTCATTACCAGCATAAGCAGGGCGTTGAAAATGAGTTTTGATATTACAAAGTCTCTTGCACCGGCAATGGAATAAAAATACAGCATGCGGCCTTTGCTTTCCTGCAAAAAACTTTTGGCCACTGCATTAACACAAACAAATAATTGTATTACCCAGAAAAGCCCGTTCCAAACCTGTTCTTCAGGCTGGCCCATAGAAAGATATATGATGAAAATAGTGGAGGCCACATATAGCAAAACACCGTAAAAGCTATACTGCTGGCGGGTTTCCAGCAGCAGGTCTTTTTTTATTAAGGTAATGATATGTTGTGCGGAACCTGCAGGCATCAGTTGCAAAAGTAAATGTAAAACATGGAATTTTTTTTAAGCGCTTAATAAAAACCGGGAGTTCAAATCCATCCTTTGCTCTTGCTGCCCAAAGCTTTGGATGATGAGGTGAGTGATCACCGCCATTGGCGGGGCAAGCACAACCGGCGGTGCTACTTGTACTGCGCCGGAGCCAAAAAAATATAAAAGCGCTTATATATTTTCGTGGTAACATTTGCGGCAGCGTGGTTCATACATATCTTTTTCGCCCAGCAGCACCTGCTTATCATTTGATATTTTGCGGTAAGATATGCTTGCAGTATCCCCGCATTTTACACAGATTGCATGCAGCTTGGTAATGTAATCTGCAATGGCAAGGAGTTGCGGTACGGGGCCAAAGGGTTTACCCCGGTAATCCATATCAAGGCCGGCAACAATTACCCGGATACCGCGCTGCGCAAGTGTTTCGCACACATGCACAATTCCTTCATCAAAAAACTGCGCTTCATCAATACCTACAATATCCGGGTCCTGCAGCAGCAGCAATATGTTTTGTGAATGGATTACCGGCGTGGATGCAACAGCATTGGCATCATGACTTACAACTTTATCCCCATCATACCGCACATCTGCCGCAGGTTTGAATATTTCCACTTTAAGCCTGGCGATTTTTGCACGCCGCAGCCGCCGGATAAGTTCTTCGGTTTTGCCGCTGAACATGGAGCCGCAGATCACTTCTATGCAACCTTTTTGCCCCGCGTTTGTATTTGGTTCTGTAAACATTTATATAAAACTTGTGATTGCAAATAAAATCATTTGTAATTTAGCCGTGTAACCCCCAAATGTAAATTTTCCCATGGAAAGAGTGGGTACTTTAATAGAACGATTGCTTGAACAGTATAAACAGAATGCTGGTGCTGCTGAATTATCCGTAACCGCGCAAATGCTGCTTGGCGAATTACGGCAATGGGCAAACATGCAGGATACTTCCACAAAAAAGGTTTCGGTAGTAATTCCCAATATGATTACCCAGAAAAATAACCCTGATGAAAATACTTCTGTAAATGGTAAAAAAGAAGAAAAAATTATACCTGTTGAAACAACTTCTGCGGTAGAAGATTTTTTAAAAATTAAAACAGGCTGGCATTTTGACCCGCTGCACGATATTCCCACACTTGCCCACCAGGAAAAAAATACAGGTGAGCTGAACGAAGTGATGGCTTCAAAGGAAGAGAGTTTTAATGAACGTTTAAAAACTGTTCAAACTGAACTGGGAAGCGTGCTGCAGGAAACGCCTGTAAGGGATTTAAAAAAAGCCATTGGTATTAATGACCGGTTTCTTTTTATAAATGAATTATTCCGCGGTGATGAAATAATGTATGAACGCAGCGTTAAAACTATTAATTCCTTCAGTATATTAGCCGAAGCGGAATACTGGATAAAACGTGAACTGAAAGTAAAAGAGGGATGGGATGAACAGCGCGAAACCGTAAAGCTTTTTGATCAGATGGTTAAAAGGCGTTTTTCCTGAATATACTGCATGATTTGTTTAGTAGCACCTGCCTTGCTGCTTACATAGCTGCCTGCACTTACCGAAGCAATTTTATATTTTACTTTATCATTCAGTAATTCATTAATTTTTTCTTCCAGTTCCAGCGCGTCTTTTACAGAAAATGCGCCGCCTTCTTCAACCAGTTCAACAGCTTCAATATATTTACCGTACTCAGTGCCGAATAATACAGGTTTATTATAAACAGCTGCTTCCAGCACATTGTGCACCCCGTCACCACCAAAACCGCCCCCTATATAACATACAGTTGCATACGCATATAAACGTTTCAGCATTCCAATGTTGTCAATGATAAGGGTGTTTGGAGTATATGGTTTGAGGTTTGAGACTTGAGGTTTGAGACTTGAGGTTTGCTCAATGCTGATATCTGATACCTGATACCTGATATCCGCTTCCGGGCAGTTTACATACTGCGAATAACGGATAGAATACCGGTACAATTTTTCGCACTCTACCAGCCGCTCTTCACTTATATCGTGCGGGGCGATGATGAATTTAATTTCAGGGTGTGTATTTGCATAATGATCCAGTTCTTCATCATCTTCCGTCCAGGTGCTGCCAGCAACGATTACCATTTTATCCTCTGTAAAATTTTCAATTCCCTTTACAGGTTCAAAATCCCTTTCCACTGTTAGAACCCTGTCGAAACGAGTATCTCCCGCTACAGAAATATTTTGTATGCCAATGGAATGCAGCAACTGTCCATTCCATTCATTCTGTACAAACAAATGCGAAAAGCAATGCAGCATTTTCCTGTAAAAACTTCCATACCATTTAAAAAATGGCTGGCTGCTCCTGAAAGTACCTGATACAAGCAGCAGCGGGATATTTCTTTTTTTTGCTTCGCTGAGATAATAATACCAGAACTCATATTTTACAAAAACAATCAGCTTTGGCTGAAGAAGGTCATAAAACTTATTGGCGTTGCTGCGTGAGTCAACGGGTAAATAAAAAATAAAATCTGCGCCGCTGTAATTTTTCTGCACTTCATAACCTGAGGGTGAAAAAAAAGTAAGTACGATTTTCTTTTGCGGGTAATTTTTTTTCAGCGCTTCCATTACCGGCCGACCCTGCTCAAATTCGCCAAGCGATGCACAGTGTATCCATATTTTTTCTGAAACATCATTGTGCAGTTTGTTATTTATTGTTTCAAAAATATCCCTCCGGCCATGCACCCATTTTCTTGCTTTATCATTAAACAATGAAAGCAGCCCTGCGGCAAACGGGTAAAGGGTAATAAAGATGTTGTACAAAAATTTGCCCATAAATTATTTCTGTTGCAAAGAAACAGTATTCAATATACACAATGATTTTGATTTGGTGCCGGGCAGCATGGTTTTAAAATTACTTTGCAAAGATTATTCAATAACTATATTTTTGTTTTTTACAAATCAATTAATCAAAAATTCGTCTATGAAAAAATTACTGACGGTTTGGGCGCTTTTTATCTGCGCTGCAACACAAGCCCAGGATTGCGGCAACTATCTTTTCCTGCAGAACAACAAAACGGTTGAGATGACTATTTACAACAAAAAAGCCGAGCCAGATGGCAAACAGGTTTATTCCGTAAGCAATGTGGCAACTGCCGGCGGCATTACAAGCGCCACGCTTAATTCGGAAATGTTTGACAAAAATGGAAAATCTGTTGCAAAATCAACTACTACCGTAAAATGCAACGGCGGCATAATGATGATGGATATGCGTATGAACCTTTCTGCGCAGCAGCAATCTGCAACCTCCACCGCCACTGCGAACAATGTGTATATAGAATATCCTTCAGCGATGAATGTTGGCGATATGCTTAAAGACGGCAGTTTCAGCATGAATATAAATACTAACGGTTTAAACCAGAATATAAGCATGACCATTACCAACCGCAAAGTGGAGGCGAAAGAACCTGTAACCACTACAGCAGGAACATGGGATTGCTATAAAATTACTTACAGCAGCAAAACCGTAGTAAAAACCGCAGGCATAGGTTTACCCTTAAATATGGACGGAACAGAATGGTATGCACCCGGTGTGGGTGTGGTAAAAACAGAAAGCAAATATGGCGGAGCTGCTGTTACAGCCATACATTAAAACAACAAATTGTTTTTATAGCCTATTGATTTTTCAGCAGGCTTTTTTATTTATAATTTATCAAGGCAGGTTTGTAAACTTTCTTTCCAGTCTTTAAGCTGCATATTAAAAAAGTTTTTTATTTTTTCTTTATCAAATACGCTCCAGGCGGGCCTTTTGGCGGGTGTGGGGTATGAGGATGCCGGAATGGGGTGAACTTTACAATTTAAGTTTTTTATATCGCGGATAGCGGATGCAAACTCATACCATGAAATAATACCGGTGTTGCTGAAATGATAAATGCCGTTTCCGGTTACCGGTTTTATGTTTGACATTTGTTCACCATTCACTATTGACGATTGACGATTCACGATTTGCATTATTGCTTCTGCCAAATCTGCTGCATAAGTGGGCGAACCAAACTGGTCGTTCACTACATTTATATCGCTTCGCTCTTTCATAAGGCGCAGCATCGTTTTTACAAAATTATTTCCATAACTGCTGTACACCCATGATGTGCGGATAATGATTGACTGCTCATTATTTTCCAGCGCAAGTTTTTCACCCAACCATTTTGTATAGCCATAATGATTTACAGGGTTTGCGGCATCCTCTTCTTTATAAGGCCTGGTTGCTTTTCCGTCAAAAACATAATCAGTGGAAATATGAATAAGCTGTGTGTTGTATTGTTTGCAAAACCCTGCCATACTGCCCACCGCTTTTGCATTGATGGTGTAAGCGGCTTCCTGTTCTGTTTCTGCTTTATCAACCGCTGTATAAGCGGCGCAGTTTACAAAAAATGCCGGATGATATTCAGCAAAAATCCCTGCCAGTTGTTCAGCATTTGCAATGTTCAGTTCTTCTTTTGAAAAAAATAAAAAATCAACATGCGGGTGCAGAAAAGAAATATCCTGCAGTTCACGGGCAAGCTGGCCGTTTTTTCCTGTAACAATAATGCGCGGCTTTTGCATTACAAACTCCAGTATTTTCTGTTTGTAATTTTATTGCGGTACACACCTTTAAGGTCGGCGATAATAGCAGAAGGTTTTGTAATAGATGAAAAATAATCTTCATCAAAGCCCCGGTATTCATTGTGAGAAACAGCAATGATTACTGCATCATAATCCGTATCTGTTTTATCAACCAGTTGAAACCCGTATTCCCGTTTTAATTCCTCTGATGATGCTTTGGGGTCAGTAACATGCACCTGCAGGTAAAAGGTTTGCAGACCCTGCACAATATCCGCCACTTTTGAGTTGCGTATATCTGTTACATTCTCTTTAAACGTGGCGCCCATAATCAGCACTTTTGCTTCTTTTACATTTGTACTATGCAGGATAATATGCTGGATTATTTTTTTTGAAATATAATTTCCCATCGTATCATTTACATACCGTCCGGCAAGTATTACCCTTGAATTAAAACCCACTTCGGAAGCTTTGTAAGTAAGATAATACGGATCCACGCCAATGCAATGCCCGCCCACAAGCCCCGGATAAAAATTGAGAAAATTCCATTTTGTTCCCGCTGCTTCCAGCACTTCAAATGTATTGATGCTGAGTTTGTCGAAGATGATGGAAAGCTCGTTCATCAAAGCAATATTCAAATCGCGTTGCGCATTCTCAATTACTTTAGCAGCTTCGGCAACTTTTATGCTGGAAGCTTTGTGCACGCCTGCTTTTACCACAAGGCCATACACTTCCGCAATATTTTTAAGCGACTCATCATCACAACCTGAAACAATTTTAATTATATTTTCAAGTGTGTGTTTTTTGTCACCGGGGTTAATCCGTTCAGGAGAATAACCAATTTTAAAATCTTCTACTGCTGTTAAGCCGCTCTTTTTTTCCATCAGAGGCACACACTCTTCTTCCGTGCAACCGGGATAAACAGTGGATTCAAACACTACATAATCCCCTTTCTTTAATACTGAGCCAACAGTTGCGGATGCTTTTTTAAGTAAAGAAAGATCAGGCACTTTATGATCATCAACAGGGGTAGGCACTGCCACTATAAAAAATTTTGCTTCGCGCAGAATGTTTATATCATCCGTGAAAATAATATCGCATCCGTCAAAATCTTCTTTGCTTTTTTCATTGGTATGATCAATATGCCGGTTCAGCAAATCAATGCGGCTTTTATTCACGTCAAAACCAATAACAGGAATTTGTTTTGCAAAAGCCAGTGCCACCGGCAGGCCTACATACCCAAGCCCGATAACTGCTAATTTATTTTCTTTGCTGATAAGCGAATCTGCAATCATCTGTAAAAAATTATGTGTTTATATATTCTAAAACGGAAGATACAATATACTGCAATTGATCATCTTCCAGTTCTGTATGGATGGGCAGCGAAATTACGCGTTCAGTAAGCCAGTCTGTAACGGGCAAATGATATTGTAAACCATCAAATGCTTCAAACATTTTTTGCCGGTGGCCGGGCACCGGGTAATAGATCATGGAAGGGATATTTTTTGGAGCAAGGTACTGATTCAGCCCGTCGCGGTTTACACCTTCAAGTATTAAAGTATATTGGTGAAATACATGCCTGCAGTTTGCAGCACGGTAAGGCGTGGTAATTTTTGGATGGTTTACAAAGGCTGCATCATAATAATCTGCAGCTTTTCTTCTTGCGGCAATATAATTATCCAGTTCCCGCAGTTTAATATTTAAAATAGCCGCCTGCACAGTATCTAACCTTGAATTGCAGCCTACCACATCATGATAATATCTTTTGCTCTGCCCGTGATTGGCAATCATTTTCATTTTATGTGCAAGCGCATCATCATTGGTAAACATAGCGCCGCCATCGCCGTAAGCGCCCAAGTTTTTTGAAGGAAAGAATGAAGTGCAGCCAACAGTTCCTATCGTTCCTGTTTTCTTTTTTGTGCCATCTTTAAAAATATAATCGCCTCCAATTGCCTGCGCATTATCTTCTATTACAAATAAACTATGTTCTTCCGCAACCTGCATAATGGCTTCCATATTTGCAGAGTGGCCATATAAATGCACGGGAACAATTGCTTTTGTTTTTGGCGTAATGGCTTTACGGATGGCTTCGGGGTCTATACAAAAAGTCTTTGCATCCACTTCCACAAACACAGGTTTCAAACGAAGCAGTGCAACTACTTCCGTAGTGGCAATATAAGTAAAGGAAGGGGTGATCACTTCATCACCGGGCTGCAACCCAAGCGCCATCATGGCAATCTGCAATGCGTCCGTTCCGTTGGCGCAGGGGATTACATGTTTAATATCAAGATAAGCTGCAAGCGCTTCGGCAAACTGCTGTACAGGCTTGCCGTTTATAAAAGCAGAACTCTCTAAAACACTTATCACCGCTGCATCTACCTCCGTTTTTATTTTCCGGTACTGTGTTTTTAAATCCACCATTTGAATGGGCTTCATAGAAAAAAATTTATGCGGGCAAAACTACTGTAAAAAGAATTGCCAGCCATGAATGTATCCAGTTGAAATGATGTACAGGTTTTATGTACGGGGTATTTGAATTTTATGGCACCGGTTGTTTGAGCCTGTCCCGAATTTATTCCGGGATAGCACTCCTGTACTGTATATTTTTATTGGGTCACAGGGAAATAAAAAAGCTCTTCAATGCGCCGGGTACGCGGCTAACCCACAAAGCCACTGTAAGACCCCTGCCGGACAAAAAATATTAGTTATTGAATAGTATTTGCAAAGTATTTTTAAAGACAAGTATGTAGCCGCTCTCCATGCGCCAGAAAGGGAGTTAATTGCTATTTGGCATGAAGTATCTATAGAGTATCTATGAGGTATCTATGGAGTATCTATAAGGTAGAGTCTCTATAAGGTCTCTATAAAGCCTCTATAAGGTCTCAGTAATGTCTCTATAATATTTCTATAAATTCTCTGAATCAGCAGCTAAAAGAGGAAGTGTTTTTTGGAGAAGTATAAAAAAAACTGCCGGACTGTTCAGGTTTAAAACTAATAAAAACCCCCGGGAAATAAAAGAAATAATGAAGAAGAATTTTTTGAACCCTGGATTTATATTTCATAGCAACGGTTGCTGGAGCCTGTCCCGAATTTATTTCGGGATCGCACACTTGTACTATTATATTTTATGGGAGCAAAGAAAATAAAATGGCTCTTTAAAGCGCCGGGGTCCGCGGCTGACGTACAAAGCCATTGTGAGACAACGGCGGAACAGAAGTATAACAAAGCCCCTGCTTTTGCAGGAGCTTTGCCGGAATAAAATTGAATTTATCTTGGCGGCTTACCAGGTTTATTCTGTGTTGTTTTTGGAGCAGGTTTGGGCGCAGGTGGTGGTGCGGGCCGGGTTGCATGGTTAAAATTAGCTTCCCTGTTATTGCCACGGTCCCTTGATTGGTTATCCCTGTTTAAATCCTGCACTTGATTTTGAGCAGCAGGCTTCCAGTTTTTATTATCCCGTTGTTGCCAGTTGTTATTATTATCTTTTTTAAACACGTTTCCATCATTACCTGCATATATATTATTGGGTTGTTTTACCGGTTTTGCCAATGGTTTATTTGCAGGGTTCCTGTTATTATTATTATTGTTACTATTATTGTTGTTATTATTATTTATGGTTGTATTACCCGGTCTTCTTATCACATCATTTGTTTCCACATCTCTTCTTAGCCTGTATATATTATTCGTGTGATTATAATTGTTGATATTAATATTGTTCCGGATGATCACCGGTCTGTTTATGGTAACATTGGGCCTGCCAAGATTAGTATTAAACCTGTATCCGCCGCTATTGTATCCCCGGTTGTAATATCCGCCGTTCCATCCCCATGGCCTGAAAGGCGGACGAAATGAAGATGGCCCAAACCAACCACCTCTATAACTATAACGGCCCATACCATAATGAAACCAACCATCATTAAAACCATATTCAAAACCCATGTTCCAGCCATTCCATGGATTGTAACGCATGCCAAAACCCCATGTAACCGGTCTTGGATAATATCTTCTTCCATACCAGGGTTTGTAATGCCATCCTGTTCCCCATACTACTGTTGGCCCGTAAATATAGTTTCCCAGATAGCCGGATGTATAACCCGTATAAATATAATCCGGGGTAACATCATATATGTAAACATACTTAGAATTATAAGCCGGGTTTTCAGCCGGAATTTTTTCTACATCTGCAGGCCTTTCTGTGCTTACCTGCCATGGGCCGGTAGCCTGGTTACTTATAAACCATACACCATTATCCACTGCAAAAAATTGATTACCGCTTTTAATTACAGTGATATTGCTGTTCTCGGCAACAGATAAATTTGTGTTGTCAATAGGTGAGAACTTTGGGTTACCGTCATACGTAACTGTGCAGGTTGCAGCATTACGGTCTACTTTTGCTGTTTGCGGAATCTGTGCATCTGTTACTGCTTCATTCGCTTCGTCAGTACCGGCTACACTTGCTAGAACTCCGTCTTTCTCAGATCCGCGTGGTATCCTTGCAAAATCTTCCGGCAAGGCATCACTTGCAACAAAAACCCACGGGCCATTTAAGGAAGAAGAACTGTACCAACGGCCTGAAACAAGAATAAAAGTTTTCTGGCTGTTAATGTCTTTGAATATATCATCCAATGTGTTATCTGCATACAGCAATGAAGTTCCCTGTATATTTTTATATGTAGCTTCCCCTTCTGTTTGTATTAATTCAGCAGGTACGGTACTTACAATAATTTGTGTTGGGGTAGCGGGTTCATTAACCGGATCCTGATCCTTTTGTGCATTCTGCTCTTCTTCTTTCAGTTTTTCATCAACAGGCTGCAGTATGGAAGGAAGATTATTAACAGGTATGTACCCGGAAGTTATTGAACCGGATGAATACCAAAAGCCGCCGCCATACAAATAAAACCTGTTGTTATCAGGATTTTTTATAATAAGAAACGGTGAATTCATTACACGCTCCAGCTTAAGGTCATCATCCATCTGTACATCGGGTTCACCATCAATTGTTATCAGTGTGGATGGCTGGGTTTTATAAATAATATTGGGTGCGCTGTTATTAAGATTATCAGTATTCAATTGTTTTTCCTGGTCAATGGAAGTAAGCAATTCATCAATTGACATCTGCAGGTCAAAATTGGGTACTTCATTTTCTATAATCCCTGTATAGTTTGATATTTCCCCGGCATCCTCAATTCCCGGAAATTTTGTTTGTGTTACCGTAATGCTTTCAATAGTTGCTATACGGCTGTCTTTATCTGTTTGAAGGCTGGCATCAAACCAGATAGTACCAAAAACAGGTTCATCATTACCCGTCCTGCGGATTGATACGGCTGCACGCGCAGTGAGTTTATCCCCGTTTAAACTTTCAGGCTGCGGCTGGTAAATGGTAATTTTGCCGCCGGATTGCAAAGAAATTTCCTGGGGCCAGTTTTTTTCAGAAAAGGCGGCGAATTGTATTATACAGCACAGCACCGTAAACAATATGGGTTTAATTAAATATTTCATCAGTGATTTTTTAAAACTATAATTTAAAGAAATGAGGCATATCAAATTTAAGACTTTGAAACCACTCAATAAGTTAATTAGTATGTGTTAAGGTTTTGCGAACTGCTATTGAGGGGAATAATTTTTGTGGCCGGCGTTTGTGTTTTATGGCACCGGCTGTTGCGTCGCACACTTGTGTTTTTGAACATTGAGCAGCAAATTACAGTCGTAGACAATATTCGTTATCATCAAACCGCAACGTTTCTGCTTTGCACAAAGCTATGAGAGGAGACAGTGCGGGAAAGAAAGAAAGGCAAATCACTTTTTGTATTGATAAGATGCCTGTACAATATTGATGAAATGAAATACGAAACAGAAAATACTATTGCGAACTTGATAATAAAAACTATCGGAATCATAGTATAGAATTTAAATAGAAAGTTACAGAATAAAGAATATTTTAAGAAATTATTTCAGTTTAGTAAAAACTTTAGGGTTTCCCTCTCTTGCGCAAGTATGCAGCATGGGTTTGCGGGGGCGTACTTGTGTTTCGCTACCCTAAACTACAATAATTTGCGGGTCTATTATCATTATTTCAATCATTCCTTTTTTACCCGTGTAATATTCTGCGGTGCTGCTGTAGAGCCAATCTTCCGGCTTTTCAACAAAACCTGCGTCTACCGGGTTGTTATGCAGTATGCAAAGCTCTTTACAAGCGTATCTTTATATCATTACGAATGAAAAGATCAATCCAGTTGATTAATGCAAAACTTACAAAATACAGTTTATCATTTTCTTTAAACTTGTATTTGCGGCTCATTGAAACAAAATACAATTTTTTAAAAAACTTATCAATAATTTTTTGTTAGCGTTTAACACGGCACAAGTACGCCACGCACTTTGCCAGCCCTGCATACTTGCGCCAGGGAAAGTTTGTAATGTTTAGCGTGTATGCACATTGTTGCCATCTATTCAATTGTACAAGTGAGTGACACAATAACCGATGCCATAAAACACAAAAGCTTGTATAATAAAAAAAATCTTCAGCATTCACTTAAACTGATAGGTATATGAATGGCGAGGCCGCCATCGGAGGTTTCTTTGTATTTGCTGTTCATGTCCAAAGCCGTATCCCACATGGTTTTTATGACTTTGTCCAAACTTACTTTTGCATAGTCAGGAGAACTTTGCAATGCAAGCTGTGATGCAGTGATTGCTTTTATTGCACCCATGGTATTCCGTTCAATACATGGGATTTGTACAAGCCCGCCAATGGGATCGCAGGTTAAACCGAGATGGTGTTCCATCGCAATTTCTGCGGCCATCATTGCCTGCCTTTGTGTGCCGCCCATACTTTCAGTTAATGCAGCTGCGGCCATTGCGGATGATACGCCAATCTCGGCCTGGCAGCCACCCATGGCCGCGGAAATAGTGGCGCCTTTTTTAAAGATGCTTCCAATTTCTGATGCAGTCAATAAAAATTTTATAATTTTTTCGTCATCATTGCCATTGCAGAAAACTATATAGTATTGCAACACCGAGGGTATTACGCCGGCTGCGCCGTTTGTGGGCGCAGTAACCACTCTGCCAAAAGATGCGTTCTCTTCATTTACCGCAAGCGCAAAACAACTTACCCAGTCAAGAATGTATTGAAAATGCTCCCCGCCTTTTTTTATTGCTTCTATCCATGAAAAATAATCAGTATAAATATTTTCACCAACAAGTTTTTTATTCAGGTCAAAAGCCCTTCTGCGCACATGCAGGCCACCGGGTAATTCACCTTTGCGGTGGCAACCACGGTACATGCAGTCGCGCATGGTTTGCCATATTTGTAAAACACCTTTTTTTGTTTCAGCTTCGGTGCGCCATGTGTTTTCATTTTCCATTACCACTTCATTAATGGCCATGCCGGTTTTCATGCACCAGTGCAACAGATCATCTGCAGTGTTGATGGGGAAAGGCAGGTCCACAGCGGTTTTGGCGTTGCTGTCTTCTTTTTCTTTTACCACAAAGCCACCACCGATGGAATAAAATGTTTCACTTATTTTTTCTCCGTTTACAAATTCAGCAAGAAAGGTTAAGCCATTTGGATGAAAGGGTAATGTTTCAGAAAAAAGAAATTGTATATCAACTACAGGATCAAATACAATTGATGTTTCATTATTCAAGAATAATTTTTTTTCTGCAGTGATTCCTTTTATTTTACCTGCGATGGAATCCACTTTAATTGTTACAGGGTCATCACCGCATAAACCTAATATTACTGCGATATCAGTACCATGGCCTATACCTGTTTTTGCGAGTGAGCCATAGAGCAGCACCTGCACTTTTGTTACATCCTGCAAAGAATATTTTGATTGGAGTGTATTGATAAAACGCAATGCTGCCTTCCATGGGCCGAGTGTATGTGAACTTGATGGCCCCACACCAATTTTAAACATATCAAATACTGAAATGGATTCGTGCGGCATAGCAATCTTTGTTACTGCAAATCTAACCGCAAAAAAAATTAAATGAACAGATATATTTGATGGAGAATTTTTGAATTATTTTATCAAAAACCATATTGCTTTTATGAATAAGAAGTGAACCCTACGCAAACAGAAGGCTTTGCAACCATTAATGCAAGATTTATTTCTTTATGAAAAATTTATGACAGGCCGTATATTATTATTGAACACCGTGCGTTAAAAAATTATATCCCTGTGCGGGCACTTTTAATTTTTTATCTGCTGCAAAACATGGAATAGTTTAACGTTTCTTTGTTGCAATAAATGGCATAATCATTGTCACATAATTAATCAAATAAAATACACGTATGAAAAAAGCATTTTTTTTCCTGTTTGCGTCAGGTGCGCTGGCAGCGGGCTTTAGCGGTTGCAGTATCAGCGGATCAGGAGGCACTAACCCGCCTGTTTCACAATTTGCTTATTTGCAGGCATCGCCTAATGCACCCAATCTTGATATTTATTTAAATGGCAGTGCAGTGGCGTATAATTTTCCTTATACAAGCGATACCGGTTATTTTTTGGCACAACCGGGTATTTATAATCTGCAGGCAGTACCTACAGGAACATCAACTGCTATTTTAAACACCAATATTTCTTTCTCCCCGGGCCTTGGCTACAGTATTTTCACAATTGATTCTTTGTCAAAAATTAAAGCGGCTGTTGTGGTGGATAGCTTTACAGCCCCATCCTCTGATTCTGCGAGGATACGTTTTTTTCATTTTTGCACCAACCAGGGTAGTGTGGATTTAGGTGTTACCGGTGTTGTTACACCCTGGTACAGCAGCAGAACTTTTAATGATCAGGCTACAAATGCAACACTGGACCAGTTTATAGAAGTACCGGCAGCTACTTATAATCTTGAAGCACGTATAACAGGTGTTGGTACTGTAGTTACTACAGCGCCGGGTACGGTACTGCAGGGTGGGAAAGTCTATACACTTTTTCTAAAAGGATTTGCAGGGGGCACCGGCACGCAGGCTTTGGGTATAGGTGTAATGAATAATAATTAAATACAACGACTTTAAGAATATTTTAAAAGGCTGCACTGGGGTGCAGCTTTTTTATTTTGGGTGAATGAGCTCCAAACATCGGCAGGTTTTTTTCAAGCCATTGAATTAGTAAAATCCTTATTGCTTATTTTTGCCCAAAATTTTTAAACCAATGCAACTTTCTTCCCTTCTTGAAAGATTTAGTGAGCCGGAAACATTAAAAATGGCAAAGCTTGGCCGCGAATTAAGGGCCAAAGGAATTGATGTGATTGACCTTAGTTTAGGTGAACCCGATTTTGATACACCGCAGCATATAAAAGACGCAGCGGTAAAAGCCATTCATGATAACTGGAGCCATTACACACCGGTACCGGGATTTTTAGATTTGCGTGAAGCTGTTTGTCATAAATTAAAAAGGGATAATAATCTTGATTATAAACCTGAAAATATAGTGGTATCAACAGGTGCAAAGCAAAGCCTTGCCAACACAATATTTGCTTTAGTTGATGATGGGGAGGAGGTAATTATACCTACTCCTTACTGGGTTACTTATTCTGAACTGGTGAAAATGGCAAGGGGTAAAGTTGTTGAAATACGCACAACACCTGAAGACGCTTTTAAAATTTCCGCACAGCAATTAGAAGCAGCCATTACCGGTAAGACAAAACTCTTTATGTTTTCATCGCCCTGCAATCCATCGGGTGCTGTGTATAATAAAGAAGAGCTTGAAGTTTTAGCGGGTGTTTTCAGGAAATACCCAAATATCTTTATTATTTCCGATGAAATTTATGAGTACATAAATTTTATTGGTAAACATGAAAGCCTTGCGCAGTTTGCTGATTTGAAAGACCGCATTATTATTGTAAACGGCTTAAGCAAAGGCTTTGCCATGACCGGATGGAGGCTGGGTTATATAGCTGCAAGTGCAGAGGTGGCAAAGGCCTGTGAGAAGCTGCAGGGCCAATTTACCAGCGGTACAAATTCTATTGCACAAAAAGCAGCAGTGGTAGCATTAACCGCAGGCCTGCGCCCTTCGTTTGAAATGGTGGAAGAGTTTACAAGGAGAAGAAAAAGGGTTCTGGAGTTAGTAAAGGAAATTCCGGGTGTTAAATGTTTTGAGCCGGAAGGGGCCTTTTATATTTTTCCTGATATAAGTTATTATTTTGGCAAAACTGATGGTGAAAATACCATACAAAATTCAAATGATTTTTGTATGTACCTGTTGAATAAGGCGCATGTATCTTCTGTAATGGGGGATGCGTTTGGCGAGCCCAACTGCGTGCGTTTTTCATTTGCCAACAGTATGGCCAATATTGAAAAAGCATGGGCAAGAATAAAAGATGTGCTTGCAAAATTGAAATAGAAAAATAATTTTTTAATGCAACCCTGAAGTAAGTAAAAGAACTTCAGGGTTTTTTTATTTATTAAGCTGCAATTAAAACCCCGCCGAATTTGCTATGCAGGAAATTGTTCCGGACGCAGAAGAGTGCGACGTAACCCCTATAGTCATCGGGACTTCATTTATATTCAAAAACCCGGTACAAAAAATGATTAATCATCCAGAAGGTTTGATAAATTCAAAAGCTCGTGTTTTTTGTACTGCAGGTTTGTGGCGTGAAAACATTTGGAGAGCTCCTCAATAAGCATTTGTATTACCCGCACATGATTAAGCGGTTTGAAATAAAAAGGCGCGGGTGGTACTGAAATTCTTTTGAAATAATTTTCTACGTCTTTATGCGTAAAAGGCTGCCCGGTAGTGGCATCTACATAAAAATGTATTTTGTCCTGCTGGTTGCCGGTATATGCCGAAGCATCATAATCGCTGTGAAAGAAAGCAAGCACAAACTGTTTGGGTATATTGATGGCCTTTACGGGAATGTCGAGCAGTTCGCCAAGCACCAGGTATAAAATCCCGTTTGAAACTGCATTGCCTTTTTTTGTCTGCAGCACTTTGTGAATAAAGAAATCATCGGGGTTATTATATGCTACCTCCGTGCCTTTTAAATTGTAATAATTATACACGATGCTGCTGAGCACATTGGCCTGTTCAAGGGGCGTAAGGTAGCTGTTCAGTTCAAGCCATACATTGCGGCGTATTTTTTCAATCTCCTGCAATACAGGCGTGGTATGCAGTTCAGGGTATTGAAATTTTGCAACAAGCAGCGCACCAAATAAGAGATCGTGGTAGGCGCTGTTGCGCCATTCAGTTAAATCTGTTATTAAATCAGAATAGTGCAGGCGGTGGATAAGCATTTCAATTCTTTCCTGCACATCTTCACTTACAGAATTTTCCCAAAGGTTTTCCAGACTGGGGATGATGCTGCATCCATAATGAACAATCCTTTCTGATACAGTGGAAAACACTTCTTCATCGGGGTCGTCAATCAGGGTTAACAGTGCAGATATTTCTTTGTTTTCGTTCATATTGGATATGTGTACACAAACTAAATAATTTTTTGGAGACTGCCAATGATGAAGTTGTTAAGGGGTGTGGATTAATAAAAAGAAAAAGTATAAATGAAAAATCAAAGATTATTGTTACAATATGCGAAAGCTTGAATAAGGATTGCAAAGCAGATTATATGAAAGTTATTGTTTTTTTGAATGCTGTATTCCAATATGTTTTTTCAGGGCTTCTTTTTTTCTGTTGTTTTTTTTGCCGCTTTTCGTGGTGCAGCTGTTTTTTTGGCAGCAACTTTTTTGGTGAAAGCTGAAGGGATTTCGGCTGTAATCATTTTTTTTACATGATCCAGCGGGATTATTTTCAATTCTTCAGCATTGTATTTTTCATTGTTTTCTTTTCTGCCGGGTTTTATCATTTTTTTTCCAAACTTTATAAATGGCCCCCATCTTCCGTTTTCAATACTAATTTTTTCGGCAGGCCATTGTTGTATAAAACGGTTGCTTTCTTTCTCTAATTTTTTTTCTATCAGTTCTGCGCACTGTTCCTGTGTAAGGTGGTCAAAATTGTAAGCTCTTGGTACATTTATAAACAGGTCATTCCATTTAATGAATGGCCCAAACCTTCCCTTGCCTTTGGTTACGGGTTTATCTTCATAATAAGCAACAGGGGCATCAGCAGTTTGTTTCATTTGTATAAGTTGCATGGCACGCTCCATATCAATTGTCATGGGGTCCTCATTGCGCGGAATTGAAATAAAGTCTTCACCCCATTTTACATAAGGCCCAAACCTGCCTGCATTTACCGAAAGTTCTTTGCCCTCATGGCCGCCTAATGTAAAGGGGAGTTTAAATAATTCCATCGCTTCATCAAACGTAATGGTTTCAATACTTTGCGTGGTTTTCAATTTTGCAAAGCGCGGCTTTTCTTCTTCTCCGGCATCGCCTATCTGAATCATTGGTCCATAGCGGCCCATGCGCGCCACTACTTTTTTTCCGCTTTGCGGATCAACGCCTAATTCCCGTTCACCTTTAATACGTTCTGCATTTTCAAGCGTGTTTTCAATATCTTTTTTAAATGGTTTATAAAACTCCTCCACCATTTTTGTCCATTGCTGTTTGCCACCTGCAATTTCATCAAACTCACCTTCAATTCTTGCGGTAAAGCCATAATCCATCACATCAATAAAATACTGGTTGAGAAAATCTGTAACCACCAATCCCAAATCAGTTGGAAATAATTTTGATTTTTCTGCGCCTGTTGTTTCCTGCTCAGTTTGTTTTGTTACCATATTATTCTTTAACAGCAACACACGGAAATTTCTTTTTATACCTTCTTTATCACGCTTCTCTACATAACCTCTTTTTAAAATAGTTGAAATAGTAGGTGCATAAGTAGAAGGGCGGCCAATGCCAAGCTCCTCTAATTTTTTTACAAGTGACGCTTCTGTATATCTTGGTGCAGCGCGTGTAAAACGCTCAGTTGCTTTCATTTCCCGGAAAGATAATTGCTGGCCAATACTTAACGGCGGCAACATAGATTCAGTATTTTCATCGTCGGTTATATCTTCTTCATCGCGGTCTTCCATATATGCTTTAAGAAAGCCGTCAAATTTTAAAACTTCACCCTGCGCTGTTAATTCTGATTGATTGGTGGAAATTGAAATCTTTGCAGTTGTTTTTTCCAGTTCCGCATCAGCCATTTGTGAGGCGATTGTACGTTTCCAGATCAGTTCATATAACCGCCTTGTATCATAATCATCAATTGAGGTATTCTGCATAAATGTAGGCCGTATTGCTTCATGCGCTTCCTGTGCGCTTTCATTTTTATTTTTGTATTTGCGCAGTTGCACATATTTATTACCAAACTGGTTTTCAATTTGTGTGCGTATTTCATGCGATGCAGTTTCGCTCAGGTTTACGCTGTCGGTACGCATATACGTAATATTACCGCTCTCATATAATTTTTGCGCCAGCAGCATTGTTTTACTTACGCCGTAGCCAAACTTGCGGCTTGCTTCCTGCTGTAAAGTGGAAGTGGTAAAAGGCGCAGCCGGTGATTTTTTTGCCGGTTTTACCAGTATATCTTTTACTGTATAATTTGCGCCTGCGCAACTTTGTAAAAACTTCTCTGCATCCTCTGCTACATTTTGTTTTGTGCCTTCTGCTTTAAATGTTACAGATTTATCATTTATATCCTGCGCTGCAAACAACGCTTCAATTTTAAAACTGCTTACAGCATTAAATGCGTTGATCTCTCTTTCCCTTTCAGCAATTAAACGAACAGCCACGCTTTGCACCCGCCCCGCACTGAGCGAATTGCCCATGCTCATTTTGCGCCAGAGCACAGGGCTTAATTCAAAGCCAACTATCCTGTCGAGTATGCGCCTTGCCTGCTGCGCATTCACCAGGTTCATATCCAGGAGGCGTGGGTTTTGCACCGCAGCAAGTATAGCCGGTTTTGTAATTTCGTGAAAAACGATGCGCTTTGTGGTTTTTGGATCAAGCCCAAGCACTTCACATAAATGCCAGCTTATCGCTTCCCCTTCGCGGTCCTCATCCGTTGCCAGCCACACTTCGTCAGATTTTTTTGCAAGCTGTTTTAATTCTTTTACTACTTTTTGTTTTTCATCGGGCACAATATACCGGGGTTGAAAATTATTTTTTACATCAATGCCCATATCATCTTTCTCAAGGTCGCGTATATGCCCGTAACAACTTTTTACCTCGAAATCATTACCAAGGATTTTTTCAATGGTCTTTGCTTTTGCAGGCGACTCCACTATCAGTAAATTTTTTGCCATTCTAGTTTTTATTTTTTTGTGTTACCTCCTGCGGTAATTCTTTTCAGCATCCGTTGCGTCGCACACTTGTGCTTCCAAATGCAATGCAGCAAAGGGTTTCGCAAATATCCCTTTATTTTAAAAAACAAATAATACTCAAATGAATCAACGCTTTATGCATGGTTTAAGACTGCAAAATGCTGTTGCTCCAGCATTCTTATTTGCTGCAATATTAGTTCAATCATTTAAAACGCAAAAAATGTTAAAAGAAACGCAGTTTTATTTTTTCATTAAACTATCAATTGTTATCCTCATCTCATATAGTATAAAAATTAAAGATTATGAAAAAGATTCTACTCTCAGCAGTTATCGCACTTGCAGCATTATTCACCGTTACAGGTGCGGACGCACAGGCCTTTCGCGGAAGCGCTTACAATGCGCACAACAGACAATCATTTTACTATTATCCACGTGCCAACGTGTATTACAACGTGGCTTCACGTCAATATATATATCCACGCAATGGCGTATGGGTGAGTGTAAATTTTCTGCCTGTTAATTTCCAGATCAGGAACACACCCAGGTTTATGGTGTATCATTATGGCACTGATGTATGGCGTGATAACCACACACATTGCGTAACTTACAGCCGTTACAGGCAGCCTGTAATTGTGTATCATGATCCTTATCCTTACTACAACAAAGGAAGGGATAATGACAACAGTAGAAACTATAACAGGTAAAAATTTATGTGTAATTTATTAAAACGTTCCGCCCAAAGCGGGGCGTTTTTTATTTTACGAAGAAAAAAAATCTACCACCGCTTTCTGCACTTTTTTATCCCTATAAATTTTACTGTGCCCCAATCCTTTTGTAATAAGAAATTGAATATGCGGTAATTTTTTTTCCCTGATAGTTTTTGTATCTGCAAACGGGCATACCAAATCATCTTCATCATGTATCCACAAAACAGAAGAGGAGAAAGTTTGTACAGCCCTTGTTACCGAAAACCAGGAAACGGGGTTGCCGCCGGTTTCATTTATAATATCTTCAAATGCTTGTCTCGTTTTATCATTTACTGTAATGAATTTAAAAAAATTATCAATGGCGGTAGAAGCTTCTGTGGCCGGTGCTATTAAAACAATTTTTTTAGCCGCATCATTCCATTGTTCCATTGCAAAAGAAGCGGCAAGTGCACCAAGAGAATGGCTGAGTACCCCGTAAACAGGCCCGTACAGGTTTTCAATTTTTAAAATAGTGTCGCGGTAAAGCAGGGAGTGGATTGTTTTTCCATCACTGATTCCATGTCCCGGCGCATCAAATGCCAGCACATGAAAACCTATGTTCAGCAGCAACTGCACATATTTATCAAAACGGTAACTGCTGCTGTCAAAACCATGGCATATTAAAATTGTTTTTCCTGTGGATGGATTGGCCGGCCAGTAAAACCCATGCACTTTAATTCCGTTTAATTCAAAATTTATTTTTTGCGCTTTATGAAAAATTGCAGGTGCTTTTAATTTGAGCTTGCCGCTGTAAGGCGTACAGAATAATTTGAATGCGGACTCCGCAGCTTTGCGTGGTGAAACTGCTGCAAGCGTTTTTAATTTGGCTGAATAATATCCAATAACAAACCTTTGCTTTAACTTCATCTTCATAATTCAAATATATGAAGGTAAGCCTGATTGGCTCAGGTAACGTGGCAACCGTACTTGGAAAACTGCTGAAAGTAAAAGGGCATATAATTTCTGAAGTTGCGGGCAGAAATATAACCCATACAAATTTGCTTGCAAATGAATTGTATGCAAAACCTGTGAACGATATAAAGCTATTATCCGGTGATGCAGACTTTTATATCATTGCGGTTTCTGATGCATCAATTGCCGGTGTTGCCAGCCGGTTAGCAACAGGAAAAGGAATGGTGGTGCATACTTCGGGAGCTATATCTATAAATGTCCTCAAAAAAACTTCTGATAAATTTGGTGTTTTATATCCTTTGCAAAGCCTGCGCAAAGAAATCAGCAATATTCCCCCCATACCTTTTTTTATTGACGCAAATAATGAAGTATCCGGAAAAAATTTACATGAATTTGCAGTTTCTATTTCAGCTTTTGTGCAGGAAGCGGATGATGAAAAAAGGCTAAAGCTGCATGCGGCGGCTGTTATGGTTTCAAATTTTACCAATTACCTCTACACCCTTGCTGAAGATTATTGTACAAATGAAGGGATAAACTTTATGGCATTGGTTCCATTGATTAAGGAAGTGGCAAACCGGCTTTCTTCATTTTCACCGGCTCATCTGCAAACCGGCCCCGCAATGCGGCAGGATAAATTTACAATTGAAAAACATCTTGAGTCTCTTGATAATTATCCTGCGTTAAAAAAAATTTACAGGATGCTTAGTGAAAGCATTATTGATTTTTATAAAACAAAATGATTAAATACTTTAAAATAAAAAATCCCCGCCGGAGATACCTGGCAGGGAGTTGTTATGAGCAAGCAACCGATCAACTAAACAAAAATAATAAGGATAATTTGCTAATGCTTTTTGTCCCTAAGTAAATGCAAAAGCCTTATTACTGCTTTATGAGGGTATAAAAATAGAAAGAATATTTAAAACAAACAACTGTTCGTTTATTTTTATTTTTTGCAGGGTTTTAAAATATTGTTTATTTGGTAAAAAATGCACCTGTTTTTTGAGGTACTTTTACCGGCCGTTTTACAGATTTTCTGTAATGGGTATTGCAAATTATCAAATCATTTTCATGAACGTCCTTGAACTTTTTAAACCGGTCACCACTTTTGTGTTTGACGTTGACGGTGTGCTTACCGATGGCAGTTTGCTTGTAATGCCCGCCGGTGCTATGATCCGCAGGATGAACATTAAAGACGGCTACGCCATGCAACTGGCTGTAAAGCAGGCATACCGTGTTGTGGTAATTTCCGGGGGCAATTCTCCCGAAGTAAAGGAACGCCTGAATAAACTTGGCGTTCGGGATGTTTTTATAAATGAGGAAAATAAGCTTGAAAAACTGAAACAATATTTGCATCAACATTCTTTATCATCACGGGAAACATTATTTATGGGTGACGATATCCCTGATTTTGATGTAATGCAGTTTGCGGGAGTGCCTTGCTGCCCGACAGACGCAGCAACGGAAATAAAGCAGGTTTCAAAATACATATCGCCATTGAAAGGAGGAGAAGGCTGCGCAAGGGATGTAATTGAAAAAGTTTTAAAACTGAACGGCCATTGGACAGCAGGTATGCAAATAAAAGCGCAATAGTTTTTTATGTACCGGCCGCAGAATAAGTATAACGTCCCGATGGCTATCTGGATTGCGTCGCACACTTCAGCTTCTTCAGTGTTATTAAGCCATCTTAAATTTATCAACGGCTTTATTCTACATTGTGAACTATTCCCTTTTATTTTGTGGTTTTAAATTTATTTATTGAAACTTATTTCCGCATTTTTAAGATTGGTGCGCTGGCCAAACTTAGTGTTTATAGCACTTACGCAATTTTTATTTGTGTATTGCATACAGGTGCCCATATTTGAAGATCACAACATTCAGGCAGTGGTAAAGGGCACAAATTTTATTCTTCTTTGCCTTTCCTCTGTGCTTATTGCAGCTGCAGGATATATCATAAACGATTATTTTGACTTGAATATAGACCTGGTAAATAAACCGGAAAAAATGGTGGTGGCAAAAATAATCCGCCGCCGCTGGACTATTGTTTGGCATGTGATTTTAAGTATAACCGGTATTGCCATTGGGTTCTATCTTGATTTTACCACACGCATTTTTTTTCTTGGAGCCGCAAATGTGATTTGTGTTGTAGTCTTATTCTTTTACTCAGTCTCTCTTAAACGAAAATTATTATCCGGCAATATCCTTATTTCCCTTTTAACGGCATGGGTTATACTGGTGGTAACCTGGTGCGAAATGTCAAGGCTGGAGGAAGCAGAGGTTTCACTGGTTACTGCAAGAATATTACGCCTCACTTTTTTATATGCAGGTTTTGCGTTTATTATTTCTTTAATCAGGGAAGTTGTAAAAGACATGGAGGATATTGAAGGCGACAGAAAATATGGTTGTACCACTATGCCTATTGCATGGGGGATGAATGCTGCAAAAGTTTTTGTGGCTGTATGGCTTGCCGTACTTATTGCACTGCTGGTAATAGTACAGTTTTATGTATTACAGTTTAACTGGTGGTTTAGTGCCATATACTGCATAGTGTTTATTATAGTCCCGTTAATATGGATATTAAGGAAATTATTTAAAGCTGCGGTGCCTGCAGACTTTCACAGGCTTAGTTCGGTTATTAAACTGGTTATGTTTACCGGCATACTTTCCATGGTATTTTTTAAACTATATCATTAAAAATTATTTTCTTTTTTTACAGTTCATGATATTACTTCCACAAATCATTCTTGCTTCACAATCGCCCCGCCGTAAACAACTGCTTGAATGGGCAGAAGTGCCTTTTGATATTATTGTTCAGCATACTGATGAATCTTTTCCCAAACATTTATCCCCTGAAGATGTTTCTGTATTTATTGCCGCACAAAAAGCATCGGCGGTAAAAACATTTTTACTCGCAGAAAATAAAAAACTATTATATAACAGGCCGATACTTGCTGCCGATACCATTGTAGTGCTTGATAATACAATTATAGGCAAGCCCAAAGACAGGAGCGATGCAGTAAGCATCCTGAAATCCTTATCAGGAAGGCATCACAGGGTTATTACTGGCGTGGTGATTTTATATAAGGATAAAGAAATTTCTTTTGCTGATATTACAGATGTTGAGTTTCATGCGCTTACACAGGAGCAGATAGAGTTTTATATTGATAAATACAAGCCTTATGATAAAGCGGGCGCCTATGCCATACAGGAATGGATTGGGGTGGCAGGCATTAAATCCGTTAGCGGCGATTTTTATAATGTAATGGGACTGCCTGTAAGCAGGGTATTACAGGCGCTTCTACAGCTTGAAACCCGGCATAATGAAGAATGAACAATAAATGCAAACGGATAATTTTTTGTATCTTAAAATAAAATTTTCCATTGACGATTGCTCCCTTTATATCAGAACGGCTGTTACAGTTTATCTGGCAGTTTCAGTATTTCAATAAAACCAACCTTGTAACTATAGATGAAAAAGAACTGCACATCATTCATCCCGGTAATTTGAATACTAATGCGGGCCCAGATTTTATAGAGGCAAAAATTAAAATTGACAATACGGTTTGGGCCGGTAATGTGGAACTGCATATTAAGTCTTCAGGCTGGTATGCGCACCGGCATTCATCTGACCCAAATTATAGTAATATTATTCTGCATGTGGTATGGCTTTTTGATAAAGAAGTAAAATATGCAAACGGGCAAACTATTGCTACGCTTGAATTACAACCATTGGTTTCCAAACTTATGCTTGAACAGTATGGTAAGCTAATGGATGCACAGGGTTTCGTTCCCTGCCAGGATTATTTGCCTGTTTTATCTCAACTGAACTGGGAAGCCTGGAAAGAAACGCTGCTTGCCGGAAGATTGGAACGCAAATCAAAACTGGTGCTGGAATATTTGCACCAATCCGGCCAGCATTGGGAAGAAACTTTTTGGTGGCTGCTTGCCCGCAATTTCGGCATAAAAGTAAATGCTGATATTTTTGAACAGGCTGCTATATCAATTTCTGTAAATATACTGGCTAAACATAAAAACCAGATTCATCAGCTGGAAGCTTTACTGCTTGGCCAGTGCGGTTTACTAAATGAAGATTTTTATGAAGATTACCCGCAGCTTCTTAAAAAAGAATATCATTTCCTTCAAAAAAAATACAAACTTGTACCAGTTGCAAAACCTCCGGTATTTTTAAGAATGAGGCCTGCAAACTTCCCTGCAATACGGCTGGCGCAGTTGGCAATGATAATTTCTCAGTCCACACATCTTTTTTCAAAAATAAAAGATTTGAAAGATGTGGAGGCTGTAAAAAAATTATTTGATATCACTGCAAATGATTACTGGCATTATCATTACAGGTTTGATGAAGCAACCCCTCATCGCCCAAAAAAAATCGGCAGCCAAATGACGGAAAATATTATTGTAAACACAATTGTTCCGGTACTTTTTGCCTATGGCATACACAGGAATGAAAACACGTATAAAGAAAAAGCAATTGCATGGCTGTCCCAACTATCCCCGGAACAAAATACAATTACCAAACAATGGAAAGCAAAGGGCATTAATAATGCATCTGCATTTGATTCACAGGCGTTGATAGAATTGAAGAATAATTTTTGCAGTTTCAGGCACTGTCTTGACTGCGCTGTTGGAAATAAATTACTGAAAGCGCCGCCCAATCAGTCTTCAGGAGTGTAAACAGGTAAAATCATTGTTGCCATCCAAACTGTATATCCAGTTCAATATCCGGGTGAATGCTTTGCGCCACAGGGCAGGTAAGTGCAGCCCGTTCCAAAATTGTTTTTTGTTTTTCATCAGCATGCAGGGCTTCAGTAAAATGAAAATATATTTTTATACCGCTTACTCTCCGGGGATCGGTCTTCATTATTTTTGTTATATCAATTTTTGTTCCGGTTAAATCAATATCCATATCCCTTGCTTTGATACCCATGATTGTCAGCATACAGCAGCCCAATGATGTGGCAAGCAGGTCGGTGGGGGAAAACCTTTCACCTTTTCCGTTATTATCAGTTGGTGCATCAGTTTCTATGCTTGTATTGCTTTGCAGGTGCGTGGCTTCTGTTCTTAACGCACCTTTATAAATTATTTGTGAAGTCATTGCACTAATTTTATATAAATTTACGACTCACAAACTATAACACTGTGAAGAAAATATTTTTGTTTATTTCGCTGGCGGTATCTATTACTGCTGCCAATGCCCAGGTAAAACAATCCCCTGCAGAGAGAAAAAAGCAGGAACGGAAAGATAGGACTAACATGCTGATAAAAAAGTATGAAGAAGGGGCACTTATTTATTCAAAACAATCTGCATTTGGTTTTAAGCTTAATACAGACGGATGGGGGGCATTTTACGAGCATGGAAAATATAAAACTTTAATTAATACAAATTTGTGGTGGGCGGAAGTTGGGGAACACCACGATCCCAGTGAAGAAAGGCATGTGGCCGCATCTGATCAATTTGGTTTTGCTATAGGTAACCCTTATTCTTTTGGGAAAATTAATAATTTTTATGCTATAAAACTTGGCATTGGCCAGCAAAAATTAATTGGCGGGAAAGGAAATAAAAACGGAGTTGCGGTCTCCGCTGTTTATGGCGGCGGGCTTGCGATGGGGTATTTAAAACCTTATTACCTAAATGTACTCGATTCCACCAATAATCAAATTGATGTAAAGTACAGTGCTGAAAATGACTATCTCTTTAAAAGCGGGGATATCAGCACCGGCGGGGATATTATTGGCGCCTCGGGTTTTACCAAAGGACTCAGCGAAGGCAAATTTACACCCGGGGTTTTTGCACGGGCCTCGCTCCGTTTCGATTACGGCCGTTACAATGAATTTCTCTCTGCACTTGAAACCGGCATCAATGCCGAATTCTACAGCCAGAAAATGCCCATCATGATCAACAGAAAAGAAAAACAATTCTTCTTCAATGCGTACATAGCTATTGAATTTGGCAGGAGAAAGTAATTTACCTTTGTTTTTTTACTGAATGTATTTTTGTGCCCGGCATTGTTACAGCTATTATACTTTTGTTGCGTCGCACTCTTTTACTTTCTTATCATTATTCAGCAAAAAAAGATTTGCTGTTGTAAATTATTTTAACCGGTGCAATCCGGTACAATTTTTAAAAATGCCGGAATTACCTATTATATCAACCTTGGAAACCAAAATAAAAAAGCCTGACTGGCTTCGCGTAAAACTCCCTATTGGTGAAAGCTATAAGCATGTGCGCAGCCTTGTAGATACGCACAAACTTCATACAATATGTGAAAGCGGAAACTGCCCGAATATGGGCGAATGCTGGGGTGCAGGCACAGCCACTTTTATGATACTTGGCAATATATGCACCCGCAGTTGCGGTTTTTGTGCTGTTGCCACCGGCAGACCCGAACTGCTTGACTGGGATGAGCCGCAGCGTGTGGCGGAAGCTATTCATTTAATGAAAGTAAAACATGCTGTTGTCACCAGTGTGGACAGGGACGAAATAAAAGACGGCGGTTCAATTATCTGGTACAATACCATCAAAGCAGTAAAAGCTTTAAATCCTGATACAACATTAGAAACATTGATCCCCGATTTTAAAGGCGATACAGAAAATATACAGCGAATTATTGATGCCGCACCCGAAGTGGTAAGCCACAATATTGAAACTGTTGAACGTTTATCAAGGCAGGTGCGCATTCAGGCTAAGTACCGCCGCAGCTTAGAAGTGCTGCGCATTTTAAAAAAAGGAGGCATGCGTACCAAGACAGGTATTATGATGGGCCTGAGTGAAACAAAACAGGAAGTGGTGCAGGCACTGGAAGATCTGGCAGCAGTAAATGTTGATGTTATTACACTCGGCCAATACCTGCAGCCCACAAAAAAACATTTACCTGTTCACCGTTTTGTACATCCTGATGAATTTGCAGAACTCCGTGAAATTGGTTACAACCTGGGTTTTGATTATGTGGAAAGCGGGCCGCTTGTACGCTCATCCTATCACAGCGAAAAGCATGTTTTTAAAGGATATGGCAGAAATAAATGGATGGAGGAAAAAGAGCAAATGCTGAGTGTGTAAAGACTTTAAAATACAAACGCATTGTAAAAAAGATTCTTAAAATGGTTTAAGCATTATGATTTCTTCAATAAAATTTTTGCATCACCAAATGCAGTGCCGGCATCCAGCATAGAAAGGAGCGCGGGCCAGTCAGCCACTTTCACAAATGATGTCTTATAAGTTTTAGTAATAGTTATTTTTATCAATGCCCCATCTAGTTTTGCAGTTGTTACAAAACTGCCCTGTGCATTATCTATACTTGTGTTCAGCTTATCAAGCCCCTCAGCAGTATAACCTGCAGGCACTGGTATCTGTAAATTGTACCGGAGCGTCCTTGCATGTGGCATATAAACATCTACTTTTCTGTCACGCTGCTCTGGCTTAAGCGATAATTGCGGGCCAATCATTTTTCCCGCTTCAAGTATAAAGTTGTTACCTGCTTTTTTAATCCAGGCGTTTACTGTAAATTTTGAATTGTAAATAAAATCCGGTTTTAAATCAAAGATACCGCACTGGTCCACTTTGCTTTCCATCACTTCGTCAGGTATTACATCAAACTGGTCAGTTATTTCCTGTTTAAAATTATCTTTCCATTGCTTGCGGGCTTCCGCAAAAGCATTTGTGTATTCATCTACAATTTTTTTCCCTTTACGGCTATCATGCAGTTCATCAGTAAATGAATTTTTTATGCCCATCATTTTTCTTTCTTCGTCATACCAATCTTCATAAAGCAGCAACTTTTTTTGTGCGTCTTCTTTCATAAGGCCGGATAATGTTGTTTTGCGGTCAACAATTATTTTTTGTGGTTCAGCAGGATCGAAACTTATTACCAAATCTTCATTTTGTACATTTTGTATAGCGGATGAATTTTTTGCTGTATATGTTCCCTGTTCTGATTTGGCGCCCGTCATTTTCATTGAGTAGTCAAGCGTAACGCCCTGCTGGCCTTCCAGGTAATAAGGGATCAAATCAGGCGAATCGTAAAATGTTTCTGCTGTATAAATATGTCCATCATCTGTTAGCAAAGCAAGCCCGTAATCAGCTTTTGACATTACTTCATTTGCACGCGGGCCATATTTTGAAGGCAATAAAACAATCTGCGAATTTATACCGAAGTAGCTGAACAGCCCTTCAAGCATACATAAAAAAAATGGAAAGTCCGGGCTGATATTATTGCGGCGGCTATCTACAACAGTAACATTTGTAAGATCAGGCCGCATTAAAAAATAGTGCCTTGCTGCATAATACACAGCGGGTGAATTATTTTTTAAACTGCCGCCGCCATTATTATCCAGGTAGACCTTTCCATATTTTGAAATTTCCCCGGCAACCTGACTGGCTGCCTGTCTTGTAAAGGTTATCTGCGGTTTAAGCAATATGTCATAATCCTGCACAATTTCATCAGGTGAAAGGTCTTTATATATTTCCCCTGGTTTGCGTGCATTAATTCTGCCTGCAAAAACCCCTTTATAACCCATTACCATATGAAAACGTAAAATGGGAATTTGACGAAATGGCGACATCCACAAACTAACAGGGAAGGGGGCAATTTTGTTTTGCTCGGCATCCATTACTGTGTTATTGTCTGCATCATGACTAACTTTAAAATCGGGCGCCCCGTTCATTGAGCGGTATTCAATAGCCAGCTTATCGCTTGCTTCTATATGTACCGAAAAATGGAATACAGGGTCCTCATCGGCAAATACAAAATTTTCTATGTCAAGTAAGCTGCCGCCATCATAAAATTCCACTGTTTGTATAAAATAATCAATCATGTCGCCAATCTCTAAGTCCGGTACGGCGAGCTTCGCTTTTTTATCTTTGCCGGTATTATCAGTTAATACAATTTCATCAGGATTAATTTCTTTTACAGTGCCGTCAGGCTTAATTACCCTTACACCCAAAAAAGTGGTTAATTTATCATTGTGTTGCTGCGCAAATTTTTGATAATCTATTTGTGAATATTCTTCCAGAGCAGCCGCATCATTTATCTTTATTAATTCCCTTGTTGTATGTGTATAGGTAAGGTCTCTCTGCGCTGCAACCCCAAAACCGATCCATTTTATTTTCGATTTTGTAAGGCCGGTAATTTCTTCATGCTTTGCAAGTATCACTTTTGAATATTTTGTATATTCCATGGGTACATTGCGCTCATCAAAAGCTTTTATTTTCCAGCCCCATACATAATTACGTACTTCATCCGCCTGCTTGCGGTAATCGGCTTCCTTCAATTGTGCATGAACATTAGAAAAGATAACGACAGAAAAAAAAATGAAGAGAAGATTCTTTTTCATGTAAAAATATTTACTGTTTTTTAAGGGTAATTTGTTCGTTATAAAAATTATTGAGTTTTGCAATATCAGCATTCCAGTTGCTGAACTGCTGTACAGTTATGATGGGTTTAAAAACCTGCAGTTGTTTTTTGTAAATTAATTTATTACCTGAGAGTGAATATTGGAGGTTAAAACTATAATTGTTATTTTTTATAACTAATGGGGCGGGCAATTCCGCTGCTTGATACCCATCGGGCAGCTCCAGTTCCGTTTCATTGCTGATATTGTATTTGTAATACATCCAGTAATCCTGGCTGCGCGATGTATCTATGATGAATTTTGAAAAATCTTTATCAAAATCCATGTCAATATATTTTTCGTCGCTAAATTCAGTTACGGCATTTACAAATTGCAGATCGTATTGTACGTATAAATCCCTATTCCAGTCATCCAGACCCGAAGTGGATAGCTTTTGTATTTTGTAATTATTATTATTTCCTGAAAGGAATTGCTGCAAAGCAATATCACGGTTTTGTTTTGTGATACTGTAAAATTGTACCAGCATGTTTTCCTTGCTTTCACCTTTATAATTCAATTCCACTTTTCCTGCAAGCGCGCCATTTTCAATTTTCAGTTCTTCCTTTTGTGTTTGAATATTTTGCATATTATCTTTCACGGGTACCCGGTCCAGAATATATTGGTTACCATCCTCAATTAATACCTGTCTTCCCTGAATGCGCTGTGCATATTCACCATACCCGATATATTTTTCCGTTGCATCAAGATAAATAAATTTACCGTTTAATTTTAATGCACATATCATGTGGTTGTCCACCGCAAGGGATGGTGTGGAATAATCATAAACGATATGATTGGTGCCAAGCCAGCACAGCCTTGCATCGTAGCCTGCTGCTTTAAGCATTTCTTTAGTAAGGTTTGCCATACCTTTGCAATCACCATATTTCCTGCTAAAAACTTCCTGCGCTTTTTCGGGCTTGAAACCTGCTATACCATCTTCAAATGCTATGTAGCGGATATTTGCCTGTACCCAGTTGTAAACCGCCTGTATTTTTTCAACATCTGTTTTTTTGTCTTTAATTATTTCATTCACTTTATCTTTAAATATTGCGGGGTCGTTACCAATATCAATTACAAGTGAACGGTACCAGTTGTATTGTTGCTGCAGGTTTTTAAAATAAGTTACGGATGGCAAACCATCGGGCTGCGCTGATTGATAAATAAATAATATGTGCGGGTAAAGATATGTGGGGCCGGGTGCATTTGTATATTGCTTGCGGGCCGCAAGGTTTTGTATTGAATAAATATAAACTGTAGCATTATCTTTTTGCTGGATAGTTTTGCTGATGCCGGATGAAGAAAAATTATACTCTTTTATTTCCAGCTGCATCCAATTTGGTACTTTAATAATTACCTGTTTATTTTCCAGGTTATAAAATTCATCGAAGAAAACATTATTAAAATATCTCGGATCAAGTATGGTTTTTTCAATATCCACTTCGCTTACACTGTTCTTTTTTTCCAGCGGCAATTGAAAATAGCAGATGCGTGCATCTGAATAAAAAATATCGTCAACGGAATAATAATTGTACGAAGGGATAATATTCTTTGCTTTATTCCCGTCAACAAAAATTTTTACTTCATCAATAGAACTCCTGTCATCATAAAATTCAACAAAAGGTATGGAGGTTCTGAATCCATTGCACTTGTAGGTTGTTGACACCTTTTCTTTTACCATCACGGGATTGTCCGTGTTACCTTTTACAAATTCATATACTTCTGTTTTTTGGTAAACAGAAATATTATTGCTCTCCGTCTGGCAAAATGAAATAACAGGTAGTAAATAAACAGGGAAAAAAAAGAGCGGTAGTTTTTTAAAGGATTTCTTCATGAGCACTTCAATTATGAATAAGATACCGCATGTACCCTGAAATTTTAACTGAACCATTACAAACAGGGATAAATGCTGAATGAAAGAAGTGAATTTACGCCAACTTAAATGATTCCAGAAATTTTGTAGTAAAATTCCCTTTCCTGAAATCTTCGTTTTGCATAAGTTGTAAATGAAAAGGGATTGTGGTTTTCACACCTTCAATAATGTATTCGCTCAGGGCGCGGTACATCGTGCTGATAGCTTCTTCGCGGGTACGTGCAACAGCAATAAGTTTCCCGATCATTGAATCATAATAAGGAGGAATAACATAACCTGCATATACATGGCTGTCAACCCTTACACCGTGTCCGCCGGGTGTGTTTAATGTCGTTATCTTCCCGGGGGAAGGGCGGAAATCATTATAAGGGTCCTCTGCATTGATGCGGCATTCAATAGCATGCATTTGCGGCAGATAATTTTGTCCTGAAATTTTTTCGCCCATGGCAATTTTTATCTGCTCTTTTATCAGGTCAAAATTAATTACTTCCTCTGTTACGCAATGCTCTACCTGTATGCGCGTGTTCATTTCCATAAAATAAAAATTCCGATGTTTATCTACGAGAAATTCAACAGTGCCCACACTTTCATAATTGATAGCTGAAGCGGCTTTTACAGCAGCCTGTCCCATTTTGTCGCGCAGTTCAGGTGTCATAAATGGTGATGGCGATTCTTCCACCAATTTCTGGTGCCGCCGCTGTATAGAACAATCGCGTTCACTTAAATGGCATACATTTCCGTATTGGTCACCTGCTACCTGTATTTCAATATGGCGGGGCTCTTCCACAAACTTTTCCATATATACACCATCATTCTTAAACGAAGCTGCGGCTTCTGTTTTTGCGGTTGTATATGCTTTTTCCATTTCACTGTCTTGCCATACCACGCGCATGCCTTTGCCGCCACCACCTGCAGTGGCTTTCAATATTACCGGATAGCCAACTTCTTTTGCTAAACTAATGGCGCCCTGCACACTTTCCAGTAGCCCTTCACCACCGGGCACTACGGGCACACCCGCCTTTATCATTGTTTCTTTAGCGGTAATCTTATCGCCCATACTGTTTATCATATCAGCATTAGGGCCAATAAATTTTATTCCGTGATCTGCACATATTTGAGAGAATTTCGCATTCTCTGCAAGAAAACCATAACCCGGGTGAACGGCATCTGCATTTGTAATTTCTGCAGCAGCCATTATATGGGGAATATTCAGGTAAGATTCACTGCTTTGCGGTTTACCAATACATACTGCTTCATCGGCAAATTTTACGTGCAGGCTGTCTTTATCGGCTGTAGAATAAACGGCAATAGTTTTAATGCCCATCTCGCGGCAGGTTCTTATTACACGTAATGCAATTTCGCCACGGTTGGCTATAAGTACTTTTTTAAACATTTTTTTGATTTGAAAATTTGAAGATGTGATTTGGAAATGACGACCAAATTATTTCATTACCAAATTTCCAAATTAAACCGGCTCTACTAAAAATAATGGTTGGTCATACTCCACGGGGCTTGCATCGTCAACCAGTATTTTTACAATTTTACCATTTATCTCACTTTCAATTTCATTAAAAAGTTTCATTGCTTCGATGATGCAAACTACTTTGCCCACAGAAATCTCATCACCCACCTCTGCAAAAGCAGGTTTATCAGGTGTGGACCTGCGATAAAATGTACCTATCATCGGGCTTTTAATCGTTATTAAATTATCTTCTTTTGGAATAACCGCAGGAGCGGAAACTGGAGGGGCCGGTACATGTGCGGGAACTGAAACAGGGGGAGCCATATAAACAGGTGGCTGGGCAATGGCTGAAGGCACAAGTTGCACTTTGTCTTCTTTTTGTTTAATTGTGATTTTAAAATCTTCTTCCTGAATTGTTAGTTCCCCTATGTTGCTCTTATTAATTGTTTTAATAAGTTCCTGGATTTGTTTAAAGTCCATAATACTAAAATTTGGGATTTTAGAGAATTTCCGGGCAATTTTACCCGAAAAGGATAAGCAAAGTAGTTATTTTTTAATAAAAACAGGGATTTTCCTAAGAGTGTTTTTTACAAACAGGTATTAATAATAATTAAAAACACAGCAAAACATTAGCTGATCAATATTATAAAAAATGTGTGATTATTTTTTTATTCTTTCACCCGCTCCACATATTCACCTGACTTGGTATTAATGCGGATTAATTCACCTTCATTTACAAATAAAGGAACATTTACCGTAGTTCCTGTTTCAATAGTTGCCTGTTTTAAAGCACGGGTAGCAGTATCACCTCTTAAACCGGGTTCACAATAAGTAACTTTTACTACAATTTTTTCAGGCAGTTCTGCGCCAATAGGTAAATCTGTTTCAGTATTTATAAAAACAAAAACTTCGCTCCCCTCTTTTAAAAACTGCGGGGCATCTATCATCTCTGCGGCAAGTGCTATTTGTTCAAAAGTTTCATTGTTCATCAGGTTGTAACCGCTGTCATCTTTGTAAAGGTACTGGAAAGCTTTTTTCTCTACCCGCACCGGAAAAATATTTTCTCCGCTATTCCATGTTTTTTCAATGGTACGGTTGTTATCCACCCCTTTTAATTTTGCCCATACCTTTGCCGCTGCACGGGCAGTTTTATTTTCTCCAAATTCTATTACGGAATATAAACTGCCTTCCAGTTTTAAAATTAACCCCCTGCTTATGTCTGCTGTAGTTGCCATTTAAGTTTTCGGTTTATGAATTACGAGTTATAATTTCAGGCCGCAAAAGTAGGGATTAAGCACGAAAAGCGGATATAAGAAAACATACAAACCAGATGGTTTTAATTTGAGGCAGGCAGTGATGCCCGAAGTGATTCAGATGAAGCGCCTGCTGCGCAGCGGACGGGATTGAAAAGGACCTTAAGCCTGCATTAAAAAATTAATTTTCTATTTCATAATAAATTTTAACTTCGCTTGTCCAAAGAGCAGTTCTTCCATATTTCCTGAACGTTTCGGCGTAAATGTTTTTAGGGTTTTGGTTACTGTTAGTATTTGGGTTTTATTCACTTAATTTTTAAAAAAATGAACATTTACGTTGGGAACCTTAACTGGAGCATGACCAGTGATGATCTGCACAATCTTTTTTCACCATTTGGCGAAGTTTCTTCTGCAAAAATTGTTACAGACAAATTTAACAACAACCGGAGCAAAGGTTTTGGTTTTGTTGAAATGGCTGATGACGAAGCTGCACGTACAGCAATCAGCAACCTGAATGAAACCGAAATTCAGGGCCGTAAGATTGTTGTAAACGAATCTGCACCACGCCAGGAAGGCGAAGGCGGATACAAAAAGAAAAGCTTTGGCGGAGGCGGTGGTGGCGGATATAACCGTGGCGGAGGCGGTGGTGGCGGATATAACCGTGACCGTGGTGGCAGTGGCAGTGGCGGCGGTGGTGGCGGGTACAACCGCAACCGTGGCGAAGGCGGTGGTGGGTACAACCGTTACTAAATTAAGTAATCCCATAAACTTTTTAAGTCCTGTTTTTTGCGGGACTTTTTTATTTGCATAAATTTTTTAAACCCCGTTGCTTAACAATTAATAAACCTTGCCGGGCCTATCCTGATTGCTGAACTTTGATACATCCGGTTTTCTGCTGCAAGCAGAAATTTTATTCATTTTTTTTTATATTTATTCATGTTTAATCTTTCTTCTCCTATTGCAGGTTGCATGCGCTGGGGCCTCTGGGGCGCTCACTTTGCTTTGTACGATTACCGTTTAATGATTGACGGGTGTATAGAGCAGGGCATTACTTCATTTGACCATGCGGATATCTACGGAGGATATACTACGGAAGCAGAGTTTGGTGAAGCAATAAAGGATTCACCATTGTTGAGGCAGCAGGTACAAATCATTACCAAATGCGGCATACAAATGCTCACACCTAACAGGCCTCACCATCAAATAAAATCATACAACACTTCTAAAGAGCATATTATCAGTTCAACGGAAAGGTCACTGAAAAATTTTCATTCTGATTATATTGATGTGATGTTGATTCACCGCCCCGATCCTTTGTTAAACCCGGAAGAAGTTGCAGAAGCGGTGACCATTATGAAACAGCAGGGAAAGATACTGCATTTTGGTGTTTCCAATTTTTTACCCCAGCAGGTGGATTTACTCCTGAAATTTATTCCGGTAGAATTTAATCAACTGGAGATTTCCATTTTGCATTTACCCCCATTCAGCAATGGCGTGCTTGACCACTGTTTACAGCACGGCATTACGCCAATGGCGTGGGCGCCGCTTGGCGGTGGTATTTTAAATGATGATGCGCATCCGCATTATAGGAGCATTGCAGCAGTTTCATCCGAACTGGCAGAAAAATATAATACAGGCATTAACCAGATACTCATAGCATTTCTCCTTTTACATCCATCTAAAATATTGCCGGTATTGGGTACCACAAAAATTGAACGGCTTGTGCAGGCAAAAACGGCTACTAAAATTCAATTGCAGAGAGAAGACTGGTTTAAATTATATTCCGCCTCCACAGGTGAGGATGTGGCCTGACTATTTTGCCAAACCGGTTTAAGCGGCATGGCCGGTGCTGCCGGCATCATAAAGAATTATTGCATAAAAAAGAACTGCAAACAATGCAGTTCATTTCTAATAATATAACCTGATGTTTTATACCGCTTTCATTTTTTTTCTTTTTATGAATGCCTGCGCAACAGCTCCACTAATAACTATCCAGCCCAATGCCGAACCAATGATGGCGATTGTTGTACTGTTGTAATAAGAAGCAGGCTTAAATTCAAAACGGATATCGTGGTTGCCTGCAGGTATGGCAACTCCGCGCAAAGCATAATCTGTTTTTACAATGGGTGCTTCTTTGTTATCAATATAAGCTTTCCATCCGCGGTCGTAATAAATTTCGCTGAATACTGCAAACTGGTTTGTTTTAGCGCTGCTTTTATAAGTGATAATATCATTATCATTTTTTATCAAACTTATTGATGCACTTGAATCCGCAACAGGTTGAAAAGGGATATTGTTTTTATATTGTTCTTCCACAACTGCAGTGTCTTTAGGGTTAAAACTATTCAACGCTTTCATTGCTTCGGCAGGGCCTTTTTTATAATCAATAGCTTTCACAAACCAGCATGGGCCAAGCGCAGATGGATTTTGCTGTACCATTAGCTGGTTTTGCTGCCCCGGGGCTATTATATATTTTGTATTGAGCATGTTCAGTACCTGTATGTTCATTGGCTCTTTACGCAACTGGAAATTGAGAAGATCTTCCACTACACTCAATTTAGCGGGGCAATATCCGCCAATTGAATTATGGTGATAAGATGTGGTGGCGTCGTTAAAAACATCTTTCGATAAATTAAGTACACGGTAATAACCGGTGTCTTTCATTATCTGCAAATCGGCCTGTGTAGGGGCTGAAGTATTTTCATCAATGTTGTCCTGGTACTGAAAATTGTCGCTGCCCATATAACGTCTTCCTTCGGCAATTACATCCACAGAACTTAGCAACAATAAACCAAGCGCGGCATACACTGGTTTTATTTTTTGTTTTACCAGCAACCATAAAACTAAGAATGCTGCGCCTGCAAAAAACAAAGAGCGCAGCAGATCGCTGCCAAACATTGATTGCCGGTCTTCTTTCAGCGCATTATAAAAGCTGTTTGAAATATCCTGGTTGCCCTGAGTAGCCTGGTTAAAATAACTCAAAACCTGGCTGTCATTTTCTCCTTTATAATCGAGGCCTGCATATAAAATTGCTGCAACTACAAACACCACCGCAGTAACTATTCCCGCCACTTTTAATTTTTTAAATGCAAGGGCTTTATCTTTTTCATTAAAAACAAACCGGTTCAATGCAAGCATGCCTAGTAAAGGAAACAATACCTGCGGTATAACAAGTGTCATACTGGGCACCCTGAACTTATTGTACATGGGCAGGTAATCAAAAAGAAAATTATTAAAGGCAGGAAAATTTTTTCCCCAGCTCATCATTACTGCAAGCACACATGCAGCAAGTATCCACCATTTATCAAATCCCTTCAGGTAAACCAATCCAAATAAAAATAAAAAACAAATAACGGCGCCGAGATAAACGGGGCCTGATGTAAAAGGTTGCGCCCCCCAGTATGTTGGAAACTGTGATGCAAACTGCCCGGCCTGATCATCGGGGATGCCTTTGATTACAGCTTCTTTTGCAAGGTGTGAGTTTGCATCCAGGGTTCCCCCATTGCTGGCGCCGCCATAAATATTTGGAACAAGCAGTGAAAATGTTTCAGCCTGTCCATAGCTCCATTGAAAAGCATAATCAATTGGCAAACCTGCTGTTTGTTTTGTTTCATTGCCGTTCTTTGATGTATCAAGGTTTAATGTGCCGTTGCGCATGGTTTCCTTTGAAAAATCATAAGTGGTGGCAAGGTTTACCATATTGGTTGTAACGCCTACTGCACCTGCAAAAGCAAGTATGCTGAGTGATATTAAAATATGTTTATACTCTTTATTTTTTATCCAATAGATAAAATAGGTAACCCCCGCACATACGGCAATAATGAGAAAATAATAAGTAACCTGCGGATGGTTCATCGAAATCATCAGCGAAGCAAATAATGCACTCAGTGCGCCACCACTCCAGTATTTTTTTTGAAATACTAATAAAACCGCTCCCAGTAATGCAGGCAAATAACCCATGGTAAGGACCTGCGTGTTGTGCCCAACAGAAACAATAATAGGTGTGAAAGATGCGTAGGCATAAGCAATGGCGCCAAGTATGCCGATGCGGTAATCAATTTTTAAAACCTGGCTTAAAAAATAAAATGACACGCACATTAAAAAAAAGTAATTGATGGGTGCTGGTAAAAACAATGTAAACAGTGAGTGCAAATAACCGAGTGATATAGGGTTTACACTGTCCATGGCCACCTGGTAAGCGGGCATGCCGCCAAACATGCTGTTTGTCCATAAAGGAAAGTGCCCGTGTGTATCTTTATAAGCAAAAGAACTTGCTGCAACGCCTTTCCATTGGTCAATATCGCTCTGCTGCAGCACTTTTCCCTGCAGAGCAGGCAGGCAGTACATTACAGCAATAATCAAAAAAATACCCACCGCAATAATATGCGGCATTATACTTTTCCAGTTTAATTTGTTCATAGCTTTTATTTAAAACGAAGCAAACCTACATTAACCCGCTAAATTCACAAAAGGTATCTCGTGAATGGCAGTTAAACTTTTTAAAATGCGTTTTTGTGACCCTGTCAGCAGAATATCAATAAAGCCTCCGGTTTCGCCATGGCAGAACCCTTATACCATTTACTTTTACTGAACAAAAAATTCAATTACACAGAAATCTAAAGCACAGTTTTTTAATTATTGAACTGATTGCCTTAATTTCAAATTATTAAAAACGTTATTTTACAAAACATGAAATATAAATGGTTCTCCTTTCTTTCAAAACTGGCATTTATCTGTAATATTCTTTTTATTGGCTGCATGATATTCCGATATTCAAATATCCAACTGCCGCAATTTGCAACTGGTTTTATGATCACAACCGGCTGGATATTATCACCCATCATAAACATTTCTGCAAGCTTTTCATTGCTTGTATTGCTGATAAAATGCATCCGCAATATTGTTCCCGTATGGATTATTGCATTTAATTTATTTTGCTTATTTTTTCAGATATTTTATTTTATGCTTATACAGAACTGATGATAAAAAACATCCTGAAAGACAAGCCCACAAAGCTTTTCCTTGGCTTTACCGCCTTTTTTGTGGCCAACGCACTGATTGCTGAATGTATTGGCGGAAAAATATTTTCCCTGGAAAAAATTTTTGGCTTACCGCCTGCAAATTTTACCATCTTCGGGCAAAGCGGTCTATCGTTCAGTTTAACCTGCGGTGTACTGCTGTGGCCGCTTGAATTTGTAATGACGGATATTGTGAATGAATACTTTGGCCCCAAAGCGGTGAGAAGAATAAGTTATACAGCAGTTGTACTTATTTCCTATGCGTTTATTATGTTTTACGGAAGCATGAAAATTCCTCCTGCGGATTTCTGGATAACCACAAAAGTGCAAAGCGGCGTACCCGATATGCAAAACGCTTACAGCGCCATTTTTGGCCAGGGTATGTGGATTATACTGGGCAGCTTAACTGCATTTCTTGTAAGCCAGATTGTAGATGTAACCGTATTTCACAGAATAAAAAGGGCAACAGGGGAAAAGTGGGTATGGCTTCGTTCTACCGGTTCTACATTAATTTCTCAACTGGTTGACAGTTACATTGTGCTGATCATTGCTTTTAAATTCGGCAATAACTGGAGCTGGCAACAGGTATTTGCCATTGGGACCATGAACTACATTTATAAATTTACGCTTGCAGTTTTATTAACCCCCGTCATTTATATTGTTGAACACAGAATTGAAAAATATGTGGGCCACGAAACTGCTGTGAAAATGAAGAAAGCTGCGATGGGGCAGGAGAGTGACGGCTTTGAAAATATACCAACTGCAGGATAAGCCTGTTTGTTGTTTATCAATTTAATTAATTGTATCAAAAATTTTCTTTCAGCATCCTTACTACAATTTTATCAATTGGAAGCGATACAGATGCTTCACTAAGATCATTCCATTCAATCCAGCGCAGTACTTCGCTCTGGCCGTTGGGATCTGCAATTTGATACGGAGCAAAATCAAATGCTTTAGTTTTAATTTTAAGGTTGAATGGTTCCGGCGCATGTACGAAATAATAAATGGAAATAATCTGGTCTTTGTTATTGAATGCAGAAATTTGAAAATAATCAGTTGTGTAAATATGCCTGCCGGTGTTTACATTCAATCCCGTTTCTTCTTTAAATTCCCTTTTTAAACAATCCCTTGTTCCTTCACCAAATTCCATTCCGCCGCCGGGAAATTTTGTAAAATAACTGCCACGGATAAATTCATCGCTTACTAAAACCCTTTTATTGCTGTCCATTAAAATGCCATACACGCGGATGGTGAAGCGTGAGATGCCCATATTGCCACTATTAGCTAAAGGGTAGTAATATTTTACCATGTGATATTTTTGATTTTACAATAATAATATTTATTCCATTATTTTGGTTGAAATTATTTACTGCTGAAATGCATGTGCAATAAGCATTGCAGCCTTTGTGACGAATGGAATTGTTGCAGTACACGGGTGCGACGCAACAGGGGCTTAATCAGTATTGTGCAGTTGGGTAAAAAAAATTAAAACCATTTCTTTTTCATAAAATACCAACTGATGGCAATGGAAATGATGGCTGTTAAAATAAGCGGGATGTAAAAGCCGTAAGCAGCCTGTGTATAAGGTATATTTCCGTTGATGCTGTAAATGCCAATAAAAAGTGCAGGTAATGTGAATATGATGATGATGGATGTAAGCCTTTTCATTACTGTATTTAAGTTGTTGCTGATAATGCCTGCAAATGTATCCATGGTGCTGCTTAAAATATTGGTATAGATATTTGCCATTTCAAGCGCCTGGTTGGTATCTACGATAAGGTCCTGTAAAAATTCTTTTTCTTCTTCTGTTAATCCTAAAAAATTTGTACGCTCCAGTTTCATCATCAGCAGTTCGTTGCTGCGCAGCGCTGTAATAAAATATACCAGGCTTTTTTGTATACGCATCAGGTGCAGTAACTCTTCATTGCGGTTACCATCGTACAATTTTTGTTCGTATAAATTTTTTTTGTGGTTTATTTCTTTCAGGAACTCAAGGAAGTTCTGGACAATTTTTTCAAATACTTTCAGTACCATCATGCTGCGTTTATCGGGATGGCGTTTTTGAAAAGTACTGAGGAATTTTTTTATGGCGCCGTTGTCAAAGGAGTTTACGGTTACCACATGGTTATGCGTTAAAATAATGCAGATGGGGATGGTGACGTAATAAGCATCACTGTCGTTAAAAGAATTATTTTCTGTTGGTGTTTTTATTACAATAAATTTTACATTGTCTTCCAGTTCATAGCGTGGCTTTTCATCGATATCAAGCGAGTCCCGCAAAAACTCAATGGGTATATCCAATGTTTCTGCAAGTTCTGTAAATTCCTCATCTTTAAAAGGAGGCACAATGTTTACCCAGGAGCCATCTTCGGGCTTATCAATTTCAATAGTTTGGTTATTGATGTTTTTGAAATACTGGATCATGAAGGGTTTCCGGTTTAACTTATTAAGATATGTTTAAATTTCAATTTCTCCTTTAAACACAAATTCAGCGGGGCCGCAGAGCCAGATGTTTTCAAATTTCTCATCGGCAGTTTTGTCAAATTCAACGGCAAGGCGGCCACCCAAAGTTTTTACTTCCACCCGGTTAAAGCCGTTGTCATTATGTGCAAATACAAGCGCAGCGGCAGTTACGCCTGTGCCGCAACTTAATGTTTCATCTTCCACCCCGCGTTCATAAGTACGAACAAAAATTTCATGGCTGTTGGATTCCACAAAATTTACATTGATCCCTTCTGCTGCAAAATTGCTGTGGTTGCGTATTTCACGGCCTTCTTTTATTACGTTGCAATTACTTACATCTGATGTGGGCTTTATGTAATGGGGTGAGCCGGTGTTTAATACCGAGTCGCCGAATTTTTTTTCAATGCCTTCCACATTTTTCATTTTCAAATACACCCAATGGTTATCTTCAATAGTTGCTTCGTGCATGCCATCAACTGCCGTAAAATGATATTTGCTTTTGTGCATCCCAAGGTGATAAGCAAATTTTACAAGGCACCTTCCGCCATTGCCGCACATGCTGCTTTCATTACCATCCGAATTGTAATATTCCATTTCAAAATCATAGCCTTCTTTATTATTGAGCAGTATCAAACCGTCTGCACCAATGCCAAACCTGCGGTCACAAAGAAGTTTTACCTGGTGCGTGGAAAGGGCAATATTATTGTTGCGGTTATCGGCGATAATAAAATCGTTTCCGGTACCCTGGTATTTTAAAAAATTAAGTGTCATAGTTATTATATCTTTTCAATAATTTGCAAAACCTGTTCAATTAAATTTTGCATCGCTTTATCTGTATTACTTGAAAATGTCTTGCTGACACGGTTTGCAATGATTGTGCTTATGCTTAAGCAATTGTGCCCGAGCAATTTCCCCAGGCCATAAATAGCACTGGTTTCCATTTCAAAATTAACGACGCGGTGGTTGCCAAAATTAAATTGTGTTAACCGGTTGATGAGTTCCGGGCTGCTTAACCCCAATCTCAATACCCTTCCCTGCGGGCCATAAAAGCCCGGGCAGGTTACTGTGATACCATGATGGAAACCATTTACAAAATGTTTTAAAAGTGAAGATGCTGCTGTACCGATATATGGTTTTGCAAAATGCCCGTTTAATTGTGTATGCATAATGAACTGCTGCAGCAATTGTTTTTCTTCCTCATTATTTTCATAGCGGTAATAATTCAGTAAGTTATCAATTCCCATTCCGTGTGTGCTTACTGCAAAACTGTTAACAGGTATATCATTTTGCAATGAGCCGCTTGTACCCACTCTTATAATGTTTAGTGATGTAAGTTGTTGTTTAATGTTCCGCGTACTAAAATCAATATTTACCAGTGCATCCAGTTCATTCATCACTATGTCAATATTATCAGGGCCAATGCCTGTAGAAACAACTGAAATTCTTTTGCGTCCTGTAAAACCTGTATGCGTTATAAATTCCCTATGTTGCTGGTGTATTTCCAGGTTATCAAAATGTTTGCTTATTTCATGCACCCGTGCAGGATCGCCAACAGTAATAACAGTATGTGCCAGTTCTTCGGGCCGCAAATCTAAATGATAAATGGCGCCACGGTTGTTAATGATCAATTCGCTTTCTTCAATCCGGTTCATCGCTTTAATTTCAGGGCGAATTTCGCATTTCGCATTTATAATTTCGCATTTAATTGAATTGCTTTATTTTCGCAGCCGAAATTTTTATACTTATTTTTGATTAAACAAAGGTTCTTGTCCGCCTCAGGAGGATAGGCAGGGTTTGCAAAAACTCTGTGTATAATAAAAACTAAAAAAGGTTCTGTGGCCGAGTGGCTAGGCAGAGCTCTGCAAAAGCTCCTACAGCGGTTCGAATCCGCTCGGAACCTCTAAAACACACCCCGCTGAAAAGCGGGGCTTTTAATTTATATGAAATATTCCCAGCTTATTGGAGTTGCTGCAGCGCTTGCCCTTATTGGCGTATGTTATATGCCCTGGTGTTTTATTCCCTCAGTTAATATCACTTTATCCGGCGTAAACGGGTATGTAAGTACAGATTTGTATTTGGGGAAACCGCTCACGCTTTATTCTTTTTTGGTGCCTGTAATGATCTTATTTTTTCTTCTTCCAAAAATATGGGCAAAAAGAACAAATGTTTTTCTTGGGTTGATTGTACTGGGATATTCGCTTTACAATTTTTTACTGTTTTCCACATGCAGGGATGGGATTTGCCCTGAAAAGAAAGCAGGTATTTATTTGTTACTGGTAACAGCTTTTATTATTCAGTTGATGACTTTCTTTCCGAAAATTAAATTGCCGGAAGAAAAATAACTTCAATCATCGTGTTACCATAAATTTTTGAACCTGATTTTTGGGGCCATTTAAATATTCCAGCAAATATGCTCCCGGCTGTAACCCTGATATATCAATACTTTCAGCGGTTATATTCCGTGCAGTTTGTTTTATAATAACCTTCACTCCGTTGCTGTTATAAATATTGATGTTACCTTGATTTTGGTTTACCGGAAATGTAACGCGAATTACATCTTTTGCGGGGTTTGGATAAATTTTTAATTCAGCGTTGTTATTTTTTTGGTGCAACGCCATAGCAGCGGCAATATTTTGAACAGGCGATAAACCACTCACATCAATTTTATAAATACTTCTTCCATAAGTAGCTGCGTATAATTGTTTTGAATTTTTTGCATAATTCAAAGTAGATACCACTGCATTGGGCATACCGGTTCCAAGCTTCAACCAGTTTGTACCTGCATTGGTACTGTAATACACACCCATGTCTGTTGCCAGGTAAAAAGTATTTGCATTGTAAGGATCGAGTTCAAAATCATTTACCGGAACCTGCGGCATATCATTGGTAATGCGTGTCCATGTATTGCCTGCATTGGTAGTTTTGTAAATATGTGCATCTTTAACACCATAGCGGTAACCGCTGAAACCGGCATAAGCAATTTCAGGGTTTGAAGGATCTACTTTTATCACTGAAGTCCACAAAACAGGCAATCCGGCTGTTATTTTTGTCCAACTTGTGCCGCCATTTTTTGTTACATAAACCTGGCCATCATCCGATCCTGAATAAATATAACTGTTATTGGATGGTGCTACTGCAAGCGTGGTTAAATTGCCATATACGTTGCCGCCGCTTCCGCTGCCATTGGTTAAATCCCCGCTGATGGCGTTCCATTTATTTGCTGAAGGATTGAATTTATATACTTTGTTTGTGCCGAAATAAATAATTTTTGGATTTACAGGGTCAAGCCTTATCGGGCATTTCCAGTTAAAACGGTCGGATGACGAAATACCATTTGTAGTAATATTTAATCCGCCATACTGCGAGGAATAAGTTTGTGTTTTGTCGGTCGGGTCTATGCGTATTTCAACGCCATCACCACCGCCAAAAGCATTCCAGGTATCGGGAGACTGGTTATTGGAAGAGGCAAAAAAGTTATCCTGGAAACCAGCGCTGATATAGGTTTCATCCACTTTATAAACATCAAAATCATATACCTGGCTGTTGGGTAAATGTACATGTGTAAGGCTTGATAAATTATTGGTGGAAGTATAAACACCACCATCGTCCCCAATCACAATTTTTGAAGTATTGGAAGGGTTGACAAAAATAGCATGCTCATCCACATGTGAAGAACCTGCTACTACGTTCCAACTGCCTCCGCCATTAGTAGTTTTATATATTTGAAAATCCAGGTAGTAAACAATATTCTCATTCGTTGGGTCGCATTTTATTCCGCCAAACCACCAGGTATAGCTTGTGGCACCTGAAATTCCGGATGATATGTTTGTAAAAGTTGCGCCGTCATATTTCATAACGCTGTTAAAACTGCCGTCTTTATTGGCAATACTTATATAAAGTTTATTTGGATTTGTTGGAGGAATATCAATCGACATTTTACCGCGGCTGGCATCATCCGCGAGGAGTTTTGCCCAGGTTTTACCTCCATTAGTTGATTTATATAAATTGGTGGTGATACCTCCATAAACCCTTCCCTGCGGGCGGGCAATACGCTCCCATGTAGTGGCATATACAGTATTTGAATCAGCAGGGCTGATGGCAACGTCATTCACAGAAGTAGAATCGGAAATATACAAAACTTTTTTCCAGGTGGCGCCTGCATCACTTGATTTATATAAGCCCTTGCCTTTGCTTTTCTGAAAAATATTTCCTACGGCAGCAACATATATAATGTTGGAATTGGTTTTGGCGACAGAAACTTTTGCAATCGTTCCAACATTCGTTAACCCTGTCTGTTGCCAGGATGACCCGGCATTAACAGATTTGTAAATCCCGTTTCCATCATAAGTGATAGAGCCACCGCCCGTATTAGGTTCGCCGGTGCCTGCATAAATTATTTTATCGTTATTCGGGTCAATTTCTATATCGCCAATTGACAAAGTGATTTCATTATCAAAAATGGGGGACCAACTGGCGCCAAAATCTGTAGATTTAAATATACCGCCACTCGCAGAAGCTGCATAAATAATATTTGCATTTTTCTTAGGCATTTCAACATCCACAATTCTTCCCCCTGTATTGGAAGGGCCTATAAACTGCCAGCTTAAACTGCTAATGCCCGGATGCATGATTTTATCTTTATTAAACCTTTCTTCAATACTTTGCTTTACATTCTCAGGAACCGGTCCGTACAATGCATTGCGTAAAGAAAAATATTCAAGATCTGGACCTGATTCTTTTTCTTCAGCTTCCTTTTTTGAAAAGCAGGAAGAAATCCCGAAGCAAAAAAATAACACTATGCACAGGTATGACAATGTTATCACAGAAACAGCTTTCTTTTCACGGTACTGGTAAATGGAATTTTGCATGGAAGTTTGAATTAAAATGTTATGTGGGAAGTTTTATAAATTTTATCAACTATATCATTTATTAGCGATTATCTTTTGCGCTATTTCGTCAAGCACTTCTTTATTTTTATCTACAAACCAAAGACCCGCCTGCCTAAGATTTTCCAGGTTTTCATCTGAAGCATTATCCATATCGGATAAGGCTTCGCGCAATGCAGGTTCCAGCCTGTAGTAATCGTTTCTATCAGCATCATCCAGAGTTTTATACATTTCCATTAACTGGTAATCCACTGTTTCTGCATTGCCCGACATAAGGATATCAATGATAGGTTGCAGCCATGTTAATTCACCTGCATCCTTAAACTGTTTATAATGGTATGGTTTTTTTACAGTGCCGGTTCCAACGGATATTATAAGCATATCTTTTGCCGTGGGCATATCTGGTTTTGTATCATCATTCAGCAATTTAGAAAATTTTAATTTTCTTGCTTCCGCATAACTGCATAAGGCCGGATTATTTGCAAATACGCCTCCATCCACCAGGTTAAAAGTTTGCCCTGCCAGCGATTGTATTTGTGCAGGTTCAAAATAAGTGGGTGCCGCAGAAGTAGCCCTTGCAGCATCGCGTACTTTAAAATTATGCAATGGGTCCTGTGCGTCGGCGCTTGTAAAAAAATGTGCATTGCGCGCTGTTATTTCGTAGGAAGTAATTAAGCAGGGCTTTATAAAATTGCTGATGGTTTCTTCACCAAAAAGATCATTCAGGTCTTTTTCAAGTTCATGCGCAGAATATTTTTCGCCCAGCAGGCCAAATCCGTTGTACATCTTACTTATAAAGCTGCTTTCAAAAATACCGCCGCCTTCTTTCAGGTATAGATTAAGGGCGTCATCCGCTGAATACCTAGCCTTGCCTGAGTGCCCCGGCATTAAATATGCGCAGGCTAATATGCCACCTGTACTTGTTCCTGAAATGAAATCAAAAAAATCCCCAATTTTTAAGTTGCTGTTATCAAGTATCTGCAGTTTTTTTTCAAGGTAACTTAAAATCACCCCTGGAATAACACCTCTTATTCCGCCGCCATCAAGCGATAAAATGCTAATTTTTTTCATTACCAGTTTTTTAGATGTTAGCAATAGTACTGTATAAAAAACTTTTACAGTTCTTTGGGGGTATAGTGATATAAAGGTAGAATATAATTGGTTACATTTTTCCCACAAGCTTTGCAATGGCAAATGCAGTAGCCGCTGCTGCAGCGCCAATCAGCATTACTTTTAAACCACCGGCCCAGGTATTTACACCGGTAAGTTTGCTTTTAAAAAAGCCAAATACAAACAAACAAATTAAAGTAATGACAACAGAAATTTTTAACCCTTCAATAGAATTAGTTACAAAAAAATACGGGCTTAAAGGAACCATCCCACCTACTATGTATGAAGCCCCGATATTAAATGCACTTCTGCTTGCACGTTTGGGATCTGGCTTATCTAAGCCCAGTTCATGCGTCATCATAAATTCTACCCACCGGTCTTTATCTTTGGTTAATTCTTCTGTTGCCTTGCTTTGGATGCCTTCACTTAATCCCAATCCTTTAAAAAACTCCTTTACTTCTTCTTTTTCTTTTTCAGGCAGGTTATCTACTTCCCAGTATTCTCTTCTAAGTTCACTGTTATAATAATCCTGTTCTGTTTTTCCGGCAAGGTATCCACCCAGCCCCATGGCAATAGAGCCTGCTGCAATTTCTGCAAGGCCTGCAATAATAATTACGGCTGTACCGGTAGCAGCGCCGCTTAAGCCTGCTGCGAGCGCAAAAGGAACAGTAAGACCATCACTCATGCCAATAACAATGTCTTTTAACACATCGGTGCTTTGCAAATGTTCTTCGTGGTGGTGCAGGTGTGTTTCAGTCATATATTCAATTTATGAACCTTTTAATCAGTTAGGGATTTTTATGCACCCGACTGTATTGCAGATGGCATCATCGTTGCGTCGCACTCCTGTACATTCCGTTCTTTGCCCGGGATTAGAAAATACAGTTACTATGTCAAATTTACTTTAAAAAAAATCATATAAAAATAAATCCCGCTTTCCGGCGGGACTGATTTTTTATTCAAATTTTTGGAAAGAATTCTTAATGATGCCCACACATTCATGTATCTGTTCTTCATTTATCAGGAGGGGGGGCGCGAACCTTATTTTATCACCATGTGTGGGTTTGGCAAGCAGGCCGTTTTCTTTTAATTCCATACAAAAATCCCAGGCCACTTCGGGGTTGGAATGATTGACCACAATGGCATTGAGCAAACCTTTTCCCCGTACTAATTTTATAAGCGGGGAATTTAACTTTCTTAATTCATCACGGAAAATTGTTCCCATTGCTGCTGAGTTTTCAGCCATTTTTTCTTCCTTTAAAACTTTGAGCGATTCAATGGCAACGGCGCAGGCCAAAGCGCCACCGCCATAAGTAGAGCCATGTTGCCCGGGTTTTATGCCCAGCATTATTTCATCATCTGCAAGCACTGCTGAAATGGGCATTACACCACCGCTCAATGCTTTGCCAAGTATCAGCACATCAGGATGAACATCTTCATGGTCACAGGCAAGCATCCTTCCTGTGCGCGCAAGCCCGGTTTGTATTTCATCAGCCACCATCAGTACATTGTACTCGGTGCACAGTTCACGCACACCTTTTAAATAACCATCATCCGGGACGAACACACCTGCCTCGCCCTGTATAGGCTCCATTAAAAACCCTGCAACATCTTTATCCTGCAATGCTTTTTCCAAAGCCACCAGATCATTGTAAGGAATTATTTCAAAACCAGGTGTAAGCGGCCCAAACTGAGTATATGCAGAGGGGTCGCTGCTGAAAGAAACAATGGTGGTTGTTCTACCATGAAAATTTCTTTCACACACAATTATTTTTGCTTCATTATCAGGAATACCTTTTACAGCGTAACCCCATCGGCGGGTAAGTTTCAGCGCTGTTTCCACTGCTTCAGCGCCGGAGTTCATGGGCAGCACTTTATCAAACCCAAAATATTGGGTAATATATTTTGCGTATTCACCCATCAGGTTATTAAAAAAGGCCCTTGATGTAAGGGTAAGTTTCTGCGCCTGCTCAATAAGCGTATGGATGATGCGCGGGTGGCAATGCCCCTGGTTTAATGCAGAGTAACCGCTGAGAAAATCGTAGTAGCGTTTTCCATCCACATCCCATACAAAAACGCCCTGGCCTTTTTCAAGCACTACTGGAACCGGATGATAATTATGCGCACCATATTGGTCTTCCAGTTCAAGATAATAAGAAGACTTTTGAGAAAGTATATGCGTTAACATGATAATTTAGTTTGAAAGTGAAAAATCAAATAAAAATAATACGCAGTTGGCGTCCCGGTATTTGATAAATAATAGGATGGCCGGTATAAAATATATTATTTTGCCGGATGATCCAAAAAGTCAAGATTGAGGCTGAGGAATTTCATTTTGGTTCAATTGTGTGCAAGATAAAAATTTATTTCCACAGAACGGGATTTATGACGGCTTTGTTAAAAGAAGGGGAGGCTGTCTGTCATGAAAATACTTAATAAAAGTGTACGATGCAATAAAAGCCGAATTATTATTCATCGCGCGGCATAAAAAATCTTATTATAGAAACTATAAATTCAAAATTCTTCCCTTACCTTTGCCGCCCCAAAAGTTCTTTAGTTTAAGAATGATTGATTTGGGAGTGCCATCCGCCTTAGGCGGAACGGCACGCTATCACCAAAAAAATTTAAACAAATGGCAAAAGAAATCACAGGCTTTGTAAAGCTACAGGTAAAAGGCGGTCAAGCCAACCCTGCACCGCCCGTAGGCCCGGCCCTTGGTTCCAAGGGTTTAAACATTATGGAGTTCTGCAAACAGTTTAATGCAAGGACCCAGGACAAAATGGGAAAAGTTGTTCCCGTAGTTATCACGGTTTATTCAGACAAGTCATTCGACTTTGTTATCAAAACTGCTCCCGCCGCTATTCAGTTAATGGAGGCTGCAAAAATCCAGAAAGGTTCCAAAGAAAGTAACCGCACAAAAGTGGGTAAAGTTACCTGGGAACAGGTTGAGGCAATTGCAAAAGATAAAATGCCCGACCTGAATGCGTTTACTATTGAAAGCGCAATGAAAATGATTGCGGGTACTGCACGGAGTATGGGTTTAACCGTAGAAGGCGCTGCTCCCTGGAACAATTAATCCTCACATTCAAAACTGATTTTACATGGCAACTCTTACTAAAAAAAGAAAACTTGCGGAAGCAAAAGTTGATAAAAACAAAGCATATTCCTTAAATGATGCTTGCACCCTGGTAAAAGATATCAATACCACCAAATTTGATTGTTCTGTTGATTTACATATACGCTTAGGCGTTGATCCTAAGAAAGCAGACCAGCAGGTGCGTGGCACTGTATCGCTTCCACATGGAACAGGTAAAACAAAACGTGTGCTTGTATTGTGTACACCTGATAAAGAAGCTGAAGCAAAAGCCGCAGGCGCAGATAATGTGGGGCTTGATGAATTTATTCAGAAGATTGAAGGCGGATGGGTTGATGTGGATGTAATTATCGCCACCCCATCGGTAATGCCAAAGATTGGTAAACTGGGTAAAATATTAGGCCCGCGAAATTTGATGCCGAATCCTAAAACCGGTACTGTAACCAATAATGTAGCCGAGGCGGTGAATGAAGTAAAGGGAGGAAAGATCGCATTCAAAGTTGATAAGGCCGGAATTGTTCATGCATCTATAGGTCGTGTTTCTTTTACGCCGGAAAAGATTGCGGCAAACAGCCAGGAACTTATTAATGCTATCATGAAACTGAAACCATCTTCTGCCAAGGGAATTTATCTCAGGGGTGTTAGTATGGCCAGCAGCATGAGCCCCGGTATTGCAGTTGACACAAAATCTGTACATAACTAATTCATCAAACGCAGAGAATTGTTTCAACACAATTCATCAGCATAAAAATAAGCGTTATGACCAAAGAACAAAAAAATGAAGTGATTGAAGTGCTTAAAGGGAAATTCAATCAGTATAATAACTTCTATATTACCAACACCGAAGCATTAAGTGTAGCGCAGATTGGTAAACTCCGCCGTATATGTTTTAACAAGCAGGTGGAAATGAAAGTGGCCAAAAATACACTTATCCGCAAGGCGCTTGAATCTATTGATGCGGAAAAATATTCAGGTGTGTACGACAGCCTGCATGGCGTAACTGCATTGCTTTTCAGCGAAAACGCAAAAGAGCCTGCTATGATCATCAGCAGTTTCCGGGTTGATACAAAAACAGAGAAACCTGTTTTAAAAGCGGCGTATATTGACAGTGATGTATTTGTAGGAAATGATCAGCTGGATACATTGAAAACGCTTAAAAGCAAGCATGACCTTATTGGTGAAATCATCGGCTTGTTGCAGTCACCAGCTAAGAATGTTATTAGCGGCTTAAATGCAGGAAACAAATTAGCCGGCTTAATAAAAGCATTGGAAGAAAGAGCAAACTAATTTCAGATTTACAAAGTACGGTTTACGATTTGCTGACCCGCACGAATAAATTGTAAATCCAAAATCTGAAACCGTATAAAAAAAACCCAAGCCTTAGGGTTTAGTTAAGGCAAATTTTTTTAAACTATCCGCCGGAGCCCCGATAACTATCGGGATCAATGAAGGCGGAAAAAATTTACAACTATGGCAGACTTAAAAGCATTCGCAGAACAACTTGTTGGCTTAACAGTAAAAGAAGTTAACGAGTTAGCAAAAATTTTAAAAGAAGAGTACGGTATTGAACCCGCTGCTGCAGCCGTTGCTGTTGCCGCTGGCCCGGCTGTTGCAGGCCCTGTAGCTGCAGAAGAAAAAACTGCATTCGATGTTATTCTTAAAAGCGCAGGTGCAAACAAACTGCAGGTGGTTAAGATTGTAAAAGACTTAACAGGCCTTGGTTTGAAAGAAGCTAAAGATTTGGTTGACGGTGCTCCAAAACCCGTTAAAGAAGGCATAGCCAAAGCAGAAGCCGATGATATTTTAGCTAAGCTGAAAGAAGCGGGAGCTGATGTTGAAGTGAAGTAAACATACCGCGTCTTAAAAAAATTTATAAACCCTGTCCAGCGCGGATGGGGTTTTTATTTTGGATAAACCCGGGCTTTTCTTTTTATATTATTTAAAAAATTCAGTTGGTCTTTATAATACAGCTAAAGTTTTTTTTGTATCGCCCCTTGCGCTGCAATCCCTGCCCATCCGGTCAGGCGGGCTTTCATCTGCTGAATATAAATGAACTGCTTAAATTTCTGATTGACTTTATTTTTTATAAATATTCTTTGACGGAATAATTCCCATTTATTAGCTTACATAATAATTGTCATTGATACAATTTTAAAAAATGAAAATAAATAAATTTATACTGATACCCTGCCGGGCCTTCGCGCTTATTTTATTTTTTTACGGAATATTTGTTTCCTGCAACAGCCCCTCCGCTTCAAATAATACCGGTAAAACGGATACGCTGACCGAGGCTGAAAAACACCTGCCTGAAAATGCGTTAAGAGGACTCACCGTTGCACAGGAGCTGGAAGTGCATACAGTGGCTACGGAACCTATGCTTAAAAACCCCACCAACATTGATGTGGATGAACGCGGCAGGGTATGGGTAACAGAAGCATACAATTACCGGCCTGCAATAAATGGCAACCCCACCAACCCGGCAGGTGACCGGATTATGATCCTCGAAGATGACAATGGCGATGGCAAAGCAGACACTGCCAAAGTTTTTTACCAGGGCCCTGAAATAAATGCCCCGCTTGGTATTTGCGTGCTTGGCAATAAAGTAATTGTTTCGCAAAGCCCTTATGTATGGATATTTTATGATGATAACGGTGATGATAAAGCAGACCGTAAAGAAATACTTTTTCAGGGTATCAGCGGTGAGCAGCATGACCATGGTGTGCATGCTTTTACATTTGGCGCGGATGGAAAATTGTATTTCAATTTTGGTAATGCGGGGCAGCAATTAAAAGATAAAAACGGGAAACCGGTTTTGGACCAGGATGGTGATCCCATTGACAAAAAAAAATACAGGCAGGGAATGGTATTCCGCTGCGATACAGATGGCTCTCATGTGGAATGTCTTGGTCAGAATTTCCGTAATCCTTATGAAGTGGCTGTTGACAGTTATGGTACTTTATGGCAAAGCGATAATGATGATGATGGCAACCGCGGCACAAGAATAAATTATGTAATGGAGTATGGTAATTATGGTTATACCGATGAAATGACCGGCGCAGGATGGCAGGCAAACCGCACCAATATTGAAGACTCTATCCCTTTGCGTCACTGGCACCTAAATGATCCGGGTGTGGTGCCGAATCTTTTGCAAACTTTTGCAGGTTCACCTACCGGTATGGCTGTATATGAAGGGACACTCTTACCACAGGTTTTTCATAACCAGATTATCCATTGTGATGCGGGGCCAAATGTTGTACGTTCATACCCGGTAAAAAATAATGGTGCAGGCTATACCGCAGAAACGGTGAATATTCTTAAAGGAGAAAAAGACCAATGGTTCCGCCCTTCTGATGTATGCGTGGCGCCTGATGGTTCACTAATTGTTGCTGACTGGTACGATCCCGGTGTGGGCGGCCATCAGGCTGGCGATCAAACACGCGGAAGGATTTACCGTGTAGCGCCACCAGGCTCAGCTTACACTATCCCGAAAGAAGATTATTCAACTGTACTGGGCGCAATTACTGCGTTGCAAAATCCAAACCTTTCTATGCGCTATCATGCATTCACAGTATTACAGCAAATGGGCGCTGTTGCTATTCCTGAGCTTGAAAAATTATGGAATAGCCATGCAGACCCGCGTATGCGTGCAAGGGCATTCTGGGTGCTGGCAAAAATGCCGGGTGCAAATACGGAGCAATATATACAACAGGCGGTAAAAGATAATGACCCCAATTTGCGCATTACCGGTTTGCGTGCCGCAAGAGAATTGAATGAGGATATAAGTGGCATTGTAAAAGAATTAGTAAATGATACTGACCCGCAGGTGCGCCGCCAATGTGCCATTGCCCTGCATCACAATAAATCACCCGAAGCTCCTGTATTGTGGGCTGCACTTGCCATGCAATATGATGGAAAAGACCGATGGTATCTTGAAGCATTGGGCATTGGTGCGGACAAACAATGGGACAAATTTTTTTCTGCATATCTTACTGCTGTGAAAAACCCTTTGCAAAGCGATGCATCAAAAAATATTGTATGGCGGGCACGCACAGACAAAGCGGTTCCTTATTTAGCCATGCTTGCATCGGATAAAAATATACCGCTGAATGACAGGTTAAAATATTTCCGTGCATTTGATTTTAATACAGGCCCTGCAAAATTAAGACTGCTTTTAAAAATGATGGAAGATAACAGCAGTAATGATATGGCGCTGAATAAAATTGTATTGCATGCACTGGATATTACAACTGTAAAACAATCATCAGTTGCTCAAAAAGCCCTGGCTGAGGTTTTGGATTCTATTCAAGGAACTGATGAATACATTGAACTGGTAAGCCGTTATGAAGTGAAATCTCAAAATCAAAATCTTTTGACGCTCGCTGTTGAAAAACCCAATGAGTCTGTTGGCAAGGATGCAGCGGGTTTATTGTTGCATTTGGGGGGAGCGGCAATTATTTGGAATATCATGAATGGAAATGATACCGGCGCACAACAAAGCAGTTTGATTACTGCACTTGCAGGTGTTGGCAGCAAAGAGTCCATTGACATGCTGCAAACAATTACTTTGTCAAAAAAATATGATATGACTTTGCGCAAACAGGCCGCACAAAAAATTGGCAATAGCTGGAGCGGTGAAGACAGGGTGCTGGAAATATTGAAAAGCAAAAAAGTTCCTGCTGAATTAATACCGGATGTTGTTGCCAGTGTAAGCGGTGCATGGCGCGGTTCTGTACGCAGTGAAGCAGAAAGTTATTTGCCCGCCGGCAATAAAAATAAAGTGAATGATAAAGCCCCTGATATAAAAGACTTACTTGTTTTAAATGCCAATGCAGAGCAGGGGAAAGCAGTATTTACCACCACCTGTGAACTTTGCCACCAGGTAAATAATACCGGCAATGATTTTGGCCCGAAGCTTTCAGAAATAGCATCAAAATTACCGAAGGAGGCATTGCTGGATGCCATTGTACATCCATCCGCCGGTATTGGTTTTGGTTTTGAAGGATGGGAGCTGAAGATGAAAGATGGTTCTGTGCTTACAGGCATTATTGCCAGCAAAACAGAAACGGATATAGAAATGAAATTTCCCGGTGGATCAAAAAAAGAAATTAAAACGGCTGATGTGCAGTCCATGACGCAAATGAAAGCATCTATGATGCCTGAAGGGTTGTACAGGAATATGTCTGTACAGGATTTGGCAAACCTGCTTGCATATTTAGAAAGTTTGAAGAAGCAATAAAAGCAATTATATACAAAAGGAGCTAAGCTTAAAACTTTTATTAATTTTGATATAATCAATTAACGGTTCTTTTCCATCAATAACACAATATGAAAAAAGTTTTTTTCTGCCTGACAGTATTAATTTTTTTTTTCTGTAACTGTTCACCCACAGAACAGGGCATTAAATTTCTTTCTTTAAGTGACACGGACTTCAATTCTGCTGCCATTGGCATATCTAAAGGAATTATATCAGATTCAATAAAAAGGAACCTTGACAGTTGCATGGGATACTCTTTTGCAGCCAATGCTTTATTTATCCGGACAAAAGATACTTTCGGACTGGGCTGTATTGTAAACCGGAAAACGCTGCAGGTAGTGCGCAACTTAAACCCTGGCGTACTTTCAAAAAGTGAGTTTAGTTCTGTATTTACTTTTGTAACAAGCCCCTGCTATGAAAAAAGAACAATAAACATTCCCGTTGATTTATTTTTAAGAAACCACGTTAACTTAAAACTACCAGGGGTTAATGAAAATATTAATAAAGAACTTAATGATGATGTGGCAGCTTCTGAAAATACAGAAGTAGAAACCGGCTCATGGGTGTATGCGGGGTTAAGTGATGGACTGGGAAATATTTTGGATACTGCAAAAGACCCTCTAAAAACAGCGTATAAGAAATATTTGCTAAACCCCGATAACATGATTCTTGTAAGAAGCGGCATTATTACAGAAATCACATTTTATATTAATACCCAAAAGCCAATATCAAATTCATTGAAGGCTGTACTGGTGCAAAAACCTTCACAGGTTTCTGACAGTTCAAACCTTAAAATACGATTGTTTTATATAGATGATACGCGCTTTGAATTAACTTTTACAGGATTCTTCCAGATAATGGGGCAGTTTATGAAAGCAGAGCTTCATTAAAAAAACGAAAATAAAATAATACGGGCAAACTTTTTGTTTTGATTGTTGAAGCTGCGTTTTTAATAGTCAATGTTTCAATTTTGAAACCTATCGCTGGGTCTTTGACGCGTAACGTTTCATTTTTGATACTCAACGTTATGTTTTTGACGTGTAACGTTCATTTTTTGATGAGTAACGTTGTTTTTTTAATACATAACGTTTCGTTTTTGATATCAGACGTTATGTTTTTGATGAGTAACGGTGGGTTTTTGATGGTCAACGTTTAATTTTTGACAGTTCCCGTAAGGTATTTAACAGCCAACAAACATACGCTAACATAAAAGCTCAGTAAAATTCAGCATGCAGAAGTGAGTGACACAAGCGGCGATGCTATAAAATGCTAAAGCAGGTAAACAAAAAATTACTGCTCTAAAAAATCTAAATCTTTTCCATACGATTCTTTTATAGTGAATGCAGAAAGAATGGCAATGGCAAAAATAATTATGCCGGTTATCCATGCGCCGGTAACGTAATCATTAAAAACGCCGCGTATAAATTTGAATAATAAAATAACCAATGGCAACGAACCTCTTACCATATTGGGGATGCTGATAGCTGCAGAAGCGCGCAGGTTGGTTCCAAACTGCTCCACGCCAAAAGTTAAATAGACTACATTGAAACCCACGCCAAACCCAAGCCCGGCACAGATTGCATAAAACATAGCGGCGCTGCCGCCTTTCTGCAAAAAGAAAAAAATGCAGAACAAAATGGCAATACCATAAAAGATGAATAATGTTTTTTTACGGCTTTTTATTTTTTGGCTCAGCCAGCCCACGCTGAAATTTCCAAAGGCGATGGCGAGGTATAAAAGCATGATTGCTTTGCCGGGATCAATATCTGCTACGCCAAATTCTTTTCCAAACTGATCTGAAAAAGTTACCAGCAGCCCGATGATATACCAGGCAGGTATGCCAATTAAAATACATTTTAAATACCGCAGGAACCTTTCTTTATTATTAAAGAACATGAGAAAATTACCATGCTGTACATCCGCCTGTTTTGCGGTTTTATATAAACCGCTTTCGTGCACACTTATGCGCATGATGAGCAGCAGCAACCCAAGACCGCCACCTATATAAAAGCAAATATGCCAGTTAAATAATTCGTTTATAAAATATGCAGACACGGCACCAAAAATGCCAAAGCCTGCAACAAGTGCAATAGCCATACTTCTTTTTTCTTTGGGTAATAATTCACTCACGAGTGTAAGGCCTGCGCCCAGTTCCCCCGCCAGCCCAAAGCCTGCAATAAAACGCAGCACCGTGTACTGATGAACATCTGTGATAAAGCCGTTTAAAATATTGGCCACAGAATATAAAAAGATGGAACCAAACAACACGCTCAGCCTTCCTTTTTTATCGCCGAGTATGCCAAAGAAAATGCCGCCAAGCACCATGCCCAGCATTTGTATGCTGATAAGGAATTCACCTTCGCTTAAAATCTGCGCGGGTTCAAGACCTAAATCAGTAAGGCTTGGTTTGCGGATAATGGCAAACAAAAGAAGATCGTACACATCTACAAAAAACCCTAATGCACTTACAATTACCGCGAGCTGGAAAATACTGTTTGATTTTGAGGGCATGGGTTGGATCTAAAATTTTAATTTGATTTATTGCATCGTTGCATTCTTCAAACAATCAGTATAAAACTTCTGCGCATTTCTTATATCAGCTAATACCGCATTTTTTTCTTCTTCATTTCTGTAAGCAGTGCTGGCGAGTGCAGCGGTTTCCAAACGGTCAATCCATTTTAAAAAATATTGTGCAGATGATTTTGAAATGGATTTTGTTTTTCCATCATACAAATAAACGGGGTTGGTGCTTGCATAAGGATAAATATCAAACAGGTTTGCATCTGCATTGGGGCTCCATGCACGCAGCAGCAGCCAGCCAGGGCCGGTTACCTTTATTTGGCCATGCACATCAGCGATTTTTTTTGTACGGGTTAAAATATGCGTTGCAATTACTTCGCCGTTAAAAATAATTTGAAAAGAATCAACCGTCACATTGCTTCTTAAAAAAGCCGTGTAAGAAACTGTTTGGCCTTTTGAATTTATAAGCATACTGTCACCGGGATTTTTATTTTCTACTTTAAACCCGATGATGGGCCCGTTGGTTACAAAACTTTTGCCTGCTTTAATATCAGATAAAAATTTATTTTGATCCAGCGGACCATCTTCTTTTACATACACACGGTTTAATCCCACAGGACCGCGGAGGCTTGCATAATTAGTCATAGCATCCGTACCTGCTGCTGCGGGAATATGCAGGCTGCAGTTCAATAATTTATACCATACAAATTCAGATGCTTTGTGATCAGAAAAACCAACCAGTTCATAATAATCAACCTTGCCAAGTGCAGCATCCACGGGCAGTTCATTGGTAAGGGTGGGGGATTGACCGGGGAAAATTTCTGATTGCTCAAAAGGATGCGCATAACCCACCAATGCATTTTGTTCATGTGCCCTGTCTGCAATAAAACTGTTGTTGGGGAAAAGGCTTGCCGCTGCTGTTTGCGGGTAGCCTGCATAGCCGGGAATAATCAAATGATCATTTAAATTCAATATTCCCAAGTGTCCCCAGAAACTGGTATGAAATTCCTGTGCATGCATCAGGATAGTTTTATTATCTGATGCAGGATCAGGTTTTGAAGAAAAATATTTTACATCAGGGATGCGTTGCTCTTTATTTACAATAAGGTTGTAAACAAAATTCAAATCTTCTGCTTTGGCCTGTGCAATAAGCGTTTGCGGCGTAGCAAGATAATGGCCGCCATAATTCATGTGTACATGTACATCACCACTCCACCAGTTGCCGAAACCTGCGGGCATGGGATTTTTTTTGAGCGTGATAAAAACAGTATCAGTAAGGTTATTCCGCGTATCAATTTCTGTTTTTTCAATTTCGTATTCAGGGCCATGCGAAACTGTTATAGCGATTTTATCTTTTGGAATACTTACAGTGAATGGTTTTGCGCTGTGAAAATAATGTGTTTCATATTGCTGTTCTGCGGGATAGTGCGAATCATCTGCCTGTATCCATGTATCTGCAGGCGCATAAAATTTTTCGTGGCTGTCTGTAATACAGATGCGTGAAGGAATAATATTTCTATTTTCATCTTTCACACAAATGGTGATGGATACATGCGGCTGCAGATAATTATAATTGTTTGCAATGATTTGTTTTTGCCCGCCATCATATACATTCAGCAACCAGAGAGAAGTATTGCCATTCCTGTTCGAAATAAATGCAATTTGATTTCCATCAGGTCTCCAGCGCGGGTAAGTGTTATCATATTCTCCATACGTGATGGGCAAAGGGTATCCTCCCGTTGCGGGTAAAACCCAAAGCTGGTGCCAGTTTCCGCCGAGGTAACTGCTGTACACCATCCGCGAACCATCAGGTGAAATATCAGGCCTTGTATCCCATTGTGTTTCTTCATGGCGTATTACTTCCATACTGTCTGTTGCAGGATTTATGCTGATAATATCTCCGGTTCCATGTGCAATTTCGCGGTTGGAAATACAGTAAATTTCTTTTCCGTCTTTTGACCATACAGGATTGATAGCATGATCAAAAGCACTGTAGTAATAGCGTTTAGTTGAACTTTTTCTGTCAGGAGTTATGCATGAAATTCCTGTAAGCCGGTTGTTATCAAACTTTGCAGTATATAATAAAAAATGCCCTGTGTTATTGGTAGATACAAAAGCAATTGATTTTCCATCAGGGCTAAACCGCGGTTCAAGGTTTACAGCTTTGTTGTTTGTTAGTGTAATAACATTACCGCTTTCAATATCAAGCAGCATCAGTTCAATAGAAACACCATTGTAGCGGACAAAAATAATTTGCTTTCCATCGGGATTAAAATCAGGTTGATAATCGTAGCCATTTCCATCTGTGAGCTGCAGTGCTGTTTCGGTTCCGGGTTGCTGTTTCCATAAACTTCCATTCATTGAATAAACAAGGAATTTTCCGTCCGGCGACCAGCAAACTGCTGAAGGGCCACTGGTGAGTTGCGGAAGATATAATTCGCGGTAATAATAATTATGCGGAAGGTCAATTTGATTAAGTACAGGTATGCGCTGCGCAGATAGTTTTAAGGAAGTAAAAAAAATAAAAATAAACAGCAGTACATAATTTTTGTAATGATATACAGGCTGTTTTGTTTTTTTCACGATGGTGATTCGTCTTACAAGCATCACCAAATTTATGATTTCAATATGAACAATAATTTTTTACCTGCTTAAGAAATACATTATCAAACACAATACAACCGTGAAAACTATTGCTATTACCGTCTTGTAGCGGTTCCACTTATACACCCTTTGCTGCTGTCTTAAAAAATTCTGAATGGCGGAAACAAGCCCTGTATTGTTTCCGGCAAGTACTATTAATTTATCGCATTCTTTTTGCATGTCTTCAAAATACAGCGGACTGCAGCAGGTAAGCAGGCTGGTGATAATTTTTTCATTTGCAGAAATATCTTTTTCCGTCTGTAATAATAACAGGTTGCTTTCTGAAAGTATTTGCCTGACCTGGAACAGAAGGGCATCTCTGTTTATGCGGAAACGATCAGCAGCATCTACTATTTTTTTAAGTTTAATGCAATCGTTTAAAATGCTTTGCGGGGTAACGGCTGGTTGTTCATGATATTTGTAATTGTAAGTATAAAGCCTTTTATAATGATAATCTTCCCGTTTTTTTGGATCGGATAAAATTTCATAGGCTTCAGCAATTTCTTTAAAAACTGTTTCCGCCAGCGGGTCTTCAAAGTTCCTGTCAGGATGGTATTTAAGCGCGAGCCTCCTATAGGCTTTTTTTATTTCTTCAGCAGAAGCCATTGCCTTCACTCCCAAAATAAAATAATAATCTTTTGAAGACATGCAGGACCGGTTGTTTTTTAAGGTAATTTCAAATTAAAATGCTTTACCCGCACTGCAAGGAAAGAATATTTTTTGAAATGTATAATAAGTTGCGGATTTTACATTGTGTAATAAAAACAAAATAAATATGAAAACCATAAACAGGATAAGACTTTTTTCACCGTTAATTATTTTCTTTTTATTTTTTTCTTCTTCAGTGCATGCACAGAAAGAGCGCAGCGTATGGAGTAAAGAAAAAGCAAATGACTGGTACAAACAATGGGGCTGGCTGCGCGGAAGTGATTTTATTCCAGCTTCAGCGATTAATCAATTAGAGATGTGGCAGGCTGAAACCTTTGACAGCGCTGAAATTGACCGCGAACTAGGCTTTGCTGAATCCATCGGCATGAATACCATGCGTGTTTTCCTGCATCACGCCGCATGGCAAATTGATCCGGATGGTTTTAAACAGCGGATGAATACTTTTTTAACTGTTGCACATAAACATGGCGTCACACCTCTGTTTGTTTTTTTTGATGACTGCTGGAATGAAACATATCATACGGGCACACAACCTGCGCCAAAGCCGGGTATTCACAACAGTGGCTGGCTTAGGGATCCGGGTAAATTACTGTACGATGATTCAGCGGCAACGGTATCCCTACTGGAGAAATATGTAAAAGACATCCTCACTTCTTTTAAACATGATAAAAGGATTTTGATGTGGGATTTGTATAATGAACCCGGCAATTCGGGATATGGGAATAAAAGCATACCCTTACTTAAAAATATTTTTCACTGGGCAAGACAGGTAAACCCTGATCAGCCTTTATCAGCAGGTGTGTGGAATGCTGATTTTAAAGACCTGAATAAATACCAGTTGTCAAATTCCGATATCATTACCTATCATAATTATTCAGATGAAAAAGAACACCGGCAGTGCGTTGACACACTCAAAAAATACGGCCGCCCTTTAATCTGCACAGAATATATGGCACGCCTGCGCAACAGCCGTTTTGATAATATCATGCCCATACTTAAAGCGCAAAATGTGGGCGCCATTAACTGGGGTTTTGTAAGCGGGAAAACAAATACTATTTATGCATGGGACACGCCCATACCTGACGGAAGCGAACCTCCGGTATGGTTTCACGACATCTTCAGACAAGACGGAACGCCATACAGCGAAAAAGAAATTGCATTGATAAAATCATTGACAGGGAAAAAATAATCAGCAAAATTACTGGTAAGTTTCAACAGTAATATTGTAAATATGTTTTTCGCCGGTGCTGTCAAATGTTGCGATTGTTATTTTTTTTATTGTGCTTTCAGCATTTTTGGGATCGCCTTTCAGCACAACTATAACCGGCTTATTTTTTTCCGCACTTACAGAATAAGAATAATTTGCTGCATTAAATTTTACGGGCAGATTGACAGATACAGCATTGGTATTAAAAATTTGCTGACCATAAAAATCAGAAGCCGGCCCGGACAGGGTTTTATTTCCGGCATTGTCCTGCAACCAGTTTTGGTTGTAAGAAAAAATACCCTGCAGCGAGTCAAGCTGTTTCTGTTTTGTTTCAACTTCCTGCTGTATTTTGTCAGCCTGCTTTTTTAGCGCATCCTGTTCGGCAGCTTCATTTTTACTGTTACTGCTGTGCAACTGGTGTTTGAAAAAAATATCCGGGACCCGCGGCGGGTCAATTTTTACTTTCCGGATTTCATCAACTGATTTTTGTATAATACTGTTCCATTTGCCCGCTAAAGGGGCGAGCCATTTATTGTCTTTTGACATTTTATCCAGGCCGGAAGCTGTTTTGACCAGTTCTGCATTTATTTTGTCCACATCAATTCTTGCAATACCTTTTTGAAATACATCACGCAGGGATGCTGCAATTAAAGCGGTGTCAATTAGTTTTTTGCTGTCTGTCACCAATGCGGGCAGGTCAATATTCTTCAATTCATTATCCGTTTCATTACCGGCATTTTGTATTTCATCCTGAATATCAAATTGCAGTTCATTTATTTTTTCCATTACACCCGGGGTGATGCGGGCAATCATATCATTTGTTTTATTTACAACCTGCTCTTTTGATGATTGCATTTGAAGTTGCGCATCCTGCAATGTTTTGTTTATCTCATCATGCAGTGGCTTTGATAAAAAGAAAACAGGGTTAAAAAACGGGTTGTTCACTTTCGCCGTTAAAGGTTCTACAACCACCTGCTGTGTTTTGTAAAATGTATTTTGATAAGGCTGCGTTTTTGCCTGCGGGTGAAACCATGCTACTGAACTTATTATTCCTGTCATTAATAAAAGTGCAAGTAACTGGTTGCGGTAGTTAAATGTTTTTTCTTTCTGGTCAAGCATCCGCTTTACCCTTGAAAGCAGGTCGCCTTTTGCTCCTGCAGCCTGCATGGCCAGTGTGGAAGAGGTTTGAAAGTAAGCTATACGCAGCAAGGCCTCTGCATACATGGATGCATTGTATTGAAACTGCAAAACCCAGTCGTCACAACTGTTCTCCCTTTCTTTTTTTATCAGTTTACTCAGCAATTGTGTAAAAGGATTAAAGAATAAAGTCATTTCAACCACCGAGATGATGATATTAATCAGGTAATCTGCTCTTTTAATATGAGCAAGCTCATGCAGTATCACAGCTTCCATTTGCTCTGCTGTAAGATGGTTGATGCCTGCAATGGGAATCAGTATCATTGGTTTTATAAAACCAATGGTAAGCGGGCTTTTAATCAGGCCGGACAGATAAATTTTTACTTCAGGTTTAATGCTTAACTGTTCTGCCACTCTTTTTACAAATAATTTCCATTGCACATCCGGCTTACGCAGGCCTGATTTTTTTATATGCTGCGTAAATCCATAGCTCTTTATCCACTTTACAGATAAAAAAAGGAGCAACACCAGATAAGCAATGGAAAGAAAGGGGAGAAGCTGCTCGCCTTTAACAACAGCGGACAAAAGCAACGCCGGAAAACTATGTGAAGCTGGATCAATTATTACCTCCGTATTTGCATTAAGCGACTGAATATTTACTGATGCCAAAGCATCGCTGCATGCTTGGTAATAAAAATATAAGGTAGAAATAAACCATGCAAAACCTGTTGCCTGCGCAACCAGCGCCACAGAATATTTTATGCGGGAAGAAAATTTAAAAACATTGTTTATTATAACAACAGCAAGCCATAAAAGAGCGGACTGCCATAAACTGTTGGCAATTGCATAGCCCAGTGCCTGTAAAAAAATGGATTGGGATAAAGCCTGCATAACAGGTTATTGTTTTTTCAGGTTGTTTAATAACTGCTGTATTTCTTCCAGTTCTTTTTTGTTTGGCGATTTATTGCCCAGCGCCTGCATTACCATATCTGAAGTGGATCCGCCAAATAATGCGTCCACCATTTTACCTACTATCTGCCGCTGCGTTTTTTCTTTGTTGATGTTTGGTTCGTAAATATGCGTCTTATTGGAATCATCCCTTTTTACAATCCCTTTTTCAAACATTATCTGCATCAGTTTAAGCGTGGTGGTGTAGCCGCTGTCTTTGTGCTTGCTCAGTTCTTCGTGCACTTCACGTACAGTGGCGCTTTCACGCTCCCATAATATTTTAAGGATTTCCAGTTCGCTTTCTGTTGGCTTCGGGGACTGTTTATATGTCATATTACGATTATTTTCGTAAGCAAAATACGAATTGAATCGTAAAGTTGCAGAAAAGAAATTATTTTTTTTAAAAACTTAACAATAAATGGAACCGTTCATCAATCATTTCCATTTTGGCTGGGTAAAATAAAGCAGAGTTCCATCGGGGTCTTTAAAATGGGTATATATGCCCGATTTACCATCTTCCGCAGTGTATGTAATTTTATTTTGCTCAAGTAACGACTTTGCCTCATCAATATTATCAACCATAAAACCAATAGAAACCGTACCTGAATTTAAACCCGTTCCGGAAGCCGGGTGAAGCCCAATGGTGATGCCGGTTGCAACCACCATGGCATAATGATTGTCCCACCGGTTTTTTAATGTTAATCCAATTGCCTGGTAAAAGTTGACAGCACTGTCCATATCTTTCACCATAATGGTAATATTTGATTCGGTTATTGTTATCATGATTTATTATTTTAGAATTAAAAATCTTAACTGCAAATCCGGGTTACTTATTTGCCCAGGTTATTTAAAAGAAGTTCTGCAACTTTGCGGCCGGTAGCTGCGCCGCCGTTCATGTATCCCTGAAAGTTAATGCTTGTATGCTCGCCGCAAAAAAATAAATTGCCAACCGGGAAAAACTGTGAGCCAATAAATTTTACAAACTGACCCGTTTTATAACATGCATAACTGCCTTTTGAAAACTCAGCTGTTGGCCACAAATACCTGCTTACATTACCATTAAGATTTGCAGCAAACCCCGGAAATGCCGTTTCAAGTACGTTTATCCGGCTGTTAAGCTGATCATGCGGCGTTCCGTTTGCAAGATCAATCCCTGCTTTTCCACCTACAAAAATAGTATAGCCCCCCTGTGTGCCGGGTTGCACGCGACTATTGTCCCATCCATTTTGCACAAGTGTATTGCTCATTAAAAACCCACTTTGGTTTTGCCTGCGCCATACCCTTTTTTTCATGCCCGCAAACAGTTTGGCATTTTTGCCATACCCTAAATTTTTTATACATTCTTTTTTTACATCAGGCAATGCAAGTGATAAAAGATCAACTTCGCGGAGCAATGAAAAAGGCAGCGCAAAGACAAGGAAATCAGCATTAACCTGCTGCGCTGAACCATTCACTAAAAAGCTGAGTGTAAAGCCCTGCCCCCGTGGCGCCGCACTTTCAAGGCGATAATAGTAATGAATTTGTTTTGACAGGATGGAAGTTAATTTATCTGTAACAAGGCTGTTGCCGCCTTTTACTTTATAGCGTTCATCGCTGTTGCCATACCAATCTACATAATGCTGTTTATTGGGATTGAAATCAGTTAATAAATTCAGCGCTGACTGGTGATCGTTTTCCAAACCAAATTCTGAAACGTAGCCCACATCAATCATTTGGCGTATAGCACCGGTCATTCCTAAATTATCAAGATACTGTGTAAGAGGTATTTCAAAATCTGCTGCATTGCCGGGATTTTGATAGGTAATATTTGCAGGAAGCGAATTTATATCTGCATCCATTTGCGCCACATAAGGCTGAAAGGCCTGCACCAACTGCTTTTCACTGTAAGGGATGCCATCAAAAAAATAAATGGCATCAGTAAACTGCAGCTCCTTCGGGCTTTGTGTATCTAACAGGCCAAGATTAAATTCACTGCACAGAGCAATCATATCCGCATGTGTGCTGTCAATAAATTCAGCGCCAAGTTCAGTATAAAGCCCCGGCGCCATTAAATCGTGGGCTGTAAGTATACGGCCGCCCGTGCGGGTATTGGCTTCATAAATATCCGCATGAAAGCCTGCTTTTTTAAGCTGGTAAGCGCAGTTTAGCCCTGCGATGCCGGCACCGATAACGGCAATTTTATATTTCTGTGATAAGAAATTTCCAGAACGGGTACTTACATCATCTTTAATAAAATAATTTTCTTTTTTGCAGGATGGCAGCAGGCTCCCTGCTACAATTGCGGTACATGCCATTGCAGATTGTTTCAGGAATTTTCTGCGGCTGTTATACAACTCTTCTTCTACCTGATCAAATGTTTTGTTTGTTTTATTTAATTGTGAAGCGAGTGCAAATGCACGCTTTAATTTTTGCAGCAGAAAAGTTCTGGAAGGCATCGTAGCTAACTTTTCATGTTTGTATATTGTAAGGGAATGCCCAGGTTGCCACCATTGCATTTTGCAATTACTTCCTGCAGGTCGTCAATCTTTTTGCCTGTTACCCGCACAATATCATCCATTATCTGCGCCTGCACTTTAAGCCCGGCGTCTTTTATCAGCTTTACAATTTTTTTTGCATCATCCTGTTTTAAACCATTGCGTACAGGCACTTCTTTCTTTACAGTTTTGCCGCTGGGGTATGCGTCTTTACTGAAGTCGAATGCGGCAGCATCAATGCCCTGCTTCATGGAGCGGCTAATGATGATATCAATCACCTGTTTCATTTTCATATCGGTTTCCACCTCAATCTTCACTGTAAAATTTTTTTTATCAAGCTCAATGGAAACATGCGAACCTTTAAAATCAAAACGGTTGGTGATCTCTTTTTTTACCGTGTTCATTGCATTATCTAATGTTTGCAGGTCAACCTTGCTGGCTATATCAAATGAAGGCATAAATAATTTTTTGAATTACGATTTTGAAGTTACAATTTTTGATTAGGTATTTCAAAAGTAAAACTGTTTTTGCAATTGAAAGATGTTTATGCGGAGGGGTTCATCAACCACCATTTATTGCCAAACTTATCTGCGAAACCTGCACTTCTGCCATATTCCCTGTCTGCGGGTTCCTGCAGCGCTGCAGCGCCGTTTGCCATTGCACGGCTGTATATTTCATCAATGTCATCGCGCATCAAACAGGATCCGGCAGGAGATGGCGGATAATTTTCATTTGCATCAGAAAACATAATGACTGCTTCGCCAATTCTCAGCTCACCATGCATTACCAAACCATTTTCAAGCGGTACGGTCAGTTGTTCTTCCGCATTAAAAACAGCTTTCATAAAGCTCATAAAATCCTTTGCATTATTTACAATCAAATAAGGCATTATGGGATTGTAGTGTTGTGGAATTTTCATATGTTGGCTTTTTAGCGGATTTTATTAAACGGATTGTAAAGTTCTTATTTTTTGGTAAAATTATTTTTAATGAACCGGAATTTAATGCAGGCTGTTAATTACTTTCTGTATATTTTTTAAAACTGTTCAGTATAGCCTGCCAGCCGCCCTGCTGTATCTCTGCAGAGTTTATATTTTCTGCTTCAAAATTTTCCACCACTTTAGTTGTATCTCCATCTGCTGTGAAAGTTACTTTCACTTTCCTGCCATCACCCAGGGTATATTCTATGTATTCATTATTGCGCACCGCATCATACACGCCGCCGAAATCAAAACCAAAACTGCCGTCTTTGGCTTCCATCCTGGAAACAAAGCTGCCGCCAACCCGTAAATCATTTTCCGCATGCGGCGTATGCCAGTCATCCGAAGCGTTGTTCCATTGGGTGATATGATCAGGCTTTGTCCAGTATTTCCAAACTTTTTCTACCGTCGCATTGATGGTATTCTCAACGGTAATCACTGTTTTGTTTTGCGTTTCCATTTTGTTCAGCATTTTTATTGTTATAATTTTTTTGTTTTACCCTGCAAAAATCCGGCAAATATCCAAAACAGATGCTGTGTGAAAACGACAATTAAGAGGCTGTTTGCGGCAACAATAAAAATATTTTAATTACTGAAAGCATCACGTATTTCCGCTGTATCAACATATTCATAATGCTTTATTACCTTGCCTTCTTTCAGTTGCCAGAAATGCGCCCATTTATTGTTTGATGGTTTGCCTGTTGGTTTTGCAACTCCTGATAAATGACCCAGCGCCACCACATGGTCCCCGTCTGCAATAAATGTATCCACAGCGAACTCTGTAAAGTTATTGGATGCAGCTACATGCTGAAAAAAATCAAGCACACCCTGCCTGCCTTTGAATACGCCGGAAAAACTTACCAGTGCAGAAGAAGGAAATTCCCATATAATATCCTCACTCAGTATTTCAAGAATGCCTGCAATATTCCCTTTTGAAAATTCTGCATAACCCTGCTGAACAATTTCAAGATTCGTTTTCATTGTGTTTGGTTTATAAAAATTGAAAAATAAAAGAACACATAATAATACGCAGCGGATACCGTGACTGGATTTTTTAAACAAATATTTTTTGCAGGAGAAGTCCTCCTGCATGACATATATAAAGTTCCCACAGGAAGTTGTACTTTTCCATGCCCTTTAATTACAACTTCCATTTTGCATCTCCGCAAGGCTTTCCTTAACACGGAATTTAGTGATCCTGCTGATTAAAGATAATGGCAGCGGCTGATCTGATGGAAACTGGATGGATCCTTTGGCTGTTTTATATTTTGTAAGGCTCTTAGAAGCGGTTAAAAATGATTCTGCAAAATGCTTATTGCATTAAAAAGTTCGCGGCAGGTAACAGCCACCGGCATAATAACCGCAATTACTCCTACAGCTACCACACATTGCCAGGCTGAAGCGCCTGTGTGAAGAGTTATGGTCTGTAACTTTAAAAGATAAGATATCCGGATTACAGATGGAGTATGGCTAATACATTATTGCTATAGGGTTACTATGAAGTTATCAGGGATGTACTATAAGGTTACTATGAAGCAACGTCCCTGTAAGGTCTCTATAACATCCCTATAAGGTCTCTATAATGTTTCTAAGTGATTGGATGAAAATGAGCTGACAGGGTATATTTTGAGAAATACCCATTGGGCACAAATGGACAGCATCAAGTTAATAATAATTTCTGTAAGGGGAAAGGAATTTCATTCTTTATTTTTATTGTTTTTTTGACCTGACCGGATAGGGCTTCCTTGAAGAAATCTATTTTTAGACAGTTTCTTAGCAAAAGCTTCCACTGCTGCGGGTGTGGGATAAAACCCAATATGATTCCTGAACACAGCAAATGTAACGAGTATCCTCTTATAAGAATAAGCGGGCATACTCCATTTCAGGCTTTCTTTAGCTCGGGTGCGGCTGCGCGGATACATTCATGCACCTGGCGCAATTTCTCCTGAACCGCCGGCGGGGCAGCTTCGATATATTCTTCAATGGTTGCAGGGTTTGTTTTTTTTGAGGTCATGGTTTTATTTTCTTATGCCAGTAATAATAAGACACAATTCCCGGCAGTATCCATGCCAGCATAGAAAGCATCATAGGGTCAAACTTACCGGAAGATGCAATACCTGAATAAACAGCGCCTGCAAGGTCAAAAAACAAACCTGCATAAGCCCATTCTTTTATCCTGTCTAAACCGGGTACTAAAATAACAATGGAGCCAAGCAATTTTGCAATACTTATAAACTGTATAAAATACACAGGATAACCAAGGCCATCATGTAAAAACTGAATGGCCTGTTGCGAAGGCTGAAGACCACCTACTGCAGAGAATATCATCAATGCAGCGAAAATGATGGTGGATATTCAGTAAATGAGGTTGGTAGTTTTTGATGTCATAGCATTGTTTTTATAAGTTGAATTATTTTTCGTCAATAAAAATAATTACTTCATTTTATTTGTTGATGCTTTCTGCAGAATATTTGTTTTTTTAAACAAAGATTGTCTTGCGGTGATGTTATGGTTTATAATTTATATTCCCAGGCCAACAGGGATAAAATCATTTTTCTTTTAAATTGATTCTAAGCTATTATTGTGCCCGGATATTTTTATTTCTTTTTTATATAACCTATTGCAACTAAAAGCAATACTACAATAACTGATCCTGCTATAGTTGAAACCCTGGAGATATCATTTACATAGCTTCTATTTAAAAAATTATCAACAATTACACCTACCCCAAAATTTACAATCACTCCAAATAAAAATACTGTTATAGCTGCTGCATAATACTTGTTTATGCTAAACCGGGTGAAAGCAATTATTGAGATACCTAATGCCAGCAGTAATAGTATTGCAACAGGCAGCGCAAGCGGTATAAACCAGCCCTTATCAGGTACCAGGTATTGAATTAACAAAAGGTAAGCTATCAGGGTTATTGTGAACCCTGCATACTGCCCCAAAGTTTTGTTTCTCTTCATCAACATCAGGGGAGCAATTGTTGCCCATATCACAACGAGTGCGCCAGCAGGATATAATGACCAGCTTATAAGGCGGTCGATAGAATAATTAATTATAAAGCAAACCAGTGCTAAAAACAAAAAGAAGACACCTGTAATAAATAAAGTACTGTTATTAGCTCCTGTGCTGGTTTTATTTATGAGCATGACCTTGTCAATTTCCATGTAAGGTACTCCTATTGCTTATGTGTTTAAAGATTCAGGACAAACCTGAAACTTTTCCCTCAATCTGGTTTAATTGAATTTCCATAAGTTTACGCTTTTATGTAAACCCATTTTAGGACCAGACATCTGTTATTTTATAAATGGAATTGTTTTTAACGTGCCATTATTTATTTGCACGACCATGTAATAATTCCCGGGCACAAGCTTATGCATGTCCAAAGTAATTTGGTTAACACCTGCGTTAAGATTCAATGATTGCTGCATTATTTTTTTACCGTCAACAGAAAAAATATTTAATGTGCTGTTGAATGCCTCCGTTGTTGTAATAGTAACTTTTTCGTTTGCTGATACAGGATTTGGCGTTAACACTACCGAAGAAATTTTGCTATTCACGGCAGCTTTTACATTTTCAGCAATAAGCTCATTTTTGTTGCTGAATGTAAACCCTGGAGAGCTTAAAGTATATCTTGAAAAAGCACCCACATTGGAAATTTCAACAAAATTAAGAGCAATATTTTGACCGGAGGGAGCAACTGTTGTCCATTTCGTTCCGCCATTTGTACTCTTCCACATGGTAAGATTGCTTTCAGTTAAGCCGTTTAATTCTGCGTCAAGATAAGTGAACCTTAAAGTTGCCTTTAAGCTGCTGTTATTTGAAGGCTCTATGTTGAAATATCTCAGTATGCTTTTCCCGGTTCCGTTATTTGTTTGAGAATTGTGCCCTCTTTGTAAAACAACAGAACCAAGATTTTTAGTTGATGTAATAAGTGCTCCAAGATTACCGGGATTTGCACTTGAGGGAGCATTGAGATCAACTGTTATTGATACATATCCACCCAAAGCCCCTGTTACATGATTGAATTCATTTTCATCAACTAACAAGCCTGCGGGTGATAATAATAAATTGTGACCGTTCAAATCGAGCAAACCGTTTTGAAAAATTGCATTATTTGTAATGTTCACATCACTCTGAAGTAATACTGTTGAAGAAGGTTTATTGATATAAAGATTTGATATTGTTGTTGCCGACGTTCCGCGGATGTTAGCCTGCGTTCCGCCTGTTACATACAGGTTGCCGTTTGATAAGTCACCGTTGCCATTATTCAGTAAATCATAATTATTGATAACAATATTTACGCCCCCGCCGGTTTTAAATGAAGTGCCGGGATTTATTTTTATTCCCTGCGCCGTACTTAATGCGGTAATGAATAATGCAGCAAAGAGGGATAATAATTTTGTTTGCATAATATCACTTTAATGAATATAAAATATTTTTTAAACCGCGATTCATAGAAGAATAATTTCTGTTATTTAGGACCCACTGCTATAAAATGCCAGGTAACATTACTGAATGTAATTGCAGTTGCTGTTGGGTTAAATATTTTAATTCTTATATTGCTTGTAGTAACCTGGTCAGGAATAATAACAGCCCTGTAGTAATCACCGTTTTCGGTGGTCGCAACAATATCGCCAACATAAACAGTAGGTGCTGCTGAAAAAGTGCCGGTTGGGATTGCAATATTTCCTGTAGCGCTCAATAGCGTATTTGCAGCCAGGCCAGTAACTGTTAAAGTGCCGCTGTAAACAACTATTTTTAATTGTGTACTGTTGCTGCCTACTACGGCTGCAAGCCCGCCACTGGTTATTTTTCCGGTAACGGTAGCTGTACCACCTACACTTAAATTAGTAGTAACGTTTTCAGAACCCGAAGATATATTGCCGCTAACAGAAGCATTGCCTGTTACACCTAAAGCGGAAGCATAAACTGTTCCATCTACAATGGCATTGCCATTTACTTCCAGTGCGGCAGTGGGTGCAGTAGTATTAATACCCACAAAGCCATCATCTGTAATGCTTAATCTTTCAAGTAATTGAGTTGAATCATTATCTGCAAAAGTAAAGAGGCCAAGCCTGCCGGCATTAGATGCTGTACCGATCGCTTTGAGCGCACCATAATAATAGTTTGAAGTTTTGAAATATATCCCGCTTTGCACACCGCTTCCGAGGGCAACAGGGTTTTCAACAACCATACCTAAGCCTGTTGTTGCTGATATATGCAATGGCATTCTCGGAACATCTGTGCCAATACCTATTTTAGCGGTAGTGTTATAAACACTCAGGTTATCACCGCTCCATAAATTATTTTTACTGTCTGTAATAGCGCTCCATCCGTTTCCTGTGTAATAATAAAACCCTTTCGGATCATTGGTTTGATAAATCATTAATCCGGCTGCGGGTGAAACAACCGCATTTCTTTGATTTTGCTTCATCCTTGGAATAAGCAATCCTTTGCTGGTGCTGCTGATATCAAGAATAGCGGAAGTATCAGCATTACTTCCATCTGTGTTGATTGCAACACTTTGTGCTTTTGCAAAAAAAGCAATGCACAGTAATGATGTAACCGTAAATAATTTTTTCATATGTTATAATTTATAGCCAAATTTAAAAATAAAACATCACTTTTCACCCTTTATTACCAAAAAAATATCTTATCAAACTTTTTGTACCTGGTTACTGTTTAAGATTTTCAAATCCTGAGGGGTATGCGAAAGCCGCCTTTCATTTAATAAAGGGGTTTTTGTATTTTTTTCCCACAGTATCTCTAAAAAGGTTTGTGTGTTTGCTGAAGACGCTGCGGTATGGTGAAGGGGATTGGAATATTTATCAACGAGCCGCAGAGTCCATGCCACACATAGGCTATACGATGGGACTCTGCGTAAAAGGAAGGTCAAATTTTTGTTCCTTTTATCAGTGTCATGGCTTTAATAGATTGCTCTTTTAGGTGCAAAAATTGTTTCCGCTCTTCGTCCTGCATGAAATTTTCGAAGTCACCTTCTGTTGCAAATGCTGCTAAATGAATTTCGTAAGGCTTTTCAATATTTGATTCAATAAATGAATTTTCATCGGGTCTTACCCGCAATAAAAGTTGCCCGTTATATTTTAAAATTATTGGAATTGCTATGTCTTCAAATTGATGAAAAATATTCTCCTGCCCTTCTTTTATGTAAATGAGTTGAGTTATAAAAAGCATATTCTATTTTTTTTATGAAGTTCTGATTTTCTGCCCTTCGGAACACTTCGAACAACGGGTGAGAAATAAAAATATTACTTTATTGTTTATAAATAAAAACCACACTTGTGCAGTTGGATTGTATGTGAAACTTTTATTTTTTCTTTACTTACTTTTTGTCTTGACACAAAAAGTCACAAAAAAGTGAAAGACAAACCCGAAGCCTCCGGCCGTTTTGCCTTGCCGAAGCCACATATTACGGACGTAATAATATTTTTTAGTGAAATGAAAAGCTGGGTCGCGATTTTGAAAGTTCAATCTTCGCCATTTTGTTGCTGATTAATTTGAAGCACGCACACATTGCTTCGTTCCCCGCAATGACGGCTACGTTAGAGTAATAGCAACGATGACAAAATGGTTATTTGCTTAATTTATTTAATTAGCCTTTATAAACATTTTCATTATGCCACTCCACAAATCTGTTTTCTGGTTTATCCTTTAATCTTATTGGCAAATTGAAAAGTTCGCTTCCATGAAATTTATAATACTCTTTCCCATTTTGATATTCTTCTTTGATTCTTTTACTTACTTCTACTTTTAATTCTTGCGTAATAGTTATGTAACCTGCATCAAATAATTTGTGCAAATCAGACCGAAGTAATAAAGCGTTTGAAATAAAATGAGGGCCAGACTCTGCATAAGGTTTAATGTGTGCTGATTCAAGTACGGGTAAAGTCTTCTCTCCACTGATTGCACATTTTCTATGGTATGCGTCTGTAACTAAAATTCTAAATGCACCTTGTCCTAATCTTACTTTTCGCAAAACTGAATTACCATACAAAGCTTCTGGTTCTTCTAAGATTAGCTGACTCTTTTCTTCGTCGGGTGTGGAGTACAAATATTTCCGAAGCAAATGTTCTATTCTACTCCAAAGTTTTTCACCAATTTCTGTATCCGTCGAATAAGATTTGCCTTGCACAATACTTGCACTCCAGTCTTCAGGAATAGGAACCCAATCGTCTTTTTTGAAAAAAATCGGATTAGTTAAAACAATACAACCAATAGTTGGATTTGAATTTGTTTTGTTTTGTCTGTATTGCAAAATCATTCGTTGTAATTCATGAAAAGAATTGCAGCCATTGCCTTTGGCAAACGCATCCCATGCAATAGAAATAGGTAAAAATGTATGACTTGAAAAGAATCCAATTCCACCAATAGCATTGATTGGGGCTTTTAATTTGAAAAGAAAAGGAGAGCCTGGTGTAATCACTTTAAACACAGAACTACCTCCGGGTTGCCAAAAGTTTACATCTTCTCTATTTTGTGTGGCTAGGAAGTTATACCAATTATTATCTGTTACCCCTAAATAAAACTTCATGCTTCTTTTTTTCAGTCAAAATTTTATACTTCTCGCCGTTGCAGGTATTGTCACCTGCAATCTTTGCGTTGATAAAAGCTCCCTAAAGATATACAGTACAAGTGTGCGACGCAACAACCGATGCCATAAAATACAAAAGCTGGTAACCTAAATATTCCCCTTCTTCATTTCCTCTACCGCATAATCGCAGGCCCTTGCAGTAAGCGCCATATAAGTAAGCGATGGATTTACGCAGGAGGAGGAGGTCATGCAACTGCCATCGGTGATAAATACATTGGATACTTCGTGCATTTGGTTGTGCGCATTTAATACGGAGGTTTTGGCATCAGCGCCCATGCGGGCAACACCCATTTCGTGGTTGGCATTACCGGGGAAAGAGATGCTGCCATTTACAGTTACATCCTTGTAGCCAGCTTCTTCAAGCATTTGTTTGCCGGTGTCTGCAATGTCTTTATGCATGGCTTTTTCATTGTCTTTAAATTCGCAGTCAATGGTGATGGTGGGCCTGCCCCATACATCTTTTTTATCGTGGTTAAGTGTAACGCGGTTTTCAGGATAAGGCAGGCACTCGCCAAATGCATAAAGACCGATGCTCCATGAACCGGGTTCGGTAAGTGCTTCTTTAAGCTCGGCGCCAAGTGTTGCATCATGCTGCTGCCTGCCACGGTAAGCGCTTACACCAAAATGATAACCACGCAAAAAATCCGGCGACTGATCTGTTACATTTTTAAACCGTGGAATATAAGCCGGCGTTGGCCTGCGGCCATAATAATAACTGTCTTCAAAGCCATCAACGTCCGCACTAAATGAAAGCCCTTTGTGATGATCCATAAGGTTGCGGCCCACCTGGTAGCTACCATTACCAAGCCCGTTTGGAAAACGGTTTGATGTGGAGTTTAATAAAATAAATGCAGTGGCAACTGTGGCAGCATTAAGGAAAATAATCTTAGCATAGAACTCCTCAGTTTGCTTTGTTTCGGTATCAATTATTTCAACACCGGTAGCTCTTTGCATGGCTTCATTATACAATACTCTGTTCACCAATGATTGCGGCCTTACAGTAAGATTTTTTGTTGCATAAGCAGCGGGCATCGTGCTTGCATTGGTGCTGAAGTATGCACCAAACGGGCAACCACGGTGACACAGATCCCTTGCCTGGCATTGCCCACGCCCTTGCACGGGTTTGGTAAGATTCGCAGTTCTGCCGATAATAACTTTTCTGTCGCTGTAAATGGATTCTATTTTTTGTTTGAAAGATTTTTCCACGCAGTTCATTTCAAATGGCGGCTGAAAAATACCATCAGGTAATTGCGGAATCTTTTCTACCGAACCACTTACACCAATAAAGCTTTCTACATAATCATACCATGGCGCAATTTCTTTGTAACGGATAGGCCAATCCACACCATGGCCATCTTTCATGTTTGCTTCAAAATCCAAATCACTCCAGCGGTAGCAAGCCCTTGACCATAGGAGAGAGCGGCCACCAACAATATCGCCACGTACCCAATCGAAGCGTTTGGTTTCGTCGTAAGGATTTGCTTTATCGCTAATGTAAAAATGTTTATTGTCCTCACGAAAACTCCAATGGCGTGCCTGTACATATTTTTCTTCTTTGTCTGCTTTGCTTAAACTTAAATGATGCTCAAACTCCCACGGGGCTTTGGTTGCAGTGGGATAATCTTTTATATGTTCCACATTTCTTCCGCGTTCGAGCAATAAAACTTTTAAACCTTTTTCGCATAATTCTTTTGCTGCCCATCCACCAGTGATGCCCGAGCCAACAATAATGGCGTCGTATGTGTTTTGTTTTACTGCTTGCGTGTTGAGGTGGAGTGTATCGCCAGGCATGATCCATTATTTTACTGCATTTAAAATTACAATTTACAAAAATAAGTGAAGAAGAAATTTTATGCGCCGGGCTTTAGAATTACTATGAGGCATCGTTGCGTCGCACACTTGTACTTTCTTTTTTAATGTGAACTTTTTATTAAACTGCAAATTTTGTTTTCAATTTCATCATTATTGCTGAAAGTTAATTAAACTAATGATTAACTTAGTTTCACGATTGCATATCACATTTTCATAACAGCTAAAATTCTTGCCGTATGAATAAAAAAAATCTTTCATTAATTGTTGTTGTTGTTGCCTGCTGTTTAAGTTTAAACTTCTCCATAGCACAACCGAATACACTTACTGCAAAAGAAAAACAGGAAGGCTGGCAATTGCTTTTCAACGGTAAAGATTTGCAGGGATGGCATTCTTATTTGTTGGGCAAACCGGGCAAAGCATGGCAGGTGCAGGGCGGTGCAGTTTTCTTAAACAAAAATGATGAAAGTGCTGATGAAGATTTTGCAGACCTTACTTCTGATAAAGAGTTTGACAACTTTGACCTTACATTAGAATTTAAAACAGACACATGCGCCAATAGCGGTGTAATGTTTTATGTACATGAATCACCTGAATATAAAAACACCTGGGAAACGGGCCCTGAAATGCAGATAGATGATGTGATCTGTGGCCCTGATCATCTTTCAAAAATGAACAGGATGGGAACACTGTATGATTTGGTTGCAGTGGATTCAGAATATGCAGGTGCAGCAAACACCTGGTATGAATATGAAATAAAAGCTGATAAAGGACATCTGCAGTTATTTGAAAATGGACACAAAGTTGTTGATACTTACATGTGGAACGATCATTGGAAAGCATTAATAGCTGCTGTAAAATTCAAAGACATGCCCGGATTTGGGACTTTTAAAAAAGGCCATATTGCGTTCCAGGGCACAGAAAATGGAAAGATCTGGTTTAGAAATATCAAAATAAAAGCCCTCTAAATCTATCATTTAATGTTGCCATAAAAACTGAAAGTACAAGTGAGTGACACAACAGGCAATGCTATGAAAATCTACAACCTGTATTATAAAAACTATTTGCTTACATTTTCAAAATGCCATTATGAAAAAAAATAAAATCAGTCGCGGAAATTTTATAAAAAATACTACGCTAGCTGCTGCGGGTTTTTATATAGTACCACGGCATGTATTGGGCAAAGGATTTACAGCACCAAGCGATAAATTATATATAGCTGCAGTTGGTTGCGGCGGTGAAGGTGAAAATGATATTCACCATTACGCAACGGCACCAAAGAAAAATGCGGAGATCGCATTTCTCTGCGATGTAGATGACCGCATGGCTGCTCCGCGTCGCAAAGAATTCCCAAAAGCAGGTTTTTATTACGACTGGCGTGAAATGTTTGAAAAAGAAAGTAAAAATTTTGATGCAGTTTCTGTTGCCATACCAGATCACAACCATGCAATTGTTGGATTAAGCGCGATGCAACTGCATAAACATTTGTATTTGCAAAAACCATTAACGCATGATATTTATGAAGCACGCATTCTTACGCAGGCTGCATCAAAATATAAAGTGATCACGCAAATGGGCGACCAGGGCGCATCATGTGACGGCATACGCACCATGCGTGAATGGTTTGAAGCGGGATTGATCGGTGATATACAAACTGTTTATAACTGGACAAACAGGCCTGTGTGGCCGCAGGGAATTCCATGGCCTACTGCACATCCACCGGTTCCAAAAGAATTGAAATGGGATCTGTGGTTGGGTACGGCGCAATACTCAGACTACTTTGATAATCTTGTTCCATTTAATTGGCGTGGCTGGTGGCGTTTTGGTACAGGCGCATTGGGAGATATGGCTTGTCATATTATTGGCCCTGCATTTAAATTGCTGGAGCTTGGCTATCCAACAGAAGTTACTTGTAGTGCAACCACAGTTTATTCGGGTATTTTTAAAGAAGCAGATTTTCCTGAAAGCATCCCACCATCGAGTAAGCTTTGTTATAAGTTCAAATTAAAAGATGGACGTGATTTGAAATTGTATTGGATGGACGGTGGTATTGTTCCTGATAGACCAGATGAACTTGATGCAGATGTAAACATGAATGAAGCATTGGCAGATGTACCCGAAGAAAATGATTTTGAAGGTGGCAGCTTATTTATCGGAACGAAAGGAAAAGTTTCGTGTGGATGGGGTGGCAGTCATCCAAGATTGTTGCCGCTTTCATTGAATAAAGATGTGAACGTTCCAAAAAAATATCCGCGTGTGGAAGGCGATATGGATGGCCATTGGTGGCAGTGGGTAGATGCTTGTATTGCGGGTTATGGAAATGCAGAAGTAGATTCTCCATTTGAAGGTTATGCGGGCCCGCTTACAGAAACAGTTTTGATGGGCAATTTGTTATTACGCAGTTTCAACCTTCGTGAAAAAGTAAAAAAGAATGATCCTGTATATGGCAGTATGGAAGGATACAATACGCCCGGCCGCTATGTTGCATATAAATGGGATGGAGAAAATATGCGAATCACTAATTTTGAAGCAGCTAATCAATTTGTAAAACGGGAATACAGGAAAGGTTGGGGCGAATTGAAATTATAAATGCAAAACCTGATTATTTTCTCAGCCGTTACTTGCGTGGTAAATATACCATGCATTTAAAATAATATACACTGCCAGCATTAGTTGCGCGGTAATCATATCAAACCTGTTTGCTTTTTTTATTTTTCCCTCTTTGCCAAGCCTTAGTGAATAGGCGGTAGCTGCGATAACTAAAAAAATAAAGATAAGGGTGATGCCGTGCAGTGTGTCCACAAGTGTAAAAGAAGTTGATTCCGGCAGCGCGGAATCAATAATATATTTATTGCCGATAACTGCAAATAATGATCCTACACTTAACCCGAAACGCGAGTCAATACTGTCTGCATGAATATAAAAACATATATAAGCTATAAGAAAAGCGATATACATACCGGTAAACATTTTCCAGAAAATGCCTGAAGCATTGCGTGTAAGCACAAGCGTTACCCTGTATGAACTGTAGGCTGTGTGCGGCTTTGAAAGGCTGGCATCCCCAAAAGCTGTTTCATAAGCCTTTGTGCCGGTTGTAACAGTGCAACTGTCAATCGCCCAGTCCGTAAGTGTAAAGCGGGGGTCGTAATGTTTGCCAAGCGTATCAATGGTAAACACCATTGAACGGGAATCGTACTGCGAATTTTCTATGGAGAGCCTTAGCCGCTGACGGTCAAAAGGAAAATTGTCTATCCTCCAGGAATCTTTCATTACGCACTGTAGTTTCATTAGCATATAAACCCCGCCGCCTGAAGTATCTGTGGTCAAAAAAGATTTTGTAACTGTTTTTGCCTGTGGTATTTCCAGGTTATCTGCAAAATTAAAGTCTTTGTTTTTATACCTGAACCATAACCAAAAATCAATGGTATATTCTTTTTGTTTGAAATCAATATCATGTATGCTGGTAATATAGATGCCCGTTTTTACGGTATCGCGCTGAGTAACCTGTGCAAAAGATTTTAAACTGAAGCAGAGCAAAATAAAAATAAAGAAACCGGTAGGGATGATCAGCTTTTTCAATTGCTTTGTTTTAAGGGGGAAAATAACAGCAATGAAAATACAAAGATTATTTTATACATAACCTTCCGGTCATTCTACGCCTCACCCTCCCGTCCCTCTCCGCCGTGGAGAGGGAGGCTACTTCTGTTACTTCAACCGTTCATTAATAGCCAAATTATTTTTTCTTAAAGTATCCTTTGCAATATCATATCCTGCATCTGCATGGCGTATCACGCCCATACCGGGGTCGTTGCGGAGTACGCGTGAAAGCCTTGCTGCGGCTGCATCCGTGCCATCGGCAACAATTACCATACCTGCATGTATGCTGTAGCCCATGCCCACGCCACCGCCATGATGCAGGCTTACCCAGCTTGCGCCGCCAGCAGTATTTACAAGTGCATTAAGGATAGGCCAATCAGCAACTGCATCACTGCCATCAAGCATAGATTCTGTTTCGCGGTTGGGGCTTGCCACACTTCCCGTATCTAAGTGGTCGCGGCCAATAACAATAGGGGCTTTTACTTTTCCTGTTCTTACTAATTCATTAAATGCAAGCCCGGCTTTTTCTCTTTCACCCTGGCCCAACCAGCAAATACGTGCAGGCAACCCCTGGAATGCAATGCGTTCCTGCGCCATTTTCATCCAGCGTATCATGCTTTTGTTTTCCGGAAACAAATTCATAATTATTTCATCAGTTACAGTAATATCATTTGGGTCGCCGCTTAATGCAGCCCAGCGGAACGGGCCTTTTCCTTCACAAAAAAGCGGACGGATATAGGCAGGAACAAAACCTGGGAACATGCCCCCCCCGCTCCCTAAAGGGGGAGCTTTAAGTTCGTTTTCATGTTTAGTTTCATATTCTAAAGCACGTGCTCTGATGTTGTTTCCATAATCAAAAGTTATTGAACCTTTATCTCTTAATTCTAACATCAACTTTACATGCAGGTACATGCTTTCATAACTGCAGCTGATATATTCTTCAGGATTTCTTTCTCTTAAAATATTTGCTTGTTCGTTTGATAAAGTATGAGGCACATAACCAATCAGCGGGTCATGTGCAGATGTTTGATCTGTTAATGTATCCGGCACAATATTTCTTTCAATCAATCTTTGTAAAAGGTGCACTGCATTGCACACTACGCCAATGCTAAGGGCTTCACCGTTTTGTTTGGCAAGCAATGCGCGGTCAATGGCTTCATCAATATCTTCAAACAATACATCGCAGTATTTTGTTTCAATCCTTTTTTCAATGCGCCATTTTTCCACTTCTGCAATCAGCGCCACACCTTCATTCATGGTGATCGCCAAAGGTTGTGCACCGCCCATGCCGCCCAGACCGGCTGTTACATTCAAAGTGTGTTTGAGGGTGCCTCCAAAATGTTTATCCGCAGCGGCGCTGTATGTTTCATAAGTGCCCTGCACGATACCCTGCGAGCCAATATATATCCAGCTTCCGGCGGTCATTTGCCCGTACATCATCAAACCTTTTTTTTCCAGTTCATCAAAATGTTCCCATGTTGCCCATTTGGGAACAAGCTGTGAATTGGAAATTAAAACACGCGGTGCATCTGTATGTGTTTTTAAAATACCCACGGGCTTACCGCTTTGTATTAAAAGCGTTTCATCATTCTCAATATTTTTTAATGCTTTGATGATAAGGTCGAGGCTTTCAAAATTTCTTGCTGCTTTACCGCGGCCGCCATACACGATCAAATCATCGGGTCGCTCTGCTACTTCCGGGTTTAGATTGTTGAGCAACATTCTTAATGCTGCTTCCTGGATCCATCCTTTGCAGGAGAGCCGGGTGCCGGTGGGAGTAGCATATTTTACTGCATCGTAGCGGGAAGTTGTTATCGTGCTCATTTGAAAAGTTTTATCGTTTGATTATTTTGTTGTTTTGTGTTTTATTGTTTTTAAGAACCAGGCTGACGAACATGAATTAAGCTTCGTTGCGTCGCACATTTGTGCGGGTGGAGCATTATTGATCTAATATTTTATTTCCCTTTTTACCAATTCGAAGTCAGGATGTATTTTATCAATTGGAGATTGAGTATTAATCATACCTCGCTTAGATGTAATTTTTTTAATCCAATTGTTGTGAATGTCATATTCGTATCGAATACTCGTTGCTTCAACAGTATCCCTTGAATCTGTCAGCATAATATATTGTAACGGATCACCGAATTGACTATTTATCAAGACTGTTATACCAGTTCGCTTTCCACTTTTTTTACTGATTACACTATCAAGGTAATTTTTCTTTGAATAATAATATTGATCAATCGTTGTATCATTATTTGCAGAAAAAAATGTCCTTTCTTTTTGAATCTTATCATTATTATAATAATAGATTTCTGTTCTTTCAGGTTTTTGTGGGTTGTCATCACTTTTCAAATATTCAATTTTCACAATATTTCCATCTTGTGAAAATGATCTGTAGGTCGTAGTTACGTGTCCGTAATTGGCTTGTTCCAAAAACCTTCCATCTTTTTGCAAAACTGACATACCGCCACCTCTATCAATTTCATTTCCCTTCGATAATTTGTTTGTACGGCTTGTACTTATGAATCCATTGCTATCATATTTAACTTCTGTTTCAGCCCATAGATTATCGTCAGAAAATTCTTTGTTATAGATAATTAATCCATTATTGTCAAACTTCCATATCTCATTCTTAATAATATCTCTAAATGGAATTATGGCGGTATCTTCTATATCGATATAGAGGATTTCATCAATTTCTTTTGGGCGATTCTTTAAAGGCGTACTGCTGAGGTCGCCGGGAATTTTCCATTTATCATGATAATAATATTTTGCATTTGAAATTGTATGTGTATTATTATTACATGATAAAGTAAAAATTAAAATCAAAATCAAAAGAAAAAATTTATTCATACTACCTTTTTAAAAATGATCCTATCATTCCAATAGCGGAAGAGTGCGACGCAACAAAAGTTCAAACAGAATTACTGAAGACGGGTACAAAAAAATAAATCTTTATTACTTCAAAGTTTTATCATCCTCACAATCCATTAAATCCTTTAAAATCCCCGTTTAGTGCTATCCCTTTCGAATCAGCAAACTCATTCACTTTCTCAACAAAAGAAAAATCTTTGATGATGCCGGCCACGCTGTTGATATCATCTGCAAAGATCCTGTCTTCTTCTGCGAAGCCCACAAATTCACGCACATAGTCATGCGCAAACTCAAGCAGCGCGCTGCTTTTCAAAGGCCTGCGGAATTCTATCGCCTGGCAGGCAGAGAGTAATTCTATTGCAAGGATGAATTCAAGATTGTCCAGCACCCTGTTCAATTTTCTTCCGCTGATACTGCCCATGCTTACATGGTCTTCCTGTCCGAGTGATGTTGGAATGCTGTCTGCACTTGCAGGAAAGCATAATGTTTTATTTTCTGTTACTAATGCAGCAGTTGTGTATTGCGGGATCATAAAGCCGCTGTTGAGCCCCACATCTTTCATTAATAGCATGGGCAACCCCCATTTACCTTCGAGTAATAAATAACAACGCCGGTCGGAAATATTCCCTAATTCAGATGCAGCAAAACATGCATAATCCAAAGGCAATGCAAGCGGCTGCCCGTGGAAATTTCCACCACTGATAGTATCATCCGCACCAAGAATGACAGGATTATCAGTAACAGAATTTAATTCAATTTCTGTCAATTCTTTTAAATGCAGCCATGCATTGCGGGAAGCGCCATGCACCTGTGGCATACAACGCAGAGAATACGGATCCTGAACGCGGCCGCAATCAATATGGCTTTGCATGATATCAGAATCATTGAGCAATAACCGTAACCGTTGGGCAACCAATTTACTTCCCGCATAAGGCCTCAAATTGTGCAGGCGTTTATCAAAGGGAGCTTTGGTACCGGTTAATGCTTCAAGGCTCATTGCCCCAATTATATCTGCAGCTTCAAGGCAGTTGTGCATACGCTGTACTGCCTTTACAGCAAAAGATAAAATAAATTGCGTGCCGTTGATTAATGCAAGGCCTTCTTTGGGTCCAAGCTGTACCGGTTGCAAAGAAAATTTATTGAGTACTTCCTGCGACTTATATCTTATACCATTATAAAAGCATTCTCCCAATCCGATCAATGGAAGAAATAAATGTGCCAATGGCGCCAAATCACCGCTTGCGCCAACACTTCCTTTTTCCGGAACAACAGGGATCACATCATTGTCTATATGCCAGATGATCCTTTGCAAAGTTGATAATTGTACCGCGCTGTACCCCTGTGCAAGTGCATGCACTTTCGTTATCATCATCAATTTTGCAACTTCAACCGGAATTGCATCTCCCACGCCAACACTATGGCTTTGTAAAATTTTATACTGAAGTGTGGCAGTATCTTCTTTTGAAATTTTGGTATTGGAAAGGATTCCAAAACCTGTATTCACGCCATAAACGGTTTTATCATTGTCAATAATCTGCTGCACATTGGCGGCTGATGCGTTGATTTTTTTTATCGCCTCATCATTTAAACCCCCTTTTATTTTTTTTGATGCAATGGCAATTACCTTAGCAATGGTTAAATCATCTGTGCCGTAACAAAAATCATTCATGGCAAATTTTTTATACGTGGTTTTCAATCCTTTCAGGTAAACTTTTGCGGTTAATATTTTTTTCCATTTCACTGAGACCTGCAAGTATTTTTTTACTGCAGGCTCCTTCGCAGGCTAATTCTTCCATCGCTTTTTGCAGAGCTTTCCACAAAGGCAGTATTTTTTGCAGCAGCTTTCGCCCTTTCGCGGTAAAGGTTACAGCTTTATGCCTGGCGTCCTTGTTTGAGGTAACGGATTTTATAAGGCCTTTCTGCTGCAGCCCGCTCACCAACTGGCTTACAGCCGAATGGGAAATATTCAGTTCATCCGAAATTTCTTTTATGGAGACTTCCTTTTTTTGAGAAAGGATGTAAAACACAGGGAACCAGGAAGCATCGAAAGGTATTTTGTGTTTTTTATAGATGCTGTTTACATCATTTAAAAATGTGTCGCCCAGCCGTTTTAAGCGGCTGCCGAAAACAAGGTAACCAAGCTGCTGATAGAAGTTCATAAAAATTATATAAGTGCTTATATAATTTGCAAATGTAAAAAGTTTTTTGAAATGGAAAAATATATTTTAAACCCGCGCTGTTGCTGAAAAATTCAATTCATTGTTCTTTCTTCTTCCTGAATTCTTTGCGGATGTCTTCCACAATATGGCTGCTGCGGATGTATTCATCATTTTCTGAAAATGCTTTCAGTTAGGCATAATGAATTACATTAGGGATTGCTGCGCCGGTAAGTTCATATTTATCTGCCAGTTGGGAAAGATGCAGTGAAGGCTCAGGTTTTATATTGGCAGGAATGATTTTTTCCACAGCCCCGAACGCTCTGCCGCATTGGGCGCGGAAATGAATGATGGAATGAAAGCGGCGCACAAAAGCACTGTCAAGATTATTTTTAAAATTAGAGGCGAGTATCAGCAGCCCCGGAAAATCTTGAATGCGCTGCAACAGGTAAGAAAGTACCTGGTTTGCATACCGGTCATGCGAGTTCTGCACACTGGTGCGCTTGCCAAACAATGCATCGGCTTCATCAAAAAATAAGATCCAGTTTTTATGTTCTGCTTTTGCAAAAACTTTTTCAAGGTTTTTTTTGTTTCGCCAATATATTTTGAAACTACCTGCGACAGGTCTATCCTGTAGACATCTTTTTCAAACTGCTTGCCGAGCAAAGTTGCGGTAAGTGTTTTGCCCGTGCCCGGCGGGCCATGAAACAAAACCCTGTAGCCCGGTTTTGTTTTTCTGCCCGGCACGTCATCTTTCAGTAATGATTCATTGTGTTTCAGCCATATTAAAATATCATCAATCTGGTTTTGCGTGTAATTGCTCAGCACAACATCTTTCCAGTTCATTTGCGTGGTGATTTTTTTTGCAGGAAAATTGGGGCAGAATTTTGGCGGCGCGGCATGGCCGAATAGAATTTTCTGCAGCCATTCGCCTTCAATCACCATACGGCCGCTCATTACGAGTTCGCCGTCTTTTACCGGTTCAACAGTAATAATATTTTCTTTTGCCAGGATGCTTTCATCCATCAGCAACTCCTGTATATGCAAACGTTTCTGCAAATCATCACCGCAAGTATAAACTGTACCGTTTCACCTGTGGGCAGCAAGCCGCGGTGACTGGCTCCTTTCACCCCGCCAATTTCAGGGAAATCTCTACCCTGCGGAAAATATTACTGGATAACGGGATCAAAAAAATTTGTCTGCAGGTGCGGCGCCAACGCAATAAGCAGTGCAGACATTTCATCAATTTTCAAACGCTGCTGTTGGGCAAGAACATATAACTGTGACCCATCAGCTTCCAGCAAAAGCTGCGGGTAATCAAATTTTGCCAGGTTTGCTTTATCAAAAAAAACTTCCATTCTTTTTTGCAAAAGTTTGCGAACAAATGCAAAGCAGTTGATGATATTATTTTGAAAATTTTCCAGGTAAAAAATTTATGCTATAATATAATGAGAAATTTTTTATACGCCCAATTGTAAAAACGGCTTTGGTTACCCGGCAGCAGGATCATATTTAGTTCATAAGCAGTTTTATTGTTTGGGTTACATGTATTCTTTGCTTTGGTAATTTGATTATTTTTATAATGCGTATGCAATTACTTACACCTAAGCAGATACACGAGTGGGACGCTTACACCATAGCGCATGAACCGGTTGCATCTATTGATTTAATGGAACGTGCCGCAAGGAAGTGTACCGATTTTATTATTGAAAATGATTTTGCAGCATCACGTGTAAAAATATTTTGCGCCAAAGGAAATAATGGCGGAGATGGGTTGGCCATTGCCAGGCAGTTGATTGAAGCAGGCATTTATTGCGCTGTTTATATTTTAGAATTTGGCGCTTTGGGCACGGAAGATTTCCAGGTTAATTTGCACAGGCTGCACCAGCTTACTACCAATATTTATTTCCTGCAGGCAAAAGAATTTTTTCCTTTGATTGAAAAAAATGATTTGGTTGTTGATGCGCTTTTTGGTTCAGGATTAAACAGGCCATTAGAAAATTTAAGCGCAGAACTTGTAAACCACATCAACCAGTCTTCCGCAAAAATTATTTCCATTGATGTGCCCAGCGGTATGTTTATTGATAAAAGCTCAAAGAGCAATACTATTGTAAAAGCTGCATACACGCTCAGTTTCCAGTCAATGAAACTATGTTTTCTGGCTGCAGAAAATGCGGACTATTTTGGCGAAGTAATCATCCTGGACATTTGCCTTCATCCGGGTTACCTGAAAAATACAGAAATTGCGTTTCAACTTGTTTCAAAAAAACAAATCAGTTCTTTTATTCAGCCACGCAAAAAATTTTCTCATAAAGGAACATTCGGCCATGCTTTGCTTATTGCAGGAAGCAAAGGTAAAATGGGTGCTGCGGTACTTGCAGCAAAAGGCTGTTTGCGCTCCGGGGTTGGGTTGTTAACTATTGATGTTCCTGAAACCAGTTTAAATGTTTTGCAAACTTCTGTTCCCGAAGCAATGTGTATTACAAGGGATGAAAATATTGAATGGGATAACTATTCTTCTACTGGCATTGGCCCGGGTATTGGTACAAACGAGGATGCCGCAAATCTTTTAATGCAAACATTGCAGCAGTATAATAAACCAATGGTAATAGATGCCGATGCGCTGAATATTACTGCGTCAAAAAAAGAATTGCTGGAATTAATACCTGCAGGTTCTATTATTACGCCGCATCCCAAAGAATTTGAAAGATTGTTTGGAAAAACGGAAAATGATTTTTTGCGGATGGAGCTTGCCATCAGCGAATCGAAAAAGTATCCGTTCATTATTATCTTAAAAGGGCATTATACGTTGACTGCATATAATGGTAAAGGCTGGTTTAATACTACGGGTAATGCTGCAATGGCAACCGGTGGCAGTGGCGATACATTAACCGGTATCATCACCTCTTTACTTGCACAGGGTTATCCTTCTTTAAGTGCTGCATTGGCCGGTGTTTATATACATGGTTATGCAGGAGATTTGGCCAAAAATATACTCTCTTCTGAAACCCTTATTGCATCTGATATTGCGGAATATATTGGCCGGTCGCTTTATCAGCTGAGCAAAAAAGAAAACGGGGATAATGCAGATGATTTTTGAGCGCGTTTTACCCACATTTTATTGTTTCAATACGCTTATCATTAATATGTCAGGTATTTCCCTATTTTTGCCCACCTATTTTTAAACCTCTGATAACAAATTAACGCTTATGGACATGTTATTTTATGCCGTTCCGGCGATGGGAGTGCTTGGGCTTTTGTACACTTTTGTAAAATTTAACTGGGTATCGAAACAAGATCCGGGAAATGAACGGATGCAGGAGATAAGCAAATACATTGCTGAAGGAGCTATGGCTTTTTTGAAAGCCGAGTGGAAGATACTTTCTTACTTTGTAATTATTGCCGGTATATTACTGGCTGTAATGGCACGCAGCAATCCTGATAGTCATTGGAGCATTGCCATTGCTTTTGTTATTGGTGCTGTATTCAGCGCTACAGCTGGGTATATTGGTATGCGTGTGGCAACTAAGGCTAATGTTCGTACTGCACAGGCGGCAAGAACCAGTTTATCAAAAGCGCTGAACGTTTCTTTTACAGGCGGATCGGTAATGGGTCTTGGAGTGGCTGGCTTGGCAGTGCTTGGTTTGGGTAGTGTATTTATAATCCTTTATCATTTTTTTGTTGGTGATATGACTTCCGCTGATCCTGGATTTAAGGAAGCCATGTTAAGATCTATTGAAGTGCTTACCGGCTTTTCTCTCGGTGCTGAATCAATTGCTTTATTTGCCCGTGTGGGTGGCGGTATTTATACCAAAGCGGCCGATGTGGGTGCTGATCTTGTTGGTAAAGTGGAAGCAGGTATCCCTGAAGATGATCCACGTAACCCTGCAACTATTGCCGATAATGTGGGTGATAATGTAGGTGATGTAGCGGGCATGGGCGCTGATCTTTTTGGCTCTTATGTTGCAACTGTATTAGCAACAATGGTATTGGGACAAGAAACAATATCTACAGACAATTTTGGCGGAATGGCTCCCATTCTATTGCCGATGCTTATAGCGGGAACTGGTATTATTTTTTCTATCATAGCAACTTTTTTTGTAAAGATTAGCGACAACGCCGGTGTTAGTACGGCGGCAGTACAGAAAGCCCTGAATATGGGTAACTGGGGATCTATGATTTTGGCTGGTCTTGCAAGTATTGGGTTAGTATATTATATACTTCCTGAGACAATGACCTTGCGAGGCCACGATTTTACGAAATGGGGTGTGCTTGGTGCAATTGGAGTAGGTTTGGCAGTGGGTACTTTAATGAGTATGATCACTGAATATTACACAGCTATGGGAAAACGTCCTGTGCTGAGTATCATTCGTCAGAGTGCAACAGGCCATGGTACAAATGTAATTGGTGGTTTAGCTGTGGGTATGGAATCTACATTTTTACCAATCCTCGTTTTAGCAAGCGGTATATACGGCTCTTACTATTGTGCCGGATTATATGGGGTTGCAATTGCAGCCGCAGGTATGATGGCTACAACTGCGATGCAACTTGCCATTGATGCATTTGGACCTATTGCAGATAACGCAGGTGGTATTGCTGAGATGAGTGAACTGCCACCTGATGTTCGCGAAAAAACTGATGTGCTTGATGCAGTCGGTAATACAACCGCGGCAACAGGCAAAGGTTTTGCCATTGCTTCTGCAGCATTAACAGCACTTGCATTGTTTGCAGCATTTGTAGGTGTTGCAGGTATTGATGGCATTGATATTTATCATGCTGATGTACTTGCTTCGTTATTTGTTGGTGGCATGATACCATTCCTGTTTTCTTCACTAGCAATTAAAGCAGTAGGACAGGCAGCTATGGCAATGGTTGAGGAGGTACGTAGGCAATTCCGTACTATACCCGGCATTATGGAAGGCACAGGCAAGCCAGAATACGATAAATGCGTAGCAATTTCTACAGATGCCTCTATTAAAAAAATGATGCTGCCTGGCGCTATTGCAATTATTTCCCCAATAGCTATTGGTTTCTTACTCGGCCCCGAAGCATTGGGTGGTTTTCTTGCAGGAGCTACCGTTAGCGGTGTGCTGATGGGAATGTTTCAGAACAATGCAGGTGGCGCATGGGATAATGCAAAAAAATCTTTTGAAAAAGGCGTGGAAATAAATGGAGTGGTGTATAAAAAGAAAAGCGAGCCGCATAAAGCAGCCGTAACAGGCGATACCGTTGGTGATCCTTTTAAAGATACTTCCGGGCCATCAATGAATATTTTGATAAAATTGATGTCAATTGTTTCATTGGTGATAGCACCCACGCTGGCGCAGGTTTTCCATACAAAGGACGGCAGCGCTGTTGCAGAAAATAAAATTGAAATACGTTACGAAAATAAAAATACTGACAGTACTAAAAGCGCTTTTAATCTTTCTGTAACCGGTGATGATAAACAATTAAATGGCCTTGTGGATGCCTTAAAAAAAGATGGCCTGGTAACTGATGAAAATATTTCAGTTGAAGTAAAAGACGGGAAACTGTTTATTAATGGTAAAGAACAAACACAGGATGTAACGGATAAGTACAGTTCTTATATTGAGAAGGGGAAAAATTTAAGTATAAAGATTGATGTAAAATAAAATAAAACATACCTGCTGAAAAAGCTGCTCATTTTCGGGCAGCTTTTTTATTCCGGAGTATTACTCATGCGATGAAAACTGGATGTACAAAGGAGTGACACAATCCCGATATTTATCGGGATTGCCATGAAATACAGTAGCTGACTTAATAAAAATTTACCCCGAATAAATTTCATTTGGCTAAAAAGCTGTTTAGCCTTACCTTCGCCGTCCAATTTTATATAACCAATACGGCAAAATCCGTGTTGACCTAAAAAATTTCAATTATGAAAGAAGGTATCCATCCAAAAAATTACAAGTTTGTTGTATTTAAAGACATGAGCAACGGCCATACATTTTTAGGGCGCTCTACAGGGGGTTCCAAAGAAATGTTTAAATGGGAAGACGGCAACGAATACCCGCTTATTAAACTGGAAATTTCCAATACCTCGCATCCGTTTTATACCGGCAAAAATATGCTGGTGGATACTGCAGGCCGTATTGACAAATTCAAGAAGCGTTACGCACTTAAGAAGTAAGTTTTTTATACGATTGTAAAAATCCCCCCGCAAACTATCAACACTGCGGGGGGATTTTGTTTTTCTATCAATTCATTAATCATTTATTTTCGTACAGTTTCAACAGGCAACCAAATGAACCAGTTAACAAGTTACCCCAAGGAAAAAATCAAGATACTTTTTTTAGAGAATATCAGCGACAAGGCGGTGCAGCAGTTTAAACAGAATGGTTATGTAAATGTAAAAAAGCTCGGTGGCGCCATCAGCGAAGATGATCTGGTAAAAGAAATAAAAGATGTGCATCTGCTTGGCATCCGATCCAAAACACAAATTACTCAAAGGGTTTTGGATGCCGCTGAGAAATTACAGGCCATTGGCTGTTTCTGCATTGGCGTAAACCAGGTGAATTTAAAAGCAGCTACCCAAAAAGGTGTTGCGGTTTTTAATGCGCCTTACAGTAATACGCGCAGCGTGGCAGAACTGGTAATTGGTTTATCCATTATACTTATACGAAGGATACCGGATAAAAACAAAGCTGCGCATGAAGGTATGTGGATGAAAGAAGCCAAAGGCAGTTATGAACTGCGCGGCAAAACACTTGGTATTATTGGTTATGGAAACATTGGCTCGCAGTTAAGCGTGATGGCAGAGTCTCTTGGCATGAAAGTATTGTTTTATGATACAGAAACAAAACTGCCACTGGGTAATGCAGGTTCCTGCAGAAGTTTAAAAGAGCTGTTGAGCAGCGCGGATATTGTTTCGCTGCATGTACCGGAAACGGCGCAGACAAAAAACCTTATCAATAAAAATAACCTGAAATATTTTAAAAAAGGCGCCATACTAATTAACTACGCAAGAGGAGAAGTGGTTGATTTGAATGCATTGGCCAAAGCATTGACTGAAGGTGAAATCACCGGGGCTGCTATTGATGTATTTCCGTGCGAGCCTGAAAAAAACGGCGACCGTTTTGAAACACCTTTGCAGGGTTTATCAAACGTAATCCTTACGCCGCATATTGGCGGCTCTACTGAAGAAGCGCAGCAGAATATTGGGGAAGATGTAAGCGCCAAGCTTTTTAATTATTTGGAAAAGGGAATTACTTATGGTTCGCATACCGTACCAGCCATCAGCCTGCCGCCCGTGGAAGGAGCGCATCGCATACTGCATATACACAACAATGTGCCCGGTGTGCTCAGCGCCATCAATACGCAGTTATCCAATCACAATATCAATATACTCGCGCAGTATTTAAAAACCAATGAGGATATAGGTTACGTAGTACTTGATGTTGACAAAAAACTCTCCAAACAGGCGCTGGAATTGCTGCGCGAAGTAAAAGCAACGATTAAAGTGAGGATATTGTATTAGAGTTTAAAAGTTCAAAAGGTTCAATAGTTTGAGAAGCTCAAGAGTTCCGGAAGTTTCAAAAGTTTAAGACATGTATTGGCCGGGCCCGGGTAATTCTATTAAGCATCGTTGCGTTGTACTCTTGTACAGTTTGTTTTTATGTCTGCAATACAACTGCGGTTTTCCATGCTCTCCGTGCCTCTGTGGCAAATTTTATTTTACAGCGCTTTTATTTCAATCAGTAAATTTTGCAAAACAGTTTTCGCGTCACCAAAAAGCATGGAAGTTTTTGGCTGAAAAAACAATTCATTTTCAATACCGGCATAACCCGGTTTCATACTCCGTTTGTTTACAATTACGAGTTTTGCATCTTCCACTTCAAGAATGGGCATACCATAAATGGGTGAAGCAGGATCATTTTTTGCAGCAGGGTTTACCACATCATTTGCACCAAGTACCAGCACCACATCGGTTGTTTTAAATTCTTCGTTGGCCTGTTCCATTTCAAGCAGTTTATCATAACTCACATCGGCTTCTGCAAGCAGCACATTCATGTGGCCGGGCATCCTTCCCGCAACAGGGTGAATAGCATACTTTACTTCAACGCCTTTTTCTTCTAATACTTTTTCCAGTTCGTGGCATACATGCTGCGCCTGCGCTACTGCCAATCCATAGCCCGGAACAATCATTACTTTTCTTGCATAGCTCATGGCAACGGCAGCATCGCTTAAAGTAATTTCTTTGTATTGCCCGCCGGAAGTGCTTTTTAAGGCAACTGCATTGTTTCCGCCAAAATTTCCAATCAGCACATTTTTCAAACTGCGGTTCATGGCTTTGCACATCAATATCGTAAGCAAGGTACCCGCCGCGCCAACTAAAATACCACCCGTGAGCATTACTTTATTATCATACAAAAATCCACCGCATGCAGCAGCAACACCAGTGAATGAATTAAGTAAAGAAATTACAACGGGCATATCAGCGCCACCAATGGGGAGGACGAAGAAGATGCCGTAAATAAGTGACAAAATAAAAATCAAATAAAAATTAGCCTCAACGAAGAATTCATTTCCAGAAATTTGATAAATAGCCAACCCCAGGATTATTCCAAATAAAATTAGATTTATTATGTGTTGACCTTTGAATGAAAAATCTTTAACCATTCCATTTAGTTTGCCCCAGGCAATAATGCTTCCGGCAAAAGAGATTGAACCAATTACACAGCCTAAAACTATAATTAATAATATGCCTTTATCCTCAAAAATAATTTTACCAAGTCCACGTCCAGCATATTCAATGGAAGAAATATTTATTAAGTGATTAAACTCGCTTATGCTAATCAATGCCGCACAAGCACCTCCCATGCCATTAAACATACTTACCATTTCGGGCATGGCGGTCATCTTTACTTTTTTCGCCGCGAGTACACCAACGATTCCGCCGATAAATATTCCACCGAAGATCCATGCATAATTATGCAATGCATTTCCTGCATCATCCTTGTATAAAAAAATTGTTCCGAGAATGGCAATGGTCATTCCACCTGCAGCGATTAAGTTTCCTCTTCTTGCCGTAGCAGGATTGGATAACATTTTAAGGCCAAGGATAAATGTTACTGAACCTATGAGATAACAAAGTGTAAGTAAACTAACTCCCATTTTTTATTTTTTTATTTCACGCAAAGACGCTAAGGCGCAAAGGCTATTTCTTCTTCTTAAACATTTCCAGCATCCTGTCTGTAACAACAAATCCGCCAACAACATTCAGCGTTCCTAAAATCACTGCAAGGAAACCCAGTATCAATGCTAAATAATTATCCGTTTCCGCTTTGCCCATTACTATAATTGCGCCGATGATCACTACGCCATGAATAGCATTGGCGCCACTCATGAGCGGTGTGTGCAGCACACTTGGTACACGGCCAATTACTTCAATGCCGAGGAATATCATCAGTATTACGATGTAGATATATTCCTGGTGTAATGTGATCCAGTTTAAAATGTCATGCATGGTTTTAATGTTTTATTGTTATTTTCCATTGGCGCCATATTTGTTCCGCTAAAAATGCCTGCCTGAGGCGCAAGGAACGATGAACAAAGAATCCCGATAGCTATATCGGGGCCTGGTACAAAAAATTCCTCACAATCTTTTTAAATCCCGTTAATCATAGTTCTGATTCTCTCATTTGTTACTTCACCATTATGCGTAATGCAGGTGCCTTTTACCAGGTCATCTTCAAAATTCAAATTTATTATTCCTTCTTTATTGATGATAAGCTGCAAAAAGTTGAGTATGTTTTTTCCGTACAGTTTACTTGCATCGGAAGGCATAGTGGAAGCAAGGTTGCTGTTGCCCGCAATGGTTACGCCATTGTACTGAATGGTTTGATTATTTACCGTTTTTGGTGTGTTGCCGCCTGTTGCTGCCGCAAGGTCAATAATCACTGAACCTCTTTTCATCCTGTTGAGCGTATCTTCTGTAACCAGCATGGGCGCTGGTTTCCCGGGTATTTGCGCCGTTGTGATGATGATATCTGCCTTTACTGCTGCATCTGCAATTTTCTGCAGCTGCTTTTGTTTATATTCATCTGTTTGCTCCACTGCGTAGCCGCCTGACCTACTTACATCGGCAGCGCCATCCACTTCAATAAATTTTCCGCCAAGGCTCATCACTTCTTCTTTTACTGCGGGTCTTGTATCAAATACTTCCACTACTGCGCCCAATCTTCTTGCGGTGGCAATGGCCTGCAAACCTGCAACGCCTGCACCGAGTATCAAAACTTTTGCGGGTGAAATACTTCCCGCAGCAGTCATAAACATGGGAAAATATTTGGGGTAAATGTTTGCTGCAAACAGCACGGCTTTGTAGCCCGCAATATTCGCCTGGCTGCTCAGCACGTCCATGCTTTGTGCACGGGTGGTGCGCGGTATCATGTCCATGCTGAAAGTGGTGAGGTTTTTTTCGGCGTAAGTTTTCATCAATTTAAAATTGAACAGGGGCTGATATACGCCCAGCACAATTGCGCCGGGTTTTATATCATTTAAATCTTCTTCAGTTAAAGGATGGATGGATAAAATTAAACCTGATTTTTGCAGCACTTCTTTTCTTGATGCGCACTGAAACCCTTTGGCAGTATATATTTCATCGCCCGCTGATGCGTTTGCACCTGCATTGTTCTCCATTAAGATGCTTACTTTTTGTTTTGCCAGCGCTTCTGCCTGTTCGGGTAAAAGCGAAACCCTGTTCTCCGCATCCGGTTCTTTAAGTATGCCTGTCACCATGTTTTATATTTGTACAGCCGTTGATTTTTATTTATTGCAACCTACAAAAATTTATCGTACCAATTCTTCAAAAGAGGATATGATTTTTTTTGAGCCCGGCTGCAAATCTTTTTTGCAGCTTTTCTTGCGTCGCACTCTTGTACTGCAGTCATTATAGCGGCAAAATGCAAAACTTAAAACCTGATTGTAAAATGCTCCTTTTCTTTTTGCTCCTTTCTGAAAAATACAACTCCGATAAAAAATAGATCAATTGTGAGTGTAACTGCGGGATGAGCTTTTATAAATTCCCAGGCTTCTTCCATTTCTTTGCTCCAGTGCACATCATCAAAAATTAAAATGGAATGTTTGTTTGTTTTAAGGAGCAACTGTTCAAAATATTTTATGGTGGGTTCTTTGCGGTGGTTGCCGTCAATAAAAACAAAGCTGATAGCTGATAGCTGATTGTTGATGGATGGTGCCAGCGTTTCATCAAAATTACCCTGCACAATTTTTATGTTTGATAAATGCAGTGCATCAAAATTTTTTTGTGCGGCAGCCGCAATTTCTTTTGAACCTTCCATGGTAACCACCGGATTATTTGTATTGGCGAAAGCAAGATACGCAGTTGTAATACCAAGCGAAGTACCCAGTTCCAGGATATTTTTTGGCTGGTAAAAATTCACCATGCGGAAAAACAACTGTGCAATTTTTTTTGGCTTTAATGAAGAGGAAGCAATGGATGCCACTGTTCTTTGCTGCTGCAGGTTTAATCTTGAACCTGCGCCAAAATCTTCAATACTCAGTACAGTTTCATCCTGCATTAATTGCCGGCGCAGCGTTTCTATTGCTTCATAACAATAATAGTCACGGTCATCATTTAAAACTTTAGTGATAAACTCAAACACAAACGGTGAATGGACACCGTGCCCTTTGCCATTTGAAGCGGTGAGATAATAGTTTATATATTTTGAAGCGAACTGGAATTTATTATACATGCAGGAAATGTAAAATGAAAAATTAAGAATGAATAAATTAAAATAATTTATAGGTTTCATTTTTTCTCCCACAACTGAAAACTGTAGTCATATGCATGTTTTTCATCTTTAAAATAATCGCTGTTTGAAACAAGTTTCCATTTAGTTTCATCAATCGCCGGGAAAAAAGTATCTGCATCTTCAAAAACCGCGTGAACCCTTGTAATATATATCCTGTCTACTTTTGGCATTGATGTTTTATAAATTTCACCGCCGCCTATCACCATCAGTTTTTTATAATCATTTTTTTCTGCAACATGCACTGCATGCTCAAAGTTATTTACTACTGTTATGCCCGGTGCGGTAAAATCTTTTTGGTTGGTAATAACAATATTCATCCGGCCATTAAGCGGTTCCCCTTTAAACGACTCAAAAGTTTTTCGCCCCATTGCCACGGGCATCGCCCAGGTAATATTTTTAAAAAACTTCATGTCATTCGGCAAATTCCAGAGCAGCCGGTTGTTTTTTCCAATCGCATTGTTTTCTGAGGCAGCTACTACTAAAGAAATAATCATAAAGTACGATTTACAAAGTACGGCTACGAACTTTTTAATAATGCCGAAGTAACCCGTACCATGTACTTTTTACTTCGCACTTCAAACTTAAACTGCTACCGGCGCTTTTATTGCAGGATGGCACTGGTAGTTTATTAATTCAAAATCTTCAAATTGAAAACTGAAAATATCTTTTACTGCCGTATTTATTTTCATTTGGGGTAATAGATAAGGTGTGCGGCTGAGTTGTAAATTCACTTGTTCCAGATGATTGCTGTAAATATGTACATCCCCGAAAGTGTGTATAAAATCTCCCGGCTCCAAACCGCAAACCTGCGCCATCATCATGGTGAGCAATGCATACGAAGCAATGTTGAAAGGCACTCCCAAAAAAACATCTGCGGAACGTTGATACAATTGGCAAGAGAGTTTGCCTTTTTCCTCCCCGTTGGGGAGGTCGGGAGGGGCTATATAAAACTGAAACAAAGCATGGCAGGGCATCAGCGCCATCTTTGGCAGATCGGCCACATTCCATGCACTTACGATAATGCGCCTGCTGTCGGGATTATTTTTTATTTGTTTTATAGCATCACTGATTTGATCAATCACTTTTCCGTCTGCACCTTCCCAACTTCGCCACTGCTTGCCATACACAGGGCCGAGTTCACCGTTTTCATCTGCCCATTCATCCCAAATTTTTACACCATTTTCTTTTAAATATTTAATATTGGTTTCACCTTTTAAAAACCAGAGCAGTTCATAAATAATACTTTTTAAATGCAGTTTTTTTGTGGTAACCATGGGGAAACCTTTCTGCAGGTCAAAACGCATTTGATAACCAAAGCAACTGGTAGTTCCCGTTCCCGTACGGTCTGTTTTTGAAACACCATTGTCTAAAATATGCTGAAGTAATTGCTGGTATTGCTGCATGGGTGCAAGGTAAAGAAAGTCTGAACGTGGATTTGGGTGGATTATTTGGATTGTGGGGAAACTGTGGATTGGGATGATATGAATGTATATATGTAAACAGGATTTTGATTTTCTTATTCACGTCAATTATGAAAATCAAAAATATAACCCACATATTTATCTATCAATCAGAACAAAGCAACAACCAAAAGTATTGTTCCGGGTAACACTAATTTTTTTGCCTTTCACTTTATGTTCAGTAATGTTATATTTTACAATTATTCACGAACTACAGTACGCGCAGACAAATCAAAGTTTTTTAACGACAGAGTTTTTTTCACAAAGTGCGCAGAGGAACTCCGTGAAACTCAGTGCTTACCTATGTGTAACTCTGTAGTTTGTGTTTTATTCAATATAATTACCTTCAGGGGAAGTGTGCGACGCAACAGGCGATGCTACCTGCACAAAAGCCGGACTCATAAAAAAATCCCGCAATTTCTGCGGGACTTATTTTTAAAACCTTTCTAATTTTGAAAAGAAGAAGTCGCCTTCAATGACTGCGTTTTCATCACTGTCGCTGCCATGTACTGCATTTTCGCCAAGCGATGAGGCAAATAATTTGCGTATGGTTCCCTCATCTGCTTTTGCAGGGTCGGTGGCGCCTATCAGGTTCCTGAAATCAACCACAGCATTGTCTTTTTCAAGAATAGCCGCTACAATCTGCCCGCTGCTCATAAACTCTACCAGTTCACCGTAAAATGGGCGTTCTTTATGTACTGCGTAAAATTCGCCGGCCTGCCCGTTGGTAAGTCTTGTCCATTTCATTGCCTTTATTACAAAACCCGCTTTAATAATCTGATCAAGGATTGCGCCTGTATGTCCTTTAGAAGTAGCGTCTGGCTTTATCATGGTAAAAGTTCTGTTGCTCATATCCAATAAATTTTGAGCGCAAAAGTAGGGATTGAGGCACGAAATAAGAAGTATGAAGGGTGGAATTGCCCGATTTTATTATTTGTTTATAAAATTAGATTTGAATGGTTGGCCTGAAAGCCGCAATTTTGCCGCCATTCTATGCAACCGGTACGTGAAGTTTATCCATTATTAAGCGAAAAGAAAAAAATTGTAATCACCACGCATCAGAAGCCTGATGGAGATGCAATGGGATCATCGCTTGCATTGTATCTTTTTTTAAAATCGCTGGGGCATACAGTAAATGTTATTTCCCCAACCAACTGGGCCACTTTTTTAAACTGGATGCCCGGCTGCAGAGAAGTAATAGATTTTGAATTAAACAGGGAAAAATCGACAGGCCTGATTAATGCGGCTGAAATACTGTTCTGTCTTGATTTTAATGTGCTGCACCGTACAAAAAAAATGGAAACTGTGCTTGCAGATGTAAACTGCATAAAGGTTTTAATAGATCATCACCGGCAGCCGCAGGAAGAAATGTTTGATTATGGCGAAAGTGATATAAATAAAAGTTCCACGGGCGAAATGATTTATGACTTTATTGTGCAGTCACCTTATGCTGATAAACTTGATCTGGATATGGCTACCTGTTTATACACCGGCATTATGACTGATACAGGTTCTTTCCGTTTTGCTTCTACAACAGCATCTGTACACAGGGCTGTTGCACATTTAAAAGAGCTGGGGCTTGACCAGGCAATGGTGCATGATAAACTCTTTGATCATTTTTCTGAAAGCCGCCTGAGGTTTACCGGCAATGCGTTATTGAACAGGATGGATGTGCTGTATGAATATAATACGGCATTAATGGTCATCCCTAAAAGGGATTTAATAAAATATGAAATAAAAACCGGCGATACCGAAGGCCTCGTAAATTACCTGCTGACTATTGATGGTATAAAACTGGGCGCATTGGTAATTGACAGGGATGAAGAAAGAAAATGGAGTTTCCGCAGCAAAGGGGTTTTTGATGTAAATGAATTTGCGCGTATCTATTTTGAGGGCGGCGGGCATATAAATGCAGCTGGTGGCCGCAGCAGTGAAAACCTGGAAGAAACGGTAAAAAAATTCAAACAAGTTTTAAAACAATACGAAACACAATTACAATGAAACAAACCATCGCTGCTGTGGCAGCCATATTAATGCTGGCATCCTGCCAGGTGAATTACGATAAAACGCCTTCCGGGCTGGTGTATAAAATTTTCCCCGGCAAAGGTGGCGAAAAAGCAACCCCCGGTAAATTTGTAAAACTCTATGTTACCTACACTATACCCGAAAAGAAAGACTCGGTATTGTATAGCAATTTTGGGCAGGTACCCGGTTATGAGCCTGTAGATACTGCTGCTAAAACCACTTCCTACTCTTACCGCGAAATTATTCCAAAAATGAGCGTGGGCGACAGCGCCATAATTATTGTAAGCGTGGATACTTTAAAAAACAGGAAACTTTTACCCGATTATAATGATGTACTTGTAAAAGGCAGCCATATTAAATGTGTGATGAAAGTTATGGGCGTATATAATTCTGAAAATGATTTCATGGCAGATCTGAATAAAGAAAAAGATATTGAAAAAGGGCGTGAAGTAAAATCCATAGAAGATTACCTGGCTAAGAATAATATAAAGGCGCAAAAAACAAAAAATGGTGTGTATATTTCTGTAGAAGTACCGGGTGATACTTCAAACATGGCTGATTCCGGCAAAACCGCCGTTGTTATGTACAAAGGTTATTTACCTACAGGAAAAGTTTTTGATACCAATATGGATTCTTCAAAAGGCCATACAAACCCACTTGAGGTTCAAGTTGGCCAGGCAGGTATTATACCCGCATGGAACGAAGCTTTGCCTTATTTTGGCAAAGGGAGCAAAGGAAAAATATTTGTGCCGGCAATGATGGGCTTTGGTGAGCAGTCACCCGGCCCTGAAATACCTGCCTATTCAAACCTTGTGTTTGATATTGAAGTAAAAGATGTAAAACCAACACCGCCACCACCGCCTATGACTGACAAGCAGAAGATGCAGATGATGCAGCAAATGCAGCAGCAACAACAACAGCAACAGCAGGGAGGGCAATAAAAAATATTGAATCTAAAAAAATCCCGCCGGTATTATGCCTGCGGGGTTTTTTATTGAAATAAACAAAGCTCAAAAAATGTTTGATTAAAAGTTTAACAGCCACGCGACCGTCAACGGCACAAGTGAATGTAATAAAATACACGCCTTCTCTTTCCGGGATGTTTTTACGTACCGGCATAATTATCATACTTTACCCGGAAGTTATAAATAAGTTTGCGTTTTTAAATTGAATATAGTTGAGGGGAACCGCACAGTCCCTTGCTCTGCACATATTGCTATTAAAAGCAGGCTGTGCGGAAAAGGAAAACAGCAAATCGTATTACATTTTCACACCAAACGAAATATAAAAAGTTCTTCCATCCGCAGGTATTATGCCGGGGCCGGGATAAAAAGTAATCCTGCGGTTAAAATATTTTTCGTCAGTAAAATTATTGACCCCCGCACTTAAATGATATTGCTTTGCAAACTGGCAGTTAAAACTACAGTCCCAAACATGATATGCGGGTATTAAACCCGTAACGCCATTGCTGCTGTACAATGTATTAAAAGCATCATTGTAACATTTACTGGTATAACTGTATTGAAAATTTGCAGATAAATTTTTAAATTCAAAATCAATACCTGTTTTATTTATCCATTGTGGGGCGTTCTCTACAAAATTTCCTTTTACACTTGTATTAATCCCTGATTTATTAATTATTCCGCTTGTGTACTTTGCATTATCATAACCCAATGAATTAAACAACGTGATGTCGTTGCCATTTTGTTTATGGCTCAATAATTTCAGTAAAGAAAATTCCAAATAGGCTTCCACACCTTTAGCAACAGAATTACCTATATTAGTGGTAAATAAATAAGAAGAACTGTCAGGGTTTTCCTTTGCAACAAGCCCTATGTGGTTTCCGTAAAAAAGATAAAATATATTTACATCAAAATGAAGCAGGTTTTTATATTGGCCGCGGTAACCGAGATCAATATCATAACCCTTGCTGTCTTTTAAACCGGGATCAATTTTATCAACCCGGTCGGCAGGTGTAACATTTGCATATAAATATGGCCTGTATGCCTGGGAAATATTTCCATACAACTGACTGTATTGATTAAGCTGGTACTGCAAGCCTGCGCCAAACAAAGGAAAATTTCTTTTGCCTTTATAAAATACAGGTGACGTTCCCGAATTAATTATTCCGGTTAAACTTGTATTGATAATTTCATAACGGATGCCCGGCGTTATGGAAAAACGTGGAGTAAGCTGAAAAATATTCTCCGCAAACATAGCATAGTTATGGGTTTGCAGGCGAAGGTCAATACCATAAGATTGTATCAAACTTAAATTAAAATTACTGCCTGTGGTGCCAATACCTCTTTGTTTGCGTTTTGTAAGCTCTGTAAAATATCTGATACCCGCAGCTAAAACACTTTTTATTTTCCCTAACTCATAATTGTGTAATAACCTTGCTTCAGTTGTAAATGCATTGTAATAATCCCTGTCAACCTGCCTTGGGTTATATGAACCTAAAGCAATATTAAATGTATCAGGGATATTTGGCGTGTTGATAAATTGCACGCTGTTGCGCTGTCCAAACAATGAATTACCTGTTATTTCAAAATGTGTGTTGTTTGAAAGATCATATTTAAAAATAAGCGCAGGGATATTAATAACAGGTTGAAAATAATTTCTTGCACGGAATGACTGTTGTGCATTTTCATTGAACTGTGCATCTGTCAACCCGCCTGCAATCTGCTGCACGTAATCCATCCGTGAGAATTGAAATGCAAGGCCCGCTTTACTATTGATGTGATAATCCAGATTAAAGTAATAAGCATGATAATTAAAGCTGGCATTATCCCGCCATCCGTCACCGCTGCGGTAATCGTAATATGCGTAGTAACTCAATTTGCCTTTTGTGCCACCCGCTGCATTGTATGAATTAAAAAAATTATTGCTGCCTGCGGTTTGTTCGCACTCAATGGCTAAAGACTTTGTAGTGTCTCCTTCTTTCATCACATAATTCATCATTCCGCCAAACTGGGGGCCAAATTGTAAAGCTGCAGAACCCCTTACCAATTGCACTTCCTGTACCGCCTGCATGGGAACAGTGTAATGGTTTTCAGGATAACCAAACATATCGCTGTTTGTATTGTAGCCGTTTTGCCGCATATTCATTTCAATGGAACGGTGTGCATCTGTACCACGGGAGCCAATATTTACCTGCAGCCCCGCGCCATCCATATCCCAGCTTTGCAAGCCGGGTATTTTTGCAAATGCAGTACGCACAAGGTTTTGCGCAAGGTTGCTTTTTGTTGTATTTGGCTGAATTGTATTTGTTTTCTTTCCTGCAAAAATATTCATGCCCTGTACATCGGCTAAGTAATGAGGCTGTTGATTTCTTAAATAAGAATTTACGGTAACACTGTCCATTTTTTTCTTTACGATTGTGTCTTCCGCTGGTTTGTTTTGCTGCCCAAATGATTGCATACAGCTGAAAACAAACAACGATAATATTATACATCTTTTAAAAATCTTCATATTCTTTTTTTTTATCAAATAGACCCTTACTCACATTTTTACCGTCATTGCGTTATTCGTCACTGCGGGGCACGAAGCAGTCTGAGTTAAATATAATAAAATACATCACTTCTTTTCCGGGATGTTTTTACGTACCGGCATAATTATCATACTTTACCCCGAAGTTATAAATAAGTTTCCGGTTTTAAATTGAATATAGTTGAGGGGAACCGCACAGTCCCTTGCTCTGCATATATTGCTATTAAAAGGATCCTGTGCGGAAAAGGAAAAGCTTTTGTGGCTGTAAAAATGCTGTTCATACAACTTATTACAGGGTATAATGCGGCATTCATTTTTTGTGCTCCCTGCAAGCCTGTTTTTGAAACCAAAAAATAAAGCCTGCTCACGGGCTTTAAAAATGGTTCTGTCAAATAAATACTACAGCTATAATTGAAAATTTATGTTGTGCAACAATGACCTGATGTTGGCGGAAGTTTTGTATATCCAATTTATGGTATCACTTATATTTTTTCAGCTACGGTCAATGACATCGAAAAATGCTTATCTATTTTTCCTTCAAATTCCTTATTTATTAAGTTTTCAATTTCGTTATAGAAGGCATATTGAATTTTCTTGTCAGCAGCAAGATGATTTGAAAATGTATTTAGCAATTTAACAAAGCTCTTGGCAGTATAATTTATTACTATAGGGAAAAGTTGAAAATGAATTAACTTAAACAGGTGTATATCAACATCGTTTGGTTTTAGCTCTTCATTTCTTAGTAACTTAGGCCTTTGATATTTATCTGTGTAGTCATAACGGTCATAAATTGGTTGTGACGCAATAAAAAATTCATCTCCTTTTTCATCTGATATATGGTTTGTGTGAATAATAGCTAAATGCCCTTTTTCCTTAAGCAAATTATGCGTTTTCAAGTATTTTATTGATGGGTTAATCCAATGAAAAGAAGTTGCTGCAAAAACTAAGTCAAATGATTTTGCCGGTAATATTGCTTCTTCAAATGCGCCACTTAATATTTGAACATTTTTATAGTCACGCAATTCATGCTTTGTGACTTCTGCTAAAGAATTACCTGATTCAATAGTAGTAATATCAAATCCTTTTTGTGCTAATGGCTTTGTCGCTTGTCCGGTTCCTGAACCAATTTCGAGAAGCTTTGAATATTTATTCAAGCCGACAAGGTCGGTTAACGTTGAAAATAATTCATCAGGATAACGAGGTCTTGCCTCATTGTATAATAAAGCTACTTCATCAAAAGTGTGTCTAAGTGAAGTATTGTCTGTCATTAAATATAATTTGGATAAATAAAAGTAAAGGTTTGAATTTAATAGCCGCTAACCGTTCGAGGCCTTGGCAATGTGGTGGTATTTGAAAAACGCCCCTAACCGCTGCTAAATTTATAAATAAAAGTTCATTGTTCATTCTATTGATTGGTTTTATTCGTCAGATGGAACTAAAGCTGAAACATGCACTGATGCTGATTGTTAGCAGGTAAGCCCTGCTTGTGCAAAACTGCTTGTTGGCAGTAGTGTTTTGTCACTTAATAAGGGTTATTATACTATTCCGGTTTTTCACCTTTAAAGAACCAGTGAATGCCATATTTGTCTGCAAGATGTCCGTAAATCCCAAATGGCATAACCCTCAATTCATCGAGTAATTCTTTTGCTGCTCCTTTTGAAAGGTTTTCAAAAATTTCTGTTAGTTCATTATATGTTCCGTTAACATGAATAGCAACTGTGTTTCCTTGAATAGGTTGTCTTGTAGGATGTAACCAATCTGTTGCAGAAATATCTATGTTACCATTTTTTAAGTGAGCATAAGTAATCCTATTGTGCAATTCTTTAGGCATTTGATCTTTCATAGGAGTGTCACTAAGTTTTGTTAGTGTTAACTCTCCGCCGAAGCATTTTTGGTAAAACGTCATAGCTTCTGCGCATTTGTCCTCAAACAAAAGAAACGGTGTTGAATTTGGCATAAGTATTTATTTTAATGCAATATAAATGTCCTTTAATTGTTGCTTTTGGTAAAATCTTAGCAGAAACAAATTTTTGCTGTCTGAAGGTTATCATTATTTGAAACTGTCCTAACATTTCTGCCAACGGACACGGCCTTGGCGATGTGGCGGTATTTGAAAATCGTCCGTAACCGAAGCTAAATTTATAAATAAAAGTTGATTGAAAGAACTAAAGCCAAATGGTCATTGGTCTGCTGGAACTGAAGCCCATTAGCGAATAAGAAGTTGGAATATATTGTCGCCCCGCCATATTGCCAAACCGACTGTTGGTGTCAGGTTTATTTTTTTTCCAGCATTTTTTGCTCCATTTCAAATACTTTATTTGCTTCAAAGTAATATGTCTTAATTTCTCCTTCTTCTGTTTTTACAACCATTTTGTCGCAAGCATTTTTAGCTGAACTATTGATACTTTGTTTTTGTAAGTCAGCACCGATTATATTTAATATAAAATATTCCTCTTCAATTTGAATTACATGCCAACCTGTTTCACAAGTCTTTCCATCTCCGCTTTCCATGATTGAATACAAAAGTCCAAACTCAATGTCGTGATACTTATTTCGGTTAATTGTGTCGCCAAGAATTGTATATGTCTGCCGTAAATATTTATGAGCAAATAGACTTGTATAGTCAATGCTTAGCATAGCTTTTGTAAGTCTGACCACTTCGGTATAATCTTTATTTTTTATTTCAGCGTAAACTTGCTTTTTCAAGCTGTCATAATTGGTACTTTTTTTACTAAACTGTTTGCTATCTAAAAAGCTGTTTCTAAAATCAACGTAGTCAATATCTGTTTTCCCGCTTTCAAGTTGTTTAACATATTGAGAATATTTGTCGTCAAAATTTGGAATTTCAATTTTAGTGTCTTGTCCAAATACAAATGCGGTTTTAAAAATTAGAAAAAGTGGCAAAGAATAAAATCTATTTTTTGTCATAGCATTAATGTTAGGGTGTGTTTGCAAAACTTGCCACCAACGACCGAGTATTGCCGAAGGCGGGATATTCATTGCTTGTCCAGCCCGGAACCAAAGCCGAATATTGTTACCGAAGATGAAGATAACAACTAAAAGCTAAATTTATAAAGTCAAGCTGGAACTATTGCTGATATTTATTTACAGCCGAAGTTTATTCCGTCTGCCAGCCTATTGCCAAACCTATTGTTGCCTGCATGTGCTTCTTGTCACGAGTGCTCTGTTAATTTTAAAGAAGTCGTCATTGCAGAAAAATAACCTAAAAAATAAAATGCAATTAACGGAATACCGATTACACTTTCAATTAAATAATAAGTTTCAGGATTGTCAAATGGCATTAGGATAAGACCAAAGACATGCGCACGAACCCACAAAGAAATTTCGTTAGCAAATTCATTGTAAAGCCAAAGCGAAATATATAGAAATAAAATTCTTTTTAAAGTCAGTTTTGTCTTGTTAATAGTAGTTAAAGCCCGAAGCGATAAAGCAAAAAAAACAAGCGGAAGATAAATTCTTAAATGAAAACATGTGTCGTGAATATAAATGTCTGCATTTTTAATCTTTGTGTTTAAAGCAGAAAAGCTATCAATTTTAAATAAAATGAAATCTATTACTGTACAAACCACAAAAATTGTTATTAATAAAAGAACGTCTTTGCTTTTGATTGAACGGAAAAAATGTTTAAAAGAAGGTTCTTTATTTTCTATGTCTTTATTTGATAATCTTAATAGCCCCAATGAGTATAGCGAAATAAAAAAAATGAATACAGTTTTGGTTAGGTCAATAATACTATAAGTGTCACCTTTACTGTAACGATGAAAAAAGTAACTTAAAAGACTAATCTGTTTTGCAGTGACAGACTTGTCAAACTCACTAAATCTAAAAAGTAATGCTGCTATAACAAAGCATATTAATGTAAATGTTATAGCAACACCAAACGTTTTCTTGAAATATTTTTTATAACTGTCAACGAAATCTGTCAGTTGTCCTTTAAGATAGTTAGTAAGTGTCATAAATGTTTAAGTTGTAAAGTCGTATTGCAGGCAACGGAAACGCATTTGTGAAGGCATGGCAATAGCGAACTGTCAGCCTGGTACAAATGCCCAATTAAAACACTGAACTTGAAGATAACAACAAAAAGCTAAATTACTAACGTCCAGCCTCGAACCAAAGCACAACAGAATTACAAATGCCGATGATAAGAAGGTCAAGCCCGAATTTTGCCAACCTTTTGTTATGCCCAGTTTTTTTACTTGGTCTCAATATGTGTCAAGTTTATTTTTTTGTCGATATTTGCAACTAGTTCTTTTTCAAAAACTTCTGTCAAATATTTTAAAGTTTTACTGTCAACACCACCGTTGCCTTCACTTCCGCCTTTATCAAATTCGTCATAAGCCCAGCAAATAAATATTTCAGAGGTTTTTGCTGTATCCCAATCCTCTTTTCCTCCGTAATAACGAAACGTGTACTCGCAATTTCCCTTAGCGGTTTTAATTTTAATAGAGACATACTCGTGCCCGTCGTTCCATGAATTGTCAATAATTGTATCTTGTTTACCGTCCCCTACTTCTGCTAAAATTTTATTTCCAATTGTATCACGATAAATGTTCTGATTATTTTTTATTACATACATAACCGCACTATCCAATTTGTCTTTTGTCACCGGATATTGATAGCCTTTTAAAGAACCATGTGTCCCGGCTCCAATTAAACAACCTGTCAAACAAGCCGACAAAATTAGAAATGCAAATAAGATTATTTTCTTTGTCATGGAAAGAGCGCCATAAAATTGGGCATAACGAACAGGGCGATGTGGCGGTATTTGAAAATCGCCCGTAACCGAAGCTAAATTTATAACTAAAAGTTCATTGTTTATTCAAATGCTCGGCGTTATTCGTCGGCTGGAACTAAAGCTGAATAGCAAAATAAAAGTTGATGATGTTTACTGTCAGCCAGTTTTTTGCCAAACCGCTTGTTTGTAGCAGTTCTACATTTCTTTGACTATTAAACCATCTTGATACCTTTTCGTTCGTTTAAAGTCCAAGTTTATTTGCTTGCTTTTACAAGTACTTACAAAAGTATTAATGTCTTCGTCAGAAACTTTAAGTCCAAAAATAATTCCTGTAAGAAATCTTGTATTAAATTCTTTTAGCCCTTCGGATTCAAGAATTACGATTCGATATTCGCGTTCATATTCCCATTCAGTAGATTTTGTTCCGAATAGATTTTTGATTCCTTCAACTCTATTTTCGAAGTAATTGATTTCATCAAAAGATTTATAATTGACTGCCACAGTAGTCAATCGAGAGTCAGAAATATTTATAAATTTATTTTCGACCAAGTTGTCAAAAATTAAACAAGCTCCGGAATGCTTGTTTGCGTAATGAGCCCACATTAAACGATTGTCCGGTATGAAAGAAAAGCAACAAACTGAAGCTCTTTTTATTTTATTAATTTGAGATTCTTTATAACTACGTGCAAATAGTTCAGGCGTTAAAGCAGGATTGGAATTAAATCGTTTTTTTAAATCTTCTATTTCACCATCAATAGTCTTATCAGTAGCAGATAAGTCAAATTTTAATCTTGAAATATCGCAATCAAATGGGTCATTAAATTTTGAAGGGTTGGTAAATTTTAATGTCGATTTTACCGTAATTGTTTCAGCAACATCTAATGAGACATACTTATATATATGGTTTGGCGATTCAGTCATATTTATATTGGAAAAGTGTCCAAAAGAATTGCTACCAACGGTAAAGCATTTGTGAAGGCATGGCAATAGCGAATTGTCAGCCTGGTACAAATGCCCAATTGAAAAACTGAAGTTGAAGATAACAACTAAAAGCTAAATAGTAAATGTCCAGCCCCGAACCAAAGCACAACAGAATTACAAATGCCGAAGATAACTTTCATCCGCCCGTATTTTGCCAAACCTTTTGTTGTGCGTTCGCTTTTTTCAATTCACTAATTCAAATTTATAAATCTTTTTGTTGCAAGTCATTTCGATTGCTCGTCCTTTGTTGTCAAACTTTAAATTTGTCTTGTTTGGAACAAAACCTTCAATGATTTCGAGTTCATCATAAAAGAAGTTTTTGTCAACCGCATATTTATAGTGTCCTGCAAGCAATTTGAACGTCTTACTGTCTGCCGTGTCAATTTTGGAAAATTGCATTCCTCCGCTTACAGGTCTGTAATAGTAAACATAGTTTTTGTCTTTCGCATACCATCCGTCAAGTGGTTCAAAAGTTAAAGGGTCAACCTCTTGTGAAATATAACCGTTGAAATATTCAAAGTCAGTTAAGTGTCCATCAATTTCCTTTTGCCCAAATGTCCTTTCAAATAATTGTCCTGGCTTACTTTTATAAAATTGCCCTTTGATATGAGTGAGCAAAGAACTGTCTTTAAGTTCAAGTTGTGCTAAGTCATTTCTTGTTATCTCTTCTGTTTTAGGATTATTGTCTTTCTGTTGTTCACTTTTTGGGTTGTTGTCTTGCCGTTGTTCATTACAATTTGTCAAGCAAAATAAAAGAGTGAGAAATGATATGAAATTTGTCTTAGTCAAAATGTAAATTGTCTAACGGAATTTTTGTCTAAAGTGGCGTACAACGAACAGCGCTTGGCGATATGGTGGCATTTGAAAATCGTCCGCACAGAACCGCCGCTAAATTTATAAATAAAAGTTCATTGTTTATTCTATTGCTCGGCGTTATTCGTCAGCTGGCACTGAACCCGAATAGCGAACAAAAAGCTGAGAATATATTCGTCACGCCGCCATATTGCCAAACCGCCTGTTATCTGCATACTCTACTCTGTCCACAAAGATTGTGTTCTCCGATGTCCGCACGAAAGTTTGTTCAAAGCGATTTACATTTCTTGCTTTGTCGTTGCAAGTTTGCATACTACTGAATCAATTTCTGGACTCCATCTTGGGAATATTCGCTCCCTTAATCAAGAGCCAAAAACCAACCGCAACTTCACTAATAACGATAGGAGCGTAACAGACTGGTATAAGTTTATTCTGCAAATCAGGGAAAATAATGATAGTGAATTCAGTCATCATCAATAGCAAAGAAGAAAATATACCCCAGCCAGCCAATATCTTGGGAATATATCTTGACTTGAACAGTAAATAGCTAAATATTGTTGACCCCAAACCTAAAAATATTGCGACAACAGTGAAAGTAGAAGCATATGTATAGTGCAGTATTGACAAAGCTTGTAATTGTTCTGAATCGAATGCTTTCAGGGGGTCAGCGTCGCTCATGAACTGTAGCGCAACAAAATAATTGACAATAGCAAAACCAGCAATCGAAGTCTCCACCATTCTGAAGAATACCGCAAGCAAGGCAAGATTTCTGTTTACAGGTCTGAGTAATATATAAAGAGCCCAGATAAGTACCACATCAAGAACAAAGGTGATTGTATTGCTGACAATACCGATACGAAATAGCTGTTCATTAGCTGTAATATTACTGGCTGTTTTTGCAGCATCTCCGACTACAATAAGAGACGAGGGAAAATGGAAATAAAATTCAGCGAAGAGCCCGGTAGCCATGGCAATTAGATATATAAGCCCTGCGAGTCTTGCAGCTTTAGATTGTGATGCAATAGTGGTTTGATTTTCCATTTTATTAATTTAATATAATTACCGAGTCGTCTAAGGTAGTTTCTTTTAGTGAGCTTTCAAGTTAGCAGTGTCCCCAAGAGTTGCAGATAACGTCAGACTGTGAAAAAACTATTCACAGATGTGCAATAAAAATAAACAATTTTATGCAACAAGTATAACATGGCCATTGTCTTGAAAGCATGAAAATTATTCAGGGAATCTCCCGTCATCAAATGCAGTTTACGAGTT
>JBBRAD010000007.1:0-175075 GCA_038207175.1 Chitinophagales bacterium
GGTCCCAAGGGTTCGGCTGTTCGCCGATTAAAGTGGCACGTGAACTGGGTTCAGAACGTCGCAAGACAGTTCGGTCCCTATCTGTGGTGGGCGCTAGTAAATTGAGTGGACATGACCTTAGTACGAGAGGACCGGGTCGTATGTACCGCTGGTGTATCAGTTATGCCGCCAGGTGTAATGCTGAGTAGCTACGTACAGCAAGGATAAACGCTGAAAGCATCTAAGCGTGAAACCTTCCACAAGATGAGTTTACTTTTAAGGGCCGTCAGAGACTATGACGTTGATAGGCTACCGGTGTAAAGATGGTAACATCAAAGCCAAGTAGTACTAATTGCCCGTAAGCTTTAATTTTTTTTATTCTCTTTAATCCTGCAATCCCAATATGTACTTTATCCGGAGTAGTAAGTAATAAGTTTTAAGTAGTAAGTTTTGATACTTATGTTTTACTTAAAACATATAACCTAACACTTATAACTCTTTATGGTGGTTTTTCCGGGGGTGTTCACCTCTTCCCATTCCGAACAGAGAAGTTAAGTCCTCCATGGCCGATGGTACTGCACAAAAATGCGGGAGAGTAGGTAACTGCCATTCTCTTTTAAGCCCTGTAGTTTACTGCGGGGCTTTTTTATTTTATGCTACTACTATTTTTACAGGGTTTTATTTATTGTTGCCAATACATTTTTCTGCGCCTGTGCTGCCATATAACCCGGCAGTATAAGTGTGCGACGCAACCGGGATGCTATGGAAAACCGGAGCCGGAACCATAGATTTTAAAACAAACCTTTCGTGGTATTATTCCAAATCTTTTAAAATTCCTGCTATCTGCTGTAGTTTTTCGTAAGGAAGTGCATTGATCAACTGCATTACTTCCTGCGCATAGTTTTTGTGCTGCAATGGTGCAAGGGGATGATTAGAGATGGCTTTTTGTTTTTCGGAGGGCAGCCATTCTATCATATCGTTTGGGGTGCAGTTTAATTTTTCGCAAAGTATTTCTACATGGTGCAGGTTGAGCATATAACTATTGCCCTGCTTTATTTTGGTGGCAGTGCCGGAGCTGAAGCCGAGCTGAATTAAAAACTGGGAAGGTTTTTCTATGCCGCGTGCTTTGAAGATGGATGCAAGGTTGTAGCGGAGCATGGTTTTGATGTTTTTGAATGATTAATTATTTGTTCAGCGTGCAATTTACAAAAAATGGCACAAGACAGAAACATTGATGGACAAGATAGAAGAATAAGTTCACAAAGTAGAAACATGGGGGCGCAATGTAGAATAATGTAGGCGCAATATGTAAGAATATGGGCGCAATATATAAAAATAAGTACGTAAACTGGAAGAATTGATACACAAGACAGAAGATACGGGGCGCAATATGGAAGAAACGGGATGAGTTTTTGATAGTATGGGTGAGATTATTTTAAGAAGGGGGGATTATTTTTTCTGAAATAATCAAAGAGTTATTACCTGAAGCAATAAAATAAACGGCGTGGAGAAGAAACCACACAGAGCAGGAGAGTATTATTAAAAATCATCCTTCTCATCTTTTGCAAGCGGTATATCGAGTATAAAACTGCTGCCTTTACCAAGGGTGCTTTCCACCCTTATTTTTGCTTTAAGTGCATCCACCACTGTTTTTACATAACTCATACCAAGGCCAAAGCCTTTTACATTATGGATATTGCCGGTATGAGCGCGGTAAAATTTTTCGAAAATGCGCTTTACAGTTTCTTTGTTCATACCTATTCCGTTGTCTTCAACTTTTATGATGATGTACCTGGAGGTGGAATGGGTGGTGATTTTTATAGCGAGGTTTTCCTTTGAATACTTTACTGCATTGTCAATAAGGTTATTGATTAAATTAGTGAAATGCACTTCGTCTGCATTAATGATATCATTTGCCGCATTGAGCAGCAGTGCCGCTTTTGCACCCTTTTCACTTAGCTGGAGATTAAAATTACCAAGTACTGTTTTTATTACCTGGTGAACAGAAAGGGGTTTTATATTGAGTTTCAATTCCTGCCTGTCCATAACTGCAGCCTGCAATATGGTTTCCACATGTTTGTTCATGCGTTTATTTTCTTCTTTAATAATGCTGTTGAAGTACTGTGTTTTTTCTTTATCGGCCTGCACTTTTTCATTTTTCAATGCATCTACTGCAAGCGAAATAGTGGCAAGCGGTGTTTTAAGTTCATGCGTCATGTTGTTTATAAAATCACTTTTTATTTTGCTGAGTTTCCGCTGGTTGAGCAATGTTTTTACGGTAAGATAAAACGCCGCAATTAATATCAGCGTAAATAAAAGGGCGCCGATGATCATCCATATAAGCGATTCCCAAACCTGTGTTTTAAAATTGGGGATGATGATTACCAGGTGCTCATAAGCCATCAGCCCTTCCATATCGGTACCACTTTCAGGCACAATGGGCGCAATGGAACGGTGGTAATGCAGCGTATCCATTGATTCTTCCTGGAAGTTTTTGGACTGCATTTCAACCGTATTGTAATCCGCTTCATTTGTAATGATGCCAAATTCAAATTGCAGGTTTTTCAAACCGGCATCATCCAGTGCTGTACGCAGTTTGGCGTAGATTTCCTTTTCGCTAAACCTGTCAGCGGTTGAGGGCGCTCTTGAAGCATCGTAATTAAGATTATTAGGCAGGAGGTTTATATCGGGGCGGCGCTGTAAGCGGAGCATCGGGCCCGAGGAGGTTTCTTTGCTTATATCCTGCGTTACTTCAAAAGCAGCTTTATCGAGTTTGTAACTGAACTTGTCTTCCTGCACCAGCAGCAGATTGGAAAACCACTGTACCTGGATAATAATAATACCCACGATGGAAAGGGTAATTAAAATGATAATAAAAAGGAAGGTTCTTTTCATTGCGGCAAAAATAGTTTACGGTTGCTGTATGCCGGTAAAGCGGTAAATGTTTATCACCAATTTAACGGCTATAAATATCCGCATAAATTATTTTAATATTGATATAAAATGTAAATTCAATTTATGATTGATATTGCTAACGGGGTAGTACTAATAGCAGATCCTTTTCTGAAAGACCCGAATTTTTTGCGGTCGGTAATTTTTTTATGCGAGCACCAGCCCGAAGGAAGTTTTGGGTTTGTGCTTAACCGGAAGATTAATAAAGTGATTGGTGATTTGGTAACCGCACTGGAAAGGTGCCGGTTTCCCGTTTACTATGGCGGCCCGGTACAAACAGATACAGTGCATTTTCTTCACCAATGCCCGGAGCTTATTACCGGCGGCGTGGAAATTACAGACGGGATTTTTTGGGGCGGTGAATTTGAAGAAGCCGCTATGCTTATACAGCATAAAAAAATTTCACAAAACCAGGTACGCTTTTTTGTTGGCTACAGCGGGTGGGGTGAAGGTCAGCTGAATGATGAGCTGAAAGAAAAAACCTGGCTTACCAGTTTTGGCAACAGACGGCTGGTATTTCATAAAAACACGGATATGGTTTGGCCGGATGCCATCAGGCAGATTGGTGGTGAATATGAACAGATAATTAATTACCCGATTGACCCGCAGTTGAATTGAGAAGTGTGCTGCGAGCTTTCAGCTTTATAAAGTGCCTAAACAAAAAACTTTGAATTTCCACATTGTTTTTGCTGCTCAAAGATTAGTTGCTGTGCATGAAAAATCTCTTATTTTAGTTTTCATTTATTATTTTCATTTGCTGTTTATTGCACGCAACCATGAGGGAATTACAAAATAAATTAGACGAGTTAAAAACCAACCTGGATAAAGAACAGCAAAAAAATTTTGATATAAATTCCTTGCAAAAAAATTTACTTTTTTATGATAAGCTAAATGAGTTAAATAAACCTGTTGTTAAAAAGCTCTTATTTGAATATTTTCATTTAATGGAAGAAAAAAATTATTACATTGATAATGACACCAGTACAGAGATTTCTTTTAAGTATATTTTAAAAATAGGTGATTATTATTCACAAGACTTAGGATTTAAAGTTCAAATGACACTTCAATATGCAATAGTGGTCGGTTTATTTCTTGATTCCCTAATTCTAATTATTTCTTTTCCCAAAAATGTTTATTACACACCATTGGGGTCTGGAATTATGTTAATATACCGGGCATATTTAAAAGTATTTTATGAAAAAAAAATAAAGTATTTGGATTGAGGTATTAGCCATCTTAAATTCCCGAATAAGCTCTTCTCTAAATAAAATTTTCTTATTGCAATTTTCATTTATTAATTTTCCTTGTTATTGTTCATTGCTCAGAACGTACAAGAGTGCGACGCAAGAATGTTGCAATGAAAACCAAATGCCGGCAACCAAAATAAAAACATCATGCTTGTAAAAACCTTTGGCAGTGCGGTTTACGGAGTAGAAGCCATTACCATTACCATTGAAGTAAATGTGAGTGCGGGACAGCATTATTTTATTGTAGGCCTGCCGGACAGCGCCGTGAAAGAAAGTTTGCAACGGCTTGAAAGTGCCATAAAAACAAATGACCTGTATATGCCCAGGACGAAGTTAGTGGTGAACCTGGCGCCTGCAGATATAAAAAAAACCGGCAGCGCATTTGACCTTCCGATTGCCATTGGCGTGCTTGGTGCAAGTGAACAAATTGAGGAACCCGAACGGCTTGCTGATTATGTAATCATGGGTGAGCTTAGTTTGGATGGAAGCATACAGCCTATTAAGGGCGCATTGCCTATTGCGATACAGGCTCGCAAAGAAGGCTTTAAAGGATTGATTGTCCCCAAACAAAATGAACGTGAAGCGGGTATGGTGAATAACCTTGCAGTGTATGGCGTTACGCATTTAAAAGAAGTGATTGAATTTTTTGCAAATGAAAATTCTTTGCAGCCAGTGGTAGTAAATACACGTGAAGAATTTTTTGGTTCGCAGTATGAATTTGAAGTTGACTTTAATGATGTAAAGGGGCAGGAAAATATAAAACGTGCTTTGGAAATTGCGGCGGCGGGTGGGCACAATGCAATATTAATTGGCCCGCCGGGTTCAGGGAAAACCATGCTGGCAATGCGTTTGCCGACTATTCTGCCTCCGTTGAGTTTATTAGAAGCATTGGAAACAACAAAGATCCATAGCGTTGCAGGCAAGTTGCCGGAGAACAGTTGCCTTGTAAGTAAACGCCCTTTTCGCTCACCGCATCATACCATAAGTGATGTGGCGCTTGTTGGCGGTGGCGGCATTCCGCAGCCTGGTGAAATTTCACTGGCACATAACGGCGTTTTGTTTTTAGACGAGCTTCCTGAATTTAAAAGAACAGTGCTGGAAGTAATGCGTCAACCAATGGAAGAAAGGCGTGTAACAATTTCAAGGGCGAAAATGGCGCTTGATTTTCCTGCAAATTTTATGCTGATCGCTTCTATGAACCCATGCCCCTGCGGATATTACAATCATCCCGAAAAAGAATGTACCTGCCCACCGGGAGCCGTGCAAAAATATTTGAATAAAATTTCCGGGCCATTACTTGACAGGATTGATTTGCATGTAGAAGTTACGCCTGTTCCTTTTAGCGAACTGAGTAATACAAACAGCAAAGGAGAAGATTCTGCTTCTATTCGTGAACGCGTAATTAAAGCAAGAGAAATACAAACAGAACGCTATAAAAATTCTGCGGGCCTGTATGCAAATGCACAAATGAGCAGCAAACAACTGCGGGAAATTTGTGTGATAACTCAGGCAGGCGAATCGTTGCTGAAACGGGCAATGGAAAAATTAAATTTAAGTGCAAGGGCTTATGACCGCATTTTAAAAGTAAGCCGCACCATTGCAGACCTTGCTGCAAGTGATGATATAAAAGTGGAACACCTTGCAGAAGCTATACAGTACAGGAGTTTGGACAGGGAAGGATGGGCGGGGTGAAGCCATTTATAAATTTCGATTTTAGATTTACGATTTTTCCCCTTGCTTTGGAATGCAGATGGGGTTTGGGTTGTGTCGGCCTCTTGTACTACAGAATGTTAAGCAACTATTTTTAAGTACATGGTTATAAAAAGTTTTATGGAACTGAGAGATATTGGCCTGACTAAGTCGCTATGAAAAACATAATGTCCTTACCACTGACAAAGCAAAGTATAAAAAATATTGTGTCGAAAAAAATTAATAAAGCGAACCTTATTATATCCTATCAATAAATCTATCCCATTTTTTGGAAATGATTTCTTCAAGGGTAGCATCTCTGAATTTTGCTGTAAATTGATATCCGGGTTTTGGAATATTATCCATAAAATCTTGCGGAGAATTCCAAACAGTATAGCATTCTGAACACATAACACGCAAATCGCCATTGGAAACATCTTTAACTACCTCAGCCCATCCTTGATCACAATATGAGCACCATCCTATTTTGAATTTAAATTGCATTCCAGTTAAATATTTTATAGGGCACCTATCATTTGCCGTAGGGTTGGTATCTCAAATAATTTTAAAGGCGGGACTTTTTACACCTTCGTTATCTTCATTTCCACTCTCCTGTTCTTCGTCCTGTTTACTTCTGTATCATTTGGCGCTATTGGGTTTGCAGAGCCATAGCCCATTACATCAATCCTCCCTTCATCAATCCCGTTTGAAATTAAATATGCTTTGCAGCTTTTTACGCGGTTCATGGAAAGTGTTTTATTAAATGCATCGGTGCCATCGGTGGATGTAAAACCTGAAAGTAATATATCAACTGTTGCATTTTGTTTCATAAATGCAGCCAGCTTATCCAATTCCTGTTTTCCCGCTGCGGTAAGGTTGGCGCTGCCCAGTTCAAACTGTACATTATTCATTACAACCTTATCACCTTCCTGCATGGATTTATTATTGAAAATTACTTTGCCCGAGCGGGAAAGTGCTATGGTAATTTCTTCACTTGTTTCATCTGCCACTACATCCACCTGCGCCTGTGCAGATGCATAGCCAGCAGCCGATCCGCTTACTATACTTAGCCCGGCAGGAATATTTTCAAGCGTAAAGCTGCCTTCATTATCTGTAGTTGCCGTTCCAAAATCTTTCACTTCGGCTGTTGCATTTTTTATTGCCTGCCCTGTTTGTTTGTCAATTATCCTTCCAATTATTTTTCCTTTGTAAGGATATGGTTTAGGATTTATAAGCAGCTTAATAAAATCAATGGCAAAGCCATCACCCGCACCGGTTGTGGGGTCATCAATGAGTATGCTCAGCACATCTCCTTTAAGCAGGTCAAGAAATTCCTCAGGTAATTTTACATTGATTATTTTTCCTACCGGCCCCGTTTGCTGCAGGGTGTTTAATATTTTTTCCATTTCCAGGAACCTTGTTCCATTAATTTTTACCTGGAATTTTGAACAGAGAACAGGTGATTGAAAATCATCTACAAACAATTGCAATGCTGCAGAATTAACAGTTGCTTTTTTAATTGCCTGCAGTGGAATAATAATGGGCACGGGCATATTACCCGGTCTTTCTGTACCACCTGTATATCCGTCGGAGCCGCATTTATCACTGCCCGGTTTGAAGCTGGAAGGAACCATGATCCGGTCGGTACCAATCGCATCTTCAGGCTTTGTTTCCCAGGGATAAGGGTGCGGGTCAGTTGATTTTCCTGAAAAAGGAATAAATCCTTCGGCCCATCCAAAACCTAAATTATCAATATCACCGGTGCGTATAGTAAAATCTGCTTCCGCAGTATTGGTGAGCACAATGTTCTGGCCCGACCAGTCGCCATCGTTAGCCGTATTCATTTTGTTCTGCGCAAAAGCAATGGAAGAAATGAAACATAATATAAAAGTGGGGAAATAATTTTTTTTCATGGCACCATTTTTTTTGTACAAGAAAGATAGAAAATAAAATCTCAAATAAAAGAACCGGTTGCTAAAAAAGTAAAGGATAGTGAAGTTTATTTTTCTGTTCACCCGGCAAAATTCCGGGATTTGTTCATGTAGGTTCCTGAATGTACAAGGGTGCAACGCAGGAAAAGCTGAATTATATTTCTACAGCCGGGTACAAAAAATCTTTCTTACATTTATATACTTACCAAAAAAAGTATTTATGCGAACCAGGACATGCATTTTTTTGATGTTTATTTTATGCTGTACTATTCATCCGTTTGCGCAACAGGGTGAATCGCCATTTGATAAAACTATTTATGGACGCAATCCTGCAGCAGGGCATTATCTTAATACCCGTGGTTTTAAAATGTATTATGAAACTTATGGAAAGGGCAGCCCGTTGCTTATCATTCATGGCAATGGCGGTTCCATTAATAATTTTTTGTATCAAATACCTTACTTCTCGCAAAAATATAAAGTGATACTTGCCGACAGCCGTGCGCAGGGAAAATCAACTGACAACGGTGATTCTTTAAGTTATGAAATGATGACGGATGATTTGAATGCATTACTTGATTCACTGCACCTAGATTCATGCTATGTAATTGGCTGGAGCGATGGCGGCATCAATGGTTTGCTGCTCGCCATCCGCCACCCGGATAAAGTAAAAAAACTTGCAGTTACAGGCGCAAACCTTTGGCCGGATACGACCGCTATAAACTCCTATGCTTATCACTGGGCAATGAATTATAATGACACATTAAAAAAAATGCCGCAAACTCAAAAAAATAAAACCGATTTAAAACTTGCGCACCTGCTTTCTTATGAGCCGCATATAAGCCTGCACCAGCTTTGGTCAATCAGTTGCCCCACGCTGGTAATAGGCGGCGACCATGATATTATACTTCCAAAACATACAATGCTGATTGCGCAGAATATTTCAAAATCTTATTTATGGATATTGCCCAATTCAGGCCACTCCACCCCTGTTTATTATAAGGACCAGTTTAATAAAACGGTGGATGATTTTTTCAAAACCCCGTACAGGAAAATTGAAGGCGAAGGGGTTTTTTACTAAACAATAAACAGTTGCATGAATACAAGCGCTCAAAAAGGTTTCCCTTAGTTTTGTGCAAAATATTTCTTTGCTGAACCATCAATCATATAAGCCTTATTATTTCTGGTTACTGTTTGCATTGCTTGGCTTTCTTTTGTTTTTCCGGTTAGGCGCAACCCCCATCTACATTTTAGATGAAGCTAAAAATACGCAATGCGCGAGGGAAATGATGGAACGGGGGGACTGGATTGTTCCTGCATTTAATGGCGTACTGCCCACAGATAAACCGCCGCTGCATTATTTTTTTATGATTGCAGCTTACAAAATGTTTGGCGTGAATACCTTTGCAGCGCGTTTTTTTTCTGCAGTGATGGGTTTGCTAACCGTGCTGATAACCTATGCTTATACAAAAAAAATTACGAATGCCTTTACTGCGTTTTGTACAGCAATAGTATTGGTGGCAAGCACGCATTTTCTTTTTGAATTCCGTTTATCTGTTCCTGACCCGTATCTTATTTTTTTTATAACGCTTGGCTTATTCAGCGCATTTACATGGCTGCAGGAAAATAAAACGGCAGAACTGTTTATTGCAGCATCAGCATTTGGATTAGCCACGCTTGCAAAAGGGCCCGTGGCATTGGCTTTGCCTGGAATATGTTTATTAATATGGATAATATGGAAGCAGAAATGGAAAACAGTTTTTACATGGAAATTAATTGCTGCCATTATTTTATTGTGCACTATTGTTTTGCCCTGGTATATAGCAGTGGACAAAGCCACAAATGGTGAATGGACAAGAGGTTTTTTTATTGATAATAATCTTAACCTGTTTTCTGATCCGCAGGAAAGGCATGGTGGTTTTTTTCTTGTTACACTTTTATTTGTAGTAATAGGGTTATTACCGTTCATGGTATTTGCAGGAAAAGTTTTTAAAACGCACAAAACAATTTTTAAAACAGATATTGTAAAGTTCAGCGGAATAGTCATCCTTGCCTTTGTTGTATTTTTTAGTATTGCCAGTACGCGGCTGCCTAATTACCCAATGCCCTGTTACCCTTTTGCAGTAATTGTACTGGGCAGTTTTATCGCGGCGTTGCTGAACAATGAAATAACTTCAAAAAAATATCCTTATTATATTTTATTGATTTTTACCACCGCAGTTCCTGTTGCCGGATATTTTGCCATTACAAATGAAACGGAAGCAAAAGAATTAAACTGGCTTCCGTTTATTTTACTTGTTGTGCCTTTGATATTGGCGCTTTCTCTTTTTATCAAAAAGAATGCTCCATGGCAGAAAAAAATCTCTGTAATATTTTTTGCATATCTTTTATTTAATGTAACAGGTCTTGGTTATATATATCCCGCACTTTACAACCAAAACCCTGTGGCAAAGACAATGGATATTATTCAAAAATATCCTGAGAAATTTTGCTATAATATTTTCAATGCGGGTTTCAGGTTTTATGTTGATAAGAATATCCCGGTAATCAATTCTGCCGATACGCTGCGGCATTGGCTTGGTGCAAAACCGGGCGCCATTGTTATTACAAGAGTGGATTTTATTGATTCGCTGAAAAGCCTGCAATTAACAGAAATTGCCAGGCACCACGACCTGTTTGAATTACCGACTACCGTTATACTTAAAAAAAATGCAGCAACTTAATATAAAAAACTTTAGAGCAGGAGTAGCCATATCAATTTTGATAGCAGTGGCGCTGCTTATCATTTCTTTTTACGCCGGTAAAAAAGAATTTTTTTTATTGCTGAATGCCGATCTTGGTAAAGGAGCAGATTATTTTTTCGGGATATTTACCAATGCAGGTGATTCTTTAATGTGGGTTGCAGTTTTGCTTATCATATTTTTTGTTATAAAAAGAAAAGATACATGGGTATTGCTGGTAAGCGCATTTGCAATGGTTACCATTTTTACCCAGGTTTGCAAATATCTTATTGTACCTGATGAGCCGCGGCCATGGTCGGCTATTACGGATCATTCAATAATACATCATGTGTGGTTTGTAGAGCCATGGCTTATTTCAAGTTTCCCATCCGGGCATACAGCCACAGCATTTACGTTTTATTTAATATTCTGTTTGTTGCTTACAAAAAACCGGTGTTTGATTATTGGATTGGTTTATGCCATGCTGGTAGGTTATTCAAGGATTTATCTTGCACAGCATTTTCCACTGGATGTAGCTGCCGGGATAATTGTGGCAGTAGTTTCAGTAATTATTGCTTTATCCATCCAGCAGTATTACTGGAAAATAAAAAAGCCCTGAATTTCTTCAAAGCTTTTTGATAGTGGTCGGGAAGACAGGATTCGAACCTGCGACCCCCTGGTCCCAAACCAGGTGCGCTACCGGCCTGCGCTACTTCCCGAATAAAGATGCAATAAGGGATTTCAATCCGCTTAGGCGGAACAGTTTAACCCCAATCTCCAAATACATTTTCGCGGTGAGGGAGGGATTCGAACCCTCGGTACAGTTTAACCCGTACGGCAGTTTAGCAAACTACTGATTTCAGCCACTCATCCACCTCACCTGGCTGAGCCTTACGTTAAATAAGGGTTGCAAAAATAGGGAGTGCAGTTTTAAAATCCTAAAATAAAAAACTGAATACTGATTTACCCTTCAGGAAATCAGTATTCAGTTTACATGTTAGTTATGCCTACATGGATGCAAGCTGCACTTTTTGTGTAAGCTCCATTACGTTTTCGCGGAACAGGCTGTCTGTATCCATCAGATCCTTTACAGTCTGGCAACTGTGTATTACGGTAGTATGGTCGCGGCCCCCAAAATGTTCACCAATTGTTTTGAGTGAATTTTTTGTAAACGCTTTTGCAAGATACATGGTTATTTGCCTTGCCTGCACTATTTCGCGTTTGCGTGTTTTCTGCAGCAGTTTATCATACGAAACATCAAAATATTCGCACACCATTTTTTGTATGGCATCAATAGTAATTTCTTTGCTGCTGGTTTTCACAAAATTCCTTAATACTTTTTTTGCAAGCTCCAGGTCAATTTCCCTTTTGTTGAGCGAAGATTGTGCCAGCAGGGAAATTAATGCACCTTCCAGTTCACGCACGTTTGTACTGATGTTATATGCCACATACTTTACCACTTCCTTCGGCATATCCAAACCATCATTCTTCATTTTTCTTTCCAGTATCTCAATACGTGTTTCGTAATCGGGTATTTGCAAATCGGCGCTCAACCCCCAGCGAAAACGGCTCAGCAGCCTTTCCTGCATCCCGTCAAGGTCTTTTGGAGGTTTATCGCAGGTGAGCACTAATTGTTTCCCGCTCTGGTGCAAATGATTGAAGATGGCAAAGAAGGCGTCCTGGCTTCTTTCAGCTCTTGCAAAAAACTGTACATCGTCAATAATCAATACATCAATCAACTGGTAGAAATGTATAAAATCGTTGATGGCATTATTGCGGCTGTGGTCCTGGAACTGGTTGATAAATTTTTCACTGCTTACATACAGCACTACTTTATTAGGGTGCGAACGTTTTACATCATTTCCAATCGCCTGCGCAAGATGTGTTTTGCCCAAACCCACGCCACCATAGATTACCAGGGGATTAAAGGAATTAGCGCCGGGTTTGTCGGCCACTGTTTTCCCTGCACGCCGGGCTACACGGTTGCAATCGCCTTCAATAAAAGCATCGAATGTATAGGCATGGTTCAACTGCGGGTCAATCTGCATTTTTTTAAGACCCGGAATTACAAATGGGTTCTTAACAGGATTATTTATTACCAACGGGAAATCCATTTCATTGTTATTGTAAATTTTTGTGTTGCCTGCAGGCACATCCATCATACCGTTGCGGCCATTGTTGCCGCTGTCAACCATAATGCGGTATTCAAGCCGCGCTTCTTTTCCCAATTCCCTTTTCAAAGTCTTTGCCAGTAAATTTACATAATGCTCTTCAAGATATTCAAAGAAGAACTGGCTGGGCACCTGTATCATCAGCACATTTGCTTTTACTCCCACCGGCCTTATTGGTTCAAACCATGTTTTATAATGTTGCCATTCTACTATGTCCTTAATAATCTTTAAGCAGTTGGTCCAAATTGAATCGGCAGTTTTAATCATGGCAATCAAAAAAACTTTATATGGGGTTAAGAATATTAATGCTCGGAAAAAACTCCAAAAAAATCACCGGGGTTAGCCGCTGAATTTTTTTTTGGGGACAGAGGACGAATATCAAATTTATTATGTTGAAAACAAAATTTTTTAATCAGCTTTTTTTTCCGGCGTAGCCGTAAAATGTTGTTTCGTGTTTTTTTCTTTTGCACACCCTTAAATGTAAATTAAAATGAAAAAACAAAAGAATGAATGAACGCATTGAATTACAGCATCTAGGGATTTTCAAAACCGGTTCAATAAGAAAAAACTGCTTATTAAAAAAAACTATTTGCGTTTTAGTGCAGAAAAAAATTATTTTTTTTCTGCTTTTTTTTATATTGCCATATCTATTTCAATTCAGTTATTTTTGTAACTTAAAAAAATTGTACATGTCATTTGAAGTAACGGGAAAATTTGTGGCAAAGTTTGATACTGTTCAGCGCACAGAAAATTTTAAAACCAGGGAATTTGTGATTGAAAAATCAGAGGACATTAACGGAAGGGTTATTACAAACTATATAAAATTTCAATGCGTGCAGGACAGGGTATCCATGCCCGACAGGTTTAATGAAGGCGATGAGGTAAAAGTGCTGTTCAATCTTAAGGGAAGCAAGTGGACAAAAGATGGAAAAGAAAATTACATTACCAATTTAGATGCATGGAGAATGGAGCATGTAAAACTCGCGCAAACCAGCGCAGATAAGTCTTCCGTAGAAACTGCAGATATACCCGCTCAGGAGATTTCTGATGATTTGCCGTTTTGAAAAATATTCAGCCCGCAATATTCACTATTCATGTATTGACAGATTTTATCGGGTGGATATAGACTTAAATAAACTGATTTCCGGGTTAAACACCCGGCATCACTTAATATGCAGCAAAATATTTCCCTTCGCTTATTGCCGCATGAAGCTGCGGATGAAAAAATAATCCGTGAACGCCTTGTGCAATCGCTTCCAAAAAATGAATCCGGCATTACCGGGTTCTATATCCTTAAACAATCTATTGATGCCCGCAGCAAGCAGGTTTGGATAAACCTTACACTCAAAGCGTTTATTGAAGAACCTTTTCATAAAAGAGCAGCCGGAAAAATATTTTTCAGGGATGTATCAAAATCAAAACACAGTATAATTGTTATTGGTGGCGGACCTGCGGGTTTATTTGCCGCTTTGAAATTAATTGAGCGGGGGATAAAACCCATTATCCTGGAAAGAGGGAAAGATGTTCGAGCAAGGAGAAGGGATTTGGCCGCGCTTAACAAAGAAGGCATTATTAACCCTGAAAGCAATTATTGTTTTGGCGAAGGTGGCGCAGGCACTTACAGTGACGGAAAATTATACACGCGCAGCACCAAGCGCGGCGATGTGGCCCGCATACTGAATTTTTTTGTTCAGTTTGGCGCCGAAGAAAAGATTTTGTATCAATCTCACCCGCATATCGGTACAAATAAATTACCCGGCATTATCACCGCCATTCGCAAACAAATTATTGATTGCGGCGGTGAAGTAAGATTTGAAAAAAAAGTTACTGGTTTTACTATTGATGCTGATATTTTAAAAGCAGTACGAACATCTGATGATGAAATTATCTCCGCAAACGCTGTAATACTTGCCACAGGCCATTCTGCAAGGGATATTTTTGAATTGCTTTATAAAAAAAATATCCTTATTGAAGCAAAGCCTTTTGCGCTGGGTGTGCGTATTGAACACCCGCAGGCTTTAATTGACTCAATGCAATACCATTGTACAATAAGGGATGAAAATCTGCCGCCATCATCTTACAGTCTGGTGGAGCAGGTAAATGGCAGGGGTGTTTTTAGTTTTTGCATGTGCCCCGGTGGCATTATCGCTCCCGCTGCAACAAACCCCGGCGAACTTGTAGTAAACGGGTGGAGCCCCAGTAAAAGAAATAACCCTTATGCAAACAGCGGGATGGCAGTTCAGGTGGAGTTAATTGATGTGATTAAAAATGAGCAATTAAAAATTAAGACCGATCCGCTGACGATGATGCATTTTCAGCAACTGGCAGAGCAAAAAAGTTTTGAAGCGGGCGGCGGAAAATTTGTAGCCCCGGCGCAGCGCATGGTTGACTTTTGTACAAATAAAATTTCTTCTTCGCTTCCGCCATGCAGTTATCTGCCCGGGGTACATTCCACTAACTTAAAAGAAGCGCTCCCTGATTTTATTTTCAAAAATTTACAGCAGGCATTTAAATTATTTGGCAAAAAAATGCACGGGTATTATACCAATGAAGCTATTGTGGTGGCTACGGAAAGCCGCACATCCTCTCCTGTTCGCATACCCAGGCACAGCGAAATGCTTCACCACCCGCAAATAAAAAATTTATATCCCTGCGGCGAAGGCGCGGGATATGCAGGCGGAATTGTAAGCGCTGCAATGGACGGGGAAAGAGTGGCTGCTGCTGTGGCAGATAAATTAAAAGAGTGAAATTGGTGAGTAAGGCACTGAAGAAAAGTTTTGCGCTTTAATTTTTAGTCAACGGCATTTGTATCAATAAACTTTATTTCACTTAGTTTATAATTTACTTTGTAGCCAGGATATTTTTCAATTGGCGTTTCATTATCTCCTTCTTCCTTCCATTTATCAATTTGTTCAAGATTAACAAGGAATGTAATTGTATTAATTCCATAGCCCATTGCAATACCATCGAAGTAAGGAATGGAGATGAACAGTTTCAAACCCTGAGTTCTATATTCTCCATCATAACCCGAATCAGTAACCGAACCAATTGAATTAAAATAATAGAAATTTATAAAGGAAGTTTTAATTAATTTTTTATTTACAATTTCAGTATAATCAGAACGATTTTGAGTTCTGCCATTACTTTTTATATCACCAAAAATCTCTTGCACCTTTTTATGTGATTTCGAGTTTGGATTGTTCACATTTTTAATAAAAAGGTTTACAGTAATTCGAGTGAGCCGGTTGATGTTTTCAATATCTGTAGAGTCGAATTTACATTGACCAAAATTTTGCTTTGAAAAAAAGCACAGGAAAATTAAGATGTAAAAAGTTTTTTTCATAAAAAATATTTTTAAAATCTTATCAAATATTGGTTGGTTTATTTATGCGACTGTTGGTGTTGTGATAATGTTTTTTGGTGCGCTTGCTTCACCAATAGCAACCGTTATCATTGCTCAATGATAACGAAAAGTACAAGAGTGCGACGCAACAGTTGATGCCATGAAAAATAAAAGCTTGTCCCAAAAAAAATTATTTCAGCAAACCCTTTATCTCATTCAGTTTCATCAATGCTTCCACAGGTGTTAAGCGGTTGATATCAATCATCTCCAGCATTTTGCGGATATTGTCAAAGGTTTCGCTGTGTGCATCAAAAATGGATAACTGCATTTGCGGGGAAGATAATTTTTTAATACTGCTGCGTGTGTTTTCCACTTTCGGGTTTCCCACTCTTTGCTGGCTTTCGGGTACATCTTCATCTACATGCTTATCTTCCAGTTGTTTTAAAATATCATTGGCCCTGTCAATCAGTGATGGCGGCATACCCGCCATTTTAGCCACATGTATGCCAAAGCTGTGCGTGCTGCCGCCGGGCGCAAGTTTGCGCAGAAAAATAATTTTATTGCCAATCTCTTTATTGGTGATATGAAAGTTTTTTACACGCGGTAATTTTTCTTCCAGTTCATTCAGTTCGTGATAATGCGTGGCAAATAAAGTTTTTGGCGCTGCGGGTGAAGCGTGCAAATATTCCACGATGCTCCACGCAATGGAAATGCCGTCATAGGTGGAAGTGCCGCGGCCAATTTCATCCAGCAATATCAAACTCCGTTCAGAAATATTGTTGATGATGCTTGCTGTTTCATTCATTTCCACCATGAATGTGCTTTCACCCCCGCTTAAATTATCGCTTGCGCCCACACGTGTAAATATTTTATCCGTAAGCGGGATCCTTGCAGTTTCCGCAGGAACAAAACTGCCCATATGCGCCATTAAAGTTATCAGTGCCGCCTGCCGCAGCAATGCACTTTTACCACTCATGTTTGGCCCGGTTAAAATAATTATCTGCTGGTCGGCCGGGTTGAGGTAAATATCATTCGCCACATACTGTTCACCTGCGGCAAGGTTCCTTTCAATTACAGGATGGCGGCCCGCCTTTATCTCTAATTCAAGCCCGTCGTGCATTTCAGGCATTTTATAATTATACTGCAAAGCATTGTTGGCGAAGCATAACAAACAATCCAGCGTTGCAAGTATATTCCCATTTACCTGTATAGGCGCAATATAATCCTGCAGTTCAAGCAGCAGCTTATCATATAGTTCTGCTTCAATTCTTAAAATTTTTTCTTCCGCGCCGGTTATTTTTTCTTCATATTCTTTTAATTCCGGCGTAATATATCTTTCAGCATTTGTAAGTGTTTGCCTGCGTATCCATTCTGCGGGCACTTTATTTTTATGTGAGTTGGTTACTTCAAGATAATAACCAAATACATTGTTGAAACTTATTTTCAAAGATGAAATCCCGGTACGCTCCGCTTCTTTTTGCTGTATGCTGATAAGGTAACCTTTTCCGCCGCTTGCAATTTTTCTTAAGCCATCCAAATCTTCATGCACGCCACCTTTTATTACATCACCTTTCGCTGCTGATACAGGCGGGTTTTCGGAAATTTCTTTTAATATTTTTTCAACAATATAATAGCAGGGGTTAAGTGCATCGCCTAATCTTTTTAAATATTCATTTGAAGAAGCAAGGCATAATTGTTTTACCTGCTCTGTATGCTGCAGACCCTTTGCCAGGTGCATCACTTCACGCGGGTTTATTTTTTTTACCGGTATTTTACTCACTAACCGCTCCACATCACCGCATTGCTTTATTAAATGATGCAACTGCCTGCGCAGGTCAACTTCACGTATAAAAAACTTTACCGCATCCAGCCGTTCATTTATTTTTTTTATATCCCGCAAAGGCAGTACCGTCCAGCGTTTCAGCAGCCGTGCACCCATCGGGCTTACCGTATTGTCTAATACTTTTAATAAATAATTGCCGGCTTCATTGCCGCTGCCAAGTATTTCCAGGTTGCGGATAGTAAACCGGTCCATCCATAAAAAATCATCGCGTTCTATTCTTTGTATGGATGTTATATGCTGCAGGTTTGGGTGCTCGGTTTCTTTTAAATAATGCAGCACTGCACCCGCTGCCACAATGCCGCAGTGCATGTTTTCAATACCAAAACCTTTCAGTGAATGTGTTTGAAAATGCTTTAATAAATTTTCTGTAGAAAATGCTTCATCAAAAATCCAGCTTTCTAATGTGTAGGTATAAAATTTTACGCCGAATGTTTCTTTAAAATGTTTCTGAAAGCTGCGCTGAAAGACTACTTCCGCAGGTTTTAAACTCTGCAGTAGTTTATCGGCGTATTCTTCATTCCCTTCGGCAACAAAAAATTCACCTGTGGAAATATCAAGAAAAGCAATGCCTAAAATATTTTCATGAAAATGAACCGCGGCTAGGAAATTATTGCTGCTGTGCTCAAGCAATTTATCATTTGTTGCAACACCCGGCGTAACCATTTCGGTAACACCCCGCTTTACAATTCCTTTTGCGAGTTTAGGATCTTCAAGCTGGTCGCAGATAGCAACGCGGTAACCAGCCTTTACCAGCTTGTGCAGATAGGTATCCAGTGCATGATACGGAAAGCCCGCCAGTTCGCTGGAAGCTGCTCCGCCGTTATTTCTTTTGGTTAAAGTAATGCCCAGCACTTTTGAAGCGGTAATGGCATCTTCGCAAAAAGTTTCGTAAAAATCACCTACACGGAAAAGCAAAATTGCATCAGGGTATTTTTGTTTGATAGCCCGGTGCTGCTGCATTAAAGGTGTATCTGCGGATGATTTTGCCATTGGGACAAATATAATCTATGCAGAAAGGCAAACGCAGGAAAATTAATTGGGGGATAAGATAATTTTTTTAAATGCCGTGTGAAGAACCAATTTAATCTTCTGCGTCCATAAAGCCTTCAATATCCCTGCGGTGTTTTTTGGTGGGCCTGCCCACTTTGCTCAGCCGTTTGCCGGTATGAAATGAATCGGCCTGAAATGTAACCCTGTCAGGCTCTTCAGCCGGTGTAATGTCAAGATAATAATTTATTGCTTCAGTAAATTGCACGCGGGTATATAAAAGCGCAGTAACTTTTATCACCCATTTTTTGGCTTCTGTTTTTACTTCGTATTCTTCATCAATATTTACTGTTTTGGATGCTTTTACACTGTTGCCCAGCATTTTTACTTTTCCTTTATCGCAGGCATTTGCAGCCTGGCTGCGCGTTTTAAATAAACGTATGGCCCAGAGATATTTATCAATACGGAGTTTTTCTTTTTGGTCTGTCATTACTCAAAAATAAAAAAATCTCAACAGCATAAACGCCGATGAGATTTTAATTGCTGAATAAATACCAGAATGTACAAGTGTGCGACGCAACGAAGCTTCATGCATATTCTGCAGCCCGGCGCCAAAAAATTATTTCTTCATCTCCGCATAATACTGGTGAAAATATGGAATGGTTTCAATGCCTTTATAAAAATTGTAGAGCCCATATTTTTCGTTGGGGCTGTGCAGGTTGTCGCTGTCTAAACCAAAACCAAGGAACACAACTTTGCAGCCCAGTTCACTTTCAAACAGCGCGGTGATGGGGATGCTGCCGCCGCCGCGAACGGGAATGGGCGCTTTTCTAAAACTTGTTTCAATGGCTTTAGCTGCGGCACGGTATTCAATACTGTCAACAGGTGTCATGTACGGGTCGCCGCCATGGTGCTCCCATGCTTTTACGGTAACATAAGGTGGTGCAATTTTTTGAATATGGTTAAGGATAAGTTCTGTCATCTTCGCACTTTTTTGATTGGGCACCAGGCGGCAGGAAATTTTTGCCGTAGCTTTTGAAGGCAGCACTGTTTTTGCACCTTCGCCGGTATATCCGCCCCAGATGCCATTCAGCTCCAATGTAGGCCTGATACCTGTCCGCTCATTTGTGGTGTAGCCTTTTTCGCCCCACAATTCTTTTTCGCCCAAATCATTTTTATATTCTTCTTCGTTGTAAGGGGCTTTCGCCATCTCTGCTCTTTCTGCAGAAGTTGATTCCACCACATCATCATAAAAATTTGGAATGGTAATATGGTTATTTTCATCGTGCAGACTTGTAATCATGTGCGCAAGAATGGTGATGGGGTTTGCAACTGCGCCGCCATACACGCCGCTATGCAGGTCGCGGTTTGGCCCGGTAACTTCCACTTCAATATAAGAAAGGCCGCGAACACCCACATCAATGCTTGGTGTTTCCATGCTCAGCATGGCCGTGTCGCTTATCAATATCACATCCGCCTTTAATAAATCTTTTTTCTCTTTTACAAACAGGGCAAGATTTGGTGAGCCAATTTCTTCCTCGCCTTCAATGATGAATTTTAAATTCACCGGCAGAGAATTTGTGTGCACCATTGTTTCCAGCGCTTTTACATGCATATAAAACTGGCCCTTATCATCACAGGCGCCGCGTGCAAAAATTTTCCCGTCTTTTATCACCGGCTCAAAAGGCCCGCTATGCCAGAGTTCCAGCGGATCAGGGGGCTGTACATCATAATGCCCGTAAACTAAAACAGTTGGCTTTGATACATCAAATATTTTTTCGCCATACACAACAGGGTGCCCTTCTGTAGGATAAATTTTTACAAAATCAGCACCTGCTTCCATCAGGCGTTGCTGCACTGCTTCCGCGCATCGCTGCATATCATTTTTATGTTCGCTGCGTGCACTTACACTGGGTATGCATAAAAGTTCAAGCAGTTCATTCAGAAACCGGTCTTTGTTTTTTTCCTGATAATCTTTCCAGGCCTGCATATATTTTTATTTTTAAAAGTTTATTGAAACGGGAAAACGAATGTAATATGTTTTAAAGAAAATACTTGGCCAAACTTTTGTTTTTTGTGCATCGCCTGTCGCGTCGCACTCTTCTGCTGTTGCAATTCTGCTCAGCATATTGCTGGACCTGAAAATAATCATTTCTTTTTTGAATTATTCACGAGGTCATAAGAATCATCTATAAATTGTTTGAGTTGTTTGGTGGTTAATGTACCATCAATAATAATAGTGTTCCAGTGTTTTTTATTCATGTGGTAGCCGGGAATGATACAGGCATATTGTTCCCTTAACTCAATGGCATAATCAGGGTTGCATTTTACATTAAACCGCAAAGGCGAAGCATCAAGGCCGGTAAGTAAAAATGCTTTGTCTTTTATTTTATAAACCAATGTATCGGGGCCGAATGGAAGCGTTTCTTCTGCACCCGGCTTGCTTAATACGTATTCGCGTAGTTGTTCGATGTTCATAATATTAAGATACAAAAGTTAACAAAAATAATGCTGAAAAGCCGGAATGATTTCAGCAGATAAAGTGCCTGCGACGCAATCCCGCCCCCGGGGCGGGACTATGAAAAACTAAAACCGGTATCAAAAAAATAAAAAAGAGAAAGCATTTGCTTCCTCTTAAAAATAAAAACTATTTTTCGCTTACAGCATCTTTTTTATTTCATCCACAAGTTCTGCTTTTGTAATGGGTATACCCATGATTTTACTGTAGCCCTTTGCATCCACAAAATACACGTCGCGGATTATTTTTACAAGCTGTCCGTTATTTATTTCGGGTATCAGCACTTTTTCAAAATTCTTTATAATATCCCCAAGGTTTTTTGGGAAGGGCCTTACATAACGTATATGTGCGTGGCTTACTGCATGGCCGTTGTTCTGCAGTTGCATTACTGCGCTTTTTATGACGCCGTAAGTGCTGCCCCAGCCAAGTACAAGTACTTTTCCTTTTTCCGGGCCGCTGTCTAATTTTTGTTCAGGGATATAATCAGCAATTTTATCAACTTTCGCCTGCCTGATATTTACCATCAACTGGTGGTTCTCCGGTTCATAATTTACATTGCCCGTTACATCCTGTTTTTCCAAACCGCCTATGCGGTGTTCTAATCCCGCAGTACCCGGGATTGCCCAGGGACGCACAAGTTTTTCATCGCGTTTATAGGGCAAGAATTTTTCTTCGTCATCATCTAATCCTTTTTTAAACTGAACATTTATTGCCGGCAGTTCTGAGCTTTTTGGGAAGCGCCAGGGTTCTGCGCCATTGGCTATATAACCATCACTTAATAAAATTACGGGTGTCATGTGCTGCACAGCTATGCGCACAGCTTCATAAGCCACATCAAAACAATCGCCTGGCATGCTTGATGCAATGATGGGCATTGGGCATTCACCGTTCCGCCCATAATAGGCCTGCATCAGATCGCTTTGTTCTGTTTTAGTAGGCAACCCTGTAGATGGCCCGCCGCGCTGGATATTTATAATGAGCAAGGGGATTTCAAGCATTACAGCCAGCCCCATTGCTTCTGCCTTTAATGCCATACCGGGACCTGATGTGGTAGTAACGCCAAGGCTGCCGCCATAAGCTGCACCGATGGCGGAAGTTATTGCGGCAATTTCATCTTCTGCCTGGAAAGTGCGCACACCAAAATTTTTATACTTGCTTAATTCGTGCAATATGTCGGATGCGGGTGTGATAGGATAAGAGCCAAGAAATAATGGAAGCCCGCTTTTTTGAGATGCGGCAATCAATCCATAAGACAAAGCCTGGTTACCCATAATGCTCCGGTATTCACCCGCTGGCAGTTTCGCTTTCTCTACTTTATAAGTGGAGGTAAAAGTTTCTGTAGTATCGCCGTAGTTATAGCCCGCCTGCAATACTTTTATATTGCTTTGCAGAATGGTATCTTTTTTACCAAATTTTTCTTTAAGGAAATTGATCGTATTATCAAGGTTGCGGTTGTACATCCAGTATAAAAAACCCAGCACAAACATATTCTTTGCGCGGTCTTTTTCCTTCATACCCAATTCGGGGAAATCTTTTAGTGCCTCCCTTGTCATTTTGGTAACATCTATTTTTATCAGCTCATAACCGTCTAAACTGCCGTCTTCCAGCGGGTTTATACCGGCAGGATAATTTGCGAGGCGCAGGTTCTTTGGATCAAAGCCTTCGGTGTTTACTATAATTTTTGCCCCATGTTTCAGGTTGCGCAGGTTTACTTTTAAAGCAGCGGCATTCATGGCAACCAGTACATCACAAATATCGCCGGGGGTAAATACACGGTCGGATGAGAAACGTATCTGGTAGCCGCTTACCCCGGGCAGCGTGCCAATGGGGGCGCGTATTTCAGCCGGAAAATCGGGGAAGGTGGCAAGGTCGATACCGAGCAGGGCCGTATTGTTTGTAAACTGCGAACCGGTAAGCTGCATGCCGTCACCACTGTCTCCCGCAAATTTTATTACCACATCCTGGAGTAAGGTTTCTTTTCTTTCCATTTTATTTTAAAATAACGTGTAAATACTAAAAGCAAATTAGTGCAAAGTTAACAGAATATGATTATAGAATGAAAGCCCATGTTCAGGGATGCGGCAGCCCGGCGTTTCATAATTAACATTTCCGAAAGTTTTCGTATTTAAAAAAAACTGCTACATTTGAACTACTAAATATTTCGTAGAACTAAAAAAATAAATCATGACTACTTTTATTAAATCAACCGCTCTGTTGCTGGCACTGGGTTTGGCTGCATCACCCCTCCATGCGCAGCAAACACCTCCACCCCCGCCACCAAAACCGGAGCTATCGGGTGGTAATGAAAATATTATCATCCGTAAGAAAGGCGGCAGCGATGAAAAACTCACCATCATTGTGGACGGTGATAAAATAACTGTAAACGGGAAACCCATTGACCAGTTTAAAAATGATCATATAGAAATCATCCGTGGCGAGGACGGCGATATGGATATGCCAGCCATGCCGGGGATGGATGCCATGCCCCCCATGCCGCCAATGGGGCAAATGGGTGAAATGAAAATGATGGGTAATGACTTTATGAAAGAGATGCACGGCAACAAAGCATTTCTTGGCGTAATGACAGAGAAAAGCGATGATGGCGCAAAGATTACAGACGTTACAAAAGAAAGCGCCGCTGAAAAAGCGGGTTTAAAACCAGGGGATGTAATTACTAAAATAGGGGATGATAAAATTGCAACGGCGGATGATCTTTACAAAGCAGTGGGCAAATACCACCCTGATGAAAAAGTAAACATTACTTACAAACGCGATGGCAAAGAAGCTACCACTTCGGCTACACTGAGCAAAAATACCGAAGCGCATATTTACAATTTTAACTGGAACAAAGATGGAGACGCATTTAATTATAAAATGATGCAGCCCCGTATTGAAGGCATGAATGGATTTAATGTATGGGATAAAAAACCACGCCTGGGTTTACAGGTGCAGGATACCGATGATGGCAAAGGTGTAAAAGTGCTTGATGTGGATGATGAATCACCCGCTGCCAAAGCGGGTTTAAAAGAGGATGATATAATCACGCAAATAAATGGAAAGCAGGTTGCTTCTGTAGATGACCTGATGAAAACAGTGAAAGATGCAAAAGACGGGGACATCATGAAGCTTACTTTTCTGCGTAATAATCAAACGCAAACAGTGGATGTAAAATTTCCCAAAGATTTAAAAACAGTAGATCTGTAAAAGCAGTAAAAATATTTCTTATGCAGGCGCCGCTGTTTTCCAACAGCGGTTTTTTTATAGCAATTAAACTCTGATATTTAAATCTTCAAGGGATGCATTTTTACTCTTTAAAATGCTCCATAATCGCTTTTGGATAATCGGCAAGCGCTATTTCAGATTCTTCAATTTCGGGGTGCCATAGTTTTTCCCATTCAAAACTGTAATAGCCTTTGTAACCGTCATTATACAAAATATCTATAGCTTCAAAAATGGGTGTTTCACCTTTGCCCAGCAATGTGTATTGTTCTTTACCGTCAACCAGCTTCGCATCTTTTATATGCGTATGACGGATATATTTCTTTAATTTTTCATACACCAGTTTTGGCGGTTCTTTTGTTGCTGACCACATATTCACCACGTCCCAAATCATACCTACATGCGGGTGTTCGGCCGACTGCATAATTTTTTGCAGGTCTGCGCTTTGCACAAGTTCACCATGCGATTCCATCAATACAGTTACATTGCTGCCTTTTGCATATTCGCCCAATTCAAGTAAACCTTTTATTATAAGATCTATTGTAACATTGCGGTCCTGGTCTTTTGGCAATTGATTGGGAAATACACGTATGTACGGGCATTGCAGCTTTTGCGCCAAATCAATAAAACGCTTTGCGTCATCTAAATTTTTTTGCCGTTCTGCAGCATCCGCGTGATGGAGCTCCGCTGAAGAGCCAAGGTCAACAAACTTTAAATTTTTATCCGCTGCAAGTTTCAGTGACGCATTTATATTTTCGTCACTGCTGAATTCATCGCATTTTGTAAGGTCAAGCTGGCGCTGGATCCCGCGTATTTCTATTCCGTTATAATTATTTTCGGCTGCAAAATTAATAATGGCAGGAAATGACCAATCAGGGCAACCCAGTGTGGAAAAGGATAAAAGCGGCCGGCCTTTTTTATAGTCAAATGAGGTTCCTGCAAATGCAATAGCAAAGAGCCCTGCTCCTGTTTTTAAAAAACCTCTTCGGGTAGATTGCATGATCATAACGGGTTTATTATTTTTTTCAAAACATTTATATTCAGAAAAGCAGAAACAAGTACCGCAGATACTTTCACGTTTTGCGGTTGATAAGAATTAGCCACGCAAATTATAAGTCACCGTAACAATTATTGTTTTTTCTGCATCAGTAAAAAACCGATTGCTTCACTTATTGCATTGCTATCCGGTTTTTGTAAAATTTGCTGTGGATATTTTTTTGTATCCATTACCGCCACTGATTTCGCAATAGTACAGCCGCCGGTTCCATTTTTTGCATCACCGGTAAAAGCTGCCACAGCAGCTATTTCGTAAGGGATGGCACAGGCTGTACGCAACGCCATTTCGCCACCAACTGAAATACCCATGAGATAAACCCGGTTTGGATCGGCATGATATACCTGTATAAAATAACTGATCATGATAGTAATAAAGCCAACATCATTTACTGAGTCGCCGGCACTATCCCATTTGCCGCCAAAAGCATCAGGATACATGATAATGCAATCAGCAGCATCTGCTTTTGCATGCAGTATATCGCCATAAGTTTTTATCATATTTTTCCCGCTGCTGCCTGCCCCGTGCAAAAAAATAACGAGCGGGTAAATTTGTTTTTGCATATAATTCAACGGAATGTAATACAGGATGGTTCTTTCCCTGCCGTCAATGGTAAAGTTACTGCTGTAAATTTCCTGTCCTTTCAGCGAATCATTTTGCGCAAATATTTTCAACTGCAAAAACAGTAACCATAAAATGATATGAAGGGATTTTCTGTTCATTTCAAAAAACGAAAAATCAGTTTTATAAAGTTACAGCAGTTGGGGAAAAAAGTAGCTGCAGAAAATTCCCCCTCCCCGGCTTTTATATTTTATTTACCATGTTCACTAATGTTACTGAAGTAAAAGAGTGCGACGCAACCAATGATGCCATGAAATATAAGGGCTGGGGCATAAAATTCCTCAAATACTTTATCTTTATAAAAAACGAAATGCTATGCCTGATTTTTTTATTGACGCAGATATTGCCAGGGCAAAAACAATTGATACGGATTATTATACCAGCCCGCATTATTATGAAGCTTCAAAAGAAAAAATATTCGCTTCATCCTGGCAGTTTATTGGCGATACGGATAAGGTAAAAGAGCCCGGAAGCGCTTATCCTGTAATACTCCTGGAGAATTATATCAATGAACCGCTGCTGCTTACAAGAGATAAAGATAACCGGCTGCACTGTATGAGCAATGTGTGTACGCACCGTGGAAATTTAGTGGTGTATGAACCCTGCAAACTCAACCAGCTTCGCTGCAAATATCATGGCCGTTTATTTTCGCTGGACGGGAAATTTATTTCTATGCCGGAGTTTAAAGAAGTGGAAAATTTTCCTGCCGGTGCAGATGATTTACACAACCTTCCTTTGTTTCAATGGGGCAAGTTGCTGTTTACTTCTTTAAACAATTCTATTCCGGCAGAGGATTTTTTTAGTGAGATGATGCAGCGTGTTGGCTGGCTGCCGATGGATAAATTAATTTTCCGCGCCGATCTTTCGCAGGATTACAATGTAAAAGCCAACTGGGCTTTATACTGTGAAAACTACCTGGAAGGTTTTCATATCCCCTTTGTACACGCGGGTTTAAACCAGGTACTTGATTTTGGAAATTATACAACTGAAATTTTTAAATATTCAAACCTGCAGTTAGGCATTGGAAAAAAAGGCGATGTTTGTTTTGATATACCGGAAAATTCTATTGATTATGGAAAAGATGTTGCCGCATATTATTTCTGGGTGTTCCCGAATATGATGTTTAATTTTTATCCCTGGGGTTTATCGCTGAATATTGTACAGCCGCAAAGCGTTGGCGAATGTAAAGTTTCTTTCCTTAATTATGTATATGATGAAAGTAAACTCAATACCGGCGCAGGTTCTGGGCTTGATACAGTGGAACAGGAAGATGAAGAAGTGGTTCAGAATGTGCAGAAAGGTATCCGCTCAAGATTTTATTCGCATGGAAGATATTCTGTAAAACGCGAGCAGGGCACGCATCATTTTCATTCGCTGATCGCAGGGTTTATGAAGTAAATTTTTTATGAACCTGGCTTCATCAATACTATAAAGCTTTGGTTGCGTCGCACTCTTGTACATTCAAACCTTTATTCAGCAAAAACAGCCCATGACAGATTTTAAACGTACCCTCGGACTTACTACAACTATCTCCATTGTTGTAGGCGGCATTATTGGTTCAGGCATTTTTATGAAGCCTGCATTGATGTCTTCGCAACTGGGTTCGCCATTATTATTAATGAGTGTGTGGATAGTGGCGGGCATTATTACATTATTCGGCGCATTAAGCAATGCAGAAGTTGCGGCCATGTTTCCCGAAACAGGCGGGCAGTATGTGTTCTTTAAAAAAATGTATGGGGACGCATTCGCATTTTTGTATGGCTGGGCCGCATTCGCAGTTTTTAATACAGCAGGTGTGGCATCTATTGCTTACGTATTTTCGCAGTACGCCAATTACTTTATTGATTTACCGCGGTTTTCTGCATCTGTTGAACAATCTGTTTTTTTTCATATACCTTTTATAGGGGACATTCACCCGCTTGAAAATTTTGGAGTAAAGACGCTCACTATTTTTTTGGTTATATTGTTTACCATCATTAACTACTGGAGTGTAAAATATGGTGGTGCATTACAGCGTTACTTAACTTTTTTGAAAACAATTGCGCTGGCGCTTTTAATCGGCGGCATTTTATTTTCAGGCAAAGGCTCAGTGCACAATATTGTTACAGCTTCACCCTCAATGCCGCACGGGCTTGCACTGATAGGTGCATATATGGCCGCGCTTGCAGGAGCATTCTGGGCTTATGACGGATGGAACAATATTACATTCGTGGCCGGTGAAATAAAAGAACCGAAAAAAAATATCCCGAAGAGTTTATTTATTGGTGTGCTTACTGTTATTACTATTTACAGTTTGGTAAACCTTGCTTATATATATGTACTGCCGGTAGAAAAAATGTCTGCTTCTTCTTTTGTTGCATCAGACGCAGCCACTGTTGCATGGGGCACTATTGGCGGTTCCCTGATTGCATTGATGGTAATGCTTTCCACACTTGGCACCACCAATGGAAATGTACTTGCCATTGCGCGTGTTACCTATGCAATGGGTGAAGAAAGCAAATGGTTTACCTGGGCAGGAAAAGTACAGCCAAAGTATCAAACGCCGGGCAATGCATTACTGCTAAATGCAGCGTGGACAATAGTTCTCATCATCAGCGGTTCATTTGATATGCTCACCGATATGCTGATTTTTGTTACCTGGTTTTTTTACGGTATGAGCGCTTTGGGCGTAATCATTCTCCGTTTTAAAATGAAAGATGCGGAGCGCCCTTATAAAGTATGGGGCTATCCTTTTGTAACGGCTTTCTTTGTTGCATTCACTGTTTTTTTTCTTGCATCAACCCTTTATACAGATATTATAAATTATATAAATGGCACAACTGCTTTGATTAATTCTGTATTGGGCACAGTAATTACCTGCATAGGTATCCCTGTTTATTATTTTTCGAGGAAGAAGAAATAATGCTTAAAAATAAAAAGCGCTGCTTTGCAAAGCAGCGCTTTTTTTATACCCGTTTAAAACCTGTTTAAAAATTCAAAGATAATTTTCCAAATAACCTCAGGCCATTAAAGCCCATTTGTACGGAATCCCAGGCACCACCTGATTCATTATCGAATGCTTCGTATCTTCCGTTTGGAACAGCCCCCAAATCAGGATGTACATTAAATAAATTATCCGCCCCAATATACACGCTCACTTTTTTGGAGAACTTGTATGAGCAATACAGATCAGTAGTTACTTTTCCGTTATAGTTAAAAACTTCAGGGGCTACATGCACCTGGTCACTATAACCATCAATATCTACATAAGGGTCTATTCCTGTAAAACTTCCTGAAATATTTGGGTCGCCCGGGCCGCCTGTACCGGCAGCGCTTGCGAGGCCTGTCCATCCAAACCCGAGCAGTTTTACCTTTCCAAAATAGGTAAGATGTGTGCCCACACTGAATTTTCCAATGCCATATTCAAGGCTTAAGGCCAGTTTTGATTTAGGCGCTGATGCCAATAAGAAAGCTTCTTCCCTGTCGCTGAAAAAAGTTTTCTGGTGCAGGTAACTGTCGTTTAGTTTTTCAGGAACATGGATTTCATCAACCTTCATGTGCTGGAAATTTGCAGCGAATAAAGCCCTGAAACTATTGTTGCTCCATTTTTTATTATAATCTGCAATAATATCAACACCCGTATTGGTTGTGCTGACCGCATTGTCAAAAAATTGCGCCAGCGCTACATTCAGGTTTTTAAGCTGGGAAGTAAATTCAACCGGCAATGTATTATCATCTGCGCTAAACAAACCTGATAATACAATCCTGTCTTTTACTTTAACTATATAACCATCTGTGGTAAATGTTAAACCTCTGGCAGGTTTCCATGAAAACCCAATGCTGCCGTTAACAGATGTTTCCTGTTTTAATTTAGGGATGCCCGCTGCATTTGTGATGGCATCACCATTTCTTGCCACTTTTTCTTCTTCTAATTGATTACCTACAAATGTTGTAAGCGTATTGCTGAAATTTATTTGCTGCAGGGAAGGGGCGCGGTAGCCGGTACTTACAGAACCCCTGAGGTTGAAATTGTGTGTAAGCTTATAGCGTGTTGCAAATTTTGAGGTATTTACAAAACCAAAATCTGAATAATTTTCAAACCTCACTGCCACATCAATCAACCAGTCTTTTGTAACATTTAATTCTGCATCTGCATACCCCGCAACGTTTGTACGGTCTGCATGTACTACATCAGAAGGGCGGAAACCGGGGAAACCCTGCGAACCTGCCGCCTGGCCTGTACTGTTGGGATATTGATTCCATGAAGCTTCTTCGCCGGCATAAATAGCATAACGTTCATACCTGAATTCTGCACCAAGGCCAATGTTGAGACCTTGCCCTATCGCTCCGAACGATTTACTAAAATCGAGATTAAGCGTATTCTGCAGGAAATTAAAACCTCCATCATCAAAATGATTATCAGTTGTAGAACCAGCGGATGCATTAAAAGTTTTATCACCAAAAAAATGAAAATCATTTCTTCCAAAGGTGTTGCTTAAATCCCAGTTCCAGTCAGAATTACTAACACCTTTTATTCCCAGTGCAAGTGACATGTCTGAAATATGCGTTTGTATATGCGGGTTGTAAAAAATAGTGCCGTCGCTTGCCTTGTGCATAATACCGGGTACATATACAACATTGCCTTCTCCATCAACAGGAAAGCGTGTTGTATTGTCTCCGTTTCTTGTATACGCATAAGCATCAGAAGATTTATAATTAAATCCGCCAAAAGAATAAAAAGTAGTTTTATGTGCGGTTCCTGATGGCACTTCCATATTATACATAAACCCGCCGGTTGTTACGGAGCCATCTCCAAAAGCCCTGCGCAAAGTGTTTGCAGGTAAGGCTTTGGGATTGGTTAATACATTTGTATCAGGCACCTGCCTGAAAGTTTTTGCCTGGTTTAAAATATCAATGGAGAAATTTATAAAACCGCCATTTTTCCCAATGTTCAGCCCATTGTTTGCGGAGAAGGAAAGCGTACCGCCATCAACCTGGTTGCCGGTATAATACTGCGTCGGATCGTAACTGTTAAGTGCATTAAATTTATGGTCATCATATCCGCTCCACCCTGTATTAATAGTCCAGTGGTTTACATCTTTTTTAAGGATGATATTAATTACGCCGGCCATTGCATCAGAGCCATACTGTGCAGATGCGCCATCACGCAAAATTTCAATGCGGTCAACAGCGGCTTCGGGAAATGAATTCATATCTGCACCGGAATTACCGCGGCCCCTTGTGCCGAATAAAGCCACAAATGCAGTCTGGTGGTATCTTTTACCATTGATAAGCACGAGTGTCTGGTCAGGCCCTAAGCCACGAAGCGTACCAAGATCAATATGGTCTGCACCATCCGCACCGCTCTGTTTGTTATAATTAAATGAAGGGGCGGAATAGTTTAACTGTGAAACAAGGTCTGATCTTGCGGTGGTTGTTCCCGCCTGGTTAATGTTTATGACATCCACTGGAACAGGGGATTCTGTTCTGGTTCTTCCGCCACCGCGTGTACCTACCATAATTACCTGCCCAAGGTCGGTAATGCTTTGTACAAGACTGATGTTAAAACTGTTTTGGCCATTGATGTTTACTGTTTGATCAGTATAACCAATGCTGCTGATAATAAGCACATCATTAGAATTAGCAGAAATGCTGAACATCCCTTCCTTATTGGTGATGATGCCTTTTCCGGAGGACCTCACTTTTACCGAAACGCCTTCCAAAGGCGCACCTGTGGAAGCATCAGTGATTTTACCGGAAACAGTTTTGTTTTGTGCAAATAATGACTGTGTGGTGAACAGCAGGATAAATGCAACCAGCAATTTTAGTAATCTCATAGCATGTAAGTTTGTCCAAACTTAGGAATAAATTTTTTGATACTCAGTTTACCTATAAAAACATGTGCATAATTTCTTAGAAGCTGTCTAAAATAGATTTCTTCAAAGAAGCCATTTCGGGTCAGCCCAAAAGAACTATAAAAATAAAAAACGAATTTCTTTGCTCTTACAGGAATTTTTATTAACTTAATCCTTTACATTTATTAACAATCAGTGTTTCTCAAAATATACCCTGTCAGCTCATTTTCATCCAATTGTTATAGAGACTTTATAGGGACATTATAGAGACATTATAGAGACCATATAGAGACAGTACTTGTACGCTGCCCGCTGGTAACCTTATAGTAAACCCATAGTACTTACCTGATAGCCCTATTTTATCTGTAATACAAATACCCCTGCATGTAAAGTTGCAGGTCACAACTTTCCGCCTCAACGCATTCAAAACAAAAATCAGCCTGGTGGCCTTGCACTAACTGTCGGAGCTATTGAAGCTGCTATGCAGGTGGTATTGTCTCACCCGCAACTTTTTCATGCAATAAGCAATTTATAGAATCATTTTTGGACAACTTCTTAAAGAAATAGATTTTACTTTTACTGCTAAATGATTAAAAAGAAATATGGAAGTTATTCCCGAAGAAATAATAAAACTGTTTCAAAATTTTACAGATATGCCGCTTCAGCGGATTGAAAAACTACAGCAAAGCGGCAGCGACCGTGTATATTTCAGGCTGTATGCAACCGGTAAAACATTTATCGCCACGCACAACCTGCATGTAAAGGAAAACAACACTTTTATTTCCTTTGGAAAACATTTCAAATCATCCGGCCTGCCCGTGCCTGAAGTGTTTGCAGTAAATGAAGATTACACGCTTTACATTCAGGAAGACCTGGGGAAAGATTCTTTGCTGGATAAGCTGCAGCAGCAAGGATATACTGATTATGTATATAGCTTATTTAAAAAAAGCCTCCAAAAACTGGCGTTGATGCAGGTTTCAGGGCACAGTGGCCTGGATTATAATTTATGCCTTACCGCAAAAGAATTTGGCAGGCAGGCAATATTCAGCGACCTTTTATATTTTAAATATTATTTCCTGGATACTTTAAAACTGGCTTATGATAAACAGGCTTTGCTGGATGATTTTGAGGCGCTGGCAAATTATCTTACCAAAACAGAATATAAATATTTTATGTTCCGCGATTTCCAGGGCAGGAACATTATAATAAATAATGATGAAGTTTTTTTTATAGACTACCAGGGCGGCATGCAGGGCGCATTGCAGTATGATGTGGCCAGTTTATTGTGGCAGGCCAAAGCAGAACTGAGCGATGAATGGAAAAACAGTCTACTCGATTTTTATATGGATGAAATTGACGGGCTGCTGGAAAAACCTGTGGACAGGAATATTTTTGTAAGCCAGTACAATGGCTATGTGCTTATACGTTTGCTGCAGGTAACTGGCGCTTATGGTTTCCGCGGATTGTTTGAAAGAAAAGCGCATTTCCTGGCCAGCATACCGCTTGCACTGAAAAATTTAAAATGGTTTGTAGAAAATAAACGGGTGGGGATTATTACGACTGAATTTGACAGGGTGCTGAAAATAATTGTGACGGATAAAATAATAGAACGTTTTGAACCTTTGCAGGCAAATGAAACAACACCGCTTACAATCACCATCAACAGTTTTTCTTACAAAAAAGAAATGCCGGGGGATAAAAGCGGAAATGGCGGCGGCTTTGTATTTGACTGCCGCGGCATTTTAAACCCCGGAAGGTTTGAAGAATATAAAACATTATCCGGGAAAGATAAACCCGTACAGGATTTTTTAGAACAGCATACAAAGATGAATGAATTTTTAAACAGCGTGTATGATATAATTGATATTTCCGTAGAGGATTATCTGAAAAGGGGCTTTACTAATTTGATGATAAGTTTCGGTTGTACCGGCGGGCAGCACAGAAGCGTGTATGCGGCCGGGCAAACGGCGCGGCATTTACGAAATAAATATAAGGTGAAAGTGGAGTTGCAGCATTGCAATGAAGAAAACTGGGTGCCCCCATCCCCCAAAGGGGAGTAAAAAACATGCGTGAAAAAAATTGACAGTTGACAATTGATAATGGATAAAGTTATGAAAGCAATGATACTGGCCGCAGGTTTAGGAACAAGGTTGAAACCCTTTACTGACAAGCATCCTAAAGCATTGGCATTGGTGAATGGAAAAAGTTTGCTTGAAAGAAACATTCAATACCTGCAGGGTTTTGGCATTAAAGATGTGCTAATGAATGTGCACCATTTTGCAGAACAAATATCAGAAGCAATAAAAAAGAATAATGGCTGGGGAAGTAATATTATTATATCAGATGAAACAGATGTAGTGCTGGAAACAGGCGGAGGTTTAAAAAAAGCGGCCTGGTATTTTGCCGGTGAAGAAAATTTTGTGATGATGAATGCAGATGTACTTACAGATTTGGGTTTGAATAAAATGATTTCATTTCACATGCAGCAAAACCCGCTGGCAACAATTGCAACAACTGCAAGGGAAACTTCAAGATATTTTTTATTTGATGAAAATAATATTTTGCGCGGATGGAAAAATGTGAACACAGGAGAAGAAAGACTTCACCCCCAACCTCTCCCCATCCCGATACCTTTCGGGGGAGAGGGGCGATTAACCCCTAAAGCATTCAGTGGTATACATGTAATGAACTCAAAAATATTTTCATTGATGAAGCAGGAAGGAAAATTTTCAATGGTGGATATGTATTTAGATTTGGCAAAATACCACAGGATAATTTCCTTTGACCACAGTGGCGGCAAATTTATTGATGTGGGTAAACCTGAAAGTATTGCAAAAGCTGAGACGCTTTTCGTATAAGTGTTTAACAAAGAATAAAGCGTTGAAGTGTGCGACGCAAGTAAAGTTTAATGGATAATCAAAAGCCGCTACACCTTCACATAAATTTTCTTTTTATCCATCATATAAACAATCAGCCAATAAAAAATAATCAGGCTTACTGCATACAATAATGAACCCACCCGCAGATCGGAGGAAATATTTTTAAAAACATGTTCATACCACCAGCCAAAAGGTGAGAGGAATGCGGGTTTGCCGTCTTTATCAACACCGTTACTAATTCTTATAAGACTGAACAACCTTGGTAAAAAACCACTGAGCACAAAAATGAACAAAGGGTTTTTTCCAAATACATCAAAGAAGCGGCTCCATGCGCCTTTCACTGCTTTGAATTCAATTAAAAAGATAAGTGTGCAAAGGGTAAAGATGGCGAGACCCGTAGTATAAATTACGTAACTGCTGGTCCATATTTTTTTGTTGATGGGAAAAACCATATCCCAGCAGTAGCCGGTAACCAAAAACAAAGCGCCAATAATAAAAAGGTTAGAAAGCATTTCATAATTTTTCCCCTTCTGCTGAATATATTGCCCCACAAAGTACCCGAATATCACCTGCACTATGGCGCCCATTGTGCTGCAAAAGCCTTCGGGGTCAAAGGCTACGCCTTCACCATGATACATATGCGCTTCACCCAGAATGGATTTGTCCACATGTGTTCCAAAATAGCCCGCCAGGCTATATGGATCACTTTTATCACCCATCCAGAAACAGAGAAACCAATACATAAGCAATAAAAAAGCGCTTGCCACAAATGCGCCACTTGTTTTAAAAAAATAAACTATCAGCGAAGCAAACAAATAGCACAATGCTATACGTTGCAACACACCCAAAACCCTTACACCATGCAGCAGGCCATCATCACCTGTCCATTCCCAGGGTTTAAAAACAATTGCATCATGCTGGTACATAAAAAAAGGGCACCAGTTTAAAAACAGGCCGATAAGAAAAATCAGCAATGTTCTTGTAAACACTTTTTTAAGAAAGACGGAGGTTCCGGATTGCTGCAACCGGGGCATTACAAATGACATAGCGTTGCCTACAGCGAATAAAAAAAAGGGAAATACCAGATCGGTGGGTGTGCAGCCATTCCAGGGCGCATGATCCAGCGGGGTAAAAGTGGGGCCGGGCTGGTTATTTACCAGTATCATTAATGCTACAGTAGCACCACGAAAAACATCCAATGAATAGTACCGCTCTTTCATACCGGGTTTTATAAAAAGAAGTGATTAAAGTTACAGTGTGATTTAAAAGAAACGGGTAATTTTTTTATTTTAATGTTTCCGGCTCTGTTAAAGATAAATTATTAACAGGTTACAGACGGTAACCACATTTTTCATCAAAGGGCAAATTCCTATCTTTGCCACTGGCAAAGATGATGAGAATAAAATAATTTTTGAGTTGCTTGCAGGAAAAAGAATATTATATTAACGAGTATCGGTCAAAAAAAATATTTTGGAACCGGTACTTTTTTTTAAGGCATGTAACTCAAAAGGCGGAGCTTTGAGCAAGCTTTTTTTCAGTACAAACTTTACAAAAGCCGGTTACATCTGTTCATTGGTCCCTGAATTTCTGTTTTCACTTTTATTAATATATTTTACATTACCTGATATTTTATGTTTATACGAACCAGCATCATGAAAAAATTAATTCTTTTTTTGTTTATATCGCTTGCTGCTGCCGGATCTCTCCATGCGCAACAGTTAATGAGACAGGATTTACGCACCATAAATGTAGACCAGCTGAGCGATAACGAAATACTGTATTATTATAATAAGCTGCAGCAGTCAGGTATTTCAATGGATCAGGCAGCAAAAATTGCTGCGGCAAAAGGGATGCCGCAGGATCAGATTGACAAACTGCAGGCAAGGGTTACGGCGCTGATTGCGGGGCAAAAAAGTCTTCCGCAAACCACGCAAACAAGTGATTCGCTTTTAACCAGCAGAACGGAAAATCAATCTCTTATCCCCACACAGGATGAGCTGATAAATGAAAAAATTTTTGGCTCAGAACTTTTCAGCAACTCCTCTCTTGTGTTTGAGCCGAATCTGCGCATCGCTACACCAGGTGGTTATGTACTCGGGCCGGACGATGAAGTGGATATAGTAGTATATGGCTATTCAGAAGCGCATTACGCTTTAAAAGTTGACCCGGAAGGCTTTATTAATATACCCAGTGCGGGGCTGGTATTTGTCAGTGGTTTAACTATGGATGCCGCAGCTGCAAAAATTAAAGCCAGGCTTGCCTCTACAATTTATAAAGCCATACCATCGGGTAATACCAATGTGCAGATAACACTTGGCAATATAAGAAGCATAAGGGTTACTGTTATTGGGCAGGCCAAAAAACCGGGTACATATACATTATCCTCTCTATCCACAGTTTTTAATGCTTTGTATCTATGCGGCGGCCCTTCTGTTGACGGAAGTTACAGAAGCGTAGAACTGGTGCGGGATAATAAAGTGTATAAAACAATTGATTTATACGATTTTCTTTTGCACGGAAGCATGGAAGGAAATGTAAGGCTGATGGATCAGGATGTGGTGCACATTCCTTATTACAAAACAAGGATAACACTGGACGGAGAAATAAAACGGCCCGGTATTTTTGAAACACTGCTCGGCGAAAACCTGCAGCAGTTAATGGATGCAGCGGGAGGATTTACTGATTCTGCCTACCGGGCTTCTGTAAAAGTTACACAGGTTACTGATAAGGAAAAAAAGGTGATTGACGTGGAAAACAAGAACCTTTCCACGTATCAGCCCATGGGCGGCGATTCTGTATGGGTAGGAAAAATATTAAACCGTTTTACAAACAGGTTAGAAATAAAGGGTGCAGTAATGCGCCCCGGTATTTTTGAACTTACTGATGGCATTACTTTAAAACAGCTTATTGAAAAAGCAGATGGTTTAAGGGAAGATGCTTTTTTAAACAGGGGTATTATTACAAGATTAAAAGATGATCTTACAGTGGAACTTGTTTCATTCGATGTAGCTGGCGTATTGAATAACACAGAGCCGGACATACCATTAAAAAAAGAAGATGTGGTAACAATTTCCTCGATTTTTGATTTAAAAGACAGGTTAACCGTTTCCATACAGGGCGAGGTAAGGAGTCCCGGCATTTACGATTTTAAAGACAGCGCCAGTATTAAAGACCTTGTGTTTGAGGCCGGTGGTTTTACAGAAGCGGCCACAGCCAAAAGAATAGAAGTGGCAAGACGTGTAACCAATGCCGATCCCACAAATGCATCCACAGAAATTGCAAAAATAATACAGATAGATGCGGAAAAAGATTTGCCGGTTAAAGGCGGCAATTATTATCTGCAGCCCTATGATGTGGTAATAGTGCGCAATAACCCCGGATATTTTACACAAAAAATGGTATCAGTGCGGGGCGAAGTAATGTACCCCGGCGTATATGTAATAAATTCAATTGACGAAAAATTAAGCAATATCATCAGCCGGGCCGGAGGTTTTAAAAATACTGCCGACCCCGCCGCAGCATCATTGCGCCGGATTAATAAAATTGATACGCTTACAGAAATTAAAACGGAAAGGGTGGGGCAAATTGTAACAGGCAATGTGGCCGATACAACTTTTTCTGATTCGCTTGCCAAAGAAGCCGTGAAACCCTATGATCTTATCGGTATCAACCTTGAAGAGATAACAAAAACCCCCGGCATTACCAACGACCTGATACTTGAAGACGGAGATGTATTGCTTGTTCCCAAAAAAAACCAGGCTGTAAAAGTAAGGGGCGAGGTATTGTTTCCTACACAGTTTGCTTTCCAGGAAGGGAAAACTATGAAATATTATATTGATAAAGCAGGTGGCTTTTCAAGCAGTGCTATCAGGCGCAAGGCCTTTGTGCTGGGCGCAAACGGTAATGCAAGAAGAGTGAAACATTTCCTGGTTATAAAAAATTATCCATTGATCAATGCAGGTGATGAAATATTTGTACCGCAGGTGGACAGGAGCAAAAAAGGGTTATCAACGGGGGAATTAATTGGCATTACCTCAGCAGTAGTTTCGTTTGCATCCGTAGTTATAGCACTGCTGAATAACTTACACTTTTAAAATATTTTTTCATCTTTCGCAGCCTCATCAATCTTAATGAATATGGAACCCATACCTGAAAGTTCTGCAGAGCTGACGTTTAAACATATAGTAGTTGGCTGCATAAAACTTTATAAATTTCTTTTATCCAAATGGATCATCCTGTGCATTTTTGGTTTTACATGCGGTATCCTTGGCATTATTTACGGATGGCTTGAAGAACCGAATTATGAAGCCACACTGACTTTTTCAACCGAAGAAGATAAAAGTTCTTCCATAGGCGGCATAGCCGGTCTGGCTGAACAGTTTGGTTTCGATCTTGGCAGTGTGGGCGGCGTGTTTACAGGTGATAATGTCCTGTCACTTATCCAGTCACGCAAAATGATTACTGCAACCCTGCTTGCGCCAGTTAATGTAAACGGCAAACAGCAGTCGCTGCTCAATGTATATCTGGATGCTACAAACATGAGCGAAGGGTTTAAAAAAAATGATTCATTAAAAAATCTTTCATACCCGCTGGGACAGGATCCCCAAACTTTCACACGCGTACAGGACAGCATTTTACTGCTTATAATTAAAAATATATCAGAATCGCAGTTAAAAGTTGACAGACCCGATAAAAAAGTAAACATATACAGTATTGACTGCATAAGCAATAATGAGTTTTTTTCAAAAGAATTTGTAACAGGGTTAATCAACCATGTGTCTGAGTTTTACATAGCCACAAAAACAAAACGTTCGCAGCAAACTGTTGACATCATCCAAAAACGCGCAGATTCAGTTAAGCGCGCCTTCGATGCAGCGCTGGAAGGCAGGGCATACCTTGCAGATGCTAATTTAAACCCTGCATTTCAGCAACCACAAGTAAGCATCCAGAAAAAACAAACCGATATAACAGTGCTGGGCACCGCCTATGGCGAAATCCTCAAAAATCTTGAGCTTGCTAAATTTAATTTATTAAGGGAAACCCCATACATACAGATCATTGATGAACCGGTAATGCCCTTACAAAAAATCAAAACCGGGCGTTTAATGGGTGGCATTATCGGCGGGTTTATCGGGGGCATACTTGGGCTCATTTTTATATTGTCAAGACAGGCAATAAAAAATATAAAAAAGAATTACATTATTTAATTTTTTGGGTTAGCAATTATACAATCCACGCAATGCAGGGTAACAGGCAACACAAAACAAAGTAAAAAATTTTCAGGTCCATTTCTGATCCCGCACACCTTATCATTTTAATCAAAATCATTTTTGCAGAGCGTAATTTTTTTTACAAAAAGTATTTCATTCACAGGCGGCAAAGAAAAAGTGCTGGCAGGCCTTGCAAACTATTTATGTGATGAAGGATACGGTATAAAAATTATTACTTATGATGGCAGCACGGAAAGCGCATTTGCATTGAATGATAAAATCACTGTTTGCAGTTTACCTGCGAAAAGTATAAAGACAGGTAAATATTTCGCAGTAAAATTAAATACCCTTTTTGCTGATATAAGATTGTATGCCGGTTTAAAAAAAATCATAGGTCCGTATGATTATTTTATCTGCACCGACTACCTGATTGCTGCAATTGTTTTTCTTGCATTCCGCGGTTCAGCAAAAAAAATAATTGTATGGGAGCATTTAACATATATGGTTACTATCAGCAGGTTCTGGAAATTTATAAAACGCAAAATTTATCCGCGGATGCACGCAATTGTTGCATTGAATAAAGAAGAAGCTGCCTTTTATAAAAAATACGGGGACAATGTACAGTGCATACCCAACCCGGTGGAACAACAGAAGCTGGTTTCCAATTCCCACGGGAGGTTTTTTATATGGGTGGGAGCACTTACAGAAGAAAAGGGGGCAGAAGAACTGGTAACGCTTGCCAAATTGCTGAAAGAAAAAAAAATTTTAACGCCCATTAATATATACGGTAAGGGTGAGGAAGAAATACATCTGCATGAAAGTATTGCTGCATGCGGGCTGAAGGAAATACTTATTTTAAAAGGTATTGAAAAGAACATTTCATTAATCTATAGGAACGCAGCAGCATTGCTGCTTCTTTCAAAACATGAATGTTTGCCCACGGTTGTACTGGAAGCGTTCAGCTTTGGGGTGCCCGTAATTGCTTTTGACTGTCCCACCGGGCCGCGCAGCATAATTTCAGATGCAAAAGATGGCTATTTAATTAAAGAAGGAGAAGTAAGGACGATGGCTGAGAAAATGTTATCGCTATTAAACGATGATCAATTATACTGTTCTTTAAGCAGCAACGCTTTCAACACTTCATCCCTTTACAATCCCGCCATGATATATCCTTTATGGAAAAAACTGCTTGCCTAATCTAATGAAAGTATTATTCATTTCAAGTTTTATTGGTGTAAACAATACAGGCGGTTCTGTATCATCGCGCCGTAACCTTGATGTATGCAGGTTGTTATTTGAAGGATATAGTGTTGATGCATTTGGGTTTGAATTTGATGAACAACCTTTGGCTGCAGGTGTAAGTTATCTGCCCTCTTATAAAAATAATTTTTCAACACTTATCAATTACCTGATGGGCAATGCAGGCGGCCTCAATTTTTCAAATTATAAAACGCTTACCTGTCTTATCAGGAAAGACAATTACTCTTATATTTTTCTTGACGGCTCATTGCTGGGCAGGCTGGCCGCAGGCGCAAAAAAAATAAACCCACGGATACAAATCATTACTTTTTTTCGTAACGTGGAAAAAGAATTTTTCAAAAAAAGCTTAAAGTCAAAACCCTTATACGCGTTACTGTACAAATCTGCCTGCTTTAATGAAAAACTTGCCGCAAAATATTCTGATCATATCATTTGCTTTAACAGGCGCGATGCAGCATTGATTGAAAAGGAATATAAAAAAATACCGGGAAGCATTTTTCCCAGTTCTGTTACCGACAGGTTCAGCGCAGAAACGATTAAAAAAAACCTTAACCGGCCGGCCGGGCAACTGCAGTTACTCTTTATCGGTTCAGATTTTTATGCAAATACACAGGGTCTGAAATGGTTTGTAAAAAATGTAATTCCGCATATAAATGCGCAATTAAAAATAGTAGGCAAGGGGCTGGAAAAATATAAACAGGAATTAAACAGTGAAAAAATTTCAGTGATTGGAACGGTTGAAAGTGTGGATGGTTATTATTATGCCGCTGATGCAGTTGTGGCGCCCATATTTACAGGTTCGGGAATGAAAGTAAAAATTGCTGAAGCGCTGATGATGGGCAAAACAATTATCGGTACTACGGAAGCATGGGAGGGTTATGATGTGGAAAACGGGCAATCAGGTTTTGTATGCAACACCGCACAGGAATTTATCGCCACAGTAAATAACTGCATTAAAATTCCCGAAAGTGGTTTCAATGAAAAAGCAAGGCTGCTTTACTGTGCAAAATATTCCGCCGAAGCGGAAAAAAAATCTTTGCAGTTGCTTAAAGAAAAAATTTTTACAGTTACATGGAATTGAATTATCTGCACCTTGTATTGCTTCTTGTTCCGGTAATTATTTTATACAGTTTACTGCTCTATAAAATGCATGACCACCTGGAAAAACTTTATGTAAGCATCACATTCTGGGGTTTGTATTTTTACGGGGGCATTGGCGCATCATCTTACGAAACAGGCGCCTCATATACATTTTATTTTCTTATTTTTCTTGCCGCATTTGTTTTCTTTTACCGGCTGCGGTATATTTTCCCAAATGCACTGCGCAACAGCATTTCAGGGTTTTACCGCACGGGTGGAAAAACAATGTACGATGAAGCATTATCCGGGAAAATAATTATTTATATTTATCTCTTTACCTGTTTTCTTTCTCTCCTGTATCCTGAGTTTAAAGTGGGGAGTTTATTTCATCCGCCTGCGCCCAATGGCGTGGAAGCTTTATTGAATTCTGTAAATAATTCGGAAAGCAAAGACCTGGATATTATTTCAAAACTTATTTTTTATATACGGTTGCTGATATTACCTCTTTATTTTTTAGCACTTGCAAAATATGCAAAACGCCCGTTTATTTTTTTCCTGCTGGTTTTTCTTCCTCTTTATTTCGATTATTGTTCCAGTGAATATGTAGGGCGCGGTTTAATACTGATTGATTTGGGCGTATGGTATATTTCAGTTTACAGGTTTAATAAAAAAATAAGGGTGCCGCTGGTTGCAGCAACAGTTGTAGTGCTGCCGCTGCTGCTCATTTTATTTTATACTTACAGTATTGCGCGGCTGGGAAATGAATTCAATATAAACCTTGATGCCAGCGTGATAGGCGATTTGTTTTATGGCGAAATAAATTTCCCCGACAGTTTTCAATCAGTTGTGGATTCCGGGCAGCATGTACATTTTACCGGTTTTATTACCTGGCTTGTTACATTGCCTTTTCCAAAATTTTTATTTGGTAGCCTGCTTAACGTGCCTGTTTTGAATTTTGAATTATCTGAAATTGTACTGGGTGTAAACAGGAACGACCCTTCATTCTGGGTAAAGCTTACCGGCTATATTTCCGAGAGTTATTATGTGTTTGGAGAAAAATTTTTCTGGGTGGAAGCGCTGATGGTTGCCTGGTTATCCAAAACAATTTTCTTTTTGCTGCGCCTCATAAAAGGAAGCGAAGTGCTGATTATTTATGTGGCCATACAGTTTGGCTTTATGTTTTCAAGGGCGGGGCTGGGCGCCATCCTCCCGGCTTTTACCAATGGTTTTCTCGCATTGTATTTTTATTTTGCGCTTAAGTTGTATATATCCAACCATGCCCTTAAGAAGAAAAATGCAGGTTAATTGAAAAATAATTTCTAACTACTGATATGGCAAACACCGGCCTGGCTACTACTGCTTTCTGGAACCAGCAGAATAATAAATACAATTTAAAAATAGAACCGGAGGATGATCCTGTTATACAATTTTTTAAAAATGAATTGCCCTGGCCACAACTGCGCAGTTGTTTTGAAGCGGGATGTTTCCCCGGTGGCTATCTTGCATATTTTGGTACAAAAGGTTTGGAACTGAATGGTATTGATATCTCTGACAGGGTACAAACAGGCCTTGCCCCTTTTTATCATTCGCAACAATTAAAAACAGGCAGTTTAATACAGGGAGATTTTTTTGCATACATGCCCGAAAAAAAATTTGATGTTGTTTGCTCATTCGGTTTTATTGAGCATTTTGAAAACTGGCAGCAGGTAATGCAGAAACATATTGATTTGCTTAATACTGAAGGATATTTAATAATTACCGCGCCAAATTTCAGGGGAAAGTTTCAGCATTTTTTTCACCGTTTTTTTGATAAAGAAAATTATCAAAGGCATTATGTACCTTCTATGAACCCCGCACTGTGGAAAGCTTTTCTTGAACAGCAGGGAATGGAAATAATAAAAACAGGTTATTTTGGAAAGTTTGATTTTTGGGTGGAAAAAACGCCTTCCTTTTTTAAACATATTTTTTTGGCGGTATTAGTAAGGCTTAAACCACTGGCAGCAAAATTTATTTCACAAGGTTCAGAAAGTTACAGCCCATACTGCGGGATTGTAGCGAGGAAAAAATAAAATGAATTTCTTCCGCAAATATGGTTTCTCCGGTTCATTATATATTTTTTATTGCCTTGTGCGAACAAAGTTTGTGTTTGCAAATGCAAGGCTGATAAGGTTTCCCATTGATATACGCGGAAGAAAAAATATTTCCGTGGGGAAAAACTTTACAACAGGCCGGGGCTGCAGGATAGAAGCGCTGCCCGCAAAAAATACAAATGACACCCTTATTGAAATTGGGGACGATGTACAGATAAATGATTATGTGCACATCACGGCAACATTATCGGTAAAAATAAAAAGCAATGTGCTTATTGCAGGCAAAGTGTATATCTCCGATACTGGTCATGGCAGTTATAATGAATTATACAATGATGCTTCTCACCCTTCTGTTGCACCTGCGCAAAGGCCACTTACAACCAACCCGGTGGTAATTGAAGAAAATGTATGGCTGGGCGACAGCGTATGTGTGCTGCCGGGTGTTACAATTGGAAAAGGAAGCATTATTGGCGCCAATGCCGTGGTTACAAAAAATATCCCGCCACAGAGTATCGCAGTGGGTATCCCGGCAAAAGTTATCAAATATTTTGATGAACAGCTCAAGCAGTGGGTGGCCGTACATGCTTAAATATTTCGATAATATTATTTTCTGGTTGCAGCATTCCGGCGGCGGTTCGGTTTATTGGGGTGAACTAATGAAAAGGTTTTCCGCACACGGCGGTGCTGTTTTTATAGAGCCTTCAAAAAAAACCACAGGAAATATTGTAAGAAAAGATTTGCTGTTTGATAAAATACTTCACGAAACGCCAATACCCTTGCCGGCGCTGCGTTACATGCCTCTTCAGCACAGGCTGGAAAGCGGTGCTGTTTTTCATTCCTCTTATTATAGGTACAGCGCGTTAAAGGGGATAAACAATTTTGTAACCGTTCACGATTTTGTGTATGAAAGGTTTTCCCGCGGGATAAAAAAATATATTCATCATAAACAAAAATGCACAGCTGTTGAAAATTCAAAAGGAGTTGTATGCATTTCAGAAAATACAAAAAAAGACCTGCTGCATTTTATCCCGTCTGCAAAAAGTAAAAAAATAAAAGTAATTTATAACGGTGTTTCGGATGATTTTTACAAAGTTGCGGGTAATAAAATAAAAGGATATAAAAACGCCGGTTTGTTTGAAAAGAAGAAAATGATTTTATATATCGGCCACCGCAATGCTTATAAAAATTTTTTATTTGCAGTAGAAACAGTTGCAGTGTTGCATGATGGTTACGCCTTATTAATTGTGGGGAATGCACTTAATAAAAACGAAAAAATATTACTCGATAAAAAACTTAACGGCAGGTATCATTTTATGGGCAATGTGAACAATGCAGAGTTGAATTTTATTTACAACCTTTGTTACTGTTTGCTTTACCCTTCGCAGTATGAAGGCTTTGGTATACCCATAGCGGAAGCTATGAAATGCGGGTGTACTGTTGTGGCGCTTAACAGTTCTTCCATTCCTGAAGTGGCAGGCAGCGCCGCTTTGCTGTGTAATGAACTGGCAGTAGAAAAATTCAAACAGCAAATTTTGAGTCTTGATAATTATGCACTGCGCAAATCATTGGTAGAAGGGGGTTTTGAGCAGTCAAAAAAATTTTCGTGGGATAAATGTTTTAATGAACTGAATGATTTTTACGAATCGCTAAAATAATTTTAATGAACGTTTTAATAACAGGTGGGGCAGGTTTTATCGGTTCTCATCTTGCAAAAAAATTAGTAAGCAAAGGGTATGATGTTACTGTGCTTGATAACCTGAGCGAACAAATTCACGGAAAAGACCCGGTGAACAGTTCGCCCCTGTATCAGTCATTACCAAAAGAAGTTTCATTTATTCATGGATCGGTTACAGAAAAAAAAGACTGGCTGAAAGCATTGCAAATGCAGGATGCGGTTGTACACCTTGCGGCAGAAACCGGCACCGGCCAGTCAATGTACCAGGTTGAGAAATATACGGCAGTAAACATTGTCGGAACGGCTTTAATGCTGGATATACTTGCCAATACAAAACATTCCATACAAAAAATTGCAGTGGCTTCTTCCCGTGCTGTATATGGCGAAGGAAAATATTTTTCAAAAGAGCTTGGTATAGTGTATCCGCCCGCAAGAAAAGAGGCGGGTCTTATCAATGGCGATTTTGAAGTAAAATACCCGGGTGCAATTGCCGGTTTGGAAGTGTGGCCAACCGATGAAGAATCAAAAATCCATCCTTCATCAGTATATGGCATCACCAAGCAAAACCAGGAGCAAATGGTGATGACTGTTTGCAGCGCTTTGGGGATTGACGCAACAGCTCTGCGCTATCAAAATGTGTATGGCCCCGGCCAGTCATTAAAAAACCCTTATACAGGCATCCTCTCCATTTTTTCAACACTTATACAAAACAACCAGTCCATTAATATTTTTGAAGATGGAAAGGAAAGTCGCGATTTTGTTTTTATTGATGATGCAGTTACCGCAACCTTGCTTGCAATAGAAAAAAAAGAATCTAACGGAAATATTTACAATGTGGGTTCCGGCAAGCCTGTGGATGTGCTTACGGTGGCGCATACGCTTTGCAACCATTTTGAAAAACAGGTGCCTGTAGGCGTTTCGGGGAATTTCAGGTTGGGTGATATAAGGCATAATTATGCAGATCTTACCAAAATAAAATCACACCTGGGGTTTTCTCCCCAAATAGGTTTTGAAACAGGCAGCAGCATATTTGCAGAGTGGGTGAAACAACAGCCTGTTGCTTCGGGCTCTTATCATCAATCCATTATTGAATTAAAAAAAACGGGCCTGTTTAAGTAAATCAGCATGGCAAACCTGGAAGGAAAAAAGATATTGTTCTTTGCCCCGAAGTTTTTTGGATATGAAAAAATAATTACCCGAAAACTTTCTGCAATGGGCGCTGCTGTGGATTATTTTGATGAAAGGCCCGGAAATAGTTTTTTATCAAAAGCCGCGCTGCGGGTGCATTCAGGGACAATAAGTGCAACTATAGAAAAGCACTATAAAAAAATTATCCGCACAGTAAAAACAAATATATACGATTTTGTGCTGGTGGTAAATGCCGAAGCAATCACGCCTGAAATTGTGCAGCAGTTGCGTAGGCATTTTGCAGGTGCAAAATTTATTTTATATATGTGGGATTCCGTGCGCAATAAAAACAATGTATTACACCTCTATAAATATTTCGATCAAACCTTTTCCTTTGACCGCCGGGATGCTGAAAGTATAAGCGATATAAAATTCAGGCCGTTGTTTTTTTGCGACGAATATGCGCAGGCTCCTGTATCAAAAACCCTTTATGATCTTTCATTTACGGGAACAGCCCACGGTGACCGCTTCGGCATTATTAATAAAATAAAACTCCAGTCCCATGCGGCCGGGCTGAATTTTTATACTTTCCTTTATTTAAACAGCCCTATACTATACAGCTATAAAAAAATAACTGATAAACAATTCAGGGCAATGGCAGGTATAAAGGATTTCGCCTTCTCTCCCATGCAAACTGCCGAAATTTTAAAAATTTTTTCTGCATCACAGGTCATTCTCGATATTCAGCACCCCCACCAAATGGGGCTTACCATGCGCACATTTGAAGCGTTGGGCATGGATAAAAAAATAATAACTACCAACACCGATATTGTCAATTATAATTTTTATCAGCCGGAAAATATCAGCATCATCAACCGTGAAAATCCCCTGCTGGACAAAAGTTTTTTTACAAAACCGTATCGGCAGGTGCCGGATGAAATAAAGTCACGGTATTCACTAGAAACCTGGTTACACGAAATATTAGTTAAATGAAATTTTTATTATCCCTTATTGCATGACCAATAAAAAATTATTCAGGCAAAGTATCTTCTGGCGAAGTATTTTTTTTCTCACTGCTGTTGTTTCAAATATCCTGTTTGCAAGATATTTTCAGGCTTCATTCAGCGGCTCGGTATTTTATCTTGCCAATGTATTTGCTTTTGCAGCACTTTTATGTGGCCTGGGCCTTGAGAGTGCGCTCACTTATTTTTCTTCAAAAAGGATAATTGTTTACGAAAAACTGGCAGGGTTTTCAGTATTATGGATTGCATCGGCAGGAGCAGCAGCATTTATAACCGTTCATTTTTTTTTGAACTTTTTTTTAATCCCCTCAAACCTTTCCATCCCCCGTGAAAAACTGGAACCCTATACTGCGGTATATATTTCTGGTTTAATGCTCACCAGTTTCTTTTCTGTATTATTCTATTCAAAACGAAACTACCTGCTGCCAAATTTAATACTGGGTATTATAAATGTGCTGGTAATAATTTACATACCAAAAACAACACATTTTACTGGCAGCAACAATTCAGTTACCGATATTTATTTTTATTCAACCTTTGCACAGGGTATTTTGCTTATGCTGTGTTTTATAATAAAGTATGGGTACCTAAAAAAAATTTCACTGCCTTCCTTTCCACAGGTAAAAATGCTTTTCCGGTTTTCTGTGGTGGCACTGGGGGCTAATATCATATTTTTTCTCATCAACCGTATTGATTTTTTCTTTGTGGACAAATACTGCCCCAAACAGGATCTTGGCAGTTATATACAGGTATCGCGGCTGGGGCAAATGCTGCTGCTAATCCCCCAGATACTTGCCAGTGTTATCTTTCCGCAAACAGCCAGGGGCACAGAAGAAGAAGAAAAGACCATAAGAAATATTACGGCTATCGGGCGTTTATTTGTTCAGTTATACCTGTTTCTTTTTATAATGATTATCATTTTCGGGAACTGGTTTTTCCCGTTTGTCTTCGGAAACAGTTTTATAAAAATGTACCTGCTGATGATTATTTTTTTGCCGGGTTTTTTTGCGCTTTCTTATCTGTCAGTTATTTCGGCGTTTTTCCTGGGCAATGGCCTGCTTAAAACAAATCTTGCCGGAACCGCTGCTGCACTCTCAGTGGTTATTACCGGTGACCTTTTTTTGGTAAGCCGGTTTGGGGTTTTTGCAGCCGCAGTTATTAGTGCATCTGCTTATTTGATAAATCTTTTTTATTCTGTAAACCGGTTCTGCAAAAAATTTAATGTCCCATTCACCCTTTTCTTTAAATGGCAAAAGCAGGATTGGGCACTGCTGAAGGCAATGGCAAAAAAATAATATTTGATATGCTGGCTGCTTTGCAAAATATTTCATCCCTTTAAATTGAAAACCAAACTTATCATACTCTTCAACCGCCTTTCCATCGGCGGGCAGGCATTTGATACGCTTCCGCAGGCATACTATCTGCGCAATGACTTTGACGTGCTGGTTTTAGTGGGCGAAAAAGAACCGGATGAAGAAGATGCGGTTTTTCTGCTTGATAAATATCCCGGCATAAATATTAAAAAAATTTCATCACTCAAAAGAAGTATCAGCCCGCTTACAGATATAGCTGCTTTTTTTAAAATACGAAGGGAAATAAAAGGTTTCAAATGCAGTATCATTCACACACATGGTTTTAAACCCGGGCTTATGGGGAGGCTTGCAGGCTATTTCTGCAGGGTTCCATGCATCATACATACTTATCACGGGCATCATTTTCATTCCTATTACAATAAATTCATTTCTGCTTTTATAATAAAGTTTGAACGTTTACTGTGCCGCATGAATACAAAAGTGGTGGCCATAAGTAACCGGCAGAAAAATGAACTGGTGCACACTTATGCAATCGTTCCTGAAAATAAAACCGCTGTCATCCATCTTGGCATTGACCGGGAGTTTTTTTCTGAAAATACTGCAGAAAAAAGAAAAATATTCCGCGATACTTATGCGCTTGATGAAGATACAGTGGCAATATGTATTGTAGGTCGCATCGTTCCCATAAAAAATCACACACTGTTTGTAAATGTTGCAGCCAGGCTTTTATCATCATCAAAAAAAAAGCTCCGCTTTTTTGTAATTGGTGACGGGGATTTGAAAATTTCAGTACAGCATCAGTTTGAAAACAAAGGCATTGCCTGGTGCAGCACGGAAAATTTTAATAAGGAGTCGCCTGTAATTTTCACCTCATGGATAGCGGAAATTTCTACAGCTATGCCCGGGCTTGACATTGTAGCGCTCACATCGCACAATGAAGGCACGCCCATGTCGCTGATAGAAGCGCAGCTTTGTGGAAAACCTGTGGTAGCAACAGATGTGGGAGGTGTAAGGGACACGTTTATAAATAATGAAACAGGGTTTTCCGTTCCTGCAGGTGACGAAAATTTTTTTTCTGAAAAACTGGAATTATTAATTTCAGATAAATCTTTGCGTGAAACTATGGGAAACAAAGGAGCGGATTTTGCCGGGGGACAGTTTTCCAAAACGGAAGAAATAAAAAACCTGCTGGCACTTTATAAAAGCTGCCCGCTAAAAAAATAAATGTTGTATCAATGAATATACTCGTTACAGGCGCTGCCGGTTTTATCGGTTACCATACCGTGAAGCGTTTTATAAAAGATGGCCACAATGTTATTGGGGCAGACAGCGTAAATGAATATTACGACGTACATTTAAAATACAGCCGCCTTGCGCAAACAGGCATTGAAGAAAATAAAACCGTTTACGGGAAACCCACACCTGGTAATGGTTTCAGCAATTATGTTTTCTATAAAATACTGCTTGAAGACGAAACCTCTCTGAAGTATTTATTTGATAATGAAAAAATTGATATGGTAATAAACCTTGCCGCTCAGGCTGGTGTGCGCTATAGCCTTATCAACCCTTCAGCATATATTAACAGCAATATTACCGGCTTTGCAAACCTGCTGGAATGTTGCAGGCACTATAATATTAAACATCTTGTTTACGCAAGCAGTTCAAGTGTGTATGGCCTTAATGATGCCATTCCATTTTCCACATCGCAAAATGCAGACCATCCGATTTCATTATATGCTGCAAGCAAAAAAAGCAATGAATTAATGGCGCATGCATACAGCCATTTATTTGCATTGCCCACCACAGGCCTGCGTTTTTTTACTGTGTACGGCCCCTGGGGAAGGCCTGATATGGCACTGTTCCTTTTTACAAAAGCAATATTGGAGGGCAGACCCATCATGGTATTCAACAATGGCAATATGGAGCGCGATTTTACTTATGTAGATGATATTGTGGAAGGGATTACAAGAGTGACGCCCAACCCGCCAAAGCCTGATGCAGCCTGGATTGCAAGCCGTTCAGACATATCATCATCTTCAGCACCGTATAAAATTTATAATATTGGAAATAATACGCCCCTGCGCCTGATGGATTTTATTGAAGCCATAGAAAATGAATTAAACATCAAAGCAGTAAAAGAATTTCTTCCGTTGCAGCCGGGAGATGTGCCCGCCACATTTGCAGATGTTTCTGATCTGATAAGAGACACGGGTTACAAGCCAACTACATCTGTTGCGGAAGGGATAAAAAAATTTATTAACTGGTACAGGGAATATTATAAGGTATAACTTTTGGGGTACCCTGTGCTTTTATTCTTTGTGCATCGCCTGTTGCGTCATACAGTTTTACAAAGATTTCTTTATTCAGTAAAATAAAATGTATCCGAAAAAAAATCAATAGAAAATGTCAAAAAAAATTTTAATCACCGGCGGCGCCGGGTTTATCGGTTCACATGTGGTAAGGTTGTTTGTAAATAAATATCCTGGATATACTATTATAAACCTTGATGCGCTTACCTATGCAGGGAACCTTGAAAACCTTACTGACATTGAGCTGCAGCCAAATTATATTTTTGAAAAAGCAGATATACTGCACCCTGAAGTTTTGAAAAATATTTTTGCAAAACATCAAATAACAGATATCATCCATCTTGCCGCTGAGTCGCATGTGGACCGTTCCATACTTTCACCCATGGATTTTATTTATACCAATATTATCGGCACAGTAAATTTGCTGAACACTGCAAAAGATTTTTGGAAGGAAAACATGGAGAACCATCGTTTTTATCATATTTCCACAGATGAAGTTTTTGGAACACTTGGCGACAGTGGTTTTTTTACAGAAGCAACAGCCTATGCGCCAAATTCTCCGTATTCGGCCAGTAAAGCATCGTCTGATCATTTTGTACGTGCTTATGGTGAAACTTTTAATTTACCGGTGGTTATTTCCAACTGTTCAAACAATTACGGGCCCAATCATTTTCCTGAAAAGTTAATCCCGCTTTTTATCAATAATATTATTAATAAAAAACCTTTGCCTGTTTATGGAAAAGGAGAAAACACAAGGGATTGGTTGTATGTAATTGATCATGCCCGGGCAATAGATGTTGTTTTTCATAAAGGAAAAAATTGGGAAACATATAATATTGGCGGCTTTAATGAATGGAAAAATATTGAGTTGATAAAATTGCTGTGTAAACTGGCCGATGAAAAATCAGGAAGGGAAAAAGGTGAAAGTGAAAAATTAATCACTTATGTAAAAGACAGGCCCGGCCACGATTTGCGCTATGCTATCGATGCTTCAAAAATAAAAGAGGAATTGGGATGGCAGCCATCTGTTACTTTTGAAGAAGGTTTAAGCAAAACTATTGACTGGTATTTGCAAAACCCGGAATGGTTAAAGCATGTAACATCTGGTGATTACCAGCAATATTATGAAAAGCAATATGCAAACAGGTAAGTTTTGGAACAATTGAATAGTGAACAGGGACCTGAAGAGTGCGACGCAACAGGGGATGCACAAAGAATAAAAGCCGGGGACAAAAAATAAAATATTTTTTCAATATGAAAATTGAATCAACTCCGTTTGAAGGCTGTTACGTTATACATGACAGTTTTTTTGCAGACAGCCGCGGGTATTTCTTTGAAAGCTTTAACAGGCAACTCTTTTTTGAAGCAACAGGTATGGATATAAATTTTGTGCAGGACAATCAATCATCCTCTTCAAAAGGTGTTTTGCGCGGCCTGCATTTTCAGCGTGGTGAACATGCACAGGCAAAATTGGTGCGGGTACTACAGGGCGAAGTTTTGGATGTGGCAGTGGATATAAGAAAAAATTCCGCCACATTCGGGAAACATTTTTCCCTCATCTTATCTGAAGGCTCGCACACGCAATTATATATCCCACGCGGGTTTGCGCATGGTTTTGTTGTGCTCAGCAGCCGCGCAGTTTTCTTTTACAAGTGCGATAATTATTACAATAAAAATGCGGAAGCCGGAATTATGTACAACGACCTTGCATTGGGTATTGACTGGAAATTAGCTGCAGATGAATTGATATTATCTGATAAAGACAAAAAAAATTTTTTGCTGAAAGATATTCTTCACACCCTTTAATTTACTCCATGAAAGGCATTATTCTCGCCGGCGGTTCCGGCACAAGGTTGTACCCCATTACAAAAGGGATAAGCAAACAGCTTATGCCCGTTTATGATAAACCGATGATTTATTACCCCCTCTCGGTATTAATGCTGGCGGGTATCAATGAAATTTTAATTATCACCACACCCGAAGATTCCGCACAGTTTCAAAGGTTGCTTGGCAACGGAAATGAAGTCGGCTGTTCCTTTAGTTATATTGTGCAGGCCGTGCCCAACGGGTTGGCGCAGGCTTTTGTGCTGGGCGAAAAATTTATTGGTGCTGATAAAGTGGCGCTTATACTTGGTGATAATATTTTTTATGGCGCAGGGTTTGGTCATTCAGTACGGTCTTTTAATAACGTAGAAGGGGCTGCTATTTTTGCTTATGAAGTAAACGACCCGGAAAGGTATGGTGTGGTTGAGTTTGACAAAAATTTTAAAGCGCTGTCAATAGAAGAAAAACCAAAAGAACCAAAATCAAACTATGCAGTTCCGGGTTTATATTTTTACGATAACGAAGTGGTGGATATTGCAAAAAATATACACCCGTCTGCAAGAGGTGAATATGAAATTACGGATGTAAATAAAGCTTACCTGGAAAAGCGCAGATTAACTGTGGGTGTACTGAACAGGGGGATTGCATGGTTAGATACGGGTACTTTTGAATCGCTGAATGATGCGGGTGAGTTTGTGCGCGTAATAGAAAAAAGGCAGGGGCAAAAAATTGGCTGTATTGAGGAAGTGGCCTACCGTATGGGTTTTATTGATCATGCACAACTGATGAAGCTGGCAAAGATTTATGATAAAAGCGGTTATGGGAAATACCTGCGGAAAATAAAACAATAATTTAAAATTTTTTAATAACCCCCTATAGCCGAACCCTTCAGGGGGTTTTTATTTTGTGTAGTATTTCAAAAAATTGCTTAAACAATTTAAAGCCCCGGTTGTTAACAACTACATGGATACTTTTACCATAAAAGACCTCGAAAACCTCTCCGGTATAAAAGCGCACACCATAAGGATATGGGAGCAGCGCTATTCTTTCCTTAAACCAAAAAGGACCGGTACCAATATACGCCGTTACAGCAACGATGAATTAAAAACCATTCTGAACATTGCCCTGCTGAATAAATACGGTTATAAAATTTCACATATAGACCGTATGGCTGATGATGATATGAAGGAAAAAATACTTTCTCTTTCTGTGATTCAGGCCCAGCATGAAAGGATCATTAATGATTTGCTTGCGTATATGGTTGACTCTGATGTGGAAGGTTTTGAAATCATATTGGATAATTATATCCTTTCGCGTGGAATTGAAAAAACCATACTGCATATTATATTCCCATTTCTTGAAAAAATAGGAGTCCTCTGGTTAACCAACCATATTAACCCCGCGCAGGAACACCTTGTTACAAATATTATCAGGCAGAAATTAATCATGGGTATTGAAAATACGGGCAGCCGCATACATTTGCAAAAAACAGCATTATTGTTTTTACCAGAAGGGGAACACCATGAACTTGGCCTGCTCTTTGCGTCTTATTTGCTTAAACGCCATGGTGCACAGGTATTATATCTTGGTGCAAATCTGCCATTGGATGATGTGGGGTATATTGTAAAACTTAAAAACCCTGATTTCCTTTATACACATCTTATTTCTGTTGCACCTCATTTTAGTTTTGAAAAATTCCTGCTCAGTTTAAAAGCACAATCCCACGGCAAGCCGGTAATTATATCCGGAAGGCTGGCCCAGTTGCACAAAAAGAAATTGCCTGCTAATATCCACCTCAAAAAATCTCTGGCAGAAGTAATGGAATATATCTCAGCACTGTAATACTTAATTTTTTAAGTACTTTTTTTAAAACTTGTAAAAAAAATTCACGATTGCATTATAATTAAATCGCGGGGATGAAAAATAATGGGCTTTTGTTTAGCCTGCCTATCTTTTTTTGTGCTTTTTCTTAAACAACAGGTTTTCAGTCTTCATTATTTTGTTTAACTTTGTGTATTAAATAATTAAACAAAGTTATATGGCAGGAATTGAATTCAGTAGTATGCTGTTGAAGAATGCGGAATCATTAAAACCTTTCGCGGGAAGCCTTACCCATGATACAGAAGATGCAAAAGACCTTTTGCAGGAAACATTGTACCGTGCACTTGCAAATAAAGAAAAATACCATGCGGGAACAAACATCAAAGCGTGGCTGTTTACAATTATGCGCAATGTATTCATCAATAATTACCGCCGCAAAACAAAGCAGCATACTGTCATGGACAGTTCGTCAAATGATTACCTGGTCAATTCTGCCAAAACGGCTTCATTGAATGATGCGTTAAGTAAATTAAATATTAAAGAAATACAGGAAGCAATTTTCAGGTTGCCTGCAATTTTTAAAATACCCTTCCTGTTTTATTTCGACGGGTACCGCTATAATGAAATAGCGGAAATACTTGGTGAGCCATTAGGCACGGTAAAAAGCCGCATACACTTTGCAAGAAAATTATTGAAAACACAAACAAACCGGTTCTAAAAAATCATTTACCTTTCTTGCACAAGTGAAAAAAAAAATTATCATTATCGGCAGCGGCTTTGCCGGCCTTTCGGCGGCATGCTTTATGGCAAAGGCAGGATGGCAGGTTACGGTACTTGAGAAACATGCCATACCGGGTGGCCGTGCAAGGCAGTTAAAAGCCAATGGTTTTGCTTTTGACATGGGACCAAGCTGGTACTGGATGCCGGATGTTTTTGAAAGGTTCTTTGATAAATTCGGGAAAAAAGTTTCGGGTTATTATCAATTGAAACGCCTTAATCCGTCTTACAGGGTTTACTGGAAAGATGATGCAATGGATATTCCGGCAAATTATGGGGCCCTGAAAAATTTATTTGACGAAACAGAAAAAGGAAGCGGCGAAAAATTGGATGTATTTTTAAAAGAAGCTGAATATAAATATAATGTTGGGATTAATAAACTGGTGTATAAACCCGGCAGGTCAATTACCGAATTTTTAGACACAGATTTGATAAAAGGGTTGTTCAGGCTTGATGTGTTCAGTTCAATGAAAGCCCACGTGGGCAAACATTTCAGCCACCCCAAATTACGTGAGTTGATGGAATTTCCTGTTTTGTTCCTGGGCGCTTTACCGGAAAAAACACCGGCCTTGTACAGCTTGATGAATTATGCTGATATAAAGGGCGGCACCTGGTACCCGCAGGGTGGAATGTATGAAGTGGTAAACGCAATGTATAAACTGGCGGTTGAACTGGGTGTTGAATTTTTTTTCGATCATAATGTTACAGAAATTGTGGTTGAAAAAAGCATTGCAAAAAAAGTGGTTGCAGAAAATGGAAATCTTTCACCGGTAACAGTAAATTCATTTGAAGCAGATGCTGTTATTGGCGCTGCAGATTATCATCATATTGAAATGGATTTGCTTCCACCGCAATGCAGAAGTTATTATGCTGCGTACTGGAATAAACGGGTAATGGCACCGGGATGTTTAATTTATTATGTTGGCCTGAACAAAAAGCTGAAAAATATCCTGCACCATACATTGTTCTTTGATACATCTTTTGAAGTTCATGGCAAAGAAATTTATACAACAAAACAATGGCCAGCCGCACCGCTGTTTTATGTAAGCGCCACATCTGTAACCGACGATTCAGTTTCACCGGCAGGTTGCGAAAATTTATTTTTTTTAATTCCTGTTGCAGCGGGTTTAACAAATGATGTGGAAACGCTGCGTGAACATTATTTTGACATAATAGTTGCAAGAATGGAACAAAGGATTGGTGAACGGTTTAAAGAAAATATCATTTATAAAAAATCTTTTGCGCAAACTGATTTCGTAAATGAATACAATGCTTTTAAAGGCAACGCATACGGGCTTGCAAATACTTTGATGCAGACTGCAATGCTGAAACCAAAATGCAAAAGCAAAAAAGTAAAAAACCTGTTTTACACGGGGCAATTAACGGTTCCGGGGCCGGGGGTGCCGCCGGCAATAATAAGCGGCGAAGTAGTGTCAAACGAAATAATAAGGGAGTTTGGCGTATGATAAAACATTACCAAAGCTGGAAACAAAAAAATAAAAAACAATGATCAACCTGTTTCATGAAACAAGCCACGGGTGCAGTAAAATAACTACTGAAAATTACAGCAGCTCTTTTTCTTCGGCTATTAAACTGCTGCACCCTTCCATGCGCCAGCCCATTTATAATATTTATGGTTTTGTGCGTTTTGCAGATGAAATTGTAGATACATTTCATGGGTATGATAAAAGAAATTTATTGAGTGAATTTAAAACTGAAACGTATAACGCCATTGAAAGAAAAATAAGTTTAAACCCCATACTGCACAGCTTTCAGCAGGTGGTTAATAATTATAATATTGACAAAGATTTGATTCATGCATTCTTCTGCAGCATGGAGCTTGACCTTGATAAAAAAAATTATGATAAAGCTGGGTATGAAAAATATATTTATGGCAGTGCGGAAGCTGTTGGCCTGATGTGTTTATATGTTTTTTGCGAAGGCGATAAAAATATGTATGCTCACCTGCAATCCTTTGCAGCAAGCCTTGGCGCCGCATTTCAGAAAGTAAATTTTTTGCGGGATGTAAAAAATGATTTTGAAGGATTAAACAGGGTTTATTTCCCCACCTGTGATTTCCGCAATTTTACAGAAGCGGATAAAACGGCGATAGAGCAGGATATCCAGGGCGATTTTGATAATGCGTATAAAGGCATCCTGATGCTTCCTGTAAAAGCAAGGTTTGGAGTATATGTTGCTTATAAATATTATTATTCCCTTTTTAAAAAGATAAAAAAGCTGCAGCCCGCAAAAATACTTGAAGAGCGTGTCCGCATTCCTGCTTATGGTAAAATAATGATACTGGCAAAAGCTGGATTAAGGAGCCAGTTAAATTTACTGTAGAAAAAGTGGCTTAATAAGAAACCCACCCATTAAGGGTTTTCAGGTGCAGTTCTTTTTTATCAGCCGCTTCCACCCTTCCAATAATTTGCGCATCAATATTAAAAACTTTTGCGGCTGAAATCATTTGTACTGCTGAATTTTCACCGGTAAAAATTTCTAAGCGGTGCCCCATGTTGAATACCTGGTACATTTCTTTATTATCTGCACCACTGTTTGATTGTATCAGTTTAAAAATTACCGGCGGTTCAAACAAATTATCTTTTATTATTTTAAAATTACCGGGTAAATATTTCATGCACTTTGTTTGCCCGCCGCCACTGCAGTGTATCACACCATCTATTTTATCGAAATATTCTTCCAGCAAAATTTTCATTAGTGGCCCATAGGTCCTGGTTGGCGATAATATTAATTTGCCAACTGTCAGCTTCAAACCGTCAACTGTCAATTCATCTTCCATTCTGTGTTTACCAATATACACAACCTCATCACTTAAAGCCGGTTCAAAAGTTTCAGGATATTTTTCAGCATAATATTTATTCAGTACATCATGCCTTGCGCTTGTCAATCCATTACTGCCAAGCCCGCTGTTGTACCCGGTTTCATAAGTTGATTGGCCAAAACCTGCAAAGCCAACAATCACATTTCCCGGTTTTATTTTCTCGTTTGTAATGATTTTACTTTTCGGCCAGCGTGCAGCCATGGTGCCGTTTACAGCAATGCTGCGCACCACATCGCCCACATCAGCAGTTTCCCCGCCCAGGTAATGAATGTTTACGCCAAAATTTTTCAGCATATCAAAAAATTCCTGTGTGCCATTGATAATTTGTTCCAGCACTTCACCCGGGATTATTTTTTTATTCCGGTCAATGGTTGATGAAAACAATAAATTATCATACACACCTGCGCAAAGCAAATCATCAAGGTTCATCGCCACTGCATCCTGCGCAATTCCCTTCCACACGCTTATATCGCCGGTTTCTTTCCAGTACAAATACGCCAAAATACTTTTGGTGCCCGCGCCATCCGCATGCATGATGTTTACAAAATTTTTATCCCCGCCAATAAAATCGGGATACATTTTGCAGAAAGCATTTGCATACAAACCCTGGTCAAGTTTCTTAACAGCCGCATGCACTTCCTCTTTCTGTGCACTCACTCCGCGTTTTGAATACAGGCTCATACAACAATACTCTTTAGAAAGGTTTTAAGAAAAATTTATGTTACCAAGAGCAATACTTTGGGCATCCCTGTTGCGTCGCACTCTTATTCACTATGATCATTGCGCAACAGAAAACAAACTGTATAACAGTTGCTGCAAATGTACAATTGTACTTACTTACCCGCTAATGACTTTCCAACTTTCTTACTAATCTCTTAGCTTTGCGCCACTTTATGCAGGTACACCGAGACACCGATCATTTGCCCGCTTTTAAAAATGCTGTAGTAACCATTGGCACATTCGATGGCGTGCATACAGGCCATCAGCAAATTATTAAGCAGTTAAACCGGGAAGCAAAAGAGGTAAACGGCGAAACAGTTATCATTACGTTTCATCCGCATCCGCGCAAAATTGTTTGTACAAAAAAGGTTTTTATCCTGAATACTCTGGAAGAAAAAATTGAATTGCTTCGCGCAAAAGGGATTGACCATTTAGTGATTGTTCCTTTTGATGAAAACTTCTCACAACAATCACCCGAAGCTTATGCGAAGAATTTTCTTTTTGAAAAGTTTCATCCCCATACGGTAATCATCGGGTATGACCACCGTTTCGGAAAAGAAAGAAAAGGCGATTATCATTTGCTGGAAGATTATGGAAAACAATTTGGTTTTAATGTAAAAGAAATCCCTGAACATCTTTTGCACCACGTAATTGTAAGCTCTACCAAAATACGCGAAGCCTTGCTGGGTGCGGATATTGCTACAGCAAATGAATATCTTGGGTATGATTATTTTTTTGAGGGGCGCGTAGTAGATGGAAATAAATTAGGCAGGACTTTAGGTTATCCTACCGCAAACCTTAAAGTGGAAGATGAAGAAAAATTAATTCCGGGGGATGGTATTTATGCAGTGGAAGTAATAATGGTCAATGGTCAATGGTCAATAGTCAACGGTCAGCCTCCCCACTCACAGCTTCTTCGCGGCATGATGAGCATTGGCCTCCGGCCAACAATAAATGGAAAAGATCGGGTGATTGAAGTATATATTTTTGATTTTAATGAAGATATTTACGGAAAAATTTTGCGTGTGTATATAAAACATCATTTACGCGAAGAAGTAAAATTCAGCAGCCTTGATGAATTGAAAGTGCAATTAGATAAGGATAAGAAAATGACTTTAAAAATTTTGAATAAGCCTCACTTTAGGAAGATTTAGAGGGCTTTCTCAACTCATCATCTTTACCAACATTTCTTTCATCAGTTCCGCATCTTCTGTTCCCTTATCATTTACACCTAGACTCCTTAAATTGTAATGATGCAGCAATAGCAGGATTTTTTCTACGCCTGAATAACCATAAGCATCACTTGTTTGCAGCGCCTGTTTGGCGGCAAAAGAATTATTATAAAAAAGCGTCTTTACCCCCTGTTCAGTTTTATTTTCCATTCCAAAAATGGAATATACTTTGCTGAAATAATTGTACAATGTTGGCAATATAAGCTGGATGGGGCCTGCTTTCGGGTTTGCGCCAAAATATTGTATGATGCGTATTGCTTTTGCAAAATCCTTTCTGGCAATGGCATCCTGCAGTTCAAAAACATTAAACTCTTTACTGATGCCTATAAATTCTTCAATATCTTCTTCTGTAATATTTTTTCTTCCTTTTAAATTAATGGCGAGTTTTTCCACTTCGTTCTGCAGGCGGGATAAATCATTTCCTATATGATCAGCAATCAGCAACAAAGCTTTGTGACTGATGGTTAAACCCATTCCCTGTATCATCTGCGAAATCCATTCACTCAGTTGATATTCTTTAATTTTCTCGCTGAATAAATAGCCGCCCTTTTTCACAAGTTTTGACATACTGCCCCTTCCGTCTAATTTCTTTTCTTTATACCCTACTACAAAAACCGTTGATGCCAGTGGTTTTTCAATATAGTTTTCCAGCCGTTCAATTTCTTTCATTTGCTGCGCTTCTTTCAGCAGCACTACCTGTCTTTCGGCAAACATAGGGTAACGCATGCAGGCATTCACTACCGAAGGCCAGTCGGCATCGCGGCCGTAAAAAACCGTAAGGTTAAAACCGGCTTCACTTTCACTGATTAAATGATGCTCTGCATAATCCATCAACTGGTCAATATAATAAGGTTCTTCACCTTCCAGCCAGTAAACAGGTTTGAAGTTTTTTTTCTTCCAGTCAGCAAGTATTTTTTCGGCAGACATGGGTGCAAATATAGCCTTTCAACTATTTAAAAAAATAAGTGGAAAACAACCCTAAAATTCTTTATAAATAGACTTGTTTTTAACATCATCAACCCCTTTATTTACTTACCTTCGCCCACTTGCAAAAAATTACAAAAAACACAGGTTTAACAAGCATTATGAGCCAGGAAAATTTAAACACAACCGAGGAGCAAAATAAAAATTACGGAGCCGACAGCATACAGGTTTTAGAAGGGTTGGAAGCAGTGCGTAAGCGGCCCGCCATGTATATTGGCGATGTAAGCACAAAAGGCCTTCACCACCTTGTTTACGAAGTAGTGGACAACTCAATTGATGAAGCGCTTGCAGGCTATTGCAAAAACATTGCGGTTACCATTCATGAAGATGATTCCATAAGCGTAAGCGATGATGGCCGCGGCATACCTACCGGCATTATGGCCAAAGAAAAACGCAGCGCACTGGAAGTGGTGATGACGGTACTGCATGCGGGCGGCAAATTTGATAAAAATACGTATAAGGTTTCGGGTGGTTTGCATGGTGTGGGTGTAAGCTGTGTAAATGCATTAAGTACTGTGCTGCAGGTTACCGTTCGCCGTGAAGGGAAAATATTTGAACAGGAATATCATAAAGGAATTCCTGCATATCCTGTAAGGGAAATTGGGGAGAGTGATAAAACAGGCACCACCATTCATTTCTGGCCCGATACTTCTATTTTCCAGGTAACCAATTATAACAGGGATATACTGGAAGGGCGTTTGCGTGAACTGTCTTACCTCAATAAAAAAATAAACATTATTCTAAATGATTTGCGGGAGAAGGATGAGAACGGAAATACTTATACAAAAACATTTTACAGTGAAGGTGGTATTGTAGAATTTGTAGAAATGCTGGACAGGAACGGAAAGCGCAACCCGCTTATCCCAAAAACATTATATGTGGAAGGCCTTGATGAAGCCACTAATGTAGCGGTGGATGTGGCGCTCACTTATAATGATGATTTTAAAGAACATATTTTTTCTTATGTAAATAATATCAATACCATTGAAGGCGGCACGCATGTAACCGGCTTCCGCCAGGCATTAACAAGAGTATTTAAAAGTTATGGCGATAAACAGGGTTTCTTTGAAAAAGCGAAAGTAACTATTGAAGGCGATGATTTCCGTGAAGGGTTGAGCGCCATCATTTCAGTAAAAGTGCCCGAACCGCAATTTGAAGGTCAAACTAAAACAAAACTCGGCAACAGCGAAGTAAGCGGTGTGGTGCAAACTACGGTGGCGAGGGTATTGGAAGCTTATCTTGAAGAAAACCCAAAAGATGCCAGGAATATCATCAGCAAAGTAATTTTAGCAGCCCAGGCAAGGGTAGCTGCTAAAAAAGCACGCGAAATGGTACAACGTAAAACGGTTTTAAGCGGCAGTGGATTGCCCGGCAAGCTTGCAGACTGCAGCGAACGCGACCCTGAAAAATGCGAGTTATATTTAGTGGAAGGGGATAGTGCCGGCGGTACTGCAAAATCAGGGCGTGACAGGAGTTACCAGGCCATACTTCCTTTGCGCGGCAAAATACTGAACGTGGAAAAAGCAATGGAACACAAGATTTATGAGAATGAGGAAATAAGAAATATTTTTACGGCCATGGGTGTAAGCATAGGAACATCAGATGACCCCAAGGCGCTGAACCTTGTAAAACTGCGTTATCACAAACTGATAATCATGACTGATGCCGATGTAGACGGCTCACATATCGCCACATTGATACTTACTTTCATTTTCCGTTATATGAAAGAATTGGTGGAGCAGGGTTATGTGTACATTGCGCAACCACCGTTATACCTTGTAAAAAGAGGAAAGGAACAGGAATATGCTTATAGCGAAGATCAGCGGAAAATGCTGACGGAAAAATTAGGAAATGGAAAAGAGGACAGCGTAACGATACAGCGTTACAAAGGTTTGGGCGAGATGAATGCAGAACAGCTTTGGGAAACTACGCTTGATCCGGCACGCCGCACTTTAAAAAGGGTTACCATAGAAAGCCTGGCCACAGCCGACGAAGTATTCAGTATGCTGATGGGTGATGAAGTTCCGCCGAGAAGGGCATTTATAGAATCTCATGCAAAATATGCAAAGATTGATGTATAGTGATAACTTGCCTGCTTTTGGGGTGTGGAATACTTTTCACCGCTGTTTTTATCCTTTCCTGAAAAAAATTGTAGCTTGTGCCTGTTTACTTACCATTAAAGTTATTTACTAACCATTAAATTTCTCAATTATGGACACATCAAAAATGATTAAAGCATACTGTCTTAAAACAAAAGAAAAAAATGTTCCCATGCATGATGCTGTAGTTACTAAAACCGCTAAAGGTGGTTATATGGCTACCGGTAATGATGGAAAAGGCAATAAAATGGCTGCTATTTTAAGTGAAGCAAAAGCCATGCAGGCCATTGCGGACGGAGTAGCCAAAAAAGGGTTTTAAAAATCTAATTCAGTAAAAATCCTGCCCTCGCTTCCGGACGGGATTTTTTATGCCTGCGCTTCAGTGGGGCCAACAGTTTCACCATGCATCCTTTGCAAAAACCGGAGCATGGCTTTCATATCCTTTACATCATCTACAACAAGCAGGAAATTTTTTCCAGCCTGTTTTAACCTGGCCTTACCAGTTCCTGTTTGCAGATAAGCAAGGATATTTTTAAACAGCAATGATTCAAAGTAAGGCGAATCCGGGCGGTTAATAAAATAGCAGCGAAGGGCTTTATTTTTCAAAACCATTTTTTCAAAACCAAGGTCAACACCCAACCACCGGCAGCGCACGGTTACAAACAAATCTTCCACAGGCGCCGGCAAAGCCCCAAAACGGTCTTTCATCTCTTTGTGAAATTCATTTAATTCATCTTCTTTTTCACAATTATCTAATCTCGTATATAATGATAAGCGCTCTGTAATGCTTTCTACATAATCATCTGGAATTAAAATTTCGAGATCAGTATCAATGGTGCAATCATTTACAAAATCATCCTGTTTGGATATTTCTTCTTTGAATAAATCTTTGAAAGAAGTCCTTTTTAATTCGCGGATAGCCTCATCTAAAATTTTCTGGTACATTTCAAACCCAATCTCGGCCATAAAACCGCTTTGCTCTCCACCCAGCATGTTCCCTGCGCCGCGTATATCCAGGTCGCGCATGGCAATCTGGAAACCGCTTCCCAGGTCGCTGAATTGCTCAAGTGTTTGCAGGCGTTTGCGCGAATCAGCCGGAAGTGTGCTTAATGGTGGGGCCAGCAAATAACAAAACGCTTTTTTATTGCTGCGCCCAACCCTTCCGCGAAGCTGATGTAGATCGCTAAGCCCAAACTGGTGCGCATTGTTTACAATAATCGTATTTACATTCGCAATGTCAACACCGCTTTCTACAATATTTGTACAAACAAGCACATCATATTTTCTGTCAATAAAATCCATTATTCTTTCTTCCAGTTCATGGCCTTCCATCTGGCCGTGGGCATAAGAAATACTTAAATCGGGGCATAGGCCTTTTATCAAGCCGGCCATTTCTGCAAGCCCCTGCACGCGGTTTTGAATAAAGAAAACCTGGCCGCCGCGTTCTGCTTCAAAATATATGGCTTCACGTATAAAATCAGCATTAAATATATTCACTTCCGTTTGTATGGGCTGGCGGTTTGGCGGCGGTGTATTGATGATGCTTAAATCCCTTGCGCCCATTAAACTAAACTGTAGTGTACGCGGAATGGGCGTGGCAGTGAGCGTGAGGCAATCCACATTTGTTTTTAAGGTTTTTAATTTTTCTTTATGCCCTACACCAAATTTTTGCTCTTCATCCACCACCATTAAACCAAGGTCTTTGAATTTTACTTCTTTTCCCAGCAGGCCATGTGTGCCGATAATGATATCCACTTTACCTTCTTCCAATCTTTTAAGCGTTTCTTTTTTTTCTTTTGATGATTTAAAGCGGTTGATATAATCTACTGTAACGGGAAAATCTTTCAGCCTTTCAGAAAAAGTTTTATAATGCTGAAAAGCAAGGATGGTTGTAGGTACAAGCACTGCAGCCTGTTTGCCATCCACGCAACTTTTAAATGCAGCGCGTATCGCCACTTCAGTTTTGCCAAAACCCACATCGCCGCACACAAGGCGGTCCATGGGTGAAGGAGATTCCATATCTTTTTTCACATCGGCTGTGGCTTTGCCCTGGTCGGGTGTGTCTTCATAAATAAAGCTCGCCTCCAGTTCCGTTTGCATATAATTATCCGGTGAATGCTGAAAACCATGCTGGGCCTTGCGTTGTGCGTAAAGTTTTATCAGGTCAAAAGCAATTTCTTTTACCCTTGTTTTTGTTTTCTCTTTCAGTTTATTCCAAACGTCACTGCCCAGTTTATTTATCCTGGGTACGGTGCCTTCCTTACCGGTATATTTTGAAATTTTATGCAGCGAGTTGATGTTTACATAAAGGATGTCGCTGTCTTTATAAATAATCCTTACCGCTTCCTGCAGTTTGCCGTTTACTTCTATTTTTTGCAAACCGCTGTAAGTGCCCACGCCATGGTCAATATGCGTTACAAAATCCCCCGGCTGCAGTTCGCGTAGCGTCTTAAGTGTAAGCGCTTTATTTTTACTGAAAGCCTGCTTTACATGGTATTTATGGTAGCGCTGAAAAATCTGGTGGTCAGTATAACATATAATTTTTAAATCTTCATCAATAAATCCCTCATGAATGGATGTTGCGACAGGAACAAAATTTATTTCAGTATTAAGATCGGTGAAAATGCTGTGTAGGCGCTCCAGTTGTTTGGCCTGTTCAGCAAAAATATAAATGCTGTATCCGGCCGCTTCATGTGTTTTTAAGTCCCTTATCAGCAAATCAAAATTGCGATTAAATGATGGTTGCGCTTTTGTTGTAAAAGTAATTTCATAAGATGAAAGCCGGGATTTATAACCAAATTCCACAATATGCCTCTGCTGTAATTGTGTTTCAATCGCCCGGTGATTTACAAAATCATCCTGTTTTATTTCTTTTAAAGATTTATCGCCGCTTTCATCATTGTGCTGGAAACTGAACCCCCCGTTTAATAAACTAAGGAAGGCTTCCAGCTCTTCTTCCTGCTGAATAATTTTTTCTTTTATTACATCCCAGTCCTTCAGCCATACAATAGTATTTTCAGGCAAAAATTCAGGCAAAGGAACTTTTTCACCGCTTTCAAACTGTGTTTCAATATTGGGGATAATATTTACCTGCAGCAGTTTTCTTTCACTTAATTGTGTTTCGGGATCAAAGATGCGGATACTGTCCACCTCATTTCCAAACAGTTCAATCCGGTAAGGTTTTTCATTGCCGAAAGAATAAATATCCAGTATGCCGCCACGCAGGGCAAACTGCCCCGGTTCATACACAAAATCAGTGCGCTCAAAACCATACATCACAAACAGTTCCATCAAATTGTCCGGTTCAATAGTATCATTTGTTTTTACGTTGATGATATTGCTGCTGAGTGTTTTTGGCAGTACTACTTTTTCAAAAAGGGCTTCTGGGTAAGTAATGATAATTTTTCTATTGCCACCCCCAGATAATTTTGTAAGTGCTTCTGTGCGGAGCATTACATGTGATGAATTGAGCAGCCTGAAATTTTTCCTGTTTTTAAAAGAAGAAGGGAAATAAAAAAGGTCAAGCGCACCGGTAAGGCTCTCTATGGTATTATGAAAATAGGCTGCCTCTTCTGCATCGTTCAGCACAACTAAATGGTTTAATTCTTTATTTTCCGGATGCGCAAACATGCAGCTTACCACAAACTCTGCGCTGCTGCCCTGTAAATTTTTAAGGAAAATTTTTTGAGGCGGTGCTGCGGCTTTGGCAATAGAAAACATGTCCGCCAATTGAAAAAGGCGGGGAGAATTTTTGTAACGCTCCAGCAACTCACTTAAATTCATAACTGCAACAGCAAAGATAAAGGAGGAAAAGATAGGTCAAGATGAAGAAAATTATTTATTTATGAAAGCAAGATTATTTAGCCTCATTGGTAAAAGCAAACCTGATCCTGATCCTGATTCTTAATATATGTGGGCGGAAAAATATGATGGATGGTGCAAAATAAAAAATCGCAGCGTCTGGCTGCGATAAAAAATATTCATTTTGAGTTGTACAGGTAAACAGGTACGGAAAATCAGGAAACTTTTTCCATCTTCTTTTGTACAGTTATTTCCGGGGTGAAATGATTATTATTGGCTCCCTTTTTAGCTTCTGCAAGTTTCTTTTCAAGCGAAAGTATGCGTGAATGATTGTTCAGCATTTCGTCCTCCAGCTTCAGGATTTTCTTTTTTTGCTTGTACATAACCGCCCTTTTGGTAACAAACCCAAGTGCAAAAGCTATAAATGCTACGGCAACAAGTGTATAAACAGAATACGGCGCAACAAAAAGAGACAATAAATTAATATTTAACATGAGCTCAGCTTTAAAAATAAGACTACAGTAAGTGTTTTGCTAAAAAAGTATATACGCAGTTTATTATGAATGGTTTACCGGATTATTATTTTTTTATGTATAAAATTTGGGTAGCGAGGTATTCAAATATTTCATAATTAGAGCATTTTTGTAAGTTTCTCCTTTATTTCGCTTAAAAGCAGCCTTTCCTGCTGCATAGTGTCGCGGTAACGCAATGTAACTGTTCCATCTCCTTTTGTCTGGTGGTCAACCGTTATACAAAAAGGTGTACCTATTGCGTCCTGCCTTCTGTACCGTTTGCCAATTGCGTCTTTTTCTTCATAAAAGCAGCGGAAAAGCGGCTTACATTCATCCATCATTTGTTTTGCTATTTCAGGCAATCCATCTTTTTTTGTCAAGGGGAAAATAGCAAGTTTAATGGGTGCAAGCTTGGCGGGTATGCGCATTACCGTGCGGCTGTCGGTGGTTCCGTCTTCCTTTTTTATTATTTCTTCTTCATAACTGTTGCATAATATAAGCAGGCACATCCTGTCCAAACCAATGGAAGTTTCAATTACATAAGGGATATAATGCTGATTCAGTTCCGTATCAAAATAAGTAAGTTTTTTACCACTGAACTGCTGGTGGCGGCTTAAATCATAATCCGTCCTGGAGTGTATGCCTTCCACTTCTTTAAATCCAAATGGAAATTCATATTCAATATCAAGCGCTGCATCGGCGTAGTGTGCAAGCTTTACATGATCATGATAGCGGTATTTTTCTGGTGAAACTCCCAAAGCCAAATGCCAGTTCAGCCTTGCTTCCTTCCAATAAGCGTACCATTCTTTTTGTGTGCCGGGGCGGATGAAAAACTGCATTTCCATCTGTTCAAACTCCCGCATGCGGAAGATAAACTGCCGTGCAACAATTTCATTCCTGAAAGCCTTGCCCATTTGTGCAATGCCAAAGGGTATCTTCATCCTGGCCGTTTTCTGTACATTCAAAAAATTTACAAAAATGCCCTGCGCGGTTTCAGGCCTTAAATAAATGGTGTCAGCTTCTTCAGTAATCGAGCCAAGCTGCGTGGAGAACATTAAATTAAATTCGCGTATGTCCGTCCAGTTGTAGGTGCCGCTTACTGAACACTTTATATTATTTTCTTCAATCAGTTTTTTTAGCCCGCCAAAATCTTCCGTGGCAAGCATCCTGTCCATTTCTGCAAGTAAGTTATCCGCTTCGGTTTCTTTCCCTTCATCTTTTAATAGATCTGCTTTTGCTTCAATCAAATGATCCACGCGGTAGCGTTTCTGGCTGTCCTTGTTATCAATCATCAGGTCACCGAAATTATCTACATGCCCGCTTGCTTTCCATGTGGTGGGGTGCATAAAAATGGCAGCATCAATGCCCACAATATTTTCCTGCATCTGCACCATGCTTTTCCACCAGTAATCGCGCAGGTTTTTTTTCAGTTCGCTTCCGTAAGGACCGTAATCATACACTGCACTCAGCCCCTCATAAATTTCACTGCTTTGAAAAACAAAGCCATATTCTTTTGCATGCGAAATAACCGCCTGGAACCTGTTGTCCTGTTGTATGCCCATAAGGCTGCAAAGATAATAGTTGGGCGGATACGGGGAAAGGGAAAGAAACGAAAGGGTAGCCGGGACATTTTTGCGCAAAGAAGGATTATTTTTAGAGCAGAAAGTTCTTTGAAGAAATAATACAGACAGGTATTTTGAGAAAACAGATTACGACCCGGGGTGACTTTGCAGGGAATAAGTTCTAAGAACAGGAAACATTGATAACACTTTATTGCAGATGATAAAGCAGGCTAAGAAGGAGTTCATGCGTGTTTTAGCATCAGACAAAATTTAATTAACCCCGGTTGCCGGATAAAAGAGGTGAGCATAGTTGAAGTATTTTTGAGCTACTGCAATTCAAAATCTTTTCCGGTGTTTGCCTCACATAAAATTGATAGCTTTTTTTCCTGCTTTCGCCTTGAATAGACTTACTCACAATCGGCAACACTAAAACCGATCTCTACCCAATTAAAACTAAGCCTTTATTAAACTTCACACGGTCGGCCATTTAGCTTCATCCTCTAATTTATAAATATTTCATTATGAGAAAAATTACTGCACTTCTTTTCAGTATTACATGCTTAATTGCTGTTTTTCAAAAGTCAATTGCACAAAACACCTTCCTTCTGCAGGCAGCGTAGGCATTGGCACTACTGCACCTGATGCATCTTCTATTCTTGAAATAAAATCAACCACGCAGGGGTTACTTGTACCGCGTATGCCAAAGACGAAGAGGGATGCAATCGCATCACCAGCCACAGGCCTGCTTATCTATCAAACCAACAGTACTCCCGGGTTCTATTATTATAACGGCAGTGTATGGGTCGCCATTGCACCAGTGAAAAGCGGGGGTGTAAATTCTTCGCTTTCCAATCTCACTGCGCCCACAGTAATAAACCAAAACCTATTGCCTGGTGTTGACAGCACTTTAAGTTTAGGCAGCAAAACAAACAGGTGGAATTCTGTTTATATTACAAATGGAATTTATTTAAGCAAAATACTTGCACTGTATTCTCCTGCAATGTCTAATTTTTTTGTTGGAACAAATGCCGGTAATTCAATACTTACAGGAGGTTATAATACTGCTTCAGGGATACAGGGTTTGCAGAAGATCACTTCGGGATCTTTTAATAGGGCAAATGGGTACCAGTGTCTTTACTCAAATACGTCAGGTAAACTGAATACAGCATCGGGTTATCAATCACTTTACTCCAATACTACAGGCAGGGGAAATACAGCCAGTGGAGAAAGCGCACTTTATTTTAATGCAACAGGAAATTATAACAGCGCAGCGGGGGATGAAGCCCTTTACGGAAACACATCGGGCAATTATAATACTGCGAATGGAACCAATGCGCTTTTCTCCAATACAACCGGAAACTATAATACAGCAAACGGTGCTACAGCACTTTCATCCAATAGTAGTAGGAATTATAATCTTGCGGATGGAGCCGGTGCACTCGTAAATAATATAAGCGGTTCTGATAATACGGCAAGTGGATACCAGGCGCTTTTGAATAATACAAACGGTAATAATAATTCTGCCAATGGATTTTATGCACTTTACAGCAATACAACCGGACAGTCAAATGTAGCAATAGGCACCTCTGCTGTGTTTTATAATATTGATGGCAGCAATCTTGTTGCCATTGGTGATTCTGCGTTATATAATAATACTCCAGATGGGGGTCAGGGCGGGATTGGCAATACCGCCGTTGGGTCGAAAACTCTTTTTCAAATACTTCAGGCCTTAATAATACAGCAAACGGCTACAAGGCGCTTTATTCAAATCTAAATGGTTTAGCGAACACTGCCAATGGAAACCTGGCACTTCTTTTTAATACAGCGGGCAATTATAATACAGCGAACAGATACGGTGCTCTAATGGACAATACCTCAGCATCATATAATACAGCTACCGGAGATGCGGCTCTCGCAAGTAACAATACCGGAAATAATAATACAGCTAACGGAGCATCTGCACTCTATTTTAATACCAGCGGAAATAACAATACGGGAAATGGTTACAATGCCCTGGGAAATAATTCAACCGGCAGCAACAATACGGCAGAAGGTTATTATGCTCTCAGCTCAAATATAACCGGATCTGATAATACAGCATTGGGTTACCAGGCTTTATTAAGTAATACATCTAACGATATTACAGCGATCGGTTCACAGGCATTAAAAAGCAATACCTCCGGGTCAATTAATTCAGCAATAGGATACCGTGCTTTATCATCTAATACATCTGGTTTTAATAATACAGCAATAGGGTATCAGTCATCATTCCTTGGAAATAGCTCATACAATACTTCGCTTGGGGCATTTAGCCTGCAAAATAATGAAGGCGGTAATTCAAATACAGCTATCGGTGAAAAGGCAATGGCATACAGCCTTGGCAACAGTTTTTCAAATACGGCGGTAGGTTCCGGGGCTATGCAAAGTTCTATTGCCGAAAGAGGTTTTAGTAATAATGTTGCAGTAGGTTTTCAAAGCCTTTTTGGTGTTGGTAATAATGCTAATAACAATACTGCTGTTGGGTACTGGGCATTAAAGACCCTTGATTTTGGTTCAGGCAATACCGCAGTGGGTTATTATGCTGATGTATTTTCCGGTAGCCTTACCAATGCTTCAGCTTTTGGATATATTGCAAAAGTTCAGCAAAGTAACCAGATTATACTGGGCAATGCAGAAGTTACCAGTATTGGTGGCCATGTAGAATGGACAAATCTCAGTGATGGCAGGTATAAACAAAATATAAAACAGGATGTGCCGGGGCTCAAATTTATTAATAAACTGCAACCTGTAACCTATACATTTAATATAAAGGCCATTGAAACTAAAACACACCCGGAATTTAATACGCTGCAAACAACAGATGGCAAATCACTTTCCAACCCTTTGGATGATTCAATAATGAAACAGGCTATGGATGAAAAATCCAAAATCGTTTATACTGGTTTTATTGCACAGGATGTAGAAAAAGCCGCTAAGTCTGTGAATTACAATTTCAGCGGAATAGATAAGCCCAATAATGTTAATACAGGTTTTTATGGTTTAAGCTATGGGGACTTTGTAGTACTTTTAGTAAAAGCAGTGCAGGAGCTTTCAAAAATGAATGATGATAAAAATACTAAGATTGACAGTTTACAAAAACAAGTAAATATTCAGCAACCTCAAAATGCAGACCTGCAAAAACAATTTAATGATTTGAAGAATATTGTACAGTCTATCCGGCAAAAACAGGATGCATGCAGCCCGTGTGCCAATGCAGTTGTTAATACCGGCAATGCCGTTTTTACAGATGGCTCATCGCTTGAACAAAACATACCAAACCCATTCACACATAATGCCAGCATCGGTTATACCTTGCCACAGAAATTTTCAAAAGCGCAGATTATCATTACAGATAAGAATGGAAAAACCTTACTGGTGAAAGATGTTTCCGGTGCAGGCAAAGGAAGGCTGAATGTATATGCATCTGTACTGGCGTCAGGCGAGTATAATTATTTACTGTTAATAGATGGAAAATTAATCGCAGGTAAAAACATGATATTGACCAGATAAAAATTGAAGTACCGGTAAATTTTACAATAACAGAAACGAAAACCTTTGTTTACGCATGAAGTATGTAAGTCAACAGAAACCTGTATTTAAAAATCAGCAAATATCTAATTGGCAAAAACCTGCCTGTTTTCCTTTGCTCCCATAATCAACAGCCATAAGCATATACCAATTTCACCCATGCTGCCCGGCAACGTAATAAAGGTGGAAATTCCTGTGTTACCATACCCGGGAAAAAGAAAACTCCCAATAAAATCTATAAGGTAACCAAAGCATCCGGCCATCAGGAGAATACCTAAAATTTTAGGCAAAAACCCTGATTTGAAAACTAAATAGCCAAAGGGTAACAACCAAAGCCCCCAGAATATGGAGGCCACCTGGTTCCCGTTGTTATAATAATCAAGATAGACTAATACCTGCGCCTGCAGCTTATCCGCTTCAAATATTTTCAGGTAACCTGCCCCGCTTATCAGTGTAAGCACGGCAAATTCGTTAAGTATATTGATAAAAGATATTGGAACAGTTATCACAGCAAATATCACCATTAATGAAGCATGGGTTTTATTAACCGGGCTGAGTAACTTATACAAAACCAGCGGCAGCAATAAAAAGAATGTATAACCAATAAGGCCACTTAAAATACCAAGCCGGAACAGTGTTTCAGAGGCTATAATATTTTTAACCGTTGCCGGTGCATCACCTGGAACAACCAGTTTACCGGGAACATACAACAGGCTAAAAATACCGCTCAAAACCACAAGCAGGTATAACAAGCCTGCTGTTCTTGCAGTCTTTTTGTTTGAATTCATTTTTTTGTTTCAATAACCTTATGACGGTTTCACTTTATAATTGTTATAAAATAAAAATCTTTTGTTCACGCTCTGCGAAGTCTCGCGACTTCGCAGCACTTATGCTGAAAGTTTAAAAACATTCCTTTATACCCTCCTTCTGCAACTCGCTACGGCAGCGGCCTGAGAGATTTACCGGCAGTTACTTTTGCAACAGGTATTTGATTGCTGTCATACATAATCCTCCTGATGGATGACGAACCAATGTCCACGCAAATTAAACTTCCGTCTAACGGATCCTGCACAATGCATACCACCGCACCAAAATCATTCGAAAATTCATCTACACGTACAACTTGGTCTGTATATTTCACAGTAATATTTTTTATCCAGCCGGCGCCGAAATCACCCTGGAAATAAGTGTTCTTATATTGTGCGGGGAACATATTACCAGTGTACCAGCATCCCGCTATAGAGCAATTGCCCCTGAAAGGTGTACCCGTAACCCGGGATGACGCGGTGCCAATTTGGGCTACGCCAAGGATATTTCCATTGAATATTTTTACACGGGCACTGTCCACATCATGCTTCCAGTCCAGGGCCGGCACATGGTGAAAAAAATGATTAGGGTTATCACCGGCAATGGGTATGGAAGTATTGCAGGGGTTATATATAGTATGGTTATTATCAGCCGTTGCCTGTTTTATGAGGTTCTGGAAATAAAAATATTGTTGGGTGCAACCACCGGTTCCATACAATGGATTGGGTACATCTTTATTTGCGGTGAGGGTGCCCGCATAGCCATCCATAGGCGTAAACCCTTCAAAAATTGGCCAGCCGCAATTCGATGCAGGTGTTTTTATAATGTTCAGTTCTTCATAAGTATACCATCCCACATCCCCTTCATAAATTTCACCAATATCACCTGCCGAAGAATCTGTGGAACCTGTGCCGGGTCTTATGCAAAACCGGAAAGGGTTGCGGAAGCCCATTGCCCATACCCTTGATCTTGCCGATCGCGGGGAAGCGGCTGTATAAAAGGGGTTGCTGCTCAGGCCATTTCCGTTAGCAGGATTTATCCTTATAATTTTTCCATTCAGGCTATTGACCAGTTGGGCGCGGAAGGCGCCTACATTTTCATTCAGCCGGATGATGCCATCCTTCAGCGCCTGCGCAAAATATGTTTCCGCAAGGCTACCGTTATCAACTGAATTATAACTGCCCACATCACCCGCAGAAGCAAGCAGGGTGCCATCTGCGGCAAATACAAGTGAGCCCACGCCATGCGATTCAAATAATACGGGGATGCCTGTTGTCTTTGTTTCACCCACTAATATCCTGCGGGAATTTATATCGGCAAAAAGCTGCCCGTTGCTGTCGGTGGATGTTTTATAGCGGGTAATACGCCCGATAGTGGCGGAGTAATAATCATCCTCATTTACATGATAGTTTGCGGTGCCGTATTTAAGCAAATAATAACGGTCCACAACATATAAAAGATAAATATAACCATTGTATTCAAAGTGCGGATCCACGGCAAAACCCAAAAGGCCATGATCCCTCCAGTTACCCACTTCGGGGGAAATATCCAGTACCGGCCTCGCCTGTTTCCGGTAAGAACTTGTTGTCGCGCTCCAGTTGCATACAAATACTTTTCCACCTTTTTCCCATACAAATAATTGTGTGCCACTTTTGTTAAATGCGGCGCCCACGGGTTCAGTCCACCCGGCGCCTATATTGTGTATAAAAAAACCTGCCGGTAGTGTTTGCGCTTTTACTGAAACCAATGTGAACAAAAAAAACAAGGTGTAAACACAAAAGAAACTGGCTTTTTTAAATGTGTTGTTTTGTTTCATGTTTTAAATATAATACTTAACGTGTTGTGCTATTAAAAAAATATGCTGTACTATGTGTTATCTATGTGCCTATGATTCTATGTGGTTATTTTTTACCACATAGGCATCCCGAAAGTTATCGGGAAAACATAGGAGCTACATAGGTTAATAATATTTCGGTATTGATTTATAATATTTTTCAATAGCACAACACGTTAATAATAATAACTCCATCCTATTGAATTAAAAAGTTGTTTGGGGTGATGCATTTTATTATTTTTTACAACCCATTCCACCCTTCTTATATCACTGATATTTGTTCCGGGGTTGCCATCAATGAGGATGAAGTCTGCAACGTATTGGGTTTGATGCCATAGTCCGCTGCAAGCCCGCAATCTTTTGCTGCATTATATGTTGCGCATTGCAATGCATGCGGGGGGAATGCCTGCCTGCACATACAATTCCAGTTCATTCTCCAAAGCAAATGCATCACCGCCATTTGTGCCGGCAACAATGAGAATATTATTATCGTATAATTTTTTGAGCATTTGCATCATCTTGTCAAACGAAGCTATATATGTTGCCTTTTGCGACACAGGCGCCATGCTGTTTTTGGCAGCAACATCTTCCTTTTCATCTGCGGGCATCCACGAAATAATTGGTTTCGTTGCGGTATCCCTATCACCCGGATATATAATGAACATCCCGGAAAACACATGCATGGTAGGGTCGAAAGAGATATTTTTTTCTTTCATCAATTGAACAAAATCATTTACCTGCTTACTATTGATATCAATATCCTTTGCACGCTCACCCACTTTTATAAAGCGCCCCATACTTCTTGTATCAATAGTATCACCCATGAAATTAAGCATGATCATATTGATATGTGTAACTTCATTGTACCCCGCGTTGATAGCTTGTGTTGCAGTCATAAAAGAAGGGATATGTCCGCACACCCTTAATTCTGATTTATGCGCTTCCTGCGCCATAGGCGCAACCCATTTTGGATCAATAGAACTGTATAATTTTATTTGCTGGTATCCGCGTTTTACATAGTTATCTACTGCTTTAATGGCTTCATCCAGGCTGTGTACAATTGTACCGGTTGGACCTTCAAATGGCTCGGCCTGGTCAATAAAGCCGGACATTTAGCTTATATCAGGGCCCAATATTTCATTCTCTGCAATTTCATTTTTTATTAAAGGAAGATCATTGCTGTTGCCCATATCACGCACATGTGTAACGCTGTCTGCTAAATAATTTAAACCTTCTTCTTTATCATAATGAGAGTGCATATCCCATAAACCCGGCATCAGTGTTTTATTTGTTCCATCAATAATTTTATAGCCTTGTGAAATTTTAAGCGATGCATCAGAACCAACATTAATAATTTTTCCATTTTTAACAAGTACAGTCATATCATTTTCATAATTGCATTTTCTGCATCATACAAGCGGACATGCGAAACGGCAAACATGGAAGGGAGGTCATTTGATAGCACATTAATCTGTTTGCCATAATAATCTTTTGATTGCAGTTTCTGCATTTTGTTCAAAGTATCGGCAAGCGGTTCATAACCTTTCCTGATAACAGAAGACCATGATTGCGCCTGTGCAAAAAAATGTTTATCCGCATCAAGGCATATAAAGAACGGGGGATTGTTTTTATCAAAATATAATTCGTATAAATATAATTGCAGGGCTTTCCCTTTATAGATAAGCTTTTTATTATGCATGGCTGCCAGCGAAACAATACCGCCGTTAAACATTTTTACAGCGCTGTCTTTTACACTGGTTAAATATTTTATTACAGGTTCTATCATTCCGGGAGCCTCCATTGAAACAAAAACCTCATTATTGTAAGAAAGTGTTTTGATATTGTCATTGGTAGTGTCACTTGCAGAATCTTTCAGCGCGGTAAATGTTTCATTGTATGGCGCTTTGTAATAATCAACTCCATTAATTTGAACATTGGTAATAAGTTGACGCCCGTTTGTTTGTATTGTTGCAGAAATGCTGTCGCCCCGCCCTCTGTCATTCTACTGATAAAAAAAACCATATTCATGTGCATCTTTTATCCACATCTTTTGTATGCCTTTTGTTTCTGTTCCTTTAACAAAAGAGTAGAACAAAGTATCTGTTCGTGCGGTTATTGTTTTTTGTGCGCATAAACATAAAAGGAGCATGAAGCATTTCATAAACAGGCTTTTTGACAATCAATTTAGGAAAGATTTTCCTTATACATAACAAAACATAATCATTAATTTGCAGGAATGGGTAGGCCGCAGATTGCAGTCCTGCATATCTTGCACCATTAATACTTGAATACCGGGCAGAAAATAAAATCTAAATTTTTGTCCGGTTATTAAACCATCAGCCGTCATTATTCTTTAACAAACTGAATTTAAACAAAAACAATCGTCATGGAAGAACAAAATTTTAAAAAACATGCCCGGTTTGTTCCGGGGTTCCACTTCCTTACATTAGGAGTAATATTAGCTTCCTTAGTTATTGCTGTGATTTTATTGATTTCGGGGGGATTCAATACAGCAGGTGTTTTTGGCCTCCTGGTTGCAGTAAGTTTGGGGCTCTTATTTTTTTACGTTCGCCAGTTTGCTACAGGGAACCAGGACAGGATCATCCGTGCGGAGGAAAATTTCAGAAGCTACCGTTTAACCGGAAAAGTACTGGACGAACGCCTTACAAAGGGCCAGGTTATAGCTTTACGGTTTGCCAATGATGAAGAATATTCTTCCTTAACAGAAAGAGCCATCAAAGAAAACCTAAGCCCGGTAGACATTAAAAAAGCTGTGCAGCAATGGCGTGCAGATCAGCACAGGGTTTAATAAAAATAAAAAACATGAGAGCAGTAAAAGTAGAATACACTGTAAAGCCAGCGTATGTAAGCACCAACAAAGCCAACATTCAAAAAGTAATGGACGAATTGCGGAGCCTGGGAGATGTGGGCATTTTATACTCAACCTACCTCAAAGAAGATGGCTGTAGCTTTGTGCATTTTTCAATTCACAGGGACGAAGAAAATATTATTACTTCCCTGGCATCATTCAAAGCATTCAGTACCCAACTAAAAGCAGAAGGGTTGGTAGATGAAGTGCCCCAGGCTGTAAAATTACAAATGGTTGCAAAATCATTTGACCTGTAGAATAGCTGAGAACGAAACCATTTTTTGTATATCCAAAATAATCAATTATTTATTTAAAAATTAAAAACAAAAAAAATGAAAGAGTACTTATTATTATTACGCGGCGGAACGCCGGCAGCAAGCAAAACAGAAGCCGAAAACAAAGCCGAAATGCAGGCATGGGGTGTATATATGGGCGGGCTTGCACAAAACGGGCAGTTAGCAGGCGGCTTCCCTTTAGTAAGTGGCGGACAAACAGTTTCAGCAAACGGAATCGCAAAAGAAGCCGTTACGTCAGCAAAAGAAGGGATCGTAGGCGGTTACTTAATTGTAAAAGCCGATAACCTTGATGCTGCTTCCCAAATAGCAAAAGCCTGCCCTCACATTACAGGCGGAGGAAACATTGAAGTGCGTGAAATTGCACCAATGCCGGCTATGTAATTCTTTATAGCAGGCAACGTTTTAAACGCTGTCTGCTATTTTTATTTCCCGCAATATCTCTTCAATACTCTTGTGCAGCTTTTTGTATCCTGTTAATATTTTGGCAAACATCCTTCAAACCAAAGCATGCTTTTTTCCTTCAGTTATCTTCGGAAAGGATTTAATCAAACTGCATAAAACAAATGAAATATATTTTTAGCCTTACCCTTTTCTCCGCATTATTTTTTTCTTGCACCACATCTTCAAATAAAAATTATTATGCTTCCTTAAAAGTGATGAAAGAATATGACAGCACAAGGTTATTTGACACAACTGCCAATGGCAAAACATACCGGCATTTCCGCCCGGTAAAAATTGATTTGTTTTATCCTTCTGCGGAAACACCGCATGGTCAGCCGCTTTCTTATGGAGATATATTAGACATGTATGAACAGCGGTTTGATTTTAATAACCCAATTGACAGTTGTAAAAAAACAAGCAATGATTTTGCAAAATCAATTGCAGGTTACCTGCATGTTGATTCAGCTTCAAAAATCCTTAACTATAAAACAGGGATTTATACCGGTTTAAAAACACCGGAGAAAAAATTTCCTTTAGTTATTTACGCAGCGGGTATGAACGGAAGCACCTGGGAAAACGCGTTATTGTTTCAGCAGCTTGCAAACAACGGTTACGTAGTTGCTGCCATAAGTTCCGTAGGTAAATTTCCCGGCTACATGTCTGAAGCGGTTGACATGAATGAACAGGTGCAGGATATTTTATTCACCATTAAAAAAGCCGGAACAATTTCTTTTATTGATACCGCAAAGATTGGTTTATTAAGCTGGAGCCTTGGCGGCACGGCTATTACAAAGGCGGCAATGCTTTCAAACAGTATAAAATGCCTGCTGTCATTTGACGGAACCGAGATCCATTATTACGGCGCTGATGATGATACTGCATGGGATACGGAGTATAATGAGATAATGAAAACAGCACCATCCAATCCATTAGCTATTCAAATTCCTTATTTGTATTTAAGCAGCAGTCATCCAAAAAATATTGATTCCATTTACAACCTGCAGCAGTTTGTAGGTTCGCCCGAAAAATATTTTTTATTGTTTAAAGGCGCTATCCATGAAGATTTTTCATCCATCACCGCCATTGCAAAAGCCGTACAGCCAAATGATGACAGTGTGGATGTTTCAAAAAATCAGAAGGCCTGTAAGCTTACAATGATTTTCTTCAATCAATACCTGAAAAATAAAACAGACACAACGGTTGCACAATACATAAATGAGCTTGCAGAAAAGTATCCTGCATTGTACACAAAAGAATATCCAAAGAAATAATTTTCTTGAATCTCCTTTAAGGGCCGGGCTTTATCTTTGACGCCCATGGGCCAGAAAAAACTCATACGTTTCCAGGAATTAAAAACATTTTCCAATGCGCTGGAATATCCTGAAGGCATGAAAGGTGAATGGAAAAACTTTTTCAAAAATGAAAACCCCATAACACTGGAACTCGGCTGCGGCAAAGGTGAATACGCTGTGGGGCTTGCAGGGCTTTACGCGAAAAGAAATTTTATCGGCGTGGATGTAAAAGGCAACCGTATTTGGAAAGGCGCCAAAACCGCTCTGGCACAAGATTTAAACAATGTTGCTTTTTTACGTACACAGATTGATAAGATAGCAGAATATTTTTTTAAAGATGAAGTAAGCGAAATATGGCTCACTTTTCCTGACCCGCAACCACGTTTATCCAAAATAAAAAAACGCCTTACGCATCCAAAATTTTTAAGGCTGTACAAACAGTTTTTAAAAACTGGTGGAAGCATTCATTTAAAAACCGACAGCCCGGGTCTGTATCAATTCACAAAAACAGTGATACAATTTTATGGGTTAAATTTGCTGCAGGATGATGCTGATATTTACGCCGCGGAAAACATCAGCAATGAATTACAGATAAAAACGCATTACGAAAGCCTGGACATTGCGCAAAGCAACCGCATACATTACCTGCAGTTTACTATTGACAACGGCCTGCCGGTTGAAAAAGATGAATCGCTGAAAAAATTATTTTATGAACAGTAGATTGATTGAGGAAGACGAATTTTATTCAAATACAGACGGGCTGCTGGTATTTACTGAAAAGTATTTGCTGGACCGCGGCTACTGCTGCGGAAATGGTTGCCTTCATTGCCCTTATGATTATAAAGCTGTTCCCGAACCACGCAGGAGTTTTTTACTCGGTAAGAAAAAAAATGATGGACAGCCTGAATAAAATTCATTTCTTGTTTCCGCGCTTCAAAATTGCTTTCAACTTTATCACATGAAAAAAAATTCTGTAAAAAAATCAGTACCAAAAAAAAACGCTCCTGGAAAAAAGCAAAAAGAGTTTTCTTTTTTTGATAACGTTTGGGCTGTCGCGCGGAAAATCCCCAAAGGCCGGGTTACCAATTACGGCGCTATTGCAAATTATCTTGGTACAAAACTTTCTGCTAGAATGGTGGGCTGGGCAATGAACGCCGCATCATCTGCAAAACCAAAAGTACCGGCGCAAAGAGTGGTAAACAGGAATGGCATGCTCAGCGGAAAAATGCATTTTGCCACACCCACATTAATGCAGGAGCTTTTGGAGAAAGAAGGTACAAAAGTGGAAAAAGATAAAGTGGTTGATTTTGAAAAAAAATTCTGGGATCCCGCAAAAGAATTATCGCTTTGATTTTTATTGATGAACTTTTTGCAACACCGGTTTATTTGCAGAATAAAGATATAAAGCAGAAGAGTGCAACGCAGGAAATGATGTCATGAAAAGACAAAGCCTGTACCATAAAAATTTTCTCTTTCTTATTAAACCCCTTACCTAATTTTATCATTCATAAAAAAATATATGAAAAAAATATCTGCCTTTCTTGTGTGCATTACAATTGTATTTTCGTCCTGCGCACAAAAAAACAATGAAGCATCCGCAAAATTTATCCGCGACAATTACACAAAAATTGAGCGCATGATCCCAATGCGCGACGGGGTAAAATTGTTTACTTCTATTTATATCCCAAAGGACAGCTCACAGAAATATCCCATCCTTATGCAGCGCACACCTTACTCCTGCGAGCCTTACGGCGAAGACAAATATAAAATGGGCAAGCTGGGGCCCAATCCGTTATTCACCACAGAAAAATATATTTTCGTGTACCAGGATGTGCGTGGCCGCCATGAAAGCGAAGGGCAGTTTCAGGAAATGACGCCAGCCATTGATAACAAACAATCAAACAAAGATGTGGATGAAAGCAGCGATACGTATGATGCCGTGGACTGGCTGATAAAAAACATATCCGGCAATAATGGCAACGTGGGCATTTACGGAATTTCTTATCCCGGTTTTTATGCATCTGCCTCTTTACCCAATGCGCATCCAGCCATAAAAGCCGTATCACCGCAGGCGCCTGTTACCGATGAATTTGAAGGCGACGATGCTTACCACCGTGGCGCATTTTTTTTAATGGATAATTTTTCTTTTATGAATTTTTTTGATGAGCCGCGTGATAAACCCCGCGAACAGGACCCGCAGATAAGCAATGATATAAAGATTGATGATGTGTATGATTTTTATTTAAAAATGGGGCCCATAAAAAATGCCAATGATTTATATTTTCATGGCCAGAGCAAAATATGGAATGAATATTTACAGCATGCCACCAATGATGCATACTGGCAGGCGCGTAATATAAGGCCGCATTTAACAAACGTAAAACCAGCCACGCTTGAAGTGGGCGGCTGGTTTGATGCAGAAGATATGTTTGGCGCTCTGCACACTTATGATGCCATTGAAAAACAAAACCCCGTAAACAATAACCGTTTGGTAATGGGCCCGTGGACACACGGTGCATGGGAAGATAAGGACTGGAGCTCATTTGCGGGCATTGGTTTTGGCAGCAATACCAGCGCCGCTTTTCAGCAAATGGAACTTGATTTTTTTAATTATTATTTAAAAAATAAAGGCAACTATAATGCAGGTGAAGCCACCATATTTGTTACAGGCAGCAACCGGTGGAAAACATTTTCGCAGTGGCCGCCAAAAGAAACTAAACCTGCTGTATGGATGCTGAATGAAAATCATTCACTTGAATTAAATACAACAAAAACAAACGGCGCAGATGAATATGTTTCCGACCCCGCAAACCCGGTCCCGTATATTGATAAAAAATCTGACGACAGGCTGAATGAATACATGGCCGCCGATCAAACCTTTGCATCAAAAAGAAATGATGTAGTGTATTATACAAGTGCTGAACTTGCAGACAGCATTACGCTTTGCGGCCCTGTTACCGCAAATATTTTTGTAAGCACCAGCGGCACCGATGCAGATTTTATTGTAAAACTGATTGATGTACTGCCCGATGGAAACCAGACCGAGCAACTCGTTCGCGCAGAAGTGCTGCGCGGAAAATTCCGCAACAGTTTTCAAACACCGGAGCCCTTTGTACCTAATCAGCCCACGCAGATAAAATTAGAGTTAAATTCCCTCGCCCATACTTTTCAAAAAGGGCACAGAATAATGATACAGGTACAAAGCAGTTGGTTCCCGCTGGTTGACCGCAACCCGCAGCAGTTTATGAACATACCCTCCGCAACAGAAAAAGATTTTCAAAAAGCAACCATAAAAATTTATCACGATGCGGCGCATCCATCAACCATAAATGTGCTGGAGTTGAAATAGAAAATATTTTTGGGCCGGGCTTGGGAACCCTTTTGGGGCTTAAGTTGCGTCGCACACTTGTACTTTCTGTTTTATAGGAGCTTATTAAAGTGTTATGAAAGCTTTATATTTAATATCCGTAAAAAGCAAACATTTTTTACAGCGTCAAAAAAGCATCAGGGAAAATTACACCGGAAATAAGTTACTATAAATTTAATTTCTAAAAATGAAAAAGTTTCTGTTTCTCCCGGCATTATTATTCAGCATTTCACTTTGTTCTTCCGCACAAACTTTTCAGTCAAATCATTTTACAATTCAAAAACTTGCCGATGGGGTTTATGCAGCTGTTGCTAAAAATGGCGGCCATGCCATTTGTAATGCCGGCATCGTTGATTTAGGTGATGCCACCCTTATATTTGATCCCTTTATGACACCGGAATCAGCAGAAGACCTCAAAAAAGCTGCGCAACAGCTTACCGGGCATAATGTAAAATATGTTGTAAACAGTCACTTTCATAATGACCATATAGGAGGCGACCAGGTATTTAATGAAGCTGTTATTATAAGTACAGTGCGTACCCGTGAACTGATTTCAAAATATCAACCTGAAGAAATTGCGGATGATAAAACATCAGCCCCGGCTGAACTTGAAAAAATTAAAAATGAAAATACTCAGGCGATGACTCCACATCAATTGGAAGAAAATATTATGTGGAAAGGATATTATGAAGCCCTTGTAACATCCGGTGATTCCTTAAAAGTAATTTTGCCGGGTCTTACATTCAATAATCAGTTAATTATGTATGGAACAAAACGCACCGTGCAGCTTTTAAGCTATGGGGAAGGGCATACTGAAAGCGATCTTTTTTTATATCTGCCAAATGAACAAATAGCATTTTTGGGAGATTTACTTTTTGTTCAAAACCAGCCATGGCTTGGGGATGGAGATCCTGATAAATGGAAAATTTACCTTGACAGCATTGCACAGCTCAATATAAAAATATTCGTTCCGGGGCATGGGCCTGTTGCCACTGCGGCCAGTATTAAAATGATGAAATTGTATTTTGAAAATGTAAAAAAAAACAGCAACTTCTTATTACAAAAAAGGAACACTGCCGCAAAATGATTCAACCCTAAAATCCCCTCCACCATTTGATAATTGGTTTTTATCAAATTTTTATACACCTAATGTAATTGCAGAATATAACCGTTTGTATAAAAAGTAAAATTAGGCCGTATCACCCTCAAACTATATGCTCCGCCCCATTGACAATTATTTTTCAGAACAAAATGAACCCGCAAAAACCTGCCTGCAATTTTTAAGGGCGCATATTTTAAAACAGGATGAAAACATAACCGAAGCCTGGAAATACGGGATGCCATTTTATTGTTATAAAGGAAAAATGTTTTGCTATTTGTGGATCCACAAAAAATATCATCAGCCATATATTGGAATTGTAGAAGGCAAACAAATAAATCATCCCGATCTGCTAACAGAAAAAAGGGCAAGGATGAAAATACTTTTAATTGACCCCGCCAAAGACCTGCCCATAAAAAAAATCAACAGTATTTTAAAAGAAGTGATAGCGCTTTACAAATAGGCCTGCTGCATCTTCATTTACGCAGGCGCTATTACAACTTTGCGCCTTTGCGTCTTCCCGTGAACATCCAAAACCATCAAAAACCTTCCGTCATTGCCCAATATTTCATCATTATTGCTAAATAATACACCATTATTGCTTAATATTACACTATAATTGCTAAATATTTTATCTATATTAATAAATATTACATCATTATGAATAAATATTAAACCATTATTGCTCAATATTTTACCACTATAGTTCAATATTTAATAATTATTGCTCAATATATAATAGTATTTGCTCATAATAAAGTAATATTGCATATACTTATACCTGCCTTATATCAAAAAAACAATCCATTATGCTATACATCAATCTTGTAAAAGCTATACATAACCGCGGTTTTCAAAACCCAAACAGCTTTCTGATAAAAGCCGGCTTTACCTATTATACCGCCAGCCGCATACTCAATAATATAAAAGGCGGTCTTTCATACACTGACCTGGAAAAAATATGCATCGCCCTCAATTGCACGCCAAATGATATTTTCGCATGGCAGCCACCCGCCAATGCAAATATCCCCGCAGACCATCCCCTGCAAAAGCTAAAACCAAAAGAAGAAGGCCCCACCATTCAACAGCAGTTGCAGCACCTGCCGCAGGATAAACTCGATGAAGTAAAAAAATTTATAAGCAGCCTCGTGGAAAATAAAGATTAAACAGCACACGCCTCTATTACCTGTAATAAGGGCTTATCATCAAATAAATAATGGGGCCGGTAACAGCCACATACAGCCACAGTGGCCATGTGTACCTTGCTAATTTTTTATGTGCGGGAAACTCAGCTATAAGAGCGCGGTATGCAGTAAATAAAATAAAAGGAAGGATTACCGCCGCCAAAAAAATATGTGTGGAAAGAAGTATAAGATAAAAGGTGCGCAAATTACCAACTGCCGCAAGTTCATCGGCGCTTACAATGCCATCATGGTTCGCATCGCCAAACCTTGCTTCACCTGCCAGCAGGTGGTGCAATATGTACGAGATTAAAAAAATTACAGATAATATTAATGCCGCTATCATCATTCTTTTATGCGCCGGGTATTTTTTATTTTTTACTGCAATCAATGCAGCAATCAGCAACACGGCAATCGCTGTATTGATAATGGCATTTGCCTCTGCAAAAATGTGTACGTCAAAACCTAAATGAATATCAAGTTTAAAATTGCTCAGTAAAACAACCGCACTAAACACAACAATTGAAAATATCCATATTAGCTGCTTTGCTTTCTTATCATTTTTTGTAATCGCCGCATTAAGCATAGGTCAGTTATTATTATTTTTCTTCCTGAAAATTAATTTAGTTCCTGTTACTGCAATAATTCCTGTAATTACAAAGAAAATACCCATCAATACAGGGTCAAACGGAAGCGGTTCCGGGTTCTCTTCTTTCGACAGTGATAAAGTGGCTATGTCTTTTGCAAGCCTGCCTACGGATACAGAATCAAGGCCATTATAAGGGTCGTCAGTGTGCTCACGCGCTACAAAATTTTTGTCAAGCAGCACCAGCCTGCTCGTATGTGCAAAATTGGGATCCACCGGGCCCTGGTCATTGTATTTATCAACCTTCAGTTCCTGGAAAATAAAATTGTATATTGAATCCCGGTTACCGGTAAGCATCCACCAGTTATCATGGTTTACGCCGTATTTGTCTGCATATTGTTTTAACCTTGAAACAGAATCCCTGTCCGGGTCAATGGTGATAGATACAAACTGAACAATGGTGCTGTCCTCCGGGTGATAAGCATCCCCTCCTTTTATAAAAGACTGTTGCAGTTTTGCCATATTCTTTGTAAGCTTCGGGCAAATTGAACCGCAACTGGTAAAGAAAAAATCCATTACAATCATCCTGTTCTTAATATCATATAAGTTCACCGTGTCGCCCAACTGGTTTACCAGCCGTATGTTGGCTGTTTTATGCCATATACTGTCAGTGATTATTTTATCTGCATCTCTTCTTGAAACAACAGAATCCAGCAGGTAGGGCCCGGGTATGTCAACCGCAGCGTCACTGGCTTTTTTTACAAGTATATAACTGATTACGGGAATCAGTACTGCAATGCACAAAGCAAAAATTGCTTTCCTGTTCATATTTATTTGTATAAAAAATCCCGCCTTTGCAGCGGGATGATTGAGAGAATATATTTCAGTTTTTTACAATCCTGCAAAACAAGCGCTGATTATTTTTCCGCAGGGTTTGTGCTTTCCGGTTTTTCTTCTTTTTTCGGCATCTGCTGTTTGCTTCTTTCCTGATAAGCAGGGCTGTAATTGTTTTTAAGGTTGTTGTAAGAATGTCCGTCAGTTAAAAAAGCAATAATAAACCATACAAATAATATCAGCGGAACAACAATCGTCATAATAAGGTTTTTTATTTCATTCCTCAGGTGCATAAAATAACCCACGATATAAAACGCTTTTGCAAGCATAAGTATAATAATAGCGCCTTTAATAAAATGCCTTTCCATTTCATTTGTTATACCCATCATCCAGAAACCAAGCGCCAGTTCCACAGCGGTTAATACAGAAAGAATAATGGTTACTTTCCATATTTCTTTCACACCGCCTCCGGCATGGGTGTCGTGATGTATTGCAGCTGTTGTTGTTTGTTCCATTGAGTTATTTTTATAATTGACCCTCAAAAATTAAATCAAATAAAAACAGGTAAACACAAATACCCAAACCAAATCTACAAAGTGCCAGTATAAGCCTGCTTTTTCAATCATCAGGTAATGCCCGCGTTTTTCAAATTTATCCCGCAGTGTCATTATCAGCATAATAATATTAATTATTACACCCGAAAAAACGTGGAATCCGTGAAAGCCTGTAATGGTAAAGAAAAAGTTTGTAAAGTTTGTGGTTGATAAAGTGCCGTCTGCATTAGCAAAAGGGTTGCGCCCCCACCATGCGCCTTCATGGTACAGGTGTGTCCACTCCCATGCCTGGCAGCCAAGGAAAGTCAGCCCGCCGAGAATAGTGAGTATCAGGTAAAATACTACTTTCTTTTTTTCCATATTATGACCGGCATGCACGGCCAGCACCATGGTTACAGAACTGATAATGAGTACAAAGGTCATAAAGCTAACAAACACTAATGGCGCGGGTGCAGAACCTTCGGGTTTAAAAGGATAGGAACTGAATACTTCATTAGGGTTGGGCCACCCGTTTGTTGCAAAGCGTGTAGTACCGTAAGAAATAAGAAACGCGCCGAATGTAAAAGCATCGCTCATTAAAAAATACCACATCATTAGTTTGCCATACTCTACATTAAAGGGGCTTTTCCCTCCACTCCAGTATTTGGTTGCCGTAGCAGTTGTTGTAGCCATGTCGGTTAAAAAGGTTTCGTTTGCAAATTTATTGGCTGCCGTTTAATAAATGCGAATAATCAGTAACTTTTTCTTTCCTTACATCCACTTAAAAAAAATAAAAAGGTAAAGCCACAGTATATCCACAAAATGCCAGTAAGTGCTTACCACTTCAACCGGCACCGTGTTATAGGTTTTTGTTCTTGTGCTGAACGCTTTTATAAAAATTACAATCAGCGCAATCACGCCACCCAGCACATGCAATACATGCAACCCTGTAATAATGCCAAGAAAAGATGCAGAAGGGTTGCTTCCCTGCCAGATAATAGGTACGCCACTTGTCTGCAGTTGATAAAAACCGGTGCACTGCAATGCTGCAAACAGTAACCCAAGTATGGCGGTAACCGTTATCAGCAGCCTGTAGCGCTGCATTTCCCTTGCTTTGTATGCCTTTACAGAAAGGTACATGCTAAAGCTGCTCAGTAATATTACAAAAGTAGAATACCAGAATATTGATGGCAACTGAAACTCCAGCCAGTTAGCCTGGCTGCGGCGTACAATGTAAGCGCTTGTTAATCCTGCAAACATCATTACAATGCTGCCCATAGCCACCCACAGGGCAAATTTATGCGGATGTATCCTTTGTCTTTCATTACTGCTCACCATACTTATCATCACTTTTATTTTTTGTTACCAACTGTACTTCTCTGGTCATCGCCTGTTGTGTCACGCTCTTGTGCCTCATAACTTTATTCAGCAAATAAAACCCGGGGGCGCCCCCGCAGCATCGCAAAACATCAACAGCCAACTGCATGTTGTAAACCGGCAACCTGCATTTTTCACTGTATCTTATCCCCCAGCAATGCCAGCAGCACAATGGGCAAATAAATATAACTGCTGAACATCACCCTGCGGGCAGCCGTTATATCCATTGAAATAAATAAACGTACACACTGCACTACCATAAAAATATTTGCTGCAAAAACAATCCACAAACTTACCTGCCCGCTTATGCCAAAATAATACGGGAGCATGCCCACCGGCACCATCATTATGGCATACATAACTGCCTGCAGTGCGGTAAATTTTGTTGGCCCCTTATCGCTTGGCAATAATTTAAACCCGGCTTTTGAATAATCACCGTGCGCTACCCATGCAATAGCCCAAAAATGCGGGAACTGCCAAAGGAACTGAACGGCAAATAAAGCCCACCCTGCTCCATTTGAAAAGACATTTCCGCTTACAGAAATTACTGCAAAAGGGCTTATAAAACCTGTTGCTGCCACCCATCCTATTAAACAGGGCAAAGCACCCGGAAAAGCACCTACCAATACTGCAATTGAACTTATTTTTTTAAGCGGCGTATATATAAATGCATATAAAAATAAACTGGATGCTGACAACAATGCAGAAGAAAAATTAAAAAAATACCACATCATTACCACACCTGCCACACCGGTAAAAAAAGCAAACGAATATGCTTCCTGTTGGCTCATCCTTCCGGCTGCAACCGGTCTTTTGCCGGTGCGTTTCATCAATGCATCCGTATCTTTTTCCACTGCCTGGTTTATGGCGTTTGCGCTGCCAGTAACAAACATCCCCCCAATAAATAACAGCAATATCTTTTTCAGGTCATAGCCGGCAATATCGGGGGCGATTAAATAACATACCACACAGGAAAACACTACGGTAAAGCTCAGCGTAAATTTAATAAGCTGAAAATAATCCTTCACCTTAGACGAAAGCGTGAAAGAAACCGATGCCCGCGTATCAATTGTTTTTGCCATGAATGAATTTTAAAAACCCTCTCTTATTTCTCATTTCTTTTTAAACTGTCATAAAAATCCATTTCCGGTTTGAAAAGCGATGCCCTGAAAATTTTCAGGGCATCTGTATTTTTTACTTCAATTCTTACCGGAAGAAATAATCCGTCATTGGTATTAGTGATGGCTTTCCTCTGCCCCAACCGGTGTTGTTTGCGGAATAAACTCTTTGCCATCCTTTGCATAATCATAGGCCCAGCGGTGCACTTCCGGAATTTCACCCACCCAGTTGCCATGCCCCGGGTTAATAGGTGTTGTCCATTCCAGCGTATTAGAGCCCCATGGGTTTTGTGTAGTTAGCTTCCTGCCTTTAAAAATGGAATAAAAAAAGTTTATTAAGAAAAGTATCTGCACTGCATACACTACCATGGCTACGGTACTTATAAACTTCTGAAGATCGCTGAACTGGTTAAAGCTTGACCAGGCACTGTAATCGAAATAGCGGCGGGGCATACCTGCCAATCCTTCGTAATGCATAGGCCAGAAAATAAGATAAGCACCAATCATAGTAAGCCAGAAATGTATATAGCCTAAGTTATTATTAAGATAACGCCCGTACATTTTAGGGAACCAGTGATAGATGCCCGCAAACATGCCAAACATAGAAGCCACACCCATAACAATGTGGAAGTGTGCCACAACAAACATTGTATCGTGCAGGTGCAGGTCAAGTGCTGAATTACCCAGGAATATTCCGGTTAAACCGCCGGAAATAAAAAGGCTTACAAAACCAATGGCAAAAAGCATCGCAGGGGTAAACCGTATATTTCCCCGCCATAGAGTTGTTAGCCAGTTAAATACCTTTATTGCCGACGGAACAGCAATCAGCAGGGTAAGCAGCACGAATATGGATCCTAAGAATGGATTTAATCCTGTTACAAACATGTGATGCGCCCACACAAGAAAGGCAAGCACGGCAATAGCAAACAACGAGCCCACCATCGCCATATATCCAAATATTGGTTTGCGCGAATTAACTGAAAGAATTTCCGAAACCATACCCATTGCGGGCAGCAGGATAATATATACCTCCGGGTGGCCGAGGAACCAGAAGAGATGCTGAAACAGGATAGCATTCCCGCCTTCATTGGGTAATGCACCTACTCCACTTACATAAATATCGGAGAGATAAAAGCTTGTTCCAAAATTGCGGTCAAATATCAGCAGGATAAACCCTGATAACAATACCGGGAAAGATAATACACCAAGTACTGCTGTAAAAAACAGCGCCCAAATGGTTAAAGGCAATCTTGTCATACCCATGCCTTTTGTACGCATATTTAAAATAGTGGTGATATAATTAAGACCGCCCAGTAATGATGAAATTACAAACAGTGCCATGGCAATAATCCATAGATCCATACCGGTTTGCGAACCCGGGGATGCGCTTCCCAAGGCACTTAATGGCGGATAGGCTGTCCATCCACCGCTGAAAGGACCGGTTTCTACAAACACTGAAGAAAGCATAACCACGCTGGCCATAAAGAAGAACCAATAACTAAGCATATTTAAAAAAGGTGAAGCCATGTCGCGTGCACCGCATTGCAGGGGGATTAGTAAGTTGGCGAATGTTCCGCTCAGCCCAGCTGTTAATACAAAAAATACCAGTACGGTTCCATGAGTGGTAACTAATGCATAATAAGCTTCCGGGCTTATATGGCCGCCTTTGCCCCATTTGCCAATGATATCTTCCAGCCAGGGAAAAGCAGTATCCGGATAACCTAACTGCAAACGGAAAAGCACAGACATGAAACCGCCTAACACAGCCCAGAACATGCCGGTTATAAGAAACTGTTTGGCAATCATTTTATGATCCTGGCTGAAAACATATTTGGTAATAAATGTTTCATGGTGGTGGTGCACATGATGTTCCTCATGGTGCCCCACTTCAACGGGTATATTCACCCCGGTATTTGTTTGCAAAACAGCTTCGTTACTCATATCAAACTCTTTATTAAAAACTAATAATTTATAACAGAACTAAAACCCTTTTTGTTGCCTGTTTCAAATCTTTTTATCTGTGGTAGTTTGGCCCGTTTGTGTTTTTGCAGAAGCAGGTTTTGTACTGTCTGCTGCCGGCGCAGCAGGTTTCACATTTGCAGGGTCTTTATCAGGAAAGGCTGCAAAATATGCGGGTTTCTGACCTGCCATCCACGCATCAAACTCAAGCTGTGTTACCACTTTAATGACGCCCCTCATGGAATAATGCCCGTTGCCGCACATCTGGTCGCAGCTTATTTCATATTCAAAATTGGGATTGCCGGTTTGATCCTGCATTTCTTTGGTAGTAAACCTGGGGGTAAACCACATGGTGGTAGGCGTTCCGGGCACTGCGTCCATTTTCATCCTGAACTGTGCTAATCCTACATCGTGTATTACATCTTTTGAACCGATAATGAGCTTTACAGGCCTGTCTTTTACGATATACATCGTACCTGCAGTTACTATATCATCATGAGAAGCGGGGTCATCTCTTAAATTAAATACAGAACTATCCTGCCAAACCAAACCCAGTGTATTACTTGCCGGGTCAATCATTTTGTAATATTTGGCTCCCAATTTTCCATCCTTTCCGGGGTAACGGAAATTCCATAAAAACTGTTGCCCTGTTACTTCCACCTGCAAAGCATTTTGCGGAGCATCACCTGTAATGGCAAACCAGTTGCGCAGACCAATTACCACGAGTACAGTTAAAAATATGGCAGGGATAACTGTCCAGATAACTTCCATTGTATTGTTATGGGGAAAATAAAAAGCTTTGCGTTTATCGCTTTCCTGGTAGCGGAAAGCAAACCAGAATAGTGCTACCTGTGTAATTACAAAAACTATCCCCGTAATAAGAAAAGTAAGTTTAAGCATCGAATCAATCCCTTCGCCCTGTACGCTTGCAGATGGCTGCACAAGCAGCGTTCTCCCAACCAGTGCTTCATTGCATAAATACGCGCCAATTAATCCTGCAATAAGAAAGGAAAACATAAAAAAGCCGTTAATCTTATTGTTCTGTTTTCTTACCTTATCTTCCCCTTTCAGCACAGCAACATATTCACTGGCTTTGGCAATCTGGAATATGACCAGGAAAACCAAAACAACTACTGCTATAACAAAAAACATTGACATACTTTTCAGCGGTTTTCTTTTCTTAAATAAAACAATTTTTTATACACAAAGTTACTGCATGCGTTTTATGTGTGATGGATAATACTTTCTTTCATGAAGGGATGGTATTTTGCTATTAATGGCTTTTTTACCAAAGACCTTCCTACAAAAAATATTATCATCCCTACGTATAATGCTGCAATACCAAAATCCAGCCAGCTTAATGTATTTTCATTTTTTGACACACTGCCCATAACCATCTGGTAAAAATCTATCCAGTGCCCAAAAAGTATGAGCACCGCCATAAAGGTCATTAATGTATAATTCCTCTTTGCCGAACGCTTCATTAAAATTAAAATGGGGCAAACAAAATTGATGATAATGTTTAAGAAAAATACACCTTTAAAATCTCCCTGTACCCGGCTTTTGAAATAGATGGTTTCTTCCGGCTGGTTGGAATACCATATAAGCATATACTGCGAGAACCAGAGATAAATCCAGAAAATTGAAAATGCAAACATGAACTTTCCAATATCATGCAGGTGTTCTTCATTTGTATATTCAAGGTAGCCTTTATTTTTAAGGTATATTACCCATATAGCAACCAGTGACATGCCTGCTACAAAGGAACTGGCAAAAGTGTACCAGCTATACATAGTGGAGTACCATTCAGCATCTAAGCTCATCATCCACAGCCATGGGGTTACTGAACCAACCGTTAAAGCAAACCATACGATGAACATGCCCGCAGTTACAGTATTCCGCCAGATAAAACTTTTTCCGTTTTGCTGATCTTTTAAAGACGGGTCATCGGCTTCGCTGCTCATTTTACGCATTCTTGCACCCAGCAGGCTCCATATACCCACGGTGAGCAACGTCCAGATAATAAAAAATACAGGATTTAAAAACCCTGATTTCCCTTTTAAAATTTCACTTCCCTGTACTTCTTTACTATCGGCCCAATGATAGATATAACTCTTATCGGTTAATACCAAAAAGAACATAAGCGCCACAGCAATTGTTCCGAATATGGGCACCAATGATGAAATGGCTTCCGTTATCCGGTGGAAAGTCATTTGCCATCCACCCATTGCAAGCGTGGTTGCGCAAATAAAAAACATGCAGGCATTGCAGGTAAGCAAAAAGAAGATACTGTTGTATAAAAGTGTGCCCCAGAAAACTGCCTTATCGTGTTCCTGGTTACTCATCCCTTTAGTAACAAAACCCACAATCAGGGCCAATAAACCAATTCCTATCAGAGCCATTGACCATGTTCTCATTTTCCCCGGAATTTCAAATTGCTGTTTTATAGCTGCCATTGTAATTTCTTTTATCTCTTATTTTTTACGGATGCTGTGCTGTCTTTTGCTGACGGTGCTACTACGCTTTTTGCTGCCTGCTGAGCTTTTATATACTGAATTACCATCCAGCGCTGGTGCCTGCTTAGTTGTGATGCATAACTGCCCATCATGTTTTTTCCATACGTAACGGAATAAAACATTTGCCCATCAGGCATATTTTGATATTTCGCATCTCCTACCAGCGTTGCAGGCTTAGCCGGAAACGGGCCGTTGCCATCTTTATATAAGGGGCCGTTGCCGTCTAATTTTGTTCCGTGGCAAATACCACAGTTTACCAAATACAGGCGCTGCGCTTCGGTCATATCAGCAGAGTCCAATGGTAGTAAAGGGTTTTGCACCTGTTTTGCGGCAATATAGTTTGCAGTATCGCCCGGAATATCTTTTGCAAGCGGAAAAGGCATTTCTTCGCCACGGGCAAGGGTTCCCTCAACGGGTTTGTTATTATAAAATATTTTATCGCCGGGGTTTACACTGTCAGTTGTAAATTTATCCGAATCCCTTTCTGCATAGGTTTCATAAGCCCTGCTATAAGCCATATCAGGCATATATACCGTTCCGGGTTCGCGCCTTACATCACTGCAGGCTGTGAAAACGATACCTGCGCAAAAAATTATGACTGCTGATTTTTTCATTGTGCTTTATTCAATTCTTAAATTAGGCAACTTCAATATTTCTTTCAGTGATCAACTGCTGTTCTTTGTCATAAGTCCCCAGCCACCAGCCTGGCTCAGCTTCCTGTACTTCCACATTAATTGCGCCATTGGTACTTAAAAAAGCTTTCAGATCATCAACATTCGTTTTAGCTGTGCATTCAATTACCATTACAAACAGGTCATCCGTGGAGCGCAGGTTGAAATGGTGTTTTTTAACAAAGGGAGCCAATTGGCACAGGTAACAGAAAGTAAGTACCATACCAATGGACGCAAATAGAACCGTCAATTCAAATGTAATTGGTATCCATGCCGGAAGGGCGAAATGTGGTTTACCGCCATAGTTAAGTGGCCAGTCCTGCGTAAACACCCAACTTATACCGCTTAATGCTGTTGCGGTGCCGGTAATACCATAAATAAACCCGGCAGTATGTATGCTCGTTTCCCTTAGCCCCATAGCATGATCCAGTCCGTGAATGGGGAATGGGGTATAAACCTCATGCAGTTTATACCCGGCCATGCGCACTTTTTTTACCGCAGGGAATAATACGGCTTCATCGTCAAAACAACCAACAACATATTTCTTTTTTGACATATTCTTGAGCTTTGAACTTTATTTAATCTTTTCGTTTCTAATGTGCGAATTCATGCGCAAAATGCTCTACTTCTACAGCCTCTTCCTTATCCATTTTTTCTTTATACCCGTCTCCCGATGCCTTGAGAATATGCTTGATCTCAGAAGTGGCAATTACAGGAAAATATTTTGAGAAAAGAAAAAAGCAGGTAAAAAACAGGCCGAATGTTCCTATATAAAAACCAATTTCAAATATAGTCGGGCTGTAATAGGTGCTCCAGGCGGATGGCAGGTAATCCCTGTAAACAGAGGTAACGATAATCACAAAACGTTCAAACCACATACCTATGTTTACAATGATGCTCATAAAGAAAGTAACAAAAACATTCCTGCGCATTTTCCTGAACCAGAATATCTGCGGGGATAAAACGTTACAAGCCATCATGCCCCAATAACTCCATCCATAAGGGCTGAATAAATTTGCCCTGCTGTAAAAGAATGCATAACCTTCATATTTGTTCTGGCTGTAAAATGCCATAAACAATTCCGTAAGATAAGCACAGCCAACTATTGAACCAGTCAGCACTATCACTTTGTTCATTGCTTCAATATGGCCGATAGTTATATAATCCTCTAGTCCCAAAACTTTTCTTGTGATGATCAAAAGTGTTTGCACCATTGCAAAGCCTGAGAAGATAGCACCGGCAACAAAGTAAGGAGGAAATATTGTTGTATGCCATCCCGGAACTACAGAAGTTGCAAAGTCAAAGGATACTATCGTATGCACACTCAATACGAGGGGGGTAGATAAACCTGCAAGCACAAGACAAAGTGATTCATGGCGCTGCCAGTGTTTTGTAGAACCTACCCAACCCAATGCTGCAACACCATATAATTTCTTGCGCAATTTTGTTTTTGCCCTGTCCCGTATCGTTGCAAAGTCCGGTAACAAACCGCTGTACCAGAATAATAATGATACTGTAAAGTATGTTGATATCGCAAACACGTCCCACAATAATGGAGAATTAAAATTGGGCCATACCGGGCCGCGTGTGTTTGGATATGGAAGGGTGAAAAAAGCCACCCATACACGTCCCATATGAAAGATAGGAAACTGTCCTGCGCACATTACTGCAAAAATTGTCATTGCTTCTGCAGCGCGGTTTACACCAGTTCTCCAACCCTGCCTGAACAATAATAAGATGGCTGAGATCAACGTACCAGCGTGGCCGATACCGATCCACCATACAAAATTGGTAATATCCCAACCCCAGCCTACGGTCCTGTTTACATTCCACTGACCAATACCGTAAGTAACCTCCCTGTACACACTGTAAACACCAAACATAAGCAATGCCACAGAAATAAAGAACCCTACATACCAAAGTCTTCCTGGTTTTGCTTCAATTGGCCGGCAAATATCTTCCGTTATATCATGATAATTCTTACTCCCCGTTACTAACGGCTCTCTTAGTTGCGATTCGTATCTTAATAATGACATCTGGTATGATATTTATATCTCCCTTTCGGGGTAAATTTTTTTTATTGACCCAGCTATTTATTTTTATTCAACTTCGTTGCGTCGCACTCTTGTACTAAAGAACAGTTATGAGCTTTTAGCCTTGAGCTACGAGCTTCCTGCAATCAGTTTGCAGCTGATAATTGCTTAAAGCGTACAAGAAGTGCGAAGCAACCTGGACGCCATGAAAAATTACAGCATGGTTCATAATCATTCATTATTAAACAGGCATAATTACATTCAACTATGCTTCTTTTTCCACTTCATCAATGTTCCTTACTTTGGCTAAGTAGTTTACATTTGGCAACACGTGCAACTGCTCCAATGAATAAAAAACACGCTTTGAATTTTGCTCACGCATTTGTGAAATAGCACTGCTCTTGTCGTTTACATTTCCAAAAACAATTGCATCTGATGGGCATGCCTGCTGACACGCCACTTTTACATCCCATTCATTATTTGCACCACTCTTCAATGGACGGCTTTCTTTTTTGGCTTTCAGTTTCCCTTCCTGCAAACGCTGCACGCAGAAAGAGCATTTTTCAATCACGCCTCTTGAACGTACCGTTACATCGGGGTTCAATACCATTCTTGATAAGTCATCATTCATTTCGTGAACAACAGGGTCTAATTGCCCAACCATTGTCGGATTTTGGTTATCCGGGAAACTGTCTGCACCATTATAATCAGCCCAGTTAAACCGACGTACTTTAAAAGGGCAGTTATTGGCGCAATATCTTGTGCCGATACAACGGTTATAAGCCATCTGGTTCAAACCTTCACTGCTGTGATTGGTAGCGCCAACCGGGCAAACATTCTCACAGGGGGCATTGTCGCAATGCTGGCACATGAGTGGCTGGAACACTACTTTAGGGTTTTCCATATCCCCGCTGTAATACCTGTCAATCCTTATCCATGCCATATCATGGAAGCGTGCCACTTCACTCTTGCCCACAACAGGTACATTGTTTTCAGCATTGCATGCTATCACGCAGGCGCCGCAGCCTGTGCAACTGTTCAGGTCAACGCTCATTCCCCAGTGAATTCCGGGTGATTCATAATAAGGATAAATTGTTCCCTGCTTGTCATAATTTTCAATACCGCCAAAATTTTTTAATTCTTCTTTTCTTTCATTTAAAACTTCATCGGGGTCTTTTTTGTATGCAGCGAGTGTAAGTTCCTTCATTATCTCGGTACGCTCACCGAAAGAAGTATTGTAAATATCATGTGTTTGTGTAATGGCTACTTTATAGGTACCATCTGCAAGTATAATATTTGTATCTGAATTGCAGAAATCAACTGCGGTGCCATTCCAGCCTGCAAATGGGTAAACATTTTGTCCCACTCCATCGGCTACTTTTCCAAGTTCTTTAGCGCGTCCGTAACCAAGAGCAATACCAATAGTATTTGGGTGTACGCCGGGTATAATTACTGCAGGGAGTATAATGGGAGGTTTGCCATTCACAGATACTTTCACAAGCTTCCTGTCCGGATGTACTTCATAAGCATCCGCATCACCTGAAACATTAAGGTCAATGTTCAGTAAAATTTTTGCCATTGCCGGGGATACAATAACATAGTTATCCCAGGTGGCTTTTGTAATCGGATCAGGCATTTCCTGCAACCACGGGTTAGAGGCACCCTGACCTGCGCCGATTGCAACTTTTTGATAAAGTACCAGTTCTGTAGCACCACCTTTTTTTGCACTGCCTATTGCAGCAACAGCACTTGCCACAGCGCCTGCATTATATGTACTACCAACAGCGGCAGGTTCAGTTGCAGGGTTGATAACACCATCCTGCAAAGCCTTATCCCAAGCCATTTCACTGCCCAATTTGGCCATCCATGAGTTCTTGAGATAAGTAAGATAGTTATTGGCGGCACCACTCCATTTTAATAAACTATCCTGCCATTGACGTGTTTTGAATAACGGGCTAATAGCAGGCTGCATCAGGGAAAAATATCCCGTTTTCGCTTCTGTATCACCCCAGCTTTCGAGGTAATGATGATCGGGGATAATATACTTGCAAAGTTGTGCAGTTTCATCAGGTTTTGGGTTGAACGAAACAGTAACTTTTACTTTCTTTAAGCCGTCTGTAAATTTTTTACTGTCGTACCAGCTATAAGCAGGATTTGCACCATGGATAAACAAAGCGCCAACCGAACCTGCATTCATATCATCCACTAATTTTGCAAAGTCTGCGTCCACTCCCTGCCTGTAATTAGAAGTAATACTCCAGTCTATAGTTTTTCCGCCAGCCTGTACAAATTCATTTACAGCATTTATAACTACCTGTACATTTACATCATTACTGCCACATACTACCAAAGCTGCACCTTTATTTGCATTTAGTGCAGCCGCTGCTTTTTCAATCCCTGTTTTCAGTTTTGCATCTGCAATACCTGTTGCTCCCTGGCCATTTAATACATTCCATAATGCTGCTGCCACTACACCCTGCTCAGAAGGACGGTGCAAAAACTTTTCATCTGCATTAGCACCTGTCATGCTCAGCACACTTTCAAAATGAAAATGTTTACTCATGCCCGGATCTTTCTCATTTATTTTCTTACCGATGGCATATTGTTTTGCAAATTCAACAGGGCTGATCCATGTACCAAGAAAATCAGCGCCGAGGCTTACTATAACTTTGGCATTATCAAACCGGTAAGAAGGTAAAGCCTTTTTGCCATAGCAGGCTTCATTTGCCAGCAGCATACCACTGTGCGAAACCGCATCGTACATTATATGGCGGCTGCCGGGGTATTTTGCAATAAACTGATTTATAATATCTCTGGTGCTGGGCGATGTGATAGTACTGGTGAGTATAACAATTGGCGCTGCACCAGCGGAAGCAAGTACTGCTGCAACAGATTTATCCGCTGCTTCAAGTGTCACTTCTTTTCCGTCAATAGTAGGGAAGCGGAGCCTTGCCGTATCATACAAATCCAGGACAGATGCCTGTACCCTTGCTGATGTGCCCCCTTTTGTAATGGGCGACATTTCATTGCCTTCAATTTTAATGGGCCTGCCGTCCCTTACTTTGGCTAAAACACTTACCACGTCGCCATCCTGTACATAAGTAGTAGCATAATAATTTGATACGCCGGGAACAATATCTTCGGGTTTATTTGCAAACGGGATAGCTTTTCTTAGGGGGATTTCACAGCTTGCGGCTAGTGCTGCAGCGGCCGTGCTGAAACCTAAATATTTCAGGAAATCCCTCCTGGGTGTGGGCGTATTCAGCACTCCCTTGTCGCCTGATTCAAAAGGCAGTTCTTCAGGAAATTCATCTTTGCCCGATTCACGGAAAGCCCCTGAGTCATTCATTTCCCCAAAACTTTGCCAATACTTTTTTTGCTCCATTATATCAATTTGATAATTCGATGATCTGATATTCCTAAACAACCATTATTTTAGTAGTGACATTTCTGACATTCAGTGCCGCCAATATTTTCTACCGTTACACTATCCATTGTATGGTTCTTCAGTCCCTGTATATATTTTGTATAAATACTGTAAAACTGGTTGCCGCCATTGCCATTTGAATCGGGGAAATTGACTTTTGTAGTGCGGTGGCAGTTTACACACCATCCCATGCTTAACGGTGCAAACTGGTACACTTCATTCATGCCGGTAATTTCTCCATGACAGGTCTGGCACTGTACTTTTCCAGCTACAACGTGCTGCGAATGGTTAAAATAAACATGATCCGGAAGGTTATGGATACGTGTCCAGGCAATAGGTTCTGCTTTAGTTGCATCCCAGGGTTTACCCGGTTCAAAGCGGGCGTATTTGTACAATTTTTGTATTTCCGCGGTGCCGTTTATTTCTTTGCCTTCAGCATCCACCAATTTTTCGGTGCCTTTGTATTCATTGATGGCCATGTGGCAGTTCATACAAATATTTACCGAAGGTATAGTGGCCTGCTTGCCCTGGTAAACACCTATATGGCAATACTGGCAGTTTATCTGATTAATACCTGCATGTACTTTATGTGAATAGAAAATAGGCTGCCTGGGTTCATAATCCTGCGAGCGGCCCAAACCGATGGCGCCGTTAACAGTTAAATAACCGCCAATTAAAAATAAAACAACCGTTGCGAAAGCTATATATGTTTTATTTCTCCAGAAAGGCACCGGCTCCAGTGCAGGAATACCTTCTTTATCATCGGCCATTTTTTTAAGGTTTGCATTTACCTGTAATAATATAAATGCAATAACGGCCAGTATTAAAGTAAGGATGCCAAAGAGCAATGTATTGTCGCCTGATTCGGGGTTTTCGGCTCCTGCTGCCGGAGTAGCAGCCACAGGCGGTTTCCAGTTTTTGATATAATCTAAAATAGCATCAATGTCTTTATCAGACAAAGAGCTGCCAAATGCCGTCATAAGCGTAGGCGCATTATCTTTTATCAATTGGGAAGCATACGCATCGGTTTTTGCAAAACCCGCAGGGTTGTGTATCCATGCGTGAAGTTTAGTGCGGTCACCGTTCCACCTGTCTTCCACACCCATTAAGGCCGGGCCTGTAACTTTTTGATCAATTTTATGACAGGAAGCACAGTCAGCAGCAAACAGAGCCTTACCATCCTGGGCACCGGCGTTGCCGGTATTTAAAATAAAAAAGGCAAATAATATTGCGATAGTTAGTTTCCCGGCAATGCTTCTTAAATGGGTCATATTCACAAAGCTGTTGTAATAGTGTGGAAAAATATACCTCGGACGCCGCAAAAATATGACACGATATTGACAAAAACACATACCCGTTAATTTTTTTTTAACTGTTTTATTTTAGAAGAATAAATGGCAATTAATATAAAACAAAACATAGCAAAATTGTTGCTGGCTGTTGATTTTTAGTTGCTGATTGGCGGTACTGCAGGTGTCCGGGAGATTTGAAAAGTAAAGTGATAATGTGCGCAGGTACGAAATATTTTAGCTGTTGACAAGACCACATCGCGTACCTACGGCACGCAAAAAAAAGGATTTCTTGATGTTACCTACCCATATTTTGTTCCGACGGACAGGCTTGAACTTTCTTCCGAACACCTGTGATTGGCGGTACTACAAGTAGTAACTGTTTTAAATTTTAAGTTGGTCGTAAAAAATTAAGGTTTGATGATTACAGGTTTATATGCACCGGATGCAGAAATGGGGGTAACGGCATAAGTTTGATCCATTACGCCGCAAGACATAAAAATGACATTGCAAGGCGGAAGAATTACGCCACAAGTTAGAAGAACTACATTACAATATGGAAGAATACACATCAAGATAAAAGATTTACACCACAATTTATAAGCATTCCGGCTGAACCCGGAAGATTTACACAGCAAGATAAAAGAATTACGTACAGATTTTATAAGAACCCACCTGAAAAACATTAAGCGAAGCTGTAAGAAAATCAACATCCAATCACTTCTGCCAATTTCAATTCCTGGTCCAGTACAATAAAGCCGGCCTTTGCATTTGGCTTTATTACCCCAAGCTGATCCTGCAAAGCCATTACCTGTGCGGGATAGAGGCTGCACATCCGCAGCGCTTCCTCCATATCAATATCACAATGCTGTACAAAATTTAAAAAACATTTATGCATAGTAAGTGCCGAGCCGCTGAGTATGCCGTTGGATGTGTATTTATCACCTTCAAAAACATGTTTGTAAGAACCTTCAGAAGTTTCTGTAACCGCATCGGTGATGGCGAATAACCTTTCGCGCATTATTTTTTTAGCGATGCGTATAGCTGCAAAATCAACATGGTGTCCATCAGGTACAATGCTGCACATTACTTTTTGATTGTTGAATATGGCGCCCACCATTCCCGGTGCGCGGTGCTGAAGCGGGCTCATGGCATTGTATAAATGCGTGGCGGTTTTAATGCCACTATTAAATGCGTTTGTTGCTTCTGTATAAGTTGCATTGGTATGGCCTGCAGAAACAATTATATTATATGACCCGATTAAATCAATTACTTCCTGCGAACAGAATTCGGGCGCAAGTGTAATTATTTTGATTATATTTTTTCCATATTCCAATAATTCTTTTGCCTGCTCAATTGTTGGCGCATGTATCCATTCTTCACGGTGTGCCCCGCGTTTTGCAGGATTGATCCACGGCCCTTCCACATGAAGGCCTAAAACACCTGTACCATCCTGCGCCCAATAATTTTTTATTGCATCAATACATTTGAATATTACTTCATAAGTATTGGTAGCTACCGTGGGCATACAATAAGCCGCGCCGCCACTAAGGCAATAATCATGAATGGCTGAAACTGTTGCTGCGTCAGGATATACAGCAAGCAGCCTTTTATAGGCGCCATATAATTGCAGGTCAATAAATGCAGGAGCGATAACTGTGCTGCCAAAATTTTTTATTCCCCCATGAGCAGAAACATCCACCAGGGGTAAAATATTTTCAACCAACCCTCCATTGACCACCATCGCATGATTTATCAGCATCTTATGCCCGGTAAAAATTTTTTCTGCCGTATATATTGTTATGTTATTCATTGCTTATAGTAAAATTATCCGCGTCTTTCCAGAAAGGAAATTTATTTCTTGTCTGTTCCAGTTGCTCTTTTTGCAATGTAATGGTAAACATATCTTCATCATCTGTTTTATTATACAATATTTCACCCGTTGCATTTATCACCATACTATCGCCGGTATGATAAATATTATTGCCATCATTGCCCACACGATTTACACCAATTACATAACATTGGTTTTCTATAGCCCTTGCCTGCAATAATATTTTCCATGCATGGATACGGCGTTGCGGCCAGTTGGCAACATATAATAACACATCATAAAGTTCCTCACCTGTTCCCTCTGCTGCAGCAAAGGGGGTTTGGCGCGACCAAACAGGAAAACGCAGATCGTAACAAACCTGCAGGTTTATTTTCCAGCCATTTACAGAGGCAATCAATTTTTTGTTTCCTGCGGTATAGTGCCGGTCTTCGTTTCCATAAGCGAATAAGTGACGCTTATCATATACGCCATAGCTCCCGTTTGGTAACATCCATACAAGACGGTTGAAGAAAGCCTCTCCTCCTGCCCTCTCCGATGGAGAGGGAGCTGTTTCCTTTATCATTAAACTTCCTGTAAGGATAATTTTTTTTGATGCTGCAATTTTTTTCATCCATTGCATAGTTGGGCCGTTCATTGTTTCGGCAAACTGTTCAGGCTTCATGCTAAAGCCTGTATTGAACATTTCGGGCAGTACCACAATTTCTGTTGGCTCTTTTATACTGATTATTTTTTCTTCCATCATGGAAAGGTTTGCCAGTTTATCTTCCCAATAAAGATTGGTTTGTATTAATGTAAAAGTGAGTGAGGACATAGTTTAAGCTTACAGATTTTGGAATTGTCAAGATAGGGCTTATTTGCAAAAAAGAATAAGAGAAAGTTTTTTTGTTATTTTTACAGTAAATAAAACTATATGTCTTTTCAATATACATACGATAGTAAAGGGAAACCGGTAGGCGTATTTATCCCTATAAACGAATGGGGGAAAATTACAGATGAAATAAAGAAAAACAGGCGCGAAGTAAAAAATTCAGCAAAAAAGACAGGCACCCTTAAAGGCATAAAGAAAGGGATGCAGCAGGTATCGCTGATAGAGAACAGGAAAATAAAATCCATTCCACTTCAACAACTATTGGATGAACTATAAAGTTGAAACAACTCCTCAGTTTCTCAGCGAAGCAAAAAAACTTTCAAAGAAATATGCATCTTTAAAAAATGATATTGCAGCACTTGCAGAACAATTAACTGCAAATCCAAACACAGGAACCCCACTTGGAAAAGATTTTTATAAAAAACGCATGGCTATAACCTCAAAAGGTAAAGGTAAAAGCGGCGGTGCGCGGATAATTAACTGTGTAAAAATTATTGCATCAACTGTTTACCTGGCTTCCATTTTTGATAAATCTGAAAAAGAAAATATTACTGATAAAGAGTTGAAAGAGCTGGCGAAAACAATTTAATGAAAATTCAATACCCATACTTTTCTTTCCACAAATTCTTTAAAAATTTTCGCAGTTCTTCTTCCCTTGCATTTTTGCCTGGTTCGTAAAATGCAGTGCCTGCAAGCTTTTCGGGCAAATACTCCTGCTCTGAAAAGTTGCCTTCAAAGGCATGGCTGTACTTATAGTTTTTGCCATAATCCATATCTTTCATCAGCCGCGTGGGTGCATTGCGAATATGCAGGGGCACGGGCAAATCGCCATGCTGTTTGATTGCAGCCATTGTGTTTGCAATGGTTTCCACCACAGTATTGCTCTTTGCACTTGATGCGAGGTAAATGGCGCACTGCATTAAAATAATCGTTGCTTCGGGATAACCGATTTTATTCACCGCATCAAAAGCTGCGTTGGCAAGCAGCAATGCATTTGGGTTTGCATTACCAATGTCTTCGCTTGCCAATATCAGCATGCGGCGTGCAATAAATTTTACATCTTCTCCACCTTCCACCATCCGCGCCAGCCAGTACGCCGCTGCATTTGGATCGCTGCCGCGCATGCTTTTGATGAATGCTGAAATGATATCGTAATGCTGTTCGCCCTGTTTATCATACAAAGCGATTTTCTTTTGGGCCACCTGCATTACATAGTCATCCGTGATTGCCGCCTCACCCCCGACCCCTCCCCTTGCGGAGGGGGGAGCCTGAGGAAATGACGTTACAACAAGTTCAAGCAGGTTTAATAATTTTCTTGCATCACCGCCGGAAATATTGATGAGTGCAGCGGTTTCCTTTAATTCAATATTGTATTGCTTTAATACTTCATCATTTTTTAGTGCGTGGTGCAGCAGCTTCACCAAATCCTTTTCTGATAAGGGTTTCAGCACATACACCTGGATGCGGCTGAGCAATGCTGAGTTTACTTCGAATGAAGGGTTTTCTGTTGTGGCGCCAATTAAAGTAATCACCCCTTTTTCAACAGCGCCAAGTAAAGCGTCCTGCTGGCCTTTATTAAAACGGTGTATTTCATCAATAAATAAAATGGCTTTGGCCTGCTGTTTTGCGAGCTCAATTATCTCCCGCATATCTTTTACGCCGCTGCTGATTGCGCTTAACTGGTAAAACGGAACCTGCAAAGTGTGCGCAATAATATTTGCAATAGTTGTTTTGCCCGTGCCCGGTGGCCCCCAGAAAATCAGGGAAGGGATATTATTATTTTCAATTGCATTGCGCAAAATACTTCCTGTGCCGGTCAGGTGTTCCTGTCCCACCAGTTCGCCCAAACTGTTTGGGCGCATACGTTCTGCAAGAGGAGCGGTAGCCATGAGGGTGTTACAAGTTGCAAGTTACAGGGAATAGCGATTAAAATTTGGGTGAGGTAATTATGATACCGGCTTTAGTATTTCATGGCATCACCTGTTGCGTCGCAATCCTTTCGGCGTTCCGGTTATATGAGATCAATGATGCTGCTTTATTTCTTTAAGTATTGCTTTTTCGGGAGCATAAGAAACAATATTTTTTTGTTTCCATACCCAACTTAATGTTTGGGTTTGAGGATTATAAATTATTGTTGCAGTATCTTTACTTGCATGATTTGAAAATGAACTATTAAAAATAATTTTTGCGCTATTCCCTTCTAAGCAACCAATAATCATGCAATCTCCGTCACTGTTAGAATCAGGGCAATCTAAATATTTCCCATTCGCTGCAACTGCACAATAAGTTCCTTTTAAACTATCGCCGGTTTGAATAATATCAAGATCAAAATTTGCTTCTTTTGTTTCCCTATGCCACTGCCCTGTTAAATTGATTGTGTCATGGATTGTTGAATCAAATAGAATTTTTTGATTTGAATAAGCAGCACTGCTCTTAATTCCATTATTATTTCCTGTATTGTTACATGAAAACAATAATAAACTTTAGTTCAGATAAGTGAAAATATAACGTCATTTCAAAATCATATTACAATCACGTATTCTTAAATCGGGGTTACGAGAATATCAGCTTTTAATTATTCATTATTCTTTTTTTCAACCGCCGCAATTATTCCTGATACATCATCAATAGCCACCGCCTTCTTCTCATCATCCAATTCTATCACTACTACATAACCTTCATTGCTTTCAATATTATCAAGCATATCTACTATTTTTTGTTGGTTGCTTTTTATGCGGATACCTTCTTTGTTCCATTCTTCATAACTGCACAAACAGCCCAGCGACGGGGTTTGCGGGTAATAGCTTTGCCCTTTGTAATAAGCGGGATCAATGGTAGTTCCGTGCATGATGATTTCATTGCGCCCCATGGCGCCCGCATAAAAACTTTCGTAAATACCATCATAATTTTTCCATGATGCAGGTAGCAGCGATGCGTACATTTCTTTTTGCCATTTGGCATTAAGCAAACTACTGTCATTAAAAAAATAGCCGGGCTCCGCTTCATACGGAAGAGTTAACTGCAGGTTGGGCGTAGGTCCGATATAATTATTTTTTGATACTTCAAAACCATCCCACCGCAAAATACCCTGCGGTGTATTTCCATTGGTAATGTAAAAAGGATAATTGGTTACCGCCCTTGCCAGTTGCGATGTATGGAAAATTTCCCCGTCTTTATTTCTTGCAAAACTGCCATCTGGTTTTCTTATTACCACAAGCCCCGGATAATCCCTGTCCTTTCTCTGAAAACTGTAAATGACCGTTTGATTGGGAAGAAAATTTTTACTGAGCAAATCCTGCAACGGGGGCAAAGAAATTTTTTGCCCGGAAGATGAGAGCCTGTTTTGCAAAATAGTTAATCCCACATGATCCACACCGCGGAATTTGGTTTGCATGAGTAAGCCGATTTCATTTTTCATATTTGCTGATACACCGGCGTGCAATAAATATTCCGCGCAGCGCACAAAAACAGGGACAGATAAAGTGCTGTTCAGTAAATCATGTACAGGTTTTGTAAATTCCGCAGGATACAGGCTGTATGTGGCTTCCAGCAGGTTTTTCTGAAAATATTCTGAAAGGCTGTCTGCTTTGTCCCATGCTTCGGATAATTTCTTTTTTACAAAACCGTTTTTATATACCAGCAGTTCAATTGCCCAGAAAGCATGGTTCCATTCATCTTCGCTACTGTCTGCCGGCGGCAATGCTAAATACCGGTAAACGGAAGTATCCACTAATTTTTTGTAGAGCTGCTGCCTGCTTTGCTGCGTGGAAAAATTCCAGTAAACAGCGGTATTGTTTTGCAGCTGTGCAAATAAATTTTTTGCAGCGGTGAAACAAACAAGCAGAAAGAAAATTTTTTTCATGGGTACTAAGCTACGAAATTAAAAGCCTGCCTGCACGCCGCTTACAATTCAGGAAACATAAATTTATCATCTTATCTTAGATGAATTATTACTTCCCTTTTTTATTATGTATGCGGCGCAATAATAATTTTGATCTCTTAAGGCTTTTTGCTGGGGTGCTTGTAATTATTTCACATTCCTTCGGCGTACTGAATAAAGGCGGCCTGCAGCCTTCATTCCGGATAGCTAACCGGCAAATTATTGCAAGCAGCCTTGGTGTGTTTATCTTTTTTGTAATAAGCGGTTACCTTGTTGTACAAAGCCTTGAGCGTTCTTCCGGCATCCGGCAATATATAAAGAAAAGGGCGCTGCGTATTTACCCGGCAATTATTGTATGCAATATATTATGTATTGTTTTACTTGGTCTTTTTTTTAGTGCCTTGCCTTTTTTTCAGTATTTAAAACAGCCGGATACATGGTCTTATCTCTGGTACAATACCACCCTGTATAAAAATCAATTTTACCTGCCGGGTGTTTTTACAAGCCTGGCTCCGGCAAATGAAATAAACGCATCTATATGGACGCTGACACCTGAGTTATTATTATACATCCTATTACTGCTGTTGTTTCTTTTTAAATTTTTGAGGCCGGCTTTTACTTTCATGGTTTTCTTTATTTTGTTTATAATTTTTTGTTATTGGTGTGATGACAAATCTATCAATGGCTGGCCGCTGGATTATTATATCAATTTTTCATTATTTTTTTTCGCAGGGGCAGCGTTGCATCTGTTAAGAAAATATATTTTATTCAGATGGTATTGGGCGGCTTTTTTTGCAGCCGTTGTATATATGCTTCCCGGCTCATGGCTGCAGTGGCTGTTCTTTATATTCATGGTAAGTTATATGGTGATTTATGCAGGAAATAAAAAACAACTCTTTAATTTAAAGGGGCTGGATATTTCTTATGGATTATATATTTATGCATTTCCCATACAGCAAATTATCCTTATTGCCGCCGGCAATACACTGGCGCCGTGGCTGCATGTATCATACAGCGTATTGTGCACATTGCCTTTTGCTTTTGCATCCTGGAAGTGGGTAGAAGCGCCGGCATTAAGACTGAAAGGGAAATAAAAAATTTTACATTGGTGAAGAAAATATGACCTCATACCTGTGCGTTCATTACATTTTTAGTATTTTAAATTTACAAATAAAATTTTCAGTAAAAAATGAATGTTTATCTTTCGCATAATATTCAACAGCAATGCCATGACCACACGCACCGACGAAATATATTTAGAAGCCGAGGCCGATATACGCAATAATAATTATCACGAAGCCTTTCAGAAATACGAAAGTATTTTATATGAAGAGCCGGGATATGCGCCAGCGCACAATTCCATGGGGTGGCTTTACAAAACGCAATTTGATAATTATGAAAAAGCCGAAACGCATTTTAACGCCGCCATACAAAGCGATCCATTATACCCTCATCCTTATTTCCACTTAGCCACGCTGCTAATTGATCTTGAACGGTATGAAGAATTAAAAAAACATCTTGAAAAATGCCTGAAAATCATCACCATTGATAAAGCATGGGTGTATTACCGCTATGCCATGCTCGATGAAATAAAAGGAAGATATGATGCAGCCGTTAAAAATTATAAAACCGCAATCCTCAACTGTTTAAACAATGATAAAATAAAAGATTATCAAACTGATATTGAGCGCTGCAAAACAAAACAGGAAATAATAAAAGAAATAAAATAATTTTTTTTGAACCGGGTCTTTATTTTTCATGGTTCCGCTTCAGGGCGGGATTGAGCTGCACTTTTGTACGTTTTGTTTTTATTGGGCAAAAAAATCGCCGCAACCTGCAAAAGAATAATGTAATAAGGTTGAACAGCTGAAACAATTTCCTTTCTACTAAGGTTTGCCAAAGTTGGATTAAGTCTTTTAACCTTAGTAGAAAATGGCTAACCAAAACCTTGCAACCTGTGAATTGCCGCATTGAAAACAAAACGTACAAGTGAGTGACACAACCGGCGATGCCAAAAGAAACTACAGCTCTTTCAATTAAAACTATAACTCATTCCTCCGTCTTTTTCATCTTTAAGCATAATGCCGAGTGCGGTAAGTTCATTTCTTATTTTATCACTGGCGGCATAATCTTTTTTTGCCTTTGCCTGTTTGCGCATATCAATCAGTAATTGTATTACACTGTCCATTTTTTCATTTGATTCCGTTTGCATATTCATCAGCCCGAAAATATCTTCAACAAAAATTTTCATTTTCTGCCGGAGCAATAAAACAGTTTCGGCGCTTAATGCATCTGCTGCAATGTGCTTATCTTTTATTCCATTTATAACGGGAACAAGTTCAAACATACCGGCAAGCACTTTTGCGGTATTAAAATCATCATTCATAAACTCATCAAATTCCGCAATAAGTTTTTGTACTTTTTCATCCAATGGTTTGTCAAAATTTTTTCCCTCATACCTCATACCTGAAACCTGAAACCTTTGCAGCAATTCATACGCTTCCCACAAACGTTTCAAACCTTTTTCGGCGGCTTTCAATGCCTCATTGCTGAAATCCAGTGTGGAGCGGTAATGCGTTTGCAAAATAAAAAAACGGATTACCATCGGGTGGTATGCCTGCTCCAGTGCGGGATGGTTGCCGCTGAACATTTCGCTGAGCTTAATTACATTATTGTAACTCTTGCCCATCTTCCTGCCGTTGATGGTGATCATATTATTGTGCAGCCAGTAACGTGCAGGCGTTTTATGGTTGCACACGGTGCTTTGTGCAATTTCACATTCGTGGTGCGGAAACTGGAGGTCCATGCCACCGCCGTGAATGTCAAATTCCTCGCCCAAATATTTTGTGCTCATAGCAGAGCATTCAATATGCCATCCCGGGAAACCCTCTCCCCACGGGCTTTTCCAGCGCATGATATGTTCAGGCGGTGCATTTTTCCACAAAGCAAAATCGGCAGCGGTATGTTTTTCTTCCTGGTTATCCAACTCCCTTGTTGTTTCAAGCATATCTTCCAGCACCCTTCCGCTGAGCATGCCGTAAGGCATCCCTTTTTTAGAAAAATCAGTGTTGTATTTTTCTACATCAAAATAAACAGAACCATTTACCACGTAAGCATAACCGTCTGCAATAATTTTTTCAATCATGTTTATCTGCTCTATAATATGCCCGGTTGCGGTGGGCTCAATGCTTGGCTCCAAAGTATTAAAGGCACGCATAGCCCAATGAAAAAGATTGGTGTATTTCTGCACCATTTCCATGGGCTCCAATTTTTCAATCAGTGCTTTTTTGCTGATTTTATCTTCGGCTTCGCGGCCTTCCTCTTCAAAGTGCCCTGCATCTGTAAGATTGCGCACATACCTTACTTTGTAACCCAGATACTGCAGGTAACGAAGGATAAAATCAAAAGTAATGTATGGCCTTGCATGGCCCAGGTGGCTTTCGCCGCTTACGGTAGGGCCGCATACATACATGCCCACATAGCCGGGTGTAATGGGTTCAAAAATTTCTTTGCTGCGGCTTAATGTATTATGAACTTTTAATTGAGGCATAAATTTTAATGATTAGATTATTGAATGTTGTTGGCTTAATTAAGAAATGACAGGGCTGTATTTAACAGTGGCAGCAACAACAGCAATATGTATAAAAGGACTTCATGAACCACGAAGATATTTTATTTTTTCAAACTCAAATCACTTGTAAGCATCTGGTGGTCGCTCAGGCCTTCATCTGTTAAATTAAACTGCCGGATATTGAAATGATTGTCCGGCAAAATATAATCAATACGCAGAGCAGGGCCAAGCGATATATATGTTTTGCCAATGCCAAATGATGATTTTAAAAAGGCATCCTGTCTTTCACCACGTATATGCATATAAGTGTAAGAATTGGGTACATCATTAAAATCGCCGCACATGATGCTTGGGTAAGGGCTTTTGTCAATTTCATTTCTTACTATATCCGCCTGTGCGCCGCGCCGCGTAAATGCAAGTTTCATTTTTGAAAAAATACTTTCAGATGCAGCAATTGCCTGGTTATCCCGATCTTTTATTTTTTCCATATTTGAATAATCAGCGGTATCAAATGCATAAGATTGTAAATGCGCAGTATAAATACGGATAGTATCATTGCCTTTTTTTATATCAGCATAAATAAGGCTTTCGCTTTCGGGCACATGGCCCTGAAAAATTATTTTGCCTGAATCTGCAAAGGGATACCTGGAAAAAATGATACTGCCTGATAAATAAGTGCCTTCACCTTTGGTAAGATCTTTGGAAAAAAAATAATAAGGATATTTTGTGATGAATAAACTTATATTATCAGCTGATGGGCCACGCTTGTATGAATGGCTGAATTCCTGCAGGCAAATGATATCAGGGTCCCGGCTTTGAATTAATGACGCTATTTCAAGCCGGTCGTGGCTTTTGGTCAATGGGTTTTTGCTTAAGCCATACATGCTTGCTACATTCCAGTCAACAATGCGGATGGTGCTGTCAGCTTTAAGTGTATTGAAGGCGGGTGAAGAAATATGCCATGCAAATATTACGCTCACCTGTTTCCAGCCAATGAGCAAACAAAGCAACGGGATAAACACAAGCTTTGGTCTTACAATCAGCCAGAAGATAATTGAAAAAATTAGCAGCACTATTAAGTAGGGAACTGCAAGCGCTAAAAACCCAATAAGCCACCAGTTTGCAGGATTAAGGTAAGGGGACAGGCATGCCAGTAAAAATACCGCGCAAAGAAATACATTAGGGACAATGAAAAAAAAATTTGCAAATTTCCTCAGTTTGCTTCCTGCCATGCGTTAAAATTATATAAATAAAATTTATGGGCAGGTGTAATGTAATTACAAACCGCTGCAATTATTCTTTCCACCTTACATCAGTAATTACGGGATAATGATCAGATAAACGTTTTGGATCAACTTTGCATTGTTCTACATTCAGCCTGTTATCAACCAGGCAAACATCAATTCTTAATCCAGGAAGAAGTTTATAAAAAGTTGCGCCTGTGCCGGAGCCTTTTACAAGAAATGCATCCTGCAGGGCGCTTCCTTTAAGCACCCTGTAATTATATGAAGCTGGCGTGCTGTTGATATCACCGCAGTAAATAACCGGGTAAGGGCTTGTATCAATTTTTTTTCTTATGATGTTTACCTGTTGCTCCTGTGCTTTTTCTGTGCGGATTAATTTTTCATCAATATGTTCCCGCTGTCTTGACAGGCTTTCAATATTGGCTGCTTCACTGCCATTGGCTGAACTGTCCCTGTAAATTGCAAAAGATTCAAGGTGGGCTGTTAAGAGCCTTAAAGGCTTTCCGGCAAACTGTATGTCAGTATATATCAGTTTCCTGTTATCCGATCCGCCAATGCCTTCAAGCCCCGTATCAGCAAAAGGCAGTTTGCTTACAATAACCACGCCTGTATATACTGTAGAATTTTTTTGTATAATGGTATCATTTGAACAAAAATAATATTTGTACCCCAGCGAGTCCAGTTGCCATTTTATGGAAGGCAGTTTATCAGAATTTTCCACATCCCTGAAATCCTGCATGCAAAGCACATCGGGGTTATAACCGTGTATTACTTCGAGCATTTGATTGGTTAAAGTTTTGGCTAAGGCTTTTTCTGTATCAGGCAGGTAAACATTAAAGCTCCGCACATTCCATGTCATAACGCGCAGGCTGCCGCTTTCTTTCTGCTGCTGCCACTGAACAGGCAGGTTGAGTGCAAATGAATTCATTGTATTCCCCCATCCTAAAGGGATAAGAACCAGCAGCAGCAAGGCAATTTTTTTTTGTATAAAAAACCCGGTGATGCAAAAAACCACCATCAACGTAAGCAGGTAAGGAAAAGCAAGAGTAAAAAAAATGATGTAGGGAAAAAAAGAAGGATGTATATATGCGCCCAACGATGAAATAATATAGGCCACAGCCAAAAGCAAACAAACAACTGACCAGGCTATCCTTAATTTTTTTTTCATGTATAATAAGCAAAATCAAAAGTCTTCCCTGCTTGCTTTTTTAAGAAATTCTTTTTCATCATCAGTTAACAGATGGTAACCCTGCTGGTTTATTTTGTCTAATATCTCATCTAATTTTTGCTGTGTTATATGAGGTGTTTTGCTGTATGGTTTTTTTTCAGCCTTATAAAAATGTTTCTGCTTTACGGGCTGCTTTTTGTGTTTTTTTTCAGGGTTAAAAAGATCGTCAATCCAGTATAAAAAATTTCCCATCCACCGCCCCGGGTCTTTCCCCCGGCGCAATTGGGTTACGAAAATAAAACCGGCAATGGCGCCACCCAAATGGGCCGCGCTGTTTGCTGCTCCGTCATATCCTTTGGAAAGTGATGCAAAATCTATAGCTGCAAAAATTACGGTAAGTATCCATAATGGTATGCCGCCGTTAAGCATAGGAAATATCCGGTACCCCGGTTGTATAGCAGTCGTCGCAACCACAACTGCCATTACAGAAGCGCCCGCTCCGATAAGAGGATATGCGGCCCCGGAAAACCGGGCTGTAATTAAAAAACAAACAGCCCCTGCCACCCCTCCATACAGATATATTGGGATAAGCTTGCTGTTGCCCGTAAGATCCTGCAGTATATAACCGAACGCCCAAAGCCAGAGCAGGCTGCTGATTACGTGAAGAATGTTTTCGTGTGAGAACATGTAAACAAGCAGTGTCCACGGTCTTGTGATGAAAGTGCTTAAACCGGGTGAAAGCGTAAACCAGTCAAGCACCTGCGTGTGAAAAGCATTTACCGCATCCGCCTCTTTATCAAAATCAATAATGTAAATAACCCTTATAAAAGCGAGGATAATAAAAACAACGGCATTGATAATAATAAGCCATGTAAGCGAGTTATTATCCTGCCCCAGCATAAGGTGGTGGCGTTTATTTTGCTCCATTACTGCCATTGTTGTTTATTCTTTTGTCAAAATTCCTAAAGAAAAAATATTATTTAAAAAACAACTTGTTAATAAAACGTTTTCTTGTTGGTTTTGTTCCAGTAATACACCAAAATTAATCCAAATAAAGCACCGCCCAAATGCGCCACATGGGCTACGTTGTCTCCCGCGGTGGCGTTTATTGACATGTATAGTTCTATGCCTATGTACAGCAACACAAACCATTTTGCTTTTAAAGGCAAAAAGAAATAAATATATATATAGGTATTTGGAAACAGGTAGCCAAAAGCTGCAAGACAGCCAAAAATAGCGCCGGATGCACCCAGTGTAGGTTCATTCAGGTTTAAAGAAAATACAGCACTGGCACCTTCAGGGGAAATAGGTACCTGGCCTTTTATCCCCTGGGAATATTTATCAATAAAGCTTTTTAAAGCAATGGCATAATTGTCTGAATTGGAGCCGATGGCATTAAACTGGTTAATCAGTGTTTGGGATTCAAAATATAATACTGTCATGTGGCACAATGCCGCACCCAACCCACTTATAAGATAAAAAATGAGGAACCTTTTTGGGCCCCATAAGTTTTCCAGTATAGAACCGAACATCCACAAAGCAAACATGTTGAAGAAAATATGATCCCAGCTTGCATGAAGAAAGAGGTGGGTAACCAATTGCCAGGGTTCGAATAAGGGGCTTTGCCATGTATGCAACGCAAAGGTATTTTCAATATTAAAATTAGGGTTATGCTTAAATACGGTTTGTGCTAGAAAAACCAGCACATTAATGATGATAAGGTTTTTAATTACTACGGGTAATATCTGAAACCGGCCCGGCCTGAATTCTGTCATTTTTTATGAATTAAACTTTAAAAATTAAATTTTCAACTTTAGCTGCACCACGTTTTCAATGTGGTGGGTATGCGGAAACATGTCTACCGGCTGTACTTTTTCAACCGAATATTTTTCGCCCAGCAAAGATATATCCCTTGCCTGCGTAGCAGGATTACAGCTTACATATACAATAACCGGAGCTGCAATATCTAATAATTTTTTCACCAGCTTTTCATGCATGCCCGCACGCGGCGGATCGGTTATGATTACATCAGGCTTTCCGTTTGCAGCGAAAAATTCATCAGTGCACACGTCCGCAACATCACCGGTATAAAACGCTGCATGCTCAATTTTATTCAGCGCCGCATTTTCTTTTGCGTCAGTAATAGCTTCGGCCACATTTTCCACGCCAATAATTTTTTTTGCTTTCCTGCTTGCAAAAATGCCAATGCTACCGGTGCCGCAATACAAATCATAAACCGTTTGGCTGCCATCCAGCTCTGCAAAATTGCGCGTAATGCCGTACAATTGTTCTGCCTGTTTTGTATTGGTTTGAAAAAAAGATTTAGGGCTTATTTTAAAAATAAAATCTTCCAGCCGCTCAATGATAAACCCTTTACCGGTATAGGTTTGCGGCCAAAGGTCAAAAAGGCTGTCGTTATGTTTTCTGTTGATGGTATAAAGCAGTGTGGTTATTTCCGGAAATTTTTCAACAACAAAATCAAGCAGTTTTTTCCGGGCCGCTTCATCCTCATGCCCAAATACAATGTTCACCATTATTTCACCGGTTGTGGCTATCCGCACCTGCATGGTGCGCAAAAAGCCAGTGTGCATTTTTATATCATAAAATGGAAAGTTATTTTCTTTTGCAAATGCGGCAATGGCTTTCCGTATTTCATTTGTGGGTTCATTTTGCAGGTGGCAAACATCAATTTCCACTACTTTATCAAAGAAGCCTTTTGCATGAAAACCGCATGCCCATTCTGAACACGCATCAACCGGGAAAAGTTTATATGCCACTTGTTTAAATTCTTCTTTTGGTATAAATTTTTTTGTAGCGAAAGTATATTCCAGTTTGTTCCTGTAACGAATGGTTTCTTTGCACCCTGCGATTGGCAAAATTTCCGGCAGCTTTACTTTGCTTATCCTCTGTAAATTATCAGCCACCTGTTTTTGTTTATACTGCAGTTGTTTTTCGTAAGCCAGCATTTGCCACTGGCAGCCGCCGCATACGCCAAAATGTTTGCAGAATGGCTGTACCCGTTCTTTTGAAAAGTCTTTGAAATTGAGTACAAACCCTTCGGCCCAGTCTTTTTTATTTTTGTTCAGGCGCACATCCACCAGGTCGCCGGGCACTGCGCCTTCAATAAAAACCACTTTACCATCAAGCCGCGCAAGTGATTTCCCTTCAGCTGCGTAATCTTCCACCAGCACATTTTCTAAAATAACATGTTGTTTTTTTGCTGCCACGCAGCAAAGGTAATCAGCAGCAGGGATGCCGCCTTTTTTAAGAAGTATTTTCTTTTTACCACCTTTTTATGCCGTTTTATACATACTTTTCACCGGGGCTATTGCTATTCTTTTTAATTATTTTGCTGCCATTACAAAGGATTAATATTGCTTATGTGGTTTTTAAATAAATTTGCTGCCACCAATATTCAGGCAACATGCAGAGATATTATTTAAATACGGAAATTACATGATGAACAAAATATTTTTAGCCATTGCTTTTGCCGCTGTCTGCACCCATGTGCAGGCACAACCCGGCGCAAAAATCATAGCCGCAAAAAAAAGTGCTGCCCCTGCCTCGCAAACCGGCTATCTTATACACGCTGCTATTGCACCCTTTAAAAATAAATGGATTTACTTAGGCAGTTATTATGGCAAAAACAGGATGCTTGTTGATTCAGCATTTGCAAACAGCAGCAGCGAAACAGTTTTTAAGGGAACCAAAAAATTGCCGGGTGGTATTTATTTTTTTGTTTCACCGGGCCATGTGATACTTTTTGAAATTCTAATGGATAATGTGCAGCACTTTTCCGTAAAGGGCGATTCATCCCACCCGGATAATATTACCATCACTGGCTCACCTGAAAACACACTGTTTTCCCAGTACACAAAATATCTTTCAGGCATTGTGCCGCAGATAACCAAAATGCAGGATGACCTGAAATACAATGCACATTCTAAAACAGATTCAATGTCCATTCAGCATGGGTTGCGCGTTTTAAACATGCAGCTGAACAATTACCGCGACAGCGTGGTAATCAACCATCCAAAATCGCTGCTGGCATTGTTTTTTCAAACGGTAAGAATTCCTGATGTGCCAAAAATGCCTGTGCTGCCGGACGGAAGCTTAGATTCGCTTTACCCCGGCAGGTATGTAAAAGAACATTTCTGGGACAATGTAAATTTTTATGACGACCGGTTGGTGCGCACCCCTTTTTTTGAACCCAAGCTGGATGATTATTTTAAGTATTATGTTTCGCAGGATCCTGATTCCATCATCGCTGAAGTAAATTATATGCTGCTTTCTGCAAGGGAAGGGAAAGATATTTTTAAATTCCTGCTGGGGAAATTTACAGATAAATATATCAACCCTGAAATAATGGGGCAGGATAAAGTTTTTCTTTTTCTATTCAACAATTTTTATTCAAAAGGCGATACAGCGTGGCTTACAGCAAAGCAAAAAGAATATATATTCAACCGCGCTTACAGCATTATTGCCAATCAGATAAATGAGCCTGCCCCGCAACTTGATTTAATAGATACTGCCGGCAGGCCTGTTTCATTGTACAATGATGTAAAAGCACCGCTTACATTTGTTGTTTTTTGGGACCCTACCTGCAGCCATTGCAAAATAGAAGTGCCGCAGCTCGATTCTATTTATGAAGCAAAATGGAAGGCGCTTGGCATAAAAATATTTGCCGTAAATACCAATGAAAATACAAAAGACGAGTGGATAAGCTTTATAGCGGATAACCACCTGAACGGATGGTACCACGCATGGCAAACAAGGAACCAGAGGGTGGAACAGGAAAATGCAAACCAGCCAAATTACCGCCAGTTATACGATATTTACCAAACACCCACCATGTATTTGCTGGATGCTGATAAACGCATTATTGCAAAAAAACTGAGTATTGAGCAATTTGATAATTTAATTGACACCAAAATAAAAAAACCAGCCTCATCAAACTGATAATTATGCTTTACAAAAAAATATTGCACGTAATTTTTGCGGCAAGTGTATTTATTTCTGCTGCACAGGCACAAACTTTATTTACCTATGCAGGTAAGGCAGTAAGCAGAAATGAATTTTTGAACGCTTTCAATAAAAATCCGGACAGTACCGGCACAAGGGTGCAGAAGCTGAATGAGTACTTTGATATGTATATAAACTTCAAATTAAAAATACAGGCAGCTTATGATGAAAAACTGGATGAAGCCGCCACGTTTAAATCTGACTCAGAAAATTTCAGGGAACAGCTTGCTGAGAATAATATAAATAACCAGGCAAACATAAGCCAGTTAATGCACGAAGCATTTACCCGCAGCCAGAAAGATATACAGCTTGCGCAAATTTTAGTGGAAGTGGCGCCGGGTGATGACAGCATGAATGCATACCTGCAAATACAGCAGGCGCTTGAGCAATTAAAAAAAGGGAAAGATTTTGGCGAAGTATCCGCAGCATTTTCCACTGATGCAGCTACAAAAAATGCAAGGGGCTCCATCGGCTTCATTACCGTTTTTACTTTGCCCTATTCAATGGAAAATATTGTATATACGCTTCAGCCCGGCCAGTATTCATCTATTTATCATAGCAGCATTGGTTATCATATTTTTAAAAATGTAAGTGAGCGGCCTGCTTTAGGAAAAAGAAAAATCCAGCAAATCCTTTTACCCGTATCAGCCTATTTCAATGCTGATCAAAAAAAAGCAGTGGCGCAGCAGGCCGATTCTGTATATGCTCTTTTGCAGTCTGGCCACCCATTTAATGAAATACAGCAGCAACTGGCACCAAACACCGACGGCAATGTGGAAGCAGGTATAGGCGAATACAGCGCCGATTTCGAAAACCAGGTATTTGCTTTGCGGAAACCGGGCGATATGAGCAGGCCATTCGTTACCGATTTTGGTTATCACATTATAAAGCTTGTAGAAACAGTCCCCGTAAGTAATGATGAAAATGACGTTGTGGCTGCTGCAAACCTTCAACAGCTTGTGCAAAATGATAACCGGCTGGATGCGGCAAAAGAAGCGCTGATACAAAAATGGCTGGTAGTTGCAAAGTATCAGCCCGCAACATATAACGCAGCCAGTTTATACAAATATACCGACGCAGCTTTACAGGCAAAACCGGTTACGCTTTACAAAAATTTTACTCCCTCAACCGTATTGTTTTCATTTGCAAAATCAAAAATTACGGTGGCTGACTGGATAAAATTTGTAAAAGGTTTCAACGAAAGCGAAACAGTGAACCAAAATGCAGGTTACCCTGTCATTATGAAGCAATTTATCAACGCTTCCTGCAATACTTATTACCGCGGGCATATTGAAGAATATTTCCCGGCTATGGTGCAGCAACTGCATGAATTTAATGAAGCCAATTTATTATTTGCTGCAATGGATAAACACGTGTGGAGCATCGCGTCTGCAGATACAGCAGCTTTAAAAAATTATTATGATACGCATAAAGGAAAATATACCTGGCAACCGGGTGTAAGCGCTTTGATTGTGGCTGCACCATCAAAGCAATTAGCTGATGAAATTGCAGAAAAAATAACAACCAATCCTGCAGACTGGCGCAGCATCATCAATAATTACGGCATACAGGTAAATGCAGACAGCAGCCGTTTTGAAAACGGGCAACTGCCTGTATCGCAGCAAATACAGTCACAGCAAGGTTTTCAAACCATGCCTGAGAAAGCCGAAAGCGGCGATGCCTATACATTTGTACATGTATTTGATGTATTCACACAGCCCTCCCAAAGAAATTTTGACGAAGCAAGGGGGATGATAATGAACGATTACCAGCAGGTGCTGGAAGATCAATGGGTAAGTGAATTACGCAAAAAATATCCCGTGAAAGTGGATGAAACTGTAAAAAAAGGGTTATAGTATACAGTTGCGGTAAAATTTATGTCCCGGTTATCCCGGGTATTTACTTAAATGCTCAAAATGGTAATTGCTTTTTGCTTTTAATTCATCAATCAGTTGTTTTAATTCCGCTGCTTCCCGGCTTGTCTGAAACATTTCATCATGAATTAAAACAACAACATTGCCCGGTTTTACAGTTGAATTATTTGCAAGTAATTGACCGATTGTTTTCACCATTTGATCCGGTGTTTGCACGGGGGCGCCCGTTTTAGCCATATGTTGCCATTCCACATCCCAGCCAAAAACTTTAAAGCCCTGCCGGTACAGCATATCAGCGCTTTTTGATCCGCTGCTGATATCGTTGCGCGTAATGCCATTCAGCCGCCACTGGTTGCGGCCCGGTTGCCGGGCGAATTTATTGGGTATCTGTAATTCGTCCTGGCATTTCATAAAATCAGTAACAACCGCATCAGGGTTTTGATAAAATTTTTTGTAGTGATCGTTGGCATGCGTAAAGCTGTGGTTGCCTATCTCTACGTATGGGTTTGTTTGATAAAGCCTGTAATAGGATTGCATTTGCGTGTCACTCATTTCATGTTTACCTACAATAAAAACATTTACATCTACCTGTTCATCGCGTACAATTTTATCTATGTTTTCACTGCCAAGCAGCGGGCCGTCGTCAAATGTGAGATAGATATTTTTGGTTACGGATATTTGTTTTATAGTGGTATCCTGTGGCAATAATGCAGCAGGCAAAAGTGCTGATGTATCCTTTGTTTTATCCGCCGTATCAGCTTTTGCCGGCTGGTTTTCATTAGCGCCCTGGTTATTGCAACCAGGGCATGCAGCAAGCACCAATGAATAAGTAAATAAAAAAAATTGTTTCATAAAGTTTTCCAGGCAGGCAAATTACTCAAATTGTACAGACTAAACCGCTATTAGTTTGCTAAAATGCAAACAGGGCGCAATCCCTGTATTTTTTTAACTTTGCACTTTATATAAAAACATAAAACTTATTATCATGCCCGGATTTGAATTTTTTGGTGATGAGGAAAGAAAAGAAGTAAATGATGTGCTGGAAACCGGAATACTTATGCGCTACGGTTTTGATGGCCCGCGCAAAGGCATCTGGAAATCTGCTGAACTTGAAAAAGCAATTACAGAAACTTTTGGTTGCAAATATGCGCAGCTTACCAGCAGCGGCACATCCGCATTAACAACGGCAATAAACGCACTGGGCATTGGTGCAGGTGATGAAGTGATAATGCCTTCATTTACTTTTGTCGCAAGCTTCGAAGCCGTGATTAGCGCAGGCGCTGTTCCGGTACTTGTGGATATTGATGAAACCCTTACACTCAGCCCAGGCGCAGTGCGCAAAGCCATTTCACCAAAAACAAAATGTATAATGCCCGTACACATGTGCGGCAGCATGGCTGACCTTGATGCACTGAAACAAATTTGTGATGAATACAATTTATTATTGTTAGAAGATGCATGCCAGAGTATTGGCGCATCCTACAAAGGAAAAATGCTTGGAACCATCGGCCATGCCGGAACTTTCTCTTTTGATTTTGTAAAAACAATTACCTCCGCCGAAGGCGGCGTGGTAATGACCAATGATGAAGATACTTATATTAAATCCGATGGCTATACAGATCACGGCCACGATCATAAAGGCGCGGACAGAGGTGCAGACTTACATCCTTTTATTGGATATAATTACAGGATAAGTGAATTACATGCTGCAGTTGGTCTTGCACAAATAAGAAAGCTTGATAAGTTTTTAAGTATCCAAAGAAAGAATCATAAACAGCTAAAAGAGATATTGTCTCAGATCCCTGAAATTTCCTTTCGTGCAATTCCTGATGAAAACGGCGACAGTTGCACATTCCTAAGTTGGTTTTTGCCAACAGCAGAAATTGCACGGGCTGTGGTTGCAGAAATGAAAACACAAAATATTCTTGCAGGAAATTTTTACTGGTATGATAATAACTGGCATTATATACGCAAGTGGGGTCATTTGAAACACGCGGCCACACTCAATAATTTGAATGATGCACAGAGCTGGGCTTTATTAAAACTGCAGACAAAAGATTTTTCTGCAAGTGATGCAATAATGAGCCGCTGCATTTCAACTGCTATCAGTTTATTGTGGAATCAAGAACAGGTAAAAGAAAAAGGGGAGAAGATGGTGGCGGCGATAAAGAAGGTGGTGGAAGAAAAAAAGTATTAGCAATGAATTAATAATTAAGTGACAAAAAAGACGAATAAAAAATTCAAAAGCCTTCAATATTTTTAATAGGATTTTTTTTATTGATGCATTTATATAGTTTTACGAACTCTTCTTCTGAAATAAAAAACCATTTTGACAGTATAAATAATTCTCTTAGAAACTGTCTAAAAATAGATTTCTTCAAAGAAGCCCTATCCGGTCAGGTCAAAAAAACAATAAAAATAAAGCATGAAACTCCTTTGCCCTTACAGAAATTATTATTAACTTGATGCTGTACACTTGTACCCCATGAGTATTTCCCAAAATATACCTTGTCAGCTCATTTTCATCCAATCAGTCAGAGACCTTATAGAGACCTTATAGGGATGTTACAGAGACCTTATAGGGACGTTGCTCCATAGTAACCTTATAGTACACCCCTAATAACTCCATAGTAACCCTATAGCAATAACGTGTTAGCCATACTCCATCTGTAATCCGGATACCTTTCTTTTAAAGTTACAGACCCTAACTTTCCACTCATGCGCTTTCAAAACAAAAATCAGCCTGGCACTTGCGGTAACTGTAGGAGTAATTGCGGCTATTATGCCGGTGGCTGTTACTTTACCGCGAACTTTTTAATGCAAAAAGCATTTTGCAGAATCATTTCTAAACAGCTTCTTAAGTCTGAAAATAAAAAATTTGATAGTTTGAATAAAAACATCCCCGGTTCCTTTGATACAATATCCAAACAATGCTTTTCATCGCGGCGGCTTCAGCGCATTTGGTTTTTGCTCTAAGTAATTATTGTAATCCATTGTTCCCAGCCTGAATGTAATTGGCAGTTTTGTTGCTTTCTGTACATTAAGCTCCTGTTTGCAAAAAAATCCAAGATGTGTGGTGTAATAATTTGCAGGTATTAAACGTAATGGTAAATGCAGCGGCAAACTGTCTGTCAAATTTTTTCGCGCTAAGCCTGAATCGCTGTTATTAAATGCCTGTAGCGGGCGGTTTGATAACTGTGCATGCCCCGCCAGCGAAACTATTAGCAATAAATTTACAAAGAAACAAATCTTCTTCATGGGCTTGTAACGTGCATTTGTATGTAAATTTACGGCGTTATAAGTGTAAGTGGTTTTAATTTTAGAATCTGATATTTGGAATTAACAAATCATGGCATTAACTCAATCGTTACAGCAAAAGCTTTTACAAAAATTATCGCCGCAGCAAATCCAGCTGATGAAATTGCTGCAGGTGCCTACCATGCACCTGGAGGAACGGATAAAAGAAGAATTGGAAGAAAACCCTGCACTGGAGCAGGGCGAAGATGAACATAATGAAGATGTAAACACAGAAACAAAGGATGAGTTTGAATCAACAGAGGATGACTATGAAATGGATGGCAGCAATGACGAATATGAGAATATTGATTTGAGTGAATATGTTTCTGAAGGTGATGATGATGTGGCGGACTATAAGCTGAGGGATGAAAATTATCCTGAAGCGGATGACAAAAAAACAATCCCATTTAAAATTGAAACAAGTTTTCACGAACTGCTGCTGAACCAGCTCGGTATGCTGTCGCTTGATGAAAGGAATTATAAAATTGCCGAGCAGATTGTGGGCAGTATTGATGATGACGGCTATTTACGCAGGGAGCTTTCTTCCGTTGTGGATGATCTTGCATTCAGGCAAAATGTAACTGCCACCGAACAGGAGATTACTTCGATCATAAAAAAAATACAGCACTTTGATCCCCCCGGTATTTGTGCCCGCAACCTGCAGGAATGTTTGCTGCTGCAGTTGCACCGCCAGTATGAAGAAGGCAAAGATGTCACACTCGCCATAGCCGTAATGGAAAGATATTTTGATGAATTTACCAAAAAACATTACGAAAAAATACAGCGCGGGCTGGGGCTGAATGATGATGATTTAAAAGAAGTAATTGGCGATATAATACGGCTGAACCCCAAGCCCGGCGGCAACCTGGGCGAAATGAACAAAGTGGAAAGCTACATCATCCCCGATTTTTATATACTCAATACAGGAGGGAAACTTGATGTAACGCTGAATGCAAAAAATGCACCCGACCTGCGTATAAGCGAAGGCTACCGTGATATGCTGAAAGAATATGACCGTGGAAACAAGAAAGACAAACGGCAGAAAGAAGCGGTACTGTTTATTAAACAAAAGATTGATTCGGCCAAATGGTTTATTGATATGATAAAACAGCGGCAGCACACATTGCTAAGCACCATGGAAGCCATTATGAATTACCAGAAAGAATTTTTTTTAACGGGTGATGAAACCACGCTGCGCCCGATGATACTAAAAGACATTGCCGAAATAACCGGACTTGATATTTCGACCGTAAGCCGTGTGGCAAACAGTAAATTTGTACAAACGGAGTTTGGCACATACCGCCTTAAGTTTTTCTTCAGCGAATCGCTCAGTACAGACAGCGGCGAAGAAGTAAGCACCAGGGAAGTGAAAAAAATACTGAGCAATATGATTGAAGCGGAAGATAAAAAAAGGCCGTTGAGCGATGAACTGCTTACTGATATGCTCCAGGAAAAAGGTTACAATATTGCCAGAAGAACTGTTGCCAAATACAGGGAGCAACTGAATATTCCGGTAGCAAGGCTGAGAAAAGAATTGTAGCAGCCCTCTGAATCCCCCTTAAAGTGAGGACTTAAAAAATATTTTATGAATGAAATTGCAATTGCACCGAATAACTTTTTGAAGATACCGGCGAAAATTATTTCTTATCTTTTTCATCCTTTGTTTATACCAACGTATATTTTTTTCTGGCTTTTAGCCCGTTTCCCTGTTGAGTTTGCGGGCATAACACCCGAAGCGCTTTTTTTCAGGAAAATAAATGTGTTCTGGATGACTGCTTTTTTCCCCGCATTTTCCATATTCCTTTTATGGCGGCTAAAGTTTATTGATAATATTTTTTTGCGCACACAAAAAGAGCGCATCATCCCTTATATTATTGTGATGTTCTTTTACTGGTGGATGTGGTATCTGAGCCGGGAGTGGAATGACCAGCCAACGGCACTGAAATTTTTTTACTTTGGTATTTTTATTGCAACTGTTCCGGCACTGATACTCAATAATTTTTTTAAGATAAGCATGCATGCAATGGGTATGGGCGGCGCATTGGTGTGCGTGTTGCTTACGTGCTATATCTACCAAACCAATATGGGGCTTGATATTGCTGTGGCAACAATAGCTGCCGGAATGGTTTGTACAGCAAGGCTCTTACTTGGTGATCATTCAAATAAAGAAATTTACAGCGGCTTATTAATTGGCGCCGTTTGCCAGTTAATTGGGTATGCTGTGGCTTTGTAATTTAATTAGGGAAATCAGTTTAAAGTAGCTGAATATTAAACTGCACTTCAAAGTGAGTGACACAACAGGCGATGCTATGAAAATACGCCTCCGGTTCAAAAATATTTTATTGGTTTTTAATTCTGCTCAAAACCCCAGGGAGCTGTTTGCGAAGGTGCTGGCTGCTCTGTTTGAGTTGCATCCAGAATACCCGCGGAACTGACGGCATTTACAGGAGATGGTGATACAATGGGCCAGTTGAATTGGGCATTCAGTATTTGTGAGGCATGTGTATAAAACGGGTCGGGGGAATAAATAAACAGGCAGCTTCCATCCTTTATTTTATCAATAATTTTTTTGTGCAGTGCATAGGGAACAGCGGGGCAGCCGTAACTACGGCCCATCATAGTTCCTTCATCAGCCCGCTGGCCGTTTACGTAATCGCTTCCGTGCATCACTATATCCCTTTGGCGTACATGGTCGTTAAAACCATTTTCCATGCCATCAAGGTGCAGGCTGTAACCCGCTTTGCCATTATAAGTTTCGCCTGTAACCATAAAACCTAATGAACTTTTATGCGAATCTGACCTGTTGGAAAAGCTTGTAGCATATTGTTCCCCTGAATTTTTTCCATGCGAAACATAAGTATTAAAAAGAAGCTTTGCATTTACCATATCTATTATATAAAGCCTTTTACTGCTGCTGGGCTGGCTGTAGTCGCATATGGTAAGCAGATCGCTTTTCTGCAGTTTATTTTTGCTGAGCAGATATTCATAACCTTTAATTGCACTGAAAAACACATTCCGCTGCAGCCCGGCAGAGTCAAGCTTCATTGTATTGTATAAAGAATCAACCCATTTTACAACAGCGGGGGATTCATCAGACGAAAGCAGCGCGGGGAATTTTTTATCTCCGGAAAAATTTACAGGTATATGCGGGCTTGCAGGAGCCATGGAAGTAATGGCTGAAAAAGATACAATGCTTATGATCAAAATTTTTTTCATCTACACAAGATTTTTCAGTAAAGGATTTGGAATTAAAACAAATAACTCAAAAAGAAACTTTTTATTGTGCCTGCGAAGGTAAATTTTTGAAGCCTGTTTAAATGCTTACAACTGTTTATAATACAAAGCCTGAAGGAATAATAATTCTTAAAACGTTTAAATGCAGGTGTTTATACATGCAATTGACAGTTGTTAAAATTTTTTAATCATCTCCCGTCATAATAATAAAGTAAGAAGTAAAAACATTTTTAGTTTAATTGTTTATTTTACACTTGTAGCAAATAATTTTTTTTCGCGCTTGTTGCCTTCAATATGCGGGTTAACTTTGAGTTTTAAAATCGTTTATGCAGTTCCCTTCCACGCTTGTAGAAAATGCGGTAAATGAGTTTGCCAGGCTGCCCGGTATTGGTAAAAAAACTGCGTTGCGTATGGTGCTGTACCTTTTAAAACAGGAGGCAAATGTTGTGCAGCATTTTAGCGAAACCATTGCCAAAATGCGCAGCGAAATAAAATTCTGCAAGCGTTGCTTCAACATCAGTGATGGAGATATCTGTTCGGTTTGCGCAAACTCCATGCGCAATCAGCAGATGATATGCGTAGTGGAAAATGTACGCGATGTGATTGCCATAGAAAGTACACAGCAGTTTAACGGCACCTATCATGTACTGGGAGGTATTATATCACCACTGGATGGCATTGGCCCTGACCAACTGAATATTGATTCGCTTATAACCCGCATACAAAAAGAACAAACTGAAGAAATGGTTTTTGCGTTAAGCCCCAATATACAGGGCGATACAACTATTTATTATATACAAAAAAAACTGCACACCATCTCCTGCAAAATCACTACAATTGCCCGTGGTATTGCATTTGGCGGCGAACTGGAATATGCTGATGAAATGACGCTGGCCCGCAGCCTTGTAAACAGGCTGCCTGTTCAGCAGTATGTAAATTCATAACCGCCGGTTTTCATTTCCGCACTATAAATATCCAGAGGCAGAATTTTTTCTACCTGAAATACAGCATCATTTTCTTCCTTTTCAGCATAATGATTTACGCTTTCGGCATAAATTACTTTAGTAACTTTATTGCTACAAATACTTTTACCATGAAAATGAAATGGAAGAATATACTGCTGCTGTTATTGCTTGTTGTTGTAATTGCTGCAGTTTACGGAATTTATGAATGGAACAAACCCCGCCCGCAGGTGGAAGAACAAAAAGGTATTGAAATAACTGCCATGGCGCTTTTTGATTCATTTACCAATAATGAAACTAAGGCTACGGCAGCCTACGTAGATAAAGCAATGCAGGTAACGGGTGTGGTGGAAGAAGTAAAGAAAAACCAGGCAGGTGAAACAGTGGTAATCCTTAAAAGCAATGACCCGGTTTTTGGTATTAACTGTACTTTTAAAAATGATCCGGGCGAAATACAGCAGGGTAGTACTATTACTTTCAAAGGGTTTTGCAAATCTTTTTTAAGTGATGTAATAATAACCGAAGGCGTACTTGTAAAAAAATAGACCCGTTTTAAAATTCAGTAACCAGTTAAATTTTAGCAAAAGCCTGCATGACTTATAATAAATGTATAACCGGCTGGATTAAATTAACCGTGCTTTTAAGTATAAGCGGCATGATAGCGGTTTTATCTGGTTGCAACAATAATAAAGCAGATGTTGTATATCCCGCCTGCGATACTGTCCGGGTATCACTTAAAAGAGATTTGACCCCTGTTTTGGTTGTTTATTGCTTTAATTGCCATAGCGCTGAAAATGCTCCTATAATGGGTGGTAATCATAATCTCCAGGATTACTCCACTATCCGGGATCTTGTGTTGCAGGATGTGCTTATACCTTCAATAAAACACAATTTGGGCAGTAACCCTATGCCGAATAGCGGCGGCATGCTTTCCGACTGTGATATAAATAAATTTATAGACTGGAAAAACGAAAATGCGCCTGACAATTAATTTTAATTTTTTAAAAAAATTATTATGAAATATTTTTTTTTACTACTCGGATTAGCTGTAACATTTTCGGCGAAAGCCCAAAATTATATTACCAGGAATGGCAATATTAGCTTTAATTCCCATACCCCCCTTGAAGATGTAAATGCCCAAAACAATGAAGTGGCAAGTGTGCTAAACTCCTCTACCGGCCAGTTTGATTTTAAAGTTGCCATCAAGAGTTTTCATTTTGTGAAAACAGCAATGGAGGAGCATTTTAATGATGAAGATTATATGGATGCTGAAAAATATCCGAAAGCAGGTTTTTCAGGCAAGATCACAAATCTGGCTTCAGTAGATTTTACAAAAGACGGTACATATAAAGTTACTGTACAGGGAAACCTTACTATAAAAGATGTGACCAAACCCATTACAATAGATGGTACTGTAACTATAAAAAGCGGAACCGTTACAGCGCAATCTGCTTTTAGCGTCAACCGGAAAGATTATCATGTAATAGGCGAAGCTTTTGTACAGAAAAAAATTGAAGATCAAATTCATATATCAGTAAACTGCCAGTACGAAAAAAGATAAGTTCAATTTTGATTTATGCGGGATAAAAAAATATTTTTTTCATTTTGTTTTGTGTTGATTGCATTTTGCGGTATAGCGCAGGATGTAAGCCTTGATTCATTACTGGATGCGGATGTAAGTAAAAAAAACGGGAACGAAATAGAATATACAGAAGGCACTTTTAAAACAAGCCGTATTATTAACAGCCATTCGGTTGAAACTACGCAGAAAGGCGTCCTCGATCTTAAAATATCTCACCGCTTTGGTGCTGCAAACAATGGGTTGTATGATTTATATGGCTTTGATAATGCGATCGCAATGCGTTTTGGTGCGGACTATGGATTAACAAACAGGTTAACCATAGGAGGTGGACGTACTTCCTACGAAAAAGAGTATGACGGATTTTTAAAATACAGATTACTGTGGCAATCCACGGGCAAACAAAAAATGCCTGTTTCAGTAACTCTTTTATCATCCTTTATGTTTGCTACGGATACTCAGTATTTAAAATTGCGGTTACCTTATCCTCCGTCTTTGCAAACTGCGGACAAGTTTTCTTATGCTTTGCAGGCTTTAATTGCGCGCAAGTTCAGCAGTAATTTTTCACTGCAGCTTATGCCAACAATGGTGCGCAATAATCTTGTGCCTGTTAATCTTTATTCCTTAGGTATTGGTGGCAGGCTTAAGTTAACAAAACGTTCGGGCATTATTGCAGAATATTATCAACAGCTTGGTGGTGATAAATTACCGCGGAAATACCCCAAAACATACAATTCCTTTTCGCTTGGCTATGAAATAGAAACAGGAGGCCATGTTTTTCAGTTTAATCTCAGTAACTCAACAGGCATTACTGAGCGCACATTTATTACAGAAACATACAACCCCTGGAGTTTTAGTGACCTGCATTTTGGTTTTAATATTTCACGGGTATTTACGGTTAAAAAACCAAAATCAGTTTCATCCGATATACAGCCAATACAAAACTGGTCGCCACCCGCAGATTCAATTGCACCCGAAAAATCAGACAGCACTGTACAATACACAGAAGCTACATTTAAAACAGGCCGCCTTATAAACGGCCATACCGTTGAAACCACACAAAAGGGGGTACTTGATTTTAAAGTAACCCACCGCTTTGGCACACTTAATTCGGGCCTGTATAATATGTTTGGATTAGATAAGGCATCTATGCGCATAGGGGCAGATTACGGTATCAGTGACAGGCTGGCGATAGGTGTAGGCAGAAGCACTACCGGCAAAATTGCAGATGGTTCAATGCCGCTTGAGCAAAACACAGAAAAAGAATATGATGCCTTTTTAAAATACAGGCTGTTGTGGCAATCATCAGGGAAAAGAATAATGCCCGTTTCAGTTACCCTGCTGTCATCAGTTACCATTAACACTTTAAAGTCAACTTCAATAAAACTTAATACATCAGACAGGCTTTATTATGCTTTTCAAACATTGATTGCGCATAAATTCAGCGATGGTTTTTCTTTACAACTGGCGCCCACAATGGTGCATTATAATCTTGCGGACAGTTCTATGCCCAATAACCTTTATTCTGTTGGTGCGGGAGCAAGGATCAAACTCACTAAACGTACAAGTCTTAATTTGGAATATTATTACCAGCTTCCCGGTTACAAAATCCCGGGAACAAACAACTCTTTTGCAGTAGGATATGAAATTGAAACCGGCGGACATGTATTCCAGCTGCAGCTTACCAATTCTTATGGTATGACAGAGAGAACTTTTATTCACGAAACAAGAGGTAACTGGGGTAATGGTGATATACGTTTTGGCTTCAATATATCCCGGGTATTTGCTTTAAAAAAACCTAAAACCCCACAACAATAAAAACTAATTTGCAGGATGCCATATCATTTAAAAATGGATCCGCTGATGAACCAAAGAAAAACTACACTTTTTTTCTTATCCGTTTTTTTATATATATCATTTTCTTTTGGGTTTAGGCAAACTGCACAAATATATCAGGCTTCAAGGGGAAAAGTTTCATTCAAATCTGAAGCGCCGCAGGAATTAATTAATGCTTCATCCGATCAGCTTGCGGGACTTCTGGATATTGATAAAAAAAATTTTGCTTTCAAAATTTATATCCGGTCCTTCAAAGGATTTAATAGCCTCACACAGGAAATACATTTCAATGAAAACTACATGGAGTCTGACAAATACCCGGTGGCTTCTTTCAGCGGAAAGATTATTGAAGATGAAGACTTCACCAAAGACGGCAGTTACCAGGTAAGGGCAAAAGGAACGCTCATCATTCACGGAGTGCCGCAGGAACGGATAATAAAATGCAGTATAACTGTAACCGATAAAAAAATAACTGTCAAAAGTAATTTCACTGTTCTGCTCAGTGATCACAACATCCCTATACCAAAACTTGTGTATCAAAAACTTGCCAACGAAATACAGGTAAGTGTAAACGCAACACTCGAACCCAGGTAAATGAAAACCCAATTAAAGCATATTATTTTTTCTTTTTTTGCAGTAATAAGTTTTGTACTGCATACGTTTGCCGGCGCAGAAAAATTATTTACTCTTCCACCCGGTGATGATGCAGGCATTACGAGAATTAATGTGTTATATCAAAACAAAAAAGGATACATACTTGCGGGTACCAATAACGGGCTGTACCGTTTTGACGGGATTGATTTTTACAGGTACTCCAGCGCTGATAATGTACCCGAAGATATTTCTGCTATATGCGAAACCCCATCAGAGCAAACATGGATTGGTTTCAGTAATGGCAACCTGGGTGTACTGCAGAACAATACGGTCAGGCTGCTCCGGTTTGACGAAGGTTACCCCAAAGTTGCTATTACAAAAATTACTGTAGATAATAAAGGATTAATATGGATTGGAACAGCGGGCGAAGGCCTGTACTATTATAACCACGCAAGGTTATATAACCTGAATACCGATGATGGCCTTAGCGATGATTATGTATATGACATAACCACAACAGGCAATGCAGGTATTATTGCGGCAACAGACAGGGGCTTAAATATCTGCACACTGATTAATGGAAAAAAAAATGTGAGCATTTATAGTTCAAAGAACGGGTTGAAGGATAATATTGTCCGTTGCCTTTATACAGCAGCAAACAACAGCCTTTGGCTGGGTATGCAGGATGCAGGTTTTGACGTGTACAACAATAAATTCCAAAATCCTGAAAGAAAAATGATATGGAATTACGGGCAGGTAAACGATATAATAGCCACATCTTTCCAGGTTTTTGTGGCAACAGAAGATAACGGGTTGATTGTTTTTGACCATGATGATGATAACAATATTTTTCTAGCATCACATAATACAAGCCAGTTAAAAAAAATCAGTTGCCTGCTCAGGGACAGGGAAGGCAATATCTGGGCTGCAGGCGATAATCTTTTGCTTCGCAGGAGCGGCTGCAGCCCGGATGAAATTTTTCATCCCGATGGTACTGATGCCCCGAATATTCACAGCCTTTTATGTGCAAAAAATAAAAGCATCTGGTTTAATACTGCAAACGGCGTTGAGCAAATAAGAAAAGTTGATGGGGTCTGGAAAGGGGAAAAATTTGATATAACCAGGGCAGCAAATACAGAAATAAGTACTTTGTATGAGGATAAATATGGGAAAATATGGATAGGTACCATGGGACAGGGCATTTGTGTCCTTGACCCTGTAACAGGGAAAAAGACTGTTATAACAGCAGACACATTACTTGTAAAAAGTAATATCATTTCCATCACCGGTAAAGACAGTTCAATATGGATATCAAGCCTCGAAGGAACTGTAAACGCTGTGCTTTCCGGGAATAATACCCGTTTCATTAATTACATGGATATTAAAAGTATTGGAAGCCGTTATGTTAACCATATTTTCACTGACAGTAAAGACAGGGTATGGTTTGCAACTGATGGAAAAGGCGTTACTGTGCTCAGTAATGGAAAGTTTACAAACCTGCTGCAGCAAAATACTGCATCGGGCAATGTAGTGTACAGACTGGTGGAAGATCCCGGAGGCAATATATGGTACTCAACCTATAATAATGGTTTGATACGGTATAATGGCAGCTCTTTTAAAGTGTTTACACAGCAACAGGGGCTGAGCAGCATGAATATTACAGGTTTGGCGGCAGCAGGTGATAACATTGTAGTATTTCATAAAAATAATGTTGACCTTATTGATTCCCGTACAGACAGGTTTTTTTATACAGGCACTGAGCAGGGCATACCAAATATCAATGCGGACCTGAATGCATTTGTATCAGATGATGAAGGAAATGTTTTTTTTGCAGCAGACAGTTCTGTTTATAAATTCCATGCTTCGGAGCAAACCATTATTCAGCCACTGGTAATGATTGATAAAATACAACTGTTTCTTAATGATGTGCCGGCAGAAACCGGACATGTATTTAACCATGACGAAAATAATATCAGTTTGTATTTTACAGGACTTTACTATTCCCAGCCTGAAAAAATACAATACCAGTACAAACTTGAAGGTTACAACAGGGATTGGGTGAATACAAACGACAGGGTCCAGAATTTTCCTGACCTGCCGCCGGATAATTATATTTTCAAAGTAAGGGCCTCGCTGAATAAAAATTTTGAAAATGCACCCGAAGCAGCCTTTTCTTTTATTATAGCAAAGCCTTTCTGGTTAAATGCGTGGTTTATTGTTTTATGTATTGTTCTTGCGGCGTCTTTATTTTATTTTGTTATAAAACAAAGAGAAAAAAATATACAGCAGCTCAGTAAACTTGAAAATGAAAAAATACAATCACAACTGGAAATGCTGCGCAGCCAGATAAACCCGCATTTTCTGTTCAACAGCTTTAATACGCTTATTTCTGAAATAGAAACACAGCCCGATATGGCAGTTACTTACGTAGAACACATGTCAGATTTTTACCGCAGCATTGTTGTGAACCGGGAGAAAAACCTTATAACACTCCGGGAAGAGCTGGATATATTAAACGATTATTTTTTTATACAGCAGAAAAGGTATGGCAGCGCCCTGCACATAAATATTAATGTTACTGAAGAACACTCGTTGAATTATCTGATAACACCTCTTGCCCTTCAATTGCTTATTGAAAATGCAATTAAACATAATATGGTTTCCACAGAAACAAAACTTGAAATAAAATTGTTTGTGGAAAATGATAATTACCTGGTGGTTCAAAACAATATCAATAAAAAACTGTACACCGAAACAGGCGGCAACCTTGGATTGCAGAATATCCGCAGGCGGTACGAAATACTCTGCAGGCAGCCGGTCATTATTCAAAATGATGATTATTTCTTTACTGTAAAAATCCCTTTAATAAGAAAATAACATGATAAAAGTATTGATCATTGAAGACGAAGAGGCAGCAGCAAAACGGCTCAGGAAACTGATAACCGAATTAATGCCCGAAGCAGAAATAATCAATTCAATAGTAAGCATCAGTTCGGCAGTGGAGTGGTTCAGCACCAATCCCGGGCCCGATCTTATTTTTGCCGATATCCATCTTGCCGACGGCTCCAGTTTTGAAATATTTAAACGTGTTACTGTTACCTGCCCGGTAATTTTTATTACTGCTTACGACCAGTATGCATTGCAGGCATTCAGGCTCAACAGCATTCATTATTTATTAAAGCCCGTTAAAAAAGAAGAGCTGAAAGAAGCCATAGAACGGTTTAAAAAAATATATGCACAGCCACAGTATGATCCTGTTGATTTTGTAAAACTTTTTTCATCGCTGCAAAAACCTGGTGATGCTTACAGGCAAAGGTTTGCCATACGTTTTGGCGAGCACCTTAAAACAATAGAAACAAAAGATATTGCCTATTTCTATACTGAAAGCAAGGCAAATTTTGCAGTAATGAAAGATGGCCGCCGTTATCCTGTTGATCATAATCTTGATGAACTGGAGAATCTTATTAACCCGCAAAATTTTTTCCGTATCAACCGCCAGTTCATCATCAGTTACCATTCCATCAGTGAAATGATCAGCTATTCCAAATCACGGGTATTGATAAAACTCAACCCGCTGCCAAAACATGAAACAATTGTAAGCACTGAACGCTCCGCTGCATTTAAACATTGGCTTGCGGGAGAATAGGATTTGTTCATCAGCCCATTCTGTATTATCTTGCAGTGCAATTCAGGCAGATTTGTTTATTGTTCGGCCTGCAAAACATGAACTAATAAACGCAAAGAAACACTTCACGCAAAGTTTCCCGCCGTTTAATAAGTACATAATTTTTTTTGCATCCGTACAGCACAATATGCTTCAGCATTGTTGCGTCGCATCCCGAAAGCTTTCGGAATACACCAGTGCGTTTTGCAGCAAGCACGTTTGAGGATAAAAATTAGTTTTTCACTTTTTAATTTTTATGTATGAGCATCCGCAAAGAACTTGAAAAAAGAATTTTAATTATTGATGGCGCAATGGGCACTATGATACAGCGCTGCAAACTCACTGAAGCAGATTATCGCGGAGAGCTTTTTAAAAATTGGCACAAAGATGTAAAAGGAAACAATGATTTGCTCAGCATCACACAGCCGCATATAATAAAGGAAATCCACAAACAATATCTTGAAGCAGGCGCAGGCATTATTGAAACCAATACATTCAGCAGTACTGCCATTGCACAGGCTGATTATGATATGCAGTCACTCGCTTATGAATTAAATGTTGCAGCGGCAAAGTGTGCGAAAGATGCCGTTAATGAATTCAGCGCCCTCTCTAACTCCCCCAACGGGGGAGGACAAAAGACAAGTCCTGAATTTTATGAAGAGGCTGATCCGATGATATATCACTTGCTGAAAAAATATGCTGCTACTCACAGAAAAAAACCAACGGAAGCAGAGAATATTTTATGGAATATTTTAAGGGGCAAAAAATTAGAAGGATATAAATTCATGAGGCAGCATATAATTGGTCAGTACATAGCAGATTTTGTATGTCTTGCAAAAAAATTAATTATTGAAGTAGATGGTTTAATTCACCAGTTACCAGAAAATATTATCAGTGACGCAGAAAGAACAGAATGGCTTGGTTCAAGGGGTTATAAAGTGATCAGGTTTATGAATGAAGAAATACTTCATGATACCGAAAATGTTTTGCTGAAAATTGAACAACAGTTACAAACCCTTCCCTGCGCTGAGAAAAGAAATTACAGTTTGGACTTTCCCCCGTTGGGGGAACAGAAGGGGGCCTTTGTTGCCGGCGCCATCGGCCCTATGAATAAAACACTTTCACTTTCCCCTGATGTAAATAACCCCGGCTACCGCGCCGTAACATTTGACGAAGTGGCTGATGCCTATTATGAACAAATAAAAGGTTTGGTGGATGGCGGAGTGGATATTCTTTTAGTAGAAACCATCTTTGATACATTGAATGCAAAAGCCGCCATCTATGCCATCAAAAAATATTTCAGGAATACCAAACAAAAGGAACTGCCCATCATGATCAGCGGCACTATTACTGATGCAAGCGGAAGAACATTAAGCGGGCAAACATTAGAAGCATTCTATGTTTCCGTAATGCATGCAAAGCCTTTAAGTATTGGTTTGAATTGCGCATTAGGCGCTGCTGAAATGCGCAGCCATATTGAAGAATTAAGCAGCATTGCATCCTGTTATACTTCTGCATATCCCAATGCAGGTTTGCCAAATGCAATGGGTGAATATGATGAACAGCCCGAACAAACCGCACATTTTATTGAAGAATGGGCAAGAGAAGGTTTTGTAAATATTGTGGGCGGATGCTGCGGCACTACACCAGATCATATTAAACATATTGCTGAGCAAGTAAAAAATTTAGAGCCAAGAAAATTGCCTGTTGTTGAAGATGTTTTTGCTTAGTTAATAACAAACCGTTGAAGGGTGCGACGCAACAACAGCTTAATCGAAAATATAAAGCCGGGTACAAAATGTCTGAGATAATAACTATCAAACCATATTTAAGATTAGCAGGTTTAGAACCATTAATCGTTCGCCCTGAAACGAATTTCATTAATGTGGGTGAGCGCACCAACGTAACAGGCTCTAAAAAATTTGCCAGGTTAATCAGGGATAATAAATACGAAGAAGCTTTAAGTGTAGCACGTCAGCAGGTGGAAAGCGGCGCACAGGTTTTGGATGTAAATATGGATGATGCATTGTTAGAAGGTGTGCAGGCAATGACAACTTTTTTAAACCTCTTACAGGCCGAACCGGATATTGCGAAAATCCCTATCATGATTGACTCTTCAAAGTTTTCAATTATCGAAGCGGGTTTAAAATGTGTGCAGGGCAAATGCATTGTGAACTCCATTTCAATGAAGGAAGGCGAAGAAAAATTTATCGGGCAGGCAATTGTATGCCAGAGTTTCGGCGCATCTGTTGTTGTAATGGCATTTGATGAAAAAGGGCAGGCAGATACGCTTCACAGGAAAGTAGAGATCTGCAGCAGGGCATATAAGATATTAACTGAACAAGTTGGTTTCGCTGCGCAGGATATTATTTTCGACCCAAACATTTTTGCAATTGCAACTGGTATAGAGGAGCATAATAATTATGCTGTTGATTTTATTGAAGCCACCCGCATCATTAAGCAAAAGATGCCACTCGTAAAAGTAAGCGGTGGTGTAAGTAATATGTCTTTTTCATTCCGGGGGAATGATCATGTAAGAGAAGCAATGCATGCAGTTTTCCTCTACCATGCTATCAAAGCTGGTATGGACATGGGTATTGTAAATGCAGGGCAGTTGGTTGTATATGATGAAATTGAACCACGCCTTAAACAGTTGTGCGAAGATGTGATACTCAACCGCAACAACAACAGCAATGAAGCCACAGAACAATTGATTGTATTTGCAGAAACTGTAAAGGCAAAAGGAAAAGTTGAAATAAAAGATGAAGCATGGCGCAATACCAGTGTGGAAGAGCGTTTGAAACATTCACTTGTAAATGGCATTACCGATTATATTGAGGCAGATACAGAAGAAGCAAGACAAAAATATCCAAAGCCACTCGATGTTATCGAAGGCCCGTTAATGGATGGAATGAATGTGGTGGGAGATTTATTTGGCAGCGGTAAAATGTTTTTGCCACAGGTGGTGAAGAGTGCAAGGGTGATGAAAAAAAGTGTGGCGGTATTAACTCCTTATATTGAAGAAGAAAAACTTCTCCGTCGCAATGCACATATAGCTGCAGGAACAGTAAATGAAGAAGGTGCAGGCGCAGCAAAAATTTTAATGGCGACCGTAAAAGGCGATGTGCATGATATTGGTAAAAACATTGTTGGTGTTGTGCTTGGTTGCAATGGCTATGATATTATTGACCTTGGCGTAATGGTACCTGCAGACAAAATATTGGATACAGCGATAAAGGAAAAAGTGGACATCATTGGTCTTAGCGGATTAATCACTCCTTCATTGGATGAGATGGTGCATATAGCCCATGAAATGAAACGCCGCAACATGCAACAGCCATTATTAATTGGTGGTGCCACCACTTCGCGTATGCATACAGCCGTAAAAATTTCACCGCAATACGATGAAGGAGTTGTGCATGTGCTGGATGCGTCACGCAGCGTAACGGTGGCTGGCTCTTTGCTGAACAAAGAAACAAAACCTGTATTCCTGCAAACAGTAAAAGAAGAATATATAAAACTGAAAGAAGGGTTCGACAATAAAAAAACAACCAAACAATATTTATCTTTCGGGGAAGCGCAAAAAAATAAAATGAAAATTGACTGGGATGGCTATATACCACCACGGCCAACATTTACAGGCACAAAAGTTTTTGCTGATTATGATTTGAATGAATTAAGAAACTATATTGACTGGAAACCTTTTTTTATTGCATGGGAAATGCATGGAAACTTCCCTGAAATATTAAGCGATAAAGTAGTTGGAAAAGAAGCAACAAAATTATACAATGATGCCAATACATTGCTCAATACAATCATTAAAGAAAAATGGCTTACAGCAAAAGGCGTTATTGGTTTTTGGGAAGCAAATACAACAGGAGCAGATACGATTGCTGTAAATAGTGAATCGTCAATCGTGAAATTGGAATCACTGCGCCAGCAAATAAAAAAAGCGCCAGGGCAACCAAACTTATCGCTCTCAGATTTCATAAAACCATTTGCGCCATCAGAGGGCAAAAGCTCCCCCGTTGGGGGAGTTGAGGGGGCTGATCATATCGGCGCATTCGCCGTTACTATTCATGGTATTGAACAACACATCAAAGCATTTGAAGCGCAGCACGATGATTACAACAAAATAATTTTGCAGGCGCTTGCGGACAGGCTTGCAGAGGCATTTGCAGAAGTTCTTCACTTGCGTGTGCGCAAAGAATTCTGGGGTTATCATAAAAATGAAATGTTGAGTGCAGAAGACTTAATTAAAGAAAAATATTTGGGCACCCGTCCTGCGCCCGGCTATCCCGCATGCCCCGACCACACTGAAAAATATAAACTGTTTGAATTGCTGAATGCCACAGAAAATACAGGCATCACACTTACAGAATCTCTCGCCATGTACCCCGCATCAAGTGTTTGTGGCTGGTATTTTTCGCATCCGCAAAGCCAGTATTTTGGCGTGGGAAAAATCTCAAAAGACCAATTAGAAGATTATGCAAAAAGAAAAGGGATGAGTTTGGAAGAAGCAGAAAAATGGTTAAGGCCAAACCTGGAATAAATAAAAATTTTTGTACCGGGCGGTATCGCACCAATTTTACTTTGTTGCGCCGCACTCTTGTACTACAGTAACCCTTTCAGCAACGGCTTTTAAACAAATTGATAAACGGCCCAAACAATCTGATTTTTTTAAGACCTTTGGTATTCATCATAAACAATACTTTATGTCATTCAAAAATGTAATCAGTTGGTTTGAAATCCCGGCTGCAGATTTAAACCGTGCCGCAATATTTTATGAAACCATTTTTGAGATTGCATTATACCCGCTTGATACACCCAATATTAAAATGCGCATGTTTCCATTGGAAGATATGATGAACGGAGTGGGAGGCGCGGTTGTAGACAGCGGCGGTTTCCACAAACCTTCTGCAACGGATGGCCCGCTGATTTATTTAAACGCAAACCCGGATGTGCAAAATGTGCTGGATAAAGTGGAAGCTGCCGGCGGAAAAATTACAGTGCCTAAAACGGAAATATCCCCTGAACATGGCTTTATGGCTGTGTTTCTTGATACAGAGGGAAACCGCATAGCACTTCACTCCCTGCCGCAGCCAAAATAAAATTCATCTTTTATTAACGGGTAATTCTTTTATTTCATCTGCATATATTGCCGCCTGATACACTAAATTTGTTTTTATTAAATTCTATTTTTTATGCCGGGTACACTTTCTGTTATGAGCATGCACCTGCGTTACCGTTTGTGGATAGCGGAAATGAATGCAGATATTAACGTGCTGCGCATATTTGAAGATTATATGCATGAACTGGCAGATAAAAAACAGGTACGCGAGGTAATAACAGGAATTGAATATTTCCGGGAACAGTTTATGGACTTAAGAAAAGAAATAGATGAACTGCGCCATGAAATGCACCTGGAAAAAATGCAGCTTGCTGCTGCTGCAAAAAAAAGCAAAGAAACAGATCAAAAAATTTCTTTTAAAGAAACCTATGCAGCATTAAAGAAAAGATACCTGGATTTCAGAAAAACATTTAACAGTACAAAAAAAGAGTTTGAAGAGTTTGAAGGCAACTGGCTCAACTGATTTCTCAGCATCCGCAGCAAATATTTTTAAAATCTTATGTCTTTATTTATCGCATCATTAAATTCCGGCAGCAATGGTAATTGCTATTATGCAGGCAATGCAAATGAAGCAGTATTGATTGATGCAGGCATATCATGCAGGGAAACTGAAAAACGCATGAAACGCCTGGGTTTGTTAATGCAAAACGTGAAAGCCATTTTTGTTTCGCACGAGCATACAGATCACATTGCAGGCATTCCCGTGCTTTCAAAAAAATACAGCATACCCGTTTATATCACTTCCGCCACACTCAAATCCTGCGGACTTAAAATTGAAAAACATTTAACCGCCTCTTTTAATGCACATAGGCCTGTAACTATTGGTGGGCTTAGTATAACCGCTTTTCCAAAATTTCATGATGCCGGGGATCCGCATAGTTTTATTGTATCAGCAAATGCAGTTACAGTGGGCATCTTCACTGATATTGGCATTGCCTGCGAACAAATGATTGGCCATTTTAAACATTGCCACGCAGCATTTCTTGAAGCAAATTATGATGAAGAGATGCTTGCCACAGGAAATTATCCAGCTCACCTGAAAAAACGCATCAGCAGTGGGCAGGGGCATTTGTCAAATGCCGCAGCACTGGAATTATTTACTGCGCACAGGCCATCATTTATGAGCCACCTTATCTTATCCCATCTTTCACAAAACAACAATAACCCGCAACTGGTGCAGCAACTGTTTAACCGCTGCGCAGGAAATACGGAAATTATTGTTGCTTCCCGTTACAATGAAACAGGTGTTTTTCAAATTACAGGTTCAGCGCCGCCGCTTAACCGTTCACAAAAGCAATTAATAAAGCAAAAACATCCGCAACTTTCTTTGTTTTAACAATTGAATTATCAGTCCTTACCAAAGTTTAAAAAAATTATTTGCCGGCAGTATATCTTTATTCAACTCCCCTTGTGTCACTCACTTTTACGTTCTGTTCATTATGCAGCAAATACAAACATGTTTTAAAAAATAAAGGCTGTAACCGTTAGCAGTTATAGCCTTTGCAATTATTTAATTTTTAAAAACTCATATCATCTGCGCTTGGCCCGTAGCTTCCGGGTATGGGCACATCAAGCAGCCTGAGAAAAACACCTAACTGTGCCCGGTGGTGCACAATCTGGCTGAAAGACATGCGTATTACTTCATACTTTGTGGAAATACTGTACACCTGGTCGCCATTGCGCAGCGTCCAGTTTGGCAGTAAATTATCTTCTGTCGCTTTTTCAAGATGTGCTTTACCATCAGCAAAACATTTTTCAAAATAAGCAATCAGTTCTTCTGTGCTGTTAATTTCCTGCGGCTTGTATTCGTTAGCAGCAAAATCCAGTTCACTGGTGTTAAGTGTCATGGAAACCCAGGAAGGAAGTTCTGCAATATGCGTGGCGAGGCGCTGAATGGTCATGCTTTTTTCGTGCGGCTTCCAGCTGAATTTATCAGTGGGTACGCGTTCCAGCATTTTGCGGGTGGTTTTTGCTTCCTGCTCCATTTCTTTAAGAAGGAGTGGAATAATTTGAATGGACATAGTTTTAAATTTTTTTGTTTATTGTACAAAGGAAATACCGCTTACTGACAACCCTATGGCAGCCTTATTTGAAAATACTAAAAATATTTTTATGGAGCAGATGCGTGTTCAGCACGCCGGCATTCAAAGCTCAGTAAAAAACAGAAAGCTAAAGAGTGCAACGCAGCAATTGCCAATGCTTATTCTTCAGTTTGGTAAATAAATATAATTTAATACCCTACAGGCAACAGCTTCATATAATCGTTTAGCGGTATATGGTTTGTTTGGGTGAAAGGTATCCCGGTGTCTTTGATTTTTAAAATGCGCAGCACTTTAAAATCCCTGTAATCCCGGCGCAGGTGGCACCACGCAATCAGGTGCCAGTTAAACGCGTAAAACACAAGCCCGATTGGCTCCGCCAGCCGGCGGCTTATTTCTTCATTTTTATTTTTGTAATCCAGTTCTATAATGGTGGCGGAGACAATTGCATTTTGCAGCATGGATAAATATTCAAAATCAGGAACCATGCATGGCGGCATCTGCATCAGTATGTTTTTATTAAGCAGCTCCAGTTTTTCTTTTTGGGTATTGCGCAGCACGGCTTTTATTTTATTCAGGGCTGTGGAGTAATGTGTATGGATGGATTTATCAGCAAAGCCCTGCACCATCCGCTCTGCCAGCAGCAGTGCATTTGCTTCATCTGAACTGAAAGCTATGGGGGGCAGAAAATAACCCTGTACTACAAAGTATCCCTTATGCGGTTCAAAACTTACAGGTATACCCTGTTCGCAAAGCGCTTTCACATCCCTGTACACAGTGCGTATGCTGATGTGAAACTTCTCTGCAATTTTTTCTGCAGGCACAAATTTTTTTGACTGCAGCTGCGTAAGTATGCCGAATAGCCTGTCAATTCGGTTCATGCGCCGGGATATTTATGAATGATTTCAGCATTTGATTTTTTATCTTGCCAGCAATGAATCAAATATTCACTCTTTTAAAACCCTTCTTTTTTCCTCTGTTCTTTTATATTCGGTAAAACCCATTTTTTTATAAAGAGGCAATGCATTTTTATGGTCTAATGCGCAGGTATTTACCTGTATCCATTTTGGATGAAAGCTCCAGGCTTTGGCAATGCTCCACTGCAGGAAATATTTCCCCAAACCTTTTCCTATGCTTTGCGGAAACAAACCAAAATAGGCTAATTCTGTATAATCGCCATAGTTTACAATTTCAGCATAGCCGCTTTCTGTTTTGTTATCCATCAGCACATAAATGCGGGTATTGGATTGGTTGACAAGAGAAAATAATTCTTCCTCCGGCATTACCATCCTGTCAAGCCACTGATATGCAGCGCCGGCAGTGAAATAGTAATACCGGTATGCATGTGCGGTAACAGGTTTATTTATTTCAACAACATCCACATTCATAATTTCTCCTGGAACATAATTTGGATTTCGGTCCATTTTAAGGTAATAAACCTGTGTGGGTTTGAAAATTATTTTTGATTCATCAATAAACATGCGCATCTTTTTTAATAAGCAATTTTACAAAAACGGGCCGGCAATTTTTAATTTATATTTTATATGGTTTATAAATAAACTTTGATGCAGAATTTTATTGTTTAACCTTATTGCAGCCACGTGGCTTTTTTAACTTTATTAATTTTATCTTATATAAAGAAATACTATAATTTTATATGCTTATTTTTTTACCGGAAAGACAGGATTAATTGAAAAAAAGGTATAAATATATCATATTGGGTGTTTGGGTTACAGCGATTACAGCAGTGGTTATTAAGTATCATATTTCAGCGCCGCAGATAGCAGCTTTTATACAGGATTACAAGTCGGAAGCAATTATTGTTTACATTTTGCTGTCATCCATCAGGGGTCTTTTTTTTTTACCAAGCACCCCGTTTGTGTTTGCGGGGGTTTTAATTTTTCCTAAAAGCAAAATACTTGTATTGGTACTTTCGCTTTCAGGAATAATAATTTCAGCTTCATTGATTTATCTGCTGGCTGAATACCTTGATATTGCAAAATTGTTTCCGGCCAAAGACAGGGAGGTCAGGATGGAGAGGTTAAGGGGAAAACTTACCAGTTCAAAAGGCTTCCTTTTTATAGCATTCTGGGCATTTCTGCCGTTTGCCCCCACTGACCTGGTTTCTTACGTAGCAGGTACGGTGAAGATGAACTATCTGCGGTTTATTTTTGCCACCTTTGCGGGTGAACTTGTTGTTTGTACAGTATATGTTTTTGCAGGAAATGATATATGGCATTTGTTAATACATCAATCGTAAAATAGAAAAGATGAAACCGTCTGTCGAACTTTTAAAAAAGTGGAAAACCACTGGTGCAGTATCATTCAGTTCAAGTTTTTTGGTAGATAAAATGATTAAATGCATTGACTTCAGCAAAGCAAAGGTAATTGTGGAACTGGGTGCAGGTAATGGGTGCATTACACGCAAGCTGCTGGCAAATATGCGTGAAGATGCAGTATTGATCAGCCTTGAGATTAATGATGAGTTCTGCACGCTGCTGGATAAATCAATTGATGATAAACGGCTGAACATTGTATGCGGCGATGCCATAAAACTATTAAAGGATATGGATGTTGAAATAGATTATATTGTTTCATCCATACCATTTAAAGTGCTGTCAAAAATTGAACGTGCGCAATTAATGGCCTCCATAAAAATGGCTTCGAGCCTTAAAACTATTTTTGTACAGTTTTCATACTTTATAAGTATGTACTCTTTTTTCAGGCATAATTACAGAAAAGTAAATGTGGGTTTTACCGCGCTTAACCTGCCCCCGGCCTTTGTTTTCCAATGCAGGCTGCAGTTAAATTAGGCCGCACTTTTTGTATTCATGTTGCTAAGATTATTTAATATCCTCTTTTTCTTGATTTATAAAATAGCTCAGTGCACCGCTGGGGCATTTGCTTACCTGCTCAATAATTTTTTCAGTACCGCTGCCTGAAATATTAATCCAGGGCTTTTTTCGCGGATCAAAAACTTCATGCAAACCTCTGGCGCATATGCCCGAATGTATGCAAACAGCGGGCTTCCATACAACCGTAACTTCGCCATTCGAATATTTATGCTTGTCTAATGGCATATTGATCTTATTAAATAATTATTTATTGAATAACGCTTTATTGCCCCTGAGCCAAACTGTATGCTTTTTTGTTTCCCCACATATTCAATAATTCGCTGGAGCATATTTTAAAATTACCGCTGAGGCTTACATAGAGCCCCAAAACGTCCTGCTGGTACAGCGCAAATTCATCAATACTTTCAAAACGCACATTATACTGGTTTACAAGATTTGTATAAACAGAACCTGTGGGCCAAACCTGTGTGCCGCGGTTGCTGATGTTTACCAGTTTAAACTTAACACCCGCATGGCGCAAACATTTATTTGCAATATCAACAGGCTGTTCATTACTCTCAATAAAAAAATCCACCCCTATTATTTTTGCATCTTCATTTTCCAGGGATTCCATCATGGCATTTTTCTCTAATTTAAAAATGGTAGGTGTAGCAGTCATATCCGGCAACAATGGTTTTGCGCCATGCTCAGGCATCTTTCCAAAATTGCTGATGATGGCTTCTGCATAGGCAGTGGTGTTTAAGGCAGGTTTATTTTTATCCCCAAAATCACCTGTATGAACACCCTGCTCAAGTGTATATAATAAGGCATTCTCCATCATTGCGGCACTTTGCATTAAGCCTAAATGCCGGAGCATTGTAATTCCGCTTAATAATAATGCTGTAGGGTTGGCAATATTTTTCCCTGCAATATCAGGTGCGGTTCCATGCACCGCTTCAAATATGCAGATATGGTCGCCAATGTTTGCACTGGGTGCAAACCCAAGCCCGCCAACCAACCCCGCGCAAAGGTCGCTTACAATATCGCCCTGCAGGTTGGTAAGCACCACCACATCAAATAAATCCGGGCGTGTAACTAATTTCATACACAGGTCATCAACAATTACATCATCAGCTTTCAGTTCAGGATATTCTTTGGCCACTTCATAAAATATTTCCAGGAACAGCCCATCGGTAATTTTCATGATGTTGGCCTTGTGCCCGCAGGTAATTCTTTTAGCTTCTTTTTTCTTTGCCATTTCAAAAGCATACTTAATTACCTGCAGTGAGCCCGGCCTTGTGATAAACCTGCGGCTGAGTGCAACATCGTGTGTAAGCATGTGCTCCACCCCGCCGTAAGTGTCTTCTATATTTTCGCGTACAATGGTAATGTCAATAGGTATGCCTGCTTTACTGAAAACCGTGTCCACGCCATGCAAAGTTTGAAACACTCTTTTATTCGCATAAGTATTCCATGTTTTCCGCGCCGTTACATTCACGCTTTTTACGCCTTTGCCTTTGGGTGTTTCCATCGGGCCTTTAAATAAAATGCCGAACAATTCAATGGTTTGCTGCGCTTCAGGCGTCATACCATTGCTGAAGCCTTTATCAAAAACCCATTTGCCCATATCTACAGACTCATATTCAAGCGGAACATGGGCGGCTGAAAAAATTTTCAGTACGGCATCCATAATTTCAGGGCCAATACCATCGCCTTTTGCAACAGCAATTTTCTTCATATTTTTTATTTGAATAAGCAGCAAAATTAAGCGCTTACGGATAAGTTTATTATTAAATTAAGGGAAGTACTGATAAAATAAATTTATAAAATTCAGGTAAGGAATGATGCTGCCCTTTCCAGGTCTTCCGGTGTGTCAATCTCCACTCCCATATAATCCACTATCACCATTTTAACAGGAATGCCATTTTCAAGATACCGCAAACATTCTATTTTTTCAGCAGATTCAAGCGGCGTCATGGGCCACTGCGTAAAGTTCATCAACGCTTCTTTACGGAAGGCATACACACCAATATGTTCGTAATAAGGAATATGTATTTCCCTGTTGCGCGGATACGGAATTACAGAACGGCTGAAGAACAAAGCATTGCAATCCTTATCCACCACCACTTTCACATAATTTGGATCGTCAATAAATTTTTGCTCCTTTAATACCTGCATCAAACTCGCAACCTGCACTTTTTTTCCATCATCGCCTTCAAACACATACAGCAATTTTTGCAGCGGTTCTTTTTTTACAAAGGGTTCATCACCCTGTACATTCACCACAATATCCGCGTGAATATCTGCAACCGCCTCTGCAATGCGGTCGCTGCCGCTTTCATGCTGCTTTTTGCTCATCACAGCTTTGCCGCCATGCGCTGTAATTTCATTAAAAATTATTTCACTGTCTGTTGCCACAATCACTTCGTGAAATAATCCTGTTGCCACCGTATTGTCATAAGTATGGCGGATAACAGTTTTATCGCCCAGCGCCTGCATCAGTTTTGCCGGAAACCTCGTGGCTGCATAGCGTGCAGGTATAAGTGCAATTTTTTTCATAAAATAATTACTGCAAAGTTGCAGTGAATCTTAAAAGTCCAGTGTATTCATTAAACGCTTCAATTCTATTTCTGCCGACTTTGCAGCAAAACTAAGGTTAACAAGCAGGTAACCTGCATTTTCAAAAGTCTGCTGCGCATTTTTTACATCCACAATGGTTGCATTTCTTAACTGGAATTTCTGCAGCACAAGATCAAGCAGCTTTTGCGCCAGCAGGTAATTCTGCTGCTGTGTTTCTAATTGCTGTAATGCACCCTGGTAGCTTTGATAGGTTTTTATTGCACCTGAATTATTATCACGTATTAATATTTGCTGCTGAAGTTCTGCATTCTTTGTATTTATTTCTGCCACCTGCTGCTGCTTTTTATAAACTGAACCATTGTATATGGGAATAGAAAGGCTGAGGCCGACTACGGGCCCGTAAGTCTGATTGAGTAATGTAAAACCTGCCGCGCTTTGGGAGCGGTTGTAATTAAAACCCGAACTTACACGCAGTGTGGGGTAACGCTGCGCCGCTGTTTCTTTTTCTATAAGTTTATTAATAGATACCTGCTGTGCCGCGGCGATAATTCCCGGGTTGGCACTCATGTTTGTTAATACAGAATCAAGCAGAATATTTTTATCGGCAATAATAGAATCGCTGATAACAACTGCGCTGTCTGCTTTTAAATTTAATGAAGAAAGAAAATCTGCTTTAGCCTGGTCTATTATTACCTGTTGCGCCTGTTTCGCCTGCAGCAGCTCATTCAAATCAAGCTGTGATTGAAAAAGGTCAGCATTATTGGCAAGCCCCACCTGCTGCTGCGCTTTTACAATGTCAAGTTTTTTGGAAGCAGCAGCAGCTGACGCATCAATCGTTTTCATATAGCTCTGCTGGCGCACCACATCATAATACTGTGCCATTACAAGTGCAATAGTATTTTCAATTTGTACATTCAGTAACTGCCGGCTTTGCTGCTCCAGTTGGTCAAGCCTTTTTTTTGTGGTTACCACCCTCATACCGTTGTACAATACGATGCCTGCTGAAACCCCTGCTGTAAGCGAGTTTGCAGTAACGCCGGTGCGGTTGGTATTAGTTCCGTTGCTCAGTTTCTGGTTTAGTGAAGTTACCTGTTCATTGTCATTGGCGCTCCCGGTAACTACCGGTAGCCCGCCTGCTATGCCATAGTCGTTGTAAATGGTATTTATATCCACATTATTTTTTGCAAGCTGAATATCGTAGCTGTTCTCTAATGCAATATTAATAGCATCAGGTAAATGCAACTGCTGCGCCGGCGCATTGAAGCTGATAAGTGTAATTATGACAAATATTTTTTTCATCTGTAACCGTGTTCAATATTTTATTTAGGCTGAAAAATCATTTCCCCGGCTCTGGCATTACCGGTAAACTTTCATTGCCCGGTTCATTTACCGATTGCACTGCAAAGAAATAATTATCTTTTGAGTAAGGCAGTGTAAAATCAGTTGATGCGGTAAAAAATTTTTTCTGCCAAACGGCGCTGGTTGTTTCCCGTATCAAAATATAATAGCCTTTTATTTTTCCCCATTTTGGCGCCAGCCAGTATAAGTGTGTGGTATTGCCCAACTGCTTTACATCCATTGTTACCTGCTGCGGTATTGACGGCGCTTTGGCAAGGCTGGCAAGAGTTGATAAATTTAAACAGGTATTTTTTCTTAAATATTCAAAATCCATAAAAGCGGGCAGGTCTCCGTACTGGATATTATTTTCCATCCGCACATCCTGGTGCTGGTGGTAATAATTTTCATTCATTTCTGTTATTCGTACTGCGGCATAGCCGTTCATTACATAAGGCGTGTGGTCGCCGGCACGCAAAAAACGGTCATTGCGGTAGATCATCATTACCTGCAGATTGTCAACATAGCGTTCACCAATTTCTTTTGTGTATCGTGCAAGCTGCCTTGCTTCGCCATCATTTTCCAGTCCAAGCTGCCTGATCTTTTTTGCTGTGCTGTCCAGGCCATATATAGGCAGCCCTTCACTAAAAACACGCACCTGCGAATTATTGATATTACCTGTTTCATTGCTGTTGTTGCCACCCATTATATCATTGTTGAGCACTGCTTCAATATTCCAGTTTTCTTTTTTTGCTTTGTTGGCCATATATACTGAACCCAGTAAATTTTGTTCTTCACCGCTTACGGTTACAAAAATTACTGTTGCAGGAAAACTGTGTTTGGCCATTATCCTTGCACATTCAATAACGGCGGCGCTTCCGCTGCCATCATCATTTGCGCCGGGGGCATCGCTTATGCTGTTCATTACATCACTGCACCGGCTGTCTAAATGCCCGCTGATAATAAAAATGCGGGTATCATTTGCATCTGTCCCTTTTAATACAGCCATTACATTGCCTGCGGGTGTTGCGGTATTTACATATTTGCCTTCGGGAAGTATAGTGAAAGTATCAATGGTTGCAACCATTCTGCCATTTGATGACTTTGCAAATTCATTAAACTTGCCAAGCACCCAATTTCGCGCCGCGCCAATACCGCGTTTTGCATCCGTTTGCGCGCTCATGGTATGCCTGGTGCCAAATGCAACCAATGTATGTATGTACGATTGAAGTGAATCGGCATTTACTTCTTTCACCATCTGCTCAATTTCAGGGTCTTTCTGAATGATGGTTTGAGTGTAGCCGGTGCAGCATCCCAAACTTATTATAAAAAAGAAGATACGCTTTTGCATTGTTTCAATTTTTATAAATTAAAATTACGCACTGCTGCGGGTAACATTACAAATGAATTAATTTTAAATAAAAATCTATGCCATATAAAGACCTCAGTACTGTACATGAACTGGTAAGCAGCTTGTTTAAAACCCCAAAAACAAAAGAAGAATGGGATCAATATAAATTGAGTGAAGAACAAATTTCTTTCTTTAAAGTAAACGGATTTCTTGGCGGCGTAATGATGCTCGATGAACAGCAAATTGAAGTTATACAAAACGAAATAGCAGCGCTTGCAGATCTGCAGCATCCGGGCCATCATTTGTTTTATGAATTTCACAGCAACGAATCAGCCGATCCTTCTACTGTATTGTTTCATGCATTGGGTGCCTGGCGTATAACTCCCGGCCTCCATGATGTTTTATGGAACCCGCGTTTCTTAATGGCGGCAAGCCAGTTGCTGGATAATATGCCTGTACGTTTCTGGCACGACCAGTTGTTTTGCAAACCACCAAAAAAAGGCGGTGTAGTGGCATGGCATCAGGATTATTCTTACTGGACAAGAACCAAACCCATCGCACATCTTACCTGCTGGTGCGGGCTTGATGACTCCACAAAAGAAAATGGTTGCCTGCAATATGTGCCGGGCAGCCAGCGCTGGGGTCTGCTGGATAAACCGGATCTTGCAGGAAATATGATGGGTATCATGGATTATCTTTCAGAAGAACAGAAACTTCAATTTAACCCCATACCTGTTGAAACAAAAGCGGGTGAAGCTGTTTTTCATCATCCGCTTGCATTGCATGGTTCGGGTGCAAACAATTCATCCAATCCCAGGCGCGCATTTGTAATAAATGCTTTTGCAGATGGCGTAGTGAGCGACACTGATGATGCTTTGCTCACAGGCGTGCCCCCGGTGCATAAAGGAGAAAAGATGCAGGGGCAGTTTTTCCCTTTATTATTTGAATAAACCCGGAAAAACACCGGTAATTTTTTACTGCTTATTTTTGTATATATGCACCTCAGCAAAATCCTTCTAATTTTATTACTTTGGTTTTCTGCCCCGGCTATTTCACAGGTTGCAGGTCTTAAAAAATCTATTCCGGCCTTTGATATAGAGCTTACAAACACAACTCATTTTAAACCTGCGGATTTAAAAAAAAATATACCCCTGATGCTTGTATATTTTTCTCCGGACTGTGAACACTGCAGGGATTTTTTAAAAAGCGTTTTAGGCCGCATAAGCGATTTTGGCAATACGCAGATAGTGCTGATCTCTTATTTACCCATAACAGATATTGCAAAATTTGAAACAGAATTTAACCTGGTCAAATATCCCAATATTATAACCGGAACGGAGGGATATACCTTTTTGGTACAGAAATATTATAATGTGCTCAGGTTCCCCTTCACTGCCCTGTTTAACACTAAAGGGCAGCTTACTGCTGCATACAGAACAGCACCTGCTCCTGATGAAATAATCGGCCAGTTAAAAAAATAACTGCTTTTATTGAAGTATATCCACATGCAATAAAACTCATTTCCATTCAGTTGCAAAAAACCATTTTCTGTTACTAAAGATTTAAAGCACTTTTGCGCATTATTGTAAAATATCACAGGCATTGGATACAAAAAAAATTATACGCATCGCCATTTTTGCTTCCGGCAACGGAAGCAATGCAAAAAAAATAATTGACTATTTCTACGGCCACCCTTTTATACAGGTGGCGCTGATAGTTTGCAATAACCCCGGGGCGGGTGTATGCGGCATTGCTGCAGAAAATAATATTCCGGTATTACTGATAAATAAAGAAAACTTTTTCCGGGGCAGTGGATATGCAGATGAGTTGAAGGCTAAAGGCATACATTTTATAGTGCTGGCTGGCTTTTTATGGAAAATACCGGCAAAGCTTGTACAGGCTTATGCCGGCAGGGTCATTAATATTCATCCTGCGCTTTTGCCAAAATACGGAGGCAAAGGAATGTATGGCAATGCTGTACATGAAGCGGTTATTGCCGCCAGGGAAAAAGAAAGCGGCATTACCGTTCACTTAGTGGATGAGTTATACGACAACGGTAAAATTATTTTCCAGGAAACCTGCCCGGTATTATCAAATGATACGGCTCCTCAACTGGCGGAGCGTATCCACACCCTGGAATATAATTTTTTTTCCCGTATTATTGAAGCATATATCGCCGGTTTTAAAAATTAACAACCTCTGGATGCAATTATCCGTATTCATTTGTGGTTAAAGTTTTACTTTCATCCTTTAAATGCTTTATACTGTATGTATTTTAAACTCATGAAAAAACCAGTCTTTCTTATTTTATTTATAACTGTTTTTTTTGCCGCCTGTTCCATTGGGGGCGATTTGCCCGCACCGGTAAAAGCTTCCGGAAAAATTACAGGCACTGTTGTTTTATACGGGGAAAGAGATGATACGCTTCCTGCTGATGGCATGATTGTTTCCCTTGATGGCACAAGTTTCCATGCTGCTACAGATACGAACGGCAGATTTGCATTTGACAGCATCCCTTTTAATACCTACAATCTTACTTATACCAAAGCGGGTTATGGTACTTTTAAATTTTTCGGGTTCAAACATTCAGGTGACACTGTCATATCCGTAGTGCCCGCGCAGTCTCTTGGCCAATTATCAACCACCACGGTTACGGCTTTAAGCGCCACCGTAACAGCGGATACGGTTACAATTACAAATACCGTAAGCCCGGCGCCTACCCGCACAGAACACAGGGGCTACCGCTTTTTTTACGGCAATGATGCCTCTGTATCTGATACATCCTATACGGCTTACAGTAATATCTATCAATCAGGCACTACACCATCTTCCTTACAGCTTTTAAAAACTGATTTTTATGCGTTGGGTTTTACATCCGGCAGCACAGTATTTGTAAGGGCTTACGGCGATTCATATTTTTCCAATATGTATCATGTGCCTTCCTCCGGTGCAAGGATTTTTCCAAATATAAACAGCACTACTGTTGACGCGGTTTCTTTTGTATTGCCCTGATAAATATATTTTTATATATCCATTACCCTGTAAAATGATTTCCATTTTGCACTAAACCGCTTTGCACACTTCTGTTCATCCGCTACCTTTGCCGCAAATAATGCTGGCATGTTACAGGTAAATATTTTAAGGCAAAACCCTGAATGGGCAAAAGGAAGACTGGCAGTAAGAAATTTTAAACAGCCTGAACTGGTTGATGAAATTATTGCCCTGGATGATGAAAGAAAAAAAATACAGAACGAATCGGATAATATACAATCGAAAATAAACAACGCTTCAAGGGAGATTGGTGACTGGATGAAGCAGGGAAAAAAAGATAATGCAGAGGCACTGAAGAAAGATGTGGCAGGTTACAAGCTGCAGGTTGCAACGTTCAATAATAATTTGAATGAGGTTGAAAAGAAATTACATGATGTTCTTGTACAGCTTCCAAACCTCCCTTCAGAAAAAGTACCCGCAGGAAAAACACCTGAGGATAATATTGTAGTAAAAGAAGCCGGAGAAAAACCCAGGCTTGCTGCAAATGCGCTTCCTCACTGGGAGCTTGCAAAAAAATTCAACCTTATAGATTTCGAACTGGGCACAAAAATTACCGGCAGCGGGTTCCCGCTTTATATTGGTAAGGGTGCAAAGCTGCAGCGTTCACTGATACAGTATTTCTTAGATTACAATACTGCTGAGGGTTATACAGAATATATCCCTCCTTTTATGGTGAATGAAGCAAGTGCTTACGGCACCGGGCAACTGCCCGATAAAGAAGGGCAGATGTATTATGTAAATGAAGATAAATTTTACCTGATACCCACTTCAGAAGTGCCCATGACAAATATTTACCGTGATACCATTTTAAAAGAAGATGATCTGCCGGTAAAGATGACCGCGTATTCGCCCTGTTTCCGCCGTGAAGCAGGCAGTTATGGAAAAGAGGTGCGTGGACTAAACAGGCTCCACCAGTTTGAAAAAGTGGAGATCATTCAAATCACCCATCCTGAAAAAAGTTATGATGTGCTGGAAGAAATGGTGGCGCATGTGGAAAGATTATTACATTACCTGCAACTGCCTTACCGCATTTTAAAATTATGCGGCGGCGATATGGGCTTTACCAGCGCACTCACTTACGACTTTGAAGTATATAGTGCCGTACAGCAGCGCTGGCTTGAAGTAAGCAGCGTGAGCAACTTTGAAAGCTATCAAACCAACCGGCTGAAATGCCGTTATAAAAATGCGGAAGGTAAAACACAGCTTACACATTCATTAAACGGAAGTTCATTGGCACTGCCGCGCATACTTGCGGCTTTGCTGGAAAATAATCAAACGGAAAATGGGATACATGTTCCGGCTGTGCTGCACAGGTATTTTGGGGCAGATATTATCAGTTTTTAATCTCTCTGTATTTATTGCAAAACGCTGTTTATGAAAAAATGGGTGAAACGTTTTGGCTGGTCGCTGTTTATTCTTTTTGTGCTGCTTAATATTTCCTGCGCGTTCCAGGCATATCACCTGACCCATTTTTATACAAATATCCCGGCTCAGGACCTGAATGATACCGGCTTTGGTACTAAGTTACAGGCCGCACTTTTTGGGATGGAGATACCTAAAAGCAAAGTGGTGGATTCATTAAGTATCCCCCATCAAAACATTAAAATTAAAACAGAAGATGGATTGACATTAGCGGGATGGTTTATTGATAATCTTCCTGATGATTCAGCTTTGGGAAAAGGAACTATTCTCATGTTTCATGGTCATGCCAGCAGCAGGAGCGGCATTATAACAGAAGCTCAGGCATTTTATCATTTAGGCTACCGGGTATTGATGATTGATTTTCGTGCCCACGGCGAAAGCGATGGAAATGTTTGCACAATTGGCTATCAAGAAAGCAAAGATGTAAAAGCCGCTTATGATTATATTGCTGCCAAAGGTGAAAAAAATATTATCCTTTATGGTATATCCCTTGGAGCTGCAACGGCAATGAAAGCAGTAAGTGATTATAATTTACATCCTTCCAAAATGATTTTGGAAATGCCATTTGGTTCTTTGCTGGATGCGGTGGAAGGGCGGTTAAAAATAATGGGCTTACCTGCAGAGCCTTTATCTGTACTCTTAACTTTTTGGGGCGGCACAGAACAGGGATTTTGGGCATTCAGTCACAAACCGGAAGAGTATGCAAAAAAAATACATTGTCCTGTTTTACTCCAATGGGGAAAAAATGATCCGCGTGTTTCTGAAAAGGAAACGGATATAATATTTTCAAATCTTGCAAGTGCTGAAAAAACCGTTATAAAATATGATGGGGCAGGACATGAAAGCCTTTGTAAAAATAGCCCTGGAAAATGGATGGAAAATATTTCCGGATTTTTAAAACAATAAAATCCCTGCTTTTTAAGTGCTATCTTCTTATGATTACCCTTGTTCCTGCCGGAACCATGTTATACAGCTCCTCAATATACTCATCCTTCATACTGATGCAGCCTTCAGTCCAGTTTTGGTATTGATCCACCGCATAACCTTCATGTTTCCATGTGCCGTGAATGCCAATACCACCGCCTATTTCAGCGTTTTGGGGTATAAGGCCACGTGCCTTCCGGTCATTGAATTTGGCATAACTTTCTGCATTGGGGTAATCCAGCATCATAAACCTGTCCCACTTATCATTCACTTTTTTACTGGTGATGGTAAAACTGCCTTCGGGAGTTTTACGGTCGCCCTGCACCATTTTATCTCCCAGGTCATTATTCCCGAATACAACAGGGTATGTTACCAACCAGCCCTGGCTGTCATATACGCTCAGTTCATAATCACTTTTATCAATTACTATGTAATAAGTGGGCACGGAAACACTAACATGCTGAAAAGAACTGACAATAAAAAATAATGTACAGAGGCATAAAGGCCTGATGTAATTTTTCATCCGGAAAAAGATTTTTGTTTTTATTTTTTTTGCAGCAGGGAAAATAAAAACTTACCACTAAAAAAATTTGGGAAAAACTAACCGGTATAAGAACGCATTATTTTCAAAAAGATTATCTACGGCATATAAAAAATTCGTTAAGAAATTTGCATATAAATAAAAAGCCATCAAAACACGATGGCTTTTCTATCCTTTTATCAAAAAGGTTAATGAAATACTTTTTGCTCAAGTGTTTTTGCATGGGCAATCATGTCTTTCAGCGCATCCAGTGCGGGCACCCTTCCGGACAAATGGGATGCGGCATTGGTTTCCTCCAGTTTGGCGTGCAGGTTTTCTGCATTACGCGTAGCAAATTCTTTCACCGTATCTACTCCCGCTGCTTCCAGTAATTCTGCAAACTGCCCGGCTACACCTTTGATGCGGAACAGGTCTGAATGGTTTACCCATGTGAGGATGCTTCCTTCTGCAATGCCGGTTGCTGAAGCTAAATCCTGCCTGCCTTTTTTTGATCCGGCATTTGCAAGCAGTTCGTCTGTGGTAGTAATGCTGTGGCCGCGTAATTTTTCACCGTAAGCAGGACCAATGCCTTCGATGTCTTCAATTTTGTACGACATATTTAAGTAGTTTATTTTTTGAATGTATAACATTCCTGCATATTTGATAAACCCATTTCGTTTTTTAACCAAAATTAAATAGCCGGTATGATGCAAAAAAAGGCCCCGGAGAACCGGGACCCTGTAAATGCACAAACGAGAAATATATATTTAGCAATAAGCATTGATATTGATGTGGCTACCAGTTGCTGAAACGCAACCCCACTGCATAAGGATATTGTTTCAAAGCATCCTGGTGAAGGGTATTAAAACTGTAGCTGCCATAAACCCTTACCGGACCGAGGCCCAGTTCAGCTATACCTGCAAACCGCCAGGGATCCAGGTCAAAATCGCCATGTGTTTTTTCTTTACCCCTTTCACTGCTTATTTGTTTAGTGTGGCTGTTGTACAAATACCCTGCGCTGGCGCCCACACTAAAGCTGAAACTATTGCGCTTATGCGGGTTGGTATTTACATTAAGCATGAATGGAACGGTAATATAACTTAGCGCTAATTTATCTTTTGAAAAATTTACCGAATCGCTGAAAACATAAGCGGGGTTTTTATTGTAGCTGATATTGTTGTCGTAGCGGAAGTTATACATCTCCAGACCCAGCCCGTATTTAAGGTTAAGTATATGGCCTGTTATATTCAGTTTTTGCTGAAATATCCACAGGTTTACATTTGATGATTTAGATGTTTTTAAAGACAGGCTGCTTTTGTTAAATGCCCCGCCGTTCAGGTAAGGGTTTTGGTTAACTGTTGCGTAATCTGTATTATCCCTTACATTGGCAAAACCCAAATCAAAAATAAACCAGTTGGTGCTTATGTTTGAGCGCTTTTTAGGCTTATGGTCGCGGTGAAAAATATTTACGTCCACGCTGTAATGATGATCATTAGTGGCTGTATCTGCGCTTGAGCCGGGTTTATTTTTTTTGATAATCACAAAGTTGCCCACCTTAATGGTATCGGGTGCATTGTGTTTGCCGGTTGTGTCTGTTTGGCTAAATCCTGATAAGGAAAGCAGCATAGCTGCCAGCATAAATAGCATTCTTCTGTTCATAAAATCTCCGTTGAATTTTTTTGAGTATATCAATTGGTGTTTATTTCCATATTGGCTACCTGCAGTTTGCCGTTATCACTACTGTTGTTTTTGTGGCCGAATATGCTTCCGGCTTTTTTTAACAGCCCCCGCACCTTATTTTTATTCAATTGCAGGGAGCCCAGATACAGGGAATGATCCTCATCATCTGTATTTAAAACTTTATACACGGCCGGCAGGGCAGTATTTGTATTATCGTTATTTGCGGCATAAATATTTTTTACTTCTTCTAATGGCTTTTCAATGATACTTTCCTGGCTATTTATGGCAGCCATTTTTGTAACAGGTTCATTTTTTGCAATGATATTATTATCCGGCACATCCTGTTTATTAAGTTCCTGCAAAGGCGCGGCCGGTTGATTTACAGCAACATCATTTTTTTCAGGAAGTGGATGTTCTGTTAATACCCTTGGTTTAATGCCCAACTGCACTGTATTATGTATTTTATTTTCACTGCTGCCTGTTTGTTTTTTTACAGGTGCCTGTACAATTGCTGTTTCATTGTTTTTTTGTGGTGATTGGTTAGCAGCAGGTAAATTATTATTCTGTGGTTTAATTACAGGCTGCTCTTTTTTTGTTTGAGGATTAACCGCAACCCCATTATTTGTTTTACCTGAAGGTGAAAGCCACCACGCTAAAGCTATTAATCCAATGAATGCTGCGGCAATTGCTACCCGTGAAACATACAGGGGAATAACCCGGCGTTCTTTTTTGTATAAAGATTTTTTATCCGCAAATACAATGGTTTCAGGTTCTGAAACAGTTTGCATCAATAATGTAAACGCCTGCTGCAGTTGCGGGTGCTGCAATACAAATTTTTCCACTTCATTTTTTTCCGCAGCGGTTAATTCATTATCCGCATACAATAAAAAGAATTCTTCGTAATTATCAGTGCTTACAGCGATGCTTTCTTTTTTTAATAAAGAAGCTTTATCAGCAAAAACAATCCCGGGTTCAGCGCTGACCTTTGTATCCATCAGCATTTCAAACTCTGCTGCAATATCAGGATTTTGCTGTACAAACAATTCCACTGCTGCGCGTTGCTGATGGTTTAACTCATCATCCACATACAGTAAAAAGAATTCTTCGTAATTGAGCCTGTTTATCATGTGCGTATTAAATGCTTTTAAATATTTTTTCTCTCAGGTACTCTTCTCACATTACATTTTTCGGGCTTACTAAATAGGCCCGCAATGCAAGCCTGGCCCGGTGCAGGTACACTTTTACCTGGCTTTCATTCAATCCTGTTATCTGCCCGATTTCTTCGTAACTGTAACCCTCATAATCTTTCAGCATCACAAGGCTTTTCTGTGTTTCATTCAGCCTTTCCAGCGCCTGCTGCAATGTTTTTTTCATATTATTCACCTGCTGGTGCTGCACTTTTGCTTCTGCATGAAATTCATCTTTTAAATGCACCCTTTTTGCCTTTCTTAAATGGTCAATCATCTGGTTGTATGCCACCGTAAACAAATACGATTTGCTTTTTAAATTTTCCACCGCATCCCTGTTGCGCCAGAGTTTTTCAAAAGCAGTCTGCACAATATCTTTTGCATCCTCCTCATGGCGTAAATTTTTTACGATAAAGCGGAATACATTATCGGCATACCGGTTTACACATTCATTATATTCCCGTTCGGTCATAAACAGCAGGCTTATCTTTCGTTTGACATTCTGTTACACACTTAATACGCTGATTGAACAATTATGTTACAATGCAAAGAAAATATTTTTTTGGCAACGGCCTGCGTATATAGGTGCAGGTTATGCAGACTGAAACCCCAAACCTTATCTTTGCACCTATTAAATATTTGCCGTATGAATGAAAAATTTGTAAGCCGTATTGCTGCTGAAGTAAAGGAAATAGAATCCGCGGGTTTATATAAAAATGAACGGATCATCACCAGTGAACAGGGGCCTGAAATTATTGTTGGCGGAAAAACTGTTTTAAATTTCTGTGCCAATAATTATCTCGGTCTTTCTTCGCATCCCAAAGTGATTGAAGCCGCGCATAAAGCCATTGATACGCATGGATACGGCATGAGCAGTGTGCGTTTTATCTGCGGTACGCAGGACATCCATAAAGAACTTGAACAAAAACTGGCAGCATTTCTTGGTACAGAGGATACCATTTTATATGCCGCTGCCTTTGATGCAAATGGCGGCGTATTTGAACCTTTATTTAATGAGCAGGACGCTATTATTTCGGATGCGCTTAACCATGCATCCATTATTGACGGTGTGCGTTTATGCAAGGCGCAGCGGTTTCGCTATGAACATAATAATATGGATGACCTGGAAGCAAAGCTTCTTGACAGTTCACATTTGCGCAACCGCATCATTGTTACGGATGGTTCATTCAGCATGGATGGAACGATTGCGCAGCTTGATAAGATTTGCGGGCTGGCTGATAAATATGACGCGATTGTAATGGTTGATGAATGTCATTCATCGGGCTTTCTTGGTAGAACAGGAAGGGGCACGCATGAATACCGGGGCGTTATGGGAAGGATTGACATTATCACCGGCACGCTTGGCAAAGCATTGGGTGGCGCCAGCGGAGGTTTTACGAGTGGCAGGAAGGAGATCATTGAAATGCTCCGGCAGCGTTCACGTCCCTATCTTTTTTCCAATACGGTAATGCCGGCTATTGCAGGGGCTTCCATTGCTGTACTGGATATGCTTACTGAAACAACTGAACTGCGCGACAGGCTTGAATATAATACAAAGTATTTCCGTACCAGAATGACCGGTGCGGGTTTTGATATAAAGCCGGGCGACCACCCTATTGTACCCATTATGCTTTATGATGCAATGGTGGCGCAAACTTTTGCCGCCAACCTGCTGGATGAAGGCGTATATGTAATTGGTTTCTTTTTTCCTGTGGTGGCAAAGGGGCTTGCACGCATCCGGGTACAACTAAGCGCCGCGCATGAGCAACAGCACCTGGACAAAGCGATTGAAGCATTTACAAAAGTGGGGAAGGAACTGGGAGTACTTAAATAATAACACATACCTGATTGTCCCGGCTGCGCGGCAAAAATGCCCATTAACTGCAGCACATATCCCGTTGAGGCGACACGATGCCCGACAGAAAAAAATAATTGTTTTTAAGACCGGTAAATGCTGCGCAGCGGGCAGGCTGTGTAAAGCGGGAAGCCCGCTGCGATACGCAGCCTATATACTATGCTGCGCGGTACACCTGCTGCGCTGCAATTACCGGTGGCTGCGTTGCGCGTATGGCAGGCTGCGTTGCGCGGGAGCCCTGCTGCGTTACGCGGCCCCTATGCTGCGCCACGCCGCAGTGGTGTAATGCTGCGCAGCGGTATAGCTGCGCTGCGCAGGTATATGACTGCACAGCGCAGCAGGGCTTGTTTTCAGCCTTTAAGCTATATAATTTGCTGTATTTGAAGCTTTTAACGCAGAATACACGGTTTACCCGCAGTGACTGACATGGGAGAACTGATTATTATTTGCCCGGCCCGGCCCGGCGCATCGTCCGCTTAGGCGGGGCGATGCTGGACAGAAAACAACAAAGACGAAGAGCATAGACAAACCCAATGATTGCTGTTTTTAGTATAAATAGGTTATTGAAATGTTTACCTTTAGAAAGGTATTTACGACTAATAAAAAAAACCTTCGTTATGAAAAAGTCATTCTTCTTCTTGCTGCTTTTTATTTCGCTTTTCAGCACTCTTGTATATGCACAGGATAGAGGTGTGGTTGAACGGCCAGAGCCTATTATTTATGGTATAACAGCTGATGGTAATCTTAACTGGTACAGGCATATTGGCTATACTGCAGATTTACAAAATAAACCTGCAGATCTGCAAAAAATGCTGGGCGCAAACAGGGTGGGTACAGGCGGGTGGCAAACTTATAAATTTGTTTTTGCCAATCGTACTACTATTTATGGAGTAACCGCTGATGGCAATCTTAACTGGTATAAGCATACGGGTGGCGAAGATGGCACCGCAGATATGGAAGGTGCTGTTACCATAGGATTTGGTGGCTGGCAAAATTATAAATCTGTTTTTGCTGGTGGAAATGGAGTTATTTATGCAATTACACCGGAGGGTAATTTAAATTGGTACAAACATACAGGCGCAGGCACAGGCAGTACAGACATGCTGGGGGCTATTACAGTAGGGTTTGGTGGCTGGCAAAGTTATAAGTCCGTTTTTACAAGTGGTAACGGAATCATCTATGCTATTACACAGGATGGTAATTTAAACTGGTATAGACACGTGGGCTATTTAACCGGCACAACAGAGATGCAGGGTGCAATTACAGTTGGCTTTGGTGGCTGGCAGAATTATAAATTTGTATTTGCAAATGAAGATATTATTTATGCTGTTTCTAATGATGGCAATTTATATTTCTACAGGTATCCCGGATATTTCACCGGTACCGGTACTGTAACTGGTGGTACTTTAATTGGGCAAGGTGGATGGAGTAATTATCTGAATGTTTTTTCCTGCAGGTAAATATAATTTTTCAGTGTCAGGCATCGTCTCGCCTAAGCGGACGAGGTGCTGAGGCTACCAACATCTCTCCAATTTGTTCGCCTTACAATTTTCCGTCATGGCAAGGTCTTCGTTATGGCATATATGCAAGGCCAGGGGTCCCTGCCGTTACACTAAAATTTTGGTAAATGGCTTTGGTGGTTCGTGGTTCTGTCACTCACTTGTGCGGTTGGTTGGTATGGGGGCAAAATATAAAGCACTGCCGGCACAAGCACGCTCCGCTACAAATCTAAGTTGCATGCTTACGCTATTGAACAGGTGTATATACTTAGACTATTTGGGGAAATCAATCATTTAAACAGTAAAAAATTAGCTCAACTTAAACATGCCTTAAGTTTTTACTAGCACAACACGTAATTTTATTTAAAATTATTCATTTAAGGAAATAAATGATACTTTACAATATTTCTTGTATCAGAAATTTTTCATGAAATGCAAATTATATTATGAGAAAAACCAATCTACCAGAATGGATCATTATTATTTTATCATTTATGGCTATCGGTGCTTCCCTGGGATGGTTGGTCGGTATCGCTTTATCTCCTGTTTTAAATATTGTAGTAGGTTCAGTATTAACGATAGTTATTTCTTTTATTTCATTACTTATCGGCACCAATACTTCCCCTGTAGAAAAAGAAGCCGCATCTGAAAATAATAAGATTAATGCAAAACTAAATTTTGAAAATAAATTTGCAATTGTACCTATAGCAATCTTTTTTACCAGCCTAGCAATTGGAGCTTCTTATGGGGTCATATACAGGACAAATGATAAATTGGGATTGAACCCTGATTTACTCATAAATAAATGGATTGATGATCCTGCCAAGCGTGCAAAAATCAAGGAAGAATTATTTCGAAAAAAATACCTTGATTCTGAAAGCGCTATAACTCAAAATCAATTTGCTGCTGGTTTGTTTGGTTTTACAGAATCTGATTGCCAACTTTTGGAAGGCAGGGCAGGCGCAGCATTAAAAGCGAATTTGCTTTTGGTTAGTAATGGAAAAATTGACTCATTAATTAATTCCTGTGGAACAGAAAAATGCCTACTTGATATTAGGGATTCGATTTGTGCATATAGTAAATAATACAATAAATATTTCATGAAATATTTTCTTTGTCTTCTTGCAAGTATTCAGTTTTATATTTCTTCTATTGCACAATCACCTGAAACAGATAAATATATTTTCATTCTCCGAATACCAGCTACCAAACACCATGGCGGAATGATTCAAACTGCTTTCAGGCTTAAAGGAACGAAAGGACTTATTACAACCTTGCATGGGGTAGCTGATGGTGAAATTTTTAGCGCGATCAATGAATCAAATTTTGTGCTTAACAGGCTTAGAATTGTTTCTGTTGATATTTCAAATGACATCGCTTTAGTTGGATCAGATGAGTTAAATAATTTGCCTGCCGATGGTCTGGAAATAGGAACAATGAAATCCGCAGAGCAATATTACGTAAAAGGTCACCCTATAGGAATCAGCTTATATACAAAGCCTGTTACCATTGATGCGTTTGCTTATAAAAGCTTGGCTAAATTAATACCTGCAGAATCGGTGAAAGCATTTGACAATCGAAAAAGTCCGGATTTGCTCTCAAAAATAATTGACATTAATAGTGGCAATCTTGTTTCTGGAAATTCCGGTTCACCACTAATAGATAGCCACAACAGGATTATTGGTATAGTGGATGGAGGTTTATTAAAAGGCGCTGCGGGGATTTCATGGGCTATACCAATAGACCGACTAGAATTGATTGACAGCAGAAAAACTGCTGGCAGACTTACCCAAATAATGGAATTAAATACTGATAATTTATTTTCATTTGAAATGATTCCAGATCAAATTCAAAATAGTTTTAAGATTGTTTCCATGTATCGTCAAATGGATTATACGAATCTTAAGGATGGATTGAACAGTGCCCATGATGGAGATACATTATTCATTGAAGAAGGTGATTATAGTGGAGAAAATTTTGGCGAAAGCCGTCCTTCTCAAAGCAGTAAAAGCCCTCCGGCTTTGCATAGAGATAACAATAGAAGCTACGAAGCCCCTTTTTCGAAAATTAATATTGAAAAGAACATAACGCTGGTTGGAGTAGGAGATTCTTCCAAGATAATTTTACCCTGGATCTTCATAAAGCCTTACTATAGATTAGGTGTCGCAAATCTTACTTTTGTATGGCCAGTTGATGCAGGGGGGACATTCTTAGCTAATCACTGCTCATTTAAGGTAGGCAGCACAATCAATGTTTCGGGTGAGACAGAAATTTATAATTCAGCCTTTTCACCAAAAAACCCTCAAAATTCACAAGGAATTATAATAACAAACGGAACCCTAATAATGAAAAATTGTGAGTTCAGGAATTTTGAAACAGCAATTAAAAATGTTTTTGCATCATCTGCAGATATCCAAAATACACGCTTTTATAATTGCAATATAGGTGTTTGGATTTCTAGATATTCTGCAACAACAATAAAAAATTGCGAGTTTATTAAAACCAAAGTAACTATCAAAAAAGATCTAAAAACTCTTTTATCGAAATTTAGTGGGGTATTAATTGAAGAGGGAAATAAAAATGATTGATTGTGATTTTCTAAAAATGGCTTAAGTATGTTAGCGTGTTCCCTCTGCCTTGGTTGGTGTCCATAAATAAAATAAAGATGCCCAGGTACGTGGAGACACGTACCATAACATAAGCAAATTGCAAACTTATGGCTAACGAAAGAAAACCAGCAGTAGGATTTATTTTTATTACGTTGTTAATAGATACGATGGGATTTGGGCTTATTATCCCCGTATTGCCCAAACTGATTGCCGAACTTAAAAACATTTCTGTTAACGAGGCAAGCGCGTATGGCGGCCTGTTATTATCCACTTATGCAGTAACACAATTTTTATTTGCACCCGTAATAGGTAACTTAAGCGATAAGTATGGCCGCAGACCTGTAATATTATCATCATTATTTGGTTTTGGGATTGATTACATTGTCCTGGCACTGGCCCCGACATTCGGTTGGCTGTTTGTTGGCCGTGTGATAGCTGGCATTACAGGCGCAAGCTTTACAACAGGTGCTGCTTATATTGCTGACGTGAGCACACCCGAAACAAGAGCCAAAAATTTTGGAATGATAGGTGCTGCATTTGGGTTAGGTTTTATAGTTGGCCCGGCATTAGGGGGATTGCTCGCAGGGTGGGGCATACGCGCGCCTTTTTATGCAGCAGCAGGTTTGTGTTTATTAAATGCTTTGTATGGTTTTTTTGTACTGCCTGAATCGTTAAGCGAAAGCAACCGCCGCCCCTTTAACTGGAAAAAAGCTAACCCTTTTGGTTCGTTACAATTCTTACGAAAAACACCAGCCATTGCCGGGCTGGCATTTTGTTATTTTCTTATCTTTCTGGCGGCACAAGCCGTGCAGGGCAACTGGAGTTTTTTTACGATGTACCGGTTTAACTGGACACCCGGGCTCGTGGGTATTTCTCTCGCAGTAGTAGGTGTGCTTGTTGGTGGTGTGCAGGTAGGTTTAACAAGAGTATTGAACCCAAAGATTGGGGATGAGAAAAGCATTTACACCGGATTGCTCTTATATACCATCGGGTTGGTGTTATTTGCTTTTGCTTCCTCTACCTGGATGATGTTTGTATTTCTTGTTCCGTATTGTATAGGGGGTGTAGCAGGGCCATCATTGCAATCAACACTGGCAGGGCATGTTGCACCCAACCAGCAAGGTGAACTGCAGGGCGCTTTAACCAGCCTTATGAGCCTTACCACTATCATTGGCCCTTTGCTTATGAATAACCTCTTTACTTTTTTTACCAGTGCAAAAGCACCCTTTCAATTTCCGGGTGTAGCGTTTTTATTAGGCGCAATATTCATGTTGCTCAGCCTTGTAATTGTATGGACTGTTTTAAACCGCGAGAAAAAATTGAAGGCAGAAAGAGTTTTGTAACACTAATAAAATAGTATTGTTTCATTTATATGCCGCAAAAGCAAGTGCCGCTTTAATATCTTCTATGATTAAATGGGGATGTGCAGTCAATATATCTTCTTCTGTTTCTCCGGAAGAAAGTTTTTCAAGAATAAGCTCAATAGTTACACCTGTGTTTTTGATAACCGGCTTATCCATCATGATTTCGGGATTCACTTCTATTATTGCTCAATGTTCACTTGAGACATTGATGCTTCAGTTGGCGTCCCCGCCAACTGCTAACGTGATTTTGATCTTAACTCCTGCTCTTTGTACAGCAATAATTTGCGGGATTATTTGCGGGAATCGTTCGCGCGGACGCCAGCGAAAGCACGTCGTGGACACCAACAGCAGCAGGAAAAAATTGAGATGGTTATATTAAACCGGGGCACTCAACTGCTCAAGTGCAACATCTGAAGATAAATTTTTTGTATTGCAGACTCTGCTTATTCCAAAACACGTCCGGGGCTATTTACCTGCCCCATACTGGGTAGATGGTATTGTTGCCGCAGATGCGGTATTGTTTGTGCCGGGAAGAAGTGAGAGAAGAATTATTATGAGCCCAACTGAAGTGCTGCTATGATACTTTTGTTGCGTCGCACTCTTGTGCTACAGAATATTTTGATGTATTATGAAAACGCTATTTGTATATTTATAAAAAAAAATGGGCTACGGTTATGGAATTCAACAAGCAAGAAATGCTTTACTTGAAACCGCAGATGGTATTACTTATCATGAAAAATTAACAGCAGCGATTTCAGAGCTTTCTGTTATAGAAAAAGATGATGTTACCGAAGAATATTTTGCTAAAATAGAAGAGTGGGTAAGTGAGTTTGAAAATCGTGATAGGCAATGTGTTGATGCTGAAGGTCAACTTCAGGAAAATGACAGTTTTGAGTTGATGAAAAATTTACTAAGGAAATTGATATGGCTTTGCTTTGATATTTGTGAAACTAATACTAAGCTTAAGATGCTTGATGAAAATGACGGATAATGCTTGTTAGTTCCTCGTTGGCCCCGTGTCAAGCATTGTCTCGCCTAAGCGGACGATGCGTTTCATAAATTATTATTTTATTTCCTGTACGGGTTAGCTAAAACAAGGCTTAAGATGTCAGCACGCTAAACTTAAGCAGCCGGCATTATAATTTACTTCTATACTATATTTACATTCTACTATTTCAATAATGAAAAAAATCTGTTTATTTAGTATTTTGTTTACCTTCTCTTTCATAAGCTGTATGCAAAATACAAGCAACCAGTCTTCCAATAAAAGTGCCACGCTAGTAAAGAATGATCCTTTACAACAAGACACACAAGATGCTTTTAGTTTATTACTAAATGCAAATACCCATGAACTGAATCATGCTGAACTTTTAAATCAAATACAGTTGTTTCGGGATCGTATCAGTACCTATTCAGAAGACACTATTTCATTTTTAAAAAGAGCTTGTTACTTTTATATAGAAAGTGATAAATCCAAAAATGTGGATTTATTAAAAAGGGTTATTCACGATACTTTTTATTACACTCCGGATTATCATTCCGAACTTACTAAATCTTTAATGGACAGTATTACAGCCTACCAGAAAGTAGATGATTCTGCCTCAGAAAGAAAAGCATTGGCAAAAGTTTGGGGTGATAAAGATTCAGCTATACTTCTTGAACCAAATGCAACAGAAAGAATTGCTCAAAACAGTGATTCGGTATATAGTGAAATGAAAAAAATTTACAATGATATTTTTAAGAATTTAAAACCAAAAGATTAATGTAAGGGCTGCAACCTAAAATTGCCGCACAATGTTCATAAAGCACAAGTGAGTGACCCCGATATGCATCGGGGCAGGCTCCACCAAAGCTCAATAGTACCACTACAGCTTACAAAATAATCTTCTAATCTTTCAGCAACCACACCCAAACTTTACTTTGTATGGGCATAATGGTTGACATATGGTTTTGCAAGCCTGTATTTTTTTGCAGTTCATTTTGCTGGATGTCAGAAATAAATATCCTGTCTTGTTTTGGAAATGCATCCATGTTCTGGAAACGATAGATCACGGAAGAGTCTGCATGCATGGTGGCAAGCCCATTGCGGATTTGCCGGCTTGTGTTATATGCATCATCATCGTGCAGAAATGCATAATAGCTGCTGTATGGCGTTTTTGAAGGAGCAGATAACCACGGCGCAGGCATATCAAAATTTACTAAGAAATCCTGCGGCCCTGAAAGCATAATAACTTTATGAACTTTGAACGCATGCCCTATATAACTTACATGCCCCGCACCTTGGGAATGCCCAGCAAGTGTAACACGTTCCCAAATTATTTGTCCGTGATCCAAAAAATTATTCCAGCCTTCTCCGGGTCTTGTCTTTGCAAGGTATACTACGAGTTTAGTGATGCGGTTAATAATACTGTTCAATGAATCTACATTAACGGAATCAGATACAGGCGTACCGAAATCGAGTTCCTGCCTGAATTTATCAAAAGCCGCTTTGTCTGTACTGTTTGTAAAAGTTGCGGTATTGCGGTTATTGGGATAGTCAATGCTGATAGCATGATAACCTTCAAGCGCTGCAACACTGTCAAGAGATCTCATTACATCAGCGGGTCCTGTAGTTCCGGGAATACTGATCAGCAATTTTTTCCCGGAAGTATTACTCATATCAACGGTAACAAAATGACCGCTATGTATTTTTTCAATTCCCGGGTAAGTACTGTCTGGGCTGATATAATAATTTTTTACCTGCGCAAAACATACACTAACCGATATGGAAATTGCGAAAAGAAAAGTAATAATGATTTTCATTTTAAGATTGGTTTGAAGCTTTGGCTAAAACAGGACGAAAGTTAGTGATAATTAATAATTGAGATTTGTTTGATCCGTATGCTGCTTTAGCTGAATAAAAAAAAGAACGTACAAGTGTGCGACGCAACCACAGCCTGATAGCACTAATATAGCCGGGTACATAAAAATTATCCCTCACCTTTTAACCAGTATGCAAACCGCTTAACAAAAATGTTTCCTAAAATCTTATACGATTGATTCATCTACGAAATAATTCGTTAATTTGACAGCACTGAAATCAATTGTATGTTTAAAAACCTTCTGCGTGTAGCACTGCGCAACTTCAAAAGAGATAAATGGTATAGCCTGCTGAATATTCTTGGTCTTACCATTGGTATTACTTTTAGTGTGTTTCTTATCTTTTATATAAAAGATGAACTGAGCTATGACAGGTACAATGAAAAGGCTGACAGGATATGCCGCATAGACGCTTATGTGAAGGAGCCGGAAAAAGACACGATGAAATGGGCCATCACTCCGTTTCCTATGGCACAGGCACTGAGCAAAGATTACCCTGAAGTGGAAGAAGCAGTGCGCCTGTGGAGCAATGGTAAAACGATGCTCAAGAATGGTAACCAGCGTTTTTATGAGGAGAAAGTTTTTTATGCAGACAGTAATATGTTCAGGGTGTTTACACATAAGTTTATTGAAGGCAACCCGCAGACTGCATTGTTTGCACCAAACTCACTGGTGCTAACACAATCATTAGCCGTAAAATATTTTGGCAACAACACAAGTTATGTTGGCAAGACACTGGCGAATGCAAGCGGTGATGTATATAAAGTAACTGCCGTTATAAAAGATGTACCTAAAAACTCGCACTTAATTTTCAATGCGCTTATTTCAAGAAGTTCTTTGCCTGCTGACTTTGCAAACAACTGGGGCGGTTTTGGTTTCTATACGTATGTGTTGCTGAAACCAAATACAAATGTTGCCGCATTTCAAAAGAAGCTGGCACCCGTGTATGATAAATATCTTGCGCCAATTTTTTCTCAGTTCAATATAAAGATGCGTTTTGGTGTACAACCCATTACATCTATTCACCTGCATTCGGATATGACGAATGAGCCTGAAGACCTGGGCAGCATGTCTTATATCTACATCTTTTCTGCAGTTGCATTTTTTATGTTGCTGATAGCATGCATCAACTACATGAACCTTACTACTGCACGTTCTGCAAGAAGAGCAAAAGAAATTGGTATAAGAAAAGTAACAGGTTCAAACAAGCGGCAACTGGTAATGCAGTTTCTTATTGAATCAATATTAACAGCGTTGTTTGCATTGCTGGTAAGTATTGGATTAATCGCATTGTTTTTACCAACATTCAACACCCTCGCAGGTAAATCCATTTCATTTACTGCATTGTTTCAGCCTGGTATGTTATTCATATTATTGGGCGTGGTTTTTTTTATAGGCATTGTGGGTGGAAGTTATCCTGCATTCTATTTGTCGAAGTTCAATCCTGTGCATGTATTGAAAGGAAGTCTTTCCAAAAGTTCGAGCAACGTTACGTTAAGGCGTGCATTGGTTGTTGTGCAGTTCTCTATTTCAATGATCATGCTGATTTGTACCTGGGTAGTGTATGGACAAATGAATTACCTGCGTAACAAAGATCTTGGATTTAATAAAGACCAGGTGCTTACTGTAGCAGCTAATTCAAATAAAGATCTAAGCAGTAATATTCGTTCCTTTAAAGATGAAGTACGTAATAACCCGCATGTACTTTCTGTAAGTACTGCACAGGGTGTGCCGGGTGGTGGTATTCCTTTCAATCTTTTTTCTATTGAAACAAAGAATGGCTTCACAGATAAAGGTGTTGATGTTTATTTTGGTGCGGATGAAGATTTCTTTAAAACACTTGGAATAAAAATAGTGAAAGGAAGAAATTTTTCAGGTTTGCCAGATACATTGCGCAGTGTTATTGTAAATGAAGACATGGCAAAGGAATATGGATGGGGCGATAATGCTATTGGCAAGAAAATAAAATTTGCAGGAGACACATCAGGCTTCTATCTTGAAGTGATCGGCGTAGTACACGATTTTAACCAGAAGTCATTATACAATCCTATTACGCCGCTAATGTTTCTTTACAGGCCAACCAATAATGTTATCGAGTTAAAGCTTGATGCAAAAAATATTGAAGCGGGTATTACATCTGTTGAAAAAACATGGAACAAATATTTTCCGGACCTGCCTTTTGCATACACATTTTTAGACCAGGATTTTAATTCTCAGTATGCGGCAGATCAGAAGCGTGGTAAAATATTTACAGCATTCTCTGTGCTTACTATTCTCATAACCTGCCTTGGTCTGTTGGGTCTTATTGCATTCACAACACAACAAAGACAAAAAGAGATCAGCATACGCAAAGTAATGGGTGCAAATGTTTCGCAGCTTGTTCCACTCATTACAAGAAACTTTGTGGCATTGGTTGGGCTATCATGCCTTATAGCATTTCCTGTTGCGTGGTATTTTATGAGCAACTGGTTAAAAATATTTCCATACAATACCGGCTTAAACGCAATGCCATTCCTGCTTTCAGCAATTACCGTGTTGGTGATAACTTTGCTCACGGTTACATTCCACACATTGCGTGCTGCAGTTGCAAATCCTGTAAAGGCATTGAAGACGGAGTAGTGAATATTGAGTAGTGAGTTTTTATGTACCAGGCTGCGGCACTGCTATGATACTTTCGTTGCGTCGCACTCTTGTACTGAAATTAATTCTATTAAGCAATGGTAATTAATTACGCCAGCGGCGTAACCTCTTTGTAAAAACAAAAATCAATCTTGCGATAAATCCAATGCGGGAGACATGATAATTTTTTAATGAGCATAATACAATTACCCCAGCGGCGTTACCTCTTTGTAAAAAACAAAAATCAA